>NZ_CAMDRE010000002.1:0-1200000 GCF_945906775.1 Citrobacter sp. Marseille-Q6884
TGCTTTTGCCGTTACGCACCACCCCGTCAGTAGCTGAACAGGAGGGACAGCTGATAGAAACAGAAGCCACTGGAGCACCTCAAAAACACCATCATACACTAAATCAGTAAGTTGGCAGCATCACCCGATTTTACACAGGATTTATCGTGGGAAAGGTGCATGTATTTTACCGTTGAAAACAGCATTAATTTATAAAAGTGAAAGTTTGGCCGTTAAACCTATCAAAGAGAGAAAAATATCAGTGTTTATGTATCACAATGAAGGTCTTTCATTTAAAGAGGGATTTGAAAGGACAAAGCAAGTTCTTCTGTCTTTTATCTGACGACTGAAAGCGAAAAAGCTCTCGCTGCGAGAGCTTTTATTTCTTGTTAAGGTCAATACCGGTTTTTATCTTTAACGCAAAGAGAAAAAATCTCCCGATGCCATGAGTGCCTAATAATGATATGATAATTGCAATTGCCCCTGATGAGATTTTGACTCCGTGAAAAGGAGGCAAGCTGATTATATGCGGTTTTACCAGGAAAAAAATCAGAAGACATATAATTAAGTCTCCGCATTTTTCCCGAAATTTCCCCCCTCCATATAACCACCGTCCTGTCTCTCCTAGTGTAATAATAAAAATCATTTTGAGTGTGTCCAGGGGTTCAGAAAAGAGTGCGAATATCAACCCGCTAAATGTCAATTTTGAGGACATCATTTCTCCTGAAAGGCCAGTTTAATAACTGGCCTTGTATAGTTATCTTACGTTAGATTTACATGCCAATCAGTAAACGTACATCATCGATATCGACTGCATCAGTCGGTTCGGCATTGTATGTCGCCTGAAAATGCAGCATCAGCGGCCCAGTCCAGCTTTCTTGTACAGTGAAGGTCATTGTTTCAGTCGTCCAGTCGACATTCATACCTGTATTGAATGTCTGGCTCCAATAGATGGTGTTTGTGTTCAGCATCATTACTGACACTGTACCGCTATTCTGGCCGCGAGATTTGAAGCTCAATACAGCTTCTTGTCCCACAGGGATGCTAATTCCCTGCCATGCAGATTCTGTGGCATTAATATGCGCGTAGTAGTTTTCAACAGTTTCGGATTCGTTTTGCACGCCCGCGGCACTATCAGAAAAAGACCATGCGTTGAGTTGTTCCGGGTTAAAATCGCCGTCGTTAATAATATTAGAAATCATTTTGTATCTCCAAATTGAAAAATTAAGGTATATGTTACTGACTCAGTAACATGAATTAATAGTAACGATATTCTTGCAATAGAATTTTCATTATTTAGTGAAAGTTCAACTCAAAAAGGTTGTTTGTTTTCAGGAGTCGAATGTTTAATCAGGGGATTCGACAGGAATGCATGTAAAGATTTTTTGACAGTTTATCGTTTCAAATGTGCTGTCAACTCACCATTAAAGTTTAAGTCCATTTTGGGATTGGTCGCTTGTCATGGCTATCAAGGAGTTTTACAACGATAAGGGAATGCTTATGTACAGCATCTCAACATTTTGCCCGTTCTGTCATTCTACGTTTTTAGTGGGTGCTGAGCGATGCGGTAGCTGTGGTGCGACCATTGAGTATGGACGAATTCCACCGCGATTCTTTCTGTTTCTGCTTGTGGTGATTTGGGGGCTGATAGGTGCTGTCCATGTCATTTGTGATAATTTTGGCGTTTTTAATTTCATTATACAGCTCAGTATTGCCGTTTCACTTTGCCTTATGGTTTGGGGGATCGGAATAAGAAAACTGGGTAAAAAATATCGAGGTCGGGTGCGGTTTGTTCGTAATGGAGCCTGAAGGAATGTAAAGCGGCGGAATTAACCGTAACAGAATTTTATTACTTTTAGGAAGATGATTTGTATGCCAGTTAATGACATCGCGGTGTTGATTTTTACGTTTATCGCAGTATGTGTGTTTATTTTTTGTGCCGCCAATATTGTCGTGCAGCTAAAAATCTATGATCTTAAACGACTTCTTCAGGACGACTATGAAAAGGCCCGGCAAAAGCTCGTGAGTGATCTGGATGAGTCCTGGATAAAATACAATGATGAACTTGCCGGTCTCAAAATAGAAGTGAAAGCACTTAAGAATCAAATTGCGAAGAAAGACGTGGCTGACGAATATCTAAGCAGCGCAGAGATATTGGGCAAAACAAAGAAGCCGCAGGACGATCCACAACATGATCAGTCACTGTCAAATGGAATACTTGCCCAACGCCATTGATGTGGCGCTACCTCCGACATGAAAACGTGCTGGGTTACATTGTGCAAATTACACATTCATCGGGGAAATAATAAGAGGTATATTCAGGTGAGATTTTAAAACTACTATTCACTATACCGAAAAAAGGACTCTGGCATCTAGGGTGTTAACACAGATGCCGAGTCCTGTTGAGTATCTTACTTATGGCGTTTCCACCTGCGGTTTACTGTTGCGCTTACGGATCAGACGCAGCATCGGCGGGATTACGATAACCATCACCGCCATCGACAGCAGAACTTTTGCCACACCGCTGGCCCACAGAATGTCCATGTTGCCATTACTGATAGACAGCGCGCGACGCAGGTTCTGCTCCAGCATTTCACCCAACACAAATCCGAGGATCAGCGGCGACATGGGGAAGTGCATCTTTCGCAGAATGTAGCCCAGTACGCCGAGCGCGACCATCAGCACCAGATCAAAGGTGGTGCTGTGAACCGCGTAAACGCCCACTGCGGAAACCGCCGCGATAGCAGGGACGAGGAACCACAACGGGATGGTCAGCATTCGGGTAAACAGACCGATCAGCGGGATGTTCATCACCAGCAGCATCACGTTGGCAATCAGCAGGGCGGCAATCAGCCCCCAAACGATATCCGGCTGCTCGGTAAACATCGCCGGACCCGGTGTGATGTTGTACAGCGTCAGTGCGCCCATCATGACGGCGGTAGTCCCGGAGCCCGGTACGCCAAGCGTCAGCATCGGGATGAAGGAGCCGCAGGCGGAGGCATTGTTTGCCGCCTCAGGAGCGGCAACACCGCGAATGTCCCCCTTACCAAAGCTGTCGCTGTTGCCGCTCAGCTTTTTCTCGGTCATGTAGGTAATCGCACTGGCGATAGTGGCGCCCGCGCCGGGCAGTACGCCGACAAAAAAGCCAATCACCGATGAACGCAGCGTTGCGCCCACACACTGGGCACCTTCTTTGGCATTGAATAACATGCGGCCTGTTTTACGCACCAGCGTCTGGCCACTGCTGGTATGTTCCAGCATTAAGAGAATTTCTGAGACAGAGAACAGCCCAATCACCACCACGATAAACTGCACGCCGTCGGAGAGATGGACACTGTCAAAGGTGAAGCGGTAAACCCCGGTATTGGCGTCTACGCCAACGGTCGCAAGTCCGAGACCGATTAGCGCTGCCAGAAATGATTTCAGTGGATTTTGCGCCATCATGCTGCCGAGACAGGCAATGGCGAAAACCATTAAGGCAAAGTATTCTGCCGGACCGAACGCCAGCGACCATTGCGCCAGCGCCGGGGCAAACAGAATGATGCCGCCGATAGCGATCAGCGAACCAAAGAACGAGCTGACCGCTGAAATAGAGAGCGCCACGCCGCCGCGCCCTTGCTGTGCCATCGGGTAACCGTCGAGCGCAGTCATAATGGCGGCCGCATCGCCGGGAACATTGAGCAGAATAGAGGAGATCCGCCCGCCGTATTCGCAGCCGATATAGACGGTTGCCAACAGGATCAGCGCAGACTCTGCGGGCAGGTGTAACGCGAAGGCCAGCGGCAGCAGAATCGCCACGCCGTTGATCGGCCCCAGCCCCGGCAACAGCCCAACAATGGTGCCGACAAAGCAGCCAATCAATGCAATGACCAGGTTTTCCGGCGTCATCGCCACCGCGAAACCCTGAGAAAGATAAATCCAGGTATCCATCGTTTCTCCGTTAACCCAGCCAGGCGCCGAGTGGTAAGGTGACGTCAAGTAGCCGGTCGAAGGCATACCACAACAGAATGCCAAGAACCGCACCGGAAATTCCTGCTGCCGGAATCGTGGCGCCGAACAGCATGCCTATCACCACCGTGAGAATGGCGGTGGCAATCGGAAAGCCCAGCCATTCAAAACCCCAGGCGTACATCAACAGCACAATCACCATCGTGAGCAGTTTTTGCAGCACGTGGCGGCGAGGCCAACTGATGGTATCCGGGTGGCGCAACAGCAACGCCACGGCACACAGGAGCATCAGGCTGATAATGCCGAGCGGGAACGGACGCGGTCCGACCGGCTCATAGCTGTATTCACTGCTGATTTGCCAGGCGATGAACAGCCCGGCAATACAGAGCAACAGCCAGATACCTGCAAAAATACGATCGCTCATCATCGTTGCCTCAACGGTTATTTAGCGAGACCAAAGGCTTTCGCCTGCTCACGGTAATCCGTAACCTGCTTTTTCACGTAGTCGTCGAGCTGCTTGCCGCTCATGTTGAATTCGAACAGACCACGCAGGTCGCGCTGCTTTTTAAACTCATCGGTCTGCTGGAGTTTGTTAAAGGCTTCAACCCACCACTGATATTCGGCATCGCTGACTTTGGGACCAACGTAGAAGCCGCGGATGATTGGCCATACGAGGTCATAGCCTTGCTCTTTGGCGGTGGGGACATTGGCCAGTTGACCCGGCAGGCGCGCTTCAGAGAACACTGCAAGCACACGGATCTTGTCGCCACTGAGGTAGGGCACCATTTCACTGAGATCGCCGGAGACGACCTGCACGTGATTCCCCATCAGTGCCGTCACCGGCTCGCCGCCGCCTTCAAACGCGACGTAACGCATCTTGTGCGGATCGACGTTGGCCTTTTGCGCCAGCAGCGCGGATTTCATCCAGTCCTGGCTGCCGATGGAGGCCCCTGCGCCAATCACCACGCTATTGGGATCTTTCTCCATCGCCGTCAGCAGATCTTTCAGCGTTTTCCATGGGGAGTCGTTACGCACAGCAATCATGCCGTAGTCGGTTCCTACGCTCGCCAGCCAGCGCACATCATCCACGCCGTAGCGGCCAAACTTGCCCTGTGACAGGTTCAGCAGCGAGCCGCCGGAGAAGGCCACCACGGTTCCCGCTTCGGCAGGGCGTTGCGCGACGATCGCGTTATAGGCTACGGCCCCCACGCCGCCGGGCATGTAGGTCACGCGCATCGGTTTTTCGATAGCGCCTGTTTCCATCAGGCTCACCTGAATCAGCTTGCAGGTGAGATCGAATCCACCGCCGGGTTTTGCCGGGGCGATGCATTCTGTGCGCGAAGGCGCTTGTTCAGCCAGCACAGAGGTACTCATCAATAAAATGCTTGCAGTAAGGGTACGAAGTAATTGTTTTTTCATTGTTTATCCTCACGCCGGAAAACCGGATTTTCGGGTACGGAAGAAGATTTTTGTGATTATGTGAGCCGATGTGTAGCAGTTCGGTTGCGTGATTGTTAAAACATTAACCTTTCAATTCCCTTTCAATGCGGCAGAAACTTTACAGGATGTGATATGCGTCTCTTATTAGCGGAAGATAACCGTGAGTTAGCTCACTGGCTGGAGAAAGCGCTGGTGCAAAACGGTTTTGCCGTGGACTGCGTGTTTGATGGCCAGGCGGCCGATCACCTATTACACAGTGAAACGTATGCGCTGGCGGTGCTGGACATCAACATGCCCGGTCTGGATGGGCTTGAGGTTGTTCAGCGGTTACGTAAGCGCGGGCAGACGCTTCCCGTCCTGCTGTTGACGGCGCGCAGCGCGGTGGCGGATCGGGTGAAGGGGCTGAACGTCGGCGCCGATGACTATCTGGCGAAGCCGTTTGAGATTGAAGAACTGGATGCCCGGCTGCGGGCGCTGCTGCGGCGCAGTGCGGGACAAGTACAAGGCATACAGCAACTGGGTGAACTGGCGTTTCACGATGAAGGCTATTTTCTGCTGCAAGGGCAGCCGCTGGCGCTCACGCCACGTGAGCAGGCGCTGCTGACGGTGCTGATGTACCGTCGATTGCGCCCGGTTTCACGTCAACAACTGTTTGAACAGGTTTTCAGCCTGAGCGATGAGGTCAGCCCCGAAAGTATCGAGCTGTACATCCATCGCCTGCGTAAAAAACTGCAAGGAAGCGATGTGCGGATTGCCACGCTGCGCGGCCTTGGTTATGTGCTGGAGCGTAGCGATGAAGTGGGTTAAGCCCCAGTCGCTGTATCTGCAGCTATTAATGTTTCTTGGTTTGCCGCTGCTGTTGCTGTGGGGGCTGTCGGCCTTTAACAGCTATGTCAGCGCGCTACAAGCGGCGACGCAGGCGTATGACAGGGCGCTGCTCTCGTCGGCCCGAACGGTCTCTGAACGGCTGGTGGTGCGAAATAAACAGCTGGAAGTCAATGTCCCGTGGGTGGTGCTGGACAGCTTTGAACTGAACATGAACGACAGGCTGTATTACAAGGTGGTGGATCCGGCGGGGAATGTGATCTCCGGCTATGACGATTTGCCGGCGATGCCGCTCGCAACGTCGCGCACCCAACTCTATCCGGCGCTGGCGTGGTTTTATCACACGGAATACCGTGGAGAAGCGATCCGCGTGGCTCGTCTGCTCCAGCCAGTGAACGAGGGCGGGATCGTTGGCATGGCGGAGATCTACGTCGCCGAAACTCTGCAATCGCGGCGCTATCTGGCAAGGCAGCTGCTGTTTTCCTCATGGGTTTCACAAGGGCTGTTGGTGCTGCTGACGCTGGTACTGGTCGGCTGGTTACTGCGGCGGGTATTACGCCCGATGCGCCAGTTATCGTCATTGATGGTGCGGCGTGAGCCGGGATTGCTGACCCCGCTGCCGGAACTGCTCCCGTGGTCAGAAACCCGTTTGCTGATTGTGGCATTCAACCGCTATATCGACCGGCTGCGTGCACTTATTTCCCGTCAGGAACGCTTTAGTGCGGATGCGTCCCATCAGCTAAAAACGCCTCTGGCGGTGCTAAAAACCCAGGCGGCGGTGGCTCTCGCCAGCCCACAGCCCCAGCAATGGTATGAGAGCCTACAGGCGATGAGTACGACGCTGGACAGTACAATCCAACTGACGGAAAGGTTATTACAGCTTTCGGCGGTGAAGCGTAAAGAACAAGGGGAGAGGCACTTTTCACCGGTTAATCTGTACGAGGTGGTGCAAAGCAGCTGCTTTACCCGACTGGCACAGGCGCGTAGCAAGGCAATTGATCTGGGTTATGAAGGGGAACAGGGCGCGGTGTGGATTGAAGGCGACGAGGTACTGCTCGGTGAACTGTGCGGGAACCTGCTGGATAATGCACTGAAATATACTCCCGCTCAGGAAGTCGTCACTGCCCGGCTATTGCGGGAGGGCGATGCGGTGGTGCTGGTGGTTGAGGATAGCGGTCCCGGCATTGATGATCAGCAGATGCATCAGGCGTTACTGCCGTTTCATCGTCTGGATAACGTCGGTAATGTCCCCGGCGCCGGTATTGGTCTGGCGCTGGTCAACGATATTGCTCGCCTGCACCGTACTCATCCACAGCTATCACGCAGCGAAACGCTGGGAGGGCTGTGCGTTCAGGTGCGTTTTTTGTGCGCAGTGGATGAAGGCGAAGGATATATTGCGCAGAGGTAAATCAGTAGACGTATTTTCTACGTATTGCTGGCTACCTGACGTTAATGGTGCCGTCGTACTATGGAGATAATAAACGACGTGATTGATAACGAATAATTATCTTTATTGGATAGTGGGTAGTCTATGGATGGTTATCTGTCAATAGTGCTTCAGTATTGTATTGGCAGTTTTTCTAATACTGGGTTTTTAAATAGGGTGATATTTTAATAATCATTAAAATCATAGTGATAGGTATTCATGGTGCGATATTAGTCACACTGAACAACAATCTTTTTTACATTTGTTGACAGTCTGACATTGCGTTTTTCAGACTTGTGATATAATTAGCAACAGTAAAGGGACATAAAAACATTAAATATCAATAAAATAATAACAGGCCGAGATATGCTAAAAAATTCACTAAAGATTAGCAGTCAAGGATATCCAGTATTTATAAAGCTGGTCGATTTTATCGTTATTAATTTAACGTTAATGAGTAGCGCGCATCTGTTAGCAATTGCGCCGTTTAAGACTGTTGTTATTCTTAGCGTACTCTTTTCCGTACTTTTTCTATTGTTTGCTGAATACACTAAAATGTACCAGCAAAAGATCAAGACTATCAGTTTACGTAATCAAAAAAGACTGCTTTCCTGTACGCTGCTGGCGATATGTTGTAATGAATGGGTCAGGGTGACGGTGGCCGAGCCTGAGTCACAGGGATACTTAGCGGTACTGGAATCTTCTTTTTTATCAGCCATTGTCTACTGGTATTTTATTCCACTGCCTTTTCTTTATTTTGTGCGTTTTTTAATTTTTAAATTAACGGCGAAAAAAAACATTCGCGTTGCCATTATTGGGCTTACCGATAATGGTCTGGCAGCAGAAACGGCACTGATGAATGAATATGCCCATATAAAATTAGAACTGGCTTTTTATGATGAACGCAGTCTATCCCGCTGCGGTGATGTGGTGAATAAGGTTAAAAGTCCCTTTCGCGGCTCGGTGATTAATTTGGTTGAAGAAGCCAAAATGGGAAGAATGGATGAGATCTACATTGCATTGCCAATGGTCGCGTTACAGCGTATTCGCCATTTTTTGGCAATGATGTCTGATACCACGGTGGATACCTATATTGTTCCTGATTTTTATACTTACAGTAACAATATGTCTAAGCTGCGCTCCATCCACAACCTGCAGACTATTGGCATCTTCAGTTCGCCGTTTGAAGGGGCGGGTTCTTTTATCAAGCGTGCGGAAGACCTGATTCTGGGCAGTATCATTATGGTGATGATTTCCTCATTGATGTTAGCGATCGCCATTGGAATCAAACTTACCTCTCGTGGGCCGGTATTTTTCAAACAGGATCGTTATGGCCTGAGTGGGCAAAAAATTAAGGTCTGGAAGTTTCGCTCTATGCGCGTTATGGAGAACGCCGATACGGTGATTCAGGCCACAAAGAACGATCCGCGGGTTACCCGCTTCGGCAGTTTTTTGCGCCGCACCTCTCTGGATGAATTGCCGCAGTTCATTAATGTCTTGCAGGGAAGTATGTCAATTGTTGGCCCAAGACCACATGCGGTTACGCATAATGAGCAGTACCGCCAACAGGTCGAAAATTACATGATCCGCCATAAAGTTAAACCCGGTATCACTGGGCTTGCGCAGATTAACGGTTTCCGTGGTGAAATCGATGCGCTCTATAAAATGGAAAAAAGAGTCCAGTATGATATTGAATATATTCAGAACTGGTCGTTGTGGTTGGACATAAAAATTATTATTAAGACTATTTTCAAAGGATTTGTCGGTAAGAATGCATACTAAATTAATAATTATTACCGGAATTGTGATATCGCAGCCCGCATGGGCTGATTTAACACCGAAATCACACATAGGCTTTGCGGGGATAGACTTCCAGGGCAAGGTTGCTGTGGATTACGGTTATGATGATAACGTGACTTATCAGCCACATAACAGCGATGCCATCGGTTCTTCGTTCCAGAGTGCCGCGCCTGTGCTGAGTATGATCGGTGAACGCGGTCAGGATAAGTATTTGCTGATGTATTCCGGTGATTACCGTAACTACTCCAGTGATTCCGCAGATAATTACGCCGATCATCTTTTCCGTTTTAACGGTGCCTGGCGCTATGGGCGTATGCACGGTTTAACCCTGAATCTGGAAGATGCGCTTGGGCATGAAGCGCGTGGACGGGATATCACGGAGGGGTTTCTGCCGGGGCAGTTTCGCCAGTATGGGATAACGTCACCGTTGACGACAAATTTTATCAACAGTGAATTGCGCTATAGCTATGGTGCGCCGGATGGCCGCGGCAAAGCTGAGCTGGCGCTGTTATACAAAAAACTGACGTTTGGTAATACTCAGGATGTTGAGGATGCCAGTGAGGATTTCTACCATTACATCCAGCAACAGGAGTGGCATGAAAATAGTCTGGTGGCCGAGATTTTTGACCAATACACATCCAGAACGCGTTTTCGCTATAGTTTTATTACCAACCAGCGTCATTATGATAATGATTCAGATAAAGACAGTAATGAATACTATTTGCTTTACGGTCTGAAATCACAGTTGACGGGGAAAACCAACGTCGACATGAATATTTCCTGGTTGTATAAAACATTTGAAAATGACCCAAACTCACATGATTTTAATGGTCTAAACTGGGATATTCAGGGGGAGTGGAAGCCGTTAAAGCAATCAGTGCTTACTCTCCATTCCTCGCAGAGCATTAAAGACCCTTCGGAAGTGGGGGGCTATATTTTAGTGACTCAGTATGGGATTTCATACCAACATTTCTGGTTGGGAGAGCGTTTTTCAACGCTGCTGGACTACTCATATACCACGGAAGATTATAAAAAACAGAACAAGGATCGGCATGATAAAAATGGTGTATTTAGCGTAACCCTGAGCTATGACTACACGCCGTCTGTGAACTTTGAGATTAAATATCAACTGGATACCCTTAACTCGAATAAGGATACTGACTCGTTTGATATCGGTCCCAACGACAATCAGAACGTCATCAGAACGTTGGGTTATGATAATTCTATGATTATGCTTAAAGCTAAGGTTCAGATCTAAAATGAAAATAATAGAACTGTGCGCGTTTTTGCTATTCAGTGTTCTGTTGGTCGGGTGTACAGCCTCCAGACCAACATTAATGGACGATCCCGCTGATCTTGCGCAGGATTACCGACTCGGGGCGGGGGATACTGTCAATATCGTTGTTTACGGTGAACCCGAGATGACGATGAAATTCATTGTGGATAAGAGTGGCACAATTAATTTCCCTTATATCGGTGCTCTGGTATTAAAAGATAAAACACCTGAACAGGTGAATATTGAATTAGCTCAGCGCCTGCGCGATGGTTATATGATTAATCCGATGGTGACAGTGAGCGTCGCTGAATTCCGTAAATACTTTGTTTCAGGCGAAGTGAAAAGCCCGAATGGGTTCGCTTATGAGCCAGGACTTACCGTTGAGAAGGCCATTGCGCAGGCTGGCGGATTTACCGATCGTGCTGACCGCAAAGATATCAATATACGCAAAGCGGGTAGCCATCAGCTGCTGGAAAATGTCGATTTAACGCACTCTGTTCGTCCTGGGGATGTCGTGATTATTGGCGAGGGGTTCTTTTAACGATGAAACTATCAATAGTGGAAAACGGCAAGAAACGGGAAAACACCGTGGACTTCTCCCGATTCGCCAAAGAAATTAAAAAGAACGCCTGGAAAATCGCCCTTACCGGGATTATTGCCGGGGTCGTTGCGTATCCGTTAATCAGCATGATGTCATCAAAGTATGTTTCGACGGCAACGGTACTGATCAAGGCGCAAGCGGATAATGTTTCGCCGTTTCCACAGGTTGATGGTTTTGATTCAACGCGCAGTGGTTACTATGAAACGCAGTATGCGTTGATGCAGTCACGTATCGTGCTGGAGCAAGCCGTACGCGATCTGAAACTGGATGAAAACCCTGACTTTAATGGTGAGAAGGCTGGCGCTAAAGCGGGGGATAGCCGCCAAAATCAGCAGCAGAGAGTCGATCAAGCGCTGAAGACCCTGTCGAAGCACCTGAGTGTTATCGGCATCAGAACAACGAATCTGGCGTCCATTTCCTATGAATCCACGTCCCCTGACGAGGCGGCGCAAATTGCTAACGGTGTTGCCCAGGCTTTTATCCATTACACGGTAGATCAAAAACGCCAGAAAGCGGAGAAAGCGAAAGCGTTAAACGCAGAAAAGATGGCGGAGATACAGGCCTCCATCGTCAAACAAAAAGCGGAAATGGATAATTACCTGAAAAGCGCGGGGTTATTGACGTTCCGCGGTATTGATGGCTTTGAAACCGAGCAGTTAAGTATCGCCACCAATCGCCTGGCTGATGCGACTCAACGCCGGGTAGCCGCAGAATCGGTCTATAACGAGGTGAATGGCTCCGGGAAGTCGCTCGCGGATATCATTTCTCAGCCCTCCGTTTCTGACCATGCACAGATTCAGGATTTACGCATTGCGCTGATCCAGGCACAACGTACGCTGGCTGAACAGCGTAAGCTGTATGGACCTAAGCACGCGAATATCCTGAAAGCGGAAGCCGATGTTCAGTCTATTCAGGGGCAAACACAACGCGTCCTTAGCGAGCTGAAAACCGGGTTACGTCAGCAATATCAGGCTGCGCTCGCGGATGAAAAAAATTACCGGGATCAGGTGGCTCAGCAGAAAGACGTTTTCCAGAATATGTCATCAAAGCGGGATATCTATAACAGTCAAAAACTGGCGTTGGATAAAATGGAAGACCTGTATAAAACGCTTTATCAGCGAACTCAGGAGCTATCCCTGTCCGGGGTGAATGCCGACGCGGTGTTATATGATCCCGCCGTGCCCGCATTAAAACCGGCCAAGCCAAATAAATCCTTACTGTGGGTGATGGTTGTTTTGCTGGTGGTGGTGTTCAGCATCATGTATTTCATTGTCAAAGCGGCAATGGACAATTCAATCAGCACCCTGAGTCGTATGAAAAAACGCCTGAATATTGAACCGCTGGGGGAAATACGGCGTTTTAATGGGATTGAGGGGCGATCGCAAATTCGGGATCTGATTCTGAAGAATCCGCTAAATGCCGACGTTGTTCACGGCATTCGTACCCGGATAATGCTCGATACCCGCTTATTGCAGACGGTGGTGATCGCCTCGACAGAGCACGGCGAGGGGCGCTCTCTGTTGGCCAGTCTGCTGGCAAATTCATTCAGCTTTGATCAGAAAACGCTGCTCATTGATGCGGACTTCTTTAATCACGACGGGCTCTCTTCTGAGTTTGCAACCCCAGCCTCTGCTGGTGTAGCCGAATTGCTACGTGGTGAGGCGGTGCTGGAAAACGTGCGGCTTAACATAAAGGAGAATCTCGACTTTATCCCTCACGGTAAAGCGACGATCTCTTCGTTGCTGATGCTCTCCTCGGAACATGTTGAACCGCTGATGCGCGAGCTCAGATCGCAGTATCAACGCATTATTATTGATGTTGCGGCCGTGAAACAGAGTCAGGATATTCAACTGATCAAGCGCGTTGTGGATGGGGCGGTATTCGTTGTTAACGCCGGGGCAGGGGCTGCTGATGCCATTGCCAGCGCACTGGATAAGCTCGAAGAGCATCAGGGCGTTGTGATTGGGGCTGTGCTGAACAAGGTCGAGGAGAAAAACCTGGAAACGCAAGAGGGGCTGCGTTCACTGAACTTCAATACTGACCAACTGATGACCACGCCAGGTCGCCTATGAGTCTGCTGAAGAGCGCCTCCACGATAGCCGGCTCCTCCGTCATTTCGCAACTGATTGGCGCGCTGTCTATCTGGTTGATTTCGCACAAGTACGATATGGCTGAAGTGGGGCTTTATGCGCTCAACTACAGCATTGCCGTGGTGGGCGCTCAGGTATGTACTTTTGCTTCACAGCTGCTCATTCCGAAACAGCAGGATGAGGATCTGGCGCAAAATGTGGTGTTTTGTCTGCTGCAAAGTACGGTGATTGCACTGCCGTACGCCGTTCTGACGGCGTGGTTATTTCATCAGAATGTGCTGTTTCTTTATTTACTGTCGCTTTCAAATGCCTGGGTTTTGATCTCGGAAAATTTATCGCTGCGAACGGCAAACTTTGCTTTTCTGATATTTCAGCGTATTTCGGTCTCTGTCGTGGTGGTTCTTTCGGTACTGCTGACGCACCATGTTCAGATGTTTTATTGGTCGTGGGCATGCGCGATGATGTTGCTGACCACGAGCTGTATTTTGCATTCGTTTGATATTCGTTCGGTAACGGCACACCATTTGCGTCCGGGCAGCAATCTGCAATTTTTTAAACAGCATGTTCATCACATCACCAAAGTCGGCAGTGCGGAAGTGTTAGCGATGGCAAGCAGCAACTTGCCGATTATGCTGATTAACTTCTGGTTCTCGGCGCTGACGGCAGGCTATTTTTCCGTCGTGAGTCGATTCTGTCTGGCACCGGTTGTGATCATCGGTAACGCGGTGCGCAATACCATTTTTTCAAAATGGTCTATCGACTTCAGAAATAATACCTTCAATTATCAAGAGTATACGAAGGTACGCATGTTGTTGTTGGTGCTTGGGGTTATCTGTACCTTAGGGGTCTTTATTTTCTATCCGATCGTGATGCGTCTGGGGTTTAGCGAAGACTGGATCAATTCTATTCAGACTTCACGTTACATGCTGCCCTATTTATTCCCGGCGCTGGCGATCAGCCCATTGACGGTAGTGGAACTCATTTTTGGCTCCCACCGCTATTTTCTACGTATCCAGCTTGAGCAATTGGCCATTGTGCTTATCGCTTTTGTGGTCACGCCGTATTTTTATAATGACTATGCGACATCCGTAATATTGTTTTCCTCACTGACCTTTATTCGCTACGCCTTCATTTATGTGAAAATGAATAAGCGTGCGAATCTGCTGAAAAACAAGCCGGTGATACTATGACGCTGAATACCGGATATTATTTACAGGTTTATGCCTTTATTACGCTGATTGTCTGTGGCCTGGTACAATACTTCACCGGCGTGCAGTCAGTGCTGTGGCTCCCCTTTTTCCTGACCCTGGCGATGCTCGTACTGTTGGTCATGCAGACGCGGGATGGCTCGCTGCATTTAGATGCACAGGAAACGATAGTGCTTGCGCTGTATCTCTCTTTCCTGGTGCTGGCGGGGACATCGACCCTGCTTCAGGGCGGGATCACCGTTGCTATCGTGGCGTTTAAAAACGAAATCGCGCTGTCGCTGGTGATGATCTGTTTGTTGCTGGGATTTTGCCGGGAGTCGCAGATTTATCGGGTCACTCGCTATCTGTACTGGGTGTTTTACGCACAAATCCCGGTGATGATTTATCAGGTTGTCATGGTGCTCCCCCAGCGTGTGGCCTTGCGCGGTGAAGATGAAAAATGGGACTCCGTGGTAGGCACGTTCGGCGGCGATCCCATGGGGGGCGGTAACACCGCAGCCATGGGGCTATTTTGCTTGTTGATTATGTTGCTTAAACTCTCGGAATATAAGCACGGGTTAACGACGTTTAAATCACTGGCGCTGCACATTATCATCGGGATTGGGCTGTGTATCATTGGTGAAGTGAAGTTCGTTATTCTGCTTTCACCAATATTCCTGGCCTGGGTGTGGATAACGCCGAGCTACGTCAAAGATGTCAGTAAGGTCAATCTGAAGACGTTATTGGTGATAGTGGCAGGAATGCTGCTGCTGATTGGCGTATCGATCGTCATTCTGGCTTATTATTATTCCACCGCGTTTGGCGGCGATGCACAGAAAAGCGCGTTAAGCATCTTCATTGATTCATTAAGTTATATCTTTGACCCTAACTACATCATGTCTACCGGAGAGTTAGGGCGTTTTACGACCTTTCTGTTCTGGCTCAAAAATAACGATTTGTGGGGACTTTCAGGAACGTTATTTGGCTATGGGTTAAATGCCACGAACAGCGGGAGTTCGGTGTCACCGGGATTTTTGAATATTGTTTATAACTTAATTCTGGATTCCACTGCGCTGAGTATGCTGCTGTGGGAAGTGGGCGTTATCGGCACGCTGCTGTTTATCAGTTTGTTTATTTATATTCTGAAAGTGTGTCAGCCAAAACCCTTACTGACGCTTGAACAACTGGACAAAAACGATCTTCAGTTGTTGAGCTTTGCCCCGGCGTTTAATGCTTTTGCTATCAGTTGTTTAATTAGCTTGCCTTACAGCCAGATATTGATGATCACGCCGATGTTACAGTTCCTGTTCTATCTGGCTCTGGGGTCAAGCTTAGTGATTCGCCGAACGGTTCTTCGCTGCGCAGGGTAATGATATGGACAATAAACCATTTATTTCAGTGAGTATTAAGACCCTCAACGAAGCAAAAGGTATTGAGAAAACGATCGACAGCATCCGGCGGCAGCTGGTGGGTTATCCGCATAAAATCATTGTTGCGGATAGCTTGTCGACGGATAGCACCCAACAACTGGCGGTCAATAAAGGCGTGACGGTGGTGTCATTAACCGATCCTGGCGATCGCTGCTGCGGGGTGGGGCATCAGCTTGGTTACCTTTATAGCGAAGGCGACTATCTGCTGCTGATGGACGGGGATATGGAGCTGGAAGAGGGATTTGTGGATCAGGCCGTCGCGTTTTTGCAGGCAGAGCCGGAATATGCGGGTGTTGCGGGAACGGTAGCGATGGATGAGGCCGTAAACTATGAGTTTAAATCCCGTAAGCAGCGAATTAATCAGATCTATCCCGTTGGCGATTGCGATCATTTAGGCGGCGGTGGATTGTATCGTCGCGCAGCAATTGAAAAAATAGGTTATCTCACCAACCGTAATTTGCATGCTTATGAAGAGGCCGAACTGGGTCTGCGTTTAGGTAATGCGGGTTATAAATTACGTCGTCTGAATATTCCGTATTTTTTCCACACGTCGCATACCTTACCGACATTTAAAATGCTGAGGCATCGCTGGAAAACACGGTATTACCAGGCGCCGGGTGAGCTTTTACGCTGTAGCTGGGGGAAACCCTGGTTTATGGGGGCGCTCAATATGGTCAGAAATGAGGCCGTATTTGCTCTCTACCTTATTGTGTTATTTGCTGCGCTGTTCACCTTTAATCGCGACGTAGTGGCGATAGCCTTTCTGCCATTACTGGCATTTGCGCTGTTGAAGATCGTGAAAAACCGCTCGCTGACCGATGGGTTGCAAAGCGTTATCAATTTAGTAGTTCGTTCAGTGGGATTGCTCAAAGGCTGCATTTATCCGGTTCGCGATCCGCTGACTCCGCCCAACAGTAAAATCATTCATGAATAAACAGGGCAGGCGTAATGAAAATTTTATTAGTCAATAAGTTCTTTTTCATTAAAGGCGGCGCGGAAACGGTCTATTTTCAAGAGCGCGACATGCTGAAGCGGGCTGGCGTAGAGGTGATCGATTTCTCGATGCAGCATGAGAAAAATTTCCCTTCTGATTATGCCGATTATTTCGTCAGGAATGTGGATTACCATCAACAGAGTGATCTTCTGGGGGGAATCAAAACGGCGGTTAACTTTATTCATAACGCTGAAGCCTGTAAAAAAATGCTGGCGTTATTGCAGAAAGAGCGCCCGGATGTCGTCCACTTTCATAATATCTACCACCAGCTGACGCCCGCGTTGATTAAAGTTGCGCGTAACTTTGGCTGCAAAACGGTGTTGACCGCCCACGACTATAAAATTGTTTGTCCTGCTTACTCAATGCTGCGGGAGGGAAAGGTTTGCGATGCCTGTATCACCGGGACCGTGTTCAATGCGTTCAAATACCGCTGCCAGGAAGGCTCTGCCTCAAAAAGCTTGCTGCTCTCTTTGGAGGCGACCTGGCAATATATCGCCCAAAACTACCAGGCGCTGGATGTGATTATTTCACCCAGTCAGTTTTTACGCGGTATTTTACGGCGTAAATTGCCGAATTCCCGTATCGATGTGATCGTCAATGGCGTTGATGACAGCAAGCCAGTTACGGAGATCAATGATGACGGGTATTTACTCTATTTTGGCCGCTTAAGCCGTGAAAAGGGGGTGGCAACGTTGGCGCTGGCTCATCAGAAAATGCGTAACAAAGCGCCCCTGAAAGTTGTGGGGCACGGCCCGCTCTATGATGGGCTGGTGGCTAAATACCCGGATGTCGAATTTGTCGGTTACGTGCAGCAGGGAGAGGCGCTGGATAACCTGATAAAACATGCCAGGGCCGTGATCCTGCCCTCGGAGTGTTATGAGAACTGCTCGATGGCGGTGTTAGAAGCGATGGCATTCGCGAAACCCGTGATCGGGGCGCGTATTGGGGGGATCCCTGAGCAAATTCGCGATGGCATCGAAGGGATTCTATTTGAACCGGGCAATGCGCAGGCGCTGGCGGATGCGATGGATACCCTGATAGATGACCCGGAAAAAGCACGTGTGATGGGCTTATGTGGGCGTGAACGTTTGAGTGAAAAATATGCGCTTCGCAAGCATATGGATACGCTGCAGACGTTATATCAAGAACTTTTGGGCAGGCCATAATATGGGTAAAAAAATCACTGTTTTTGGTACGCGTGGTATTCCCGATGTATTGGGCGGGGTGGAAACGCATTGCCAGAATCTTTATCCCGCCATTAAGCAACTGTGTGATGTGGATATTTGCGTGATCGCCCGCTCGCCGTACGTGAATTACACGCGGTCCTCTTATAAGAAAGTAGAGACTTACGCGCTGTGGGCACCGAAAAAGCGTTCGCTGGAGGCCATTGTCCATTCTGTTTTGGCGGCGTTCAGAACCTGCATAGACGGCTCGGATATTGTCCATGTACATGCTATCGGCCCAGGGCTCGTTATTCCATTATTACGTGTGCTCGGGAAGAAGGTGGTGTTCACCCATCATGGTCCAGATTACGACCGCCAGAAATGGGGATATGTCGCCAAAAAAATATTGTTGCTGGGTGAGCGCTGGGCGGTGAAATATGCCAGCGAGGTGATTGTTATTTCTGATGTTATTAATCAGTTGATCCAGAATAAATACGGTCGCCATGACGCGCACTTAATTCATAATGGCGTGAATGAACCGCGGACGTTATCGGCGCATACCCTCCACACGACGCTCTCCCGGTTTGGACTACAGACTGACAACTATCTTGTGGTGGTCGGACGATTTGTGGAAGAAAAGGGGATGCACGATGCCATCTCCGCGTATCAACAAAGCGGTTTGAGTATGC
The DNA here is from genome assembly GCF_945906775.1 of Citrobacter sp. Marseille-Q6884. NCBI lineage: Bacteria > Pseudomonadati > Pseudomonadota > Gammaproteobacteria > Enterobacterales > Enterobacteriaceae > Citrobacter > Citrobacter sp. Marseille-Q6884. The sequence continues at coordinate 18,849 of NZ_CAMDRE010000002.1, forward strand.
CGCTTGTCTTAATTGGCGATGCGGATCATCCGACGGAGTACAGCATCAGACTCAAACAACTCGCCGCCGACACGCCCGGCGTGGTGATGACCGGTTTTTTAAGAGGCGATGAGCTACAGGCCGTGTTTTCGCAGGCAAAATTGTTTGTGATGCCTTCGTATCATGAAGGATTGCCGATAGCGCTGCTGGAGGCCATGTCATTTTCGCTGCCTGCTGTCGTCAGCGATATTCCGGCTAACCTGGAGGTACAATTGCCTGCAGAGGCCTATTTCAATGTGGGTAATCTGGCAAGTCTGGCCGAGAAAATGACCGTCTGGTCGACAGCCAATAGCGTTGACTATAGTGTATATTTGCAAAACTATAACTGGCATGAAATCGCCAGAAAAACCGTCAACGTCTATCACTCAATTGATAAAGATATAGGTTAATTTTGACCAGTTCTCACAAGCATCCTCCCGCCATCGAACGATTTTATGCTGAGCTTGATCCGCAAATATCGCAGGCGTTAACCCCGGAACAAAAAGCAGGGATAGAGAGTGCGGTGGTTGCCATTACGTTGGGCTCTAAGCACCGCGTTGATATTCGCAGAAGTTTTCCTTTTTTCGGTAAGCGTTTTTATCTGGTTTTTTTGTTTGGCCGGGATTTACGTCAGCGACATCGGCAGGAATCGACCTTATCGACAATCCTGCTCACCTGTTTGCTGTTGATTGCCGTACTGTTCGTGACTTGCTGCATATTGCTGACGCTTTACATGATCAAATCAGCCTTGGGTATTGATGTGTTCCAGCATTTTCATGTGGGTATTTGGGACTGGTGGCTAAGCCTGAAAAACCACTAGTGTTAACGCAATTGTGGGGCGTGACTGCGATGAAAGCCAAATGGGTGACTGCGCTATTGGGGATGTTTTGTCCGTTGACGGTATTGGGCGCATTAACGACCGTAACGCCTAAAGCATTGACCGGTCCTTTGACGAATCCCGGGATAGGGGTGGCCAGTTTTCATCAGGGGTATGGTGAAACGCTGGGCCTGGCGGATTATCCCGACACCGGATTTGAATATGAGCGATTTTACTGGCGAGAGCTGGAACCGGTGGAAGGCCAGTACAATTTTGCGCTGGTTGATGAGGCGTTCAAATATGCGGCGGCTCATCGACCCGCAATGAATGTCGGGCTGCGGTTTATGGCGCTCGCGGAGCCGGAAAGCGGTCCACAAATTCCTGACTGGCTGATTAAAAAAGGCGTAAAAGGCACATGGACGCCGGATAAAAAAACCTTTGCCCCCGATTTAGATGATCCCCTGTTTATTGCCTACAGCCAGCGGCTGCTGAATGCCTTTGGGAAGCGTTATGATGGGAATCCGAATCTGGCCTTTGTGGATATTGGCATGGTTGGGGCGTGGGGAGAGTGGCATAACAGCAACTTTCCAACGCTGAAGCCGCTGCTGGAGAGATACACCACGGCGCAGTTGGATCGCTACGTCGCCATGCACTTTTCCGCTTTTCCTGTGACACCCAAAATCATGCTAATGAGTGGTGGGCAAAGTCTGGCGAACGCAGTCGCCAGAGGGGCGGGATGGCGTGCGGACTGTTGGGGTGACCTGCGCGTCTTTTCTGACAGCTGGAATCATATGAGAGATGATTATCCGCAACGCTTGCAGGCGGCCCAGAGGAGTTATTCAGGGTTTAATGATGCATGGAAACGCGCGCCGGTGAGTCTGGAAATGTGCTCTTATATGCCGGACTGGAAGAATACCTTTCATTATACGCGCGCTGAAGTGCAGGCTATCTTTGACTGGGCGGTGAAACAACATGCCAGCACCATTAATCTGAAATCAAGAACGGTCCCCAGTGAGTATCGGCCTATTGTCGATGATGCGTTGACGAAGCTGGGTTATCGGTTTCGTTTGGCCTCCCTGAGTCACGAGTCAGTATGGGAAAAAGGCAAAAGCCTGGCGCTCACCAGTACCTGGTATAACGATGGCGTTGCACCAGTTTATCTTCCTTACACCCTGTCATTTCGCATCATGAATCAGGCTAATCAGGTGGTTGCTCAGGGGAATACGCCGCAGGATATTCGAACCTGGTTACCCGGTACGCATCCGGTCAATTATCTGTTGCCCATGCCTGATACCTTACCGAAAGGACACTATTTTATTGAGACGGCAATGCTGGATAAGTCTGGCGCGGCAAGAATCAGTTTTGCCAATGAAGGGAAGCAGAGCAGTGGTTGGTATCGGATATCGACGATAACGGTAGAGTAGCGGACGAGCGTAATGAGCCCGCCAGGCAGGCTCATTACGACTATCAATTACATGCGATACCCATTCGGGTTATTTTTCTGCCAGTTCCAGGTGTCGCGCATCATATCATCCAGATTGTGGGTCGCCTGCCAGCCTAATTCTGTACGTGCTAATGACGGGTCCGACCAACATTCAGCAATATCCCCAGGCCTTCTGGCGACAAACTGATAAGGAATTTGGGTTTGCGCGGCTTTTTCGAAAGCTTCAATCAGATTGAGCACGGAATAACCGATTCCGGTGCCGAGATTAAATACCTTGAAGGCCGCGCCTTTATCCTGGCTGTCCAGTGCGGCCAAATGACCGGTTGCCAGATCCATCACATGAATATAATCGCGAACACCCGTGCCGTCTGGCGTCGGATAGTCATTGCCGAATACCGACACGGTTTCCAGCTTACCTATTGCAACCTGAGAAATATAAGGCACCAGGTTGTTGGGTATTCCATTCGGATCTTCCCCAATTCGGCCTGATGGATGGGCGCCAACCGGGTTAAAATAGCGCAGACAGGTGATGCGAAAATCAGGCTGGGCGTGTGAAAAATCCGCTAAAATTTGCTCAACCATATATTTGGACGTGCCGTACGGGTTGGTGGTCCCCCCAGTCCGTGCCTGCTCGTTTAGCGGTACGCTTTCGGGATTGCCGTATACCGTTGCAGAGGAACTAAAAATGAAATGGTTAACGCCAGCGGCTAACATTTCATGCAGTAAAACCAGCGTGCCCGTGACATTATTTTCATAGTAGGCGAGCGGTTCTTTCACCGACTCGGAAACCGATTTTAGTCCTGCGAAATGAATAACATCAGTAATATTATGCCTGGAAAAAATCGTTCTCAGCGCTTCTTTGTCCAGAATGTCAGCAATGTAGACCGTGGGTTCCCTTCCGGTGAGTTCCGCGACCCTGTCCAGCGATGTTCGAGAAGCGTTTGAGAGATTATCGATGACCACAACATCATCCCCTCTCTCCAGCAGTGTCAGCACGGTATGTGAACCAATATAACCTGCGCCACCAGTGACAAGAATTGCCATACAGTCTCCAGATATATGCTTTAAACCCGAACCATTTTCTACCAATGTTACTCGCAAATCCAGTGAATCATTGATGCCTTCGGGAAAGATGAATACTTCTATATTTGATCATACACTTGTATGATATTTTTTTAAATATTGAGAATAAACTAAAGCTGAGTTTTTTAGTGTCATAAACAATATAGTTATCCGTGAAATTTAATGTGTGGACACCTTCGCTTTGGTTGATGCTGGAATGTATTTGCTCCGTCATTTCCTCTGTAAAGGTAGAAGCATTGAGCGTGATTAATTCTTTGATGTAAATTGACTTGCCGTAAGTTTCCGGCGTGCACTCCTGGGTCAGGAAATACATTTTCTCATTTATTGTGTGAGGTGAACCGGCTCCCCGATGGTGTTCATTACACACATGCAATTCTGGGGTGATTTTTTTCCACGGTCCGCTCACCGCATCGGCGGTATGGAGGGTTAACGTATCTTCCATCGTGGTGGATAAAAGATAGAAGTGTCCATCACGTGCAAGCAAGACATTATCAGTGAGCGCGATATCCGATAGTAATACGTTTATTTGTTTCCAGTGTGTGGGGAAATCTAAAGACTGGAATAAGATGACCTCTTTTCTCTCTGAAGACTCGGGGATCATAAAGAGCTGGTCATTGCTGTAAAACAGGAAAGGAAAAGATAAATGACACTGCAGATGATCAAAACCTTCCAGTTTTACATCATCAAGCTCCACCAAATTAGCATCAAGTATGCGGCAGCGCAATATCCCTTTTGAATTGAGAAAGCTTAATGCCTCATAGAATATATATACTTTATTATCTCTTTCAATAATGAAAGGATCGGCCTGGAAAGTATATTTCTTTTTGAGCTGTTGGGCCGTGGTGTTATTGAGAATGTCCAGCGTATTGGTCGGGAATCTATGTGGTTTATTATTTTTAATGATCATAATATCCCACGATTCATGAAAGAATAACCTATCAACCAACCTGTTATTTTTCGCTCGCATTCGCAACGGCTCCTTTTTATCGCTTAATTTGCTGCTGGTTCCCATAAGGCAACACTAACGAACAGTATAAAAGCTAGTAGCCAGAGTACTTTTTGTCCACTCACAGAAGTCGTGGTCAGGCGGTGTGATGTTGCCAGAGCATCCTTGCTCCAGTAGAACGATTATTCGAAGTGAACCTGAGGGTTGTCTGCCAGTGACACAAACGTTTTGCTGTTTTTATCCAGGGTTCTGATCTCACCACTTTCAATGTCGTACACCCAACCGTGTAGACGAATTGCATTATCGCGCAGTCCGACAGCGACAGAAGGATGCGTTTTAATGTTGTTCAACTGGGCGATGACGTTCTCTTCCACCATGGCGTTGATTTTATCGGTTTCGTTATCCCAGGTTTTCTTTTCAACGACGGCTCTGGCGGCATCAGCATAGTGCAGCCAGTGGGCGACGGCGGGCATCGGGTCCAGACACTGGTTGGCGGCGATGGCTTTCATGGCGCCGCAGTTTGAGTGACCACAGATAACGATGTCGGTTACGCCTAAGGCGACCACGGCGTATTCGATAGTGGCTGACACCCCACCCGGTTCCGGGCCAAAAGAGGGGACGATATTACCGGCGTTGCGGATAACGAAAAGCTGTCCAGGCTCTTGCTGTGTCACAAGCTCTGGTACCAGGCGGCTGTCTGAGCAGGAGATGAAAAGTGCTTTAGGATTCTGGCTGGATGCCAGGCTGCGGAAGAGTTCCTTACGCTGAGGGAAAATCTCTTTTTGAAAGTTGAGGAAGCCCTCAATGATATGTTGCATAGCAGTGTCTCTTTTCTCTGTTTAAGCAGGTTATGATGAAGATCACACTTTCCAGTTTACCATCAGCAGACAGAAGAGAAAGACTTTATAGCCGTTCGGCGATTCGCTATGCGAAAAAGCCTGGCCATTATTACTCATAAATCGGAGTAATAGAGATGGCTGATACCCAGGGAATACCGTACATTTTGTCTGTATCCCACACGTAAAGGAATCATCATGTCCAGGCTCCGTACTTTAGCAACGGCCTTCGTCGCTGTTGCCGCAATAGCGATGTGTGCCACCCCTGCGTTAGCCAACCCCGGTAATGGGAACGGAAACGGGAATGGTAACAGTGGCAACCATGGCAATAGTGCGAACAAGAGTAATCATGGTAATAGTCAGAAAGGAAATTCGGATCAAAAAAACAACCCGAAATCCGAGTCACGTAAAAACTATGGCAAACCGGATCATGTCGATAGCGACATCAGTTTTCATGTGGCGCGGCAATACGCCGTCCAGTATGGATTGACCGGGTATAAATCCCTTCCCCCAGGTATTGCAAAAAACCTGGCGCGCGGAAAACCGCTGCCCCCGGGTATCGCCAAGAAAAGCGTTCCCGCCTCTATGCTGAATCAACTCCCGTATTACCCGGGGTATGAGTGGCAGGTTGTCGGTGACAATCTGGTGCTGATTGCACTGAGTACGGCGATTGTGACCACCATCATCAATGGTGTGTTTGATTAACGTATAAATAGCGATTAAAAACAAAAGACTACGATAACCTCGTGGTCTTTTTTTATTTCCTTGCCCCAAAACGGTCTGTGCCAGACGACGCATTAATTGGGTTTTGATTTATTCATATAGAAAATAATAACAGCCATCAATCAATTGATTGAGGAAGGGTTTATGTTTAGAATGTTATTTCATAACAATTCAAGCATGCAATTATCCTTCCTGCCGCCAAAAACCGGATGCTTACTCGTTGTGTAGGTCGCGGTGTGGGAACCGGTTTACGGGAGCTGTTACGGTGAAATCCCCCGAATCTGAACGCGAGCCGCTGTCAGGTCGTTTTGCGTTGCGTCTGTCTATCACGCAGGTTGTTCTCTATGGATGCATCGCCGTATGTGGCGCGTGCTACCTTTTTCTGGTTCTGCTGAATGAACCGGGCTTCTGGTTACCCTTTTACGGTCTGTTGCTGGCAACGGCATTTGTTGCCTTAGGGTTTATCGATAACGCCCAGCGCATGTTACCTACTGCGACGCTGGCGGCGAGTGACACGCCGGATACGCCCCCAACGAAACGTCTGCGTTTTCCCCCACGACTCACCGCATGGATACAACACGTCCAGCAAAATCTGGCCGTTACGTTGATGACGGCCTTGCTGGCGCTGGGATTTGCGTTCGGAAACCTCATCAACACGCGTCCGGCACTGCCGCCCGAGTTCTACCGCATGGCGGTCTTCAGCGTGTTAATTGTTGCCAGCTTTGCGCTGCTGGTCATCGAGCGGATGCTCAGTTTTCAGCGTCCCCGTTCGTGGCGCTATCAGGCGGAATATGTCGGGCTGGCAAGGGTGGGGCTAAGCGTATTGCTGATCGCCGCGATTGCTCTGCTGATTTCCGCTTCCTTTCCTCTACTGGCAATAAGGCTCATCAATGTTGCCAGCTTCCTGATTTTATTGATTGCGCTGGAGTATTTGCTGCGCGCACTTGCCGCGTTGAGCTTACCGTCCGATGAGGGCGCACCGCGTTTTGTGACGCGCAGTTTACTGGCGGCGCAGTATCGCTGGCCTCCGCGTCCGCTGGCTTTTTTACTGGAACGAATCCAACGCCAGTTTGGCATTGATCTTCGCCAGATTCAGGCGTTTCGCCTGATGGCCCGACGCTTTTTACCGGTGACGGGAGCGATGCTCCTGCTGGGCTGGGTGTTCAGCGGGCTGACACAGATCCCGCTCCAGCAGCGCGGTATCTACGAACGCTTTGGCAGACCGGTTGCGGTATGGCAGCCAGGGCTTCATGTGGGATTGATGTGGCCATTTGGTCGTGTTATCGCGGTCGAAAATGGGACGGTGCATGAATTACAACTCAGCGATGTGACCGAGAAAACCCGCCGCGATACGCAGCCTGATACGGCAGAAGGGCCAGCGCCGCAGAGCAGTTGGCGGTTGTGGGATAACAATCATGCGACCGATCAGTCGCAGGTAATCGCCAGTAGTGCGTCAAACAGCCAGAGTTTTCAGATCGTGAATATGGATATTCGCCTGATCTGGCGCGTGGGGCTGCGCGATCAGGACGCGCTCAATAGCCAGTATCAGACCGATGGCCTGCCGACGGTGATCCGCAGTATCGCGCGCCAGGTTCTGGTCAGCGAATTTGCTTCGAAACAACTTGATGAGCTTCTTAACGAGCAGCGTGTCACGCTGGCGCTCACATTGAATCGCCAAATCCAGCAGCGGCTGGATGCGCTACACAGCGGTGTGGAATTGCTGTTCACCCGGGTTGAGGCCATCCACCCTCCGGTAGGGGCTGCAAGTGCTTATCACGGCGTGCAGGCTGCGCAAATCGCCGCAACCGCGCTCATTGCCCGCGAGAAAGGGTATGCCGCCAGTGTGATCAGCGATGCTCAGCGTAACGCGTTAACCCGCTTAAATGATGCCCAGGCATTTTCCCATGAAAATCTGGCTCGGGCTAACGCTGCGGCCGTTCAGTTCGCCGCTGAACATGACGCCTGGCGTGAGGCCGGTGACGCTTTTATTACCGAACGACGGTATGCCGTACTCACCCAAACGCTGGCACAAACGCCGCTCTTAATTATTGATAGCCACCTTCAGGGGAACAATGCGTCGGTACTCGATCTTCGCCAGTATCCGCTGCTGTTTGGTTGTCCCGACTCACAAAAGGCCTGCGCAAAATGAAGATCCATGCGATTACTCACCCGGTGACGGCGCCCAAAAATGCCCTGCATCGACCACCGTCAGCGAGGCCGACGGCTCCCTTTTGGCGAAAGCGGGCGCTACGTATTGTTATCGCTGTCCTGTTCATCGCCCTCGCGCTGTTAACGGCCAGTTTGCTGGAGGTACGGGCAGGAAGCGCCACCGTCGTGACACGGTTTGGTAGCCCGGTTCGCGTGCTGCTAACGCCCGGTCTGGCATGGCGTATTCCCGCGCCGTTCGAAACGCCGGTCAATGTTGATCTCCGCGTGCGCTCAACTTCCAGCGGGTTGCAGGATGTGGGCACGCGCGATGGTTTACGTGTGTTGGTTCAGGCCTGGGTCATCTGGAAAGTCAAACCGGATAACGATCATGTGCTGCGCTTTATTCGCGCGGTGCAAAACCAGCCCGACGAGGCTGCGCGTCAGATTCGGACATTTGTGGGCTCGGCGCTGGAAACCACGACCAGTAATTATGCGCTGGCGGATATCGTGAACACCGACAGCCGTAAGATCAAAATCAGCCAACTGGAACAACTGCTGCAGGAACAACTGAAAACCCAGTTGCTGAACAGCTACGGTATTGAGCTGATACAGGTGGGGATTGAACGCTTAACGCTGCCTGCCGTGACGCTGAATGCCACCGTTGATCGGATGCGCGCTGAGCGTGAAACCATTGCGACAGAACGGACGGCAGAAGGGAAGCGTCAGGCGGCGGAGATCCACTCAAAAGCGGACAGAGATGCGCGCATTCTGGAAGCCGATGCCTCCGTTCAGGCGGCGACCATTACCGCCCAGGCGCAGCGTGATGCCGCCAGTATCTATGGCAAGGCCTGGGCCAGCGATCCTCAGCTCTATAACCTGCTGCGTTCACTGGATACCTTAAATTCAGTGATCAACACCCGTACCCGTTTGGTATTAAGTACCGATGCTGCCCCCTTTAAGGCGCTGGTGCAGTCCCCGGATGAAACAACAGAGCTGAAACGGCCATGAGAACAACGACCTCTGCCCGTACGCCGTGGGGACAATCCTACCGTATTGCCTTTTTCACGCTGTATGGCGCGGCGATCCTGGCGGCAGGCGCATGGCTGTTTTCCAGTATCCATGAGATTGCGCCAGACAGTCGTGCGGTCGTCTTTCATTTTGGCAATCCGACGCGTGTCGAAAATGCCGGGCTGTTGTTTGCCTGGCCGCAGCCAATAGACCGGGTTGAGCAAGTGCCCGGCGCTGAACGCGTGATTGAACGGGATGTCCGGGCGCTCCAGCGTAGTGTGCAACTTGAATCGGTGAATAGCTGGGAACTGGACAGTGATGCCGGGGCCGGTGCGGGCTATCTGCTGACCGGCGATGCCGGTGTGGTGCAGCTTAACGTGCGCGTATTTTATCGAGTCAGCGACCCGATTCGCTACGCCTTGCAGCGCCCGCATATTGACCCCTTGCTCGACCGCTTAACCCAGCGCGCGGCGGCGGTAGTTTGCGTCGGTCGCGATCTGGACACGATTCTGGTTGCCCGCCCCGAGGCGCGGCAAAATGATGCCCGCGCAGCGGAAGAGCGTATTCGTCTGCGCAGCGACTTCAAACAGGCGATGGCGCACAGCCTGGCGCAACTGGCCGACAGCGGCAACGATCCGGGCATCACGATTGAACGCGTTGATATTGCATCCTCACTGCCGGTGAATGCGGTCGCGGCGTTCGATGCGGTGTTAACGGCCAGCCAGCAGGCGGAACAGGCTATCGCCAGTGCCCGTAATGATGCCAGTCTGCGGATGCAAAAAGCGCAACAGCAGGCGGATCGCACTCTGCAACAGGCGCAGGCCAGCGGCGAAGAAAAGGTCGCCAAAGCGCATGTCGATACCCAGGCGATCTTTGCGCTGGCGCAGGCGCGAAAAGAGGGGATGGATGGCGGTATGTTGCAGAGGATCTGGAGTGAAAAAATTACCGCGTTGATGGCGAAAGCGGGGCAGGTCACGACCATTGCTTCAGGTCAGGACAGCCAGCTGATCCTGCAAAGTGAACCGACAGCGGTGACGTCATCCTCCGCGAGCGAGCGTAAACCATGAGCCATCAATGTAGCCACGGGCATACTGATCATTTCAGCAGCCAGTTATTAACGCCTGACGAACAACGGCGAATGTCGCGTCAGCTGACGCTGGTCATGACAACGATTGGATTACTCCTGTTAAGCCTGGCGTGGCGCGCGATTGCGCCGGAACAACCGGCGATCAGCGATATTTTAGCGGGTGTCGCCTGGCTGCTGGTGGCGGTCCCGGTGCTTCGTGCGGGATGGCACAGCCTGCTGCATCCTGATCTGCACGGCGTGACCGACCTGCTGATTGTGCTGGCGATGCTCGGCGCCTGGGCGTTGGGCGATTTAATGACGGCTGCTCTTTTGCCGATCATTATGATTTTCGGGCATATCCTCGAAGAACGAAGCGTGATGGGAACGCGACAGGCGATTGCCGGGCTGAGTAAACTGACCCGCAGCAAAGCATGGCGCGTGCGGGCCGATGGTTCGCTGGAGAGTACTGACAGCGAGCATCTGCAAGCGGGCGATGTCGTTGAAGTCCGCGCGGGCGATAATATCCCGGCAGATGGTCGGGTAATTTCCGGGCAGGCCAGTCTGGATGTGGCCTCCATCACCGGAGAGTCCGTCCCGCTGGAAGCCGAACCGGGGATGGCGATTTATGGCGGTGCGACCAATCTGAATGGCGTATTGCGGGTTGAGGTGACCCACACGGGGGAATCCTCAACGCTTGGGAAAGTGATTGCGCTGATGAAGAACGCCGAGCATGCCAAACCGCCGATAACCCGCATGCTGGAACGCTACGCCGGGCACTATCTGATCCTGGTGTTACTGATTGCCGCGACCACCTGGTTTTTAACCTACAACAGCCAGGCGATGTTGGCGGTTCTGGTGGCGGCGTGTCCTTGTGCGCTGGTGCTCTCGGCGCCCGCGACCGCAATGGCGGGGATTGCGGTTGCCGCGCGACACGGGATCCTGATTCGCAATGCCGCATTTCTGGAAGAACTGGCCGATGTGGATGCGCTGATTATTGATAAGACCGGTACGCTGACGCAGGGGCGTTTGCGGCTAACCGATATCGTCCCGCAGGACGGTGTTGCGCGTGAATCACTGTTGCCGTTGGCGGCAGCACTGGGGGCAACCAGCCACCATCCGGTGAGTCGCGCCCTCGCTGAATGTGCACCGTCTGCCGAACTTCCTGTCTTACAGGAAATCCGCGAAGTGCAGGGGCTGGGCGTGATGGCTCGCACCGATGCAGGGCTGGCTCTGCTGGGGCGGGCGGCGCTCTTTAAGCAGTATCAGATAACGCTTTTACCGCTGCCGGAACACGATGGCCCCGTGGTCGGGCTGGCGTTGAACCAGCGTTTCCTCGGGTGGTTGCTGCTGGACGATACTATCCGACCCGAAGCCTCTGAGGCGATGGCGGCGCTCAGAGCGTTGGGGATTGCCCGACAGCAGCTACTGACCGGCGATCGGTTATCCGCCGCGCAACGGGTCGCGCAGGATGCGGGGATCGATGAACTGGCGGTCGAGGCGCTGCCTGCAGAAAAATTGCAGCAGGTGCAACAGGCGGTGAACGAAGGCTGGCGACCGCTGGTGGTGGGAGATGGTATTAACGATGCGCTGGCATTAAAAGCCGGCGCGGTGGGCATTGCGATGGGGAGCAATGGCGCGGATATCGTACTCGCTTCGGCTGACGTGGTCTTAACCGGCGGGGATTTGCGCCGCTTACCGACGGCGGTGCGTTTAAGCCGCAAATGCCGCCATACCTTACAGGTCAATGTGTTTATTGGTCTGGGGTGGACGATCCTGATTGTGGCCGCCGCGGCGTTGGGATGGCTGGGTGCAGCAGGTGCGCTGGTCGCGGCTATTCTGCATAACCTGAGCACATTGTTGGTGCTGTTGAATACCGGACGGCTACTGCAGTTTGATGAAACGCGCTAAGTGACGGGCGGTGGAAGCGTCGCCGTCGATAAGGGCTCAGGCTAAAACAGCGTGTTGAACAGGCTGTTTTTGCCGGAGCCAGATTATCCCTCTTATCTGCCACCGATTCATTGCGGCGCGGTGCGCAATACCGATAACCAGTGTTGTGTAGTGTCGTAGAAGCGATCCCCCTTGAATAACGCGCTCCCGGAAACGACCCGTTCTACGCCACTGGCTTTCAACCCGGTCAGTTGATCCAGCGTCAGGGAACCATCCACCGCCACGATCACGTCTTGCGTTTTCCCCCTGGACGCCAGCAATTGCGCCAGTTGCTCCAGACGATTGAGCAGATCGGTCTCAGCGACTTTACTGCCATAACCCGGATTAACCGCCAGCACCTGAATCATCTCTACTTCATTCAGCACCGGCAAAATCACCTCCAGCGGTGTGGCCGGGCACAGGCTAATGCCGCGTAATACCGGCATAACGCCGCCCTGTACCGCCGCCTGCTGCTGACCCAGCCAGTGCAGAATGTGGTGCAAATGGCGATTGCCTTCAACTTGCACCGTCACGCAATGCGCACCGGCTTTCACACACTCCACGACGACCGGCCAGGGCTCTTCCACCATTAAATGCACATCTTTAATCATGTGTGAGGGAAGCTGGGAAACGGCCCAGGGACCGACGGTAAACTGCGGGCAAAAGCGACCATCCATGAGATCCAGATGCAGCAGGGGTAATTCGAGGGACTCAAGCTCGCTCAGATATTGACCCAGTTTTATCCAGGACGCCGCCAGAATGCCGACGCTCAGCGGATGTTGCTTCATCCGCAGGACGCACTCTTCGCGGCTTAAACCGGCAAAAATCCTGTTCATCCGTAACCCCTTACGGCATCAGCCCGTTGAATACCGTTTTTTTACGCGGCATCGTCATCAGCGGTTCCAGTTGTTCCACACAGGTTTTATAGTGCGGCGTGGTTTTGTGAAATGCCACGGCCTGTTCATCGGTGTAGGCTTCGTAGATAAAAAAGCGCGTCGGGATGTCGGGGTCTTGTAATACGTCAAAGCGTAAATTCCCCGGCTCCGCGACAGACCCCAGATGGTTTTGCCGAAAAACCTCAATAAACTGTTCCACCTTATCTTCATGAACGTTTATTTCTACCAGCGTGACGTGCATAAGATCTCTCCATCATCAGTCGTTCAGCGCCGGATAAAACAGCATGGCGGCTGAGTTTTATCCGGCTGGCTGCGTTATTTCGCGTTGATTTCGTTCAGGTACAGTTCATAGGCGCGCGCCGCGGTTTCATTGTGATGAACGACGGCATGTACGGCCTTCAGCATGGCGACAGGATGTTCTGACTGGAAAATATTGCGTCCCATGTCTACCCCGGCAGCACCCTGATCAATCGCCTGCCAGCACATTTCCAGCGCCTCACGTTCCGGCAATTTTTTGCCGCCAGCAATCACGATAGGTACCGGGCAGCCGGAGGCGATGCGCTCAAACCCGGTGTCCACGTAGTAGGTTTTAATGATCTGCGCGCCCATTTCGGCGGCAATACGGGTGGCCAGCGAGAAGTAACGCTGATCGCGAGCCATATCTTTGCCCACCCCGGTCACCGCCATGGTCGGCATCCCGACTTTCATCCCTGCATCCACCAACTGGATGATATTTTTAATCGACTGGTGCTCATGCTCGGTACCGATATACACCTGCGCAGCCATTGCACAGCTGTTGAGGCGCACGGCATCTTCGGTACAAACGGCAACCGCTTCATTGCTGAGTTCGGTCAGAATGGAGTTGGCGCCAGAGGCGCGCAGCACCACCGGTTTATTGGTCGCGGGCGGCACGACGCTGCGTAAAATACCGCGGGTACACATCAGCACATCGGTGTATTCAAACAGGGGCGCAATTGTGACGTCGATACGTTCAAGCCCGGTGGTCGGCCCCTGAAAATAGCCATGATCGAAGGCCAGCATGACGGTCTTCCCGGTTTTGGGATTAAAAATCCGGGATAAACGGGACTGCATGCCCCAATCCAGCGCCCCGCAGCCTTTCAGGGTGAACGGGGTGTTCTGCTGAGGTTTATCCGTATAGAAATTTTTACCGTCTTTAATGTCATCTAAATCAGCCATGATTTTCTCCGTATTTCATCGTGGATATCAGAAGTCGTACTGGTCGATATTGTCTTTGGTAAACACCACACGCTGAGGCAGCAGAACAATGCCGTTACCTTTCGCTTCATAGTCGTAGCCCTGAACGCTGTTGGGGGAGACGTCTACCTGGCCAATACCCGGAATATCCAGTTTGGCGCCAACGTCCAGCGCTTTGTTTTTCAGCAAGGCGTCAGCAACATGGATGGAGATCTTGCCTTGCTGAACCACGTCCCACAGACCGAACGCTTTCACCGTGTCGCGTTTCACATAGGGGCGCATCACATTCGGCGTACTGAAACCCACGATGGCGACATTTTTATTTTTCAGGTTTTCAGCAGCCTGGGCGGCGGCAGGGAGCGCATTGGCGTCGGGAGCAATAATGATGTCCAGATCGCTATACGCCTTGAGGATACCTTCGGCGGTTTGCAGAGATTTCGTGGCATCGTTATAACCAAACTGCGTGGTCACCACTTCCCAGCCCGGATGCTCGCTGGCGATTTTCGCCTTCGCTTCTTTGACCCACTGGTTCTGATCCGTCACGGTGGGGCTGGAGTAGAAGAAGGCCACTTTGGCTTTCTCTTTGCTCACCTGGCTGGACGCCATATCCACCAGTAATCCCCCTAGCTGGGCTGGCGTTCCCTGGTTGATGTAATAGGAACGGCATTCGGGTTTGGTGTCAGAGTCCCAGGTCAGCACTTTGACGCCGCGCTGCATCGCGCGTTTGAGCGCCGGACACAGCCCTTCAGGAGAGACCGCGGAAACCACAATGGCGTTATAGCCCTGGTTGACAAAGTTATTAATCAGCTGAACCTGCCCGGAAACGCTCGGCTCTGTTGGACCGTCGTAGGTGACATCCACGCCCAGTTCTTTTCCGGCTTCCAGCGCGCCGTTGCCGCCGCTGGTGAAAAAACCCACCCCGACCAGTTTAGGAATAAAGGCGATCCGTTCTGCGGCATTGGCATTCATAGCAAACGTGGCCAGACCGAGAGCGCTGAGTAAGGCCATTTTTTTCATACCTTGCATAGTCATGTGTTTCTCCTTGAGTGAGATTCGTTATCAGGCCTGGCGGGTAGCACGGCGACGGGCAATCCAGTCGCGTATTTGTTCACGGTGCAGGCTGACTGAACGGCCAACAACAACTACTATCAACAGCGCGCCGGACAGTGCGCTGGAAATCTGGTTCGGTACGCCCGCCATCTGCAAGCCTTGCTGCAGATATCCCACCAGCAGGACGGCAATCGCCGTACCGAGGATGGAGCCGGAACCGCCATAAATATTGGCGCCGCCTAAGACCACGGCAGTAATGGCTGGCATCAGAAACGATGCGCCGAGATCAGAGCGCGCAGAGCCAAAGTAGGAGACCAGCAGTACCGCGGCGATGGCGGCGGAAATACCGGTCATGGCATAGATGGCGCACAAGGTTTTATTCACCGGGATGGCGCTGTACAACGCGACCCGGTTGCTTTGTCCAATCAGGAAAATATTGCGACCGATATGGGTCTTGTGCATCAGCAGCCAGAAGAACAGCACACAGAGAATGAAAAAGAGGAGTGGTACCGGGACGCCCGCCACATCGAGGTTGGCAAACTCGGTAAAGCCCTGCGGGAAACCGCCAATGCCTTCGTAGCCGGTCGCACCGGCCATACCGGACATTAACAATGCACTGCCGCTAAACAGATACATCGTGCCCAGGGTAATCACCAGCGGGTTGATACCGGTATAAATAATCAGACCTGCGTTAATCAGCCCGCACAGTGCGCCGAGCAACAGCGTCGCGGGAATGGCTAACGACAGCGGTACACCCGCCTGAAACAATACGCCGAGGGCGATGGAACACAGACCGATGGTGGAACCAAATGAGATATCCATACCGCCACTGACAATGACCATGGTCAGAGGTAAGGCCACAATGCCGATACAGATAAAATCACTGGTGCTAAACAGCAGGACATTCATATCCAGCAGACGCGGGTTGAGTACGCCGAACGCGAGGATTTCTGCAATAAGCAGAGCGAACAGAGCGATTTCCCAGCCGTGGCGGTGTAAACGAATGTTCATACGACCTCCTTGTTTTTACCCGTCCAGGACGTTGAGGATGACGCCGCAGACGCCGGCGGTACCGATTTTGCTTCCGGGGTAAAACGCGCATATTTCTGTTGGCGAATATTTTTCTCCAGCGCCCGGCGCAGACGACCGTCGAACACCAGCACCCCCAGCAGAACCAGACCGGCGATGAAGTCATTCCACCAGGCCGGAATGCGCAGCAGCACCAGTACGCTGTCTATTTGCGTCAGGAAGTACGCGCCCAGTACGGCGCCGATCACCGTCCCGGAACCGCCCAGCAAACTGATGCCGCCCAGCACGCAGGCGGCGATAGCTTTCATTTCCAGCCCGGTGCCGGTCTGATTAGGGATAAAGCCGATTTGCGACGCGAAAACGATGCCCGCCAGCGCGGCCATACAGCCATTGAGCGAAAAAGCGAGAATACGGATAGTTTCAGTACGGACGCCGAGTTGCCGGGCGCCCTGCAGGTTGTCGCCGGTAGCGTAAAAGTTACGGCCGAACGGGGTTTTGGCCAGCAGCCAGGCCATCGCCAGCACCAGCACCAGCGTCAGCCAGCCGATAATGGAAATCCCCAAAAACCACGGCGCGGAGAGCTGTTTCAGTTCCGCCGGCAGGCCTTCAATCCATTTACCGCCGGTCCACAGCAGCATAATGCCGCGATACAACCCCAGCGTGCCCAGCGTGGCGACAATGGCCGGAATTTTCAGCCATGCCACGAGGACGCCATTAAAAAGACCGGCCATTAATCCCAGCATCAGCGTCAGCGCGCAGGCCACGCTCAGCGAATAACCCTGGTTGAGCAGCAGTCCCAGTAACACTGCGCACATCCCCGTGGTGGAGCCGACCGAAACGTCGATATTGCGGGTGAGCATCACCAGCGTTGCGCCCATCGCCAGCAGCATCAATATTTGCGCACTGCTGAATACCATCGTGATGGTTTGCACGCTGAGGTAGCGACTATCAATGAGACCGGGCAGGATAAACAGTAAAACAACCGCCAGCAGCGCGGTGATTTCCCGGTTGTTCTGAATAAACTTCAGCATGAGGCCTCCCGGTCTGACAGCGGTAGTGCCGCATCCGGTTGGTGGTGCTCACCGAAGGCGACATGCATGATGGTATCCACGTTGATGTCATCACCGGTCAGGGCATTTTCGCCCGTTTCGCCCTGATGCATGACATACACTCTGTCCGCCATAAGTTCTATCTCTTCGAGGTCGGAAGAGATAAACAGCACCGCGACGTCTTGCTCCGCAATGCTGCGAATCAGTTGATAGATGTCGCTGCGGGCGGAAACATCCACCCCTCTTGTGGGCTCATCAATAATCAGTACCTGAGGCGAGGCCTCCAGGCATTTGGCGATCAATATTTTTTGCTGATTACCGCCAGAGAGCGTACGGGCAGGCTGGTCTGGCGTATTGAGTTTGATATTCAGCGCGCGGCGATAGCGTTCAAGCACCGCATTATCCCGTTCGGGCCGGGCCCAGAATCCGTTGTGGTTATGAATTAAGGCAGAGACATTCCAGGCGAGTGAGGCATCCAGATGCAGCCCCGACGACTGGCGGTCTTCCGGCAGATAGACCAGCCCGCGCAGCAATCGCTGCTCGCTGGAGAGCGTTGAGATATCGTCGCCGTTCAGCGTCAACCGCCCGCCGCGCAGGGGGCGAAGGCCATATAAGGTTTCCGCCAGTTCGGTTCTGCCCGCGCCGACTAATCCCGCCAGCCCCAGAATCTCACCGGCGCGAACATCAAAGCTGATATGCATAAAGCCTTCGCCGGTCACATTCTCCAGTTGCAGTACGGTTTCACCTTTTTGGCGCTGCGGCCGTTGACCCGGCAGCTCCAGCCACAGTTTCTGGCTGGCAGACATGCCAACCCCGCGCGAGGCGGGGGTAATGGCCTGAATAATGTCGTCCGTTGTGAGGTCGCGGGTCTTACCGGAAAGGGCTATTTTGCCATCGCGCATGATGCTGATGCAGTCGGCGATCTGCCTGATCTCAGGGAGCTTATGCGAGATAAATACGATCCCCACGCCTTTATCCAGCAGATCCCGCAAGCGGGTAAACAGGCGGTCGGTTTCGGCCGGCGTCAGCGAAGCGGTCGGTTCATCCAGAATCAGGATCCGCGAGTCACGCATCAGTCCACGCATGATCTCCACCAGTTGACGGTCCGCCACATCCAGCGAACCGGCGGTCATATGGAGATCAAACTGGCAGCCCAGCGCGTTCAGCAGTCCTCGCATTTTTTCCAGTGAGGCGTGTTGTTTGTCGAGGCCGAACAAAATGTTTTCTTTCACCGTCAGGCTGGGAAACAGCAGGGGTTCCTGAGGAACCAGATAAATGCCCAGCTGGTGTGCCTTCACCGGTGTCAGGCTTGCGCAGTGCTTACCTTCAATATCGATAGTGCCGCTGTCTGCAGGGGTGATCCCCGCAATGATTTTCATCAGGGTCGATTTTCCCGCCCCATTCCCGCCGAGCAGCGCATGAACCTCCCCCGCATGCAGGGTAAAGTCGATGCCTTTAAGCACCTGAACACCCGAAAACTGCTTATGGATGTTGCAGGCCCTGAGCAAGGGAATTGATGTATGATTACCGGTTTGCATTTTGCCTCCGTTCGCCTTTAGACAGATCCGGATTGAACAAATGTAATTGCATATTCTATTTGTTCAAAACATAAGACCTGATTGGTCATAAAACCAACGGATAGATCACGATTTTAGAAAAAATGAGATCAAATTTATCAATTGTTCATTTTAGATTGCGATTTGTGGCTGAGATCACAGCTATTAAGGGATTTTGATTGAACAATTGCATTCAGGGTTAAGAAATGTTCAAAAGTGAAGCAAAAATTATGACAACACATGATGCGTTTGTATCTGAAAACGAAATGAGCGAAGAGGAGCTGGTCGCTCGTATTGCCTGGTTTTATTACCACGACGGCATGACGCAAACCGACATCAGTGAACGACTGGGGCTGACCCGGCTTAAAGTCTCGCGTCTGCTGGAAAAGGGACATCAGTCGGGCATTATTCGTGTACAGATAAATTCGCGTTTTGAAGGTTGTCTTGAGTATGAGCATGCGTTGAAAACGCACTTCGCGCTGAAACACGTCCGGGTTTTGCCAGGACTGCCCGTGGAGAATGCTTATCCACGACTGGGCATCGGCGCTGCGCAAATGCTGATGGAAAATTTGCAGCCGCAACAGTTGCTGGCGATAGGCTTCGGTGAAGCCACCATGAGCACACTTAAGCGACTCAGTGGGTTTATTTCGGCAAATCAAATCCGTCTGGTGACCCTTTCAGGCGGCGTCGGACCTTACATGACCGGCATTGGCCAACTGGATGCCGCCTGTAGCGTCAGCATCATTCCGGCACCGTTGCGTGCCTCTTCTGCCGCCATTGCCAGCACCTTAAAAAATGAAAAGAGTGTGCAGGATGTCATCCTCGCCGCGCAGGCGGCAGACGTCGCGGTTGTCGGGATTGGCGCCATCAGCCAGCGCCACGATGCAACGATTATGCGTTCCGGTTATATCACCGCGGGTGAACAATTGATGATTGGGCGTCACGGTGCAACGGGAGACATTCTGGGCTACTTCTTTGATGCGGATGGCGCGCTGATCCCGGAAATGAATATTCATGACGAATTGATTGGGTTGCCTTTGCCGGCGTTATCGACCATCCCGCTGGTGGTGGGGGTGGCTGGCAGCCCACAGAAAGCGGCGGCGATTGTAGCGGCAATGCGTGGGGGTTATATCAATGCGTTAGTGACAGACCAGGACACCGCAGCAGCTATGCTAAAGCTGATTGAATAAAGGTGTTATGGCGGTAACGCATACCGCCCGTAGGCATACAAAGACAGTGAATACCGCAAGCAATACCGGAGAAAGAGTGAACGATTAAACTGGAATAATTAGCCGAGGAAGAGACTATGTCCCGACTTTGTACCCCATCTGAAAACGGTCCTTACCTGATGGCGCTGGATGCTGGTACCGGTAGCATCCGAGCGGTTATCTTCGATTTAAGTGGTAATCAGATAGCCGTCGGCCAGGAGGAATGGCGACATCAGGAAGTGCCTGATGTGCCGGGATCGATGGAGTTTGATCTGCAACGTAACTGGCAGCTGGCCTGCCAGTGTATTCAGCAGGCGCTAAAGTCGGCAAATATCTCCGCCTCGGCGATCTGCTCGGTGGCTGCCTGCTCCATGCGCGAAGGCATTGTGGTTTATGACAGCAACGGGACGCCCATCTGGGCCTGCGCCAACGTAGATGCCCGGGCGGCCAGAGAGGTCAGCGAACTGAAGGAACTGCATCAGCATACTTTTGAAGATGAAGTTTATCGCTGTTCCGGGCAGACCCTGGCACTGAGTGCGATCCCGCGTTTACTCTGGTTGGCTCACCATCGGTCGGATATTTATCATCAGGCGTCAACCGTCACGATGATCAGTGACTGGATGGCGTATATGCTCAGCGGTGAACTGGCGGTTGATCCCTCCAACGCAGGCACCACCGGGTTGATTGACCTCTCGACCCGCAACTGGAAACCCTCACTGTTACAAATGGCCGGATTACGGGCCGACATTCTCTCCCCGGTCAAAGAGACCGGTACGATGCTGGGGCGGGTGACCGCTGCGGCTGCCGCGCAATGTGGATTGCAGGCCGGTACGCCGGTGGTGATGGGCGGCGGCGATGTGCAGCTTGGCTGTCTGGGACTGGGCGTGGTGCGACCAGCGCAAACGGCGGTGCTGGGCGGGACGTTCTGGCAGCAGGTGGTCAATCTCCCGGAACCGGTTATCGATCCCAATATGAATGTGCGGATCAATCCGCATGTGATCCCCGGTATGGTGCAAAGTGAATCGATCAGTTTCTTTACCGGGCTGACGATGCGCTGGTTCCGCGATGCTTTTTGCGCAGAAGAGAAGCTGATCGCCGAACGGCTGGGAATTGACGCCTATACCCTGCTCGAAGAGATGGCCAGTCGGGTGCCCGCCGGATCGTACGGGGTGATGCCGATCTTTTCTGATGTGATGCGCTTTAAAAGCTGGTACCACGCCGCGCCCTCTTTTATCAACTTATCCATCGACCCTGAAAAATGTAATAAAGCCACGCTGTTTCGCGCCTTGCAGGAGAACGCGGCCATTGTGTCGGCGTGCAACCTGCAACAAATCACCGAGTTCTCCGGCGTCCAGCCAACCTCGCTGGTGTTTGCCGGGGGCGGCGCAAAAGGCAAACTCTGGAGTCAGATTCTGGCGGATGCCTCCGGTCTGACGGTAAAAGTACCGGTCGTCAAAGAGGCGACCGCGCTGGGATGCGCGATTGCGGCAGGCACCGGCGCGGGCATCTGGTCCTCCATGGCGGAGACAGGGGAAAAGCTGGTGCGCTGGGAGCGTGAGCATACGCCAGACATGCAGAATCATGAACTTTACATGGCATCGCGCCAGAAATGGC
Source organism: Citrobacter sp. Marseille-Q6884 (assembly GCF_945906775.1). NCBI lineage: Bacteria > Pseudomonadati > Pseudomonadota > Gammaproteobacteria > Enterobacterales > Enterobacteriaceae > Citrobacter > Citrobacter sp. Marseille-Q6884. The sequence goes on from NZ_CAMDRE010000002.1 coordinate 40,481, forward strand.
AGGCGGTGTATCAGAAGCAACTCGGTCTGGTTGATAACGGACTGACCACCTCTCTGTGGAAAGCGCCGGGCTTATAAAAGGAAACTGCCATGATTAAGACAAATGAATCGCAGCATGAATATCGATTTGGTGACAACGGTCCAAAATACCTTGTCCGCGGTCCGATTTGCGACATGGGCGTCGTTATCCTGCAGCCCGGCCAGTCGTTTCCCAACCACCGCCACCAACAGGCCTGTGAAATTTTTTACACCCTGCAAGGGGAGGTGAATTTCTATCTCGAAGGGGAGTTGCATGTTCTGCAGCCCGGCGATGTGCTGCAGTGCGAGCCAGGGGAAGCGCACTTTTTAGTGAACCGCAGTTCGGCGCTGTGGAAGGGGGTGTTTGTCAAATCCCCCCACATCCCAGGCGACAGCCACCCGGCGGAGCCAGTGGCGTTTGAGTAAAACAATCACCGCGATTAGGCGGTGAGATAATGCCAGACCAGGAGGGCTTTCTGCGCGTGGAGTGCGCCATTAAGCGGCTGTTTACCTGACGGTATAAGCCGCTTTTCTCAGCACTGACTGCCAGGGCGGTCAGTGTACCCACACCGTGCGAATGACCGCATTATTGCGCAATGGCGCTTCTGATAGCCGTCAGGCGCTGCTTTTGTTGCTGCTGCGACGTGAAATTATCTGCCGATAGCCATGTCTGAAACGCTCGCTCAATCAGCGGCCACTCTTTATCGATGATCGAGAACCAGGCCGTATCCCGGGTTCTGTCTTTATACACCACCGCCTGGCGAAAAATTCCCTCGAAACGAAAGCCAAGCCGCTCCGCTGCGTTTCGCGAGGGGGCGTTCAGACTGTCACATTTCCACTCATAACGGCGGTAGCGCAGCGTATTGAAAACATACCGCATGAGCAAGAACTGTGCTTCGGTCGAGGCTGGTGTCTGTCGGAGTAACGGCGAGAACGCGACGTGTCCCACCTCGATAACGCCGTTGCCGGGATCAATACGCATCAGGGACAGCGTACCGACTGCTTTACCTGATACGGTGTCGATAACAGCATAATGTTTGGGATCGGTACTGTGCGCAATGCGCTCGGCGTAGTGCCGGTATGCGGCTGCGTCCTCAAACGGGCCTGCGGACATATAGGTCCAGTCGCGACCATCCGGGGCGCAGGCGTAGGCCGCGAACAGATCGTCAGCATGGCGTTTCACATCCAGCGGCTCCAGGCGACAGAAGGTTCCCTCAAGCGTCACATCGCCGGGAGTCGGACGGGGCGTCCAGTCCGTCATGGTTTCCCCGACGGGTTGTCCAAATGGATTGCAGTTCCGGGTCATGCTGTTCCTCGCTCTGTTGCGGTTCGGGATGGTTTTTTGCTGTTATCGGGAGGGATATTCCACGAACGTCCCGCGTTCCCGCCGCCTGATGACGACACCTTAAGCCATCAGGTTTCTTGCCCTGTGTGAAAGATTCTAGGAACATAACGACCCATAACACAGGTACAAGAAGAGTAAAAATGACCAGGACATCGCGCGTCAATCTGCACCCTTTGCGGCTCACCCGGACGTCGGACGCGCCGATCTATCTGCAGTTATACCGACGCTTTCGCGATGCTATTGCGGCGGGAAAACTGCAGCCGGGAGACCGTGTACCGTCAATCCGCAGCCTCGCCAGTGAACTCAGCATCGCGCGGGGAACCGTTGAACAGGCTTACCAGATGTTGATCGGCGAAGGGTATTTTCTGGCACGTGGCCCTGCCGGGACAATTGTTTCACCGCGCCTGGACGGTGCGGGGACCTCAGGACAAGCCCATCACGCCAGAGCTTATACTCCGCAGAGCGCACGCCAGCAGGCGACTCCCGACGAGACAGAACCTTTCCAGTTTGGCCTGCCTGCGCTTGATGCCTTTCCGCGTAAGACCTGGGCGCGTCTGGCGGGACGTAGCCTGCGAGTTCTTGATACCGCTGCGATGCGCTATCCCGATCCCGCCGGGTATGAACCGCTGCGCCACGCCATCGCCGCGTATCTGGGCATTTCACGAGGCATCGTATGCTCTCACGACCAGGTTTTTATTACGGCAGGCTACCGGGGCGCGCTGGAACTGGTGTGCCGCACGCTGTTGCAAAGCAGGGATGTGGGCTGGCATGAGGACCCCGGTTATGTCTATGCGCGGGACTTTTTGCTACGGGCAGGGATGAACCTTGTTCCTGTCCCCGTGGATGACGAAGGGTTATGCCTTCGAACCGCGCAGCAACAGGCCGACGGAGCGCGTTTTGCGCTGGTCACGCCGACTCATCAGTGCCCGACGGGCGTGGCGTTATCCTTACCCAGGCGGCTGGAACTGCTGAAGTGGGCAACGCGACAGCAGGCGTGGATTATCGAAGACGACTACGACAGCGAGTTTCGCTATCACGGGCGTCCGTTACCCGCGCTAAAGAGCCTCGACCAGGACGATCGTGTGCTCTACGCCAGTACTTTCAGTAAGGTGCTGTTTCCGGGGCTGCGGTTGGGGTATCTGGTTGTTCCCGAGTCGCACATCGAACGCTTTCGCGATTCGGCGCGTCACCTGTCAGGGCCGGGTTCCATCCTCCCGCAGGCGACCGTGGCCGCCTTTATGGAGGAAGGCCATTTCGCCCGTCATCTGCGCAAAATGCGCGTACTTTATGCCCAACGGCAACGCTGGTTGATGGATGCGCTGGCGCAGACATTCGGCACAGAGCTCAGCATCGTGAAGCATGCGGGAGGGACGCACCTCCTCGCGATGCTGCCAACCGCCCGTAGCGACAGGGATTTTGCCGCTGCCGCGCAGTCTCACGGTCTGGCGGTTCAGGCGCTTAGCCGCTGGCGGGTCAGCGCGTCAAACCCGGGCGGGGTCCTGCTGGGATTCGCTAACATTACCGGACCGGAACATGCCAGGGTGCTGGCGCGTCGGCTTTTCGACGCCACCCGCACCGGGTAATCCTTTAGTTCAGACTTGGGTAAATCCCCGGTCCAATCGGCAGACCGACGAGGTACCATACCACCAGCATCACCAGCCACACGGCTAAAAAGATAAGCGGATAAGGCAAGACCAGCGAATAGTAGGTCCCCAGTTTCGCCTCCGGTTTATAGCGCTGCAGGAAGCCTAAAAACAGGGGTACGAAAGGCGAGACTGGCGCCAGCGGGATCACGGAAGAGTCCGCGATACGGAACAGGATCTGCGCAAACGCCGGGTGAAATCCCAGCATCATGAACATCGGGACAAAGATGGGCGCCAGAATGGACCAAATTGCTGAACCGCTGGCGATAAACATGCACAGCAGCGATGATAGCAATGCCAGGCCCACAAATGCCGGCACGCCGCTTAATCCGGCCGCTTCCAGGGCATCGGTCAGTCCGACGGCCATAAATTTACCCATGTTGCTCCAGTTAAACATGGCCACGAACTGCGCCAGCGGGAACACCATCACGATAAAGCCCGCCATCTCTTTCATAGGCTCGATCATCAACTGGGGGAGATCGCCCTGGCGGCGTATCGTGCCGGTCGCGATGCCATAGGCCAGTGAGACAACAAAGAAAAAGAGAATAATCAGCGGCACAATACCCTGAATAAAAGGCGACGGGAGCACGGTGTGTTTCACCGGATCGCGCAGCACGCCGCTTTCCGGCACCACCATCAGCGCCACCACGGCGATAAATGCGAGCGAAACGATCCCGGCAACGCGCAGGCCAAAGCGCTGCTCTTTACTCAGCGTTTCAAGCTTTTCGTCGCTGCGGCCTTCCCATTTCCCGAGACGTGGTTCGATGATTTTGTCGGTGATAAGCCCGCCGACAACCGTCAGTACAACCACCGAACTGGCCATAAAGTACCAGTTGTCGATGACGCTGACGTGCATTGCGGCATCGATGGTTTTGGCCGCTTCGGTGCTGATGCCAGAAAGCAGAACGTCGGTGGTAACAATCAGCAGGTTAGCGGTAAATCCGCAGCCCACACCGGCAATTGCCGACAGCAGCCCCGCCACGGGATGACGCCCGACGGCGAGGAAAATCAACGCCCCCATCGGCGGCATGATCACCAGCGCGGCATCGGATGAGATATGGCTGAAGAAGGCGATAAACAGCACCATATAACTGGCATAACGCGCGCTGACGTGCGAGGCCATTTTCACCATCAGCGCAGGTAGCAGACCCACACGTTCAGCCAGTCCGGCACCGAGTACCAGCGCCAGGATGGCGCCCAGCGGAGCGAAGCCGCTGAAGTTTTTGATCACATTAGGTAAAAACCAGTGCAGCCCCTCAACGCTGAGCAGGTTTTTCACCGCCACCATACTGCCGTCGGCCGGGCTGCGCACGCTGACATCGAACGCGGAGAGCACGGCGGTGGCGACCATTAAGATCACAATCAAATAGATAAAAAGCAGGAAAGGGTGGGGCACTTTGTTGCCAATTCTTTCAACCCAGCCATAGAGCTTACCGGATGGGGAATGCGAAGGTATGGATGACATACTCATGGGCGTTCCTCGGGACTGTTGTGTTGTTATGCCCGTCATACTTCAAGTTGCATATGCGTTGGCTGCGCTCGTTCACCCGAATCACTTACCAGAGTAAGCTCATCGGGATTCACTTCCTTGTCGCCTTCCTGCAACTCGAATTATTTAGGGTGTATGTTGTTGTTTTATTTTCTTATTTATTTTAATGGTGAAGGTGTCACGCCCTGTGGGATCGGACACACATACGGTTTTTCTGTGATTTGTTGTTCGAACTCTTCCCTGCATTTTTGCAACAGCGCGGCATCCTGAAGCAGATGGAGTGCTGTTGCGCCCATCACTTTTCCGGCCAGCAGCATGCCTTTATGGGCGATGGAGGTGCGTCCCTGCGCCACCAGTTGCCAGGTATGCAGCGGCGTGCCGACGGTAAAGCAGGGGCTAAAGCACTGTGCCACGGGCATTTTCCAACTGACATCGCCGACATCGGTTGAGCCTGCCAGCACGTTATCGGTAATGGCGTACGGGGCGACCTCATCCACCAGCAGCGTCTCCTGATGGCGGCGGGCAAAGCGTTTCCCTTCTTCTGCGCCGGTGGCAGCAATATTCTTCAGGCTGTTTTGCAGATCGTTGGGCGTGAGCGTCGCGCGAATATCGCGGGCAAATTCGCGTTCTTCCGCCGTCCATGCCGGGGTACCGTAATGCTGTAATGCGCTGTACATCGCCGCTTCCAGCGTCCGGTTTGGCAGATAGCTGGAACAGGCTTTATCAAAACGGCACTCGACGCGGGTTTCGGTCATCATTGCCGCCCCCTGGGCGATTTTTTCGATGCGTGCATAAATTTGCTGCGCATCTGCCATCTCCGGGGCGCGGATCAGGTACAACACTTCGGCCTGCGCCTGTACGACGTTCGGCGAAATGCCTCCGGTGTCGGTGATGGCGTAGTGGACGCGTGCTTTCTCGATAATATGTTCGTTGAGGAAATTCGTGCCGGTGGTCATCAGCGTCACCGCATCGAGCGCACTGCGCCCCAGATGTGGCGAGTTTGCCGCATGAGCCGCAACACCATGAAAACGCCAGGCCGCCTGAATATTGGCCAGCGTGCTGACGTTAAACATTCCGGCAAAGGCTTCCGGGTGCCAGGTGACGGCCGCATCGACATCATCAAACAGCCCTTCACGTACCATAAAGGTTTTACCGGAACCGCCTTCTTCGCCCGGACAACCGTAAAAGCGTACGGTGCCGGTGCCGCCGTGCTGTTCCAGCCAGCTTTTGACGGCGACGGCTCCCGCAAATGCCGCCGTACCGAGCAGGTTATGCCCGCAGCCGTGACCGTTGGCGCCCGGCGTGGACGATTGCGCGGTGGCGCAATGCGCCTGCTGGCTTAATCCGGCCAGCGCATCGTATTCACCGAGCAGCGCAATAACGGGTTTTCCATGACCAAAGCTGGCAATAAAGGCGTTGGGGATCCCGCCCGCCTCCCGCGTCAGGGTAAAACCTTCGGCTTCCAGTGCGCTGGCCAGGCGCTCGGCCGACCAGAACTCTTCGAAACGCGTCTCTGGATGATCCCAGATCTCATCGGCAATATGGGTAAACGTCTGGGATCGTGTGTCGATCGCATCGGCAATAAAAGCGTAGTTCTTTTCCATTACACACCTCGCGTCCACGGGAAGTTGAGCGCAGTGCGCGCCAGCGTTTCGATCGCAACGGTCATAATGCTCTCGTCAAAATCGAATTTTTCGTTGTGGTGTCCGGCGGTCAAATCGGTGCCAAACACCATATACGACGCCTTACCGCCGTTTTGCTGCACGTGCGCCATCATCAGCGTGGCATCTTCGGAACCGGCCGGGGCTTTCACCTTATCAATGGCATGAACGACACCGGAGACCTGGCTTGCCTGCGCGCGAAGGTAATCCACCCAGGCCGGGGTCGGCGCGCTGGAGGTGGCGGCTCCCATCAGACGAATCTCTGTCGTTACGCCGTAGAGCGCCGCTGCGCCGGTAATGACGGATTGTGCGCGTTCGAATACGTACTGATTAATGCTTTCGCTTTCGCCGCGGGTTTCGACTTTCAGCAATGCGCTGGCAGGCACCACGTTGCGTCCACTTCCTGCCTGCATCACGCCGACGTTCACGCGGGAAGCGCCTTCGCTGTGCGGAGCGATGCTGTGCAGGGCGAGAGCCGCCTGCGCCGCCGCGAGCAGGGCGTTGCGGCCATCTTCCGGTTTACCGCCTGCGTGTGCCGCCACGCCGGTAAACTGCACGTCGAATTTGGTGGTTGCCATAAAGTTATCGCTGCCGCAGATAACCGTTCCGGCAGGCACGCCGGTACCAATGTGAATCGCGGTGAAATAGTCCACATTATCCAGCGCACCGGCGGCCACCATGGCGCGGGCACCGCGCGTACCTTCTTCGGCAGGCTGGAAGATAAGTTTGATTGTGCCGTTTAGCTGCGCTTCGTTCTGTTTCAGGATCTGCGCCAGCCCGAGGCCAATGGTGGTATGGCCGTCGTGACCGCAGGCGTGCATCATTCCGGGATTACAGGAGGCAAAACCATGCCGGAACGGGCGATGGCTGTCGTCGAGCGCTTCACCCAAATCGAGCGCGTCCATATCCACGCGAAACGCCAGCGTCGGGCCCGGACGTCCGGTATTCAGAGTGGCAACAATGCCCGTAAACCCACCTTCAAAAGGAGCCAGCCATTTCTCTGGCGCGCCTTGTTCGCGCGCGCGGGCAAACTCGCGCGCCAGCGTGGCGTCGTCGGGCAATCCCATACGACTTTCGGCATCCACCACGTCGCGACCCATTGCCAGTTCATACCCGAGGTTATCTACGATCTCCGCGACTTTCGCCGCCGTACGAAATTCCACCCAGCCGGACTCCGCAAAGTGGTGAAAATCACGACGCCATGCGCTCAGTTGCGGGGATAACGTCTGGATGTTTTGCGCCAGTAAATCCATATCTCTTCCTGTCATCACGAAAATATGTGAACGGCTTCACGCTGTGATAGTTTTTACTTACCACTAACCGTTTTTTCACAGTTTTAACTGTTCAGGAATTACCCTCGCACATTCATTTCCATTAAAGTAGATGACAGTTTCTTTACTCTGATAAACAACGGTTATCGGTCGGGCTATGTCATTTCAGATTAAATTTCATCAAATTCGGGCGTTTGTGGAAGTGGCGCGGCAGGGCAGCATTCGTGGTGCCAGCCGAACGCTTAACCTCTCTCAGCCAGCTCTGACCAAATCGATCAAAGAGCTGGAAGAGGGGATGGCGGCGCAGCTTTTTGTTCGTCGCAGCAAAGGCGTGGCGTTAACCGAGTGCGGTGAGGGGTTTTATCAGCGAGCCAATTTAATTCTGGAAGAGTTACGCGCGGCTCAGGATGACATTCGACAGCGGCAGGGGGAACTGGGCGGGCAGATTAATATCGGTATGGGAGCCAGTGTGGCACGCACGTTAATGCCCGCGGTTATCACGCGCTTTCATACTCAACATCCGCAGGTAAAGGTGCGGATAATGGAAGGGCAACTGGTCTCGATGATTAATGAATTGCGTCAGGGAGAACTGGATTTCACCATTAATACCTACTGTCCAGGCCCCTACGATCATGAATTTACCTTTGAAAAACTGTTTGAAAAGTCGTTTGCGATATTTTGCCGGGAAGGGCATCCGGCCATCGGCGCACAGTCCATCAACGATCTTTTGCATTATAACTGGACCATGCCCACGCCGCGGGGCAGTTATTATAAGCAGTTAGAGGATACATTTAGCCACCGTTCGCAAATACCGCGAGTGAGCATTGTTTGTGAAACGTTTTCATCCTGTATCAGTCTGGTGGCGCAGAGCGACTTTTTGAGCATTCTTCCGCAGGAACTGGGCTGTGATCCGCTGCTGGCGCATCGTCTGGTGGTGCTGCCCGTTGCCGAATCGTTGCCTAAAGCGGCTTACTTTTTAATTCGGCGCCGCGATTCGCGGCAGACACCGCTCACGGAATCGTTAATCACGCAGTTCAGACGAGAGGCGCGTAAAATCGTTGCGGAGTAAAATTGAAATAATAAAAAGCAGCGTCTGAAAAGGATCAGCCAGACTCTTTAGAAGAGAGCGTCGTTTCATTCAAACCGACATGAAAACCACCAATACAAAAGGGTACATGTTTTAACATGTACCCTTTTGAATGATGGTCAACAAAGAGGGCGCAGTTAGAAGCTGTACTTCGCTCCAATCATGGCGGAAGTATCGCTGTAACCCTTATCGCCGAGCTGCACACCAACATTTCCCCATACATTCAGATGCGGATTCAATTGGCCTTCAACCCCTGTTTTGACTTCCCCAATATTGCGGGTACCCGACTGAGAAACGTTTATCTCATCCATACGCGTTCCAAAATCATGGGTATTGTGGATCCAGTTCGCTTCCACAAAGGGCTGGAAACTGCGATTTTTGTCTGCATCCATTTTGCTGTGTCCTTTGAGGAAAGTACGCATACCCAGACGCGTCTGGACATTATCTTCCCCCAGAGCACTCACTTGTGTACCGTTGCTTTCCCGATGGTCATCTGCGGTCACTCCCATCCAGATTGCCTGAGCTTGTGGCTGAATAAACCATTCATTCACAGACCCCTTACTGCCGGTGAACTCACCCAGTTTATGCGTGTATCCCAGTTCCAGAGATGCGGTAATACCGCTGGAGTCATACGATTCACCCTGGACATTCTGGCCTTTTACGTCGTTATCAAACCAGCCGTACTGTGCCCAGGTATCCAGGTAAGCCCCTTGTTTTGTCTGTTCATTTTCATACCAGGTTACGTAAAGCCCAGCACTGTAACCGCTCACCGACCCTTCAGAATGGTATCCCGTTACACGTGAGTGAGAGTTGCTTTCATTATTGCCGTAACCTGCCATCGCGCCAAAATGCCAGCTCTGCAAACCATCTGGGCTCCATTGAGCCAAATCGCCACCCAGTTGTGTGACGTAGCGGTTACTTTGTGTATCAAGTTGGCCGGTGCTGTCTTTCCAGCGATTGTGACCGCCGACCTGTCTCAGCCACAGGCTGGTGACTTTCTTTTCACCTGTCAGCGGATCAATATACTGCGTTTCCCCCTGACGATCGTGCAGACGGGTGATGAACATGGTATTCGCTGCTGCAAGATTGGAGGTATAACTCGCGGATTCAGGACGTACGGAATAGTGGCTGGTTAAAGACCAGTCCGCTCCTTTCTTCACGATGTCGTAGTCATACACACCAGCAACAATACGCCCGGATTTCGTGAAGGTACCGTCTGAGAGTCCTTTCACCTCTATCAGGCGGAACCCTTCAATCGTCTGCGCGCCTTTACCGCCAAGGTTATTGACTTGAACAAATGTGTTGCCGCTGGTATTGCCGTTGATCACGATCTTATCGGAGATGGACGCATCATTATTCAGTACGGTATTCATTATCACCGTGCCATTTTGTCCTTTCCAGTTGGTTACTGTCAGCGTTTTGCCGGCCACCATCGGTGACGATGTCGGGGCAACGAAATTGAGCGTACCCGCGAGGCTAATATCATCAACCAACGAATCGGCAGTCATATTCCAGCGGCTGGATTTATCGATATTTACGTCAGTAGGATCGATAGAACCTGTCAGGCTGGCGCCGTTACGCAGTGAGAACGTGGTATTGTCTTTCGCAATGATATTGCTGACCAGATGCGCCCCCCCCTTCGCACCGTCCAGTACCAGTTCACCCCCGTCAAGATGGGTGTCTCCCGTCCATCCGGTTTTGCCTGTGAGGGTCAGTGAACCCTCACCCGTTTTGATCACGTTACTTTTACCTGCGCCATCGACAATATCGCCCGCGAAGGTGGTGTTATCTGCTGCAGTGGCATTGTTCAGCGTAACCGTGGCGCTGTTCAGGCGGACTTCTCCACCCGTACCGGCCAGCTTATTAAACCGCTGGTCATGACCGTTGAGGTCGAGGATGCCGCCATTCATGATTACGTCACTGCTGTTGGCAATACTGTCAGCCACGTCTGTTCGCAATGTGCCGTCATTGATGATGGTTTTGCCTGAATAGGTATTCACCGCCGATAACACTAACAAGCCGCCACCGGCTTTGGTCAGGCTTTTACCGTCCCAGCCGCTGTCAAAGGGGCCGCTCTGGTCAGTAAGTGCGGTATCAATATTAAATCCCGTTCCCTGTGCGACGGTGAAGGAGCCGGTCCCCTTCGACTGAAGACCTTCAGTCCAGGCCATCCGGAATCCAAGGTTATAATCTTTACCGTTTGTTGAGACATGTCCGTCATGCAACAAATAGTCTATTCCGGTCGAGACCAGAGGGTTATTCGTGAAGTCGCCTGTAATACCATTGGTTGTATGGATAACCGTATAGGTATTTTGGGTCACTTCGCTGGCTTTGACGGGGGCAGGGCCGTCGGCAAAACCGTTGATGACCAGTTGTCCCCCAAGGCTTGCGGTGTCCGCCTGAATTTCAGGTGAACTGCCGAGGGTAATATTCAGGATGGATCCTGCAGCCTGAGTGAACGCACCTCCCACGGACAGTGTGGAATTGCCCTGCCCAATTTTGGTCGTGGCGCCTGCCTGAGTCGTGTAGTTCCCCGAGGTGGTAAACGCGCCGTTCTGTTCAAACTGCAGAGTACCGCCGGTCACATTAACATTGCCGACCGTGTTGTTTGTGCCGCTCAGAATTTGCGTCAGGGTGCCTGCTTTGGTGAGCTGACTGATATTATTCAATGCGCCAGCAAAACGGGCTTCATCAATAAGACTACCGTTACCCGTCTGATTATTGCTCCCAAGCGTGAGCTGACCGCCTGCGCTGCTGGAATTCACCGCGCTGGAGGCGTCGCCCTCCAGGGAGCCAATCATCACGCCTGTCGGGTCAGTCGTCAGAACGGCACCGGTATCGAGGAGAATGCGTGAACCGGCTGCATTTGCCCCGGATAAAGCTATGCGGCTACCCGCGCCTGTCGCCCAGAGTCCAGTGCCTCCGGTGCTGCCGCCATTGATGGTGACCAGACCACCCGCTTCAGACTTGATGCCCCAGGTGTTCGCCGATGCGGCACCACGAATATCAAGCGTCTGGTTATTGAGTGTAATTTGGCTCCCGGTGCCATTCGCATCCAGCATGGCGGAACCCGCCCCGCGGACAACGATAGTCGGCAGGACATTGCCAGCAGAGCCATCAAATACTTTGGTCGTACCGCCCGTTGCGGTAAAACCATGTGAACCGGCGCCTGATGTGGTAATACTGCCGCCATTACTGCGGATACTTGCGGTTCCATCTTGTCGTAAGCCATGGGCACCATCGCCAGCGGTCGCCACCGTTGTCGCTGCGGTCAGGTCAATGATAGAACCCGCTCCGCTTGCGAAAACAGCGGTAGCGCCAGCGCCTGTCGTGTTCACCGTCGTGGCGGTTCCAGCATGAAGGGCGCCGCCGTTAGCGGCCTGCAGACCATAGGCATTATTACCGGTCGTCTGAATGACCGTCGTTCCGGTGCTGGTAATATTACTGCTGCTACCAGTGGCAAGTAGGCCGACGGAATTATCACCGGCTACCGTTACATCTGTATTCAGCATGCTAATAACGCCGCCGTTTTGGGCTCGTAACCCTGCGCTATTATTGCCAGTGATATTCACCTTAGTGAGTCCGCTGCTGGAAATGGAAGAGCCTGAATCCTCGGCATTCAGTCCATGGGAATTATTACCTGTGATGGTAATCTCCGCGTCAGCCAGATGTACTGTGCCACTCAACAGAGCAATAACGCCATTGCTATATGATTTATCAGCCTGAATGACGGTTTTACCGATAACGTTAATCGTACCGGGAAAGGCGGCAATACCGCGAATCGAACTGTTTGTACCCGTTATTGTGAGGTCTTGCAGATTAACGGTAGCGGTATCCCTTAGTGTGGAGACACCGGTGACGGCGTCGCCATCAATAAGATGAATCGTTGTCGCCCCGGTAGCGGAAATCACGCTGTCACTACTATAAGCATTTAACGCAGTATAGTTATTTCCCGTGTTTGTGATATCAATGTCTGCGAATTGGAAGTTGGATTCATTATCGGCCTGTATACCGCCACTTCCGTTGGTTGTATTAACGGTGACCAGACCTGTACTGGTGAAGTTTCCGTTACTGCGGATACCGAAAGCAGAATTACCCGTGGCCGTAATAGTGACGTTCTTAAGATTAACATGCGAGTCATAGCTGCCCTTGATGCCATTACTGCCATACCCGGACGTATTTATTACCAGATCATCATTAGATGTGACTGTTTCATCCCATAAATTGATACCCGGGGTACTATCAGCCGTTGTCGTGATTGTGCTGGTTTCGCCGGCTGGGAAGGTAAAATTGCCCGTAATCGTTGAGGTATAATCAGCAGCATACCCGGCGCTACACAATAGCATCGCCGTAATACCTGCGGATACCGATCCGAGTTTTGTTTTATTCACACTGCTTTTTTGTTTTTTTTGCGAGGCCGTCAATTCTGAAACAACCATCCAGCATTGGTTCGCACTACTCCAGATAACACGGTACACCTTGTTCATCATCATCTCCATGTCTGACTTATATTCGTGTGAAATAAAGTCAGTGTTAGAACAATCCACTAAATAAATTATCTGGGTAAGTAGCTTAAATAGTTTTTGTTATTAAACGACTCTGCATCAGATAATATGTCCCATATATTAGGTATCACTGAATATAACGCTCCTGATAACGCCATAGTTTTAGCTATGCTGTGTTCACAAAATGCGCCTCAGGAAGAAGTGATTAATATATTTGGTAACATCATCTTACATCAGGTCAAAATCAGTTCAACAAAATGCGTTTTTGTCTTTATGTAACTAAAAAAATAGCATTAGATTTTTTGATGTGAGAAAGCATGCGAAGGATGTGATTTTTTTTGTGTTAACCATGTTCGGGTGCAATAGTGTAATAGTTATTCTTATGTATTTATGTTAATTCATTAATAAGTAAATAGTTTGGGTTAATTAAATATTTAAATAATCATTATAGGATATCTCTTATCTGTTGCGTATATCCAAATAGCCTGCAGGTATGACAATTTGAATATACGCGGATAAACACGATTTGCCCCCGATATTATAAAGGCACAAAAAAGCGAAAACAGGCACCGGGTGTGGCATCCATCAGACGGATGCCGCCACCGTGCAGTTCCAGCATTCGGCGTACAATTAGCAGCCCCAGTCCACCCCGCGCTTCGCGTGACGCCTTTTGGCTGAGCGCTGATGGCCGCTGGAACAGTTGCGCCCGCATATCCTCTTCTACCCCCGGTCCGCTGTCCGCCACTTCGACCTGCAACTGGTCATGTTCTTGCCATACTTTCAGCCGGATTGTGCCTCCCTGCGGGGTGTGGCGTACGGCGTTATCCAGTAAATTGGTGACCACGCGCTCGATCATTGAAACATCAGCGTTGATCAGCGGCAGAGAATGCGGCATATCCACCCGTAGCTGTAATTGCCGGGTTTCGATGGTGAGATCGAATTTCTGCGCCACATCCTGGATGAGCTCGCCGATGGCAAACCGCTCCAGTTGGGGCTTGATACCGCCATGCTCAAGGCGCGCCAGTTCAAAAAGCTGCTGAGATAAATGCCTCACTTTATGTCCCTGGCGCAGGGCAATCGCCAGGTACTGACGGCTGTCTTCTGGTGAGAGCGTATCCGCTTTCATTGACAGGGTTTCCAGATACCCAAGAAGCGACGTTAATGGCGTGCGCAGATCGTGGGAAATATTGGCGATAAACTCACGACGCTGCCGATCGCTATCGGAGAGTTGATCCCACTGACAGGCGATTTTACGCGCCAGCTCAATAAAGGTATTACGCAATACCGCGACTTCATTGCCGGGCTGCGGGTCGGGCTCCTGCATTGCCAGCTGTTTGATGGCGCTCATACTGTCCTGCTCGATCCTGCTGACATTCGCCGTCAATTGTTTTACCGGACGCGTTACCCAATACCAGACCAGCATCCCCGCCAACAGACCAAACACGGCCACCAGCAGCAGCGACCACAGCAGCGCATTCCAGAGCGCTTTTTGCCACACCGCATCCGCGAGGGCATTGAGTTCTTCGCCCTGCAAAATTATGTACAGATAGCCGCGCAGCTCGCCATTCAGGTGAATGGGAGCCACGCTGAATACTTTTTGTTTATCCGTGCTTCGCGGGTCATCGCCGTATACTGGCCAGGCGCTCCCGGCGAGGAATTTCTGCAGCGGCGCGATGTTGACGCGCTGACGCTTGAGGTGCCCCGAGGGCGCAGCATCCGCGAGCAGTTGCCCATCCGGCGAGATCAGATAGAGCTCCACGCTGGGATTGAGGGTCATAAGCCGATCAAACAGGGTTTTAAGCGTCTGGCGATTGACCTGCCCGGCGTTATCCAGCAGCGGTTCGCTGATGGCGATTTGTTGTGCCAGACCGGCAGACAAACGTTGCACCATCGCGTTGCCGTACTGATTACTGCTGTAGATCTGGACGCCGCATGCCGCGGCGGCGCAAAACAGGAGAATGGCGGTGAACACCAGCGTTAACCGCTGGCTTAACGTCAGGCGACGAATCATGGTTGCGGCTCCGTTTTCTCGACAGCAAATTTGTACCCTTTACCCCAGACTGTCAGGATAATCTCCGGCTCGGCAGCGTCATGCTCGATTTTGGTGCGCAGGCGGTTGATGTGCGTGTTCACCGTATGCTCGTACCCTTCATGTTGATAGCCCCAGACGTTGTCCAGTAGCGAAAGACGGGAAAAAACTTCACCCGGGTGACGGGCGAACCAGTACAGCAGGTCAAACTCGCGCGGAGTGAGATCGATCAACTCGCCACGCAAGCGAACCTCGCGCGCCAGTGGGTCGATATGCAACCCGTGACAGCGGATCAAGCCGCCTTCCAGCCGGATATTTTGCCCCATGGCTTCCTGGCGACGAAACAGCGCTTTGACGCGCGCAATCAGTTCCAGCACGGAAAAGGGCTTTGGCAGGTAATCGTCAGCGCCCATTTCCAGCCCCAGCACCCGGTGGGTTTCACTGGTGCGGGCGCTGATGATAATTACCGGCAGGTAGCGCGCCATTTGACGGATACGGCGGCAAATCTCCAGACCATCGACATTCGGCAGCATCAGATCGAGGATCACCGCATCCCAGACCTGCTTCTCGAGTAACGCCAGGGCTTTGGCGCCGTCCGCCTCATGGACAATCTGATAGCCCTCATCCTGCAGATTCAGCCGCAGCAGGGTGGCGATATCGCAATCATCTTCCACCAGCAGTATTTTTTTTGCGTTATTCATAGCGAGTTACCCACGATGTCTTTACCAAAAGCTTACCCCAGGCTGGCGCGGCGAGTTATCACATTTTATTTAAACTTTCGTGAGGATGTGGTGATCAGAAAACCGCCATGATGCGTCCATATCTTCCACAGAGAGCGCACCATGCAACCATCACATTCACAACCGGTACACCCTTTATGGCTGCGCTGTTGCCACTGGGTCAATGTCGTGGCCATTGCGGGCATGTTGTTCAGCGGCTGGCGCATTTATAACGCTTCTCCCTTGTTTCCTTTTACGTTTCCGACGCCGTTGACCCTTGGTGGCTGGCTTGGCGGCGCGTTGCAGTGGCACTTTGCCCTGATGTGGGTACTGGTCATCAACGGTGCGGTATACCTCTCGCTGGGTGTCGCCAGCGGGCGCTTTCGGCGCAAATTCTTCCCGCTCTCGTGGCAGTCGCTGAAAGAAACCCTTTCCCAGGCGTTACGCGGAAAACTGCAGCACGCTGATCTGCGCGACTACAACATGGTGCAAAAAATCGCCTATCTGCTGATTCTTCTCGACGGTGTGGGGCTGGTGTTTTCAGGCCTGGTGCTGTGGAAACCCGTCCAGTTTTCGCTGCTCAGTACGCTGCTCGGTGGTTATGAAGCGGCGCGTTATATCCACTTTTTGTGCATGAGCGCGATGGCGCTGTTTATCGTTATTCACCTGCTGATGGTGCTGCTGGTACCGCGCACGCTGTTGGCTATGCTGCGTGGTCGCTAAGGAACTGATCATGAAAAAAGAGCGCTTTCTCTCCAACAGTGATGCCCATTACCTGGTGAAGGATGCAGAAAAAATACTTAGCCCGGACAGGCGCCGCTTACTGCGTCAGGGACTGACGCTGGGGGGCATTATGATGCTGACCGGCTGTGATATTAGCGATAACGCGGATGTGGAAAATGTGTTGTCGCGGATGTCCCGATTTAATGACCGGGTGCAAGGGTTCCTGTTCAGCGACCGCAATCTGGCACCGGAATACACCGCTGCCGATATAACCCATCCATTCCCCTTTAACGCTTTTTATGGGGAGGAGGATATCCCGCAGATTGATGGCGGCGATTACCAACTGGAGATCCGTGGGCTGGTGCGCGACACCCGCCGTTGGCGCTTACCTGAACTGTATCGCATGCAGCAGGTGAGCCAGATAACCCGCCATATCTGCGTGGAAGGATGGAGCGCGATAGGCGAGTGGGGCGGTGTGCCGTTCCGCCATTTCCTGACGCTGATCGGCGCCGATATGCGCGCGAAGTACGTCAGTTTCCGCTGTGCGGATGACTATTACACCAGCATCGATATGGCGACCGCACTGCATCCGCAGACTCTGCTGACGCTGACATGGAATAACCAAATCCTCCCTAAGGAATATGGGTATCCCATGAAGTTACGCATCCCGACCAAGCTGGGATACAAAAATCCCAAGCATGTTCAGGTCATTGAAATCACCAACCATTTCCCGGGCGGTTACTGGGAAGATCAGGGTTACAACTGGTTTGGTGGCAGTTAATACAACAACGTTAATAACGAGGAAATACCATGAAAAAGATGATTATTGCAGCAACTGTGCTTTCTGCTCTGTTTATGGCCAACGTCCAGGCGGCAGACACAATGAAAAAAGACACGATGTCGAAAGACTCCATGTCTAAGCCGCATGATGAAATGTGCAAAGACAGCATGTGCAAAGACGCCATGAGCAAGGATCACATGGGGAAAGACAATATGGGCAAAATGGACAAGATGAAAAAGGATGACATGGGTAAAAAAGACGGCATGGCGAAGAAAGATGATATGGGTAAAAAAGACAGCATGAGCCAGTAAACGAAGCGGATTTCAACGCGCGTGCGCCTGGCCACACATTTTCTCTGTTACTTGCTTGCGCCGGACGCGTTGTAAAGGTGACCGCTCTGGCGGTCACCAAAACCCGTAAAATGCTGCGGTGCGCTATTGCCCCGCAGCATGTCCATTCTCATTTCCTCTGTCGCCTAACCGGTAAGCCAGCGCCACCACCAGCGATTGCACCAGGCACAATGTTGCCGATTGAGACCGAAACGCGTCTACCTGCGCCTCTTTTACGACAAAACAGAGATCGCTGAACGTGGCCAGCGGGCTTATCTGGCTGTCGGTAATGACTATCTGACGTGCGCCCGCATTCGCTGCTGTTTCGCTGACCATTAATGTCTCTTCCGCGTACGGCGAGAAGCTAACAGACACGACAATATCGCGCGCTTTGATACGGCTTATCTGCTCGCGCAACATCCCGCCCATTCCGTCGAGCAGAACAGGGCGGCAGTCCAGGTGACTCAGGGCATAGGTGAGATACGCCGCAACGCTGAAGGAGCGGCGCAAGCCCGCAATATAGATGGTGTCAGCTTCGGCCAGCAGTTGGACGGCGCGTTCCAGCATTTCAGGTTCGGCACGCGCGGCCAGTTGTTGTAGCGCCTGCGAGTTTGAACGCGCAAATTCCTGCAATATGTCGAGTGGCGTTTCCGGCACGGCCTCGCTTTCCATTTCGCGGAACATTCGCGCACGGTCACTGTAGCTGGCGGTTTCTTCCACCAGGTTCATGCGAAACAGTTGTTTCATCTCGTTGAAGCCGGTGAAATCAAACGCATTGGCAAAGCGGATAAGCGTTGACGGCGGAACATTGGCGCGCTCGGCAATGACGGCGACCGTATCAAAGGCCACGCTATTCGTATTATCCAGCACATAGCGCGAGACCTGCTGCAGCCTTTTGCTCAGGCTATCGTAGCGATCGCGGATTTGCTGCTGCAGTTCGTTCAGGTTGGTTGCTGTCGTCATTTTATCCCTCACAATAGTTTTATGATTCTAAACACAAAACCGTGTCTTTTAAATCTCGACCATCCATCCAGCATCAAAAATGAAACAGAAGCTCCAGTCATTTCCACGGGGAAAATGCCTTAATGGTGCAGGCTGTACCAGTGATGTTAGTCGTTAACATAAAAATCCATCCTTGATCACAATAATCATCATTTATTTTATTTCAACTTAAAGTGGAATATTTGTTTCATATATAGTGTTTGGTAAACATTGAGTACAGGAAGCATTGAGTACAGGAAACAGAGTGTTCATGTAACAGTCACGTATCAACAGCGAGAGGTTAAGGATGAAGACGGTAGCGAATTTTATTCACGGCGAATGTGTCACCCGTTCAGGCCAGCGCGTTCAGGCGATCTTCAACCCGGCCACTGGCGAGCAGATCCGCCAGGTGGTGATGAGTACAGCACAGGAAACCGAACAGGCGATTGCAGCAGCGCAGCAAGCTTTTCCGGCGTGGGCGCGTCATTCTCCGCTTAAACGCGCACGAATCATGTTCCGTTTCAAAGCGCTGCTGGAAGAGAACATGGCGTCCCTGGCTCGCATTATCAGCGAAGAACACGGCAAGGTCTTCTCTGACGCGGTGGGCGAGTTGACCCGTGGGCTGGAAGTGGTGGAGTTCGCGTGTGGCATCCCGCATCTGCAAAAGGGGGAACACTCCGCGAATGTGGGAACCGGTGTTGACAGCCACTCGCTGATGCAACCGCTTGGCGTTTGTGCCGGTATCACCCCGTTTAACTTCCCGGCGATGGTGCCGATGTGGATGTTCCCGATTGCGCTGGCGACCGGGAATACCTTCGTGCTGAAACCGTCGGAAAAAGATCCTTCTCTGGCGCTCGCGTTGGCAAAACTGCTGAAAGAGGCGGGGCTGCCGGATGGCGTATTTAACGTCGTGCAGGGGGATAAAGAGTCTGTTGATGTGCTGCTGACTGACCCGCGCGTGCAGGCCGTGAGCTTTGTCGGCTCGACGCCGATTGCAGAATACATTTACCAGACCGCATCTGCTCATGGTAAGCGTTGTCAGGCGCTCGGCGGGGCGAAAAACCACTGCATTTTAATGCCGGATGCCGACATGGAAATGGCGACGAACGCCATTATGGGTGCGGCTTATGGCGCGGCGGGCGAACGCTGTATGGCGCTGTCTGTCGTACTGGCGGTGGGCGACAAAACGGCCGATGAACTCTGTGCGCGGCTGGAAAAACAGATTGCCGCGCTGCGCGTGGGGCCGGGTCTGGATCAGACGCCGGAAAATGAAATGGGGCCACTTATTTCCTCCGCGCACCGTAGCAAGGTTTTAGGTTACATCGACAGCGGGGAATCGCAGGGAGCCAGCCTGCGCGTAGATGGTCGTGGTTTTAGCGTGAAGGGGCATGAGCAGGGCTATTTTGTCGGACCGACGCTGTTCGATAACGTCACCCCGGAGATGGCTATTTATAAAGAAGAGATTTTTGGACCGGTGCTTTCTGTGGTGCGCGTAGCAGATTACCGCAGTGCGGTGGAACTGATTAATCGTCATGAATATGGTAATGGCTCGGCGATCTTCACCCGTGACGGTGGCTGTGCGCGCCGCTTCTGCGAAGAGGTGCAGGCGGGCATGGTGGGGGTGAACGTTCCGATCCCGGTACCGATGGCGTTTCATAGCTTCGGCGGCTGGAAACGTTCCATCTTTGGCGCGCTCAATGTTCATGGTAACGACGGCGTACGTTTCTACACCCGAATGAAAACCGTCACCGCTCGCTGGCCTGAAATGCAGCAGGAAACCGGCGCTGCGTTCTCCATGCCGACGCTGGGCTGACAGGAGGTTTTATGCAAACCGAACGTATGACCATGGCCCAGGCGCTGGTCAGATTCCTCAATCAACAATATGTCTGTGTCGATGGACAAGAAACGCCCTTTGTGGCGGGCGTGGCGACCATCTTCGGTCACGGTAATGTGCTCGGTATAGGTCAGGCGCTGGAGCAGGATCCCGGTCATTTACGGGTTATGCAAGGGTGTAACGAGCAAGGGATTGCACACATGGCGACGGGATTTGCGAAACAGCACCGACGCCAGCGTATTTTTGCCGTCACGTCATCCGTCGGGCCAGGCGCCGCCAATATGATTACGGCGGCGGCGACCGCAACGGCAAACCGTATTCCGCTGCTGTTGTTACCGGGCGATGTGTATGCCAGCCGCCAGCCAGACCCGGTGCTGCAACAAATCGAGCAGTACCACGATCTCAGCATCAGCACCAACGACTGCTTCCGTCCGGTCTCCCGTTACTGGGACCGCATTAACCGCCCGGAACAGTTAATGAGTGCGATGTTAAGTGCAATACGCACGCTTACCGACCCGGCAGACACCGGTGCCGTGACGATTTGCCTGCCGCAGGACGTGCAGGGCGAGGCCTGGGATTACCCGCTGAGTTTCTTTGCGCGTCGCGTACATCATATTGAACGCCGTCCGCCTGACCCGCAGCGTCTGGCTCAGGCTCAGGCGCTGATTGCCAGTAAACGTCGTCCGCTGGTGGTGTGTGGCGGCGGTGTGCGGTATTCCGGTGCACACGAGGCGTTTCGTGCGTTTGTGGAAACCTTGCAACTGCCGTTTGCCGAAACTCAGGCCGGAAAGGGGGTGTTGGTCAGTGACCACCCTCTGAATCTTGGCGGTATTGGGGTCACGGGCGGTATGGCTGCGAACCAGCTTGCGCCACAGGCCGATCTGGTGATTGGTATCGGAACACGGCTGACGGATTTTACCACCGGTTCAAAAGCGCTGTTTTCACATCCTGACGTCGAATTTCTGCTGTTGAACGTAGCGGAGTTCGATGCCCTGAAACTGGATGCAACCGCGCTGATTGCGGATGCGCAAACTGGGCTAACGGCATTGACGCAGGCACTGAAAGCGTACCGGAGTGGCTGGGGAGAGGAAGTACAGCAGGCGCGTCGTGCCTGGCGGGACGAGTGCCATCGACTGTGGTCGCGTGAATGGCATCCTGACGACGCGCCCGAAGTGGCGGGGCATCTCGATGCGCAGCTGGCAGAATATGGCGACGCGCTGAATACCCGCCTGACCCAGACGCGGGTGCTGGGGCTGATAAACCAGCATACTGAAGATGACGCCATCGTGGTGGGGGCTGCAGGCTCATTACCGGGGGATCTACAGCGGCTGTGGCAGGTCAAAACGCCTGACAGTTATCACCTGGAATATGGCTACTCCTGCATGGGCTACGAGATTGCGGCGGCCATCGGGGCGAAGCTGGCAAAACCTGAGCAACCGGTTTACGCCATGGTCGGGGATGGTTCGTACATGATGCTGCACTCTGAGCTACAAACCGCGGTGCAGGAGGGGATCAAGATAACCCTCTTGCTGTTTGATAACGCCAGCTTTGGCTGCATTAACAACCTGCAGATGGGACATGGTATGGGCAGTTTCGGCACGGAAAACCGCCATCGCAACCCACAGACCGGGCGGCTTGACGGACCGCTGGTGAAGGTGGATTTCGCTCAAAATGCCGAAAGCTATGGTTGTCGGGCATGGCGGGTTAACGATGAACAAAGTCTGCTGGCGGCGCTGGAGGCCTCGCGTCATCACCCGGGACCGACGCTGCTGGACATCAAAGTGCTGCCGAAAACCATGACTCATGATTACGCGTCATGGTGGCGAACCGGCGATGCGCAGGTGGCGGAATCACCGGGCGTTCGCAGAGCTGCGGAGCAGACGCAGGCACAAGTGAAAAAAGCGCGTCAGTATTAGCCTGACGCCGTCATTCGGCAAAACAGAACCGAAACAATGCCTGATAAGGCCTCACTTATCAGGCCAACAAACTGCCATCCGGCAAAACGGCTATAACGAAATTTTCATTTCATTTTCCTTCCTTCTTCACTTTCACTCTCTTCTTCCTGGGAAGAGAGTGTGTTTTCCGCATAATGTTGCCGTTAATGTTGTGATGTTGATAACAGAATTTATCTCATTCATCTCAAAAGTGTTAACCTCCACTCAAAAACATAATTTTCACTATCCACAAAAATGAAATAAATGTTTTATTTATAGTGTCGTTAGTTCACCGCATTCACCAACACCGGGAGCCGTTATGTTTAACATTGCTTTACTGGGCGCTGGCCGAATTGGCCAGGTACATGCAGCTAACATCGCCAACCACACCGCGACCACCCTCTGGTCTGTGGTCGATCCGAATCAGGAATTTGCTACCCGCCTCGCGACACACTATCAGGCCCGTCTACAGAGCCTGGACGAGGCGATGACTGACCCGAATGTTCACGCCGTATTGATTGCCTCCGCGACGGATACCCACGCGGATCTGATTGAAATGGCTGCCCGTCACGGCAAAGCCATTTTTTGTGAAAAGCCTGTACACCTTGACCTTGCCCGCGTGCGCGATTGCCTGAAAGTGGTCAATGAGTACGACGTGCCGCTGTTCATCGGTTTTAACCGTCGTTTTGACCCACAGTTTCGTCGTGTGAAAACTGACGCGCAGGCCGGGCGTATCGGTAAGCCGGAATCCTTGCTGATTATCTCCCGCGATCCGTCACCGCCGCCTGCTGAGTACGTGCGCGTTTCCGGCGGTATGTTCCGCGATATGACGATTCACGATTTTGATATGGCTCGCTTCATCATGGGTGAAGAGCCGGTGTCGGTGTACGCCCAGGGCAGTAATCTGGTGGATCCGGCCATTGGTGAGGCAGGGGACATTGACACCGCCTTTATCGTTCTGAAATACGCCTCTGGCGCGATGGCAACCATCGTTAACAGCCGCCGCTCTGCCTACGGTTACGACCAGCGTCTTGAGCTTCATGGCTCCGAAGGGCTGCTGTGCGCGGGAAATATTCTTGAAAACCAGGTTCAGCACTACGGCAAACAAGGCTGTACCAGCGCGCTGCCGGAGCACTTCTTCCTGCAACGCTACAAATCCGCCTATGCCGCGGAATGGGAACACTTTGTTGCCGTGCTGCGCGGCGAAGCGGTTCCGGATTGCAGCGGCGAAGATGGTGAACGTGCGCTGTACCTTGCGGATAAAGCGCTGGAATCACTGCGTAGTCAGCGTGAGATCGTCCTCTAAACCACCACTACCCTACCCAGAGAGACATAATAATGAAAAAACTGATCTTAGCCGCCCTCATCGCCATGACATCCGGGGCAGCCATCGCCGAAAACGAGCAAATTGTTTTCAGTACGCCAAACCTGGCGATGCCGTTTGAAGTTCACATGCAGCGTACGGCGGTCAAAGCCGCAAAAGAGATGGGCGTCAATTTGCAGGTGCTGGATGGACAGGGCAGTTCCCCGAAACAGGTGGCTGACCTGGAAAACGCCATAACCCGTGGAGCACAGGGGTTTATTGTTTCGCCGAACGATGTCAACGCGGTGTCCAGCGCGGTCGATGAAATTCAGGATGCGAAACTGCCTGTTGTGACACTTGACCGCTCCGTTGACAGCCAGAAGAAAGTGCCGCACTTCGGCGCTAATAACTACAAAGGCGGTCAGGCCATTGGCGACTTCGTAAAAACCAAATTCCCTGACGGGGCGGACATCATTCTGCTGACCGGCCAGCCAGGCTCTTCCTCCAACATTGAACGTACTAAAGGGATCCGTGACAGCCTGAAGGCGGGCGGCGAGAAGTACAAGATCGTTGCCGATCAGACCGGTAACTGGATGCGTTCAGAAGGGATGCGCATTGTCGAAAGCGTCCTGCCTTCGCTGCCTAAACGACCTCAGGTGATCCTCTCCGCTAACGACGACATGGCGCTGGGCGCTATTGAAGCCTTGCAGAGCCAGGGGGTGAAGCCGGGTGAAATTCTGGTGACGGGGTTCGATGCCGTGCCGGAAGCGCTGGCGCGTGTGCGTGACGGCTGGCTGGCGGTGACGGCGGATCAACGTCCGGGCTTTGCGGTGAAAACCGCGATGACCCAACTGGTGGGCAGCGTACGCGAGAAGAAAGCCATCACCGGTGCGGACTACCCGCCAACGCTGATTACCAAAGAGAACCTGCAGCAGGCTGAGCGGATCGGTGAGGCCGGTAATTGATTCAGTGTATGTCCAGAGCCGCCCTCAAGGCGGCTCACTATGAAGGAGGAGCAGGCCGATGTCGCAACCCTTACTGAAAGTGACCGACCTGGCAAAAAGTTTTTCCGGCGTCTGGGCGCTGACCAGTGCCCAACTGTCCGTCGGGACGGGTGAAATTCACGCGCTGCTGGGTGAGAACGGAGCCGGTAAATCGACGCTGTTGAAGGCGCTGGCGGGCGCTCAACCACAAACGCGCGGTGAAATCTGGTTCAACGGCGAAACGCTGTCGGTAGAGGATTCTCCGGTCGAGCGACAGAACAAGGGTATTATCACGATCTATCAGGAATTTAACCTGCTGCCCAATATGACCGTCGCGGAAAATATGTTTCTGGGTCGTGAGCCACGCAAACGCAACGTTATCGTCGATGAAAAAGCGGTGAACCAGGAAGCGCAAGTGATTCTGGATTACCTGCAACTGAACGTTGCCCCGACCACGCCGGTTGCCCGCCTCAGTGTGGCGCAGCAGCAAATGGTGGAGATCGCCCGGGCGCTGACGCTGAACGCGAAGCTGATCATTATGGATGAGCCTTCCGCCGCGTTGAGCGACAGTGAAGTGGAAAGCCTGCACCGCGTAGTGCGGGAACTGAAAGGGCGTGGCGTGAGCATTATTTATGTCACCCACCGCCTGCACGAAGTTTTTCAGCTCTGCGACCAGTTTACCGTCTTCCAGGATGGCCGTTTTACCGGTACCGGCGCGGTCGCCAGTACCACGGTTGAGCAACTGATTCGCCTGATGGTTGGACGTGATGTGGCCTTTAATCGCCGTCCTTCCAGCGAAACGCATCATGAAAATAAACCTGTCCGCCTGGCGGTGAAGGGGCTGAGCCGTGAAAAGCCGCCGTTAGATCCGCATGGCATTGCGCTGCACGACATCAGCTTCCATGTTCACGCAGGAGAAGTGTTAGGGATTGCCGGGCTGGTGGGCGCAGGACGTACCGAGGTTGCACGTTGTCTGTTTGGCGCCGATGGCTTTACCTCAGGGACCTTTGAGCTGGACGGCGTACCGTATCAGCCGCGCGACCCGCTTTACGCGCTGGATCATGGGCTGGCGCTGGTGCCGGAAGATCGCAAAAAAGAGGGGGCGGTACTGGGGCTGTCGATTCGTGACAACCTGTCGCTCTCTTGCCTCTCTTCTCTGTTGCACTGGCGGTGGTTCGTCAACACCCGCAAAGAGGACGACCTGATTGAGTCCTACCGCCAGGCGCTGCAGATCAAAATGGTCAACAGCGCCCAGGAAGTGCGCAAGCTCTCCGGTGGGAATCAGCAAAAAGTGATCCTGGCGCGCTGCATGGCGCTGAACCCACGGGTGTTGATCGTGGATGAGCCGACGCGCGGCATCGATGTTGGCACGAAATCAGAAGTGCATCAGGTGCTGTTTGATATGGCGAAAAAGGGCGTTGCCGTGATCGTGATCTCCTCCGATCTGCCTGAGGTGATGGCGGTGTCCGATCGGATCATCACGCTCAGTGAAGGCCGGGTCACCGGCGAGATCCACGGTGACGACGCTAACGAAGAGCGGCTTATGACGATGATGGCCATCAACCACAACGCCCTGAACGCGGCATAACGGAGTTTCTCATGACGCAGATAATTTCTAAAACGCAGACCCCGGTCAAACGTGCCGGACGCATCGATCCCATCGCCTTTTTCGAGCGTTTCGGGGTGCTGATTTTCATGATCCTGTTGCTGATTTTCTTCCAGTCCCAGAACAGCAATTTTCTCTCTGAACGTAATATTTTCAACATCCTGACCGAAGTCTCCATCTACGGGATCATGGCGGTGGGGATGACATTCGTCATTCTGACCGCCGGGATCGACCTCTCCGTCGGATCAATCCTGGCGGTCTGCGCCATGACCGCCGCGTATGTCATTAAAGGCGACAACTTCACGACCGTTGATCCCAATGCCTGGGGAGGCATGAGCTGGTTAATTGGGCTTGGGATTTGTCTGGCAATGGGCACGGTCATTGGCTTTCTGCATGGCCTTGGCGTGACCCGCCTGCGCCTGCCGCCGTTTATTGTCACCCTCGGCGGGATGACCATCTGGCGCGGTCTGACGCTGGTGATCAACGACGGCGCGCCAATTGCCGGTTTCGATCCTGGCTATCGCTGGTGGGGGCGAGGCGAACTGCTCGGTATCTCCATTCCTATCTGGATCTTCGCGCTGGTGGCAATTGGCGGCTATCTGGCGCTGCATAAAACCCGTTGGGGTCGCTTTGTCTACGCCATCGGCGGCAACCCGGAGGCCGCGCGTCTTGCCGGGGTCAACGTCAAGCGTGTGCTGGTGAGCGTCTATGTGATGATTGGCTGCCTCGCAGGGCTGGCGGGCTTCATCCTCAGTGCGCGCCTGGGAAGCGCGGAAGCGGTTGCCGGGATCTCGTTCGAGCTACGCGTCATCGCCTCGGTGGTCATTGGCGGCACCTCGCTGATGGGCGGTTACGGGCGTATCGGCGGCACCATTATCGGCTCCATCATCATGGGCATTCTGATTAACGGCCTCGTGCTGATGAACGTTTCGGCTTACTACCAGCAAATCATCACCGGGTTAATTATCGTTCTGGCTGTGGCGTTTGACACCTATGCCAAGAGCCGTCGCGGCGCATTGTGAGGAATAAAGGATGAAAGAAGTACGCATTGGATTGATCGGCACCGGGTATATCGGCAAGGCACATGCCATCGCCTATGCCCAGGCGCCGACGGTTTTCAACCTGCGCGGCAAGCTGGTGCGCGAGATGGTGGCGGAAGTGACGCCGGAACTGGCGACAGAACGGGCGCAGGCCTTTGGCTTCAACCGCTCAACGGGAGACTGGCGCGCGCTGGTGGCCGATCCGGCAATTGATGTTGTGGATATTTGCTCGCCCAATCATCTGCATAAAGAGATGGCGCTGGAAGCGATTCGCCACGGCAAACACGTCTATTCGGAAAAACCGCTGGCGCTGAATGCCCATGACGCCCGTGAAATGGTAGAGGCTGCGAAGCGGGCAGGCGTGAAAACGCTGGTGGGCTTCAACTACATGAAGAACCCGACGGCACAGCTGGCGAAAGAGATCATCGCCCGTGGCGAAATTGGTGAGGTGATTCATTTCTACGGCACGCATAACGAAGACTATATGGCTGACCCGCTTTCACCGATTCACTGGCACTGCTTTAAAGAGACCGCGGGTCTGGGGGCGTTGGGGGATCTGGCCGCGCATATCGTCAATATGGCGCAGTACCTGGTGGGGGATATTCAACAGGTGTGCGGTGACCTGAAAATTGTCGTGCCGGAGCGGCCAGCAAAGGCGGGATCATCGCAAAGGGTCGCAGTGGAAAATGAGGATCAGGCACATGCCATGGTGCGCTTTGCGGGCGGCGCGCAAGGGGTAATTGAAACTTCCCGCGTCGCCTGTGGCCGCAAGATGGGGCTGTCGTACGTGATTACCGGCACCAAAGGCGCCATCAGTTTCACCCAGGAGCGGATGGCTGAACTGAAGCTCTATCTGCATGACGACCCGGTGAACCGCCAGGGATTTCGCACGCTGCTCGTGGGGCCGGCGCACCCGGACTACGCCGCATTTTGCATGGGCGCGGGGCACGGTATCGGCTTTAACGATCAGAAAACGGTGGAAGTGCGCGATCTGGTTGATGGTATCGCCGCGGATATACCGATGTGGCCGGACTTCGAAGAGGGCTGGAAAGTCTCGCGCGTGCTTGATGCGATTGCACTTTCACACCAGGAAGGCCGCTGGCTGAACGTGAACGACATTGTCTGATGAGGTATCAACGTGGAAAAGCAGTTTGATCTGATATGCATGGGCCGCGTGGCGGTTGATCTCTACAGTCAGCAGATTGGCGCGCGTCTGGAGGATGTCTCGAGTTTTGCCAAATATCTCGGCGGCTCGTCCGGCAATGTGGCCTACGGCACGGCGCGTCAGGGGCTGCGCTCGTCAATGCTGGCGCGCGTTGGCGATGAACATATGGGGCGCTTCCTGCGTGAAGAGTTAAATCAGGTAGGCTGCGATACCAGCCATCTGATCACCGATAAAGAACGCCTGACGGCGCTGGTGCTACTCGGCATTAAAGACCGGGACACCTTTCCCCTGATTTTTTACCGTGATAACTGCGCGGATATGGCGATTACCGCCAGCGATGTTGATGAAAACTACATTGCCTCCGCACGTTGTCTTGCCATCACCGGGTCACATCTTTCTCATCCGCACACCCGTGAAGCGGTGCTGACGGCGCTGAACTATGCCCGCCGCCACGGCGTACGTACGGTATTGGATATCGACTACCGTCCGGTACTGTGGGGGCTGACCTCATTGGGGGACGGCGAAACGCGTTTTATCGCTGCCGATCAGGTGACCCGCCAGTTACAGGACGTGTTGCATCTGTTTGATGTCATCGTCGGCACCGAGGAGGAGTTCCACATTGCAGGCGGCAGCACCGATACCCTACAGGCGCTGGCGCAGGTGCGGGCGGTAAGTCAGGCCGCACTGGTCTGCAAACGCGGTGCGCTGGGCTGCTCAGTCTATACCGACGCCATCCCGCCACGTCTGGATGATGGCCTGACGGTGACCGGTGTGCGCGTGGAAGTGCTTAATGTCCTCGGCGCGGGCGATGCTTTTATGTCCGGTTTGCTGCGCGGCTATCTGAACGATGAAGGCTGGGAACAGGCGTGTCGCTATGCCAACGCTTGCGGTGCGCTGGTGGTCTCGCGCCACGGCTGTGCGCCCGCAATGCCGAGCAAAATTGAACTGGATGATTATCTCTCGCGTGCGGCGCTCGTTCCGCGCCCGGATCTCGACCCGCATCTTAACCATTTGCATCGCGTTACCACCCGCCGACGCACATGGCCGGAACTGTGCGTGATGGCCTTCGATCACCGCAGCCAGCTTGAGGAGATGGCGTTGCAGTGCGGCGCATCGTTAAAACGCATCCCGGCGTTGAAGCAACTGATCCTGCGGGCCAGCCGTGAGGCGGCAAACCGTGCCGGGCTGGATGGAAAAGCGGGGTTGTTGTGCGACGGCACGTTTGGTCAGGACGCGCTGAATACGATTACCGGTGAAGGGTGGTGGATTGGACGTCCGATTGAGCTGCCGGGCTCGCGGCCTCTGGAGATGGAGCACGGCAATATCGGCACGCAACTCATCAGTTGGCCGCAGGAGCATGTGGTGAAATGCCTGGTCTTTTTCCACCCGGAAGATGCCCACGGTCTGCGCCTGGAGCAGGAACAAAAAATCGCCGAGGTATACCACGCCTGCTGCCAGTCCGGTCATGAACTGCTGCTGGAGGTGATCCTGCCTGCCAGCATGCCGCGCAGCGATGAACTGTATCTGCGCGCCGTTTCCCGTTTTTACAACCTGGGGATTTACCCCGACTGGTGGAAGCTGC
Source organism: Citrobacter sp. Marseille-Q6884 (assembly GCF_945906775.1). NCBI lineage: Bacteria > Pseudomonadati > Pseudomonadota > Gammaproteobacteria > Enterobacterales > Enterobacteriaceae > Citrobacter > Citrobacter sp. Marseille-Q6884. The sequence goes on from NZ_CAMDRE010000002.1 coordinate 70,508, forward strand.
CGCCGCTCTCTGCTTCGGGCTGGACGGCGCTGAGCGAGATTATCGAACGCCGTGACCCGCACTGTCGCGGGGTGGTGATCTTAGGCCTGGATGCTCCGGCAGAGCAGTTGCGCGCTGACTTCAAAGCCGCGGCAGGTCAGGGGCTGGTAAAAGGATTCGCCGTGGGGCGCACGTTGTTTGGCGATGCCTCCCGCGCGTGGTTGAAACACGATATTGATGATGCCGAGCTGGTGGCGCGCATCCGGGACAACTACCTGCAGCTTATCGCCTGGTGGCGTGAGCGCGGACAAGCATAATTCAGGAGATAAAAATGACTGTGCAATTAGGCATTAACCCGCTGACATGGACCAATGATGACCTGCCTTCTCTGGGGGCGGAGACACCGCTTGATACGTGTCTGAGCGAAGGGAAAGAGGCGGGGTTTGCGGGTTTTGAGTTGGGCAATAAATTCCCGCGTGAAGCGCGACTGCTGGGTCCGATCCTGCAGCGCCACGATTTGCAGCTGGTTTCAGGCTGGTACTCCGGTCGCCTGCTGGAACGCAGCGTCGAAGAAGAAATCGCCGCCGTGCAATCGCACCTGACCTTACTGCGTGAGCTGGGCGCAAAGGTCATGGTGTTTGCCGAGGTGAGTGGTTGTATTCACGGCGAGCAGCAGACGCCGGTTCATTTGCGTCCGCGCTTCCCGCAGGCGCGCTGGAAAGAGTATGGCGAGAAGCTCACCGCGTTTGCCCGCTATACGCAACAGCAAGGGGTTCAGATTGCTTACCATCATCATATGGGAACGGTGATTGAGTCTGCTGAAGACGTCGATAATCTGATGACCCATACCGGTGAGGAAGTGGGGTTACTGCTGGATACCGGTCATCTGACGTTTTCCGGAGCCGACCCGCTGGCGGTGGCGCAGCGCTGGGCATCCCGCATCAACCATGTTCATTGCAAAGATGTGCGTGCCGATGTCCTGGCTGATGTAAAAAATCGCAAAACCAGCTTCCTCGACGCCGTGCTGAGCGGCGTGTTCACTGTGCCGGGTGATGGCTGTGTGGATTACCCGCCGATCATGGCGTTGCTGAAGGCGAACCAGTATCAGGGCTGGCTGGTGGTGGAAGCGGAGCAGGACCCGGCCATCGCACACCCGCTAACTTACGCGCGTCTGGGATATAACAACCTGAGCCGTCTGGCGCGCGATGCCGGACTGATTTAAGGAGGTGGCATGTCACATCTGTTATCACGCTGGCAGCAGCCAAACGCGCAAGGCCTGACGCAGTCCGTCACGCCGGAACGTGCAGGCTGGGGATATGTCGGCTTTGCGGCCTATGAACTTGAGGAAGGGCAGCAACTGACGCTACCCGCCGTCGATGAGGAGCGCTGTCTGGTGCTGGTGGCCGGACGTGCAACCATTACTACGCCTACGGCGACGTTCAGTGATATTGGCGAGCGGATGAGCCCGTTCGAACGGATTAAACCGTGGGCGGTGTATGTTACGCCGCAGGAAACCGTGCAGGTTCAGGCACTGACCCGGCTGGAGCTGGCCGTTTGTTCCGCGCCGGGGAAAGGCACCTACCCGACGCGGCTGATCGCGCCGCAGGATATCGACGGTGAAGCGCGAGGAAAAGGGCACAACCAGCGTTACGTGCATAACATTCTGCCTGAGGATAAACCCGCCGACAGCCTGCTGGTGGTCGAAGTGTGGACCAACGAAGGCTGTACCAGTTCATACCCGAGCCACAAACACGATACGGATAATCCACCACAGGAAACCTATCTGGAGGAGACTTATTACCACCGTCTTAACCCGGAGCAAGGATTCTGTATGCAGCGGGTGTACACCGATGACCGGACGCTGGATGAGTGTATGGCGGTCTACAATCGTGATGTCGTGATGGTGCCGAAAGGTTATCACCCGGTGGCGACGATGGCAGGGTATGACAGCTACTACCTCAATGTGATGGCCGGCCCGGTACGGAAATGGATGTTCACCTGGGAAGAGGATCATGCGTGGATAAATACCACCTATTCCGCTGAAAAATGACGATCCGATCTTTCTGGATGAAGAAAAGAAATAATGCGTTGGAGAGGGTTACCTGAGTAAGGTCTGTTGCGACGGTTGAGCATCAGACCTTTCTCCAACGTTTTGCTGGGCTTGGGGGGAAACGTTAGAGCGCGATATAGACACGTTTTTGAATCGCTAAGGATGTGTCAGTGAATAACTGATGGCGAATGAACTGACAGGCGGTGGATACAAAATCTTTTAATTTTCAGTCAGATTGCGTGCTCTGCCGCTAATATCAATAATACCATCATGAGCCGCCTGGAGAAGGGATGCAGCGGATAAGTGCCCCTGGTTATCCTGCATGTACACCAGTACCATCGACAGATTAAGCCCTGTATAAACGGTGGTGGTTTCCCGGTGCTGTAGCCAGTATTTCAGCGCAACATTCGCTGGTGTTCCACCTGCGATATCGCAAACCAGAATCACGGGTTCATCCGCGTAGGCTGACAGCAGAGTCTGCAGCGCATGCGCAAGAGACTGTGGGCTGTCGCTAATGCGGAGCGCAAGGGCATGGACGTCGTTTCGCGGCCCCAGAATATCGAAGGCGGCGTCGCGAATGGCCACGGCGATGTCGCCGTGGCTGATTAAGACAAGCTGTGTCACGTTGTGTTCTCTGATACCTCAATATAAACGGGCTCGTCCAGCAGATCTAACGCGCCAACGTCGACCCCTTCGGTTTCGAAGATAACCAGACGGTTCTCCCCCTGCCTTAGCAGCGGTGCCGGGATGTACAGATAACCCAGAGGCCCGCGATGCCAGTAACGGCCAAGATTGAAGCCGTTGATAAACGCGACACCTTTACCGAGCGATCGGGTATCCAAAAAGGTATCAGCTGGGTTGTCGATAGCAAAGCGATATTCATAAAACGCGGGTTGCTGCGACTGCCAGCCTGCTGAGAAATCGATATCTTCAATATTATCCAGCGGCAGCGGATAAATGTCCCAATCGGCTTCCAGATGCAGGTCAATGACCAGTCCACCACGCAGCCCTTTACGCTGGGTGGGAGACAGCAGTCGCGGACCATAGTTGACCCGTCCCATGTTTTCGATCAGCAGGTCCAGCACGTTGTCGCTTTCACGTAAGGTAAATGGGATCTGCTCCCCTATCTGCTCGTGATACTGGGTCGCCAGATGTTGGCCATTGCAATAAAACTGCACTCTGTCGCTCGCATCGACCACCCTGCATTTCTCGACCTTTCCGGGGCCTGCCTTATGGCAACGGTAAAGAATATAGCCGTAATTTTGACCGACTTCTTCCATTGTCAGTGGCCAGGGGCTTTTCACGGGATGACTCAGCGTCGGGAGCGTCGCAAACAGGCTGACTTTTCGATTGAGAGCGATCGTGCCATAGGCTCGTCGCAAAAGCCCAACTGGTGCGGACTGCTCAATCTCCGGTGCATGCTGGTGGATGGCCCGCTGCACAGCGAAGAATTTCGCACCCGGCTCACCCCATTCACTCAACAGCGCATCATAATCATAGGAAGTGACCTGTGGCAGGTCTTTATCGCCGCGCACGGAACAACCGTTCATAAAACCAAAGTTAGTGCCGCCCTGAAACATGTAGATATTGATACTGGCGCGCGTCAATAAAGTGCTTGTTTCCTGACCGACATCCTCGGCGTCGCGACGAATGATGGCATCACCGTAGCGGTTAAACCAGCCGTTCCAGAACTCCATGCACATCAGCGGACGTTCCGGCTGGAAAGCGTCAAGGTTATCGAGGCTTTCGGCAGTACGGGAGCCAAAATTCGCGGTTGCCAGGACATTGTCATTGCACAGGGAACCCGCCTGGAGCGCTTCCTGCCAGGCGCCATCGGAAGTGAATAATGGCACTGTGACGCCATACTGACGCATCATAGCCGACAGTGCGCGCAGGTAGGCTTTGTCGTTGCCAAACGAACCATATTCATTCTCCAGTTGCATCATCACCACGGGGCCGCCGCGATCGTACTGCCAGGGCACGAGGCGGGGAAGCAGTTCGGCATAGTAGCGCTCAACCGCCTGTAAAAATGCGGGTTGACTGCTGCGTACCCGCAGCGACGCATCGCGCAGCAGCCAGGCGGGAAGCCCACCAAACTCCCACTCCGCGCAGATGTAGGGCGAAGGGCGCAAAATAACAAACAACCCTTTGCGTTGCGCCAGCGTGATGAAACGCTCAACATCCGCCATGCCGGTGAAGCAAAAGCGATCGGGTGCTGGCTGGTGGATATTCCACGGCAGGTAAGTTTCCACGCAGTTGGCGCCCAGTGCTTTAAGGTTATTGAGACTGTGTTCCCAATATTGCGGCACGAGGCGGAAATAGTGGATCGCGCCGGAAATAATCTGTACGGGCTTTCCGTCCTGCAGCAGGTTTTTGTCGACCGTAAAGGTACCCATGCTCACTCCATTAACCGAGAATGCCGGTGTTATAGCCCACGATGGATATCAGCATCACCACCCAAATAACGCGGGTGGAGTTCATGCGACGCACCCCAAGCAGCCAGTACACCAACGCGACCAGCAGGACCGGCAGCAGTGATGGCATCAGTTGATCAAGCGTTTCCTGGATTTTCAGCTCCACACCACCGCTTTTTAGCGTCAGTGGTACTGTAACGTGCACGACAGAGGCGATAAGCGCGCCGACAACCGTGACCCCGAGCAGTGTTGCTGCTTCGGTAATCGACTTCAGCCGGGTGTTCATGCTGCCGACCATGTTGATACCCTGGCGATAGGCAAACCCGAGCTGTGGAAGGCGAAAACCAAAGATGATCAGAATGTGGGCGATGATCCAGAAGATGGAACCCATCGGATTACCGTTCAGCGCCATCCATGAGCCCACGGAGCCGAAAATGGTCGGCACCAGTGCGCCGAACAGGGCATCACCGATTGCAGCGAAGGGCCCCATCAGTCCGGTTTTCAGGCCGGATACCGCTTCCATCGCGTCACGACCTTTTTCCTCTTCCAACGCCAGATCGACGCCGAGGATCAGCGCGCCGGTATGGGGGCTGGTGTTAAAAAACTGCGCATGCATCTCCAGGTTCTTTTTTAACGCCGCCGGATCGTCGCCGTAGAGCTTCTGTGAGGCTGGGAGCATGGCATACAGGTAGCCGGTACTCATCATACGTTCGTAGTTCCAACAAATCGCAGAGGTAAAGAGCCAGCGCAGATTCACCCGACGTAGGGTGCGACGATCGAGCCGGCCCTGAGTCTCAGCGACAGTGGTATCAGATTTCATCATCAGTAATCTCCCCAGAGGTAGTCTGTACGGCAGGGCGAGGCGTATCTTCTGACTGGCGCTTCTCCGTACTGGAAACGTTGCGGTAGTGAATAATGGCACCGGCGATACCGAGAACAGCGACACCCAGCATCGGCGTTTTCAGCCAGGCTGCGGCGAAGAAGCCAATCAGCAGCCAGGGGAAAAACTGACGGGTTGGCAGGTAGCGCAGCAGAATACCGATACCGACGACCGGCAAAATACCGCCCGCAACCTTCAGGCCGCCCATCAGCCAGTCCGGTGCGTAGTGCAACACCAACTGGACGAAATGTTCTCCGAACAGCAGCATCAGCAGCACGGGTAGCATTCGTGACAGCCCCCAGGGAAGGGCGCCTGCGAGTACGTTACGTTCAATCGCGCCGATATCCAGTCTGTCGATAGCTTTGATGATGCGATGCAGGAAAAAGGTGTTGAGAAAGCGCGCCAGGATATCCAACTGAATCAGCAGCAGGCCGACTGGCACAGCGAGTCCGATGGCGAACTCAATGCCTTTGCCGCTGATGACCGCGAAAATTGTGCCGATAATGGCGCCAGTGGTGAAATCAGGAATTGAGGCGCCGCCGTAGGTGCCGACACCCAGCACCATTAGCTGCAGCGTTGCGCCAACGGCAAGACCGGTGGTGACATCCCCCATAATAAGACCGGTGATCATCCCGGCATTCAGTGGATATCCCAGACCGACGTTGACGGTAATAACGTCAATAATCTGGATAAAAGCAAACAGGCAAATAACCAGAATCTGCCATCCTTCTATTGTCATGGTGGCTCCTCGCTTTATTTCAGGTTATTAAGAATATCGGTGACATTCAGCTTATCGTCGTTAGGAACGCGCTGACTGATAATTTTTGTGCCCTGCGCGCCAAGCTGCTGAAGTCGGGTAATATCCTCGGCAGAAAGGCTGACACTTTTCGTGACCGGGAATCCGTTATGAAGCTGTGTCACGTTGGCAATATTAATTTCAGGCATCGGCAGATGATGTTCATACAGAGCCATTAATGCTGGAACTGATTTAATAAGTAACAGCACGCGCTGCGAATCATATTTGCCCGCAATAATATTTTCCGCCGCCGTTTTGAACGGCAGGACACTTAACTTAACACCTGCAGGAACAGCCATTTTGAGGGTCATTTTGTCGATGTCGCTTTCCGCTATTTGATCATCTACCACCATGATACGGGTGATATTCAGACGCGATGTCCACATATTGGCGACCTGGCCATGAATGAGCCGCTCATCGACACGGATGTTGATTATAGCCATAAATATTCCTCTTATAATTTATTTCCCTGTCGCGTTCTATTGCAGAAAAACTAAATATTCAGCCGGTAGCGGAGAATAATGTGTTGGCTGCATATGAATACATCAGGAAATAACGTTTTTATTTTTCATTAACGGGCGGCGAAGGATAATTCACAACGCTGATACCGTGTTGTTTCAGATCCTGGAGCAGGGCCAGTTCGTCGTTCGTTAGCCAGACGCTGGCGGCAAATTGCTGGCATTCCGCCTGACGGTGATATTGAGAGCAGTTTGCCAGATTAATTTCCGTAATCGCGGGAATACGTGACACGACGCGACTGGCACAGGCGAGGGAGGCGACGATTACCATCTGGTTTGCACCCGGCAGGATCTGGTCTGCAACATCTTCTGGTGTACAGATGTGGCACGACACGCCCGGTGGTAGCGCCATTTCCAGCGCCAGAGCGTGCATCGGATCTCCCGCGGCATCATCGTTGCCGACGATAATACGAGTGAGTGCCAGCGCCTGTATCCACCCTGCAACTACCTGGGTATGGATGAGACGGTCGTCAACACGCAATGTCAGCATGCCACCCCCGGACCTGCGTTTGCGCATTTGGCCATGGTTTCACGCAGGGCGATGAAATCAGGTTGCTCGTTCTGGTAGCGACTGGCGCCGTGAGCGGCCTGTAGTGCGATGGTTATCCGCTGCGCGAGCGGTGCGCCTTCGCTCATGTAAAACTCCAGCAGCATCACCACGCTGGCACCGGAGATAAGGTGAATATGGCGGCTGCTGGCAGCAATTTTCAGAGCCGTATTATTCACGCTGCCGCCGGGTATATCGGTAAACAGCACCATTTCGTTGCCTCTGGAATGTACGTCGGCAGCAGCCTGGGCAAGATGCGTTTCCAGTTGATGAATAGAGGTGATATCACCGCAGTAGGCGCAAATCGGCGTGACACCGTGGCTATCGCCCAGCAACATATCCAGCGCTGAAACAATGCCTCTGGCATATTCACCGTGTCCCGCCATATAAATTTCAATCATGTTTGCTTCTCCCGTCATGGTCTGTTGATATACAGCAAACGCCATGCCAGTTTTTAATGTGCTGATATTTAAAGGTTAAAATTCTGTTTTGGACACTAATTGCCATTTTCGACACCGGGGATGGTATGTGTCGAACGCGCACGGATACCTGCGAGGATTTCATCAATCATCAGCATTTCGGTCAGTGGGATTGTGATGTGGTATTTCTGCACCAGCGGCTGAAAATAACGGGTGTTTTGTGAGATAAACCGCTGCTGACGCTCGTCCAGTGTTTCACTGTCACGATGGGTGTGACCACTGTTCAACATCAGTCGCTCCGTCATCAGCGCGATGTGCATCACCAGGTTGATATGCAGATAGTTTTCGAACCGGCAGTGATAGTCCTGCTCATAGCGACGAATAATGGTTTCAATATCCTCAAGCACCACCCGGGGATTGAGAAAGGTCAGGCGGCTGCTGATACCTTCAAGAGTAAACAGCTCGACCATCTGCTGGATCATGTCACCAAATTCCGCGTCGTCCAGCCACTCGGAGAAATAGTGTTGTAGCAGGCTGTCGGCGTTGCCCTGAATGATGTTGCGGATAGTCAGGGACGGGATGTTGCCCGTATCCAGGTCGGTAGTCGTGATTATAAGTCGCGTATCTGCTAGCTGGCCTTTCTCCTTCAGCGCCTGACGCAACGTGTCGTACTCCATGGTGATAACATCTATGTTCACGGCAGTGAGCGCGTGGGCAAGGATATCCTGCAGTTTTCGGGCTATGCCTTCACCAGAAATGCAGGCGACAATCAATGTGTTGCGAACCGGAGCCCCCGCATAGTAGCGAATTTCATTTTCGTAGCTGCCGGGGATGGTGCTGATGATGTCAGGCATCGGTAGCCCCTGCTGCAGCTTTTCCGCGATATCCAGCGCCAGCAGCGTCGTCACGTTATTGATGACGACCAGATCGCCGTGCACGTGTTGATGGATGCCGTGCCAGATCTCTTTCAACGAGCCCATATCAACCAGGATCAGGAGCCCGCTGTCATGACGTAGCAGTGCGAGGTGGTTTATCAGCATATCGATAATGGTTTGCGTGCTGGTCAACCAGGGCATGTCAAACGCGGTAAAGTAGTAACCGCCGGTGAGTTGGTTCACCAGTGAAGCGATGCTGGAGGCGGTCGACTGCCCGTGGGTGACGATAATGCCCTGAAGTTTGGCTCGCGGGTTATCGTGAAGCGCGAACAGCGCGGCGCTCAGCGTGAACATCATTTCTGGTGAGGTGAGTTCGCCGCAGGCAGTAATGGCGTCAATAAATTCCTGAGCCATCAGGCGTGAGCGAGGCGGGTACGGGCACAAGGCGGGCGTAGTGAAGCGGGACGCGGGATCCGCTTGTCCGTTCATCGATTCTCGCAGGATAACGTAGAGCGCCAGCCGCAGCGCTGGGGAGAAAGGGATACCCCAGCGCTGGCTCAGATTATCAAGCGCTGCTCCGACCATCTGTTGTTGCAGACGGTGAAAATGGCCTTCATTTTTTGGCTCATGCTCCGCAAGCCAGGCCTGCATCTCACCAATAAAACGGGCCGCATCCCGGCTGACACAATAATCGGTGAAGGCGGCGCCGAGCGCGCCATCGCGAGGAAGCTCGTCATGATGTGCATTCTGGTGAATGATCCAGCCGTGATACTGCGCATCACGATGTGCGGTGACAGCCCCAAGGTGGAGCGGACTATTTTCCTCGCGCACTATCCAGGCCGTCGCGCACATGACTTTGATCTGATTTCTGATCTCGCCAATATTGCCGGCAAATCGCCCGTTGAGCCAGCCGTAGAAGTGCATACTGTCGAGCCGGATATCGCAATGAAGCTGCCTTGCCTCCTGGCGCAAAAAGGTTTCCAGCAGCGCGATACGCTCCCGGCGGGTTCTTTCATGCCATGCCGGAAGATGAACCGTGACGGGGATACGCCGGTGCAGGGTGCGCAACAGTACGTTATTCACATCTTCCGTGGTGGCGAACACAAAACGCACCTGCGCGGAACGTGGCTGCTTATTGTCGCCCAGTCGGTAGAAGTAGCCTTTGTCCATGAACAGAAACAGTTTTTCCTGGTTCTCCGCTGATAAGCGATGGACCTCATCGAGAAACAACATCCCGCCGTTAGCGTTGTCCAGCAGGCCTGCTTTTTCACCCGTCGCGCCGGTAAACGCGCCTTTGCTGTGGCCGAATAGGGTACTGGAGAGTAACTCGGGGTTATTGGCGTAATCCGCGCAGTTTAGCTCGACGAGCGGGCATCCGGTTGCAATCAGTCCTTGTTGGCAGGCGTAGTCATAGAGCCGGGCGGCAAGGTAGCTTTTCCCCGTTCCGCTTTCACCGGTCAGCAACAGCGCGAGTCCGTTCGGTGGATAATCCACCGCCGCGCGGCACAATGTCATTTGGCTATACAGGCTCTCGTTTTCTGCCTGTGGGAGTATGGCAGCGGTTGTTTGCGGACCGGAGAGGTAAAACCTCACCGGGCGGCTGTTGTCTTTAGTCAGCATGCCATCTTCACAGAGTCGGTTCAGATAATGGCTGATGACGTTACGTTTAACGGACAGTAGTGAGAGGCACTGGGCGGCCGTAAAGCCGTTGGGCTCTGAGGCAAATGTTGATACCAACTGCTGAAAGAAATTGTCTTTAACGCTCAAAGGCGGAGCTCCCTTTTATCCAGAGGGTGATCCCGGCTGGGCTTTAGCGGTGTATAAGAGCAGGAATAGCGATAAATGGATGCGGCGCGGCCCGCATTAATGGCAATGGGTAATTATGGAGGGAATATTTATAGAAATTATGAATGGCAAGCGTGCAAATTGATAAAGGGTTTTGCCTTGCCCTGGATACGTCTGATGCCAGTGGCGTTACGCTGGCAAAACCATAATGCAATTAGACCATGAGAGTAGGATAGAGCCGGTACAGAACCACCAGAACGACAATATTCAGCATCACCGTTAAAATGAAGTACGTCTTGAAAGGCTGTTTTTTTGTCTTGTGGCGAAAAAATTGCTGGCCAAGAATCGCGCCGGGCCAACCGCCAACCGCGCCCAACAACAGCAACGTAGACTCAGGGACTCTACGCCAGGCGTTGCAGGCTGCTTTTTTATCAATACCGTACACCACCAGCGTCAACACACTGACCAGCAGGAACCACATCACAAAAGGATGGGGTAACCATAGACAGCCCATCGCCGCAGCAATCAGAAGTAAGTAACATAAACGCGTGAGAAACATATCCCTCATTCCCAGATTATCAATCCGTGAAAAATGAAGTGGCAATGGTAATCGATCGCTTCCATTGTGGCTATGCCGCTGAGCTGTCCGCTTCTTTACAGTGGAGCGATACAGACGGCGAATGAGGTTCGTTTGTGTTAAAAGTAAATTTCTGGGCAGTTATGCCTGAAACTTAACGGAGTATAAATGAGAACGCAGAAGCGATGCATGGGATATGTAGCACTGGTGGTTGATGACTATGATAGGGCAATTGAGTATTACACTAAAAAGCTGGGTTTCACTCTCGTTGAGGATACACCACAACCGGGGAAACGCTGGGTCGTAGTAACACCTAACCCCGAAAGCGATTGCAATCTTCTTTTAGCTCGTGCGTCAAATGAAAGGCAGGAAGGTTTTATCGGCAATCAATGCGGTGGCAGGGTTTTTCTTTTTCTCCAGACTGATGACTTCTGGCGCGACTACAACGCTATGAAATTAAAAGGCGTGAAATTCTCTGAGGAGCCTCGTGAAGAGGAGTACGGAACAGTAGTGGTATTTGAAGACCTTTACGGCAACCGCTGGGATCTTTACCAGAACAAGTAAAGTTAAAACGCTCTGTCCGCAATGTCATCAATACGTAGTCACGTAGTCGGAAGATGATGCAAGTCTGCTCCTCGCTCACTGCGTACCTTCAGCTCAGTTGGTATGTCCGCTTCGTCCCAGAGGCGAACATAAGCAATGTTGATTGCCTAATGTGATGTACCGAATTTTTATATAACGTCCCCGTATGGGAATTAAGAGCCTGCCACGCTGCTGTCATTAGGGTGTCAGGTTCCTGTCAGGTCACTGTCAGGTTCTGATCGTGGTAATGCAGACAGGCACCGGTAACACTGCTAACTGACAACTTACTACTCGGAGATAGACGACAATGAGTGACACGAATAAGTTCAGGGCGCTGCGCCTGCAGCGAGCCTGGTCGCAGGAGCAGCTAGCCGAATTAACCGGCCTGAGCACGCGTACTGTACAGAGGATCGAGAACGGCGAGAGCCCCAGCCTGGAAACGTTGAGCGCCTTAGCTGCCGTGTTCGAGGTAAGCGTTACGGAGCTTTCAACTCCGGAAAATGACGGGGACAACGCACTCGATCAGCGAATTACCGAAACGAGAGCCAGGATAGACGAGGAACGCCGGTTTTACAGCTCAATATTTTCAGCGCTCGTCGTTTGCCTGCTGCTATTCATGCTTAATCACTTCACGTCTCCTGGCCGCTTTTGGTCGCTATGGGTTGCTGCTATCTGGTTTGCGTTAATTGCAATGCGAGGAGTGAAGATATTTTTGTTTCGGGGACTGATTAACAAATGGCAGCAGAAGAGGCTCCGACACCTGCTCCGCAAATAATGTATGGTTGGAAAGCCTGGATTAATAGCTCTAATTCTGACCAGCAAACTATACGAAACCCCACTCGACGATATTTTTCGTCGAGTATTGGCATGTCTGCTCCTCGCTGTGAGTTCAACGGGTCAATGCAACGCTATCCTTAATCGAAGGGGGACGTTGCCATGAAACGAAGAACGCGTAAACTACGGATCACTCAAGAACAGTGAGTCGTTTGTAAGGAATTTTAATTATGGATTATGTGGATAGCGAATTAAATCCTGTAGCAGAGAGTGTAAAAAAGAAATTTGTTGATTTAGAGTATGAACTACAGGTGCTTAGTAGGCAGAGGGAAGTACTGCTGCTTTATCGCGGAGAAGAGTTACGTAATATAAAAAAACGCCTGCTAAAAAAAACTGTTTCCAGTAAAGAAGCCGAAATTTATGAGCGTGCGTTTTACTTTGGTGAAAAGGCCAGACATTTTTCAGTCGATGTTTTTACGCCGGTGCGAAACTATCTTACCAATCTCAACGACCATTCAGACCAAACCTTCACATTTATTCATAATCGCATTTGCAATATTCTTAAAGAACCCAAGTTATCGGCCAGAATCGAAAAATGCACAGATGATAGATTCCGGCAGTACTTTCTTAGGCCTGGCTCTGATGTTGACTTTCTGCAAAAAAGTAATTCTTGTTATACTGATAAGACCAAAGTTTATGCCCGTGATTATTACTTGTACTTTCTTCATGTTGCGGGATCTCCGGGCATTCGCAAGGAAACAATGCTGGTCTCGACATCAAAAGATAAAACCATTGCAATGCAGTTTTCTGAATCCACAAAGAAAGAAAGGGTGATTTTTCATTACTTTGTTCCTGCACCATTTCAGGATTATGCTATCGGCCCATGGGAGATTGAACATCATAAAAAAGTAATTTATGCCACGGGACTTCCCGCGTATTCACCGAAAGGATTGTATCCGAAACAGAATGAAATTGCCGTTAAAGGTGCACTGTTTCCACATTTTCTTTTAGGAATAGAGTTGGTTGGTAAAGATAAATTTATAATAAACTCTCACTTTACCAGTGCGAATAACATGAATAATATTCAATCGATTGTCCAGCATGGGTTCAATATAGATCAAACTGATTTTGAAAAAACGATATTTGACACTGGATATATACGCTATGGTGAAACCGATGGTTATGGAGCATTTAGCTCTTATAATGTCTGAAAATGAGTCTGTCAGTAGTTCTGTGTAACTGCCGCGGTGTTAAGGGTGAGCGCGCGTGCGGTCACCGCACTTGATAATATAATCCTTCCTCATCAGCCGCCGGTCCTGAGTCGTTATACTCCATTTTTTGACGCATCCTTGATTACCAGGTAAAGAACCTTTCGTACTGAGCTATCTGTCGGGAACACTTTGCACTTCTCGCTCAGAGCTGGCTATGCTTTCTAATAATTCCTGCTCTTTGTCTAGCTTGTTGGGGTAACTGACGGGTAGGGGCCTATGATCTTCTTTGCACGTTTCTCGATGACAGGCCGATAGCAACAGAACTGCCAGAGCTTACTACCACTGGACTTGATTAACAGAGTAAGACCGTCACCATCATACAGCTGATAATCGGCATCTTTAGGTTTGGCGGCTTTGATTTCCGTATCAGTTAATGGCTTGGTTTTTCTTGCTATGGGGAGTCTCCATGCGTTTAGGCCCAACGAAAACAATAGAGCTTTTCGTTGGGCCTAACAAGGTGCCTAAAAGGTTCGGATTTAATTAGTTGGCATCAGACTTCGCGGGACAAATTCAAGGCACAAAAAAGCCCGCAGGGCTTGCGCCGTGCGGGCTCTTAGGACTTCATCGGATGACTCTGGTAATCACCGATGGAGAATTTTGGTGGAGCTGGCGGGAGTTGAACCCGCGTCCGAAATTCCTACATCCTCGGTACTACATGCTTAGTCAGTCTTTACATTCGCCTGGCACCTGCGGACAGACACGCCACTACCAGACTAGCCTGATTAGTTTTAACGCTTCAACCCCAGGCAGGGCTTCCACGCGATCTCTTTTGGGTTTGACCTCTCTTTGATCCCCGTCTTAAGAGCGGAAGCTAGGGAGAGAGGGCTCAGAGCAGGTTATTAAGCTGCTAAAGCGTAGTTTTCGTCGTTTGCGACTATTTTTTTGCGGCTTTTTACGAGGCCAACCGCCCCTCGGCATGCACCTTGGGTTTCGCGAATCCCGTCGAATCCAGAATCAGCCCCAATGTGTTACAGCAAGTATAACAGACTTGTGACACGCGTGACCAGCCCCCGCAACCCCTTATCCTCAAGGATTTACCGCTCGCGTAGTGCTTCTTTTGCGCGATTAAACGGTTTGATTAAATAGTCAACGATGGTTTTTTCACCTGTTTTTATATCCACTGTGGCAATCATGCCTGGGACGATGGAGAAATGACGCCCCAGTTTGTTCTGCAGATAGTCCTGATGGGTGCGGATAAACACACGGTAGTAGAAGATTTCGGGCTTCACTTTGTCCTGGATTGTATCCGGGGAGATGGTTTCCACTACACCTTCCAGCCCGCCATAAATGGCGTAGTCATAGGCGGTGATCTTCACCAGCGCGCGCTGACCGGGATGGATAAAGGCGATATCGCGCGGCGACAGGCGCGTTTCAATGAGCAGGTGGTCGTCCACTGGCACGATCTCCATCATCTCGCCGTTAGGGGGAATAACGCCGCCAATGGTGGTGACCTGAATGTTTTTTACGATGCCACGCATCGGGGTGCGCACGGTCAGACGGGTGACGGAGTCTTCGCGCCCTTTTAAAATGGCCGCAAGCATATCCACTTCGGCGTTGGCTTTCGACAACGCTTCACGCGCTTGCACGTAATATTGCGAGCGCAGGTCGGTTATCTTCAGCCCCAGATCGCTTTTTTGACGTTGCAGACGCAGCACTTCCACGTGGCTGGCTGCACCGCTTTTTTCCAGCCGTTGGGTAATCGTCAGCTCTTTATTAACCGACACCAGCGCATCCTGCAGCTCCACCATCGAGTCGGCAAGCTGCGCCCGACGACTCTTATACAATCGGGTTTCGGAGGCGATAAGTTCCGGCCAGGCGTTTAGCTCTTTGGGGAAGGTCAGCGGCAGATCGTTGACTTCGGCATTGAGTCTCGCGCTGGAAGCCAGCGAGGCGCGGTATCGGGCGGCGCTTTCACCGACGTTGGATTCCGAACGGGTCGGGTCGAGGCGAGCCACAATCTGATTCGCCTGCACTTTATCGCCTTCGCGCACCGTCAGTTCTGCGAGGATCCCTCCGTCGAGCGACTGCAGCACCTGCTCGCGGGAGCTGGGGATCACTTTCCCGCTGCCGGTTGAGACTTCGTCCAGTTTGCCAAAATACGCCCAGACACCGACGACGACAAACAGCAACGTACTGAGCAGGATAATACGACTGGCCCCGGAAAAGCGGTGTTCGCGACGGATATCGAGGTCATCCATGGCGGCATCATGCGGATTGGTTTTCATTTTTCCACTCCCGACCGTGAGTCTGCGTAGGGGCCCGGCTCGCACTCAGTGCCTGTGCTTTCGGGGCATCCATCACCAGTTGACCTTCTTTTAACACCACCACGCGTTCGACCAGTTCCAGAACCGGAACGCGATGGGTGGCAACGATCAGCGTACGGTTGCCCAGCCACTGGTTTAACCGCTGAATAAACTCCCGCTCGGTGTGTTCATCCAGGGAGGCACTTGGCTCATCGAGCAGGACGATATTGGGTGAGCGCAGCAGCATTCTTGCCAGCAAAATCGACTGCCGCTGACCGCCGGAAAGCCCATTCCCTCCCTCCATAATGGGGTGAGCCAGCCCTTTGGCGAGCTGTTTCACAAAGGTGGCTGCACCGCTGACCTCCAGCGCCTCGAAGATCTGCGCATCGCTGGCGTGCGGGGCGCCAAGCGTCAGGTTCTCGCGCAATGTGCCGAAAAACAGCCGTGCGTTTTGGCTAAGAAACCCGATGTTTCGGCGTAAATCAGCCATATCGATTTGCGCCAGACTCAGGTTATCGAGACGAACATCGCCCTGGATTATCTCCACACCGCCTGCCATCGCCTGGAGCAGTGTGGATTTACCTGCACCGTTACGACCGAGGATAGCAACGCGCTCCCCGGGCATGATTTCCAGACGCGAGATGCGAAGCGGGACGCGCTGATCGTAGCTGTGGTAGCGAAAATGCGCGTTTTCAAAGAGATAGTGACCATGAAAAATCTCCTGATGCACCCGGTTTTCATCGTGCTGCGTTTCCGTGGGGAGCTGCATAATGCTGTCCAGCCCCATCTTTGCCGCTTTGACTTGCTGCCAGCGAGCCAGGACGCCACACAGATTCGCCATCGGAGCGATCATCCTTGAGCCCAGCATCGAGGCCGCCACGACCGCCCCGGTGGTCATCGTGCCTTCAATGACCATGGGCGCGCCGAACATAATAATGGCAGCGTACACCAGACTTTGTACCGACATGCCCCAGCCGATCAGCCCCTGAGTCAGCTTGCGTGTCCGCAGCCCCGATTCGCCGGTAATGCGAATGTAGCTGTTCCACTGCTGCAAAAAACGGTTCTCTGCCTGCATCAGTTTGATGTCTTCCAGCCCTTGCACGCTCTCGACCAGTACCGCGTTGCGCAGGGTGGATTCATGCGCCGCCTGGTTGGCGAGCACGGCCAGCTTTTTCTGCAGCAGCAGACCCGGCAGGATCATCAGCAGGGCGGCGACGGGGGCGATCCACGCCAGCGGTGGCGCGATACAGGCCAACACCACGATAAACAAAAAGAAGAACGGCAGATCGACGAGGGTGGAGAGGGTTGAGGAGGTGATCATCTCGCGTATTTGCTCGAGTTCGCGCAACTGGGAAATAAAGCTCCCGGTCGAACGGGGAACCGCGCTGTTGCGCAGTCGCAGGGCGTGGCTGAATACGCGATCGGAAATACGCATATCGGCGCGTTTACCGAGCAGATCCATAATATGTGTACGTGCCTCGCGCAGCAGAAAACCAAACAGCACCGCGACCAGCACGCCGGTTGAGAGGACATACAGTGTCGGGTACGACTGCGCCGGGATCACCCGGTCGTAAACCTGCATGGAAAAGATGATCCCGGCGAGTGACAGGACGTTAATCAGGAATGCGGCGATCATGACTGGCAGGTAGGGGCGGAAATCCTGTAACACCAGTTCGCGCATCCAGTCGGGTTTAAAACGCGAAATATAGCGGTCTACCCGACTGTCTTTCAGCGCTGACAACGGACGCAGCGCGGTGATGGTGTGGATCTCCGGCAGCAAATCGGCAACTGACAGCCGGTTGCGTTGTCCCTCTTCGGTAATGACAAAAACATCCAGCGTATCTTCACCGTTGAAATGTTCTATCACCATAATCTGGCCGTCGCGAAGCTCGGCAACAACCGGTAAACGCCACTGACTGAACACCACCTTTGCCGTATCCAGCGGATGAAAGGAAAGCCCAGCCTGACGTGCCAGCTGTGTCAGAGCCAGCGTCCGGGGTTTCCCGGCAAACCAGGGCGCGTTGGCCTGAATCGCACCGGGCGAGCAGGTGACACGGTAGTGGCTGGCAATGTGGGTTATCGCCTGCGCCCATTGACTGAGGGCGGGTTCTGCAATCGCGTTTTCAGCATGCGGATCATTGTGGCTCATCGTTTTATCTCCACTGACTGAATGCTGCGGTTATTTAAGGCGAACGCCTGACGTAACGATCCGGTGTTGTAGAGGCAGTTCAGCTGTAGCTGACGAAGCTGGTTTTGCGTTTGCAGTTCGGCAAAGCGCGCCTGATACACTTCCTGCTCGGCGTTAAGTACATCGAGCAGTGGACGAGAACCGAGATCCAGATACTGCTGCTGATAAAGCTCGCGGGTGCGTTCGCTCAGTTGCTGCTGGCGACGCAAAATTTGCAGGGCAGTGGCGAGACTCATCGCCTGGCTGCGGGACTCCAGTAATTTTTGGCGGACTTCGAGGCGGGTACGCTGGATAGAATATTGTGCAGACTCGACCGCGTGGCTGGCAGCATTGCGTCGGGCGGTGAGACCGCCGCCCTGATACAGCGGCATCTCCACTTTTACCCACGTTGAGTACTGGGTTTTATCGAGCACGTCATGGCTGGGATATTTATCATTGAGATAGTGCTGAACGGACGGCTCAAGGGAGATGGTCGGCGTCATCTGCGCGTTGGCGTAATCCAGATTTGCCTGGGCGACATTCGCCTGCGCCCATGCCGCCAGTACCGCAGGAACCAGGCGATCGTCCGGTTTTTCTACATCGCAACTGCTGTTCAGTTTTACCGGAAACTCATTGCTGATGCTGTTGAGCGAGTTCCAGCCAAGATAGCTCATCAGCGTCGCCTTACTGCTGTCGAGATTGGCCTGATACTGCGCCAGCTGTGACCGCGCGGACTCAATACGCGCATCGGTTTGCACCACATCTGAAAGCGACGTTGCCCCTTCATCATTACGCTGTCGGGTCAGCCGACCAATACCATTGAGTGCGATAAGCTGCTCGTCGGCGGCATCCACCATTTGTTGCCATGTCTGAACCTGAACAATGGCGTTAGCGGTTGCGTGGGCGACGGTATCAATGCTGAGTAATACGTTAGCCTGTTGCTGTGCGGCCCCGGCGGTTTCGGCGCGGACCTGGCTTGCGACTTTGCCGAAGTCATACAGCATTTGCGAGACTGAAATGACCAGCGACGGACTGAAACCATGATCGTTATAGGTATTGCTGTAGCCGTTGTTCATTCCGGCAGTAACCTGCGGATAATATTTTGATTTCGCCACGTCGATCTGCTCATTTTGCGAGAGCAGTTTACCGATGGATTCACGGATAGAAGGGTGCCAGCTTACGGCGCGGCTTACCGCGTCGTTCAGTGTCAGATTACCGGGGGCGGCGGCGCTTAGCGGTAGCTCAGCCACGGAGCCATCCAGAGAAGGGAGCATCTGGCTGGTGGCCAGTCCTTCAGACGTAATGACTTGAGGTTCATCTTCAGCATTAACCCGTAAGGAACAGAGCGTTAATGCCAGCAGTACAGCGACAGGGGCGACACGTCTCATAGTTTATCCCTTTCAAAATACGGCAGTGACGACTGTTATTGCCCCGGACGTCATGGCATCCGGGGCTGTAGTTATGGCGTTATCAGTGACAGCGTTAACTTCAGGTCACAATATGATTTTGTTGGATCAGTTCTTCGAGCGTGGTGTGTACGTTCTCCAGCGTGATGAGGTTAGTGGACTGATACGTAGAACCCGTACCATCGCGGTTAATGGCAATGACCGTGTTGTTACCGTCGGTGGACACGGAGAGGTAGTTACCGAGCGTGGCGTTTTGCCCGTTCCAGCCTACCAGCAGATCGCCGATATCGATTTTGTCTCCCTGCGCCAGCGAGAAGTTAGTCCAGGTGTCCGCTGTCCCGTTGCCGCCGGTTGCATCATTGGCGCTGAGCAGGTGATAAATCAGCGTATCGCCGTATGCGCTGCCAATCACCCGATCGGCATCGACGGTACTGACGACCTGCGGGTTCATATCGATGGTCAGCGTGGCTGTGTCGGTATGGCCTTTCTGGTCGTTCAGGGTGTAGGTAAAGGTCTCTTTGGTACTGATGTTGGCAAGTGAGACATCGCTGTTGAGGGTGTAGGTGTAATGCCCATCAATGCCCATCGTCAGTTTGCCGTACAACCCATTAACGGTAGCGCTGGAGAGACTGCTTCCCAGCGGGTCCAGTGTCGCAGTGCTGCCGCCTGTACCGTTCACCGTCAACAGCGTATGTACGCTGGCGATATGGTCCCCATCATAGATATTGCCCGTGACGCTGTTCACGCCGGAAGTCTCGAAGTTATCGAGATCGATAATCGAGCCTTTTACGCTTGGGGTGATGGTAATGGTGCCTACGCCCAGCGCGCCGACGCTGCCGGTATAATCCAGACGATAGTTACCGGCGTGCAGCACAACGCCGTTCAGGGCGATATCGATATTGCCGCCAATCAGCAATCCGCCGCTGAAGGAATCCCCCGCGATTCGGGCTCCCTTGCTGTCATACAGTGTCCAGGTCACGTTTAGCCCGCCAAGCGTGAGCCCGGATGCCACGTTAAAGTGCAGCACGACATCTTGCACTGCCGTCCCGGCTGCGATCTCAATGGTGCCAGTGCCACTTTTCGAGCTGGGGACCACCAGCGTGCTCCAGGTGGCGTTACCCACGCTGTTATCCGTAAACGGCTGTGAGGTGTCCTGCAGGGTGGTGACGGCCATCTGACTGCTGATGTCATTGACGGCATCCAGCGCCTGCGGGGTAGCTTTTATGTTCAGCGAGGCGCTGGCGGTATCGCCGTTTGGCGCTTTGACCGTGTAGACGAAGCTGTCCGGTGTGCTGATGCTGTCTGCGCCCAGCCCACTTTTCAGCGTATAGGTATAGTTCCCCTTCGCATCGATGGTCAGCGTGCCGTACTGGCCGTCAATACGCGTAGTGCCCGTGCCGCTCACCGCCACACCGTTCACTTCGGTGATGACCGTGTTGGCCGGAGCCGAGTCATTAGCCAGAATATTGCCGTTGGTGGAAGCGCTCAGGCTGTCTACCGCGTAGGTGTGATCCGCCTGAATATTCAGGGTGTAGGTTGTCAGCAACGCCAGACCACCGGAAGCATTCAGCAGGAACAGATAGTCACCGCCAGGCAGCGTAATGGTGTAATCCTTTGATTTTCCGCCTAACAATGCGGTTATCCAGTTGGGCTGTATCCGATATTGCTCGTACTGTTGAATGGCGTCATTGAAGCGA
The DNA here is from genome assembly GCF_945906775.1 of Citrobacter sp. Marseille-Q6884. Classification (NCBI taxonomy): domain Bacteria; kingdom Pseudomonadati; phylum Pseudomonadota; class Gammaproteobacteria; order Enterobacterales; family Enterobacteriaceae; genus Citrobacter; species Citrobacter sp. Marseille-Q6884. The sequence continues at coordinate 91,488 of NZ_CAMDRE010000002.1, forward strand.
TAGATATAGAGATCAAAGCCGCCAACCGTCACACCGAGAACATCGGCCTGAACGGTCAGCGTACGGGTCGCGCCATCATCCACATTGAATTTGATCGGCGAGGTCAACCCGTTCACCAGACTGACGTCGAGGACATTCCCCAGACCGACATTGGCGAGCGTGAAGCCGGTCTGCTTTGATGGCCCGTGGTCTATTGCGCTGACTTCTGTTCCGTAGGTCAGCGAGGCAATATCGTCCGCCGCCGTCACCGTGCTGCTCGAAGGGCTTTGACCCAGCGTCACCACCAGTTTTGCTGACGAGTGGTCAGCGCCGTGCGTCAGCGTGTAGGTGAAACTTTCGGAGCGTCCATATACCGATGCCGATGTGCTGGTGAGGGTGTAGGTATAGCTCCCGTCCTGATTAATATGCAGGATGCCGTATTTCCCCTGCACATCCACGCCGTTCGCCGGGATGTTAATGACGTTACCGTTGCCATCGGTAATTGAGGTCACCCGCGTGCCGGTAGGGGCGTTGTCCTGGCCATTGACAGGATCGGTATCGGTGATGAGGTTGCCGGATTCCGTCGTCCCGCCAGTGATATTGCCCGCGCTGGTTTTCACGACGGCAACGTCCAGGCTGGTATACGCGCCGGTCGCCAGCAGACTGGTGTTATAGCTGACTACGCGATAATCCCCTCCGGCAAGGCCATCATAATTGAGCGTCACGCCGGAGGCACCCAGCGTCAGCAGGTCAGCAAACTGAGGTTCCGAGGTATCCACCACCGTGACCCAGGTGTTGAGAGCGGTGTCAAAGCGCTGGATAACAATCTCCATGCTGCTCAATAGCGACAGCACAATCCCGGTTGCAGCGGCGTTGATGGTGATAGATCCACTGCCGCCAGACGCGATGCTGAAATTGACGGCAGCCGTGTTGTCTCCCAGCACGTTGGCGACCGTTCCCGCGGCGTTTACCAGCAGGAAACCATAATCGCTTTTATGCTCGCTGCTGATGGTGACGTCCGTTTGTAGCGCCAGACGCGTAACGTTATCTTCGGCCAGCAGCGGCAAGACGGGCGCGGTAGTGCTTGCCGGTAATGACGTGTTGCCCGCCGCATCGGTTGCCGTGACGGATAACGACTGGCCTTCAATCTGGCGTACCGGCAAGGTGATGCTGTAAACGCCGCTACTGTTGGCAATCGCCGTGACGCTGCCACCGCCTGGCAGGGAGAGGGTGACGGTGCTTCCCGCTTCGGCGATACCGCTAACGGTTCCGCCATCGGCGCTGATCAGTATCGTTGGCGGCGGTGGTGGTGTGGTATCCACGATTACGCTGAACGATCCTGACAACCCGCTTGAACCGTTGGCGTTTGTCGCGCTGGCGGTAAACGCGTGGTTGCCTTCACTGAGCGCGCCGCCTGGGGTAAAGCTCCAGAGCCCGTTGCTGTCAGCGGTGGTTGTGCCCATCAGCGTCCCGTTGTTGTACAGGCTGACGACGGCGTTCGCCTGCGCCGTGCCGCTGATAGTCGGGCGGGTATCATTGGTGGTTTTCCCGGCCGCCACTGCGCCGGTGACCGTACCGATATCATCGAATACGCTGGAAATGACCGGTGCGGGTGGAACACCGGTAAACGGTGCCAGCGCACTACCCGGCGAACCCGTATTACCTGCCGTATCCTGCGCGCTCACTAGCAGCGTTTGCCCGCTGATCTGCGGCGGATCCAGAGTGAAGGTGAAGTTACCGGCGGCATTGGCTGTTGCCGTGCCGATCACGGTTCCGGTGCTTGTGGTGACGATCACCGTGCTGTTCGGTTCGGCAACGCCGGTTAGCGTGGTGCCGTTGGCGTTAACGACCAGGTTACCAGGCACGCCCGGCGCGACAGTATCGACCACGATGGCTGCGGCAGATGAGAACCCGCTGGTATTTCCCGCCGTGTCCGTCGCTGTGATGGTAAAGGCATGCGCACCCTGAGCCAGCGCCGCAGGTGGCGTGTAGTTCCAGCTACCGTTGCCGTCTGCCGTTACGCTGGTCACGAAGGTGCCATTGTCATAAATATCAACCCGCGCATTGGCTTCCGTTGTGCCGTTCAGCGTCGGTCGTGCGTCGTTGGTGACCTGATTGTTGCCAATCGCCCCGGTATTCGGGCCGATGTCATCAATGATGCTGCTAATCGAGGGCTGCACTGGTGCGGTCGTGTCTACCACAACGGTAAAGCCAGCCGTCGCGCCGCTGGCATTACCCGCGGCATCGGTGGCGGTTACGGTGAAAGTATGTGCGCCGTTAGCCAGCGGCGAGCCAGGGGTAAACGACCAGCTATTATTGCTCTGCACGAGCGCGGTGCCGAGCAGCGTACTGCCGTCGTAGATCGACACAGTGCTGCCCGCTTCGCCAGTGCCGTTTAGCGTTGGGCGCGCATCGTTAGTCAACTGCCCGTTGCTCAGCGCCGCATTAAAGACGCCGCCAGCGACATCATCCACCACGGACGTCAGGAGCGGTGCGGATGGCGCAACGGTGTCCACGTTAAGCGTAAACGCGCTGGAAGCAGGACTGACGTTGCCGGCGGCATCGGTGGCAATCGCAGTGAACACATGCTGACCGTTGCCCAGCGTGGTGGGCAGATATTCCCAGGTACCGTCTATCGAGGCGGTAACGGTAGCCAGCAGCGTGCCGTTATCGTAAATGGCAATTCGGGCGCTGGCCTCCGCAGTTCCCGTCAAAACAGGGCGGGTGTCATTGGTATAGGCGCCGTTCAACAATGTACCGGTACCCGGCGACACGTCATCGATGGCTTCAATAATCGTTGGCGCAAGAGGGGCGACGGTATCGACAATAACCGTAAATCCGGCAGAGGACGGACTTACGTTTCCGGCGCTGTCCGTGGCGGTTACCGTCAATAAGTGGTTGCCATTGCCAAGCGCGGTGCCTGGCGTGAAGTTCCATGTGCCGTTACCGTCGGCTGAAACCGTGCCGATAAGCGAACCATTGTCGTAAATTTTGACGGTTGAATTGGCTTCTGCCGTGCCGGTGAGGGCAGGGCGGGCATCGTTCGTCGCCTGGCCGTTGTTCAGATTGCCGGTCAGCGGACCAACGTCATCAACGACCTGAGTGATCGCTGGCGTGCCGGGCGATACGGTATCGACCGTGAGCGTAAAACCGTTGGACGCAGGGCTGGTATTGCCTGCGCTGTCAGTGGTGGTAACGGTCAGTGTATGTTGGCCATTGCTCAGCGCGGCGGTTGGGGTAAAGCTCCAGCTTCCACCTGCCCCCACCGTGGTGGTACCAATGGGGAGACCATCGCTCAGGACAGTAATGATCGAACCGACTTCGCCCGTTCCGCTAAGGGCCGGATGCGTTTCGTTTGTCGTCTGACCGTTATTGATCGGTCCTGTTGTCGGGGCGGTGTTGTCCTGCACCGAGCTGATAACCGGTGCCACTGGGGCAACGGAGTCCAGTTCAAGGGTAAAAGAGGACGAGGCTCCCCCGGTATTTCCTGCTTTGTCAGTGGCTACTGCGGTAAAGATATGTTGCCCCTGATCCAGTGGGGCCGTCGGTGTGAAGCTCCAGTTGCCTGATTCGTCCACCAGCGTCGTACCGAGATCGTTGCCGTTATCCTTAATAGTGATGATGGCACCGGCTTCGCCTTTGCCGTTCAGCGTAGGCTGCGCGTCGTTGGTCAGTTGCCCGTTTGCCAGCGTTGTGTTGCCTGGCTGATCGTCAATGACGGCGGTAATCTGCGGTGCCGCTGGCGGTAATGTGTCAACGACCAGGACGAACGGCGGCGTTGCCGGGCTAATATTGCCTGCGCCATCGGTGACGGTTGCGGTCAAGGAGTGGTTGCCTTCGCCAAGCGCAGGAGCTGGCGTAAAACTCCATAGACCGTTTTCATCGCTGATGGTGGTGCCGATTACCGTGCCGTTATCGCGAAGAGTGACAAGCGAATTCTTCTCGGTCACGCCCGCAAGCGTCGGGGTGTTATCGTTCGTTGACTGCCCGGAGATGAGCGTCTGTAATGTGCCGACGTTATCCGTTACCGTCACAATGGTGGGGGCATCAGGGATTGTGGTATCCACAGTGATCCGAAATTCGGTGGAAGCATCCCCCTGATTCCCTGCGGCATCGGTCGCGCGCACGGTAAACATATGCTCGCCTTCTCCCAGCGCGTTCGTCGGGGTAAAACTCCAGAACCCGCTGCCGCTCACGGTGGTTGTGGCGATCGCCACCCCTTTATCATACAGGGTGATGGTGGCACCCGCCTCGCCGGTACCGTTTAAGGTTGGACGCGAGTCGTTGGTGATTTGCCCTTTATCTAACGAGCCCGTCCCCGGTGATACGTCGTCGATGATGCTGGTAATCGTAGGTGCCGACGGCGCCGTGGTGTCGATGGTAATCGCATAATTGGGCGACTGGCCGCTCGGTGTGCCATTTACCGTTTGCGACACAGAGAAGTTATAGGTGGTGCCATTGGTCAGCGCGGTCGGCAGTTGATAACTCCAGGCACCAGAGTTGGCATCGGCGTCCACCGTGACGAGCAAGACGCCATTTTGGAAAATGCTGACTTTAGCCCCTGCCGTCGCGTTCCCTTGTAACAGCGGTTGGGTATCGTTGGTGGTTTTGCCGTTGCCTATCTCACCAATACCGGGGCCGATGTCGTCGATAATCGCCAGCGTCGGCGGATGCGGAACGTTGGAAGTGGAGGCGGTAAAGGGCGTAGGATCGCTCTGATTCCCGGCAGCATCCCGGGCGATGGCGTTCAGCGACTGACCTTCCGTTTGCGCCGGTGAAATGGTGACGGAATAGTTTCCAGCGCCGTCGGCTATTCCCTGTCCGAGGATCGTGGTGCCGCTGCGAATGATGACAATACTGTTGGCTTCGGCTGTACCGCTAACGATTGTCCCGTTAGGTTCAATGTCGTTGACCTTAGGTGCATTCGGCGCCTGTGTGTCGATCGTCAATGTCACCGGGTTGCCAGCCGCCAGCACGTTACCCGCGGTATCTCTGGCACCGAACGTCAGTTGGTGAGTCGCGTTAGGTGTCAGCGTGACATCAGCGCTCCAGGTACCGTTCGCCGCAACGAGGGCTTCGCCAACGGGATTGCCACCATCGAAAATGACGACCGTACTTCCTGGCGTGCCGGTCCCGCTGATCGTCGGGGTGGTATCGTCTGTGATGCTGCCGCTGGTGAGTGAACCGGTAATTACCCCGACGTTATCCTGAATATCCGTTACCTGCGGTAACGTCAGTTTCGTGCTGTTCACCGTGAACGAGAGAGTGCCTGAGCTATTGCTGGCGTTGCCCGCCGCATCGGTGGCGATGGCATGCAGGGTATAGCTTCCGTTGGCCAGCGCGCTTCCGGGCGTGATGCTCCATTCGCCACCGACTACCGTGGCCGTGCCAATCACCGTATTGCCGTTATACAGCGTGATCGTGTCACCGTCTGTCCCTGTCCCGCGAAGGGTCGGCGTGTTGTCATCGGTGGTGGCGCCAGGCACAATATCGCCAGTGACATCGCCGACGTTGTCACTGGCGGCGGTAATGACCGGTGCATCAGGCGGTGTTGTGTCAATGCTCAATGCGACAGGGTCCGAGCGTACGCTGACGTTGCCCGCCGGATCGGTTGCGGTGATGCTCACCTGGTAGCTGCCCTGAGCCACTGGCGTGGTTGGGGTAAAGCTCCAGCTGCCATCCGCGCCAACCGTCACTTCGCCCAGCGGCGTGTTGCCGCTATCAAGATAAATCGTAATACGATCCCCGACGCTTCCCGTCCCGCTGAAGGTTGGCGTGGTGTCGTTGGTGATACCGTTGGTAATCGTTCCGGTTATCGGATTGGCGTCATCGGTCATCGTCGGTGCAGAGGGTTTGACCGGTGCCAGATTATCTACCGTCAGCGTAAAGCCAGCCGATGGAATACCCGTGTTTCCGGCCACATCGGTCGCCGTGGCGGTGAGTTTGTGTGGACCATCCGACAGTGGGTCTTTCGGAATGAACGTCCAGGTTCCATTTGCCTGCACTATGGCTGTGCCAATCTCGACGTTATTGTCAGAAATCGTGATTGTCGCACCAACCTCGCCGGTACCGGACAATTCCGGCTTCGTGCTTTTGGTGCTGCCACCGTTACTCAGCGTCTTTGTCTCACTGCCAATCAGACCTTCCGCTGACGTGATGACAGGAGCAAGCGGCGGGGTGGTATCAATGGTTAGCGTGAAGTTTCCGGCGCTACTGGCGTTCCCCGCCGTATCCGTCGCGATAGCGGACAAATTGTGTAAGCCTTCACTGAGAGGCTGGTTGAGCTGCAAACTCCAGCTCCCCCCGGGGAGTACCGTTGCGGTTCCAATGGCGGTCGCGCCATCGTAGACCGTAATGGTGGAGCCTGCCTCCCCGGTGCCTTTCAGCAGCGGTAGGGTATCGTTTGAACGGCTACCAGAGAGGAGGTCGGTTGGTGCATTGCCGACGTCGTCGGTGGCTGTCGCAATGGTGGGGGCAGTGGGGGGTGTGATATCCACGGTGACGATGACGGCAGTCTGCGACGTGACGACGTTACCGGCGGCATCGGTGGCTGATATTGTAAAGCGGTGGTCACGTTCACTAAGCTGCATGTTGCCCGGAACGGTGTAGCTCCAGGTGCCTGATTTATCGATAAGGATGACCGTCATAAACAGGCCATTATCATACAGCGACACCAACGAGCCGGGTTCACCGGTGCCCGAGAGGGTTGGTGTGCGGTCATTGGTTACCCAACCGTTGTCGGCGACGTTGCCGGTGATGGTGCCAACATCATCGCTGACCAGCGTAATGACCGGAACAGTGGGCGCAATGCTATCGACAATGATTTTCCAGCTTGCGGCGCTGCTGGTGTTGTTGGCGGCATCGGTCGCCGTCACGGTAAATACGTGTGCGCCCTGACTGAGCGCCGTGGTAGGCGTGTAGCTCCAGTTGCCGTTGCTATCGGCTTTGATGGTCGTTAACAGGACGCCATTATCGTAAATTTTTACCTGAGAGTCGGCCTCGGCGGTACCATTAATTTTCGGCTTATCGTCGTTCGTCAGCGTATTGTCCTGGATGATGCCGACGATTTCATCAACATCATCCGTGACGGCAAGAATGACGGGGCGATCCGGTGCGGTGAGATCCGGCGCCACGGCGGAGGTTGGCTGGCTCTCGTTGCCTGTGCTGTCTGTCGCGGTGGCCTTTATCGTTTCGCCATTGACTTGCGATGGTGCGACTTGCACGGTGAAATTACCGCCGCTGTCAGCCTGACCCACGCCAATGGTTTTGTTGCTGCTGTCTTTTATGGTGACGGTGCTTCCCGCTTCAGCATGCCCACTGACGGAGCCGCCATTTCCGGCGACGGTCACGCCAGTCGGCGCATCAGGTGCCGTGGTATCCGGTGCGTTGATCCCGGCATTTCCTCCTCTGTTACCCGCCGCATCCGTGGCGTTAGCCAACAGGGCCTCACCGTTGGTCTGTGGTGGAACCAGTGTAGCGGTGAAATCCCCATTGCTGTCGGCAGTCGTCGTACTGATGATGTTGCCGCGCGGATCGAGGATATGCACCGTGCTGTTGGGCTCCGCCGTACCGGTGACCTGGTCGCCAGTGCCGTTTATCGCCAGATTGGTGGGCGGGAGCGGGGCGGTGGTATCCGGTGCCAGCGCGGTTTCCGGCTGACTGGGGTTTCCTGCCGGATCGGTTGCGATAGCGGTTAGCGTTTCACCGTTGGTCTGCGGTGGCTTAATTGTGATGATAAATGTACCGTCCGGCCCGGCGACACCGCTGCCAATTTCAGTCTTGTTGCCGTCGGTGATCACCACGGTATTGCCGGGTTCGGTTGTGCCTGTGACGGCTGAACCATCCGCCGATACGCTCAAGTTGTCCGGTGGTGAAGGAGGCTGAGTATCGATATTTACGGTGAATGCTGCCGACATTCCCCCGGTGCCCGACTGGTTCGTCGCGGTGACGGTGAAGGCATATGAATCATCCGGCAACGGTGTGCTGGAGGTCCAGGTCCAGTTGCCGTTACCGTCAGCGAGCACGCTTTCGACAGGCAAGCCGTTATAGAAAATATTTACTGTGCTGTTGGCCTCAGCGGTACCGGAAAGCGTCGGGGTTGGATCGTTGGTGGCCTGGTTATTGCTCAATGTGCCGGTTGAGGGGGCGACGTCATCCGTCACGCTGACGATAACCGGTACGCCAGGATAGCCTGAATTCTGGGCATTGAAAGACGTATCCGGACCGACGTTGCCCGCTTCGTCCTGGATCCGGGCCGTGAGCGATTCGCCGTGCGTCTGCGAGGGTGAAATCGAAATCGAAAAGTTGCCGCTGGGGTCAACGGTAACTGAGCCCAGCACCTGGTTATTGCTGCCGATGATCATGACCTGACTTCCAGGCTCCGCGCTGCCGGTTACCGTTGTACCTTCAGGGTTAATGCTGGAAATTGTTGCGGCCAACGGTGGCGTGGTATCGACGCTAAAGGGCGGTACGGTGGTTTCTGCGCTGACGTTACCTGCATCATCAGTTTGCGTAATGGTCAGATTGTGCACACCTTCGTCGAGCGGCGGGTTGGGGGTAAAACTCCAGTTACCCTGGTCATCCACCGTGGTCATGCCAATCAGGATACCGTTATCGGTGATGCTGATGAGGCTACCTGCTTCACCGGTACCGGTTAGCGTTGGCGTGTCGTCATTGGTTATCGCGTTACCGGTGATAAGGCCCGTAATAACGTCGGCGTTGTCGATTATCTGTGTAACCACCGGTGCATCGGGCGCAACGGTATCGATGATAATCACCCAGCCTTCAGACATTTCACTGGTACCCGCGCTGTCTGATGCGCTGACCGTAAACTGATGTGTTCCCTCTGCGAGAGGAGGTGAGGGGGTAAACGTCCAGTTACCGTTAGCATCAATGATGACCTGGCCGATTTCTTCGCCATTATCATAAATATGCAAGGTGGCATTGGCAGGGCCGGTCCCCTTGAGTGTAGGCGTGTTGTCGTTGGTGGATTCCTGCGGGTTAACGTTGCCAGTAATGAGTTCCTGGTTATCCGTTATGCTGGTAATGGTGGGGACATCTGGAGCCGCTGGCGTTGTGGTTGGCGGTGTACTGTCATCGCCGCCGCCGTTACTGCCGCCGTTATTGCCACCACCTTCTCCGCCATTACCGTTACCGCCATTACCATTGCCGCCATTGCCAGTGTTGTTATTGCCATCACCGCCACCACCACCGCCGCCGCCTCCACCTGCAGCGAGAGCGATACCGCCTGCAACCGCAACGCCGCCGAGAACCCAGGGCCAGACAGCACCGCCTTCATGGCTGCCTTCGGCTGTCATCAGCGGTGTCAGATCATCAATATGCTGGAAGTGGAATGCGCCATCAGTATCCTGAACCCACCAGAGTGCCCCGTTGCTGTCTTCGAGAACGAGCTGGCTTTTGTCATCCCCTTTGCCGACATAGAAGTTTTTAATCGTAATTACTTCACCTGAACGGAGTGTGACAACCAAATCCTGATTAACGCGAGTCATCTGACTAATGTCTTCACGTTGAACGGACAGTTTCACAATAGAGGGTGAACTGAGTGTAACTTCAGAGGTTTCAATATTAGTGGAAACACCAGTCAACTTTGATACAACTGCGAGCAGACGCATATGTTCACTCCTGATGGTATGCCGGGAGAATGACTCCGCAACGGTGCGCTGGGAAAAATGAGCAGACAGGTGCCCCGTTCATCATGAAGATGAATTTACACATGTAGTTTCATTGTTTCGGTCGTACAGTGGTTTTGGGGTATATCAATAATTCCCGGCCCTGTGTCCAGATAGTTCTTTCGTATTAGATGATATAGTCAGAAAGGGAGTATTCTGCAAATTCTCGTAATTAAAAATATAATATGGCATTTAATAGTAATACAAATTAAACAGCATTTAAGTTCATATTGTTAATTTAACTTATTGTATTTTAAGTGTTTTATGTTTTTATTGAAGTGTGTTGGCTATATAATAAACAACAGTAATAATAGTGTTATTTAGAGGGCGAAAATAGGTAGGGAATGAACTTGATGTTTTATTTTATTGGTCTATGGGCGTCTGGAAATAAAGTCAGGCGTATTTTTGATGTTGAACGATTCAGCGGAAATAATTCATAAATGAGATGAATGTATTTGGGTGGTTTCAATAACCAGACAATAATGACCAGCCTCAAAACGAGGGTCTGGTCATCATGTTTTGGCGTTTATCTGCCTGCATTTTTCATAATACGCGCTTTATCCAGTTGCCATTCACGCTCTTTCACATCGGAGCGTTTATCATGCTGTTTCTTACCTTTTGCCACACCAATTTTCACTTTGCACCAGGCATTCTTCCAGTACAGAGACAGTGCAACCACGGTATAACCTTCGCGGTTCATTCGACCATACAGAGAGTCGAGCTCACGTTGGTTTAACAGCAGCTTACGGGTGCGTGTGGGATCGCAGACCACATGTGTCGATGCAACCGCCATCGGGGTGAAGTTTGCGCCAAACAGGAAAGCTTCACCGTCTTTGAGGATGACATAGCTATCGCCGATATTGGCTTTACCGGCACGCAGGGATTTGACTTCCCAGCCTTGCAGAGCAAGTCCTGCTTCGAACTCTTCTTCGATAAAGTATTCGTGTCGTGCGCGCTTGTTAAGCGCGATTGTGGCTGAGCCAGGTTTGTGTGCTTTTTTCTTCGTCATAATGCCGCTCAGTATAGGTAATCTGGAATCGAAAAACACCCCATTTCATCCAGCGGGGCGCAAGGCGCTATCTTAACACGAGTTGGGCTATAGCGTTTTTTTTAGCGAATGATAAATGGTATTATTTGTACGATTGATATTGATGGAAATTGTTATGCCTCAGATTAGCCGGACCGCTTTAGTTCCTTACAGTGCGGAACAGATGTATCAGCTAGTGAATGATGTTAAGTCCTATCCCCAGTTTTTACCGGGTTGCACCGGAAGTCGTGTACTGGAGTCAACGCCGGGACAGATGACGGCGGCTGTGGATGTCTCTAAAGCAGGGATCAGCAAAACGTTCACCACGCGCAACCAACTGACCAGCAACCAAAGTATCCTGATGCATTTGGTCGATGGGCCATTTAAGAAACTGATTGGTGGCTGGAAGTTTACTCCGCTGAGTCAGGAGGCCTGCCGTATTGAGTTTCATCTCGATTTTGAATTCACCAACAAGTTAATCGAGCTGGCGTTTGGCCGTATCTTTAAAGAGCTGGCTTCTAACATGGTGCAGGCCTTCACGGTTCGCGCGAAAGAGGTTTACAGTGTCAGTGTCGGCTAAAATTGTCGTTGAAGTCGCCTACGCGCTGCCCGAGAAACAATATTTACAGCATGTCACGCTGCGAGAGGGCGCAACGGTTGAAGAAGCCATACGCGGCTCCGGGCTGCTGGAATTACGTACCGATATCGATCTCGGTAAGAATAAAGTGGGTATTTACAGTCGCCCGGTAAAACTGGCGGATGTTGTACACGACGGTGACCGGGTAGAAATCTATCGACCGTTGATTGCCGATCCGAAAGAGCTGCGCAGGCAGCGGGCAGAGAAATCGGCCAAAAAATAACCGCAATAAAAAAGGTGCTCAGTGAGCACCTTTTTTGATCTCTCGAACTTATTTGTTCTCAGTCAGAGCCGGTTTGTTATCAATATTGGTTAATACACCACTGCTGTTAAAGGTCAGCGTCAGCGTTTGCTGCGTTACGCCTTCATGCCCCGGTTGTTGACGGAACACATAGAACCAGGTGTTAGTGCCAAAAGGATCGGACATCATCGGCGTACCCAGAGCATAAGCGACCTGTTGTTGTGTCATACCAACACGAATTTTGGATACGTCGTTAGCGGTCAGATAGTTTCCCTGGTTGATGTCAGGACGGTAAACCACTCGCTCCAGAGTGGAACAGCCTGCAGTCAACATCAGTAGTACTGCTGCAGCAGCAGTCAGCGTTTTACAGCGCATAGTGATTTGATTCCTTTTCGGGCCCGAGCAGTACGCGGCTCATATGTAATGTGCCGATGATAATAGACCTTTCACCACTTTAAAACCTTTTGGTGTCAGGTCGTCCGGCGATTTTATGTTGAACTCAGACCTTAACAAGGGAAAAAAGTTTATGCAGCCAGCAGTTCTTTTGCATTTGCGAGGGTATTGCGCGTCACTTCGCTACCGCCAAGCAAGCGTGCCAGCTCTTGCAGACGCGCGCGTTTGTCGAGGGGTTGCATATGCGTTTCCGTCATCGCGCCATCGGTTTCTTTGCTGACATAGAAATGCTGATGGCCGCACCCGGCAACCTGAGGCAGGTGAGTTACACACATCACTTGTGTCGATTCACCTAACTGACGCAGCAGTTTACCCACTACCGCTGCCGTTGGTCCGCTGATACCCACGTCAACTTCATCGAAAATGAGCGCCGGGGTTTCCATTTTACGTGCGGTAATGACCTGAATAGCCAGTGCAATGCGTGACAATTCCCCGCCGGAAGCGACTTTCGCAATCGGCTGTAACGGCTGACCCGGGTTAGTGGTGACTTTAAATTCCACACGGTCGGCGCCGTCCGCGCTCAAATGATGTTCATCAAACTTCACGTCAATGCAAAAGAGGCCGTGCGGCATTGAGAGCGCATGCATACTCTCTGTAATCAGTTGACCTAATTCCTGAGCATAACGCTGGCGTTGCTGATGCAGCGTGTGAGCAGTTTCCAGTGCCTGCTGGTGATGATTGTTCATCGCCAGGGTTAAGGTTTCGAGCGAGTCGGCCTGATCGTCGAGTTGCTGTTGTTCATCCAGCAGAGACTGGTAGAACTGCGGCAGTGCTTCTGGTGAGACATGATGTTTACGCGCCAGTGAGATTTGCTTAGAAATACGCTGCTCAAGTTCGAATAAACGATTAGGGTCTAAATCCAGTCGGTCGCAGTAGTGCCGCAGTTCGTCACTGGCTTCACTGAGTTGGATGGTTGCTTCTTCAAGCATGTCCAGAATACCGGATAGCTTACTGTCCATTCCTGCCAGTTCACCGACCAACTGTTTGGCGGTGTACAGCTGACTTTGAAGATTAATCTCTTCGCCATCTGCCAGGATAGCCAGCGCTTGTTGGCTGGTCGTGAGCAACTGCCCGCTGTTGGCCAGACGCTTGTACTCTTCATCGATTTGCTCAAACTCACCCGGCTGCGGATTAAATTCGTTCAACTCTTTCAGTTGATACTGCAGCAGTTCCGCGCGGGCTGCGCGCTCCTGACTTTGCTGTTGGTGATGTGCCAGATCGCGGCAGCTTTGATGCCACAACTGGTAGCGCTGCGCCATCTCCTGAACCAGGGAGGCCTCATTGGCGTAACCATCGAGCAGGTTTTTTTGGTGTTCAGATTTGGTCAGTAACTGATGCGCATGCTGGCCGTGGATTTGAATAAGCAGTTGGCCCAGCTCACGAAGCTGCGACAGCGGAACCGCAGTGCCGTTGATAAAGCCGCGGGAACGTCCGTCGCTGCTGATAACACGGCGCAGCAAGCACTCACGGCCTTCTTCAAGCTGGTTTTCTTCGAGCCAGTGCAACGCTGCCGGCGTGTCTTTCAACGAGAAACGGGCGCACAGATCGGCGCGTGTGGCGCCTGCGCGTACCATGTCGGCGTCTGCCCGACCGCCCAGGCACAAACCGAGGGCATCAATGGCAATGGATTTGCCCGCGCCGGTCTCACCGGTAATCACGGTCATTCCGCTTTGGAAATCGATCTCAAGTTCACGAACGATAGCAAAATTGCTGATGGTCAGTTGTGCCAACATAGCTGTTTTCCTGTATGAAAAACCATAACTGTAATTTCATACAGTATAAACTGGTTTTTTATACAGTAAAGAGGTTGGCGTTAAATTAGAATAATTTTTTTGACCAGCCCAGCTTGGTGCTTAATGTGTTGAAATAGCTGTAATCTTTGGGGTGAATAAGATTCAAGTGATAATCACAGCGACGAATCAATACGTCTTCCCCTTCCTGTATCGGCAAGGCAATCTGGCTGTCGCAGCTGATCTCCAGGTCATTTCGACGATGTGAGAAGCGCAGGCGTATGGTGCTGTTGCTGTTAATCACCAGTGGGCGTGCTGAGAGCGTGTGCGGGAACATGGGCACCAGCGTAATGGCATCCAGGGACGGCGTCAGAATAGGGCCTCCGGCAGAAAGCGAGTAGGCGGTTGAGCCGGTAGGGGTGGAAATAATGAGCCCGTCCGAGCGTTGGGAGAAGGCAAAGGTCTCATCAATATAGACCTCAAACTCTATCATGTGCGCGACTTTACCCGGGTGCAACACAACTTCGTTGATAGCGGTGCTGATGCGCTTCTGGCAATCCTGCTGGCAGACCTGAGCTTCAAGCAGGAAGCGTTTTTCGCTGATGTAGTGGCCTTCCAGTACGTCGGCTAATTGTTGGTGTGCGTTATCCGGGTCAAGGTCGGTTAAAAAACCAAGATTGCCACGGTTAATACCGATGACTTTAATGTCATAACGCGCCAGCGTGCGCGCAGCGCCCAGCATATTGCCGTCACCGCCGACAACCACGGCAAGATCCGCCTGCTGTCCAATTTCAGCCAACGTACCGGTTTTCACATTCTTCAACTGGAGTTCATGAGCGATCTGCTGCTCCACGATTACCTCATAGCCTTTCGTGCACAGCCATCGGTAGAGCATTTCATGTGTCGTCAGTGCAGTGGGGTGACGTGGATGCCCCACAATGCCAATACACTTGAAATGTTTGTTCATTTTCTCGAGGTCCTTGTAGCGAAGATGAGTGACAATGTGAGTACTTCCCTTGAATCCCTGAATCTTATCCCCATAATAAGCGAAGTTAGCGAGATGAATGCGAAAAAAACGCGGAGAAATTCATGAGTAGTAAAGAACAGAAAACGCCTGAGGGGCAAGCCCCGGAAGAAATTATCATGGATCAGCACGAAGAAGTTGAGGCGGTTGAACCAGACGCTTCTGCTGAGCAGGTGGATCCGCGCGATGAAAAAATTGCGAATCTGGAAGCTCAGCTTGCTGAAGCCGAAACGCGTGAGCGTGACAGCGTGTTACGTATCAAAGCGGAAATGGAAAACCTGCGCCGTCGTACCGAACTGGATGTAGAAAAAGCGCATAAGTTCGCGCTGGAAAAATTCGTCAACGAACTGCTGCCGGTGCTGGATAGCCTGGACCGTGCGCTGGAAGTGGCGGACAAAGATAATGACGCGATGTCGGCGATGGTTGAAGGTATTGAACTGACCCGTAAGTCGATGCTGGATGTGGTGGCTAAGTTTGGTGTGCAGGTGGTTGCGGATATTGATGTGCCGATGGACCCGAACGTGCACCAGGCCATTGCGATGGTGGAATCTGATGACGTTGCCGCCGGTAATGTTCTGATGGTGATGCAGAAAGGTTATACCCTGAACGGACGTACCATTCGCGCAGCGATGGTGTCTGTGGCGAAAGCCAAAGGCTAATCAGCCTGTAGCGCCGGGTATTGCAGATGCGTTACCCGGCCTGCAATTATCGCTTTAATCCCCTACACTTTCCCGCAGCGGCTTCACCGGCAAGACCTGTACCTGTTTAATCATATTGTCCTGTACGTCGAGAATATCGATATCGTACTGACCTATGCGCACGCGTGTTCCGGCAATAGGGATCTCTTCCAGTGCTTCGAGGATGATACCGTTCACGGTTCGCGCATCATCTTCCGGCAGGTGCCAGTTAAAAGCTTTGTTGATTTCACGAACGTTGGCGCTGCCGTCAATGATCACCGAGCCGTCATTTTGCGGCGTGACCTCTTCAGCAAGCGTCGGTGACATGGAGGTGGTGAAATCGCCGACAATCTCTTCCAGAATATCTTCGACAGTGACCAGTCCCTGAATGTCGCCATACTCGTTAACCACCAGGCCAACTTTCTTTTTGTTACGCTGAAATTTGATCAGTTGCGTGCTGAGTGGCGTTCCCTCCGGCACGAAATAGATTTCGTCGGCGGCGCGCAGCATTGTCTCTTTGGTGAACTCTTTTTTTTCTGCCATCAGCCGCCAGGCTTCACGGACGCGTAGCATGCTGATGGCGTCATCCAGCGAGTCGCGGTAGAGCACAATACGCCCGTGAGGGGAGTGCGAAAGCTGGCGTACGATAGATTTCCAGTCGTCGTTAATATCTATACCAATGATTTCGTTACGCGGAACCATGATGTCATCAACGCTGACTTTTTCCAGGTCCAGTACTGACAGCAACATATCCTGATTACGGCGGGAGATTTGCGAGCGTGATTCGTTCACGAGGGTGCGAAGTTCGTCTTTACTCAGCGAACCGCTCACGACGATATCCGCTTTGATGCCCATCATGCGCATCAACAGACGCGTGATGGTATTCAGCAACCACACCAGTGGCATCATCAGTATTTGTAGTGGGGCAAGCAATACGCTGCTGGGGTAGGCGACTTTTTCGGGATACAGCGCGGCAATGGTCTTTGGCAACACTTCGGCAAAAATCAGTACCACAAAGGTCAGCACCCCGGTGGCAATCGCCACGCCCGCATCGCCATACAGGCGCATGCCGACAATGGTGCCGAGCGCGGAGGCCAGAATGTTCACCAGGTTATTACCAATAAGCACCAGACTTATCAGGCGGTCTGGCTTACGCAGCAATTTCTCAACGCGCTTTGCCTGGCGATTTCCCTGTTTAGCCCGATGGCGAAGGCGGTAGCGGTTGAGGGTCATCATTCCGGTTTCGGAACCGGAAAAATAGGCGGAGATAACCACCATGATGAGAAGCGTAACGATAAGCGTGGTGGTGGAGATATGTTCCACGTAGGGTTCCTTAAGACTTAACTCACAAGCTGTTGCAGTATGCGACTACCGAAATAGGCCAGTGTCAAAATGCCTGCGCCTGCGACGTTAAACCACACGACACGACGTCCGCGCCAGCCTTCATGGTAATGCCCCCACAACAGAACGATATAGACAAACCACGCCACAATGGAGAGAACGGCTTTATCGATATTTTCCGTGCTGAACAGGTTGTGCAGGTAAAACAGGCCAGTACACAGAGTGAGCGTCAATAGAACCACGCCTATCTGGGTGATGTGAAACATTTTGCGCTCAATGCTCATCAGCGGCGGCATGTCATTGTTGAAAGCCAGCCTTTTATTTTTGAGCTGATAATCGATCCACGCCAGCTGCAGGGCATACAGCGCGGCAATAATTAAGGTGGCGTAGGATAATAGCGACAATCCGATGTGGATCATCATGCCCGGCGTGGCTTCAAGGTGCGTGATGTACTCGTTGGGCATGAACGTGGCGCAGGCCAGGTTGATCAACGCAAAGGCGTAAACAATCGGCAATAATAACCAGCCGCGATTGCGCGAGGCCACGATGGTCATTACGGTACAGATCATCAGGCTGACCAGAGAGCCGACGTTCAGCAGGCTCAGGTTTTGTCCGCTTTCGCCACCAGGCAGAATACGTGCTTCCAGGGCGAAAGCGTGGCACACCAGCGCGATAACCGCAGAAAGAATAGCCATACGCCGCCAGCCGCTGTTTTTTTGCAGCAACGCGGGAACGATCAGCGCGAGGCTGATGGAATAGGCGACAAGGGCGAACAAAGCAAAAACGGGCATATAAGTGTCGACAGTTAGCCAGTGATAAAGAAAGGCAGTATAGCGTTACGTGACCGCTGCTCCAACCGTTGCATAACAACAAAGGCGGCTTCATGTTATACTGCGACAAATTTCTGTTGATGTGTCGCTGTCGCGACCGACCGTTTCCACCCCAGGCGAGAGACAATGTTTGATAATTTAACCGATCGTTTGTCGCGCACGCTGCGCAATATCAGTGGCCGTGGACGCCTTACTGAAGACAACGTTAAAGAAACGCTGCGCGAAGTGCGCATGGCGCTGCTGGAGGCTGACGTTGCGCTGCCGGTAGTGCGTGAGTTTATCAATCGCGTAAAAGAGAAAGCGGTTGGTCATGAAGTTAACAAAAGCCTGACGCCGGGACAGGAGTTCGTCAAGATTGTTCGCAACGAACTGGTTGCGGCAATGGGCGAAGAGAACCAGACCCTGAATCTGGCTGCACAGCCGCCAGCCGTGGTGCTGATGGCGGGTCTGCAGGGTGCAGGTAAAACCACCAGCGTCGGTAAGCTGGGTAAATTCTTGCGCGAGAAGCACAAGAAGAAAGTGCTGGTGGTCTCTGCCGACGTTTATCGCCCGGCGGCGATCAAACAGCTGGAAACGCTGGCCGAACAGGTTGGTGTGGACTTCTTCCCGTCCGATGTCGGACAGAAGCCGGTGGATATCGTTAACGCCGCGCTAAAAGAAGCCAAACTCAAATTCTACGATGTGCTGCTGGTGGATACCGCCGGTCGTCTGCACGTCGATGAAGCGATGATGGACGAGATCAAACAGGTTCACGCCTCTATCAATCCGGTAGAAACGCTGTTTGTTGTCGATGCCATGACCGGTCAGGATGCCGCAAATACCGCGAAAGCGTTCAACGAAGCGCTGCCGCTGACCGGTGTGGTTCTGACCAAAGTCGATGGTGATGCCCGTGGCGGTGCCGCGCTCTCGATTCGCCATATCACCGGTAAGCCGATTAAATTCCTCGGTGTGGGTGAGAAAACAGAAGCACTGGAGCCGTTCCACCCGGACCGTATCGCTTCACGTATCCTCGGCATGGGCGATGTGTTATCGCTGATTGAAGATATCGAGAGCAAGGTTGACCGTGCGCAGGCTGAGAAGCTGGCGAGCAAGTTGAAGAAGGGCGACGGTTTCGACCTGAACGACTTCTTAGAGCAGCTTAAACAGATGAAAAACATGGGCGGTATGGCCAGCCTGATGGGCAAGCTGCCGGGCATGGGGCAGATCCCTGACAACGTAAAATCGCAGATGGACGATAAAGTCCTGGTGCGTATGGAAGCGATCATCAACTCGATGACGATGAAAGAGCGCGCCAAGCCGGAGATCATCAAAGGTTCCCGTAAGCGCCGTATCGCACTGGGTTGTGGTATGCAGGTACAGGATGTTAACCGTCTTCTGAAGCAGTTCGACGACATGCAACGCATGATGAAGAAGATGAAGAAGGGCGGGATGGCGAAGATGATGCGTAGTATGAAGGGGATGATGCCCCCAGGATTCCCTGGCCGCTAATTTCTCGGCCTGGCTCACTTGCTATTTCGGCACCGGGGTGTGCTCGCCATCCTCACGTACTGTGTGTACGCTGCGGTGGCTGCGCGCACGCCGGCACCGATCTCGCTGCGCCGCCGACGGCCTTCTACAGCAGAGTTATTAACTGTTGATTGCTTTTTTCCCAGAAATCAGTAAAATTTTCGGGCTTTTAATATGACACCGGGTCCCTTCCCTCGATGGGGCCCGGTGTTTTATTCACACAAGAGGATGTTATGGTAACTATTCGTTTAGCTCGTCACGGCGCTAAAAAGCGTCCGTTCTACCAGGTTGTTGTCACCGACAGCCGTAATGCACGCAACGGTCGCTTCATCGAGCGCGTTGGCTTCTTTAACCCAATCGCTAGCGAAAAAGAAGAAGGCACTCGCCTGGATCTGGATCGCATCGCTCACTGGGTTGGCCAGGGCGCGACTATTTCTGATCGCGTTGCTGCGCTGATCAAAGAAGCAAACAAAGCAGCTTAATCTGTCACGGTGGTCATGATGAGCAAGCAACTCGCCGCACAAGCACCCGTTGAACCCATTGTTTTGGGAAAAATGGGGTCTTCATACGGTATCCGTGGTTGGCTCAGAGTGTTTTCTTCCACTGAAGACGCCGAAAGCATTTTTGACTATCAGCCCTGGTTTATCCAGAAGGCGGGTCAGTGGCAGCAAGTACAGCTGGAAAGCTGGAAGCACCACAATCAGGATCTGATCATCAAGCTGAAAGGCGTTGACGATCGTGATGCGGCGAATCTCCTGACCAATTGTGAAATTGTCGTGGATTCTTCGCAGTTGCCTGCGCTGGAAGATGGTTCTTACTACTGGAAAGACCTTATGGGCTGTCAGGTAGTGACCACTGAAGGTTACGATCTCGGTAAAGTCGTCGATATGATGGAAACCGGATCGAATGACGTAATCGTCATTAAGGCAAACCTGAAAGATGCGTTTGGTATCAAGGAACGTCTTGTACCGTTCCTCGATGGGCAGGTTATCAAGAAAGTCGATCTCGCTACTCGTACTATCGAAGTAGATTGGGATCCTGGTTTTTAAACCACCGGATAAACGGTAAAAGTCGGCGTTATGGGGATTGGCTTGTGTTTATAGGTATCGTTAGCCTGTTTCCTGAAATGTTTCGTGCAATTACCGATTACGGGGTAACTGGCCGGGCAGTAAAAAATGGCCTGCTGAACATCCAGAGCTGGAGTCCTCGTGACTTCACGCACGACCGGCACCGTACCGTGGACGATCGTCCTTACGGCGGCGGACCGGGGATGTTAATGATGGTGCAACCTTTGCGGGATGCCATTCATGCAGCAAAAGACGCGGCAGGTGAAGGCGCGAAAGTGATTTATCTGTCACCTCAGGGGCGCAAGCTTGATCAAGCGGGCGTGAGCGAACTGGCAACGAATCAAAAATTGATTCTGGTGTGTGGTCGCTATGAGGGAATAGATGAGCGCGTGATTCAAACCGAAATTGATGAAGAATGGTCAATCGGCGATTACGTTCTCAGCGGTGGAGAGTTAGCAGCGATGACGCTGATTGATTCCGTTTCTCGGTTTATTCCGGGCGTTCTGGGTCATGAAGCATCAGCAACGGAAGATTCCTTTGCTGACGGGTTGCTGGACTGCCCACACTATACCCGACCTGAAGTGTTAGAACAGATGGAAGTACCGGCAGTTTTGCTGTCGGGGAACCACGCTGAGATACGTCGCTGGCGTTTGAAACAGTCGCTGGGCCGGACCTGGCTTAGAAGACCTGAACTTCTGGAAAACCTGGCTCTGACTGAAGAGCAAGCAAGGTTGCTGGCGGAGTTCAAAAAGGAACACGCACAACAGCAACATAAACATGATGGGCAGGCGTAAGCCCCCAATATCAGTTTACCCAGGATAAGAGATTAAATTATGAGCAACATTATTAAGCAACTTGAACAAGAACAGATGAAGCAGGACGTACCTTCCTTCCGTCCGGGTGATACCGTGGAAGTGAAAGTATGGGTTGTTGAAGGTTCCAAAAAACGTCTGCAGGCATTCGAGGGCGTGGTTATTGCTATTCGTAGCCGCGGTCTGCACTCTGCATTCACTGTTCGTAAAATTTCCAACGGCGAAGGCGTTGAGCGTGTCTTCCAGACTCACTCTCCGGTAGTTGACAGCATTTCTGTCAAACGTCGTGGTGCTGTACGTAAAGCTAAACTGTACTACCTGCGTGAGCGCACTGGTAAGTCTGCTCGTATCAAAGAGCGTCTTAACTAAGATATCGCTCAGGCGACATCCTGATAAAAAGGGCTGGCCAATTGGCTGGCCCTTTTTTTATGCTGCCAGCTCCCACATTGTTAACCATTAGTTCATAAATCATTTACAATGCCTCTTCGTTGCCGGAGGGACAGTGTCTACAGATGTATTTTCTCAGTCAGATAATCAACGCTGCGCGACATGGCTCGCGTTGTTTGCGATCCTGCTGATCGTCGTTGCGCCTCTGATTTCTGTCTCTTTACAACAAGATCCCATGAATGCTATGCCGGGCATGCATCATGATATGAGTATGCTGACAGAACACGCTGATCATCATAAGAACCCCGCCCCCATGACGATGCCAGTCGATCACGGCGAGGCGTGTGGTTACTGCGTACTGTTGGCTCATGTACCAGGACTGATGCTGGCGCTCATTTTTCTGCTGTGTGGCGTACTGCTGAGACAGAAAAAGAGGATGTTGCATCCGACGGTAACATTCTGGCACTACTTTGCCTGGTTATATCCCGATACCCGCGCGCCACCGCGCAAGTCTGCTATTTCCTGATTCTCATAATACGTTTGTGCGCATAAGCGCTCAGACACGCTTTGACTTTTTCTAAGGAAAAGTATGACAACCTGCACTTCGCGCGCGGCATGGATTACCCTGCTGCGACGCCTTCATTTTTATATCGGTTTGTTCGTCGGACCCTTTATTTTTGTCGCGGCGCTTACCGGTACACTTTACGTGGCGACACCTCAGCTGGAAGCGCTGATTTACGCACACGCGCTAAAAGGAACAACGCAAGGGGAGTCGCAATCGCTGGCGGCTCAAGTTGCGAAAGCCCAGCAGATAACCGGTAATCATCTGCGTGTGTCTGCGGTACGGCCTGCACTTGAGGCGGGTGAGACAACCCGGGTGATGTTCGCGGATCCGGCATTGGCACCTTCGGAAAACCGGGCGATTTTTATCGATCCGGTTACGCTGGCAGTCACTGGGGATATGACCGTCTATGGCACCAGTGGGATCTTACCTCTGCGTCAGTGGATCGATTATGCGCACCGTTCATTGCTGCTGGGGGATGTCGGGCGACTCTATAGCGAACTGGCGGCATCGTGGATGTGGATAGCGGCATTGGGGGGTATTGTGCTTTGGTTCTTTACACGGCCAAAACGTCGCTTGAACAATCGGATGCAAAAAAACCGCCGTCTGCATGTGACGCTAGGGTGGTTTTTGTCAGGAGGAATGTTGTTGTTTTCCGCAACGGGGTTGACCTGGTCTCAATGGGCGGGAGGCAATGTGGATAAAATGCGTCATCATTTTGGCTGGATGACGCCACAGGTGAATACGCAACTCCATGGCGTCATGCAAACGCAGAGTGAGCATGCAGAACATCACGCCGGAATGTCGATGACTGCGGTAAATGTTGTGGACGGTGGTCAGTTTGATGCCGTCTTACGCGTGGCGCAGGCGGCGGGGATTCATGCCCAAAAACTGGAGATTCGCCCGGCAAAAGATGTGCAGCATGGCTGGACAGTCACCGAAATTGATCGTCGTTGGCCAACCCAGGTTGATGCGGTGTCTATTGATACCGCCACGATGCAGGTCATTGACCAGACTCACTTTGCTGACTTTCCGTTAATGGCAAAACTGACTCGCTGGGGAGTCGATTTCCATATGGGGATCCTGTTTGGCCTGCTCAATCAGTGGCTGTTGATGGTCTTCGGCACAGGACTTTGTTTGATGATTGTGATCGGCTATCGATTGTGGTGGATACGTCGTCCTACCCGCTCGGCTGTGAATCCGGCACAAACACTGATTCAATGCTGGCTGGCGCTCAATGGGAAAGGACGATTTACGGTGCTGGTTGTGGCGATTGTTCTGGGCATTGCGATGCCGGTGGCGGGCTGCAGTCTTTTGTTCTTTATGATAATAGACTGGCTGCGCTGGTTCAGTACTTCACACACCATAGTGGCGCAGTCAGCCGAGTAATGCTTAAGGCGTGCTGATCACGACCGCAACGCGACGATTTTCGGCACGACCTTTTGAGGTCTGGTTACTGGCAATTGGGTATTTTTTCCCCAGCCCCTGCGTGGTCAGATTGGTGCGCGGAATATTGGCGCCCTGAGCCCAGGCATCGGCAACCACATTAGCCCGTTTCAGTGACAAGGCCTCGTTGTAGCTGTCTTCACCATAGTTATCGGTATGACCATCCAGACGGGCATGGTTCAGGCCGGTAGCAGCCAGTTTAGACGCCATTTCCTGGATCTGTTTTTCACTGTCCGGACGGAGTTTATAGTCGTTTTTATCAAACAGGATGGTATCTGACAGACCCAGAGACCAGTCCCCCGAGGCTTCGGTAAATCCGTATGATTTCATTGCTGCAATTTGTTCTGGGGTAAATTTACCTTGTGGAGCCTGACAGCCTGCCAGAATTAGCATGATCAAGATAAACGGGGACAACAGACGTTTCAGCATGTGTGTAATTCCTTATTTTTGAAGTATGCGTTCAGAACGCAAATGTTTGGCCTGATACATATTATGATCGGCAAGTTCTTGTAGTTTTTCAGCAGAGGCATGTTCCCACGTCAGCGCAAAACCGATGCTGAGTGTCATGCTTGCCAGATGCCCATTGTGAAGATCAAAAGGTCGGTTAAACTCTTGCGAGAGTGCCGCGCAGATGCGTTGAACTTCGTACTCCGAATGAACGCTGTAAAGCACCATGGCAAATTCATCACCGCCAAGCCGGTACGGTTTATGGCGATTTCCGCCAAATTCAGCCAGCCTTTTGGCAACTTCGATCAGCACACGGTCGCCCGCAGCGTGTCCCCAGGTGTCATTAATAAATTTAAAATTATCGCCATCAAGGAATAACAATGCAGAACTGCTGTGGGCTGTATTGTCATTCATTAACGCATTGATGCTGCTACGAAATGCGGCTCGATTCGCAAGACCGGTAAGAGGGTCATGTAATGCGGTACGTAAAAGCTGTGCGTTCTTCGCCTGCAGCCTGAGTTGCCACTCTTCCATCTCGTCCAGCAGACTATTAAAGTCTTGTGCGAACAGATGAAACTCTTCAATACGTTCTTCAGAGACTCGCCGTGAGAAATTACGGTTGGTGCGAACATCGTGCACTACTTCGGTAATATTCTGCAGCGCTTCCACGACGCCATTGTGTAAATAGCGGGTGAGCATTAATGCAATACCCGATGCCAGCAAAATGCATCCGGTAAGGACGGCCAGCGACAAATAAATAAAATGGCTGATCACACTATCGCGCGCAATCAGGCGCACTTCTCCGATAGCGTTGCCGTTATGCAAAATGGGCTGAGTCACTGGCTGCGGGAAGAGCCAGTGGCTAATCAGGCCGCTGAGTTTGTCGGTGGTATCTTGTGCGTCATACCGCCAGGAGGCGATCACTTTTTGGTTTTTATTGCGCACTTCTGCCACAGAGAATTGACCCTGTTGCCCCAGCGCAGCCAGCGTTTCTGTTGCTGCAAGGCCATCCGAAAAGACCAGCGCTGCTTCAAGCGTATGACTCATGGTTGCGGCGGTCAGAGCCAGATTCTTTTGTGCATATTGTTTTAATGCCAGCACGGAAGAAATACTCAGCAGCAGCCAGATCAGCGTCATGGTGACCAGTACGCTGACGATGCTGATACGCCGTAACGTTCGTTTAAACGTCGGGCGTGCTATAGGAGAAAGATCATTATCCATGCTTTGTATTCCGCGCAAGCATCAATACATCAGGACTGACCCTTACACCACTGCGTGACAGGGAATCCATATTTACGGAAAATCTCACTTCTTCATCATTAATTATGAGGCAAAAGGCGCTGCCAATAACGCAATCGGTATTTTGTTCGGCAATTAATAACAATGCCTTAGTCGGATATTTATTCTTTAATTCCACCTGATAGGTAGGGGATTCTTTGCCAAAATAAAAACCGTCACACTGCGAAACTAAAATTTCTTGTTCCGTATGAATGATGACGGGGCGATAGGGTAATGCTCCAGCGCTGGTATCTTGTAATACGTTAGAAAAACGTGATGAAGAGAAGATACACAGTGTTGGCGGGCCTGAAAGTGTAGGCCAGCGTGTATAACTGACGATGCCGGAAACCATTGAGCGTACAGATTTTGCCTCTTCAGAAACGCTTTGGGCATACAAGGGTAATCCGGTCAGTAGCAGCGCCAGTAGAAGTATGAGTCGGTAAGAAAAGCTCATGAATAGGTACCTACCAGCGTTCGCTGTAATACGTCATAATACATTCGAAATTGTTTGCAATAAAATAACATTATTTTGCCAGGTCGTCATTATACGTGGCAGAGTAATATTGATGATTTAAGGTAAATCTTAATAATATAATTATGCTAACTTACTGTTTAATTTAGTCTTATTGACCCGACACCTTCGTTTTCTCCTTTTTGCCAGGCACTGTGTAACTCACTGACATTTTCGACTGTATCACAACTCAGCGGGAAGGTTTTTCCGGCCAGTCCCCTCGCATAGACAAAATCGCGCTGGCAGATTTTTCGTTGTCCTTCCACATAACCCTTAAGATATTCTCCTCGATCCACGTCGGGGTCATTGTAGTTTTCGGCAAGCATTTCATTATCTTTAACGGCATAGCCCGAAATCGCGTCTTCTATGCCTGCATCGTACCAGTCGGTACTGGTCCAGGTGGGGGCATGGGTATAGGGATCTATCTGACATCCGCTAAGAAGAAATAAAAATACGATACTGGTGAGTCGCTTCATTGCCTGGTCTCCCTGGTTTTTTTAAAGCATAGCGGATCCATAAACTAGCGTGTGTAAATTTAAGTGTACGATTGGTGGGTGATTAATTGGCTGGTAATTTAGTTGTGTAAATTAAAATTTACGGATTGTGGATTGAAATCTTTACCCGTTATGTTATCGTAATCACCTCCTCACTGAGGAATAACTATCGCAAACGAGCTAAACAGGATCACCATCATGCAAAAAGACGCGCTGAACAACGTACATATTACAGACGAACAGGTTCTGATGACCCCAGAGCAACTTAAAGCGGAATTCCCGTTGAGTCTTGCGCAGGAAGCGCAAATTGCCCAATCACGTAAAACCATTTCTGACATTATTGCGGGGCGCGATCCGCGTCTGCTGGTGGTGTGTGGCCCATGCTCAATTCACGATCCTGAAACTGCTCTGGAATACGCTCGTCGATTTAAATCCCTTGCCGAAGAGGTCAGCGATAGCCTCTATCTGGTGATGCGCGTCTATTTTGAAAAACCCCGTACCACCGTTGGCTGGAAAGGGTTGATCAACGATCCTCACATGGATGGCTCTTTTGATGTCGAAGCAGGTCTGAAAATTGCGCGTCAGCTGCTGCTTGAACTGGTGAATATGGGTCTGCCGCTGGCAACAGAAGCGTTAGATCCAAACAGCCCGCAATACCTGGGCGATCTGTTTAGTTGGTCAGCGATCGGCGCGCGTACGACGGAATCGCAGACGCACCGTGAAATGGCTTCCGGTTTGTCGATGCCTGTTGGCTTCAAAAACGGCACTGATGGCAGCCTGGCGACAGCCATTAACGCCATGCGTGCAGCGGCACAGTCACACCGTTTTGTGGGTATTAACCAGGCAGGGCAGGTTGCGCTGTTGCAAACTCAGGGCAACCCGGATGGACATGTGATTCTTCGCGGCGGTAAAGCGCCGAACTACAGCCCGGCAGACGTCGCACAGTGCGAAAAAGAGATGGAACAGGCGGGACTCCGTCCATCACTGATGGTAGATTGCAGTCATGGTAACTCCAATAAAGATTACCGTCGTCAGCCTGCCGTGGCCGAGTCAGTGGTTGCACAAATCAAAGATGGCAACCGTTCAATCATCGGTTTGATGATTGAAAGTAATATTCACGAAGGCAATCAGTCTTCCGAGCAGCCACGCAGTGAAATGAAATACGGCGTGTCCGTAACAGACGCCTGCATTAGCTGGGAAATGACGGATGCATTGCTACGTGAGATTAGTAAAGATTTAAACGGCCAGCTGTCGGCGCGTGTAGCATAAGAGGTTGGTTATGGTTGCTGAATTGACCGCATTGCGCGATCAAATTGATGAAGTGGATAAGGCGCTGCTGGATTTACTGGCACGCCGCCTGGAGCTGGTTGCCGAAGTTGGTGAGGTGAAAAGCCGCTTTGGGTTACCTATCTACGTGCCGGAGCGGGAGGCATCTATGCTGGCTTCCCGTCGCGCGGAAGCCGAAGCGCTCGGGGTGCCGCCAGATCTGATTGAAGATGTATTGCGTCGTGTTATGCGCGAATCCTACTCCAGTGAGAATGACAAAGGCTTTAAAACGCTCTGTCCTTCTTTGCGACCGGTAGTGATCGTCGGTGGCGGTGGGCAGATGGGACGGTTGTTCGAAAAGATGCTCACGCTGTCCGGTTATCAGGTGCGCATTCTCGAACAGCAGGATTGGGATCGCGCGCAGGAAATCGTTGCTGATGCCGGCATGGTGATCGTCAGCGTACCGATCCACGTCACTGAGCAGGTCATCGCAAAGTTACCGCGTTTACCTGCCGACTGTATTCTGGTCGATCTGGCTTCGGTAAAAAACGGCCCGCTTCAGGCGATGCTGGCGGCGCACGACGGTCCGGTCGTTGGGTTACACCCGATGTTTGGCCCGGACAGCGGCAGCCTGGCAAAGCAGGTAGTTGTGTGGTGTGACGGACGTCAGCCGGAAGCGTATCAATGGTTCCTGGAACAAATTCAGGTCTGGGGCGCGAGGCTGCACCGGATTAGCGCGGTTGAGCACGACCAGAATATGGCGTTTATTCAGGCGCTGCGTCACTTTGCGACATTCGCTTACGGGCTGCATCTGGCAGAAGAGAATGTTCAACTGGAACAGTTGCTGGCGCTCTCTTCGCCGATCTACCGTCTTGAACTGGCGATGGTCGGGCGTCTGTTTGCCCAGGATCCGCAGCTCTATGCCGACATTATTATGTCGTCCGAGAGTAACCTTGCGCTGATCAAACGTTATTACAAACGTTTTGGCGAGGCGATTGGTTTACTGGAGCAGGGGGACAAACAGGCCTTTATCGACAGTTTCCGTAAGGTGGAGCACTGGTTTGGCGATTATGCGAAACGCTTCCAGAGTGAAAGCCGTACGCTGTTGCGCCAGGCTAACGACAGCCGCCAATAAGTCACATGCCGGATGGCGTAACGCCCTCCGGCATTGTCACACGTCAGCTCGGATCGACCGGCACCACGTTCTCACTGGGGTAGCAGCCCAGCACTTTCATCGAACGCGTAATCTCACCCAATTCCTTCAATGCTTTTTGCATCTCAGGTGATTCCAGGTTGGCCTGGATATCAAGATAAAACATCTCTTCCCATGGGTTGCCATGGATCGGGCGTGACTCCAGTTTAGTCATAATCAGATTATGGTTACGCAGGACCAGCAGCGCCTCTACTAATGCGCCTGCCTGTTGTCCGGTGGCCATCAGCAGCGTGGTTTTCGCCGGAACCTGGTCGGAAACATTGATTGCCTTACGGGCAAGCACTACAAAGCGGGTAATGTTTAGCGTCTGATTGGCTTCAATATGTTCGAGAACCTGCAAACCATGCAGTACGCCGCCCGCTTCACTGCCCAGAGCCGCTACGCGCGGGGAGTTAGCCTGCGCGACCTTCTCCATTGCAGCTGAGGTGCTCTCGGTATACTCAATTTTCCAGTGTGGATAGCGGTTCAGGAATTTGCTGCACTGCTGGAAGGGCTGGGGATGGCTATATACCGTTTCAATGCTGTCCAGATCGGTGGTTCCTGACACCAGTACACAGTGGTCGATGGTAATGGTCATCTCCCCGACGATAGAAAGACTGGTGTGTTGCAGCAGGTCGTAAACGTCGTTAATTGCACCGGAACTGGTATTTTCAATCGGCACGACGGCGTAGTCGGCCTGGCCGGTTTCAACCTGATTAAATATATCGGCAAATTTCGCGCACCCGCTTTCAATAAATTGCTCAAAATGGCGTGCGGCGTACTGACGTGCGGCGAGGTGAGAATATGAGCCTTTAGGCCCCAGGAAGGCAACGCGGGCAGAGTGCGGGTTGATCTTGTTCAGATGTTGCTGAAGGAGCGCCTGCTGGGTGAGAACGGAGTCTTCGATAATGAGCTGGAACAGTCGGGTAATGTAGTGCGCATCCAGATGATGCGTTTTACCCAACTGAATCAGTCTGTCCAGCAGGTCGCGTTCACGGTCGATATCGCGTACCGGACGATGAGAAAGCAGCTTAGCTTTACCCACTTCGACGGCCAGCCCACGTCGCTCGGCCAACAAAGCCAGTAATTTTTCATCCAGCGTGCTGATCTTTTCGCGCAGCGCCAGTAACGGATTTTCCGATGTCATAGTGTTGCCTTTCTTGTTATCAATAAAAAAGGCCCCCCGTTGTGGGAGGCCTTATTGTTCGTCTTCGCATTCTTTATCACACGACGAAACGCCTCCCATTCAGGGGAAGGTAAAAAAGAATGCGAAGAAGAACGGGACAAGTTTCATGTAATTTTCCTTTGGCTACCTCAGTAAAGTACCCGTACTGTTTTCACCCTGTCAACAAAAAACGCGCCCGAAGGCGCGTTGGCGATACACTCAATGTAAGGGACTACTCTTCTTCTGCTTCGACGAAGTTGGCGTCTTTTACTGAAGTTGTTGCACGACGGGCTTCGCCTTTGTGCTGCACTTTATTGAGCTGCCGTTCCAGCTTGTTGATCAAATCGTTAATTGCGGTGTACATATCTTCGTGTTTTGCACTGGCAACCAGATGTCCGTTCGGTGTGTTGATGGTGGCATCAGCAATGAAACCCTGTGGCTCCTTAGACAGAATGATATGTGGATTAATCAGATGAGTTTGCCATTTATCCAGTTTGGCGAGACGGTCTGCGACATGCTGGCGAATTGCCGGAGTAATTTCCATTTGTTTACTGGTAATGTTCATTGTCATAAATTTTACCTCTTGTCTTTCCCGTCTTGGTGATTCCAGCATACCGTTCTTAATGTCAAAATGTGTGATGTAAATCACATTATTCTGTCGCTTTTTGTCAAGAAAACCTTTTTGTGAGGCACCGCAGGAACAGGCGATATTTAACTTGAGGAATACCGGAAAGCAGGCCATATTTGATGGGATGCGTTGCAGCTAAACCGCTTCAGTTGCGGCGTCAACGGATAAAAAAACGGCAGCCAGAGGGCTGCCGTTTTGCATTCTGTCTGATAGCAATCAGGTATTGCTGTTGTTGGCGGCAATAATTTTCGCCACTTTTTCCGCCTGTGCATTCATCTGCATCTGGCGATAGGCGTTTTCCATCAACGGCAGAGCATTACGCGTTGCTTCTGTGTCCGGGAAGTCACGCAGCATACCTTCTACACGGTTCACGACAGCAACCCATGCGCCACGAGCAGTGTAGTATTCCGCGACGGAGTACTCATACTTCGCCAGGCGATTCTTCAGGAATACCAGACGCTTGGTGGCATCCGTCGTGTACTGACTGTTTGGATATCCACGCACCAGTTTGGAAAAGTCATTAAACGCAGCTCGGGCGTGCTGTGGATCGCGATCGCTGCGATCAACACCAAAGAATCCTTGCAGTGCGCTGTCATCCAACGCCATATTGGTCAGGCCACGCATATACATGACATAATCAATGTTAGGATGAGTCGGGTTCAGACGAATAAAACGATCGATGGCAGCCTGAGCAAGTGGCAGATCGGCGTTTTTGTAGTAGGCGTAGATGAGATCTAATTGCACCTGCTGAGAATACGGTCCAAATGGATAGCGGTTATCCAACGCTTCCAATTGCGTTATTGCCTGTTTCCAGTTACCGTCCTGCAGCTTTTGCTGAGCAGTCGCGTAGATTTCATTTGGCGGATTATCGGGCACCTCTTCCTTTGAACCAGAGCAACCCGCCAAAAACAGGCTCAACGTGGCTGCTGCCACCAGATATTTCATGCGCGTCATGACGTTTTGACTTTCCTCAAAATGTTTTACGGGAGATTCTCTGTTCCTGCTCCCGGTTAAGACCAGCTACAATAGCACACTATATTAAACGGCAAAGCCGTAAAACCCAACGTTAAACAAAGAAGCAGTTTATGGCACAACGAGTAGAACTCACCGCAACAGTCTTTGAAAATCAGCTCGGTCAACGCTTAGATCAGGCTTTGGCCGAATTGTTCCCTGATTATTCGCGTTCACGCATAAAAGAATGGATCCTCGACCAGCGCGTGCTGGTAAATGGTCAACTTTGCGATAAACCGAAAGAAAAAGTGTTGGGCGGAGAGCGTGTCTCCATCAATGCTGAAATTGATGAAGAAATACGTTTTGAAGCTCAGGATATCCCGCTGGATATCGTATACGAAGATGACGATATTCTTGTCATCAACAAGCCTCGTGACCTCGTAGTGCATCCAGGTGCGGGTAATCCTGATGGCACGGTTCTGAATGCGTTACTGCATTACTACCCGCCAATCGCGGATGTTCCTCGTGCCGGTATTGTGCATCGTCTGGATAAAGACACCACGGGGTTGATGGTTGTGGCAAAAACGGTGCCAGCGCAAACGCGTCTGGTGGAGTCGTTACAGTTACGTGAAATCACCCGCGAATATGAAGCAGTGGCGATTGGTCATATGACCGCAGGAGGGACGGTTGAGGAGCCGATTAGCCGTCATCCGACCAAACGTACTCACATGGCCGTGCACCCAATGGGTAAACCGGCGGTGACGCATTACCGCATCATGGAACACTTCCGTGTGCACACGCGTCTGCGGCTGCGTCTGGAAACCGGACGTACGCACCAGATCCGCGTGCACATGGCGCATATCACCCATCCGCTGGTGGGTGATCAGGTCTACGGCGGCCGTCCGCGCCCACCGAAAGGCGCTTCAGACGCGTTTATTTCTACACTGCGTAAGTTCGATCGCCAGGCTCTGCACGCAACGATGCTGCGTCTGTATCATCCAATCTCCGGTATTGAAATGGAATGGCATGCACCGATTCCGCAAGATATGGTTGAGTTGATTGAAGTTATGCGCGCTGATTTCGAAGAGCATAAGGATGATATTGCCTGGCTATGAGTAAGCTAATTGTCCCGCAGTGGCCCCTGCCGAAAGGCGTCGCGGCCTGCAGTTCTACGCGTATTGGCGGTGTGAGTCTGCCGCCTTATGATTCTCTGAATCTGGGAGCGCATTGTGGCGATAACCCGGAGCACGTTGAAGAGAACCGCAAGCGGCTATTTGCTGCGGGCAACTTACCGTCGAAACCCGTCTGGCTCGAGCAGGTGCACGGTAAGGACGTCCTGAAACTCAGCGGTGGACCTTACCTGTCTAAACGTGCGGATGCGTCCTGGAGCAATACACCCGGTACTGTGTGTGCGGTGATGACCGCAGACTGTCTGCCCGTCCTTTTTTGTAATCGTGCGGGAACCGAAGTCGCAGCTGCTCATGCGGGCTGGCGCGGGTTATGTGAAGGCGTACTGGAAGAAACGGTGGCGTGCTTTACCGATAAGCCTGAAAACATTATTGCCTGGTTAGGTCCGGCAATTGGCCCGAGCGCGTTTGAAGTTGGCGCGGAAGTCCGCGAAGCCTTCATGGCAAAAGATCCGCAAGCGGACAGCGCTTTTACACCGCGCGGTGTAAAATACCTGGCCAACATCTATCAGCTTGCACGTCAGCGTCTGGCCAATCTCGGGGTTACTGACATTTACGGTGGTGACCGTTGCACCTTCAGCGAAAGTGAGACTTTCTTCTCTTATCGCCGCGACAATACCACGGGTCGTATGGCAAGTTTTATTTGGCTGATATAACCTAAAGAATCAAGACGATCCGGTACGTGTAATTTTCTTTTCACATAATTCAGGTCATTCACCTTGAATAATTGAGGGATGACCTCATTTAATCTCCAGTAGCAATTTTGACCTGTTATGGGAGGAGTTATGCGTCTGGATCGTCTTACTAATAAATTCCAGCTTGCTCTTGCCGATGCCCAGTCACTCGCATTGGGGCACGACAACCAATTCATCGAACCACTTCACTTAATGAGCGCCTTGCTGAATCAGGAAGGGGGATCGGTTCGTCCTTTGTTAACGTCCGCTGGCATTAATGCTGGCCAGTTACGCACGGCTATTGATCAGGCATTGAGCCGTTTACCGCAGGTCGAAGGTACCGGCGGTGATGTGCAGCCTTCTCAGGAGCTGGTACGTGTTCTGAACCTTTGCGACAAGCTGGCGCAAAAGCGTGGGGACAACTTTATTTCGTCAGAACTGTTCGTTCTGGCAGCGCTTGAGTCGCGCGGTACGCTGACCGATTTATTAAAATCAGCGGGGGCGACCACCGCCAATATCACTCAGGCAATTGAACAGATGCGTGGAGGTGAAAGCGTGAATGACCAGGGGGCTGAAGACCAACGTCAGGCCTTGAAAAAATATACCGTTGATCTGACTGAGCGTGCCGAACAGGGCAAGCTCGATCCGGTTATTGGCCGTGATGAAGAAATCCGCCGTACCATTCAGGTGCTGCAACGCCGTACTAAAAACAACCCGGTATTGATTGGTGAGCCGGGTGTCGGTAAGACAGCTATCGTTGAAGGATTGGCTCAGCGAATCATTAACGGTGAAGTACCGGAAGGTTTAAAAGGTCGTCGCGTACTGGCGCTGGATATGGGCGCGCTGGTGGCCGGGGCGAAATATCGCGGTGAATTTGAAGAACGTTTAAAAGGTGTGCTGAACGATCTTTCGAAACAGGAAGGTAATGTCATCCTGTTTATCGATGAACTGCATACCATGGTGGGCGCGGGTAAAGCCGATGGCGCAATGGACGCCGGGAACATGCTGAAACCCGCACTGGCGCGCGGGGAATTACACTGTGTCGGCGCCACAACGCTTGATGAATATCGCCAGTACATCGAAAAAGATGCGGCACTGGAGCGTCGTTTCCAGAAAGTGTTCGTGGCAGAGCCTTCAGTAGAAGATACCATCGCCATCCTGCGTGGTTTGAAAGAGCGTTATGAGCTGCACCACCACGTGCAGATTACTGACCCGGCGATTGTTGCGGCAGCGACGCTGTCTCACCGTTACATTGCTGACCGCCAGTTACCGGACAAAGCCATCGACCTGATCGATGAAGCCGCATCCAGCATTCGTATGCAGATTGACTCGAAGCCGGAAGAACTTGACCGGCTTGATCGCCGCATCATCCAGTTGAAGCTGGAGCAGCAGGCGTTAATGAAAGAGTCTGATGAGGCAAGTAAAAAACGTCTTGAGATGCTCAACGAAGAGTTGGACGACAAAGAGCGTCAGTATTCTGAGTTAGAAGAAGAGTGGAAAGCGGAGAAAGCCTCACTCTCCGGTACGCAAACCATCAAGGCTGAACTGGAGCAGGCGAAAATCGCTATCGAGCAGGCTCGCCGTGTTGGCGACCTGGCGCGAATGTCTGAGCTGCAGTACGGCAAAATTCCTGAGCTGGAAAAGCAACTGGAAGCAGCCACACAGTCCGAAGGCAAAACGATGCGTCTGTTGCGTAATAAGGTTACCGACGCGGAAATTGCCGAGGTACTGGCGCGCTGGACCGGCATTCCGGTTGCGCGCATGCTGGAAGGCGAGCGCGAAAAACTGCTGCGTATGGAACAAGAACTGCATAGCCGTGTGATTGGGCAGAATGAAGCCGTCGAGGCTGTTTCTAACGCTATTCGTCGTAGCCGTGCGGGCTTGTCTGACCCGAATCGTCCAATTGGTTCGTTCCTGTTCCTTGGACCTACCGGGGTAGGTAAAACCGAACTGTGCAAAGCGCTGGCAAACTTTATGTTCGACAGTGACGATGCCATGGTGCGTATCGATATGTCCGAGTTTATGGAGAAACACTCCGTGTCTCGTCTGGTTGGTGCGCCTCCGGGATATGTCGGCTATGAAGAGGGGGGATACCTGACGGAAGCCGTTCGTCGTCGTCCTTATTCGGTCATTTTGCTGGATGAAGTTGAAAAAGCGCATCCTGATGTGTTCAACATTTTGCTGCAGGTACTCGACGATGGCCGTCTGACTGACGGGCAGGGAAGAACCGTTGATTTCCGCAATACCGTCGTCATTATGACATCGAACCTGGGTTCCGATCTGATTCAGGAACGTTTCGGTGAGCTGGATTACAGCCACATGAAAGATCTGGTTCTGGGTGTGGTGAGTCACAACTTCCGTCCGGAGTTCATCAACCGTATCGATGAGGTTGTTGTATTCCATCCGTTGGGTGAACAGCACATCGCGTCTATTGCGCAGATCCAGTTGCAGCGTCTGTACAAACGTCTGGAAGAACGTGGTTATGAGATCCACATTTCTGACGAGGCGCTCAAATTGCTGAGTGCTAATGGTTACGATCCTGTCTACGGGGCGCGCCCATTGAAACGCGCTATTCAGCAGCAGATTGAAAACCCATTGGCGCAGCAAATCCTGTCTGGTGAGCTGATTCCGGGCAAAACGATTCGTCTGGAAGTCAATGACGATCGCATTGTGGCAGTGCAATAAGTCACAAAACGATGAAAAACGAGCCTTGCGGGGCTCGTTTTTGTTTGAAAACCAGGCAAAATCAGGCAGTAAATAGGTGGGTTGCCTGGAAAGTGAGCGGTTGATAAGTTTTTTGTATTTATAACTTGTCAGCCTGAAATAACTCCCTATAATGCGCCTCCACTGACACGGCACAACGGCACGCAAGCCGCCGGGCCAGCGGGGTTTCACAAAGAACCTCACGAAGAAAAGCGAAATTAAATGCTTGACTTCGAAGCGGGATAGCGTAATATGCACACCCCGCGCTGCTGAGAAAAAGCGAAGCGGCACTGCTCTTTAACAATTTATCAGACAATCTGTGTGGGCACTCAATGATACGGATTCTTAACGTCGCAAGACGAAAAATGAATACCAAGTCTCTGAGTGAACACGTAATTCATTACGAAGTTTAATTCACGAGCATCAAACTTAAATTGAAGAGTTTGATCATGGCTCAGATTGAACGCTGGCGGCAGGCCTAACACATGCAAGTCGAACGGTAGCACAGAGGAGCTTGCTTCTTGGGTGACGAGTGGCGGACGGGTGAGTAATGTCTGGGAAACTGCCCGATGGAGGGGGATAACTACTGGAAACGGTAGCTAATACCGCATAACGTCGCAAGACCAAAGAGGGGGACCTTCGGGCCTCTTGCCATCGGATGTGCCCAGATGGGATTAGCTAGTAGGTGGGGTAACGGCTCACCTAGGCGACGATCCCTAGCTGGTCTGAGAGGATGACCAGCCACACTGGAACTGAGACACGGTCCAGACTCCTACGGGAGGCAGCAGTGGGGAATATTGCACAATGGGCGCAAGCCTGATGCAGCCATGCCGCGTGTATGAAGAAGGCCTTCGGGTTGTAAAGTACTTTCAGCGAGGAGGAAGGTGTTGTGGTTAATAACCGCAGCAATTGACGTTACTCGCAGAAGAAGCACCGGCTAACTCCGTGCCAGCAGCCGCGGTAATACGGAGGGTGCAAGCGTTAATCGGAATTACTGGGCGTAAAGCGCACGCAGGCGGTCTGTCAAGTCGGATGTGAAATCCCCGGGCTCAACCTGGGAACTGCATTCGAAACTGGCAGGCTAGAGTCTTGTAGAGGGGGGTAGAATTCCAGGTGTAGCGGTGAAATGCGTAGAGATCTGGAGGAATACCGGTGGCGAAGGCGGCCCCCTGGACAGAGACTGACGCTCAGGTGCGAAAGCGTGGGGAGCAAACAGGATTAGATACCCTGGTAGTCCACGCTGTAAACGATGTCTATTTGGAGGTTGTGCCCTTGAGGCGTGGCTTCCGGAGCTAACGCGTTAAATAGACCGCCTGGGGAGTACGGCCGCAAGGTTAAAACTCAAATGAATTGACGGGGGCCCGCACAAGCGGTGGAGCATGTGGTTTAATTCGATGCAACGCGAAGAACCTTACCTACTCTTGACATCCAGAGAACTTAGCAGAGATGCTTTGGTGCCTTCGGGAACTCTGAGACAGGTGCTGCATGGCTGTCGTCAGCTCGTGTTGTGAAATGTTGGGTTAAGTCCCGCAACGAGCGCAACCCTTATCCTTTGTTGCCAGCGGTTAGGCCGGGAACTCAAAGGAGACTGCCAGTGATAAACTGGAGGAAGGTGGGGATGACGTCAAGTCATCATGGCCCTTACGAGTAGGGCTACACACGTGCTACAATGGCATATACAAAGAGAAGCGACCTCGCGAGAGCAAGCGGACCTCATAAAGTATGTCGTAGTCCGGATTGGAGTCTGCAACTCGACTCCATGAAGTCGGAATCGCTAGTAATCGTGGATCAGAATGCCACGGTGAATACGTTCCCGGGCCTTGTACACACCGCCCGTCACACCATGGGAGTGGGTTGCAAAAGAAGTAGGTAGCTTAACCTTCGGGAGGGCGCTTACCACTTTGTGATTCATGACTGGGGTGAAGTCGTAACAAGGTAACCGTAGGGGAACCTGCGGTTGGATCACCTCCTTACCTTAAAGAACCGTTCCTTGTAGTGTCCACACAGATTGTCTGATGAAAAGTAAATAGCAAGGCGTCTTGCGATTGAGACTTCAGTGTCCCCTTCGTCTAGAGGCCCAGGACACCGCCCTTTCACGGCGGTAACAGGGGTTCGAATCCCCTAGGGGACGCCACTTGCTGGTTTGTGTGAGTGAAAGTCGCCGGCCGTTATATCTCAAAACAGACTTGCGAGTCTTGTTTGAGATATTTGCTCTTTAAAAATCTGGATCAAGCTGAAAATTGAAACGACACACTGTGTCTGTTCTCCGTAATAAGAACAGATAAATGGTGTGTTCGAGTCTCTCAAATTTTCGCAGCACGATGATGAATCGAAAGAAACATCTTCGGGTTGTGAGGTTAAGCGACTAAGCGTACACGGTGGATGCCCTGGCAGTCAGAGGCGATGAAGGACGTGCTAATCTGCGATAAGCGTCGGTAAGGTGATATGAACCGTTATAACCGGCGATTTCCGAATGGGGAAACCCAGTGTGATTCGTCACACTATCATTACGTGAATACATAGCGTAATGAAGCGAACCGGGGGAACTGAAACATCTAAGTACCCCGAGGAAAAGAAATCAACCGAGATTCCCCCAGTAGCGGCGAGCGAACGGGGAGCAGCCCAGAGTCTGAATCAGCATGTGTGTTAGTGGAAGCGTCTGGAAAGTCGCACGATACAGGGTGAAAGTCCCGTACACAAAAGTGCATATGTTGTGAACTCGAAGAGTAGGGCGGGACACGTGGTATCCTGTCTGAATATGGGGGGACCATCCTCCAAGGCTAAATACTCCTGACTGACCGATAGTGAACCAGTACCGTGAGGGAAAGGCGAAAAGAACCCCGGCGAGGGGAGTGAAAAAGAACCTGAAACCGTGTACGTACAAGCAGTGGGAGCCTCTTTATGGGGTGACTGCGTACCTTTTGTATAATGGGTCAGCGACTTATATTCTGTAGCAAGGTTAACCGAATAGGGGAGCCGAAGGGAAACCGAGTCTTAACTGGGCGTTAAGTTGCAGGGTATAGACCCGAAACCCGGTGATCTAGCCATGGGCAGGTTGAAGGTTGGGTAACACTAACTGGAGGACCGAACCGACTAATGTTGAAAAATTAGCGGATGACTTGTGGCTGGGGGTGAAAGGCCAATCAAACCGGGAGATAGCTGGTTCTCCCCGAAAGCTATTTAGGTAGCGCCTCGTGAACTCATCTTCGGGGGTAGAGCACTGTTTCGGCTAGGGGGTCATCCCGACTTACCAACCCGATGCAAACTGCGAATACCGAAGAATGTTATCACGGGAGACACACGGCGGGTGCTAACGTCCGTCGTGAAGAGGGAAACAACCCAGACCGCCAGCTAAGGTCCCAAAGTCATGGTTAAGTGGGAAACGATGTGGGAAGGCACAGACAGCCAGGATGTTGGCTTAGAAGCAGCCATCATTTAAAGAAAGCGTAATAGCTCACTGGTCGAGTCGGCCTGCGCGGAAGATGTAACGGGGCTAAACCATGCACCGAAGCTGCGGCAGCGACACTATGTGTTGTTGGGTAGGGGAGCGTTCTGTAAGCCGTTGAAGGTGGCCTGTGAGGGTTGCTGGAGGTATCAGAAGTGCGAATGCTGACATAAGTAACGATAATGCGGGTGAAAAACCCGCACGCCGGAAGACCAAGGGTTCCTGTCCAACGTTAATCGGGGCAGGGTGAGTCGACCCCTAAGGCGAGGCCGAAAGGCGTAGTCGATGGGAAACAGGTTAATATTCCTGTACTTGGTGTTACTGCGAAGGGGGGACGGAGAAGGCTATGTCGGCCGGGCGACGGTTGTCCCGGTTTAAGCGTGTAGGTGTGTGTTCCAGGTAAATCCGGTTCACTTTAACACTGAGGCGTGATGACGAGGCACTACGGTGCTGAAGTGACAAATGCCCTGCTTCCAGGAAAAGCCTCTAAGCATCAGGTAACACGAAATCGTACCCCAAACCGACACAGGTGGTCAGGTAGAGAATACCAAGGCGCTTGAGAGAACTCGGGTGAAGGAACTAGGCAAAATGGTGCCGTAACTTCGGGAGAAGGCACGCTGATAGGTAGGTGAAGCGACTTGCTCGTGGAGCTGAAATCAGTCGAAGATACCAGCTGGCTGCAACTGTTTATTAAAAACACAGCACTGTGCAAACACGAAAGTGGACGTATACGGTGTGACGCCTGCCCGGTGCCGGAAGGTTAATTGATGGGGTTATCCGTAAGGAGAAGCTCTTGATCGAAGCCCCGGTAAACGGCGGCCGTAACTATAACGGTCCTAAGGTAGCGAAATTCCTTGTCGGGTAAGTTCCGACCTGCACGAATGGCGTAATGATGGCCAGGCTGTCTCCACCCGAGACTCAGTGAAATTGAACTCGCTGTGAAGATGCAGTGTACCCGCGGCAAGACGGAAAGACCCCGTGAACCTTTACTATAGCTTGACACTGAACACTGGTCCTTGATGTGTAGGATAGGTGGGAGGCTTTGAAGTGTGGACGCCAGTCTGCATGGAGCCGACCTTGAAATACCACCCTTTAATGGCTGGTGTTCTAACGTAGACCCGTGATCCGGGTTGCGGACAGTGTCTGGTGGGTAGTTTGACTGGGGCGGTCTCCTCCTAAAGAGTAACGGAGGAGCACGAAGGTTAGCTAATCCTGGTCGGACATCAGGAGGTTAGTGCAAAGGCATAAGCTAGCTTGACTGCGAGAGTGACGGCTCGAGCAGGTGCGAAAGCAGGTCTTAGTGATCCGGTGGTTCTGAATGGAAGGGCCATCGCTCAACGGATAAAAGGTACTCCGGGGATAACAGGCTGATACCGCCCAAGAGTTCATATCGACGGCGGTGTTTGGCACCTCGATGTCGGCTCATCACATCCTGGGGCTGAAGTAGGTCCCAAGGGTATGGCTGTTCGCCATTTAAAGTGGTACGCGAGCTGGGTTTAGAACGTCGTGAGACAGTTCGGTCCCTATCTGCCGTGGGCGCTGGAGAATTGAGGGGGGCTGCTCCTAGTACGAGAGGACCGGAGTGGACGCATCACTGGTGTTCGGGTTGTCATGCCAATGGCACTGCCCGGTAGCTAAATGCGGAAGAGATAAGTGCTGAAAGCATCTAAGCACGAAACTTGCCCCGAGATGAGTTCTCCCTGAGACTATAAGTCTCCTGAAGGAACGTTGAAGACGACGACGTTGATAGGTCGGGTGTGTAAGTGTAGCGATACATTGAGCTAACCGATACTAATGAACCGTGAGGCTTAACCTTACAACGCCGAAGCTGTTTTGGCGAAAGAGAAGACGATTTTCAGCCTGATACAGATAAAATTAACCGGCGGTAAGCGGGTTAATAAACAGAATTTGCCTGGCGGCTGTAGCGCGGTGGTCCCACCTGACCCCATGCCGAACTCAGAAGTGAAACGCCGTAGCGCCGATGGTAGTGTGGGGTCTCCCCATGCGAGAGTAGGGAACTGCCAGGCATCAAATAAAACAAAAGGCTCAGTCGAAAGACTGGGCCTTTTGTTTTATCCGGCATTCATGAAACATTACGCGACCTACCATTCTCCTCCCTCGAACATATCTGAATCCTTTCTCTGCTAATTAAAACCGTGATCAATCTC
Source organism: Citrobacter sp. Marseille-Q6884 (assembly GCF_945906775.1). NCBI lineage: Bacteria > Pseudomonadati > Pseudomonadota > Gammaproteobacteria > Enterobacterales > Enterobacteriaceae > Citrobacter > Citrobacter sp. Marseille-Q6884. The sequence goes on from NZ_CAMDRE010000002.1 coordinate 133,005, forward strand.
TCATAATAACTTATAACAATTATATAACATTTAATTTACCAAAAAACACGACGCATCATTAAAAATTAATCAGATCTTTGGCAGGGGTACAATTCTAATGGCTGATAGCAGTGTAACTGAGAACGGGGCGCTGACAGACAGCGATACCCGTCGTCGCATATGGGCAATTGTTGGAGCATCATCAGGAAACCTCGTCGAATGGTTTGATTTCTATATCTACTCTTTCTGCTCCCTTTACTTTGCCCATATCTTTTTTCCTTCCGGAAATACCACCACGCAACTCTTACAAACCGCTGGCGTATTTGCAGCAGGCTTCCTGATGAGACCGATCGGCGGATGGCTATTTGGCCGGATTGCGGATAAGCATGGGCGCAAAAAGTCGATGCTGTTGTCGGTTTGCATGATGTGCATGGGATCGCTGGTGATCGCTTGCCTGCCGGGGTATGAAACCATCGGCACCTGGGCTCCCGCGCTGCTTCTGCTTGCCAGATTATTTCAGGGACTGTCTGTTGGTGGTGAATACGGGACCAGCGCGACCTATATGAGTGAAGTCGCCGTTGAAGGTAAGAAAGGATTCTATGCATCATTCCAGTACGTTACGCTAATCGGTGGACAGTTACTGGCCTTGCTGGTTGTGGTGATATTGCAACAAACGTTAGAAGATTCAGCGCTCAGAGAGTGGGGCTGGCGTATTCCGTTTGCGCTGGGTGCCGTGCTGGCAATTGTCGCGCTGTGGCTTCGTCGTCAACTGGATGAAACGTCGAAACAGGATGTTCGCGCGCTGAAAGAAGCGGGTTCCCTGAAAGGGCTATGGCGTAACCGTAAGGCTTTTCTCATGGTGCTTGGGTTTACTGCCGCAGGATCACTGTGCTTTTATACATTCACGACCTACATGCAGAAATACCTGGTCAACACAGCAGGTATGCATGCCAACGTTGCCAGCGGGATCATGACGGCTGCGCTGTGCGTATTTATGCTGGTACAACCGCTGTTCGGTGCTTTGTCCGATAAAATTGGGCGACGAACTTCAATGCTGTGCTTTGGTGCATTAGCCGCAATTTTCACCGTGCCTATTCTGTCAGCATTGCAGAATGTGAGTTCCCCCTATGCAGCATTTGCTCTGGTGATGTGTGCGTTGCTGATTGTGAGTTTCTATACCTCTATCAGCGGGATACTGAAGGCTGAAATGTTCCCGGCGCAGGTTCGTGCGTTAGGGGTAGGGCTGTCCTATGCGGTGGCAAACGCTTTGTTCGGCGGTTCTGCTGAATATGTTGCCCTGTCGCTGAAATCTGTTGGAATGGAAACGTCGTTTTTCTGGTATGTCACCGCGATGGCTGCTATCGCATTTTTGGTTTCGCTGATGCTACATCGTAAAGGTAAGGGGTTGCGTCTTTAGTGATGGGCCATTTGCCAGACAGCGTAGCCGGTGGAGGCTCCTGCGACATCCCAGGCAAAGTCCTTCCAGCTCCAGCCGCTTCCTGCGGGGCGGCTGTCCCAGAGCTCTTTGGATGCACCAAGACTAACAGAGAACATTAAACCGATAGCCGCGCTACGGTCACGACTGTTTCCCTGATGCTGGGCGAACTCATTCCCGGCTGCGGCCAGCATGGCTGAGGCGATAAAGTGTTGAGCTTTGTCTTGTCCGCTCCAGCTGTCGTTCGCCATATGGCTACAGCCTGAAAGTACCAGAATACTGGCCAGAATAAACAGGCGCACCGTTGCCTCCATAGAAAAAACCCCGTCACGGGACGGGGTCTTGGTTACAGAATACGGCTGATCAATCTGTCGATTCGAATACGGCGTAATCGACGGATAAGCTTACGCACTTTTACCGGATAGTCGGCAATGCTCTGTAGGTCGCGATAGTGCTTAACGACGGTTGTATGCGTGCGAATAAGCTCCAGCTCTTTTTCGCGCTGAGGGCTTAACTCTTGCTTAGGATCGTGGATAAGAATGGCATTTTCCAGGTCCAGGCGCCAGGCACGAGGGTTAAGATTGTTACCGGTGAGCAACATCCATTTATCGTCTACCCACATTCCTTTCAGATGATAGGTATTGTCATCATCTTTCCATAAACGTACGACTAGCTGATCGGTATTAACGTAATACTGGAGTCGGCTCAGGAAGCGGCGCAGGTTAATTTCGTAAAGATAGGGAAGTGCGCCGATGATCTTAAACGGTTCATTTTCGGGGATGAAAAAGTCGTTGGCGGTTTTATCGCCTACAATGATTTCAACTTTTTTCCCCTCACGCAGCAGCTGAATAATATTGCGAACCAGCACAGCAGGCAGGTTGAAATAAGGCGTACATATCGTGAGCTTATGTTCCGCGCAAGGCATCAGATGGAAAATGGTCTTATTCAGCAGACTGGATTTCCCTAGCCCAACCAGAGGGGTAACAGAGAGCTGTTCATTGTCGGCATCCCCCTGAAAATGGAATGACGCATCCCGTAGTTCCTGGCGGTACAGGCGGATGTCGTTCTTAATTTCCGGACTTTTAGGGCGATGGAGATCATCAAGACGGTTAACGCCGCGGCCATTCATCAGGTTCTGCGTGACCCAATCGTACATGATATCGGCCATTTGCGCGTTGCGAATCAGCTGATAACGGTCATAGCGATATTTATCATGCTGGTGCAAGTAAACATCGTTCAGGCTGGCTCCGCTGTACAGGACGCTGTCATCGATGATAAAGCCTTTGAAATGCAGGACGCCAAGCGCTTCCCGGGTATTAATCGGTACGCCATAGACAGGAATGTCGATACCTGGATTTTCTTGCGCCATTCGGCAGTACCAGTCGGCATTGGTATTAGACGCTGCAGCGCCAATACGCCCACGCTGGGCACGATGCCAGTCGACAAGTACCCGGATATCCAGTTCTGGACGCTGCCGCTTTGCTGCATAGAGCGCGTCAAGTATGCCTTTACCACCGTCATCTTGTTCCAGGTACAGAGCAATGATGCAGATCCGTCGCGTCGCGCTGGCTATTTTCTCCAGCAGTGTCTCCCTGAAATTAGCGGGAGCATAAAAGAAATCTACATCATCAACTGACTGAGAAATCTTAGGTAGTTGGGCAAGGTGTTGTTGATGTTTATTACGCTTAAATTTTGACAACATCACAGTGCATTTCTTCTCTGTTCATTGAAGGGTCCTCTGTGCTTTGCAGACGACATAAGCGGGCAATGATACCACCAGTACCCATTAATGTGGTCAACATTTCCAGTACCTTACTCACGATTCCTCATATTGGGCAAGATTAAGCGTTAGCCCAACAATTCCCTCTTCGAGTTGGACATCGACATTGAACCCGAGTTTTCGAGCCAGGGCGACCATCCCACGATTATTTGGCATCGTAATACCATTCAGGCGTCTAAGTCCGTGATCTCGAGTATATGCAATTAACTTTTCCATCAATCGGCGACCCAGTCCCAGCCCTTTAAGATCCGAGCGAACCAGTACGGCAAACTCTGCGTCTACGTTATCAGGATCGGAGATAGCCCGGGTAACACCCAGGATCTCTTCGTTGTTATCGCGGCAACGGACAGCGACAAATGCCATTTCCCGATCGTAGTCGATCTGCGTCATATTGGCTAAATCTTCATGGGTAAATTCGTTGATCTCACTGAAATAGCGGTAATAAAGATCTTCTTTGGTCACCTGCGAAATGAACTGTTGCAGATGCGGTTCATCCTCCGGCAGGATGGGGCGAAACAGGCAGCGCTCACCGTTTTTCAACTCGACCCATTCTTCAAGCTGATGAGGGTAGGGGCGTACGGCCAGTCTGCTTTCGTTATCGCCCGTAAACGGGGCAATATCCAGCGTGACGTCCAGGGCCGTAAATTCACCGGCAGAGGCCAAAAGCGGATGGATATCCAGACGCTGAATTTCCGGGCAATCGACGATCAGGTTCGATACCTGAACCAGAAGCTGGCTTAAACCGGCGACATCCAATGGTCGTAATGCGCTGCGGGCACGGATCTTTTTATTTTTGATCCCCTGGATCACCAGGTAACGCGCCAGGTTCATGTTTAACGGCGGTAATGCCACAACGGCTTGTTCTTCCGGCCTCCACTCAACGCCACCTTCACCTAACATAATCAGCGGCCCAAACACCGGATCGTGTTCGACGACCACGCGAAGTTCCTGAGCGCCAGCGCGATTGGCCATACTTTGCACTAACAAACCGTGGATACGCGCCTGCGGCCAGGCCATTTTCACGCGATCAAAAATGGCATTGGCGGCCTGCTGCACTTCCGTAGCTGTGCGTAGATATAACATGACCCCCTGAACTTCCGATTTATGCGGGATATCAGGAGAGCGCAGCTTAAGCGCGACCGGGTAACCAATTTGCTCAGCAATGTGCACGGCTTCTGCACTGTCACTGGCGATCCAGGTCGGCAGGGTGTGTAAGCCATAGGCTTGCAAAATGGGCTGCACTTCATGTGTATCCAGTGAGGTCGCCCCCTCAGCAATCGCCTGCTGTAACAGATTGTGCGCCTCGGCAGTGTTGGTGGTCAGGCTATCGGGCAGAGCGGGTGTTTCTCGCAACTGCTTCTGGTTTCGACGGTATTCAACCATATGCATAAACGCGGTGATTGTTCCTTCCGGCGTACGATAGGTCGGCAACCCGGCTTCGCTAAACAATCTGCGAGCTTCTTGCGATGAATACTCACCGCACCAGTTAGTCAGCAGGGAGATGAACTTTCCTCTGGGATGATGCTTAACTGCCTCGATCAGCGCATGCGCGCTCTCGGTGCCTGGAGCTGCCGCGCTGGGGGAGTGAATCACCATCAGGGCGTCGAAATCCTGGCTGGCGAGTAAAATATCCAGCGTTTTGACATAGTGCTCGCTGCTGGCGTCGTCACGCAGATCCAGTGGATTCGCGATATCAACATGGGCGGGCAACGCATCGCGTAATTTCTGGCAGGTCTCTTCACTCAGTGTGGCCAGTTTGCCTTTGCGTGACCACAGTTCATCTAATGCGAGTGCAGCAGGAGCTGCGCCATTGCTGATGATCATCAGCCTGTCACCACGCAGCGGGCGCATATGGCTTAAGGTTTCTACGGCCGAGAAAAGCTCGTGTGTATCTTGTACGCGTAACAGACCCGCTCGCTGAATGGCTGCGTCCCATGCAGGGTCCATCCCGGCGCTGGTGTGCAATAAACGCTGTGCAGCCGGGCTTCGGCCGCTCTTGATCACCAAAATCGGTTTATTGCGTGATGCGCTACGTGCCGCGGAGACAAAGCGTCGGGCATCACTCAGATGTTCCAGGTAGAGCAAAATAGCACTGGTTTTACTGTCGCGGGCCAGATAATCCAGCAGCTCATCAACGTCAATATCCAGACTGTCGCCCAGTGCGATGAAGTAAGAAAAGCCCATTTCTCTCTGCTGTGCCCAGTCGAGTATGGTATTGGATACGGCGGCGGATTGAGAGATAAACGCCAGCTTGCCGCGCTTTATCGGAACGGGGGAAAAGCTGGCGTTAAGTCCCTGCCAGGGCGCGAGAAGTCCCAGACTGTTGGGGCCGAGAAGGCGTATTTTATAGCGTGCAGCACAGGCTAACAGATCGGTGTGCTGCGCTGCGGGCGCTGAGAGAATAATGCAGGTTTTACAGCCCTTTTCGCCAAGTTCCTCCAGCAATGCCAGGTTACGGCTGGCATTGGTACACAAAACGGCAAGGTCAGGAGAAAAAGGCAGACTGCTGATATTGGGCCAGGCCAGAACGCCCAGTACAGCTTTCCAGGCGGGCGTCACGGGTAAAACCGGCCCGTTGAAGCCCCCAGCCAGTAAGTTGCGCATCATCAGGTAACCCGCACGATAGGATTTCATTGATGCCCCAATCACCGCAATGGATTTCGGTCGCAGCAGTGCTTCCAGACCACGTTGACTCATATCGGCTTCCTTAATGACACCAGTGACCGAATGATTTTAAACGCTTTCTGCCGAGCCTGCTGTGACGCTTCCCTGATGTTGGGTTTTTCCTGCCAGATAGCGCGTTTTAAAACGCGTGAAATGTTCGCCTAATCCTTCAGCCGCCTGCGTATCTCCAGCCAGATCCAGTAAGGCAATGGCGACTTCGGCGGTGCAGTATTGCCCTTCGGCATGGGCTTCGCGCAGGTGGTAAGCGGAAAGACGTGATAGATCGACCGAGATCACCGGCAAATTATCGAGGTACGGGCTTTTACGGAACATTTTACGCGCTTCCGGCCAGGTACCATCAAGCATGATAAACAGCGGCGGCTTACCTGCTGGTGGAGTAAAAATCACCTCACGTTTTTCCCCCGCATAGGAGGCCGGAAATACCACCATGGGCTGATAATCCGGGTTTTGCACCAGCTCAAGAAGCGCCTGCGGTGGCTCGGTGCGCGACCACTGAAATGCCGCAGTATTGGGTAAAATATCGGCAATTAAACGACCCGTGTTGCTGGGCTTCATGGGTTCGGTATCAAACATCACGAGGCAAAAACGGCTTTTCGCATGGGAAGGCGAGAGCGTTGCGCACAGGCACTGTTTCAGCGGCAGCAGGCAGCGCTGACAGCGGCGGACGCGGTTACCTCGGGCAAGAAAAGGACGCGTGGCACGGGCAAGGCGCTCGGCGCGTAACTGGAGAACGGCGTTATCGGTCATGGGGAAACACGTTGAAAAACGCTATTGTCGCAGAGGTGAAAACGGGGCACAAGATGTGCCCCGGAGAGATTATAATGATTCGTTCAGCCAGCTATCAAATGGCGCTTTTGGTACGGCGCCATTCAGCATATCGACTACCTCACCTTTCTTGAAGATCATGATGGTGGGGATGCTGCGGATACCAAAACGGGCACTGAGTTCGCGTTCGGCCTCCGTATTCACTTTCACAAAGCGCACTTTACCGCTACGCTCTTCGGCGACATCTTCAAAAATGGGCGCGAAGTTGCGGCACGGCCCACACCATGGAGCCCAGAAATCAACCACTACAGGAAGATCGTCTTTTAACAGCTTATCCAGCGTTTCACCGGTCGCATTGATCACCTCTCCGTCAAACAGGTCGTGACCACAGCGTCCGCATTTAGCCGCTTCCTGAACACGATCGTCGGGAATGCGGTTGATTGCCTGGCAGCTGGTACAAACGGTATTCATAACTAACCTCTGGATGAGTAGGTGGACTTCGCGGCAATAACGCCGACATGTTTCTATTATGTTACATATTATCGGAAAGACTGTTTTAAACAACAATGCGTTTTATTCAATGAGTACAATAGTCATAAGCTTTTAAATGAAATCATGGCTAACGAGGTGCACATCGGGTAATCTGCGCGCTTCGCGCAGAGCAGGTGGAGAAAAACATGAGCGACGAACTGAAGAACAAAAACGGCAAGGTCAAAGTGATGTACGTCCGCAGTGACGATGACTCGGATAAACGCACCCAAAATCCACGTACTGGTAAAGGCGGCGGTCGCCCCGGTACTTCCCGAGCCGAAGGCGGTCGTCGCCCTGCCCGTGATGACAGAAAGGGCCCGAACAGTGAGCGCGGCCGTGAACGTGGTCGTGACCGCGATGTAGAACGCGACCGCAGACGTGAAGATTCTCCGTGGCGTACCGTCTCCCGCGCACCGAACGATGATGCGGTGGAAAAGGCCGATCACGGTGGTATCAGCGGTAAGAGCTTTATCGATCCTGAAGTATTACGTCGTCAGCGTGCGGAAGAAACCCGCGTTTACGGTGAAAATGCCTGTCAGGCTCTGTTCCAGAGTCGCCCGGACGCTATTGTCCGTGCCTGGTTTATCCAGAGCGTGACCCCGCGATTTAAAGAAGCACTACGCTGGATGGCGGCAAACCGTAAAGCCTACCACGTGGTGGACGAAGCTGAGCTGGCGAAAGCCTCCGGAACTGAGCACCATGGCGGTGTTTGCTTCCTGATCAAAAAACGTAATGGCACGACCGTTAAGCAATGGGTTAATCAGGCAGGCGCGCAGGATTGCGTGTTGGCTCTGGAGGATATTGCTAACCCGCACAACCTGGGCGGCATGATGCGTAGCTGTGCCCACTTCGGCGTGAAGGGTGTGGTGGTACAGGATGCCGCGCTTCTGGAGTCAGGGGCTGCTATTCGTACCGCAGAAGGCGGGGCAGAGCACGTCCAGCCGATCACTGGCGACAGCATTGTTGATGTGTTGGATGATTTCCGTCAGGCGGGTTACACCGTCGTGATGACTTCCAGCGAGAAAGGTCAGTCGTTGTTTAATACGACGCTGCCGGAAAAAATGGTGCTGGTGTTAGGGCGCGAGCGCGATGCGCTGCCAGAAGCGGCTTGTTCCGCGGATGACCTGTGCGTTGCGATTGACGGTACTGGCAACGTCGAAACGCTTAATGTCTCCGTCGCGACAGGCGTACTGCTTGCTGAATGGTGGCGTCAGAACAAAGCGTGATAGTAAAAATGCCAGCGAATCGCTGGCATTTTTTTACTCACTTTCTGCGGGTAAGACCGGCATCCAGTCAATGGGTTTTTCACCGCGTTGTTCCAGCCACGCATTTGTCAGTGCAAAGTGATTACAGCCAAAGAAGCCGCGGTGCGCCGAGAGCGGTGACGGGTGCGGTGCCTTCAGGATATGGTGACGGTGCGCATCAATAATTGCCCCTTTCTTCTGCGCGTGCGCGCCCCAGAGCAAAAATACCACTCCTTCACGATGTTCATTGATCAGACTAATGACTTTGTCGGTAAAGGTTTCCCAGCCCAGACTTGCATGGGAATGTGCCTGACCAGCCCGGACGGTCAGAACCGTATTCAGTAACAGCACGCCCTGACGCGCCCAGCTTTCCAGATATCCGTGCGCGGGGCGCGTAAAACCGGGAATAGTGGACTCCAGCTCTTTATACATGTTCAGCAATGAGGGCGGTGTCGCAATGCCTGGACGAACAGAAAATGCCAGTCCATGTGCCTGACCTGGGCCGTGGTAGGGATCTTGCCCCAGGATAACGACTTTAACGTCACCCAGTTCGGTAAAGCGAAATGCGTTAAACACATCTTTTTGCGGTGGGTAAATCGTCATGCCTGACTGACGTTCCCCGGCAACGGTATGCAGTGTGTTTACAAAATAGGGCTGCTGTTTCTCTTCTGCCAGCACATCGTGCCAGGTTAATTCGGTAGCCATCTCGCTCTCCTGCGAATTTTCAATCGCTATAGCTTAACTGCTTCTTTATGAGGCGCAAAATTCTGTACGTTTCTCAAGAGGCTACCCCCTAAAGATAGTTGAAAATTTATGTAAAAAGTTTATCTGCGCATATGGCGTAAGTTGATGTAAAACAATAAAATCCGCCTATCACCACTTTTCATGTGTGGTTTTTGTTGATTTAAATCAAAGATTCAAGGGTGTGTGAGGGGTATATATACACTCAAGCAACAATGGTTTTACCAATTGGCCGGGTAAACGGCCGACCGAAATCAAATAATTTTGCCGGGGAGGCATCAACATGATTACAGGTATCCAGATTACTAAAGCCGCTAACGACGACCTGCTGAACTCTTTCTGGCTGCTGGACAACGAAAAAGGCGAAGCACGCTGCATCGTTGCGAAAGCAGGTTTCAATGCTGATGACGTCGTTGCCGTCAGCAAACTGGGCGAAATCGAATACCGTGAAGTGCCGGTAGACGTACAGCCGGAAGTCCGTGTGGAAGGTGGTCAACACCTGAACGTTAACGTTCTGCGTCGCGAAACGCTGGAAGATGCGGTTAAGCACCCGGAAAAATATCCGCAGCTGACCATCCGTGTTTCTGGTTATGCAGTGCGTTTCAACTCACTGACTCCAGAACAACAGCGCGACGTTATTGCTCGTACCTTTACTGAAAGCCTGTAAGGCTCCCGGGGTAACAGTCCCGATAATCAGATAATTAAAAAGCGGACGGTGTCAGTACACCGTCCGCTTTTTTACATCATTTAGTAAAAAATCCTCACTGCGCAGTACACCAGCAGTAATGCCAGAATGACATTCAATTGCCGTCCATAGCAGCGAAAGATGCGCTGGAAAAGATGGCCAGCCAGCGCCCAGCAGGCATTGCCGAATGTGCCTATCAACGCCAGTAACACGCTAACGCCAATAACCCAGCTCAGCTCTCTTGTATGCGGCAGAACAAATGTGGATAACGCGGTGATGCCATACAGGATGATTTTTACGTTCACGAACTGCAAACCGAAACTCGCCCAAAAGCTAATGGGTTTCGCCTCGAGGCTATCGTTTGAGGCCTTGCTGGTGGCTATTTTCAATGCCAGCCATAAGATATACGCCGCCCCCGCCCAACTGAGCCAGTGGACGATAGCCGGATCAATGACGGCAAGCGAGAATGAAATCCCTGCACACAGCAACATCACGATCAAAAAGCCCAGGCTCATTCCCGCTAACACGTGCGTACTCTGACGAAATCCGTGCGAAGTCGCTGCGCTAAGCGCGAGAATATTATTGGGCCCCGGCGTGAGGGCTGTAATCAATGTATAGGTCCAGAATGCGCTTAAAAGAGTGGGGGTCACTTGTTATCTCCTCTGTTTTAGCAGACAGTACCCGACATGAAACATTTAAAAAAATGAATGTTTTTAAATCCTGGGTTCAATAATATCGATAGGTTGGTGGGAATGGATTTACGTCGGTTTATTACGCTGAAAACGGTGGTAGAAGAAGGGTCATTCCTTCGGGCTTCGCAAAAACTGTGTTGTACGCAATCAACCGTTACGTTTCATATTCAACAACTTGAGCAAGAACTCTCTTTGCAATTGTTCGAAAAAATTGGCCGTCGGATGTGCCTTACCAGTGAAGGGAAAAAACTCATGCCACATGTGCATGAACTGAGCCGGGTGATGTCATCGATCCGCCAGGTGGCAAGACAAGATGCGCCGCCCAGCGGCGAGCTGCGTGTCGCAACAGGTGAAACCCTTCTGGCATATAAAATGCCGCAGGTTTTACAGCGATTTAAACAGCGTGCACCGAATGTGCGGTTGTCCTTACAGTCACTCAACTGTTATGTCATTCGCGATGCATTGCTGGATGATGAGGTCGATCTGGGGGTGTTTTATCGCGTCGGCAAAGATGATGCGCTTGAGATGCTGCCGCTGGGTGAACAATCCCTGGTCCTGGTGGCGTCTCCGAACATTCAGCACGCTGATTTCACTCAACATAGCCAGCATATTCCCTGTAGCTTTATCATCAATGAACCACAATGTATTTTCAGGCAGCGCTTTGAAGGCTTGCTGCGCCAGCGTCAGATTACACTGGAAAACACCATTGAACTGTGGAGCATTGAGAGCATCAAGCAGTGTGTTATGGCGAACCTTGGGATCAGCTTTTTACCCCGTTTTGCCGTCGAACGGGAGCTTAGCACGGGGGCACTGATTGAATTACCGTTCTGTGAAGAACCTGAGTCGATAACCGCATTGTGTGCACATCATGCCGGGAAAGCGGTCAGCCCGGCCATGCGGGTTTTTATGGAATGTGTTGAAGAGAGTTTTATGGCGAATGAAAAAATGCCGGGCTAAAGGCCCGGCATCATGCTTACTCTTTGTCGGATTGCTGAGCGCCTGTTCCGCTCGGCTTACGACGTTTGCCAATGTTTTTGGCGTCGCGGTGACGTTTCTTCACGCGCGGCTTCTCTTTATCTTTTTCTTTTTTCTCGGCGCGCTTCGCCAGCACTTTCTTGGATGGCTTGCCGTTAGATTTCTCACTTGGCGCACGGGTTGTTGGACGTAGTTCGTCAATAACGCGAGCCTTCAGCGGTTCGTCAATATAGCGGCTCGCTTTGCCGAGCAGCAGATGGTCATGCGCTTCAACCAGAGAAATCGCAGTGCCTTTACGGCCCGCGCGACCGGTACGACCAATACGGTGCAGATAGGCGTCACCACTACGCGGCATGTCGTAGTTAAATACGTGGCTGACGTCAGGAATATCGATACCGCGTGCCGCAACGTCGGTCGCCACCAACACGTTCACGCGACCATCGGTCAGTCGTTTGATCGCTTCGTTACGTTTAATCTGCACCATCTCGCCTTCGAGATAGCAGTTATTGATCCCTGCCTGGCGCAGCCAGCCTGCCAGTTCGTGCACACGCTCGCGTTTACGCACAAAGACAATGGAGCGGGTCGCTTCCGGCTGTTTTAACAGATGGATCAGCAGCGCTGTTTTATGCTCGATATTGTCGGCACGGTAGTACCATTGATGGATCTTCTTGCGTTCGCGCGTGGACGGATCCGCAGAAACTTCAACCGGATCTTCCAGCAGACGCTCGGCAAAATCTTTAATCGCATCGCCTTCCAGCGTGGCAGAGAACAGCATGGTCTGCTTACGCCAGCGGGTTTCACCGGCAATATGCTCGATGTCCTGAGCGAAGCCCATGTCCAGCATACGGTCGGCTTCATCAAGGATCAGCGTTTCAACTGCATGGCAGTCGAAGTTCTCTTCTTTGATGTATTGCAGCAAACGACCTGTAGTGGCGACCACGATATCCTGGTTTTCGCTAAAGACTTCCATGTGGTTCATATAAGCCACGCCACCGGTAATGGTGGCGATATCCAGGTGCGTATTTTTGGCCAGTTCACGGGCGTGTTCGGCAACCTGCATCGCCAGTTCGCGGGTCGGCGTCAAAATTAAAATGCGCGGTGGACCGGATTTCTTGCGTGGGAAGTCGAGCAGGTGCTGCAACGCTGGCAGCAAATATGCCGCCGTTTTACCGGTGCCTGTCGGCGCAGAACCGAGTACATCACGGCCATCGAGCGCAGGCGGAATGGCGGCAGCCTGAATGGCGGTCGGGCGAGTGAAACCTTTTTCCTGGAGGGCATCCAGCAGGCTTTCATCGAGTTCAAGTTCGGAAAAAGTCGTTACAGTCATGTTCTACCTCTGTGTGGGGCGCTGATTATAGACGTTACGGCTGCAATCTTCATCTGTTTGTATGGATATACCTTCTCAGGTATTGTTTTTATCCTATGTTTTCGTTTTTTTCCCAGGAAGGTCGTTTTTCATGCCCCAGTCTACATCCGTTGTTCGACGTAATGGATTTACTTTTAAGCAGTTTTTTGTGGCACACGATCGTTGCGCAATGAAAGTCGGCACTGACGGTATTTTATTGGGGGCCTGGGCGCCTGTCGCGGGCGTAAAACGGATCCTTGATATTGGTACTGGAAGCGGTCTGTTAGCCCTCATGCTGGCGCAACGTACAGATGAAAACGTCATTATTGATGCTGTGGAACTGGATGTTGATGCCGCGCAGCAGGCGCAGGAAAACATCTTGCAATCTCCGTGGGGGCAGCGCGTCAGAGTCCATACCGAAGATGCTCAGCAGTGGATACCTCGCCAGACTGTGCGTTTCGATTTGATTATTAGCAACCCACCCTATTATGAGCAGGGAGTAGAGTGCGCCACGCCGCAGCGCGAACAGGCTCGCTACACGACTGCACTTAATCACGAAGCATTATTAACGTTGGCGGCGAATAGCATTACAGAAGAGGGATTTTTTTGTGTGGTGCTGCCGGAGCAGATTGGTAATGCATTTACCCAGCAGGCATTGAGTATGGGATGGCATCTGCGTTTGCGTACCGATGTTGCGGAAACCGAGGCCCGGTTACCGCATCGTGTACTGCTCGCTTTCTCCCCGCAGGCCGGGGAGTATTTTAGCGACAGACTGGTGATCCGTGGACCAGACCAGCGTTATTCTGAAGGTTACACGGCGCTGACCCAGGCCTTTTATCTGTTTATGTGATGACTTAACGGCGAGAGAATCGAGGGGCCGGATGCAGGAAGTTGCTCTGGATAATCCAGCGTGTAATGCAGGCCCCGACTCTCTTTACGCATCATTGCGCAGCGCACAATAAGTTCCGCAACCTGCACCAGATTGCGCAGCTCCAGCAAGTTATTCGACACGCGGAAATGGGCGTAATACTCATCGATTTCCTGTTGCAGCATGGTGATACGGCGCAGAGCACGTTCCAGACGTTTCGTCGTGCGTACGATGCCGACGTAATCCCACATAAACAGGCGCAGCTCATGCCAGTTATGCTGGATGACAACCAGTTCATCCGGGTTTTCTACCCGACTCTCATCCCAGCCGGGAAGGGCGCTGACACCGCGAGCGTAAGGCATTCGTCGGTCGATATCCTCAGCCGCTGACCAACCGTATACCAGACACTCCAGCAATGAGTTTGACGCCATACGGTTGGCGCCATGCAGCCCGGTATAACTCACTTCGCCGATAGCATACAAACCGTCCACATCGGTACGGCCAAAGTCATCGACCATTACGCCACCGCAGGTATAGTGCGCAGCAGGGACTATCGGCACCGGTTCTTTGGTCAGATCGATACCCAGCCCCAGCAGTTTTTCATAGATCATTGGGAAATGCTGACGCACAAATTCTTCTGGCTTATGGCTGATGTCGAGGTACATACAGTCAGCGCCCAGGCGCTTCATTTCGTGGTCAATGGCTCGGGCGACGATATCGCGCGGAGCCAGTTCACCACGCTCATCAAAGTCAGGCATAAAGCGTGTGCCATCCGGGCGTTTCAGGTGTGCTCCTTCGCCACGCAGCGCTTCAGTCAGCAGAAAATTGCGCGCCTGTGGGTGATACAACGCAGTTGGGTGAAACTGGTTAAATTCGAGATTGGCAACGCGGCATCCTGCACGCCATGCCATTGCGATGCCATCACCTGATGAAATATCTGGATTGGTGGTGTACTGATAAACCTTTGATGCGCCGCCGGTGGCCAGTACAACGGATTTTGCATGACAGGTTTCGACGGTTTCTTTATTACGGTTCCATATCCAGGCCCCGACAACCCGACGCGTACCCGGCAGACCGATTTTGTCAGAGATAATCAGGTCTACAGCGTTACTGCGCTCCAGTACCTGAATATTGGGATGATTTTGCGCCTGGCTCACCAGTGTGGTTTCGACTTCTTTGCCGGTCGCATCGGCTGCATGCAGGATCCGTCGGTGGCTATGACCGCCTTCGCGGGTCAGGTGATAGCTCTCCTCGCCATTAGGTTGCACCTGCGTATCAAACAAGACCCCCTGATTGATGAGCCACTGTACGCACGTGCGAGCATTGCTGGCAACGAATTCAACCGCGTGACGATCGCAAAGGCCGGCACCGGCAATCAGCGTATCTTCGACGTGAGAATCGATACTGTCAGTTTCATCGAAAACAGCGGCAATACCGCCCTGAGCATAAAACGTTGAGCCTTCGCTGACGGGCCCTTTACTCAGGACGATGACCTGATGTTTTTCTGCCAGGCGCAGCGCCAGTGAGAGTCCGGCAGCCCCGCTGCCAATGATCAGTACATCACAGGATAATTCAGGCGTTGTGTTCATGATTTTTGTTTAATTTACTAAACAGTGTTTGGTCACCATAGCACCACATTGCGCAGTACTGCACGTTTTATTTTGAATTGTGTTGCAATGACTAAACAGGAAAGAAAAGCATCGCGGGGAGTAAAAGCGCAAAAATATTTTGTGAAGCAGGCCGTTAGCATCAGATTATGTGATGAAATAAAGCGGCTGTTGGGTTACTCTGCAAGCGGTAAATGGGCATTTCTATACAGATAGTGCGTTGATCGGGTTATGTAGACTTATAATGAGAGATAAGACCTGTCTACAACATGACAAACAAAAACAAATGCGTAACGGAACTTTACGAAACTTGAGCACTCTAAGTCGTTGCTTGCTCATAGTGCAGCTGATGGAGTGGCGTTTCGAAAGCGCGTGGAAATTTGGTTTGGGGAGACTTTACCTCGGATGAGCGAGCAGTTAACGGACCAGGTCCTGGTTGAACGGGTCCAGAAGGGAGATCAGAAAGCCTTTAACTTACTGGTAGTACGCTATCAGCATAAAGTGGCGAGTCTGGTTTCCCGCTATGTGCCGTCGGGAGATGTTCCCGATGTGGTGCAAGAAGCATTTATTAAGGCCTATCGTGCGCTGGACTCGTTCCGGGGAGATAGTGCTTTTTATACCTGGCTGTATCGTATTGCAGTCAATACAGCGAAGAATTACCTGGTCGCTCAGGGGCGTCGTCCACCTTCCAGTGATATAGATGCTATTGAAGCAGAAAACTACGAAAGTGGCGGAGCACTGAAAGAAATTTCGAACCCTGAGAACTTAATGTTGTCAGAAGAACTGAGACAGATAGTTTTCCGAACTATTGAGTCCCTCCCGGAAGATTTACGTATGGCAATAACCTTACGGGAGCTGGATGGCCTGAGCTATGAAGAAATAGCCGCTATCATGGATTGTCCGGTGGGTACGGTGCGTTCTCGTATCTTCCGAGCGAGGGAAGCTATTGATAATAAAGT
The DNA here is from genome assembly GCF_945906775.1 of Citrobacter sp. Marseille-Q6884. Classification (NCBI taxonomy): domain Bacteria; kingdom Pseudomonadati; phylum Pseudomonadota; class Gammaproteobacteria; order Enterobacterales; family Enterobacteriaceae; genus Citrobacter; species Citrobacter sp. Marseille-Q6884. The sequence goes on from NZ_CAMDRE010000002.1 coordinate 149,296, forward strand.
TCAACCGCTTATCAGGCGTTGACGATAGCGGGATACTGGAAAAGGTATTAGGCATGCAGAAAGAAAAACTTTCCGCTTTAATGGATGGCGAAACGCTGGACACTGAGTTACTCAAAGAGTTGACTCACGACCCGGAAATGCAAAAAACCTGGGAGAGTTATCACCTGATTCGCGACTCCATGCGAGGTGATACCGCCGACGTTCTCCATTTCGATATTTCCGCCCGCGTAATGGCTGCCATTGCAGATGAGCCAGTGCGTCAGACGGCGCCTTTGATTCCTGAGGCCCAGCCAGCACCGCATCAGTGGCAGAAAATGCCATTCTGGAAGAAAATGCGTCCGTGGGCAGCGCAACTGACCCAAATGGGTGTGGCTGCGTGCGTATCACTTGCAGTTATCGTTGGTGTCCAGCACTATAATGGGCAATCTGAAACGTCCCAGCAGCCCGAAACACCGGTATTTAATACATTACCGATGATGGGTAAAGCCAGCCCGGTGAGCCTGGGTGTACCTTCTGACGCGACGGCCAATGGCGGTCAGCAACAGCAGGTGCAGGAGCAGCGTCGTCGTATCAATGCCATGTTGCAGGATTACGAACTGCAGCGCCGACTGCACTCCGAACAGCTTCAGTTTGAGCAGGCGCAAACACAGCAAGCCGCTGTACAGGTGCCAGGAATTCAAACTTTAGGAACGCAATCGCAGTAATGAAGCAACTTTGGTTTGCCATGTCACTTGTGGCTGGTAGCCTGTTCTTCTCTGTAAACGCCTCGGCCAATCCCGCGTCCGGGGCGTTGTTGCAGCAGATGAATCTGGCCAGCCAGTCGCTAACCTATGAGCTGTCATTTGTCAGCATCAATAAACAGGGTGTTGAATCCCTACGTTATCGCCATGCTCGCCTGGATAACCGTCCTCTTGCGCAACTGTTGCAAATGGATGGGCCGCGTCGGGAAGTGGTACAACGTGGGAACGAAATCAGCTACTTTGAGCCTGGGCTCGAACCGTTTACGCTGAACGGCGACTACATCGTTGATTCTCTGCCATCCCTGATTTACACCGATTTTAAACGTCTTGCTCCCTACTATGATTTTATCTCAGTGGGGCGTACCCGCATTGCTGACAGACTCTGTGAAGTGATTCGCGTTGTGGCGCGTGACGGTACCCGTTACAGCTACATTGTCTGGATGGACACCGAAACCAAGCTGCCGATGCGTGTCGATCTTCTTGATCGCGATGGCGAAACGCTGGAACAGTTCCGCGTCATCTCCTTTATCGTGAATAGCGGTGTCGGAGACAGCATGCAAACGCTGGCGAAAGCGAATCTGCCGCCGTTGCTGTCCGTACCGGCTGGGGAGAAAACAAACTTCAACTGGAGTCCGTCGTGGCTACCGCAAGGTTTTAGCGAGGTTTCCAGCAGTCGTCGTCCGCTCCCGACGATGGATAACATGCCCATTGAATCACGCCTGTATTCTGATGGCCTGTTCAGCTTCTCTGTCAACGTGAATCGTGCGCAGCAAAACAGCTCCGATCAGTTGCTGCGAACCGGACGTCGTACCGTCAGCACCAGTGTGCGAGATAATGCAGAAATCACCATTGTCGGTGAGCTTCCACCACAAACGGCGAAACGCATTGCAGACAATATCAAGTTCAGGGCCGCACAATGATTAAAGAGTGGGCAACGGTGGTTTCCTGGCAGAATGGTCTGGCGACGGTTAGCTGCGATGTCAAAGCTTCGTGCAGCAGTTGCGCCTCACGGGCCGGATGCGGCAGCCGTGTGCTGAATAAACTGGGACCCCAGACGACGCATACCATTGTGGTGCCCAGCGCAGAGCCGCTGGCCCCCGGACAAAAAGTCGAACTGGGCATAGCCGAGGGAAGCTTATTAGGGTCGGCAATGCTGGTTTACCTGTCTCCGTTGGCGGGGCTGTTCATGATTGCGGCGCTGTTTCAGGTTCTGTTTGGTAGCGATCTCGCGGCATTAAGCGGTGCGGTGCTGGGTGGCGTGGGAGGATTCCTCATCGCTCGTGGTTATTCGCGCAAGCTGGCAGTACGCGAAGCCTGGCAACCGGTTATTCTCAACGTGGCTCTTCCGCCAGATTTACTGCGCGTCGAAAGCCCGGTCTCTGAAACATCTCAATAATACCGTTACCTGATGACGCAAACTTATCAGGCCTGCGGGGTATCCCCACACCAGGCCTGATAAGCTCTTTTCGCCGCCATCCGACAAAAGTTTCACCGACTTTGCAAAGTTGTTTCCAGTTCCCGCTATCCTTGCTCTATGAACATTTCCTCGCCTCAGCGTTGTAGTGTAGAATGCGGCGTTTCACTTAAACAGACGTTAAGCTCAGAACAGCGACTTCTCAGAGCCTGTCGAACCAGGCGTAAGGCACAATAATTACTCTATATGAAGAACATACGTAACTTTTCAATCATAGCTCACATCGACCACGGTAAATCGACGCTGTCTGACCGTATTATCCAGATCTGCGGTGGCCTGTCTGACCGTGAAATGGAAGCGCAGGTTCTCGACTCGATGGATCTTGAGCGTGAGCGCGGTATTACTATCAAAGCGCAGAGCGTGACGCTCGATTTCAAAGCATCTGATGGTGAAACCTATCAGCTTAACTTTATCGACACCCCGGGCCACGTTGACTTCTCGTATGAAGTTTCCCGCTCGCTTGCCGCCTGTGAAGGCGCACTGCTGGTTGTTGATGCCGGGCAGGGTGTTGAAGCGCAAACGCTGGCTAACTGCTATACCGCCATGGAAATGGATCTTGAAGTGGTGCCGGTACTGAACAAAATTGACCTGCCTGCCGCTGACCCTGAGCGTGTAGCGGAAGAGATCGAAGATATCGTCGGTATCGATGCGACGGATGCTGTGCGTTGCTCGGCAAAAACCGGCGTTGGCGTGACCGACGTACTGGAACGCCTGGTGCGCGACATTCCGCCGCCGGAAGGTGACCCGGAAGGTCCATTACAGGCGCTGATTATCGACTCCTGGTTTGATAACTACCTTGGCGTCGTTTCGCTGGTGCGTATTAAAAATGGCACCCTGCGCAAAGGCGACAAAATCAAAGTGATGAGTACCGGACAGGTTTACAACGCTGACCGTCTGGGGATCTTCACACCGAAACAGGTTGACCGTACCGAACTGAAGTGCGGTGAAGTGGGCTGGTTGGTTTGTGCGATTAAAGACATCCTTGGCGCACCGGTCGGCGATACGCTGACGCAGGCTCGCAACCCGGCGGATAAAGCGCTGCCAGGTTTTAAAAAGGTGAAACCGCAGGTTTACGCCGGCCTGTTCCCGGTCAGCTCCGACGATTACGAAAACTTCCGTGATGCGCTGGGTAAGCTGAGCCTTAACGATGCTTCTCTGTTCTACGAGCCAGAAAGTTCTACCGCGCTGGGCTTCGGCTTCCGCTGTGGCTTCCTGGGTCTGCTGCACATGGAGATCATCCAGGAGCGTCTGGAGCGTGAGTACGATCTGGATCTGATCACGACCGCGCCGACCGTAGTTTACGAAGTCGAAACCACGGCGAAAGAGACTATCTACGTCGATAGCCCGTCCAAACTACCGCCGCTGAACAACATCTACGAACTGCGCGAGCCGATCGCCGAGTGTCATATGCTGCTGCCACAGGCTTACCTCGGTAACGTTATTACGCTGTGTATCGAGAAACGTGGCGTCCAGACCAACATGGTTTACCACGGTAACCAGGTGGCGCTGACCTATGAAATCCCGATGGCGGAAGTGGTTCTCGACTTCTTCGATCGTCTGAAGTCTACCTCTCGTGGCTACGCGTCGCTGGACTACAACTTCAAGCGCTTCCAGGCGTCTGACATGGTGCGTGTGGATGTTCTCATCAACAACGAACGTGTCGATGCGCTGGCGCTGATTACGCACCGCGATAACTCTCAGAGTCGTGGCCGTGAACTGGTCGAGAAGATGAAAGATCTAATCCCTCGTCAGCAGTTTGATATTGCGATTCAGGCGGCCATTGGTACGCACATTATCGCGCGTTCAACGGTTAAACAGCTGCGTAAAAACGTTCTGGCGAAGTGCTACGGCGGTGATATTAGCCGTAAGAAAAAGCTGCTGCAGAAACAGAAAGAAGGTAAAAAACGCATGAAGCAGATCGGTAACGTCGAACTGCCGCAGGAAGCGTTCCTCGCCATTCTGCATGTCGGTAAAGACAGCAAATAATCCTAAGGAGTTGGCATGGCGAATATGTTTGCCCTGATTCTGGTGATTGCCACACTGGTGACGGGCATTTTATGGTGCATCGATAAATTTATCTTTGCGCCAAAACGTCGGGAGCGTCAGGCAGCGGCACAGGCCGCTGCGGGTGATTCACTGGATAAAGCAACGCTGAAAAAAGTCGCCCCTAAGCCAGGCTGGCTGGAAACCGGTGCATCCGTGTTCCCGGTACTGGCCATTGTGCTGGTGGTGCGTTCGTTTATTTACGAGCCGTTCCAGATCCCGTCGGGTTCGATGATGCCGACACTGTTAATTGGTGATTTTATTCTGGTGGAGAAATTTGCCTACGGAATTAAAGATCCCATTTACCAGAAAACGTTGATTGAAACGGGTCATCCGAAACGCGGTGATATCGTGGTCTTTAAATACCCGGAAGATCCGCGTCTGGACTACATCAAACGCGCTGTTGGTTTACCAGGCGATAAAGTCACGTACGATCCGGTGGCTAAAGAGGTTACCATTCAGCCTGGTTGCCGTTCTGGTCAGGCGTGTGAAAACGCATTGCCGGTAACGTACTCTGATGTTCAGCCGAGTGATTTCGTGCAGACGTTTGCCCGTCGTAACGGTGGTGAAGCGACCAGCGGTTTCTTCGAAGTCCCGTTAAATGAAACGAAAGACAACGGAATTCGTCTGTCCGAGCGTAAAGAGACACTGGGCGACGTTACGCACCGTATTCTGACCGTGCCGATCGCGCAGGATCAGGTAGGAATGTATTTCCGTCAGCCGGGTCAGCAACTCGCGACCTGGATCGTTCCGCCGGGACAGTACTTCATGATGGGTGATAACCGTGATAACAGCGCGGACAGCCGTTACTGGGGATTTGTACCGGAAGCGAATCTGGTGGGTAAAGCGACTGCTATCTGGATGAGTTTCGACAAGCAAGAAGGTGAATGGCCGACCGGCGTTCGTTTAAGCCGTATTGGCGGGATTCACTAATTGCTGATAATCGTTCACGTTGTCGTCATTATGGCGACAGCGTGAATTATTTCTCGGATAAATTCCCGCAGACTAACGACATCCCTTGTCGTTGTGTATAGAATATTCCCCCGAAGTTTTAGGTTGGCACCGTCAGGTTGCCACGGCACACGAAACAGCGTTGGTTCGTATACAAAAGCATTCAGGTCACGCCGAAATGGCTCACCGAATTGCGTATATCAGGTCTGTTTCGTGTGCTGGATTGTTGACGCATTCATTTATTGGTATCGCATGAACCCCATCGTAATTAATCGGCTTCAACGGAAGCTGGGCTACACTTTTAATCATCAGGAGCTGTTGCAGCAGGCATTAACTCACCGTAGCGCCAGCAGCAAACATAACGAGCGTTTAGAATTTTTAGGCGACTCTATTTTGAGCTTTGTTATCGCTAATGCGCTGTATCACCGTTTCCCACGTGTGGATGAAGGGGATATGAGCCGTATGCGTGCGACGCTGGTACGTGGAAATACGCTGGCTGAGTTAGCCCGTGAATTTGACCTCGGTGAATGTTTACGTTTGGGGCCGGGCGAGCTGAAAAGCGGCGGTTTCCGTCGTGAATCGATCCTGGCGGATACCGTCGAAGCATTAATCGGCGGTGTTTTCCTCGACAGCAATATTCAGACGGTTGAGCAACTGATCCTTAACTGGTATCAAACCCGTCTGGATGAAATTAGTCCGGGCGATAAACAAAAAGATCCGAAAACCCGTTTGCAGGAATATTTGCAGGGTCGCCACCTGCCGCTGCCGTCTTATCTGGTGGTGCAGGTCCGTGGCGAAGCACACGATCAAGAATTTACTATCCACTGCCAGGTCAGCGGCCTGAGTGAACCGGTGGTTGGCACAGGTTCAAGCCGTCGTAAGGCTGAGCAGGCTGCCGCCGAACAGGCGTTGAAGAAACTGGAGCTGGAATGAGCGAAGAGAAAACCTATTGCGGATTTATTGCCATCGTCGGTCGCCCGAACGTGGGTAAATCCACCCTGTTGAATAATCTGCTTGGGCAGAAGATTTCCATCACCTCACGTAAGGCACAGACAACACGTCACCGTATTGTTGGTATCCATACCGAAGGCGCGTATCAGGCGATTTATGTCGATACCCCGGGTCTGCATATGGAAGAAAAACGTGCCATTAACCGCCTGATGAACAAGGCGGCGAGCAGCTCTATTGGTGATGTTGAACTGGTTATTTTTGTCGTGGAAGGCACACGCTGGACGCCGGATGACGAGATGGTGCTCAATAAGCTGCGCGACGGTAAAGCGCCGGTTATTCTGGCTGTCAACAAAGTGGATAACGTGCAAGAGAAAGCCGATCTGCTGCCGCATCTGCAGTTCCTGGCAAGCCAGATGAACTTCCTCGATATCGTCCCGATCTCTGCGGAAACCGGCCTGAATGTCGATACCATCGCGGGCATCGTGCGTAAGCATCTGCCGGAAGCGATTCATCACTTCCCGGAAGATTACATCACCGATCGTTCTCAGCGCTTTATGGCCTCTGAGATTATCCGCGAAAAGCTGATGCGTTTTCTCGGTGCTGAACTGCCGTATTCCGTCACCGTTGAGATTGAACGTTTTATCTCTAACGAACGCGGTGGTTACGACATCAACGGTCTGATCCTCGTTGAACGTGAAGGGCAGAAGAAGATGGTGATTGGCAACAAAGGGGCCAAAATTAAAACCATCGGTATCGAAGCGCGTAAAGACATGCAGGAAATGTTCGAAGCGCCTGTGCACCTGGAACTGTGGGTGAAAGTGAAATCCGGCTGGGCCGATGACGAACGCGCGCTGCGCAGTCTCGGTTACGGCGACGACGTCTAAATCCCTGCAACTTGAAAGACGGCGGGTATGATGGAAGGATGGCAACGCGCTTTTGTCCTGCATAGCCGCCCGTGGAGCGAAACCAGTCTCGTACTGGACGTCTTCACGGAAGAGTCCGGCCGTGTGCGCCTTGTGGCGAAAGGCGCACGTTCCAAACGTTCCAATCTTAAAGGCGCACTCCAGCCTTTTACCCCTTTATTACTTCGCTTTGGCGGACGTGGTGAGGTGAAAACCCTGCGTAGCGCGGAAGCCGTCTCTCTGGCTCTGCCTCTTAGCGGTATCACGCTTTACAGCGGACTGTATATCAACGAGCTCATCTCTCGCGTGCTGGAGTATGAGACCCGTTTTTCTGCGCTTTTCTTCGATTACCTGAACTGCATCCAGGCGCTGGCTGGTGCGACCGGTTCGCCGGAACCTGCCTTGCGTCGCTTTGAACTGGCCTTACTCGGTCATCTGGGTTATGGCGTGGACTTCACCCATTGTGCCGGTAGCGGCGAGCCGGTGGATGACACCATGACCTATCGCTATCGTGAAGAGAAAGGATTTATCGCCAGCGTGGTGATTGATAACAGCACCTTTACCGGGCGGCATTTGAAAGCGCTTGAGTCGCGAGAATTTCCGGATGCTGATACGCTACGTGCCGCGAAACGCTTTACCCGTATGGCGTTAAAGCCGTATCTTGGTGGCAAACCGTTAAAAAGCCGGGAACTGTTCCGGCAATTTATGCCAAAACGCACAGTAAAAACAAACACACCCTAACGCATTTGAGTCGCAGGAAACCCACCTGCAATTTGAAATATGACGGGGATAATGATTAACGAGGATTGTCATGGCTGAATTACTGTTAGGCGTCAACATTGACCACATTGCTACTTTACGTAATGCCCGCGGCACCGCATATCCGGATCCGGTTCAGGCTGCATTTATCGTTGAACAGGCAGGGGCAGATGGCATCACCGTTCATCTGCGCGAAGACCGCCGTCATATTACTGACAGAGATGTGCGCATTCTGCGTCAAACGCTCGATACGCGTATGAATCTGGAAATGGCCGTGACGGAAGAGATGCTGGCTATCGCCGTTGAGACAAAACCGCATTTTTGCTGTCTGGTGCCGGAAAAGCGTCAGGAAGTGACCACCGAAGGTGGCCTGGACGTTGCCGGACAGCGTGACAAAATGCGTGACGCCTGCAAGCGTCTTGCCGATGCCGGTATCCTGGTTTCGCTGTTTATCGATGCAGATGAAGAGCAGATTAAAGCCGCTGCTGATGTTGGCGCGCCATTCATTGAAATTCATACCGGCTGTTACGCGGATGCGAAAACCGATGCTGAGCAGGCCGCTGAGCTGGCGCGTATTGCGAAGGCCGCGACCTTTGCCGCCAGTCTTGGCCTGAAGGTGAATGCGGGCCATGGCCTGACCTACCATAACGTCAAAGCCATTGCGCGTATCCCGGAAATGCACGAGCTGAATATTGGCCATGCGATTATCGGGCGTGCGGTGATGAGTGGTCTGAAGGACGCGGTAGTCGAAATGAAGCGTCTGATGCTGGAAGCGCGTGGCTAATGGCGATTCTGGGATTAGGCACGGATATCGTGGAGATTGCCCGCGTTGAAGGGGTGCTCTCCCGGTCCGGCGATCGTCTGGCTAGAAGAGTCCTGAGCGATAACGAATGGGCTATCTGGGAAACGCATCAGCAGCCGGTGCGTTTTCTGGCGAAGCGATTTGCGGTAAAAGAGGCGGCGGCAAAAGCCTTTGGAACCGGTATTCGTAACGGGCTGGCGTTCAATCAGTTCGAAGTGTTTAACGATGAGCTTGGCAAACCGCGTCTGCGTTTGTGGGGCGAGGCGTTAAAACTGGCGGAAAAACTCGGTGTCGCACATATGCATGTGACGCTGGCCGATGAACGTCATTACGCCTGCGCCACGGTGATTATCGAGAGTTAAAGTTTGTCCGCGTGATGCATCAACACAAACTTATCCCACAGCTGTTCTTCTGTTTCCACATGTGCCGGATCTTTCAAAATCGTATTGGGGATCGGGCACACCTTCTGGCAGGTTGGTGTGTCGTAATGGCCCACGCATTCCGTACATTTGTCGCTGTTAATCTCATAGATACTGTCACCCATCGAAATGGCCTCATTCGGACATTCGGGTTCACACATATCGCAATTGATACACTTTTTGGTGATTAACAGGGCCATCAGGAAACTCTCAAAACATCACAAATCGGGCGGGCATTATACGCGCATTCTTTGCTCAGACCAGTTTTTTTACCAGCGCTTCGCTGTGGCGTATACGCTCCGGCGCGTGTTCCAGATCCTGCTGAACCAACGCCATAAACAGTAAATCGGTGAGCATCATTTGTGCATGCGTTGATGAAATCGCGGCGCTGCGCGTGGCTTGTTCTTCGGCAATCGTATACAAGCAATGACTTGCTCGCTGTTGCAGGGCATTGGGGGTAAATCCGGTGATCGCGAGGATTTTAGCCCCGGTCCGTAACGTTTCATCTGCTGCCAGGTTTAGCTCACGTCGTTCTCCGGTATACGAAATGGCGAGCAGGAGATCATTGGGCGAAAGCGCCTGCACCGTCGCCAGCAGCGCGTGCATATCGCGTTCAACAACCGCATTGAATCCAATCTTCAACAGCTTCCAGGCAAAGTTCTGGGCAACCAGACCTGAAGCGCCAATACCGGTCAGGATAATGCGTCGGGCAGAGCGTAACATCATGACGCTCTCCATCAGTTTCTCTTCGCTGTTGATATCCAGTGTGGCATGCATTGCCGCCACGTTTTCCTTAATCAGTTTTTCGCCAACCAGACGCATGGGATCGTCACCGCGGATCTGATTGTGCACCGGAATGGAATGCGGATTAGGATTGCTGGCCAGCGCTTCGCTGATTGCCAGTTTTAATGCCGGAAACCCTTTAAATCCCATTTTTTGCGCGAACTTCACGACGCTGGACTGGCTGACGCCAGCTTCCGAAGCCAGTTGCTGTGAGCTGAGATGGCGCGCATCGTCCGGGTAGGCAAGGAGATAATCTGCAAGCTTTTTATCGCTTTGTGCGAGGTCCGGGTAACGCTGACGAATGCGAATCAAACAGTTCATGCTGTCTCCTGGCGAAAACGTGATGGCGATTACAAAACAAAATTTCACTCGCCTGGGTGAATATAATATTCCATTATGACGGATTATTATGAATTAAAAATTCCTAAGGAACAAAAAATGAATCTTGGTGCGTTAGTTTCAGAAACCCGCAACCCGCAGACGATGGATCTGGATGCGTTGTCTACGCTTGAGCTGGTTCATCGTTTTAATCAGCAGGATACGCTGGTAGCGGAAGCAGTAAAAGCAACTCTGTCTGAAGTTGCGCAGGCGGTTGATGCGGCAGCTGACGCGCTAAAAGCGGGTGGGCGCATTATTTACATGGGGGCGGGTACCAGCGGGCGCCTTGGCGTGTTGGATGCGTCTGAATGCCCGCCGACATTTGGCGTACCGCACGGCCTGGTTGTCGGGCTGATTGCCGGCGGTCCGGGCGCGTTGCTGAAGGCGGTTGAAGGGGCGGAAGACAATCCGCAGCTAGGGGAAGACGATCTGCGTGCGCTTAACCTCACCGCACAGGATCTGGTGGTTGGCCTGGCCGCTTCCGGGCGTACCCCGTATGTGATTGGCGGTCTGAAGTATGCCCGTTCGACAGGCTGCACGACGGTTGCGATTTCCTGTAACCCGGATTCTCCCATTGCCCGTGAAGCCAACATCGCGATATCTCCGGTGGTTGGCCCGGAGGCTCTGACGGGATCTACGCGCCTGAAATCCGGCACTGCGCAAAAGTTGGTGCTCAATATGATCTCCACCGGGGCAATGGTGAAGTTCGGCAAGGTGTATCAGAACCTGATGGTGGATATGAAAGCGACCAACATCAAACTGGTTGATCGCGCATGTCGCATGGTGGTGGAAGCAACTGGCATCACGCGTGAGGAGGCCCAGGCGCTGCTGAAGCAAACTGACTTTGAGGTTAAACCCGCAATTCTGATGGCGTTGACCGGGGGTGATGCCGCTGAAGCCAGAGCCAAACTTGCCGCTCACCAGGGTTTTTTACGCGCGGCGTTAGAACACTAAGGGGTAGACATGGACAAAACGGCGGTGCTTGCCAGCAACATCCTGCTGGGGATTGGCGGAGAAAAAAACATTCTGCGCCTGGAAAACTGTATGACACGCGTCAGAGTGGAAGTACAGGATGATGGCCAACTGGATATTGCGCGGTTAAAGCAGTTGCCGGGCGTCAGCGGCTATGTCAAACAGGGGGCGCAGCATCAGATTATTGTTGGGCCAGGTAAGGCGGCGAAAGTGGTGGACGCCATGCGCTCGTTGATTGCAGACGGTGGCGAACATCAGGATGTGGGTGACATTGAGCGCAATCGTTCTCAGGCCAAAGCGAAGTACAAAGCGCCCATGAGCGATGCGCTGCGTCAGCTGGCAAACGTCTTTATTCCGCTTATTCCGGCGTTTATCGCCTCTGGTTTGATTACCGGCATTATTAACATCCTCAAACGTCCGGATATTGTGGGGGATTTTGCGACCCATTATCCGAATATGCTGGGGCTGATGGGGATCTTCGGCAGCGCCGTGTTTGCCATTATGAACATTCTCGTTGGGGTGAATACCGCCAAAGTGTTTGGCGGTTCTCTGGCGATGGGCGGTGTCATGGCGGGTATCCTCTCCAGCCCGCAACTGGCGCAGATTACCCTGTTTGGCGAAGCATTGCAGCCAGGGCGCGGTGGGGTGATCGCGGTGCTGCTGGTCGTGGCGCTGATGTGCTGGATCGAGCGTAAATTCCGCGAGGTGCTTCCGGGATCGCTTGAGCTGATCCTGAATCCTCTGTTGACCACCATCATTACCGGAACGATTGCGATTGTGGCGCTGCAACCGCTCGGGGGTTGGATTTCGGAATCCATTGCTCACGGCGCGTCCTGGGCTATCGATCGCGGCGGTTTTCTGGTCGGTGCGGTGCTGGCTGGCACATTTTTGCCGTTAGTGCTTACCGGCCTTCATCAGGGACTGGTACCTATCCATGTTGAACTGGTGCAGGCACATGGCTATAACGCGCTTTTCCCCATCCTGGCGATGGCAGGCGTGGGGCAGATTGGCGCGGCGATTGCCGTACTGATGAAAACCCGCAACGCACGCCTGAAGAAAGTGATTAAAGGTGCATTGCCGGTAGGATTATTGGGCATTGGCGAGCCGTTGATTTTCGGCGTCACGTTGCCGCTGGGCAAGCCGTTTATCGGTGCCTGTCTTGGCGGAGCGGTAGGTGGCGCGCTGATCAGTTACTGGAAGGTCGCGACGGTCATCACCTTTGGTATCTCGGGATTACCGTTGGCACTGACGATTGTTGCCGGAAAAGTGATGCTCTATCTGTTAGGCTATCTGGTAGCGGTTATCGCCGGGTTCCTGTTTACCTGGCTATTGGGGTTCAACGATCCAGAGGACTAAGTTTTGACCAACCACGAGCGTCGCGTTGTATTTTTTGATTTGGACGGTACGTTACACCAGCAGGATATGTTTGGTAGTTTTCTGCGTTATCTGCTGCGTCGCCAACCGTTGAATGCGCTGCTCGTGTTGCCCCTGCTACCGGTTATTGCTGTCGCGTTATTGATAAAAGGGCGCGCCGCCCGTTGGCCAATGAGCCTGCTCCTGTGGGGCTGCACGTTTGGTCGCCGTGAAGCGCGCCTGAAAGCCCATCAGGCGGATTTTGTTCGCTGGTTTCGCCAACACGTTACGGCCTTTCCGTTGGTGCAACAGCGTCTAACGACCTATCTGTTAAGCTCTGATGCCGATATCTGGTTGATTACCGGCTCTCCGCAATCGCTGGTTGAGCAGGTTTACTTTGACACCCCCTGGTTACCGCGCGTGAACATTATCGCCAGTCAAATGGCCCGGGGCTACGGCGGCTGGGTACTGCCGCTGCGCTGTCTGGGTCATGAGAAAGTGATCCAACTGGAACGTCAGATTGGCGCGCCGCTGCACCTTTACAGTGGCTACAGCGACAGCAAGCAGGACAATCCGCTCCTCTCTTTCTGCCAGCATCGCTGGCGCGTCACGCCGCGCGGGGAGTTGCAGCAACTCGAATAGAGTAAACGATAGCGTCTGTGTATAATGCGCCCGCTTTTATTACTGGAGTTCTGCCTTTGTCTGAGAGTGAATTTAGCCACGAATACTGGATGCGTCATGCTTTAACGCTGGCTAAGCGTGCCTGGGATGAGCGTGAAGTCCCGGTTGGCGCGGTATTGGTACATAACAATCGCGTTATTGGCGAAGGCTGGAACCGACCGATTGGACACCACGATCCCACCGCGCATGCTGAAATCATGGCGCTGCGTCAGGGGGGGCTGGTGCTACAAAATTACCGTTTACTGGATGCCACGCTGTATGTCACCCTGGAACCGTGTGTAATGTGCGCAGGTGCGATGGTGCACAGTCGAATTGGTCGGGTGGTCTTTGGCGCCCGTGATGCGAAAACCGGCGCTGCAGGTTCGTTAATTGATGTGCTGCATCACCCGGGTATGAACCATCGGGTTGAGGTCACAGAAGGTATACTGCGGGATGAATGTGCTGCGCTGCTGAGTGATTTCTTCCGTATGCGTCGCCAGGAAATCAAAGCCCTGAAGAAATCTGCCAGTCTGTAAATCGTGGCATGACCGCCTGATGGTCATTCGGTAAAACTATTTCTCCTCCTCCTTCTTCTGCGCAGAAAAAAGCAGAGAAGGGGAGTGGGTCAGATAGTTCGCTGACGTCTGAGAGAGGAATTCAGAGAGCGGGAATTTCTCATGCCCTAAAAGCTCTGCCGGAGAAACCGCCGGGTAATCCTGCGCCAGTTGCTGTGTTTCTATCGCCTGTTTTTCTTTCTCTTGCAGATACCCTACCAGGCTTATCTGGTACTTACGAATATTTTCTACATAGGCGTAAGCTTCATGCCCACGGGCATAGCCATAGGTCAGTTTATTGTAATAGGGCTTTTGACTGAGCAGCGGCAGACGTTGCTTAACGTCGGCCCAGCTGTCCGGGTTGCCTTTGGTTTTTACCGTCAGCGCCCGCGCATCCAGCATATGTGCATATCCCATATTGTAGGCCGCCAGCGCAAACCAGATACGTTCTCCTTCCGGGACGGTATCCGGTACCTTGCTCATCATATCCTGCAGATAACGCGCGCCCCCGCTGATGCTCTGTTCTGCGTCCGTCCGGTCTGTCAGCCCCAGACTCTGGGCCGTATTTTTCGTTAACATCATCAGGCCGCGAACCCCGGTGGGGGAGGTTGCCTGCGCATCCCAGTGCGACTCCTGATAAGCGATCGCCGCGAGCAGTCGCCAGTCTATCTCTTGGGCATACTTTTCAAACAAAGGTTTGAGATCCGGCAATACGCTATCTACCGCGCGTAAAAAAGTGCGGGTATCGACATAATCAAAATCATCGCCATGCCCCAGATATTTCTCCTCCAGCCGCGCCAGCGAACCGTCTTCATTCATGGTGTTAAAGAAATCCAACAGGGCGGCGGACAAGGTATTGTCGTTATCCAGAGGACTAAACCAGGTCACAGGTTGCTCGTCGGAGACATCCAGCGCGACGGCCAGTTCAGGGTGTACGCGCTGGTACAGGCTGATAGCCACTGAATCGGCAATGGTGTAGTCCAGTTTACCGGCGACGACCTCATCAAGCAGTTCCGTCGTTCCCTTTTTGTCATCCACCTTCCAGCTGAGATCGGGATATTTTTTCTCTTTTAGCTGCTGGAGATCGTTTACCACAACGTGCCCGGGCGCGATGGTCAGCTGATTTTCATTCACAGTAGCAAGCGTGCGGGGACGATATTGCCCGACCCGGTACACCAGCTGTTGTGAAACAGAATAGTAGGTGGGGCCAGGCTGATAGTTTTTAACGCGTTCACTGTTGTAGACCAGACCCGCGGCTAAGAGATCCGCTTCACCGTTATCCAGGTCATCAAAAAGCTGACTGATGTTCTGGCGCACCGTGATTTTTAACTTCACACCTAAATAGTCAGCGAACTGTTGGGTCAGCTCATAATCCAGGCCAAACGTTTTGCCGTTGAGCGTGGAGTGCGTTAACGGTGAGTCTATGGTACTGACGCGCAACACTCCCCGCGCTTGGATCGCGGCGATACGATTGTCGGCTTTACCGAACCAGGGGATAGATGGCCAGAGGGCCGCTGCCAGCAGCAGCGTCAATATGCCGATGAACAGATAATTAATCTTTAATTTTTTCAATTAGTTAATTCTCTGAACCGTGCGTTGTCTCAGCCTGCTGTTGTCGTGATTAAGAAGTGAATTAGTCATTAATGTGCGGCATTTTGCTTAAACTTGCGTCAGTTGGCAACTCATTCAGAAATCAGACCGCATTTGATGACAACAGAAGGCCGTGATTTTATTTCGACGCAAACGGTTTCGTCTGTGCGTCAGATTCTTTATAATGACGCCCGTTTCCCCCCTTGCGCACACTTATAAGCGCCTCAGGCGCTTCGAAGACGAGAGACTTATGATGGAAATTCTGCGTGGTTCGCCTGCACTGTCTGCATTCCGTATTAACAAACTGCTGGCGCGTTTTCAGGCGGCCAATCTTCAGGTCCACAATATTTACGCTGAGTATGTCCATTTTGCTGACCTGAATGCCCCGTTAAACGAGGATGAGCATGCGCAACTTGCACGCCTGTTGAAATATGGTCCTGCGCTTCACAGCCATGCCCCTGAAGGAAAACTGTTACTGGTTACGCCTCGTCCGGGCACCATCTCCCCCTGGTCTTCTAAAGCGACTGACATTGCCCACAACTGCGGCTTGCAGCAAATTAGCCGCCTGGAGCGGGGTATCGCCTGGTATGTTGAAGCCTCGACGCTGACCGCTGAACAGTGGCAGGCGGTAGCCGCGCTTCTGCATGACCGCATGATGGAAACGGTCTTCTTTGACTTGAACGAAGCAGAAAAACTGTTTGTTCATCACCAGCCTGCACCGGTTGCCAGTGTGGATCTGCTCGGTGAAGGCCGTCAGGCGCTGATCGATGCCAACCTGCGTCTGGGCCTGGCACTGGCTGATGACGAAATCGACTACTTACAGGATGCGTTTACGAAACTGGGACGCAACCCGAACGATATCGAACTGTATATGTTCGCGCAGGCTAACTCTGAGCACTGCCGCCATAAGATTTTTAACGCCGATTGGGTTATCGACGGTAAAGAGCAGCCAAAGTCGCTGTTCAAAATGATTAAAAACACCTTCGAAACCACGCCGGATCACGTTCTGTCTGCGTATAAAGATAACGCCGCCGTCATGGAAGGTTCTGAGGTGGGTCGCTACTTTGCCGACCATCAGACGGGTCGCTACGATTTCCATCAGGAGCCTGCGCATATCCTGATGAAGGTAGAAACACACAACCACCCGACGGCGATTTCGCCGTGGCCGGGCGCGGCAACGGGCTCCGGCGGTGAAATTCGTGATGAAGGCGCAACCGGACGCGGCGCGAAGCCGAAAGCCGGGCTGGTGGGCTTCTCTGTTTCCAACCTGCGTATTCCAGGCTTTGAGCAACCGTGGGAAGAAGATTTCGGTAAACCTGACCGTATCGTTACCGCGCTGGATATCATGACCGAGGGCCCGTTGGGCGGCGCGGCGTTTAATAACGAATTTGGTCGCCCAGCGCTGACCGGCTACTTCCGTACTTACGAAGAGAAAGTGAACAGCCACAACGGCGAAGAGCTGCGCGGCTACCACAAACCTATCATGCTGGCGGGCGGGATCGGCAACATCCGCGCCGATCACGTGCAAAAAGGTGAGATCGTCGTCGGCGCGAAGCTGATCGTGCTGGGTGGTCCGGCGATGAATATCGGCCTTGGCGGTGGCGCAGCCTCTTCCATGGCGTCAGGCCAGTCTGATGCGGATCTCGATTTCGCTTCCGTTCAGCGCGACAACCCGGAAATGGAACGCCGTTGCCAGGAGGTTATCGACCGTTGCTGGCAGATGGGCGACGCGAACCCGATTCTGTTCATCCACGATGTGGGCGCAGGCGGTTTGTCCAACGCGATGCCGGAGCTGGTGAGCGATGGCGGGCGTGGCGGTAAGTTTGAACTGCGCGATATTCTCAGCGATGAACCGGGTATGAGCCCGCTGGAAATCTGGTGTAACGAATCTCAGGAACGCTACGTGCTGGCGGTTGCCGCTGATCAGCTCCCGCTGTTTGACGAGTTGTGTAAGCGTGAGCGAGCCCCGTATGCGGTGATTGGGGAAGCGACAGAAGAACAGCATCTGACCCTGAGCGATAGCCACTTTGACAACCAGCCGATCGACATGCCGCTGGACGTGCTGCTGGGCAAAACGCCGAAGATGACCCGCGACGTGCAGACGCTGAAAGCCAAAGGCGACGCGTTGGTGCGTGAGCAGATTACGCTGGCGGAAGCCGTTAACCGCGTTCTGCACTTGCCTGCGGTCGCAGAAAAAACGTTCCTCGTGACCATCGGCGACCGTACCGTCACCGGTATGGTATCGCGTGACCAGATGGTCGGTCCGTGGCAGATCCCGGTGGCGAACTGCGCGGTGACCACTGCCAGCCTTGATAGCTATTACGGCGAAGCGATGTCTATCGGTGAGCGCGCACCTGTTGCGCTGCTGGACTTCTCCGCCTCTGCACGCCTGGCGGTGGGCGAGGCGCTGACCAACATTGCCGCCACACAGATTGGCGACATCAAACGTATTAAATTGTCGGCAAACTGGATGGCGGCCGCGGGTCACCCTGGCGAAGATGCCGGGCTGTACGAAGCGGTAAAAGCGGTAGGGGAAGAATTGTGTCCTCAGCTTGGCCTGACGATCCCGGTTGGCAAAGACTCTATGTCGATGAAAACCCGCTGGCAGGAAGGTAGCGAACAGCGTGAAATGACCTCGCCGTTGTCGCTGGTGATTACCGCGTTTGCCCGCGTGGAAGATGTGCGCCACACCATTACGCCGCAGCTCTCAACGGAAGAGAATGCGCTGTTGCTGATTGATCTCGGCAAAGGTCACAACGCCCTGGGGGCGACCGCGCTGGCGCAGGTGTATCGTCAACTCGGTGATAAACCCGCGGACGTGCGCGACGTGGCGCAACTGAAAGGCTTCTATGACGCCATTCAGGCACTGGTCGCGCAACGTAAGCTGCTGGCCTACCACGACCGCTCCGACGGCGGCCTGCTGGTCACGCTGGCGGAAATGGCTTTTACCGGTCACTGTGGTATTGAGGCGGATATCAGTTCCCTGGGGGATGATCATCTGGCGGCGCTGTTTAATGAAGAGCTGGGCGCAGTGATTCAGGTTCGTGCGTCGGACCGTGATGCGGTGCAGGCGATTCTGGCGGCACACGGTCTGGCCGATTGCGTACATCACCTCGGCCAGGCGGTTGCAGGTGATCGCTTCACGCTGACGGCTAACGGACAATCCATCTTCAGCGAAAGCCGCACTCAGTTGCGTATGTGGTGGGCTGAAACCACCTGGCAGATGCAGCGTCTGCGTGACAACCCGGAATGCGCCGATCAGGAGCATAACGCCAAAACTCACGATGCCGATCCTGGTCTCAACGTCAAACTGTCGTTTGATATCAACGAAGATGTTGCCGCGCCGTATATCGCGACCGGTGCGCGTCCTAAAGTGGCCGTGCTGCGTGAGCAGGGTGTCAACTCACACGTTGAAATGGCGGCAGCTTTCCACCGCGCAGGTTTTGATGCCATCGACGTTCATATGAGCGATCTGCTGGGCGGTCGTATCGGTCTGGGCAACTTCCAGGCACTGGTCGCCTGTGGCGGCTTCTCTTATGGCGATGTGCTGGGCGCCGGTGAAGGTTGGGCGAAATCCATTCTGTTCAACAACCGCGTACGCGATGAGTTCGAAACCTTCTTCCATCGCCCGCAAACGCTGGCGCTCGGCGTGTGTAACGGTTGCCAGATGATGTCCAACCTGCGTGAACTGATCCCGGGCAGCGAACTGTGGCCACGTTTTGTGCGTAACCACTCCGATCGTTTTGAAGCACGTTTTAGCCTCGTGGAAGTGACACAAAGCCCTTCTCTGCTGCTGCAGGGAATGGTCGGTTCAATGATGCCGATTGCCGTTTCGCATGGTGAAGGACGTGTGGAAGTGCGTGATGACGCTCATCTGGCCGGACTGGAGAGCAAAGGCCTGGTGGCGCTGCGTTATGTGGACAACTTCGGTAAAGTGACGGAAACCTATCCGGCTAACCCGAACGGGTCACCAAACGGTATTACCGCGGTCACCACGGAAAATGGCCGAGTGACGATTATGATGCCGCACCCGGAACGTGTTTTCCGCACTGTAAGCAACTCCTGGCACCCGGAAAACTGGGGCGAGGACAGCCCGTGGATGCGTATTTTCCGCAATGCGCGTAAGCAGCTCGGCTAATTGCGTCGATAATCATCAAGCCCCTCTGCGTGAGGGGCTTTTTTTGCCACTGCGTTTTAGTGTCGGGAAATGCCGACATAGACAGGGTTACCGCGTCGCTAAAAAGAGACATTTAATTAATTGATTTATATGTGATTTGTTTTTTAAGGCTTCAGGTGTTGCTATTTAGCGACAGAAAGGACAAAAAGCCGTCAACGGACCTTTTAGGATAATTAAACATATTTCCTATATTTATCATTGTGTTAATAAAGTGTTTTGAATATTGGCACAGTTGCTGCATAATATTAACCAGTGGCTCATTCACCCTCTTATGTCAGCCCCTTCGGGACGTGCTACATAAACTTCGAATGACGCACAACAAGGTGCCTGCCGTCCAACTTCTGATAATAGCACTGCTATATCAACCATCGGGCGAAACGTCGAGTTAGGCACCGCCTTATTCCATAACAAAGCCGGGTTAATCCCGGCTTTGTTGTATCTGGCGTTTCCCTCAGTTAGCATCTTTATATTCGAACCCGTTGAGAGTAACGCTTTGAAGAACTGGTCAGTTTTTCCCCGGTCCTTACGTCAGTTAGTGACGCTGGCTTTTTTGCTGATCCTGCTGCCTTTGTTGGTGCTGGCCTGGCAGGCATGGCAGAGCCTGAACGCCCTGAGTGCACAGGCGGCGTTGACAAACAGAACGACGCTGATTGATGCCCGGCGAAGCGAAGCCATGACGAATGCCGCACTGGAGATGGAGCGTAGCTACCGACAATACTGCGTACTGGATGATCCGACGCTGGCGAAGGTCTATCAGGGGCAACGTAAACGTTACAGCGATATGCTGGATGCGCATGCCAGTGTGCTACCGGACAATAAACTCTATCAGGCACTTCGCCAGGATCTCAACGACCTCGCCCAGCTACAGTGTAAAAACAGCGGCCCCGATAGCGTGGCGGCTGCGCGTCTTGAAGCCTTCGCCAGTGCCAATACGGAGATGGTGCAGGCGACGCGTACCGTGGTTTTTTCCCGCGGGCAGCAGCTACAGCAAGAAATTGCCGAGCGCGGACAGTTCTTTGGCTGGCAGGCGCTGGTGCTGTTTCTTGTCAGTCTGGTGATGGTCCTGCTGTTTACGCGGATGATTATCGGCCCGGTTAAAGGCATCGAACGGATGATCAACTGTCTGGGAGAAGGGCGCTCGCTTGGCAATACCGCATTGTTTACAGGTCCACGTGAACTGCGATCCGTAGGTCAGCGCATTATCTGGCTGAGCGAGCGTCTTTCCTGGCTTGAATCTCAACGGCATCAATTTTTACGTCATCTTTCACACGAGCTGAAAACCCCGCTGGCGAGTATGCGTGAAGGAACGGAACTGCTGGCAGATCAGGTGGTTGGTCCGTTAACGCCGGAGCAAAAAGAGGTTGTCGGTATTCTGGATGACAGCAGCCGCAACCTGCAAAAGTTAATTGAGCAGTTGCTGGATTACAACCGAAAGCAGGCGGATGACGTGATTGCGCTAGAGCGCGTGGACATCGCGCCGCTGGTGGAAGGGGTTGTTTCTGCACATAGCCTGCCCGCTCGCTCAAAAATGATACATACTGATGTTGCACTGGCGGCGAGCACTTGCCTCGCAGAGCCAACGTTGCTCATGAGCGTACTGGACAATCTTTATTCCAATGCGGTGCACTATGGTGCTGAATCCGGTACCATTTGCATCCGCAGCAGTTTGCATGGCTCTACGGTATATATTGATATAACTAATACCGGCACACCGATTCCAGAAGCAGAAAAGACCATGATCTTCGAGCCTTTTTTCCAGGGGAGTCACCAGCGAAAAGGGGCAGTAAAAGGAAGCGGGTTGGGGCTGAGTATCGCCAGAGATTGCATCCGCCGTATGCGGGGAAAACTGTATCTGGTTGATGATGATGCGCAAGGCGTGTGTTTCCGCATTGAGCTGCCGCTATCTGCATCGAAAAACCATTAAAATGAACCTAAGTCTGGTGAGTATGCCACACGTTGTTGTCCGAATGCTTAAACGACATTTTTTCCGCCGCGTCTTACTGGTCAGCATGCCGTGCCTGGCGCTGGCAGGCTGCGTATCGAACGCGGTAAACCATATTATCGGCGATCCCTCACACGAGAAGACCCCGACGAATCAACTGGCGGATTACCTGTCAACGGAATGTACGGATATCTGGTCGCTACAGGGTCAGTCTACTGAAACCAATCCTCTGTACTGGTTGCGGGCAATAGATTGTGCCGATCGTCTGATGCCTGCTCAGGCTCGCAGTGAAGCCAGCACGCAACTGACCGATACCTGGCAGGGGACGTTCAAGCGAGGGATCCTGCTCGACAGCGCCCACATGACCTCGCCAGAAAGGCGGGAGTTGGTGACGCGACTGGATGCGTTAAGCCCCCAGGTTCCGGCTCAGGTACGACCGTTGTACCAGGTCTGGCGCAGCAGCCAAACGCTGCAGTTGCAGCTTGATGAAGAACGCCTGCGCTACAGCAAACTCCAGCAAACCACGGACAGCGATCTCGATACTTTGCGCCAACAGCAACAGCATTTGCAGAGTCAGCTCGATCTCACGACCCGTAAGCTGGAGAATCTGACCGATATTGAACGCCAGCTTTCCACGCGCAAGCCCGCCGGTAGCTACAATCCTGATTCCCAGCACGGGAATGATAAACTCACCACTCCTGACGACGGGGTTACGCCATGATTAGTCATAAGCCCGCGCATTTGCTGCTTGTCGATGACGATCCGGGGCTGCTGAAATTACTCGGTATGCGCCTGACCAGTGAAGGTTACAGCGTCGTGACGGCGGAAAGCGGGCAAGAAGGGCTGCGGGTCCTGAACCGTGAAAAGGTGGATTTGGTCATCAGCGACCTGCGTATGGATGAGATGGACGGGATGCAGTTGTTTACTGAAATCCAGAAAGTCCAGCCGGGGATGCCGGTGATCATCCTTACGGCGCACGGCTCCATCCCTGATGCCGTTGCCGCGACCCAGCAGGGCGTCTTCAGTTTTCTCACCAAGCCTGTCGATAAAGACGCGCTGTACAATGCCATTGATGGCGCACTGGAGCAGTCTGCGCCCGCCACTGACGATCGCTGGCGGGAATCCATCGTTACCCGCAGTCCGCTGATGCTGCGCCTGTTGGAACAGGCACGGATGGTGGCGCAATCTGATGTCAGCGTATTGATCAATGGTCAAAGCGGGACCGGGAAAGAAGTCTTCGCCCAGGCCATTCATAACGCCAGCCCGCGTAGCCACAATCCCTTTATTGCGATTAACTGTGGGGCGTTACCGGAACAGTTGCTTGAGTCTGAACTGTTTGGTCATGCGCGCGGCGCTTTTACCGGCGCGGTGAGTAATCGGGAAGGGCTATTCCAGGCCGCGGAAGGCGGGACGCTGTTTCTCGACGAGATAGGCGACATGCCCGCGCCGTTACAGGTCAAATTACTGCGCGTCTTACAGGAGCGCAAAGTCCGACCGCTTGGCAGCAACCGCGATATCGACATTGATGTGCGGATCGTCTCCGCGACACACCGCGATCTGCCCAAAGCGATGGCGCGGGGCGAGTTTCGTGAAGATTTATACTATCGCCTCAATGTGGTGAGCCTGAAAATTCCGGCGCTGGCCGAGCGGACCGAAGACATTCCGTTGCTGGCAAACCATTTGCTGCGCCAGTCAGCCGAGCGGCACAAACCGTTCGTGCGCGCATTTTCGACCGATGCGATGAAACGCTTAATGACCGCCAGCTGGCCGGGAAACGTGCGTCAACTGGTCAACGTCATTGAGCAGTGCGTGGCGTTAACCTCATCGCCGGTGATCAGTGATGCGCTGGTGGAACAGGCGCTGGAAGGGGAAAATACCGCGCTGCCTACATTTGTGGAGGCGCGCAACCAGTTCGAACTCAACTATCTGCGTAAGCTGTTGCAAATCACCAAAGGCAATGTGACCCATGCGGCGAGAATGGCGGGGCGCAACCGGACGGAGTTTTATAAATTACTTTCGCGCCACGAACTGGATGCAAACGATTTCAAAGAATAAATTGACGGATTATGTTACGTTTATCTGATCAAAAGACAGGCGACCTTCCCAAGGATTAGCATGAAAAAGATTGATGCGATTATTAAACCCTTCAAGCTGGACGACGTCCGCGAAGCGCTGGCAGAAGTTGGCATTACCGGTATGACTGTCACGGAAGTGAAAGGGTTTGGCCGTCAGAAAGGCCATACTGAACTGTACCGTGGCGCAGAATATATGGTGGATTTTCTGCCGAAGGTAAAAATTGAAATTGTGGTCACCGATGACATCGTGGACACCTGCGTTGACACCATTATTCGTACCGCGCAGACCGGTAAAATCGGTGATGGTAAGATTTTTGTCTTCGACGTGGCGCGTGTGATTCGTATTCGTACCGGCGAAGAAGACGACGCGGCGATCTAACACCGCGTGCGTTTTGCCGAATGGCGGCGATACCTTATCAAGCCTACGGGAAGTGAAACCTGTAGGCCTGATAAGTGAAGCGCCATCAGGCCATCAATCGTTACAGCACTTTATGCGGGCCGAAACATTCGTAATGAATGTTTTCGTTCTTCACGCCCAGACCAACCAGTTGTTTTGCTGCAAACTGCATAAAACCGACCGGACCGCACAGATAGAACTGCATCGCCGGATCGCTGATTGCGCCTTCCACTTTGTTTAAATCCATCAGACCAACGCTATCAAAGCCGCCTTTAGCGCGATCGACTTCGTTGGGTTCACGGTACCAGGTGTGTGCGTTAAAGCGTGGCAGCGTTTTACCCAGTTCGCTCACTTCATCGGCAAACGCATGCACATCGCCGTTTTCCGCGGCGTGGAACCAGTTGACCTGCGCGGTATGGCCGGATTTTGCCAGCGTATCCAGCATCGCCAGCATCGGCGTCTGCCCAACGCCTGCGGATATCAGAGAGACCGGCGTATCGGTCGCGATATCCATAAAGAAATCACCCGCTGGTGCCGCTAAATGAACGATGTCACCCACATTCGCATGGTTGTGCAACCAGGTGGAAACCTGACCGCCATCTTCGCGCTTAACGGCAATGCGATAGCCTTTACCGTCCGGTTTGCGGGTCAGAGAGTACTGACGAATTTCCTGATGCGGGAATCCTTCCGGCTTCAGCCAGACGCCCAGATATTGTCCCGGATGGTATTCGGCTACCGCACCGCCATCTACCGGCTCAAACTCAAAGCTGGTGATAAGTTTGCTGCGCGGGGTTTTTGCCACGATGCGGAACGGACGCGTGCCTTCCCAGCCGCCATTTTTGTTGGCGTTCTCACTGTAAATCTCGGCTTCACGGTTGATGAAGACATTAGCCAGCACGCCATATGCTTTGCCCCATGCATCCAGCACCTCTTGCCCTGGGCTGAACATTTCGTCCAGCGTTGCCAGCAGATGGCCCCCAACGATGTTGTATTGCTCGGGTTTAATCTGGAAGCTGGTATGTTTCTGGGCGATTTTCTCGACTGCAGGCAGCAGCGCCGCCAGGTTTTCGATGTTGCTGGCGTAAGCGGCAATGGCATTAAACAGCGCTTCACGCTGATCCCCATTACGCTGGTTACTCATGTTGAAAATTTCTTTGAGTTCGGGATTGTGCGTAAACATGCGATCGTAGAAATGAGCGGTCAGTTTCGGACCGGTTTCGACCAGCAGGGGAATAGTGGCTTTCACTGTAGCGATGGTTTGTGCGTCAAGCATACGGTCTTCCTTTATCTGAGACTTTAATGATGTATGTCAAATGCATCTTATAAAAAATACCCCTGCATTGTAAATGGTTCTTTGTTATTTTGCGTTGCAAAGGTTACAACGTGAAAAATCTGCATCACAAACCTGAAAAGAAATCCGTTGAAATTCGTAAGTCCTTTATTCTCCAAAGCCTTGTGTACATTGAAGGTAATCGTTTGCGTAAAATCCTTTGTCAAGACCTGTTATCACAGAATGATTCGGTTATACTGTTGGCCGAAGTCCAACGTGACTGCCTTTTTAGGCCGAAATTCTATTGTTAGCTGAGTCAGGAGATGCGGATGTTAAAGCGTGAAATGAACATTGCCGATTATGATGCCGAACTGTGGCAGGCTATGGAGCAGGAAAAAGTACGTCAGGAAGAGCACATCGAACTGATCGCCTCCGAAAACTACACCAGCCCGCGCGTCATGCAGGCACAGGGTTCTCAGCTGACCAACAAATACGCTGAAGGTTATCCAGGCAAGCGCTACTACGGCGGTTGTGAATATGTGGATATCGTAGAACAGCTGGCGATCGATCGCGCGAAAGAGCTGTTCGGCGCTGACTACGCTAACGTCCAGCCGCACTCCGGCTCTCAGGCTAACTTCGCTGTTTACACCGCGCTGCTGCAACCGGGCGATACCGTTCTGGGTATGAA
Organism: Citrobacter sp. Marseille-Q6884; assembly: GCF_945906775.1. Lineage (NCBI taxonomy): Bacteria > Pseudomonadati > Pseudomonadota > Gammaproteobacteria > Enterobacterales > Enterobacteriaceae > Citrobacter > Citrobacter sp. Marseille-Q6884. Next base: position 175,176 of record NZ_CAMDRE010000002.1, read on the forward strand.
CCTGGCGCAAGGCGGTCACCTGACTCACGGCTCCCCGGTAAACTTCTCCGGCAAACTGTATAACATCATCCCTTACGGCATTGATGAGTCCGGTAAAATTGATTACGAAGACATGGCGAAGCAGGCTCAGGAGCACAAACCGAAGATGATTATCGGTGGCTTCTCTGCTTACTCCGGTATTGTTGACTGGGCAAAAATGCGTGAAATCGCTGACAGCATTGGCGCGTACCTGTTCGTTGACATGGCGCACGTTGCGGGTCTGATTGCCGCTGGCGTTTACCCGAACCCGGTTCCACACGCTCACGTTGTGACCACCACCACTCACAAAACCCTGGCGGGTCCGCGTGGCGGCCTGATCCTGGCGAAAGGCGGTGACGAAGAGCTGTATAAAAAACTGAACTCCGCGGTGTTCCCAAGCGCGCAGGGCGGCCCGCTGATGCACGTGATCGCGGCGAAAGCTGTCGCACTGAAAGAAGCGATGGAGCCTGAGTTTAAAGTTTATCAGCAGCAGGTTGCTAAAAACGCCAAAGCGATGGTGGAAGTGTTCCTGAACCGTGGCTACAAAGTGGTTTCTGGCGGTACTGAGAACCACCTGTTCCTGCTGGATCTGGTTGACAAAAACCTGACCGGTAAAGAAGCTGACGCAGCCCTGGGTCGCGCCAACATTACCGTCAACAAAAACAGCGTGCCAAACGATCCGAAGAGCCCGTTTGTGACGTCTGGTATCCGTATCGGTTCCCCGGCTGTGACCCGTCGTGGCTTCAAAGAAGCGGAAGTGAAAGAGCTGGCTGGCTGGATGTGTGACGTTCTGGACAATATCAACGATGAAGCGGTTATCGAGCGCATCAAAGGTAAAGTTCTGGATATCTGCGCACGCTTCCCGGTTTACGCGTAAGCGTTTGATGTGAAAAAGGCCGCGAATGCGGCCTTTTTTAAGCCCGTTACAGGCAGTGCATCCGGTAGTTATAGCGACTTGAGCGCGACAGATTCACCCTGCAACGTCGTTGTATCAGGCGTTTTCCCCTGTTGAATCCATTTTCTCAGCAAGCGTATTTCCCGTCCCTGATTGAGCGTCACCGCCCCCACAATCACGCCCTCCTGCAGGTTAAACCAGATTGCTTTGTGCGCGTCTGGATTGCTGCGAACGAGCCAGCTATCTCCGTGCATATCGCCGATAAATTGCAGGTTATCGTTGAATTGATCGGTCCAGAACCACGGCGGGGGCAGCACCGGTAACGGGAGACCAAGCATGGCGGCAGCGGCAGTTTGCGCCTGATTATTGGCGTTTTCCCAGCTTTCGCAGCGCTGCAGGGTTCCGTCTGCCCGACGCAGTACCGCCACGTCACCGGCGGCAAAAATATCCGCATCCCGGGTTTGACAGGCATTATCTACCACCACGCCGTTTGCCACCTCGAGTTCAGCTTCATGGGCCAGCCTGTCGTTCGCGATAATCCCGATACCGTAGATCACGCTGTCGGCCTGAAGCTGCTCACCGCTTTGTAATGTCAGCGTGATACTTTCCCCGTCGCAGACCTGTTCAATTGCGTTGTTGAGCATAAGACGTACGCCAGCCTGCTGATGACGCGCGGTCAGGTAGCGTTGGATTGGCGCGGGCGCATTGCGTCCCATCACCGTCGAGGCCAGTTCAATCACGCAAACTTTGCAACCGCGCTGTGTGGCGCTGGCAGCCAGTTCAAGTCCAATGGTTCCGGCTCCGACAATGGCGATGGCGCGTCCGGGCTGGAGTGCGTCCCGCAGACGCGCCGCATCGCCCGCATGGCGCAGGGTAAAGCAACGATCGCCCAGTTTATCCAGCAGTGGCAGAGGACGTGCCGCTGCCCCCGTCGCAATCAACAACCGATCCCACGGATAAATCTCTCCGTTAGTCAGTACCAGCTGATGCGTTTGGCGACCGAGCGTTTGCACGGTCACGCCCAGGTGCAGGTGAACGTTATTGTCCCGCCACCAGTCAGCATTCAGAACCGACTGTAACTGCGGAGTGTCATCCAGCAGCATCGCTTTCGAGAGTGGGGGGCGCTCGTAGGGCAAATGCGGCTCATCGGAAAACAGATGTAACTCGCCGTCAAAGCCATGCTGGCGCAGTGCGGCGGCGGCCATCGCCGCAGCCTGACCACCACCGACGATAGCGATAGTTTTTTTACTCATAACGCCTCCTCAGAGATCCAGTCCGGCGGCAACATGACGAATACCGCGTATGCCCAGACCCGCGTCGGCATTGATCATCACACCACTCAATGTGCGATTGTTGCGTTTTGACGCCAGCATCACATACGGGCCGGTAAAATCCGCAGGTTCAGGAAAGAACTGCAGCGGCAAAATAGCGGCTATTTTTTCCGGCGTCAGCGACTGCATAATCGACGTATCGCTTTGACCCAGCGCCTGCGGGCCGCGCAGGTCGGTCGCCATTCCGCAGGGGCCCACCCCGTTGACGCGTACCTTTGGCGCCAGCTCGTAGGCTAACTGGCGAATCAACCCGGTGGCCGCATGTTTACTGGCGGTATACAAAGGACCGCCGCCGCCGGGGTACCATGCGGCATTGGACAGGGTAAAGATGATGCTACCTTCGCTGGCGATAAGCGCCGGGGCGCAGGCTTTTGCGCCCAGCAGATAACCCAGTACGTTCACGTTAAACAATTCGTGAAAACCGGTCTCCAGCACATCGGCGGCGGTGTTGATTAGCGACGCGTTATGATCCCAGATACCCGCGTTGCCGATAAAACAGTCCAGCGTGCCGTAGCGCGTCAGTATGAGATCCACCGCGCGCTGATAGTCGGCGTAGCAGGTGACGTTGCCCTCAACCGCCAGTACATGTTCACCGAACCGCTGGCGCAGGTTGGCGACTTTGGCTGCGGAAAGCTCCAGCGTGGCGACCCGTGCGCCTTCTTCGATAAAACGCTCGACAAGCGCCAGACCGAGACCGGAGCCGCCACCGGTGATAAAGACCACGTTATCGCGTAAATCGCTCATCTGGCCTCCTCAGGAATATCAACAAACACATCGCTCCCTTCCACGGTTACCGCATAGGTGGTCAGCGGATCGGTAGCGGGCAGGCACAACGCCTTACCGGTTTTCAGGCAAAAACTGGCTGCATGCAGCGGGCACTCCACGGTGGCATCGTCTTCCAGATAGCCTTCCGACATCGAGGCGTTACCGTGGCTACAACGATCGTTAATGGCATAGAACTCGCCGCCAACGTTAAACAGCGCGATGACGGGTGAGGTGTCGAGCCGGAGCGCTTCGCCCTCCGGTAAATCCCCTACGGGGCAGGCATAGATACGACTCATCAGAACAGTACACTCAGGTTGTGGGAGGTGATCACCGCTTGATCCAGCACGATCTCACGTTCCAGTAAACGCCACGCATCGCCCGGCAGACGACGCACTTTGTCTGTGCGCATGCCGATGTAAAAGGTTTCATCGCGCTCTTTTTGGGCGCGATACAGCAGATAGTTGAGGCGTACGGCAAAGACGTCGGGAACCTCGGTTTCACTGACCTGGCAGTTGCTTATCAGATGTCGGGTTCGGGACGGCGGCTCCTCCGCCCAGGCCATGCCCGTTTCCAGACGCGCAATACGGCGTTCGAGCTGGTCTTTGTTGTCGTTGAAAATCCAGGTGGTCGGTGGCTGCACGCCTTTACGGCGGTCGCGGGTCTGGGCATTGACCGTTGTGCGCATGGTATAGCGAATGTCGTCATCCAACTGCGCCAGCCAGTCGCGAAATTTCCAGTCGTCCAACAGGCTGGCTTCGTGGTAGAGAAATTGCGTAATACGATGGTGTAGTTCCTGGGAAACTAAGGTGCTCATTTCATCACCTCCTGCTGGTAAGCGGCGGTTTTCTCCTGCACTTCCTGCCAGCTTTCGCTGCTCAGCAAATCGGCCCAACGCTGATACATCCCGCGTGCAGCGGTTTCCGAGAAGATGTAGTTGGTGATCCCTGGAATGCCATCTTCACGACGTTTCTCCTGGCCCAGCCCCATTTCCAGACACAATTTGGTGTTGCGTGCCCGGTGCCCCTTCAGCAGTTTTTGAATTTCGGTCCAGTTTTCCGAATCATCCTGCTCAAGGAACCCGGCGGGACCAAAGGCGCGGGTGGCGCTGTTTTCAAACGCGGCTTTCACGTCATCAGAGGCGGCTTTATCGGTAATGCAGAACGCCCACACTTCGACCTGATCCGGTCCACGTGGATGCCAGACGCGCAGTGTGGCAGTGCCGTTCAGCCATGACAGCGTTGGGAAAATATTGTTGTGGCCGGCAAGACGCAGGGCACGAACACTGCCCAGACGCTGTTCTGCTTCCGCGTAGGTGTCGCGGTAGTAACTGGAGACTTCACCATCGACCCAGACGTTGGCATCCGGTTTCTCGGTAAAGAAAAATCCACTGCCGTGACCGTCCTGACCGAACTGCAACGCGTCTTTGGCGGTTTCCCACACCGGGCGAGCGGTTTGTCCGTCACCAAGGCGTTTATCGCTACCATCGTCTTTTGCACCCAGCACCTGCACGGCGGAAGCATGGCTGAACAGCGCGTGGTACTGGTCGCTGGCAAACTGTTCCGCAGGGAATTTCCAGTTGCAGTCGATGGTCCATTTCTGCACGCCGCCGACGATTTCTGTTCCGCCTTCGCGGCGATCAAGTACGCCGTCCAGATACCAGGCGATGTCGCCGAGATAATCGCGAAGCGTTGGCGCGGTCGTATCCCAGTTGCCGAAAATCAGCCCTTTGTAGCTCTCCACGCCTGGGACTTCGTTCAGTCCCCAGTGAGATTTGCACAGCCCTTGCGGGTATGCGCGAGGCTCCAGCGGCACGTCGATAAGCTCGCCGTTGATGCCGTACGACCAGCCGTGATACGGGCAGGTAAAGGCGCGGGTATTACCGCAGTCGGCGTAGCTGACGCGCATCGCGCGGTGGCGACACTGGTTGAGAAACGCTTTGATGCTGCCGTCTTTCTGGCGTACGACAACGACCGCATCCTCGCCCATGTACGTGTTAAAAAAATCACCGGGTTTGGGGATTTGGCTTTCGTGGGCGAGGAATAACCAGCAGCGTCCGAAGATGCGTTCCAGCTCCAGTTGGTAAATGTCAGGGTCGGTATAAATGCGTGGGGTTACGCGACCGTTTTGGGTATCGATCAGTTGGTAGATGTCTAAATTTGAGGGTGTGGTCATATTTTTTAATCCCGAAAGCTAAGATGTATTGACCTTCTTTTTTTGTGCCATAAGGATGTTGCTGGTTAGTTATCAATTTGTGAAATAGTAAATTTCTACCAGTTGAGACATTTTTTCGATAACAAGGAGAAGGGCATGGAACTGAGGCACTTACGCTATTTTGTTGCGGTGGCGCAGGCGCTGAATTTCACCCGAGCGGCAGAAAAGTTGCACACTTCTCAACCGTCGCTAAGCAGTCAGATCCGCGATCTGGAGGCCTGTGTGGGCGTTCCGTTGCTGGTACGTGATAAGCGAAAAGTTGCGTTGACGGCGGCGGGTGAGTGTTTCTTACAGGATGCGCTGGTGATCCTCGAGCAGGCGGAAAACGCGAAAATCCGCGCGCGTAAAACGGTGCAGGAAGATAACCATTTTGCCATTGGTTTTGTCCCCTCTGCAGAAGTCAATCTGTTGCCGAAGGTGCTGCCCTTGTTTCGTTTAAAACAGCCTGATACACACATTGAACTGGTGAGCCTGATAACCACCGAGCAGGAAGAGAAGATCCTGCGCGGGGAGCTGGATGTCGGCTTAATGCGTCATCCGGTGTACAGCCCGGAACTGGATTATCTGGAGCTGATTCATGAACCGCTGGTGGCGGTGTTACCGGTCAATCATCCGTTAGCCAATGAGAAAGCGATATCGGCTGAGCAACTGCACGGTGTGAATTTTGTCAGCACCGATCCGGCCTATTCCGGTGCGTTAGCGATGATTGTAAAAAACTGGTTTCAGCAGCAAAAAAGCCAGCCCAATATTGTCCAGGTGGCGACCAATATTCTGGTGACGATGAACCTGGTCGGCATGGGGCTGGGGGTGACTTTGATACCCGGTTATATGAATAATTTTAATACCGGGCAGGTGGTTTTTCGGCCGATTGTTGGCGATGTCCCGACCATCGCGTTACTGATGGCCTGGAAAAAAGGGCCGATCAAACCGGCGCTGGCAGATTTTATCGCCACGGTACACGAGCGTTTGGCCGCGAGTCTGACGGCGTAACGGTTACAGTTCGTTAAGTTGTGATTCGACATACAGATAACCAATTCCCATCAGTTGCTGAGCGCGGTTAAGCTGCCCGAAGCTTATCTGTGTTGCTCTGGCACGCGGGTTATCCCCGTGATCGAACGGATTAAATCCGGTTTGCTGCACCAACGTATTGAGCCAGCTATCGCCAAACGCACAGCTCCGGCCATATAACCATATCTGGTTAATATTTAGTATATTCAGAAAGTTATAAAGACTCAGGCCGATAGCGCTGGCGGCATGCTCGGCCCAGGCCTGAATGCGGACGTCTCCCTGTTTCCAGGCATCGATCAGCTGATCGGTGGTCAGTGTCTCAGGATCGTAATGCGACGTCGGCTGCGATTTCATCCAGACACGCGCCTGCTTTTTCAGTGCGCTTAATGACGCTACCGTTTCCAGACAACCATAACGACCACAGTCACAGGCAACCCCATCGGGATGAATGATGGTATGTCCAATCTGACCGCTGCCATACAGACTACCGCGCCAGATGTTATCGTTAATAACGAACGATGAGCCAATGCCGTAATCGACGTTAATCACGCAAAAATCACCGGTAGCGGCCGGATTTTGCCACTTTTCCGCCAACGCCAGCATCACGCAGTCATTGTCCAGCCGGACCTGGATGCCAAGCATCTCCTCCAGCAGATATTTTATTTCTACCGGCGTTTTCCACGGCGCCTGTGGCATGGTTTTCGATGCGCCGGTAATCGGATCAACCTGGCCATGAACGCCAAGCGCCAGATTAATGGTGACCTCGGGATAGTGCCGACGATATTCCCGCCAGTGTGCCGCTAATGCAGCCAGTAGCGCTTTTGGCGTTTCGGGGTTGATGACTTCATGACGCCAGTCGCCGACGGCGACCAGTCGTGCGTCCGCCAGTTGGCTGGTGATGCTGGTCGGCGTGACGTTGATGCACAGCGTCCAGGCGCCTTTTTCGGGTAAATGATAGCTACCGCTGCTTAAACCGCGCTGGCTTAAGGTTTCTCGCGAATGGCTGATCTTCCCTTCATCCATCAGCTCTTCGAGAATATTGCTGACCGCCGGGATCGACAGGCTGGTGAGCTGCGCCAGCTGTGACTTACTGAGTTGTTTTTCCCGCCATAAATGCGACAAAAAGATCTGTTTGTTCGCCTGACGAACTCTGGCGTTATTGAACCCCGAACGCGGCATACACTTAACTCCCTTAACTATATTGCGTGAGCATTGCGCATTTTAACGCCACTTATCTGCCGCAGAATAGCATCAGGTTGAATTTTTACTTTTGTTTATTGAGTGGAGAGCGGCATGTACGGTTCAGTTAAGGTCTGGCAGGAAACTATCACACTCCCAACGTGGACTGCAGGTGAGGAAGACGCTAACCCAATGTTTCTGGAGAAACGGGTTTATCAGGGGTCGTCAGGTGCGGTGTATCCCTATGGCGTGATTGATACGCTGACCGGTAAACGGGAAATGCGCGATTACCAGGCGGTGTGGATGGAGAACGACTTCATTCGCATTATGCTGTTGCCGGAGTTAGGCGGGCGTATTCATCGTGCGTATGACAAAGTGAAGCAACGCGACTTTGTTTACTACAACGAAGTGGTAAAGCCTGCGCTGGTCGGCTTGCTCGGTCCCTGGATCTCCGGTGGCATCGAATTTAACTGGCCGCAGCACCATCGCCCAACCACCTTTATGCCGGTCGATTTTACGCAGCAGCAGGGTGAGCAGGGAGAATACACCGTGTGGATGGGTGAGGTTGAACCCATGCGCGGTTTGCAGGTGATGACCGGATTCACGCTTTACCCGGATCGTGCCCTGATTGAGATCACCGGAAAAGTGTTTAACGGCAATGCCACACCGCGCCACTTTTTATGGTGGGCGAATCCGGCGGTGAAGGGTGGCGATGATCACCAGAGCGTTTTCCCACCGGATGTGACCGCTGTTTTTGACCATGGTAAGCGTGACGTGTCTGCGTTTCCGATCGCCACAGGCACTTACTATAAAGTGGATTACTCGGCTGGCGTGGATATCTCACGTTACAAAAACGTCCCGGTTCCGACCTCCTATATGGCGGAAAAATCAGACTATGATTTTGTCGGCGCGTGGCATCACGGGGAACGCGGTGGACTGCTGCATGTTGCCGATCACCACGTTTCGCCGGGGAAAAAACAGTGGACATGGGGTTACGGTGATTTTGGTGTCGCCTGGGATCGCAACCTTACCGATGAGAACGGCCCGTATATCGAACTGATGACTGGCGTTTTCACCGATAACCAACCTGACTTTACCTGGCTTGCGCCCTACGAAGAGAAAGTCTTCGTGCAAAACTTCCTGCCCTACAGCGAACTCGGTATGGTGCAAAACGCCAGTACGCAGCTTGCGCTACGCCTGGTGCGTGAAGGCAGCCAGCTCTCTGTTGGCGTTTATGCCATTGCGCCGCTGCGGGATGTGCAGGTCACGCTTTCTGCTGAAGATAAACCGTTCTACGAAAATACGCTCACCCTTGAGCCAGGCCAAAGCTGGCTGGCTGATGTGTCCGATAACGGTCACGCCCGGGTGACGATGACCGTTACTGGTGCTGACGGTACGTCGCTACTGCAGTACGAAGAGCATATTGCACAAGAGTTACCGCTGCCGAAGGCGGCTGTCGCCCCTGCGCAGCCCGAGGCATTATCCAATACCGATGAGCTCTATTTTATTGGGCAGCATCTGGAGCAGTACAACCACGCCAGCCGTTACGCGGAAGATTACTACCGCCGCGCGCTGGAGATAGATCCGCAGGATTATCGCAATAATGTGGCGTTGGGGACGCTGGCACTAAACCGCGCGGACTGGACGCTGGCGGAACATTGCGCGGTTAAGGCGCTGGAGCGGGCGCATAAGCTCAATAAGAATCCGCGTGATGGCGAGGCGAGTATGCTGCTGGCCACCGCACAGGAACGCCAGGGCGACGATGACAGCGCCTGGGACAATTACTATAAGGCCAGCTGGAGCGGTAACTGCCGTGATGCAGCTTTCTGGTCGTTGGCTCGTCTGGCAATGAAACGTCAGGACTATGCCGGCGCGCTGGAAAAGGTAGAGCAAAGCCTGCGTTTTAACGGCAGTAATAACCTCGCCATGGGGCTGAAAGCGCTGGCGCTGGCAAAACTGAATCGCCGTGCCCAGGCGCTGGAATACATCAGCCAGCAGCTCGTGGATTATCCGCTGAGTTATACCCTGCACTATGCCCGCTGGGCTATCTGTCAGGATGACGCCTCCGCACAGGCGCTGATCGCGATTACCGGTCGACGTGGCACAAATGCCTGCGAACTGGCGGGTTGGCTGACCGCGTTGGGGCAGTCGGATGCAGCCCGTGATGTGCTGACTCTGCTCGACAGCCAGGAAACGTTGCCGATGCTGTGGCGGGCATCGCTGGATGATCATCCGCAGCTGTATATCGCGCGTGCCCGTGAGTGTCTGCAAAACCGCGTACGCTTCCCCAATACGCTCGATGAAGTGCAAATGCTGCAAAAGCTGGAACAGAGTGCGTTTGCCCGCTACTTACTGGGCTGTTTCTGGTACAGCAAACGGCGTTATGACGAGGCGGTGTCTTGCTGGCAATTTACCCTTGAGCAGGAGCCGGGTTTTGCTCCGGTGCATCGCTTACTGGGCATTTACGCCTGGAACAAACAGCATGACGCGGCGCTGGCGGGGCGTTACCTGTCGCAGGCTGTCGCGCTGGAGCCACAAAACGCACGCTTCCTGTTTGAACTCGACTATCTCAATAAGTTGATGGCGCAACCGGCTGAGCAGCGTCTGGCAAGGCTTGAGGCCAACAAAGAGGTGGTCTTCCATCGTGATGATCTGACGGTGGAACTGCTGAGTCTGTGGAACGGTCTGGGTCACTATGACGCCGCCGCTGCGGTACTGAACACACGCGTGTTTCATCCCTGGGAAGGCGGCGAGGGTAAAGCGACCGGGCAATATCTGCTCAATCAACAGCATCGGGCGCTGGCGGCGATTCAGGCGGGCGACCTGCAATCGGCCATCGCCTTGTTACAACAGGCGCTGCTCTACCCGCAGAACCTGGGGGAAGGGCGTTTACCTGGCCAGACGGATAACGATATCTGGTACCTGCTTGGCTATTGCGCACAGCAGCAAGGATACATCGAGGAAGCCCGGCAATATTTTGTGCGAGCGACTCGCGGCGGGAGTTCACTTGATGCCGGGCGTTATTACAACGACCAGCCGGTGGATTATCTCTTCTGGCAAGGCATGGCATTGAGAACGCTGGGTGATAACGCGCAAGCGGACAACCTGTTCCACAGTTTCATGCAATGGGTGGAGTCGCAACACGATAAGGTCCCGGATGTCGATTTCTTTGCGGTATCGCTGCCCGACCTGGTGGTGCTGGATACCTCCGCGCAAGCGAAACATCAGCAGCATTGTCTGTTCATCAAGGCGCTTGGAGAGTTGGGACTGGGTAACCAGCCAGCCTGCCAGCATACCCTTGATGAACTTCTGAAACTCAATCCGGCGCATGACAAGGCATTACTGCTGCGTCACGCCATCAACGTAATGCTTTTCCAGTAATACCCTGACCAGGTGGGGGCGACCCCACCTGAAACCTTCTGTTCCCTGCGTTTCCCTGAAAGAGGAATCATAATGAATAATACGCAGACACATTTAAAGATTGGCTATGTCTGGACTATCTGCCTGGTTGCGGCCTGCGGTGGTCTGCTGTTTGGCTACGACTGGGTGGTGATTGGCGGGGCAAAACCCTTCTATGAAGCTTATTTTTCGATTACCGATCCGGCGCAATCTGGCTGGGCAATGAGTTCCGCGCTGGTGGGCTGTATCTTTGGTGCGCTGGTTTCCGGTTGGTGTGCTGATAAGTTTGGCCGCAAAATGCCGCTTATTCTCTCCGCGATCCTCTTCAGCGCTTCGGCGCTGGGAACTGCCGTGGCCAGCAATTTCGATATGTTTATTCTCTATCGTATTGTCGGTGGTGTGGGGATCGGTCTGGCCTCTGCGCTGAGTCCCCTGTATATCGCCGAGGTGAGTCCGGCTGAAAAGCGCGGTCGCTTTGTGGCGGTTAACCAGCTGACGATCGTTATTGGTGTCCTGGCCGCGCAACTGATCAACCTGATGATCGCTGAACCGGTTGCAACGGGCGCCACACAGCAGGCGATCGTGGAAAGCTGGAACGGGCAGATGGGATGGCGCTGGATGTTTGGAGCGGAGTTAGTGCCTGCGGTGGTCTTTCTGGTCCTGATGTTCTTTGTGCCTGAATCTCCTCGCTGGTTGGTGAAAGCGGGGAAAGTCGAGCGGGCGCGTGCCATGCTGCAACGCGTTGGCTCTGCGGAATATGCCGGACAAACCCTGAAAGAGATCGAATATACGCTGCAAAAAGATACCCATAAGGTCGCGTGGTCAACGCTGCTGCAACCCCAGATCAAACCGATCGTCATTATTGGTATGGTGCTTGCCGTATTCCAACAGTGGTGTGGGATCAACGTTATCTTTAACTATGCGCAGGAGATCTTTGCTTCCGCCGGGTTCGACATTAACGGAACGCTAAAATCTATCGTCGCAACGGGCATCATTAATCTGGTCTTTACCCTTGCCGCGCTGCCATTGGTGGACAAAATTGGTCGTCGTAAGCTCATGCTGTTCGGGGCGTCAGGACTGACGGTCATCTATGTGCTGATTGCCGGGGCGTACGGATTAGGTATTCTGGGGTGGCCTGTGTTGGTACTGGTGCTGGCCGCGATTGCGATTTATGCCCTGACACTCGCGCCGGTCACCTGGGTACTGCTGTCCGAAATTTTCCCTAACCGCGTGCGCGGGCTGGCGATGTCCTTAGGCACACTGGCGCTGTGGATTGCTTGCTTCCTGCTGACTTACACCTTCCCGCTGCTGAATGCGAGCCTCGGTGCCTCCGGGAGTTTCCTGCTGTACGGCATTATTTGTGCGCTGGGCTACGTGTATGTTCTGCGTAATGTACCGGAAACCAAAGGCGTCACGCTGGAAGCGCTGGAGGAACAACTGGCCGCGCAGCATAGCAAAACCAGCGCTTCTGCTCAGCCACGAAGCGCGCGCTAATGAACGGTCAGCTGACACTACAAAACGCACATCTGAGGATGTGCGTTGACCCTCAGGGCGGTACGCTGCTGAGCCTGGTTTCGTTACAACATCAACGAACCATTTTACGTGAAGGGCAGGGAAAACAACCGGGCGATTGCGGCTTATTTCCCATGCTGCCCGTTGCTAATCGGGTGGCGGGAAATCGTTTTATGTTGCGCGGCGACGAAGTGGTATTGCCCCAACACGAGGCCGATGAGTTTTTCTTTTTGCATGGCGACGGTTGGCTGAAACGCTGGGAAGTTGTTACGGTTAGCGAGAGCCAGTGCTTGCTGCGACTGCGCAGTCGGCATGCATGCGGCTACGACTATACGGCGGAACTTGGCTATCAGTTGCGACAGAATGAACTTCACGCCTCGCTCACGATAACCCATTGCGGTGAAAAAGCGATGTTGTATGGCTGCGGGTTTCATCCCTTTTTTGCCTTTGATGCCCACAGTACGGTGCAGTTTTCTGCTGGCGGATACTGGCCGGAGGGCGATCTGCATTTACCTTTACCGTGGCAGAGTGATATTCCGCCCTATGCGGATTTTACCTGCGCACAGTATGGGGAGGATGCCTGGCTAAATGTCGGGTATTCCGGCTGGAGCGGACAGGCGGTTATCCGTAATGATGTGATGACGGTCACGCTTTTAGCGCAAACTCCCTGGCTGATGCTGTTCAGAATGTCGGGTGACGAGTTCCTTTGTCTGGAGCCGCAGACGCATCCGGTGAATGCCCACAACCTGCAGGGGCAGCCGGGGTTGCAGGTTTTAGCCAAAGGCGAACAGTGTCATTTCGCGATGCAAATTCGCGTAGAGTAGGGCAAAAATCATGTTATCTGCCTGTTAATACTCCCTTGCGCCAGCCCGTGTTTATCGCCAGACTATCGCCACCAAACGGGAGGGAATCATGGTTTTGCATTCCACGCGCTGGCTGGCGCTCGGTTATTTCACCTACTTTTTTAGCTACGGTATTTTTCTGCCTTTCTGGAGCGTGTGGTTCAAGGGGCTGGGCCTGACGCCGGAAACCATTGGTTTGCTGCTGGGGGCAGGGCTGATCGCACGTTTTCTTGGCAGTTTGCTGATTGCTCCGCGCGTGAGCGATCCCTCTCGTCTGATTTCCGCTTTACGTATCCTGGCACTGTTGACGCTGGTGTTTGCCCTGGCATTTTGGGCCGGAACGAATGTGGCCTGGCTGATGGTGGTGATGGTCGGCTTTAACCTCTTTTTCTCACCGCTGGTGCCGTTAACCGATGCGCTGGCCAATACCTGGCAAAAGCAAATCACCATGGATTATGGTCGGGTGCGTTTGTGGGGGTCGGTGGCCTTTGTGATCGGCTCTGCGCTAACCGGAAAGCTGATTAGCCTTTATGACTATCGGGTGATCCTCGTGCTGTTAACGCTGGGGGTCGCTTCGATGCTGCTGGGCATGATGATCCGCCCGAGTGTGCAACCTGCGGGTGAAAACCGTCAGCAGGAGAGCGCTGGATGGCCTGCCTGGCGTGGACTGATTACGCAGAGCTGGCGTTTTCTCGCCTGCGTTAGCCTGCTGCAAGGGGCGCATGCTGCCTATTACGGTTTCAGCGCCATTTACTGGCAGTCAGCGGGGTATTCCGCATCGGCCGTCGGCTATTTATGGTCGCTGGGCGTCGTTGCCGAAGTGATTATTTTTGCGTTAAGCCACAAGTTGTTCCGACGTTTCAGCGCGCGCGATCTGCTGCTGCTTTCGGCTGTCTGCGGCGTTGTTCGCTGGGGACTGATGGGCTGGAGCACCGAACTGCCGTGGCTTATCGTGGTGCAAATTCTGCATTGCGGGACCTTTACCGTCTGCCATCTGGCCGCCATGCGTTATATCGCTGCGCGCCAGGGAAGCGAAGTGATTCGCTTACAGGCCGTCTATTCGGCCATCGCGATGGGGGGCAGCATTGCCATCATGACCGTGTTTGCGGGTTTCCTGTATCAGCATTTGGGCAGCGGCGTATTCTGGGTGATGGCGTTGGTTGCGCTCCCGGCAATGGCTTTACGGCCGAAAGTGGTCGCGCAAACGCCGGCGTTATGATTCCAGTATTTTGCGGATCTGCTGTTGCTGATGAGGCGTAAGCGCCAGATCGGCATGAATCAGCGGTGGTGAAAACAGCGGCAGCGGCGTGGTGTATGGCGTGATAATCAGCGCCACACCACGCGGCGAACCCTGTTTCTGAAAGTCCTGCATCGGCATATGTTTGACATTCAGCGGCAGCAAAGTCAGCTCGCGTAGCTGTTGTTCTATATGGGCTTCGAGTCGTTCATTATTGCCCGTCAGCAGAATAATTTGCTTCTCGTGCAAATCCTTTTCCTGCATCAGCCATGCGCCGAAAATCACCGCGACCAGCCCGGTTTCTTCCTCTGAAAATTGCACCTCGTATTCTGCTTCGAATCCGTGCAACGACTCGCGCGTGGTGCGTACCAGGCGCGGATACAGTTTGCTGAACTCCTCCGGCAGGGTGTTATCGATACCAATAGCAAACACGCTACGGTTCAGCGCCTGAGCAAGATGCACATACAACTGATCGTTCAGCCCTTGTTCATCGCTGAAGCGAACGTTGCCGTACTCGCGAAAACGTAGCACCAGGCGGGCGATAGCCAGACGCAGACGACGATCCTGTTGGTGGTTATCGCGAAGGGGGTCTGGAATACGGATCATCGAAAACAGCAGCGCCATAAACAGCGACTCGCTAAGCGGTGCCGTCTGCATAACGCGACGTTGCCAGTGACGACCGATTTCTTCGGCGAGCGGATACTCAGCGCAGGATTGCGCCCAGCGCTGCTGCAGCGGATTAAACTCCGGGGCGATCCCCGCATGGTGCTGCAGCAGGCAATACTGTAAAAACAGCCGCAGGAACTGGACGTCACGACATTCAAACGGTTTCTGTAATCGCCGGGAACAGAGATTGATCAGCGCGTGCAGATTGGTGTCGTCATACAGCGTGCGCGCAATACCTTGTTGTTTCAGCTCTGTTTTTAATGCCGGTGTAAACTGATGGGTGATAAACGTCGGGCATAACCGCAGGCCACGCCGGAGCCAATGCAACAGACACAGGCGTTGATTCAGCGATGCTCCTTCGATCCGATAGCCACCGTTCTGAGCGGAGATAATGGTGAGCCGGTGATAGCGCTGGATTTCAAGGTCTGCGCCAATGATATCCTCGCGGACAACATTGTCATCCACGCCATTGAGCGCACTGAACGTCTGCGCTGTGGCGCTTTGCCCTGGCAGAAAAAGCGTCAGCAGCACCTGGCAGCGGCGTTGGGGAGCGGAAAGTACAGATGGCGGGGCAAGCGTTGACATCATCTGTAAGGTCTCCCGAAAGTATGTTTGATAAGAATAGCTAAAGTTTGCTCATAGAAATGGAGAATGGAATGCTTTACGCCAGGAATATTGGCGGATGTCACAGAATTTTTAACCCGAGGAACGATGAGCGGTAGTTAAACGCAGCGCGATAACCCACTTTTTCACTGTTTTATCTGCTGTTTAAACGACAAAAACCCCGCCAGCGGATGACGGGGTTGGGAAATAAAGCAGAACTACGTGGTTTAGATTTTTTGCTGCTGACTGAGTGTTAATCCCACATCACCGCCAGGATGGACTGCCAGCAGGGTCTCCTTTGAGTAGCCGCTTTCGCTCATCAGGCAGGCGCAGGCGGCGTCAAAGATTGCCAGTACCAGCATAATTGACGTGGTTGCCAGCATGTTTAGCGGATCGGCTTCGCGCTGTACGCCGGTGGAAATGACCAGACGCGACGCTTTCGCGATGGCTGAATTCGCATTTTCAGTGACGCTCAGGATCGGCACCTTTCTCGCGGTCAGTCCGGGCAGTAGGCGGGTGAGTTCATCTGAATTGCCTCCGCGCGACAGCATGATAACCAGATCGTCGGCACGTAAAAAACCCAGATCGCCATGTGCGGCATCGGTGGCGTTGAGGTAAATCGCCGGACGCTCCACGCAGGCAAGCATATGTGCCACTTTACGTGCGGCAATACCGGAAGTACCCACGCCAGTGACCACGATTTTTCCCGTGCAATCGCGCAGTTCCGCCATCAGTGACAGCCAGCGTTGCGCCGTCAGATGCTCGCTCAGTCCTGCGAGAGCATCGCTGTAGAGTTGCCATACGCCGCTGGCCTGAGACCAGGAATCACTCATGCATCCTCCTGCATCAGTTGGCGGTACTTCATGTGGTCCTGATACATCTCGTGGAACACCCGATATTTGCGATCGTAGTACTGCTTAATACGGTTGGTTTGCGGAGTAACCGTTTTACCAATCCGGCTCATTGCCGACATCGCTTCCGGGAGGGTGTCAAACACGCCTGCCGCGATGGTTCCCATCATCGCACCGCCCAGCAGCATGGCTTCGCTCTCTTCCGGCAGCAACATCGCGCAGCCGGTGGCGTTGGCATGTTCCTGAACGAAGATCGGGTTTTTCGTGCCGCCGCCGCTGGCCATAATCGTATCAATGGTGTAACCGCTTTGGTTCATCGTCTCGATAATATGACGAGTCCCCAGGGCAATGGCCTGGATAGTCGCCAGATACTGCAACGCCATGTCTTCCGGCGTGCGGGACAGCTTCAGTCCGGTGATAGCACCGGTGAGCGTCGGATTGGCGCGCGGGGAACGGTTACCGTGGAAATAAGGCAGAATGTGCATGTCACGGGTCAGGAACGCGATATCTTCCGGTTCGCCGGCCATTTTGCGCAGCAGCGTATTCAGCACTTCGTAAATCGTTTGCCCCTGAGACTTTGCCTGTGCCAGCAGCGTTTCATAGCACGGATGCGACTGAATCACGTGGTCGATGAGCGCCCCCGTTGCCGACTGTCCGCCTTCGTTGAGCCAGTATTCCGGCAGAACGGCAGAGTAGTATGGGCCCCAGATGCCGCCGATAAAACGCGGCTCTTTAGAAATTGCCATATGCCCGGTAGAGGTGCCGCCGATCAGCGCCACACGACGGTCGAAATCCGCCACCTCGCCGGAAACGCCGCAGGCGCCAAGCGTACCCAGGGTACCGGCGTGGGCATCGATAATGGATACGCTGACGGCGGTTCCCGGAATTAACCCCATTTCGCTGGCGGCACGTGCTGACAGGCCATGTCCGAGTGGCTCGCCCATGGTTTTCACGTAGCGGCCAATTTTAGCGGCATCATGCTCCAGCAGATCTTCCAGCCCAATCTGGCGGAAATAGCTGGCATCCCATTTGTCTTCATGGCCCATGTAGGTCCATTTACACACTGTCGAACACAAGGAACGCGTGTCATCGCCTGTTGCGCGCCAGGTCAGGAAGTCAGGCAGATCAAAGTAGTAGCCTGCATTGGCCCAGGTGTTGGGCATATGCTGTTTCAGCCACAGCAGTTTTGGCGTCTGCATTTCCGGCGAGATAATCCCACCGACATAGTCCAGCACCCGATGGTGTAGCGCGTTAATGCGCTCGGCCTGGGTAATGGCGCGGTGATCCATCCACACAATAATGTTCTGTTCGCTGCGTCCGGAGGGGCTGATGGTCAGCGGTTTACCCTCTTTATCCAGCACCACCAGTGAACAGGTTGCATCAAAACCCAGACCTTTCACCTGAATCGGGTTGATATCTGACTGGTTGATGGCGTCGCGAACCGCGTTACACACTGCCTGCCAGATGTTATCGGAGGACTGCTCAACAAAATCGGCTTGCGGGCGGTAAATCTCGATGGCCCGACTGGCCTGACCGACCATTCTGCCGTTAAGATCAAATACGCCTGCCCGGGCGCTTCCGGTTCCGACATCCACACCAATAAAGTAACTTGCCATAATTTTTTCTCCTGAAATCAGGCTTTACGATTCTGTAATGCGATAAAGAGGATCAGCACCGCGCCCCACAGCGCCATCGTCAGATAGCTACTGACCCCCAGCAAGTTAAGGCCGCTTTCCAGCATTTGCAGCACGATCAGCGCCAGCACCAGGCCGATAATGCGACCGAAGCCGCCATCCGGGTTGATGCCGCCGAGTACGGAAGCAAGGATGGTTACCAGCAGGTAGGATTCGCCGTATCCGGCTTTCGCCGAGTTGAATTTCGCCATCATCAGAATGGCGGCTACCCAGCCGAGCAGAGCCGAAATGACGTATACGGAAATCTGTACCCGAACAGTATTCACGCCGCTGTAGCGGGTTGCCTGTTCATTGGAACCGACGAGATACAGGCTGCGCCCCAATGTGGTGTGTTCGAGCAGTACCCACAGCAGGATCGCCACGAGGAAAAAGAGCAGCAGCGCGACCGGAATCCCGGCAATCGTCGCGTTACCGAGATACTGAATCGCCGCCGGGAAGCCGGAAATGACCGTCCCGTTGGAGAGCAGAATATTCAGCCCGGAGATAAGCGTCATGGTGCCGAGTGTGGCGAGAATAGGCGACACGCCGACCCAGGCGATCAGCGCGCCGTTCAGGGTGCCGATGGCAACCGCCACGGCCGCTCCCGCCAGCAGTGCCAGCACCAGAAACAGCGGATTGTCCGGATGGGTAACGATAACTGCCGCCATCACCAGCGAGCAGGCGTTCGCCCCGGCAATAATCGACAGGTTAATGCCGCCGGTCAGCATGGTCATGCCCATTCCCAGGGCCAGCATGCCGAGGATCGGTAACTGCGAACCGATGGACTGAAAGTTTGCGACGCTGAAAAAACGGCTGCCGAGCAGGGCCGAGAAGACCAGCGCGACGACGATAATAATGACGCATTGCAGACGAATAATGGCATCACCGGGTAAGAATCTGGCGATTGTTTTCATCTCAAAGCTCCCTTGCCAGTTTGCGTTTTTCGTTCCAGGCCGTGGCGCTGATGCTGACCAGGATAATGGCGCCGCTGAACACGGTGTGCCAGTAAGAGGAGACGCTCAGTAGCGTCAGGCCGTTTTGTAAGAAGGCCAGCAGGACAACGCCAAGCAGCGTTCCGGTTAGCGTGCCGCGTCCACCGCTCATGCTGGTTCCCCCGAGAACCACAGCAGCCAGCACTGTCAGCTCAAAACCAAGCAGTGAATTGGGGGCCACCGATTGGGTGATTTGTGCCTGCACCACGGCGGCTACACCCGCCAAAATGCCCATATAGCCATACACATAGAAATGCAATTTCAGCAGGTTCAACCCCAGACGCGAGGCCGCATCACGGTTGCCGCCCATGGCGTAAACCTGGCGGCCAAGACGGGTATAGTTCATCAGCACGGCAGTAAAAATGATTACTGCGGCCAGACACAGAAGGGGCAGCGTCAAACCGTAGTCATAGCCGTCCGCCGCGGTGAACGAGAACCAGTTGATGCCGTTCATAAACCAGTCCGGGAAGCCATACAGCCATGTGCCCTTGGTGGCGTAAACCAGCAGACCGTAGTAAACGTTCAGCGTGGCGATGGTAATGATGATCGCCGGGACGCGCAGCCAGTAGACCAGAAAACCGTTGATGAGCCCGAGCAGCAGACCCACCGCAACGGCAATCGCCAGCGCCAGTGCGAAGTTACCGCCGTGGCCGATAACCCAACTGGCCATCGCGTATTGGGCAATGGCGGTCATGGCCGGGAAAGAGATGTCGATCCCACCAGAAATCAGTACCACAAACAGACCGCAGGCCAGGATGCCAAGAATCGCGTAGCTGGTGGCGACATCCGTCAGGTTCCCCAGTGAGAGAAACTCATCGGTACTGATGCTCAGTCCGACGGCAAGCGCCACGACCAGCAGCCCCAGCCAGAACTCATGTTGCCCGATCAAACGGGATAAACGCAGACTATTCATTGATGACCTCGACCACTTCAGCAATCTCCTCTTCACGACAGTGATGAGGGTTAAATTCCGCTACCAGCTTGCCGCGACGCATCACCAGCACGCGATGGCTGTTGTAATACGCTTCCGGAATTTCATCGCAAATCATCAGCACCGCCATTCCCTGTTCCGCCAGATCGCGGGCGATCTGATAAATGCCTTCTTTGTTAGCGATGTCCACGCCAACGGTAGGTGAGTCGAGGATCAGGATGCGCGGATTGGTCGCCACCCATTTAGCAATGGCGATACGCTGGGCATTCCCGCCGGAAAGTGTTTTGACCGGCAGATGCGGATCGGAGACTTTAATGTTCAGCTCGCGGATCAGGTCAGCGACAAGCGTTTGCGCCTTGCGGTGATCGAGCAGGCCGCTACGGGTATGGAGTTGGTCAAACACCGTCACGATGGTGTTGTCGTAGATCGACTGCTCCATGATAAGCCCCTGTGTCAGGCGATCTTCAGAGACGTAGCCGATCCCATGTTTAATGGCATCGTGGTTGTTGCGAAGCTGGACCGGCTGGCCATTAATACGGATTTCACCGCTTTCCGGGTGCGTCATGCCGAACAGGCTCAGACAGAGCTCGGTACGTCCGGCGCCGAGCAGGCCGACAATGGAAACTATCTCGCCGCCGTGCAGCGACAGATTAATGTTCTGGTATTTACCCCGACGGCTGAGATTGCGCAGCTCAAGCAGTGGCTCTTGCTCAATCGCGGGTCTTTCCGGCAGTGGGCTGTAGTGGAAACGTTGTCCGGTCATCAGGAAGGCCAGCTCGTGGCTGTCCAGTTCGCTGGCAGGATAAGTCCCCACCAGTTTGCCGTCGCGCATCACGCTGATGCGGTCCGCCACTTCCATCACTTCATCAAGACGATGGCTGACAAAGACCACGCAAATCCCGGCGGCTTTCAGTTCGTTGACCACCCGCAGCAGGCCGTTAACTTCCTGGCGGGTCAGAGAGGCCGTGGGTTCGTCCATGATGACTAACCGGGCATCGGCGGCGATTGCCCGACAAATCGCGACCAGTTGTCGGTCGGCAATCGAGAGTTTTTCGACTTTTTTATCCGGGTCGATGTTCACACCGATGCGCTGCATGGCCGCCAGAGCCTGCTGCTTCATGGCTCCACGCCTTACCCAGATATCGCCGCCTGGCAGATAACGGTTAACCGCGATGTTTTCCGCGACGCTAAAATTGGGAAACAACGACAGATCCTGATAAATAACCTGAATACCATAGTGGGAAGAGAGCTGCGGCGTCAGGTGATGGAACAATTTACCGTCGAGTAAAATTTGTGCGCCTTTCTCAGGGCTATAAACCCCGGAGATCACTTTAATAATGGTGCTTTTACCACAGCCGTTCTGACCCGCCAGACAGTGAACTTCACCTTTTTTCAGCGTCAAATTCACCTTATCCAGCGCCAGCACGCCCGGGAATTGTTTGCTGATATTCTCAAGAGTGATAAATGCGGTGGTGTCTGTCATGGACAATACCCCTGCGAGCGTCCGGGGGGACGCTGAGTGTTAGTTTGGTCGATAGCGCCGACCAGACGGTCGGCGTTAGGGTTCCCTGGTGTTGGCTAAGGCCTTAGAAACCGAGTGATTGTGCGTTGTCTTTGGTGACTTCGAGGATCTTGTTAAAGCGGATCACTTTCTTCTCCGTGTCGATATCGGCTTTCCCTAAACCATCGATACTCAAATCGGCGTTGACTTCTTTACCCTGCAACAGCTGATCGGCAACCGTTACCAGTGCGTAGCCCGCGTCTTTCGGATCCCACAGCAGCGCTTTTTTGATGTCGCCACGCATCAGGTAAGGTGCGGCCTGCGCTGGCATCGCGATCCCGACGACGGCGATCTTATCTTTGGCGCGTTTTTTCTGTACGGCCTGGCCTGCACCGATAGGACCCAGTGAGCCGAAACCGATAATCCCTTTCATCTGCGGGTAAGTTTTCATCAGATCCAGCGTGGTGGCATAGGACTTATCGATGCTTTCCGCGACGGGCAGACGGGAGGTGACTTCGAACATCTCTGGATATTTTTCTTTCTGATACTTAATCGCAAAATCCGCCCACGCGTTATGCAACGGCACGGTCAGCGAACCGACATAGATAGCGTAGCCCCCTTTGCCGCCCATATTTTTCGCCAGCTCATCAACGTTGGCCTGCGCGTATTTTTCACTATCAATCGTTTCGATATCCCACTGGCCGATTTGCTCGTCCGGGGATTCGTGCGTCAGGACCACGATGCCTTTATCACGTGCTTTTTTCAGTACGGGTTCAAGGACTTTGGCATCGTTAGGAACCACAATGATCGCATTAACGTTCTTAGCGATCAGATCCTCAATCACTTTGACCTGCTGGGCCGGATCCGGCGTTGACGGACCGGTCTGGTAAGCATTGACATCGAGTTTTTTTGCTGCTTCATTCACGCCGGTTTCCATTCGGTTAAACCAGGGAATACCGGTGACTTTGGCAACCACAGCAATTTCATATTTTTCCGCCGCAAACGACGTGCCGGACAACATGCATGCAGAAACCAGGGTTGCACTGAGTAATGCGAGTTTGAATTTCATAGTTGTACCTTTAGTAGGGGGCAGGGCATGTTACGGCGTGAAGTTAACAACGAATGGAAGAGGGAATGAATCATAAGTTTGAAGAATGTGATGCATGCCCATTATTGTTATTTTATGGATAATTAATGGTTAATTTTTAGTTAAAATTGATGGGTTTTGAATTATTTGTCATCTTTGTGATGTTAATGAATCATTATATTTAAACCAATAATTAACATTAATGCATCATTTGGCGTAAATTGAAGCAACGAAACGTCGTTTTTTCGGTTACGGGAAAATAAGAAATTGTCGAAATTGAGAACTGAATCGATACCGGAAAAGGGTGCTCAACATTTTTCCGTTCGATGATATGCTCACCACTCTTTCGCCAAAGACGTCATCATTGTGGCGGCTTGTATTTTTACCGTGGAGAACTCATGCAACGCGTTAGACGCCTCGCCGTAACGCTATTTCTCGCTGTCCTGTCCTTTCGTGTCGGCGCGCACCCCCACAGCTTTATTCATCTTAAGACCGAGATCGTGAGTGAGAATAACCAGTTTGTGGCGCTGAAGATGCGCTGGACGATGGACGAAATCACCTCTGCCGATCTGCTGTATGACGCGGGCAATGCAAAACCCGGAGATGAGATCTGGAAAAAACTGGCGGCGGAAGTGATGGCCAACGTGCTCGGACAACACTACTTCACTGAAGTGTGGCATAACGGACAAAAGGTAAAGTTTAAAAATCGCCCGACTGAATATGGCATGGCGCGCGAGGCACACCAGGCCGTACTGACATTCACGTTACCGCTGGCTGAGCCGCAGCCGCTGGCCGGGCAGACCTATATGATTTCCACATTCGATCCTACCTACTATGTGGATATGAGCTACGACAAGGACAGCGATGCCGCGCTGACGCAGGAACTAAGCAAGCAATGCCGAATGAGCGTGCATACGCCCACGCCGAATGAAGATACGCTGAGTTTTGCGCAGTCGTTAGATAAAGAAGATGCGCCGCCGGAGGATATGGATTTGGGTAAACAGTTTGCACAGACGGTGAAGCTGCAATGTCAGTAGTGTATCAACAGCGTACAACGACGCGCCGCTGGCTGATGCTGTGGCCGCTGGCGGTCTTTTTGCTGCTGGCAGCAGGAGGGGCGCTGTGGCTATGGCAGGCCTGGCCGCAGGTGATGGTGAAAAGTATCCTCTGGCAGCGGGACGTTAATCAGCAGATGAGCGGTTTGCTGAAAGCGGTTGCCGACAATCCAACCCGCGCCGGGGGCTCGTTGCTGCTGTTTAGCTTTATTTATGGCGTATTGCATGCGCTGGGGCCGGGGCATGGAAAAATTGTCATTACCACCTGGCTGGCGACGCACCCCTCTAAGCTGAAATCGAGTATCGGACTGACGCTGGCCTCTTCCTTATTACAAGGACTGGTGGCGATTACCTTGGTGGTTGTGGTGCTGACCGTCCTGCAACTGCCTGCACGTCAGTTGCATATGAGCAGTTTCTGGCTGGAAAAAGGCAGCTATGCATTGGTTGGCGTACTGGGCGTTTTGCTGTGCTGGCGGGCATTAAAAAAGTTACGCACGCTGCTGCGCCGACCTAAATTTACTGCCTTTACACCGCATCATGTGCATCATGAGCACTGCGGCTGTGGGCATCAGCATTTACCCGATCCCGAACAGATACAACGCGGCGAAGACTGGCGCGCCCGACTGATGATTATTCTCTCTATGGGAATGCGTCCCTGTTCCGGGGCCATTATGGTGTTGCTGTTCAGTAAAGTGGTTGGCGTATTTAGCTGGGGAATGGCCTCTGCGCTGGCGATGGCAGCAGGCACATCCCTGACCATTACCTCTCTGGCCTTGCTGGTACACAGTTTTCGATCACTGGCCGTGAGACTCAGTGGTCATAAGGCGCCTGTGTTGTGGCGACAGATTGGCTGGACGACGCTGGCTTTAGCGGGGGGCGCAATATTGATTGTTGCTGCTGTGGTGATGTGGATGAGCGCAGTGCCGGTGGGCAGGGGATTAAGACCGTTTTGAACAGTCTCGGTGGTTGTAGGCCCGGTAGACGGTAACGCCACCGGGCTCTGCTGAGATTAACGCTTCAGCGCGTCGCTCAGTTCGTCACGCATATTTGCCAGCATGGCTTTAACAACACGCGGGTTACCTGCAACGATGTTGCCGGTCGCCATGTAGTTATGACCACCGGTAAAGTCGCATACCAGCGCGCCAGCTTCACGAGCGATCAGCTCACCTGCCGCGAAATCCCACGGACGCAGACCAATTTCGAAGTAACCGTCAACGCGAGCGGCGGCAACATAGGCCAGATCCAGCGCGGCGGAGCCGGTGCGGCGGAAGTCAGCACACTCGGTAAACATGTTGCCCAGGATCTTCATATAAGAAGCAGCGTGTTGTTTCGCTTTGAACGGGAAGCCGGTAGCGATGATGGTACCATCCAGATCGCGAGCGGTGCTGCCACGCAGACGATAGCCGTTCAGCTGTGCGCCCTGACCGCGCGTTGCAGTGAACAGTTCGTTACGCATTGGATCGTAAACAACAGCGACTTCAGTACGGCCTTTGATGCGTACTGCGATTGATACCGCGAAGTGCGGCAGACGTTTTACGAAGTTGGTGGTGCCATCCAGTGGATCGATAACCCATTGAACATCCTGATCTTCACCAGCGTGCTCACCGCTTTCTTCGGTGATGATGGTGTGCTGAGGGTAAGATTTGCGGATCGTTTCGATAATAATCGCTTCTGCGGCTTTATCGACGTTGGTCACGAAATCATTGCTGCCTTTCTGGCTGGTTTCTACAGAGTCTGGTGTTTCGTAGTGTTTGGCAATTACATTACCCGCCTTGCGCGCTGCGCGCACGGCGATGGTCAGCATCGGATGCATCGGTCTCTCTCACTGGATGTTAAAGAACGGGAAAACGGCGCAGAGTATAGCAGCGAGTTCGGAATATGTCTTCGTTTTATGATAATATGGGCGAATAATCTTTAGCCGAAGAAATACAATGCTGCAAAATATTCGAATTGTGCTGGTGGAGACCTCTCACACTGGCAATATGGGCTCTGTGGCCCGTGCAATGAAAACCATGGGTTTAACCAATCTGTGGCTGGTGAATCCACTGGTAAAACCGGACTCCCAGGCCATCGCCCTGGCGGCTGGCGCCAGTGATGTGATTGGCAACGCCCAGATCGTGGACACGCTGGATGAAGCGCTGGCGGGTTGCAGTCTGGTGGTGGGGACCAGTGCGCGTTCACGCACTCTGCCGTGGCCGATGCTTGACCCGCGCGAATGTGGTTTAAAAAGCGTCGCCGAAGCGGCGAACACCCCGGTGGCGCTGGTCTTTGGCCGTGAACGTGTGGGGTTGACCAACGATGAGCTGCAGAAATGCCATTATCACGTCGCCATTGCAGCCAACCCGGAATACAGTTCGCTGAACCTGGCGATGGCGGTGCAGGTCATTTCTTATGAAGTGCGCATGGCCTGGCTGGCCACGCAGGAAAGCGGTAAGACCGCTGAATATGAAGAAACGCAGTATCCGCTGGTGGACGATTTAGAACGTTTTTACGGCCATCTGGAACAAACGCTCTTATCGACGGGTTTTATCCGTGAGAACCATCCGGGGCAGGTGATGAACAAACTGCGTCGCTTGTTCACCCGCGCGCGTCCTGAGAGTCAGGAGTTGAATATTTTGCGTGGGATGCTTGCTTCTATTGAGCAGCAGAATAAAGGAAAATAGGTCGGATACGCGAAGCGCCTTCCGGCAGATGAAAACGGCACTGAAGGTTAAATACCTGACTAAATTAGTCAAGTAAATAGTTGACTGATTTAGTCGGGAATGTCAGACTTGCCCCTGCTATGCAATACCCCCATTTTACAATAAAAAACCCCGGGCAGGGGCGAGTTTGAGGCTAAGTAAGACATGAGACTGACATCTAAAGGGCGTTACGCCGTGACCGCAATGTTGGACGTTGCGCTCAACTCCGAAACGGGCCCGGTACCCTTGGCTGATATTTCTGAACGTCAGGGTATTTCCCTGTCATATCTGGAGCAGCTGTTTTCTCGTTTGCGTAAAAACGGTCTGGTTTCCAGCGTACGTGGACCAGGCGGCGGATATCTACTGGGTAAAGATGCAGGCAGCATCGCAGTAGGTGAAGTGATTAGCGCTGTTGACGAGTCTGTAGATGCGACGCGTTGCCAGGGCAAAGGCGGGTGTCAGGGCGGCGATAAGTGCCTGACCCATGCGCTGTGGCGTGATTTGAGCGACCGTCTGACCGGTTTCCTCAACAACATTACGTTGGGCGAACTGGTGAATAACCAGGAAGTTCTGGATGTGTCCGGTCGCCAGCACACGCATGACGCTCCACGCACAAACCGTGCACAAGACGCGATCGACGTTAAGTTACGCGCTTAATAATAGTATTTCAGAATCAGGCCGGGGTGTTGGACGCCCCGTTAACTCGGTCGTACATCCAGCCGGTTGCCTGGTTCCTTGCATTGAAGCGATGTACGGAGTTTATAGAGCAATGAAATTACCGATCTATCTCGACTACTCCGCAACCACGCCGGTGGACCCGCGTGTTGCCGAGAAAATGATGCAGTTTTTGACCCTGGACGGAACCTTTGGTAACCCGGCCTCTCGTTCACACCGTTTCGGCTGGCAAGCAGAAGAAGCGGTAGATATCGCCCGTAACCAGATTGCTGACCTGGTCGGTGCCGATCCGCGTGAAATCGTCTTTACTTCTGGTGCGACGGAATCCGACAACCTGGCGATTAAAGGTGCTGCCAACTTTTATCAGAAAAAAGGCAAGCACATCATCACCAGCAAAACCGAACACAAAGCCGTGCTGGATACCTGCCGTCAGCTGGAGCGCGAAGGGTTTGAAGTGACTTACCTCGCCCCGCAGCGCAACGGTATTATCGATCTGAAAGAACTCGAAGCAGCGATGCGTGATGACACCATCCTGGTTTCCATCATGCACGTGAACAACGAAATCGGTGTGGTTCAGGATATCGCGACTATCGGTGAAATGTGCCGTGCGCGCGGCATCATCTATCACGTTGATGCGACCCAGAGCGTAGGCAAACTGCCTATCGATCTGAGCCAACTGAAAGTCGATCTGATGTCCTTCTCCGGCCACAAAATCTATGGCCCGAAAGGTATCGGCGCACTGTACGTTCGTCGTAAGCCGCGTATTCGTATTGAAGCGCAGATGCACGGCGGCGGTCACGAGCGCGGCATGCGTTCTGGCACTCTGCCTGTTCACCAGATCGTCGGCATGGGTGAAGCGTACCGTATCGCGAAAGAAGAGATGGAAACCGAGATGGCGCGTCTGCGCGGTCTGCGTAACCGTCTGTGGAACGGCGTGAAAGATATGGAAGAGGTGTACCTTAACGGTGACCTCGAGCAGGGCGCACCGAACATCCTCAACGTCAGCTTCAACTTTGTTGAAGGCGAGTCGCTGATTATGGCGCTGAAAGACCTGGCTGTATCCTCCGGCTCTGCATGTACTTCTGCAAGCCTGGAACCCTCCTACGTACTGCGTGCGCTGGGGATGACCGACGAGCTGGCACACAGCTCAATCCGTTTCTCTTTAGGTCGTTTTACTACCGAAGAAGAGATTGACTACACCATCAATCTGGTTCGCAACTCCATTGGCCGTCTGCGCGATCTTTCTCCACTGTGGGAAATGTTCAAACAGGGCGTGGATCTGAACAGCATTGAATGGTCACATCACTAATCGGTAGATAAGGAGAATTCTTCATGGCTTACAGCGAAAAAGTAATCGATCACTACGAGAATCCACGTAACGTGGGCTCGTTCGATAACAGCGACGAGAACGTGGGCAGCGGCATGGTGGGTGCACCGGCTTGTGGCGACGTAATGAAGTTGCAGATTAAGGTCAACAATGACGGTATCATTGAAGACGCGCGTTTCAAGACCTACGGCTGCGGTTCCGCTATTGCCTCCAGTTCTCTGGTTACCGAATGGGTGAAAGGGAAATCGCTGGACGAAGCACAAGCGATTAAAAACACCGATATCGCCGATGAGCTTGAACTGCCACCAGTGAAGATTCACTGTTCTATCCTGGCTGAAGACGCGATTAAAGCCGCGATTGCGGATTACAAAAGCAAACGTGAAGCAAAATAATTAAGAATTGAGGTTTTATTATGTCGATTACCCTTAGCGACAGTGCAGCAGCGCGAGTAAATACCTTCCTGGCAAACCGCGGTAAAGGGTTTGGTCTGCGTCTGGGCGTGAGAACCTCCGGCTGCTCAGGTATGGCCTATGTACTGGAATTTGTTGACGAGCCGGCGGCTGAAGATACCGTGTTTGAAGACAAAGGCGTCAAAGTCGTGATCGACGGTAAAAGCCTGCAATTTCTGGACGGTACGCAGTTAGATTTCGTCAAAGAAGGTTTGAACGAAGGGTTTAAGTTCACTAACCCGAACGTGAAAGACGAATGTGGATGTGGCGAAAGCTTCCACGTGTAACGCGCTTACCGATAACCCCACCGTGGTCGCCTGCGCGTGGGGTTTGTTTTACCTGACTCTCTGGTTTTGCCACATCGAACAACAGAGAATCGATGCCCTGAGAATGTTATGGACTACTTCACCCTCTTTGGCTTACCGGCCCGTTATCAGCTCGATACTCAGGCGCTGAGCCTACGTTTTCAGGATCTACAACGTCAGTATCATCCTGATAAATTCGCCAGTGGTTCCCAGGCGGAACAACTTGCTGCTGTTTCGCAGTCCGCCACGATCAACCAGGCCTGGCAAACGCTGCGTCATCCCTTGATGCGCGCCGAATACTTACTGTCTTTACATGGCTTTGATATCCGAAGCGAACAGCACACCGTGCGCGATACCGCATTCCTGATGGAACAACTGGAACTGCGGGAAGAGCTGGATGAAATTGAACAGGCAAAAGACAGTGCACGTCTGGATGCATTGATGAAACGCATCGACGAAATGTACAACGTTCGTCATCAACTGATGGTGGAACAGCTCAATAGCGAGGCGTGGGACGTCGCGGCGGATACCGTGCGTAAACTGCGATTTCTCGATAAACTGCGAAGCAGTGCAGAACAACTCGAAGAAAAACTGCTCGATTTTTAATTTCGGAAGCGAAAATGGCCTTATTACAAATTAGTGAGCCTGGTCTGAGTGCCGCGCCGCACCAGCGCCGTCTGGCGGTCGGTATCGATTTAGGCACCACCAACTCCCTGGTCGCGACCGTACGTAGCGGCCAGGCCGAAACGCTGGCTGACCATGAAGGTCGCCACCTGTTGCCGTCAGTGGTTCACTATCAGCAGCAGGGCTACTCGGTCGGTTACGATGCGCGCGCGAATGCCGCGCAGGATACAGCAAACACCGTCAGTTCGGTAAAACGCATGATGGGCCGCTCACTGGCGGATATCCAGACGCGTTACCCGCACCTGCCTTATACGTTCCAGGCGAGCGAAAACGGCCTGCCGATGATTGAAACCGCTGCCGGTTTGCTTAATCCGGTACGTGTTTCTGCCGACATTCTGAAAGCGCTGGCTGCGCGGGCAACGGAAGCACTGGCTGGCGAACTGGACGGCGTGGTGATTACCGTTCCGGCCTATTTTGATGACGCACAACGTCAAGGCACGAAAGATGCTGCGCGTCTGGCGGGTCTGCACGTGTTGCGTTTGCTGAACGAACCCACCGCAGCGGCTATCGCCTATGGCCTGGATTCCGGTCAGGAAGGTGTGATTGCGGTCTATGACCTCGGCGGCGGTACATTTGATATTTCTATTCTGCGCCTGAGCCGTGGTGTATTTGAAGTGCTGGCAACGGGCGGGGATTCCGCACTCGGTGGCGATGACTTCGACCACCTGCTGGCCGATTACATTCGCGAGCAGGCGGGTGTTGCCGATCGCAGCGACAACCGTGTGCAGCGCGAACTGCTCGATGCGGCTATCGCCGCAAAAATTGCGCTCAGCGATGCCGAGACTGTGGCGGTTAGCGTCGCCGGTTGGCAGGGTGAAATCACCCGTGACACCTTCAATGATCTCATTTCCCCGCTGGTTAAGCGCACATTACTGGCTTGTCGCCGTGCATTGAAAGATGCGGGTGTCGACGCGCAGGAAGTACTGGAAGTAGTGATGGTCGGTGGTTCAACGCGCGTACCGTTGGTGCGTGAACGCGTCGGTGAATTCTTTGGCCGTACGCCGTTGACGGCTATCGACCCTGACAAAGTGGTCGCCATTGGTGCGGCTATCCAGGCGGATATTCTGGTCGGTAATAAGCCGGACAGCGAAATGTTGCTGCTGGACGTTATCCCGCTGTCCCTGGGGCTGGAAACCATGGGCGGTCTGGTAGAAAAAGTTATCCCGCGTAATACCACCATTCCGGTGGCTCGCGCACAGGACTTCACCACCTTCAAAGATGGTCAAACGGCGATGTCCATCCACGTGATGCAGGGCGAACGTGAACTGGTTCAGGATTGCCGCTCGCTGGCGCGTTTTGCACTGCGTGGCATCCCGGCGTTACCGGCGGGTGGGGCGCATATCCGCGTGACCTTCCAGGTCGATGCTGATGGGCTGCTGAGCGTAACCGCCATGGAGAAATCCACCGGCGTTGAATCCTCCATCCAGGTCAAACCGTCCTACGGTCTGACGGACAGCGAAATTGCCTCCATGATTCAGGATTCGATGAGTTTTGCCGAGCAGGATGTCAAAGCTCGCATGCTGGCAGAACAGAAAGTCGAAGCTGCGCGTGTACTGGAAAGCTTATCCGGTGCACTCGCTGCTGATGCCGCGCTGTTAAGCGCCGCAGAGCGTCAGGACATCGACACCGCCGCCGCGCATTTGAGCGAGGTTGCGCAGGGTGATGATGTTGACGCTATCGAACAAGCCATTAAAAACGTAGACAAACAAACCCAGGAATTCGCTGCTCGCCGCATGGACAAATCCGTTCGTAGCGCGCTGAAAGGCCATTCCGTGGACGAGGTTTAATATGCCAAAGATTGTTATTTTGCCTCATCAGGATCTCTGTCCCGATGGCGCAGTTCTGGAAGCTGAGACCGGTGAAACCATTCTCGATGTCGCCCTGCGTAACGGGATCGAGATTGAACACGCCTGTGAAAAATCCTGTGCCTGCACGACCTGTCATTGCATCGTGCGTGAAGGTTTCGACTCTTTGCCGGAAAGCACGGAAGAAGAAGACGATATGCTGGATAAAGCCTGGGGACTGGAGCCGGAGAGCCGTTTAAGCTGTCAGGCACGTGTCACTGAGGACGATTTAGTGGTCGAAATCCCACGTTACACAATCAATCATGCACGTGAGCATTAACAGAGGATAGTATGGGACTGAAGTGGACCGATAGCCGTGAAATCGGCGAAGCGCTGTACGACGCGTTCCCCGATCTCGATCCCAAGACCGTTCGTTTCACCGATCTTCATCAGTGGATCTGCGATCTTGAGGAATTTGATGACGATCCTGCCGCATCCAATGAAAAAATTCTGGAGGCGATTCTGCTAGTCTGGTTAGATGAAGCAGAGTAAGTCACATAACGGGCTGCCAAAAGGCGGCCCGTTTGCTAATAAGGATAAATAAAATGACAGAAGCCATGAAAATTACGCTCTCTACACAGCCTGCTGACGCGCGCTGGGGTGAAAAAGCGACATACAGTATTAATAATGACGGCATTACCCTGCACCTTACAGGTAAAGATGATCTGGGATTGATTCAACGCGCCGCGCGCAAAATTGACGGCCTGGGCATTAAACATGTCCAACTGGACGGAGAAGGCTGGGATACAGACCGCAGTTGGGCATTCTGGCAGGGCTACAAAGGGCCGAAGGGCAGCCGTAAAGTAGAGTGGGCAGCGCTGGACGACGCGCAGAAGCAGGAACTGGATAACCGTCTTAAAATCATTGATTGGGTACGCGATACCATCAATGCTCCGGCAGAAGAACTGGGCCCGGAACAGCTGGCGCAACGTGCGGTCGATCTGCTGTGCGGTGTGGCTTGTGATAATGTTTCTTACCGCATTACCAAAGGTGAAGATCTGCGTGAGCAGAATTATATGGGGCTGCATACCGTAGGCCGTGGTTCTGAGCGTCCGCCAGTATTGTTGGCGCTGGATTACAACCCGACCGGCGATAAAGAAGCGCCGGTTTACGCCTGCCTGGTCGGCAAAGGGATCACCTTTGACTCCGGCGGTTACAGTATCAAACAAAGCGCATTTATGGACTCGATGAAATCCGATATGGGCGGTGCGGCAACGGTGACGGGTGCGCTGGCGTTTGCGATCACACGTGGTTTGAACAAGCGTGTGAAGCTGTATCTGTGCTGTGCGGATAACCTGATTAGCGGTAACGCATTTAAACTGGGCGATATCATTCACTATCGTAACGGCAAAAACGTTGAAGTCATGAATACGGATGCGGAAGGGCGTCTGGTTCTGGCCGATGGTCTGATTGACGCCAGTGCCCAGAAGCCGGAACTGATTATTGATGCCGCTACGCTGACCGGTGCGGCGAAAACCGCATTGGGTAACGATTACCACGCGCTGTTCAGCTTTGATGACGCATTAGCTGCCCGTCTGCTGGCAAGCGCTGCTGAAGAGAATGAACTGTTCTGGCGCTTGCCGCTGGCGGAATTCCACCGTAACCAACTGCCGTCCAATTTTGCAGAGCTGAATAACACCGGCAGTGCCGCTTATCCTGCGGGCGCGAGCACCGCAGCGGGCTTCCTGTCGCACTTTGTGGAAAATTATCAGCAAGGCTGGCTGCACATCGACTGTTCTGCAACCTACCGTAAAGCGCCGGTGGAGCAGTGGTCCGCAGGCGCAACGGGGCTGGGTGTGCGCACCATCGCTAACCTGCTGACCGCGTAATTCATGACTGTATCGCCGGATAGCGCTTTGCTTATCCGGCCTACACGCACTCATCCAATTTGTGGTTCTTATGTCTGAAACAAAAAACGAATTAGAAACGCTGCTGGAACAAGCCGCGACAGAGCCTGCGCATCGTCCGGCATTTTTCCGCACTTTACTGGAATCTACCGTCTGGGTACCGGGCACCGCCGCAGAAGGTGAGGCTGTGGTCGAAGACAGCGCGCTGGATTTGCAGCACTGGGAAAAAGAAGACGGCACGACCGTGATCCCGTTTTTTACCTCCCTTGAAGCTTTGCAGCAGGCGGTTGAAGATGAACAGGCATTTGTCGTCATGCCAGTGCGCACGCTGTTTGAAATGACCCTGGGCGAAACACTGTTCCTTAATGCGAAGCTGCCAACCGGCAAAGAGTTCATGCCGCGTGAAATCAGCCTGCTGATGGGAGATGAGGGAAACCCGCTGAGTACCCAGGAAGTGCTGGAAGGCGGGGAATCGTTAATCCTCTCCGAAGTGGCAGAACCGCCGGCGCAGATGGTTGACTCACTCACCACGCTATTCAAAACCATTAAGCCGGTTAAGCGTGCATTCCTTTGCTCAATTAAAGAGAGTGCGGATGCCCAGCCGAATCTGCTGATTGGTATTGAAGCGGATGGCGACATTGAAGAGATCATTCATGCCGCTGGTAGTGTCGCAACCGACACGTTACCGGGTGATGAACCCATCGATATCTGTCAGGTGAAGAAAGGTGAGAAGGGGGTAAGCCACTTTATTACCGAGCACATCGCCCCCTTTTACGAGCGCCGCTGGGGCGGTTTCCTGCGCGATTTTAAACAGAATCGGATTATCTGACTCAAGGAAAGCCGCCCCGAAGGGCGGCTACCTGGCTTACCTGCCCTGGGTGCTGAGCGTCATGGTGACAGAGTTACCTGAGTCACTCCGATCTCCGTGAAGACACAACGCACCAGAAACAACAAGCACGATACAGACGTACCGTATCTTCATTGTGCGGTCCATGCGAAGACCGCATCACGACAGCACCACTGGCGATAATGCCGTGATAGCAAGCACTACGGTGTGCCTGCGCCTACGGCCATGGAATGACCTTTTCCGAAACCAGTCCCGCTTGCGAGGCGGCGAAAAGGGCCGGGGAAAATAATACCCCAAACATTGAATAGTTTCTCAGCTAATTAACTTGACATAATCCGCATGAAAAGTGATTATTCGTTCACTACGGTGTGTCTGCGTTACTATGGCAACATAGCCCGCTGGGAAGGCCGCGAACTGGACCAGCATAAAAAAACCGCTCATTCGAGCGGTTTTTTTATGGATGAAACAGGCGAGTAAATCAGATTTTATTTAGCTTCAGCCGGTTCTATCGGTAAATCGTTGCGCGCACCCCATTCACTCCACGCGCCGTCATACAGTGACACGTTGGGAACATCGAGAGTGGCAAGCGCCAGTACGACGACCGCAGCAGTCACACCGGAGCCGCAGCTGGCGATAATCGGCCTGTCAAAGCTCACACCGTGGCTAAAGAAGATGGCATCCAGCTCATCGGTCGTTTTCAGCTCACCGTCATGCACCAGTTCCGTCCACGGTACGTTTAACGCACCGGGAACATGACCACGCTTCAGGCCCGGGCGCGGTTCATCAACCTGCGCATTGAAACGGGCTGCCGGGCGAGCATCCACGATCTGTGCCGTTTTTTCATGGCTGGCCAGCAACACATCGGTGACACGTACGACAGCTTCTGCTGTAAACGTGGCGTCAAAATCGCCTTCGGGTAACTCGACGATGCCTGTCTGCAGCGGGAGTTCATCGCGCTGCCAGCCTGCCAGACCTCCCGCCAGAATAGAAACATTTTCCACGCCGAATGTACGCAGCATCCACCATGCGCGCGGGGCGGAAAACAGGTTACCGTCATCGTAGACAACCAGGTGTTTATCCTGATGAACCCCTAATTCGCGCATGGCGACGGCGAAAGCCTCCGGACGTGGCATCATATGCGGTAAGGGTGAGGTGTGGTCAGAGAGCGCTTCGATATCAAAAAAAAGAGCGCCAGGAATATGGCCTGCACGATATTCTTCGCCGACATCGCGATCTTCCTGTCCTGGCGGTGCCATCCGGGCATCAAGAATTTGTATTTCCGGATCGTCAATATGTTCGACAAGCCAGTCGGCAGCGACAAAGAAGGCGGTAGTCATAGGCATCTCCATTTTTACCAGGTTTCGCCAAATTGTCGGATGTTTGATCCAAAGGGACAAGTAAAAGAGGCTGATTTGTCAGGCTGATGCACATTAATCACGAAAATTAAGACAATGCAGGCTTGCTACTGGCTTCCACAACCTGAAATCTCACGCATAATAGTTGTTCTACGTAGCGAACAGGCCACGATGGCCAGGGATGAAAAATGAAACCTATACGCGTAGCAGCCTGCATGCTGATGTTGGCGCTGGTGGGGTGCGATAATAATGATAAGCCATCAACGGCTGCAAAGAATGATGCGCCTGCACCGCAGACCGCCCCTGCAAAAGATCAGGCTCAATTACAGAAGTTAACCCAGCAAAGCCAGGGGAAACCGCTCACGTTACTGGACGCCTCAGAAGTTCAGCTCGATGGTGCGGCGACGTTAGTGCTGACCTTCTCCATCCCACTCGATCCTGAACAGGATTTTTCCCGCGTCCTGCACGTTGTCGATAAAAAAAGCGGCAAAGTGGATGGCGCCTGGGAGTTAGCGCCCAATTTAAAAGAGCTGCGTTTACGTCATCTGGAACCGAACCGTGAACTGGTGGTGACCGTTGAGCATGGTTTACTGGCGCTCAATAAGGCGACGTTTGGCCGCGAGTTTGAAAAAAATATCACCACGCGAGATGTTCAGCCGAGTGTCGGGTTCGCCAGCCGTGGCTCTCTGCTGCCGGGCAAAGTGATCGAAGGCCTGCCGGTGATGGCGCTGAACGTCGATAGCGTCGATGTGAACTTCTTTCGCGTGAAACCAGAATCGCTTGGTGCGTTTGTCAGCCAGTGGGAATACCGTAACTCGCTGTCGAACTGGGAATCCGACAATCTTCTGAAGATGGCCGATCTGGTCTATACCGGGCGCTTTGACCTCAATCCTGCGCGCAATACCCGCGAGAAACTGATGCTGCCGCTGGCAGAGATCAAACCGTTACAGCAGGCGGGCGTTTACGTTGCGGTGATGAATCAGGCCGGGCATTACAACTACAGCAATGCCGCCACGTTGTTCACGCTCAGCGATATTGGCGTTTCCGCGCACCGTTATCACAACCAGTTGGATGTCTTTACTCAGAGCCTGGAAAATGGCGCAGCTCAGCAAGGCATTGATGTCACATTGCTGAATGAGAAAGGACAGACGCTGGCGCAGGCGACCAGTGATGCTCAGGGACACGTGAAGCTTGAAACGGATCAAGAAGCGGCCTTATTGCTGGCACGTAAGGACGGACAAACGACACTGTTGGATCTGAAATTGCCTGCGCTGGATCTGGCTGAATTTGATATCGCCGGTGCGCCGGGGTACAGCAAGCAGTTCTTCATGTTTGGCCCGCGCGATCTTTATCGTCCTGGTGAAACGGTGATCCTCAACGGGCTGTTGCGCGACAGCGACGGTAAAACGCTGCCCGATCAACCGGTGAAACTGGACATCGTGAAACCCGACGGGCAGGTGTTGCGCTCGGTTGTGAGCCAGCCAGAGAACGGTTTATACCGCTTTAACTGGACGCTGGATAGCGGTGCGCCCACCGGCATGTGGCATATTCGGGCAAACACCGGCGACAACCAGTCGCGGATGTGGGATTTCCACGTTGAAGATTTTATGCCGGAGCGGATGGCGCTTAATCTCAGCGCAAGCAAGACGCCGATTACGCCGACCGACAACGTGACGTTTTCGGTTGTGGGTTACTATTTGTATGGCGCTCCGGCGAATGGTAACGCCCTGCAGGGCCAGCTTTTCCTGCGGCCACAGCGAGAAGCGGTCGCGGCATTGCCGGGATTCCAGTTTGGCAATATAGCGGAAGAAAACCTCTCCCGTAGTCTGGATGAAGTGCAACTCACGCTGGATGAAAATGGCCGTGGTGAAGTCACCGCTAACAGCCAATGGCAGGAAGCGCACTCACCTTTGCAGGTCATTTTGCAGGCCAGTCTGCTGGAGTCAGGTGGACGTCCGGTGACGCGTCGGGTAGAGCAGGCGATCTGGCCTGCAGATACTCTGCCGGGGATTCGCCCGCAGTTTGCTGCAAAAGCCGTCTATGACTACCGTACCGATACCACCGTTAATCAACCCATTGTTGATGAAGACAGCAACGCCGCATTCGATATTGTCTACGCCGATGCTAGCGGTGTGAAAAATGCGGTCTCCGGTTTGCAGGTGCGTTTGATTCGCGAGCGTCGGGATTACTACTGGAACTGGTCCGAAGATGAGGGCTGGAAATCGCAGTTTGATCAAAAAGATCTGGTTGAAGGTGAGCAGACACTGGATCTTAAGGCCGATGAAACGGGTAAGGTCAGCTTCCCGGTCGAGTGGGGCGCTTACCGTCTGGAAGTCAAAGCACCGAACGATACGGTGAGTAGTGTGCGTTTCTGGGCTGGATACAGTTGGCAGGATAACAGCGATGGCAGTGGCGCAGTGCGTCCCGATCGCGTCACCCTGAAACTGGATAAACCTACGTATCGGCCTGGCGATACCATGAAGCTACACATTGCGGCACCTGCGGCAGGTAAAGGCTATGCGATGGTGGAGTCCAGCGAAGGCCCGCTGTGGTGGCAGGAAATCGATGTGCCTGCAGACGGCCTGGATCTCTCTATCCCTGTAGATAAAACCTGGAATCGACACGACCTGTATCTCAGTGCTTTGGTTGTGCGTCCTGGCGATAAATCTCGTGCTGCGACACCTAAACGTGCGGTTGGACTCCTGCATTTACCGCTCGGTGATGAAAACCGTCGCCTCGATATGACGCTGGAAAGCCCGGCCAAAATGCGTCCGAATCAGCCGCTGACGGTTAAGATTAAAGCCAGCGTTAAAAATGGCGACGTGCCAAAACAGGTTAATGTGCTGGTATCCGCTGTGGACAGCGGGGTGTTGAATATTACCGACTACGCCACCCCGGATCCGTGGCAGGCGTTTTTTGGGCAGAAACGCTATGGTGCGGATATTTATGATATTTACGGCCAGGTCATTGAAGGGCAAGGGCGTCTGGCCGCGCTGCGTTTTGGTGGCGATGGCGATGCGTTAAAACGCGGCGGCAAACCACCGGTGAATCACGTCAATATCGTGGCGCAACAGGCGCTGCCGGTCACGCTCAACGAGCAGGGCGAAGGTACGGTGACGTTACCGATTGGTGATTTTAACGGCGAGTTGCGGGTAATGGCGCAGGCCTGGACGGCAGATGACTTTGGCAGCAGCGAAAGTAAAGTGATTGTCGCCGCGCCGGTGATTGCTGAACTGAACATGCCGCGCTTTTTAGCCGGGGGGGATACCTCGCGCCTGACGCTGGATGTGACCAATCTGACTGACAAACCGCAGACGCTGAATATTAAGCTTGCTGCCAGTGGGCTGCTGGCGCTGATTGGTCAGGATCCTGAGCCAGTGAATCTGGCGCCTGGCGTT
This sequence comes from Citrobacter sp. Marseille-Q6884, assembly GCF_945906775.1. NCBI lineage: Bacteria > Pseudomonadati > Pseudomonadota > Gammaproteobacteria > Enterobacterales > Enterobacteriaceae > Citrobacter > Citrobacter sp. Marseille-Q6884. The sequence continues at coordinate 214,344 of NZ_CAMDRE010000002.1, forward strand.
CGCACCACACTGTTTATTCCTGTGCGGGCATTGGAAGGGTTTGGCGATGGCGAGATTCAGGCGGTTATCAGCGGCCTGTCATTACCAGGTGAAGCATTCGCGGATCAACACAAGCAATGGAAGATTGGCGTACGTCCGGCATTCCCGGCGCAAACCATCAATAATGGCGTGGCGCTACAGCCTGGCGAAACGTGGCAGATCCCGCACCCAGAGCTGGCGCCATTCTCGCCGGTGACAATGCAGGGGCAATTGCTGTTCAGCGGCAAGCCCCCGCTGAATCTGGCGCGTTATATCCGCGAGCTGAAAGCCTATCCTTATGGTTGTCTTGAACAAACGGCAAGTGGCTTGTTCCCGTCGTTGTATACCAATGCCGCTCAATTGAAGGCGTTAGGTATTGTGGGTGATAGTGATGAGAAACGCCGTGCCGCAGTCGAGATCGGTATTTCCCGGTTATTGCAAATGCAGCGTGACAACGGCGGTTTCGCTCTGTGGGATAAAAACGGACCAGAAGAGTACTGGCTGAGCGCGTATGTGATGGATTTCCTCGTCCGGGCTAACGAGCAGGGTTATAGCGTTCCGGTAGAGGTGATTAATCGGGGCAATGAGCGGTTACTGCGCTATTTGCAGGATCCGGGCATGATGTCGATTCGTTATAGCGATGACACGGCGGCAAGTCGGTTTGCTGTGCAGGCATATGCTGCGTTGGTGCTGGCTCGCCAGCAAAAAGCCCCGCTTGGCGCATTGCGCGAGATTTGGGAGCGTCGTGCTCAGGCCGCATCGGGATTGCCGCTGTTGCAACTGGGGATTGCGCTGAAGAATATGGGCGATGCAAACCGCAGTGAGCAGGCGCTGACGTTGGCGCTCAATACCCCACGTCGTGATGCGCAACAGTGGATGGCGGATTACGGTAGCCAACTGCGCGATAACGCGCTGATGCTGGCTTTGCTGGAAGAAAATAAACTTAAACCCGATGTGCAAAATACGCTGCTGAACACGCTGTCGGAACAGGCTTTTGGTCAGCGCTGGCTCTCCACTCAGGAAAATAACGCGCTGTTCCTCGCCGCGCGTACGCTCCAGGATTTACCGGGAACATGGCAGGCGCAGACCTCACTTTCCGAACAGCCGCTGGCTGGCGAGAAATCACAAACCCGTAACCTGGATGCCGATCAACTCTCGACGCTGGCAGTAACCAACACGGGTAACCTGCCGTTGTGGCTGCGCCTGGATGTGAGTGGTTACCCGCAAACCTCGCCGATGCCTGCCAGCAACGTGCTGAGTATTGAGCGCCAGGTGCTGGGTACTGACGGACAAAGTAAATCACTCGCGTCTTTACGCAGCGGTGAACTGGTACTGGTCTGGCTGACGGTGAAAGCCAGCCAGAATGTGCCGGATGCGCTGGTGGTTGATTTGCTACCTGCCGGACTGGAGCTGGAAAACCAAAATCTGGCCAACGGCAGTGCCAGCCTGCAGGACAGCGGTAGTGACGTGCAGAATCTGCTTAACCAAATGCAGCAGGCGGATATTCAGCATGTTGAATTCCGTGACGACCGCTTTGTTGCTGCGGTAGCCGTCAATGAAGGCCAACCGGTCACTCTGGTGTATCTGGCTCGCGCGGTCACGCCGGGGACTTACCAGATCCCTGTTCCGCAGGTGGAGTCCATGTATGTTCCGCAATGGCGCGCTACGGGAACGGCAGAGGGACCACTGATTGTCGCACCGTAAATGAGGCATTGGGTTAGTCAACGCGGCGGCTGGATCTGGCTGGCTGCCGCCCCCTTTTTCGTGATAGCGGCACTCTGGGCGGCAGACAAAATCTGGCCGCTGCCGCTTCATGAAGTGAATCCCGCACGTGTTGTGGTGGCGCGCGATGGCACACCGCTATGGCGGTTTGCCGATGCGGACGGGATCTGGCGCTATCCGGTGACGGTTGATGAGGTCTCGCCCCGTTACCTTGATGCGCTGATCAACTACGAAGACCGTTGGTTCTGGAAGCATCCCGGCGTGAATCCGTTTTCCGTTATTCGCGCCGCGTGGCAGGACCTCTCCTCCGGGCGCGTGGTTTCGGGCGGCAGTACGCTCACCATGCAGGTAGCAAGATTACTTGACCCACATCCACGTACCTTTGGCGGCAAATTCCGCCAGCTCTGGCGCGCACTCCAGCTTGAATGGCATCTCCCGAAACGCGACATCCTGACGCTGTACCTCAACCGTGCTCCTTTCGGCGGCACGCTTCAGGGCGTTGGCGCGGCAAGCTGGGCATATCTTGGCAAACCCCCCGCCCAACTCAGTTATTCTGAGGCGGCATTACTGGCTGTACTGCCACAGGCGCCGAGCCGCTTGCGCCCGGATCGCTGGCCGGATCGCGCCGAAGCGGCACGCAACAAAGTGCTTGAGCGTATGGTGATGCAGGGGATCTGGTCCGTCAAACAGGTGCAGGAGTCTCGTGAAGAACCCGTCTGGCTGGCGCCGAGGCAGATGCCGCAGCTAGCGCCGTTGTTCTCACGCATGATGTTGAGCAAAAGCCACAGTGACAAAATCCTGACCACGCTGGACGCCGGATTGCAACGCCAACTGGAAGAACTGGCGCAAAACTGGAAAGGACGGCTTCCGTCGCGCAGTTCTCTGGCGATGATTGTGGTGGACCATACCGATATGAGCGTGCGTGGCTGGGTGGGGTCGGTCGATATGAATGACGACACCCGTTTTGGTCATGTGGATATGGTGAGTGCGATTCGCTCACCGGGATCGGTGCTTAAACCGTTTGTCTATGGGCTGGCGCTGGATGACGGATTGATCCATCCCGCTTCCCTTTTACAGGATGTGCCGCGACGTACCGGAGATTATCGGCCGGGGAATTTTGATAGCGGTTTTCATGGGCCGGTAAGCATGAGCGAAGCACTGGTGCGGTCGCTAAATTTACCCGCCGTACAGGTACTTGAAGCCTATGGACCAAAGCGTTTTGCGGCATCGTTGCGAAACGTCGGCTTACCGTTGTATTTGCCCGCGGGGTCAGCGCCGAATCTTTCGCTGATTCTCGGCGGAGCAGGAGCAAAGCTTGAGGATATGGCCGCGGCGTACAGCGCATTTGCGCGCCATGGAAAAGCGGCAAAACTGCGTTTACAGCCGGACGACCCGCTACTGGAGCGTCCCTTGATGTCTCCTGGCGCTGCGTGGATTATTCGCCGGGTGATGGCTGATGAGGCACAACCGCTGCCGGATAACGCGCTGAGCAGAGTGGCTCCGCTGGCGTGGAAAACAGGTACCAGCTACGGCTATCGCGATGCGTGGGCGATTGGCGTTAACGCACGTTACGTGATTGGCATCTGGACAGGCCGTCCCGACGGCACGCCGGTCGTCGGGCAATTTGGTTTTGCCAGCGCCGTACCTTTGCTTAATCAGATTAATAATATTCTGCTGGCGCGTGGGACCGATCAGCCAGAAGACCCACGTCCCGATTCGGTGACTCGCGGTGTCGTATGTTGGCCGGGCGGGCAATCTCTTCCCGCCGGAGACAGTAACTGTCGTCGCCGATTAGCGACCTGGTTACTGGATGGCAGCCAGCCGCCTACGCTGTTGTTGCCTGAACAGGAAGGCATTAGTGGTATTCGTTTCCCGGTCTGGCTGGATGATGTGGGAAAACGCGTTGCAGCAGATTGTGCCCAGGCGCGCGAACATACATTAATTGTCTGGCCGTTGCCGCTGGAGCCGTGGCTGCCCGTGTCAGAGCGTCGGAGTGCAAGATTACCGCCCGTATCGACAACGTGCCCTCCGCTGGGACAGGACGCGTCTTTACCACTCCAGTTGACAGGCGTGCGTGATGGCGCGATTGTGAAACGCTTACCCGGTTCACCGGAAGCTGCATTGCCAGTGCAAACCAGCGGTGGAACAGGCGAGCGCTGGTGGTTTCTTAATGGTGAGCGGCTGGAAGAACGTGGGGCTCGCCTAACCCTGCGACTGGCGGTAACGGGAGAATACCAACTGCTGGTGATGGATGCTGCCGGGCAGGTTGCGACGGTGAGATTTTCTTTGCAGTAGACCCGTTTGACATCATTTGTTGCCAGAAATCATCTTATTTTAAAGAAATGTTATCTTCATCAATAGTCAATTGCCGGGATGCTCTTTATAATCCGCGCCAGGTCGTACAGATATATAGACAACAACAGAACACATTACAGAGGTTATCATGGCTATTGAACGTACTTTTTCCATCATCAAACCAAACGCGGTGGCAAAAAACGTTATTGGAAGCATCTTTGCGCGCTTTGAAGCAGCAGGGTTCAAAATTGTCGGTACTAAAATGCTGCACCTGACCGTTGAACAGGCGCGTGGCTTCTACGCCGAACACGATGGTAAGCCGTTCTTTGACGGTCTGGTTGAATTCATGACCTCCGGCCCGATCGTGGTTTCCGTGCTGGAAAGCGAAAATGCCGTTCAGCGTCATCGCGATCTGCTGGGCGCAACCAATCCGGCGAATGCGCTGGCGGGTACGCTGCGCGCAGACTACGCTGACAGCTTCACCGAAAACGGTACCCACGGTTCTGACTCCGTTGAGTCTGCAGCGCGTGAAATCGCCTACTTCTTCGGTGAAGGCGAGGTTTGCCCGCGCACGCGTTAATCTCCCGCGTCTTTCGCGCCGCGGGGACGAATTGACGATTTACATATTATTTTCGTTAATGCTTCGTGCAAACGTGGCATCCCTGCGCCAGACTTTGTACAATGCAACGCCCCGGAAGAGCAGACCGCTTGCCGGGGCGTTTCTTTTTAACCCTCCACGGGCCATAACGTGTAACAACGAGGCCGGAAAACATTATGTCTGAATTAGTTAACACCTCTGAAGTCGTCATTGCTGCGGTTCCAAATAAAAATGGAAAAATTAACCTGCTGGATCTGAACCGTCAGCAGATGCGCGAATTCTTCAAAGAGATGGGCGAAAAACCGTTTCGTGCCGATCAGGTCATGAAGTGGATGTATCACTATTGCAGCGACAATTTTGATGACATGACTGACATCAATAAAGTGCTGCGCAACAAGCTGAAGGAAGTCGCTGAAATTCGCGCACCGGAAGTGGTTGAAGAACAGCGTTCATCGGATGGCACCATCAAATGGGCTATCGCGGTAGGCGATCAGCGCGTAGAAACGGTTTATATCCCGGAAGATGACCGCGCGACGCTGTGTGTTTCTTCACAGGTCGGTTGTGCGCTGGAGTGTAAATTCTGTTCTACGGCTCAGCAGGGTTTTAACCGTAACCTGCGGGTATCGGAAATTATTGGCCAGGTCTGGCGTGCGGCGAAGATCGTCGGTGCGGTAAAAGCAACGGGCGTGCGTCCTATCACCAACGTGGTGATGATGGGCATGGGCGAGCCGTTGCTCAACCTGACTAACGTGGTCCCGGCAATGGAAATCATGCTTGATGACTTCGGTTTTGGTCTTTCCAAACGCCGCGTGACGCTGTCCACCTCAGGCGTTGTCCCTGCGCTGGATAAACTGGGCGATATGATTGACGTTGCGCTGGCGATCTCTTTGCATGCGCCGAACGATGAAATCCGTGACGAGATTGTGCCGATTAACAAAAAGTACAATATCGAAACCTTCCTGGGGGCTGTTCGTCGTTATCTGGAGAAATCCAATGCGAACCAGGGACGCGTGACGATCGAGTATGTCATGTTGGATCACATCAACGACGGTACCGAGCATGCGCATCAGTTGGCTGAGCTGCTGAAAGATACGCCGTGCAAGATTAACCTGATCCCATGGAACCCGTTCCCTGGCGCGCCGTATGGCCGTAGCTCCAATAGCCGTATCGATCGTTTCTCCAAAGTGTTGATGAGCTATGGTTTCACGACCATTGTGCGCAAAACCCGTGGGGATGACATTGATGCTGCTTGCGGCCAACTGGCTGGCGACGTCATTGACCGTACCAAGCGTACTCTGCGTAAGCGCATGCAGGGTGACGCAATCGACATCAAGACCGTTTGATGTTGGCGCACTACGGTATAATTCATGTACTGTAGTGCGATATAAGTTATATGAGGGGCTGAGTTGTCGCCGCCGGGTCAATAATAACGGTGCGTTTTTGTCGACTTTAAGGCAGTATGTAGCGGCACAACAAGCGTTTAGCCCTCAGGTTTATGCTGTTTTGTCATAGAGAGTCTGACCGTTTTATACTGTCTGACCAAGGTTAATTGACCAGATGTTTCGCGGTGTGGGTGAGCATTGTGGCTCGCCGGCATCAGAACCCCAATTTACGCAGCTGTAGCGAATGAATACTGAAGCCACGCACGACAAAAATGAAGCACTTACCACTGGCGTTCGTCTGCGCAATGCCCGTGAACAACTCGGATTCAGCCAGCAGGCGGTCGCGGAGCGACTGTGCCTGAAGGTTTCCACGGTACGTGATATTGAAGAAGATAAGGCGCCAGCCGATCTCGCTTCAACATTCCTGCGCGGGTATATCCGTTCTTATGCGCGTCTGGTGCATATTCCTGAAGAAGAACTGTTACCAGGGCTGGAAAAACAGGCTCCGATTCGCCCTGCCAAAGTTGCGCCTATGCAGAGTTTCTCGCTGGGTAAACGTCGTAAAAAACGCGACGGTTGGTTAATGACCTTTACCTGGCTGGTGCTGTTTGTTGTTGTCGGCCTGACAGGCGCATGGTGGTGGCAGAACCATAAGGCGCAGCAGGAAGAGATCACCACGATGGCCGATCAGTCCACCGCTGAACTGAACGCCGGTAAAGATAATGCGCAGAGCGTAGCGCCGGATACCAGCGCTACGGCAAGCCTGGATAACACCCCGGCACCGCAAGCGGGTGCGATGGCTGACGCCACGCAAACGCCAGATGCCACAACGACGCCGGCCCCTACCGCAGAGGCTCAACAGAATGCGGTTGTGGCACCTTCTCAGGCAAATGTTGATACAGCGACCACAGCACCCGCAACGACGCCAGCGCCAGCGGCACCGTTGCCGACTGACCAGGCCGGTGTGACAACGCCAGCCACTGATCCTAACGCGCTGGTAATGAATTTTACCGCTGACTGCTGGTTGGAAGTGACGGATGCGACCGGTAAAAAACTGTTTAGCGGCATGCAACGTAAAGATGGCAATTTAAATCTTACCGGCCAGGCACCGTACAAACTGAAAATTGGTGCTCCGGCGGCAGTGCAGATTCAGTACCAGGGTAAACCTGTCGATCTGAGTCGTTTTATCAGAACTAACCAGGTTGCGCGTCTGACCGTAAATGCCGAACAATCACCGGCTCAGTAACAGACGGCAATGCGGGAGATTTTTTAATGCATAACCAGGCTCCAATTCAACGTAGAAAATCGACACGCATTTACGTTGGGAACGTGCCGATCGGTGATGGTGCGCCCATTGCCGTACAATCTATGACCAATACACGCACCACCGATGTGGCGGCGACGGTCAATCAAATCAAAGCGCTGGAACGCGTAGGCGCGGATATTGTGCGTGTCTCCGTACCGACAATGGATGCGGCAGAAGCGTTCAAGCTTATCAAACAGCAGGTCTCAGTCCCGCTGGTTGCTGATATTCACTTCGACTACCGTATTGCGCTGAAAGTGGCGGAATACGGCGTTGATTGCCTGCGTATCAACCCAGGCAATATCGGTAATGAAGAGCGTATCCGCATGGTAGTCGATTGCGCGCGCGATAAAAATATTCCTATCCGTATCGGCGTAAATGCCGGATCGCTGGAAAAAGATCTGCAGGAAAAATACGGCGAACCGACGCCGCAGGCGCTGCTGGAATCGGCCATGCGTCATGTGGATCATCTCGATCGCCTGAACTTTGATCAATTCAAAGTCAGCGTCAAAGCGTCTGATGTTTTCCTCGCCGTTGAATCCTATCGCCTGCTGGCGAAGCAAATCGATCAACCGCTGCACCTGGGGATCACCGAAGCCGGTGGCGCGCGGAGTGGGGCGGTGAAATCCGCGATCGGCCTTGGCTTGCTGCTGTCTGAAGGTATTGGCGATACGTTGCGTGTCTCCCTGGCGGCCGATCCGGTGGAAGAGATCAAAGTCGGTTTCGATATTCTGAAATCACTGCGTATCCGCGCACGTGGGATCAACTTTATCGCTTGTCCAACCTGTTCCCGTCAGGAGTTTGATGTTATCGGCACGGTGAACGCGCTGGAACAACGTCTGGAAGATATCATTACGCCAATGGACGTTTCGATCATTGGTTGTGTGGTTAACGGTCCAGGTGAAGCGTTAGTGTCAACGCTGGGCGTGACGGGCGGCAACAAGAAAAGTGGTTTGTATGAAGACGGCGTGCGTAAAGACAGACTCGATAACGACGATATGATTACGCAGCTTGAAGCCCGCATTCGTGCCAAAGCCAGCATCCTGGATGAAGCGCGTCGAATCGACGTGCAGCAGGTTGAAAAATAATAACGTGATGGGAAGCGACATGCTTCCCGTGTATGATTGAACCCGCATAGCGCCCGTAGTGTTCGGGAAGCGCTGAGGGTTCATTTTTATATTCAGAAAGAGAATAAACGTGGCAAAAAACATTCAAGCCATTCGCGGCATGAACGATTATCTGCCTGGCGAAACCGCCATCTGGCAGCGCATTGAAGGCACTCTCAAAAACGTGCTCGGCAGCTACGGTTACAGTGAAATCCGCTTGCCGATTGTAGAGCAGACCCCGTTATTCAAACGCGCGATCGGTGAAGTGACCGACGTGGTTGAAAAAGAGATGTACACCTTTGAGGACCGTAATGGCGATAGCCTGACGCTGCGTCCAGAAGGGACGGCGGGCTGCGTACGCGCCGGCATCGAACATGGTCTCCTGTACAATCAGGAACAGCGTCTGTGGTACATCGGACCGATGTTCCGCCATGAACGTCCACAAAAAGGACGCTATCGCCAATTCCATCAGCTGGGTGTCGAAGTGTTTGGTCTGCAGGGGCCGGATATCGATGCGGAGTTGATTATGCTGACCGCCCGTTGGTGGCGTGCGCTGGGTATTTCTGAACATGTAAGCCTTGAGCTGAACTCTATCGGTTCACTTGAAGCCCGCGCCAATTACCGCGATGCGCTGGTGGCGTTCCTGGAACAGCATAAAGAGAAGCTGGACGAAGACTGTAAGCGCCGCATGTACAGCAACCCATTGCGTGTGCTGGATTCTAAAAACCCGGAAGTGCAGGCTCTGCTGAATGATGCACCGGCACTGGGTGACTACCTTGACGATGATTCTCGCGAACATTTCGCGGGCCTGTGCAAACTGCTGGAATCTGCAGGTATTGCCTATACCGTGAATCAGCGTCTGGTTCGTGGTCTTGACTACTACAACCGCACCGTATTTGAATGGGTCACCAGCAGCCTCGGCTCGCAGGGAACTGTTTGTGCGGGTGGTCGTTATGATGGCCTGGTTGAGCAACTTGGCGGTCGAGCGACACCGGCGGTGGGCTTCGCGATGGGTCTCGAACGACTTGTTTTGTTAGTTCAGGCTGTTAATCCGGAATTTAAAGCCGATTCCGTTGTCGATATATACCTGGTTGCTTCAGGCTCGGATACACAGTCTGCGGCCATGACGTTGGCTGAACGTCTGCGCGATGAAGTGCCGGGTGTGAAACTGATGACAAACCACGGTGGCGGCAACTTTAAAAAGCAGTTTGCTCGCGCCGATAAGTGGGGCGCCTGCGTTGCACTGGTACTGGGCGAGTCCGAAGTGGCTGACGGTACTGTTGTAGTGAAGGATTTGCGCTCTGGTGAGCAAACGGCAGTAGCGCAGGATAGCGTTGCCACGCATTTGCGCACTCTACTGGGCTAAGGAGAAGGACAGCGTGGAAATTTACGAGAACGAAAACGACCAGATTGACGCGGTTAAACGCTTCTTTGCTGAAAACGGCAAAGCGTTGGCTGTTGGGGTCATTTTAGGGGTTGGCGCGCTGGTCGGCTGGCGCTACTGGACTAACCATCAAACGGAGTCCGCACGCTCTGCTTCTCTGGCATATCAAAATACGGTCACTGCGGTAAGCGCGGGTAAAGCCGATAGCATTCCTGCTGCAGAGAAGTTTGCAGCGGAGAATAAAAATACGTATGGCGCGTTAGCGTCGATGGAACTGGCGCAGCAGTTTGTTGATAAAAACGAACTTGAAAAAGCCGCTACCCAGTTGCAACAAGGACTGGCAGCCACCAGCGATGAGAATCTCAAAGCGGTGATTAATCTGCGTCTCGCCCGTGTTCAGGTTCAGCTTAAACAGGCTGATACCGCACTGAAAACTCTCGATACCGTTAAAGGCGAAGGGTGGGCAGCCATTGTCGCCGACCTTCGTGGTGAAGCGTTACTGAGCAAGGGTGATAAACAAGGTGCGCGTAGCGCATGGGAAGCGGGCGTGAAAAGCGATGCCTCTCCTGCTCTGAGCGAAATGATGCAGATGAAAATCAATAATTTGTCCATCTGAGAGGGACCCGATGCAATTGCGTAAATTACTTCTGCCAGGGCTGCTTTCCGTTACCCTATTGAGCGGCTGTTCACTGTTTAGTGGCGAAGAAGATGTCGTTAAGATGTCCCCATTACCGGTGGTTGAAAATCAGTTTACTCCGTCCACTGCCTGGAGCACTTCTGTCGGCAATGGTATTGGTGATTTCTATTCCAATCTTCATCCTGCTCTGGCGGATAACGTGGTCTACGCCGCTTCCCGCGAGGGTGTGGTAAAAGCGTTGAACGCGGACGATGGCAAGGAAGTCTGGTCGGTTAATCTTGGTGAGAAAGACGGTTGGTTCTCCCGTGCTTCCGCGCAGCTCTCTGGCGGCGTGACGGTGTCCGGCGGCCATGTTTACATTGGCAGCGAAAAAGCACAGGTTTATGCGCTGAATACCAGTGACGGTACCGCCGCATGGCAGACTAAAGTTGCGGGTGAAGCCCTGTCTCGCCCCGTTGTGAGTGATGGCGTGGTGCTGATCCACACCAGCAACGGTCAATTGCAGGCATTAAACGAAGCTGATGGCGCCATCAAATGGACCGTTAACCTCGATATGCCGTCACTCTCGTTACGTGGTGAATCCGCACCGGCGACCGCTTATGGCGCAGCCATTGTCGGCGGTGATAACGGTCGCGTGAGCGCGGTGCTGATGCAACAGGGCCAGATGATTTGGCAGCAACGTATTTCCCAGGCGACAGGTCCAACTGAAATCGATCGTTTGAGTGATGTGGATACCACGCCGGTTGTCGTCAATGGCGTTGTTTACGCCCTGGCTTATAATGGTAACCTGACGGCGCTGGATCTGCGTAGCGGTCAGATTATGTGGAAACGTGAGCTGGGCTCGGTGAATGATTTCATCGTCGATGGCAATCGTATCTATCTGGTTGATCAGAATGACCGTGTGCTGGCATTGACCACCGATGGCGGCGTGACGCTGTGGACGCAAAGCGATCTGCTGCACCGCCTGCTGACGTCTCCAGTGTTGTACAATGGCAACTTAGTCGTGGGTGATGGCGAAGGCTATCTGCACTGGATTAACATTGAAGATGGTCGCTTTGTCGCTCAGCAGAAAGTTGACAGCTCAGGTTTCCTGACCGAGCCGGTCTCTGCTGATGGCAAACTGCTGATCCAGGCGAAAGACGGTACGCTGTATTCTATTACGCGTTAATCGTCCCGGCCGCTCGCTTTGAAAAACGGCTCCTGGTGCAGGGGCCGTTTTCCTGTTTTTAACAATGGCGCAAAAATGCGTACGTTGTCTGATGATTTTTTAAATGAGGCTTTAAACATGGTACCTGTGGTCGCGCTTGTCGGGCGCCCTAACGTTGGCAAATCCACGTTATTTAACCGTCTAACTCGCACCCGAGATGCGCTGGTTGCGGATTTCCCGGGTCTGACTCGTGACCGTAAGTACGGTCGTGCGGAAATTGAAGGCCGTGAGTTTATCTGTATTGATACCGGCGGTATTGACGGCACCGAAGACGGTGTTGAAACCCGTATGGCGGAACAGTCGCTGTTGGCTATCGAAGAAGCTGACGTTGTCCTGTTCATGGTGGATGCGCGTGCAGGCCTGATGCCTGCGGATGAAGCTATTGCGAAGCATCTGCGTGCCCGACAGAAACCGACTTTCCTGGTGGCGAACAAAACGGACGGGCTTGATCCTGACCAGGCGGTTGTCGATTTTTATTCACTGGGTCTGGGAGAGATTCATCCGATTGCCGCTTCTCATGGTCGTGGCGTTCTCAGTCTGCTGGAGCACGTGCTGCTGCCGTGGATGGATGACGTAGCCCCGCGGGAAGAAGTGGATGAAGATGCGGAATACTGGGCGAAACTGGAAGCTGAAGAAAACGGCGAAGAAGAGCCTGAAGACGATTTCAATCCGCAAGACCTGCCCATTAAGCTGGCGATTGTCGGTCGTCCGAACGTAGGTAAGTCCACACTGACTAACCGCATTCTGGGTGAAGACCGCGTCGTGGTTTACGATATGCCGGGTACGACGCGTGACAGTATTTATATCCCGATGGAACGCGATGAGCGCGAATATGTGCTGATTGATACCGCAGGTGTGCGTAAACGCGGGAAAATTACCGAAGCGGTAGAAAAATTCTCGGTAATCAAAACGCTGCAAGCGATTGAAGACGCTAACGTCGTCATGCTGGTGATTGATGCGCGTGAAGGTATTTCCGATCAGGACTTGTCGCTACTGGGCTTTATCCTCAATAGTGGGCGCTCACTTGTTATCGTCGTCAACAAGTGGGATGGGCTGACCCAGGAAGTGAAAGAACAGGTTAAAGAGACGCTGGACTTCCGTTTGGGCTTTATTGATTTTGCGCGCGTTCACTTCATTTCTGCGCTGCATGGCAGCGGCGTGGGTAACCTGTTTGAATCCGTACGTGAAGCCTATGACAGCTCAACCCGTCGTGTCAGCACCGCGATGTTGACCCGCATCATGACCATGGCGGCAGAAGATCATCAGCCGCCGCTGGTGCGTGGCCGCCGCGTGAAGCTGAAATATGCCCATGCCGGTGGTTATAACCCGCCGATTGTGGTGATCCACGGTAACCAGGTAAAAGACCTGCCGGATTCTTACAAACGCTATCTGATGAACTACTTCCGTAAATCCCTGGAAGTCATGGGGACGCCGATCCGCATTCAGTTTAAAGAAGGGGAAAACCCGTATGCGAACAAACGCAATACACTGACCCCGACCCAGATGCGTAAACGTAAGCGTTTGATTAAGCACATCAAGAAAAGCAAATAAGCATTTCTGCTCTCAAGATAAAACCCGCGCATGTCGCGGGTTTTTTTCGTCTGTTCATCGCCCGTTTTATCTGTGTTATGTCAATCACTATTCGTTTTTTACCAAGTTTAAATCTAAGAAAGTAGACAATTGTCGAATTTTCATCTTAAAGTTCAGGGGTTGGTACTAGACAAAACTAGCATCAGGTTATCAAATGGTTAAAACATTCTTCACCGCATGTAAAAAAACGGCCAGATAAATGACTGGCTGGTGTGCATTGCGGTGTTTATAAGCACGACGACATACCTTTTCGGGAGAATTATGCAATCCTCTGTTCATCAAAAAGAAAGCCGAACGTTCCTCGGCCACCCGTATCCACTCGGCTCACTGTTCTTCACGGAAATGTGGGAACGCTTTTCGTTTTATGGCATTCGTCCATTACTTATCCTGTTTATGGCGGCTACCGTTTATGACGGCGGCATGGGGCTGGCACGTGAAAATGCCTCGGCGATTGTCGGTATTTTTGCCGGTACCATGTATCTTGCTGCGCTGCCTGGCGGATGGCTGGCGGATAACTGGCTCGGGCAGCAGAAAGCGGTCTGGTATGGCTCCATACTGATTGCGCTTGGTCACTTGTCTATCGCGCTTTCCGCGATAATGGGCGACAACCTGTTCTTTATCGGCCTGATGTTTATCGTACTGGGTTCTGGGTTGTTCAAGACCTGTATCTCGGTCATGGTCGGTACACTGTATAAAAAGGGTGATGCGCGACGCGACGGCGGTTTCTCGCTGTTTTATATGGGCATCAACATGGGCTCCTTCATTGCGCCGCTGATCTCGGGCTGGCTGATTAAAACGCATGGCTGGCACTGGGGCTTTGGTATCGGTGGTATCGGAATGTTGGTGGCGCTGATCATCTTCCGTATCTTTGCGGTTCCGGCGATGAAACGCTACGATAGTGAAGTGGGGCTGGACTCCACCTGGAACAGTCCGGTGGTGAAGAGAAAGGGCGTGGGTGCATGGCTGCTGGCGCTGGCCGTCGGTGTGGCAATTGTGGTTACTCTGATTGCGCAGGGCGTCATTGTGATCAACCCGGTTGCTGTTGCCAGTATGCTGGTATACGTGATTGCGGCCTCCGTTGCTCTCTACTTCATCTACTTGTTCGTGTTTGCGGGGTTAAACCGTAAAGAACGCGCCAGGCTGCTGGTTTGCTTTATTCTGTTGATTTCCGCCGCGTTCTTTTGGTCTGCATTCGAGCAAAAGCCAACGTCGTTCAACCTGTTTGCCAATGACTACACTAACCGTATGATCGGTGATTTTGAAATCCCGGCCGTGTGGTTCCAGTCAATCAACGCGCTGTTTATCATCCTGCTGGCACCGGTGTTCAGTTGGGCGTGGCCGAAGCTTGCGAGCATGAACATTCGCCCGAGCAGTATCACCAAGTTCGTTATCGGCATTCTCTGTGCGGCAGCGGGCTTTGGCCTGATGATGCTGGCGGCTCAAAACGTGCTGAGTAATGGCGGTGCAGGCGTTTCTCCTTTCTGGCTGGTGGGCAGTATCCTGATGCTGACGCTGGGTGAACTGTGCCTGAGCCCGATTGGTCTGGCGACAATGACGCTGCTGGCGCCTGACAGAATGCGCGGTCAGATGATGGGGCTGTGGTTCTGCGCCAGTGCGCTGGGTAATCTGGCGGCGGGTCTGATTGGCGGTCACGTGAAGGCCGATCAGCTTGATATGCTGCCCGATCTCTTTGCGCGTTGTTCCATTGCGCTGCTCATCTGCGCTGCGGTACTGATCATTCTCATTGTTCCGGTACGCCGCATGCTGGAAAATGTGCAGACTAAACCGGTTACTAACGCCTCATAAACCTCGATTTTGCCGGGGCAGGCGTTTTGCCCCGGCCATTCAATCGACGAGGTGAGAACATGTTGTTAGGGTTTGTTGGGCTTGGCGCAGTAGTTGAAACGGCATACTTGCCCGCAATACGAAACCTGTTTGGTACTTCGGTGAGTTGTCTCGGATTTGATGTACAACCCGCAAAGCAGCCACAAGGCGTGACACGCTGCGCTTCACTCGCCGAGCTTATTGCTCAGCCTCTTGATACGCTGTTTATCACTACCGCATCCCTGCAGCATCTTGACGTCCTTGAACAGGCGCTGGCCTCATCAATACCGCGTATTGTGGTTGAAAAGCCCATCGTCCCCACACTTCCCCAAATCGAAATACTGAAAGCGCGGCTGGCGATGCCCGGCGTGGCCTCTCGCATATTGGCACTTGACCACTGGATGGCCCGTAATGGCGCGATGCAACTGATGTTGGGGAAACTAAGCCCACAGTGGCATGGCGATACCCGCCAGGATGCACTGGTTTCTGATTTTTCGGACATCGTCAGAATCGAAGGATTTCTGCAGGAGCCGAGCGGCTTCAACGCGGCAGGAGAGCCTATCGCGCTCAACTTTGCTACAGGCGAGCCGGATACGCGCGAACTTCGCCACCCGGATGGTGTGATTCTGGATATTGGCACGCATGTGCTGGCGATGCTGCGTGAAACGGTACGCTACCTGGGTGGCAATGATGATATGGCGTTGCAGGTGGTGACCGCTAAAGACCGTCTGGGCCGCGATATCTGCCAGGACGATCTGAGCACAGCAGAAGGTGAGGCGCATCTGCAAGGACAGATGAGCGGCGTACCACTGGATATCTGGCTCAATAAATACGCGGGGCCTGCCGGAGGGCAAAAAGGCCTGCGGCTTCATCTGCGCGATGGACGAGTTATCAGTTATGACCGACGCGGCGCAGAGGATGTGCTTGAACTGATTGATGGCGGCAGCGTACAGCGCTGGAGCCTCCCCGGAACGATCTACGCTCACTGTCTGGCAGAGCATATCCTGGGGGCGCAAAGTCTGTTTGTGCGTAGCCCGGAAGAGGTGAGTCGTACGACTCAACGCAGACTTGAAGAGGTCGAGCGTCTGCTGACGTTACAGCAACAGTTGCGAGGGGCACATTAAGTGCGCCGTGTTAAAATCAATGCAGTTATGAATCCCTTGTAAAGGAGTCACCATGTCAATTACCTGTCCGGATTGCCACGCGGAACTAACGCCACAAAACGGTGTGGCGCACTGCGAGAATTGCAATAAAGACGTCCAGCTTGAAGCGCGCTGCCCGGAATGCCACAAGCCACTTCAGGTGTTAAAAGCCTGTGGTGCGGTGGATTATTTCTGTCAGAACGGCCACGGTTTGATTTCAAAAAAACGCGTGGAGTTTATTGTGCTTTGACAGAGTAATATCAATCAGGTGTTATTATGATTCGAAACATTCACTATGTGAATGTTTCGAAATGGAAATGGTCGGTAATCTTAAAAAACCAGGTTTAGATATATTTAAGAATTAATTTAGGTTTTCTGAAGTGCATGTTTTCATAGTTCCATAATATAATATTAATGAGGCTGATTAATTCCGCATTAATAATGGGGCCTTGTTTTATAAGGATATATTATGGTGCAATGGATGCGCTTTATTATTTTTATGCTCATTTCTGGTGCGGCATATGCTGTTCCGGACAACCCGATGGAAAAGAGCGAGTCCTCTTCTGAGAACTCACTTCCTGAACTGGGCAGTGAGTCCACGCAAGAGGAACAAAACCACCCAAAAAAGTTACTCAAAGAACAGGGCACAGAGTACGTCATCGGTTCTGCGGCACAAGGGTTTACGAACCTGTCGCCTGAGGCGCTGGAATCGCAGGCCAGAAGCTATTTGCAAGGGCAGCTAACCTCAACAGCTCAATCTTATGTTGAGGGACTGATGTCTCCGTATGGAAAAGTGCGAACGAATTTATCGGTTGGAGAAGGCGGTGACCTGGACGGTTCCTCAATCGATTATTTCGTTCCCTGGTATGATAATCAGCGCACTGTTTATTTCAGTCAATTTTCCACTCAGCGAAAAGATGAACGCACCATGGGTAATATGGGTGTGGGTGTTAGACATGATTTTAATGAATGGTTATTGGGTGCAAATATATTTTATGACTATGACTTTAGTCGTGGGCATCGCCGACTGGGTTTAGGTGCGGAAGCCTGGGCCGATTATTTAAAAATCTCCGCTAATTATTATCATCCACTTTCCGACTGGAAAGACTCCGAAGATTTTGATTTTTATGAAGAGCGCCCAGCACGCGGCTGGGATTTTCGCGCCGAAGCCTGGTTGCCTGCGTACCCTCAACTAGGCGGCAAAGTTATTTATGAGCAGTACTACGGTGATGAAGTTGCGCTGTTTGGTAGCGATAATTTAGAAAAGGATCCTCGTGCCATTACGCTGGGTCTGAACTATCAACCTGTTCCGTTACTGACCATCAGTACGGATTACAAAGCGGGAACGGGCGACAACAACGATCTCAGTGTTAATGCCACACTGAATTACCAATTTGGTATCCCTTTAAAAGACCAGATGAATGCTGAGAATGTGAAAGCATCCCATTCACTGAAGGGAAGCCGCCATGATTTTGTCGAACGTAACAATTTCATCGTGCTGGAATATCGCGAGAAAGCGCCATTAGACGTCACGCTATGGTTAAAAGCGGATGCCAATACGGCGCATCCCGAGTGTGTGATTAAAGATTCTCCGGAAGAGGCTGTCGGGTTGGAGAAATGTAAATGGACGATCAATGCGCTGATTAACCATCATTACAAAATCGTCGCCGCCTCCTGGCAGGCGAAGAATAACGCCGCGCGTACCCTGGTGATGCCGGTCGTAAAAGAAGAGGCGATCTCCGAAGGAAACAATAACCACTGGAATCTGGTTCTGCCCGCCTGGCAATACAGCGCTGACGAAACGGAGCAGCAGAAACTCAATACCTGGCGGGTACGGCTGGCATTGGAAGATGAAAAAGGCAATCGACAAACTTCCGGTGTTGTTGAAGTTACTGTTCAGCAGAACCGAAAAATTGAGCTTATCGTCAATAACCTGGCCCATGTGCCGGATGAAAACAACCATCGTCACGACGCGCGCGCGCTGGCAAATGGTGTTGATGGCGTGGTGTTGGATCTGGATATTACCGACAGTTTTGGTGATGACATCAATGGCAAAGGTAAACCACTGCCTGACGAGAATTTAAGTCTGGAACTGTATGACGCGCAGGATAAGAAAGTCAGCCTGGCGAAGAAATCCTGTGCTGACGATAAACCCTGCGTGTTTATTGCCGCGCAGGATAAAACCAGAGGCACCGTCACGCTGGCCAGTACGCTTGCAGGCACTTTCCGCTGGAAAGTCAAAGCGCAGCCCTATGATGACAGTAACTTGGTCAATGTGACGTTTCTTAATATTGGCACAGGGGGGCTGAATGCCCTTATTTATCGTGTGGGTGCGGAGAACCCCGTCAATTTGATTGACAGTCGAGAGCCGCTGCTTCTTGACAGTACCTACCGTTTTATTCTGTGGCGCGATGCTAATCAAGATGGGCTGTTCCAGCAGGCGGAAAAATTAACCGATGATGAAATGACCCAGTATGACTACCAGTGGCAATTCACCGGACAGAGTGTGCATGGTGAAACCGGGGCGCAGGCCAATACTGCGAATAAAGATATGGTGATCCCTGCCAGCAACCGAGAGGCGCAACAGATGTTTGGGGCGAGTGATGGCGATGGGGTGCAAGGTTATGGGCTGCGTGTCTTATATCGCAAGAGATGAGATGCCCAGTCGCTGAAGTTTGACTAAGGAGAGTGAATATGCAGCAGGAAACAAAACGGCGTTTGACCAAAATCGCGTTGGCATTGGCTTTAGCAGGCTACTGTGCGGTACCCGCGATGGCGGCGGAGGGGCAACTGAAAGCCGGGCAGTGGCAGTCAGTGACAGGGAATACCGGCAGTATTCAAGGGACAATCCCCTGGATCACACGTAGTGCGACAGAGATTACCGAGGCTGATAAAGCGCATGTCACCGTGACGGTTGATCGTGGTAGCCGTACAGCGAGTTCGGAAGGCGACAGACAGTTTCATGTTGGCGATAAAGTGACCGTTAACTGGACCATCGGCGATGAGCAGGGTGATCTGGATGTGAATAATACGGCGACAAAAGCCACCGTGCAGTGGATGAGTTACAGCGATCAATCGGGTTCCGATCCTCAGGAGATCGGCACGAAAGGCAGCGACAGTTACACCATTGCGGACGCGGATGCTAACCGTTACATAGGTATCAAAATGACGCCGACGACGACAACCGGCGATCCCAATGTGGCTCCGGAGATTTTGCTGAACGATTTGTCAAGCAACGCGGGTGGTGGTTCGGACAGTGATGATATTCCAGAAGGTCCGGTATTTGATGATGCAGTACATGCTGTCATTTACGAAGCCGGTACAACAACGAACCTGCTTGGCACGGCAACGACACTCAAAACCAATACCACCTATAAAGTTCTGCTGTGGAAAGATAAAGCAGGGGGCACGCCGGACAAATACGATACAGGTGAAGAGGTTACCAGCCAGTATAACTATCGCTGGCGCTTCACAGGCACCAGTCTGCAGTTGGGGACTGCTGGTGGACTGGTCAATCCGGGTAACAACAACAAAGACCTGGTTATTCCGGTTACGAACGCCGAAGCGAAGGGCGCTTTCGATTACGCAGGCGGTGGCATCACCATCGGCAACGATGGTGTTCAGGGCTACGGTTTGTCTATCGACTTCCAGCGCAAATAACATCACCCCTTGCCATCCCGTATGGGGTGGCGTTTTCCATACGTTTTGCTTAGCGAGAGTCGCTAATCAAAACGTGTTGAACCGAAGAGATTAAGGTGGTTTTTACTCATGGATGGGTATCAGAAACTGGCTAAATGGATGCTATTGGCGCTGCTTATGCCGATGGTGATGTTCTCCGCGCAGGCAGCGTTAAAAGGGGGCCCGTGGATACAACCCGGTATTTCGACAGGTGCGATCAACGGCACCAGCCCCCTGGCGGATAGCGCCAGTGTGCCGGTTTATCAAGGCAGTATTCAACTCGATCCCAGTAAAGAACACACTATCGCGTTTAACGCGATGCCTGGTGACTTCAGCGTAGATGCTACAGCGACCAGTATGGTGCTGATTAACCCTCGAGATACCGAAGGCGATATTTTTAGCAATCCCCCAATGTTACGTTGGGCAAGCCATACCCAACCCGCAGTGTCACTGGTCTGGGCCGAGGCCGCTACGCCAGATACACCACTTAACCCACAGCCTCGCCCGGATCGCTCTTTCTGCGCACAAAACCTGGCGGGGCATCAACTGGTGGCGATCCCCCAATTTGATCAGGATGAAAGCTTACCCTCGCTGGATCTGTTCACGCAGACCGGTGTGCCGAATCAAGGTCTGGTTTTGCTCAGTGAAAAACAGGTGACGCTGAATATCGCCCCCGCTCAGGGAGATTTGGTGACCGTGAGCGCCGCCAGCTATGACAATGCGCTAAAAGCGGCAAAAGCCAAAGTTGGCGACACGCTTACGTTGATGGTGACGACGAAAGACTGCCAGGGAAATCTGCTGGGAAACATCCCGTTTATCATCAAGCGTGGTGATGCCATAAACCGCCAGAATGCGGTAAATAATGCCGGGCCAGTTAAGCTGGACACCACGGAACTGACCACCACCACCACGGAATATTACGGCACAACCAATACCAGCGGTGTGGCGACAGTAAAAGTGACCCAGCCGAATGGTCCGGGTGTTAAAACCCCTTTGACGGTGAGTTTGCCGGGTATCTCGCAAACCAGTGAAACCGCGGTGATCTTCACTGTCCTGACCAGCCCCGATGTTCCACAAGCCAATATGTGGGGACACATGGCGGAAACAATACAGGCTCAGGATTACACCTTTAGTCGCCCGAAACTGGCGGCGGAGGTCGATAATGAAGACGGAACCGTAGTCGATCACAATGAAATTTGGTCTACCTTCACCTGGCACGGCGCGGATAACCACTGCGATATTCTTCCCGGTATGCGTCATTTTGGCGCGCTGGCGAGCGTCATCCCAACGTCAGTGCAGGACGTTGCAGGCTGGCCGGTAATGAACAATTACTACTGGTCATCGCTGGCGGGCACAACCGGGCAGCACCATGCGGCAGATGTCTCCAACCGTAGTGAAGCGCAGAAACCGGATGACAACAAGTTCATCGTCAGTTGTGTCGATAAAGATGCGCCTGACGTTGATCCTGAGCTTACGCTAACGCCGGATAATTATGATGACACCTTACAGGCGGTGAAAGTGGCGGTGGGTGATGAGACACATATGCGTCTGACCATAACCGATAAGAAAAATAATCATCAGCCGCTGGCCTACTACTACTTTTCTGTACACCTTGATGAGGGGGTTAACCGTAAAGGTGAAACGAATACCGACTGGGAACTGAACCCGGTACAGATAGCCACGAACAGCGATTTGCAAAAAGCCGATGATCACAATTATGAAGGCATGACCGATGTGAACGGTCAGGCGACGTTGATCCTGACTCAGCCTGGTGGCGTTGGGGTAAAAACGCATATCACGGCGAAAATGCGCAGCAATTTTACCGCCTCGGATGCGAAAGACGTGATCTTCACCGTGGTCACCAGCCCGGACAGCGGCTATGCCCGTATGTGGGGGCATATGGGCAACGGGATAATGGAAGCCGGTAATCTCTACAAACGCCCGCGGCTGGCGGATGAAACGACCAACGACATCGGTTCGGTGCGTGAAAATAACGAAGACTGGGCGCTTTTCGAACAAAATACCAGCATGGAGGCTGAATGTGGCTCCGGGCATGTTCCTGATCAGCGTTCGCTGGAGAGTTTATACGCCGGCCATCAGGGCAATATCATCGGTACTGAGCACGGTTGGCCGACGGCAAAGCAAAGTTATCTGGCGGCTGTGGCACAGCCTGACACGCATGTGTCCGTCAACCTGGGAAATGGTAGGGTCGATACCTATTCTGCTCTCCAGCCAAACTATCTCACCTGTTCTGCTAACGAGCTGATAGCGAAGGTGGTCGTAGAGACAGATAAAGACAGCTCACCCGATTCGAAGCTGGCGAAAGCAAAAGTGGGTGAAAAAATTACCATGACGGTGCATACCGTCAATGCCGCGAATAATGCGCTAATACCCAATACAGCCTTTACCATCACGGAAGGCATCGGGTTAGTCAGGACCGTACAGCCGTCCGGTTACACTGACCCGACCAGCGGTGCCATCACCCTCAACGGCACACAGTATGGTACTGCGCAGCCGTCGATGGTCTATTCCGGTACGACGGATGCGCAGGGCGTGGCCAGGGTGGAAATCGAACAACCGAACGGCGTGGGTCTACGAACGCCGCTGACGATCACCCCGAGCAATTCCGCACTGCCAAATACCATTAACTACTATGTCATTTTTACTGTCCCGACCAGCCCGGATGTCACCGGCGCGCAAATGTGGGGCCATATGGATAGCACCATTCAGGTCGACTCCATGACCTTTGAACGCCCAAAATTAGCGTCGGAAGTGAGCGGTGAGCAAAGTTCGTTGACCGAAAATAACGAAACATGGGCGCGTGTTGGCCAGGCGGATATCGAAAATACCGTGGCAGGTGGCTGTGGAGAAAATAAGGTGCCGACCCGAACGCAATTGAACGCACTGTACGAGGCTAATCGTAATAACGCGATCCAGAACGTTCACGGTTGGCCGACCCAGCGTGAGGAGTACGGGAGCAGTACGCCTGCCGATAAAACCCCCCATCTGTATGCCATATGGCTGAATAATGGTGCGTTGGTGAATACCAATACGTCACCCCTTTATATGAGTTGCCTGACAACAGCGAATCCACCGGCCAGCAGCATTAGTCTGGATGTCGTGGATCAGGCTCAATGGGACAGTTCGCTTAACGCGGCGAAGCTGAAAAAGGGCGAATCGCTGCAAGTGAAGGTCACGGTGAAAGATGCAGCAGGTCATCCGATGCCGGATACGCCGTTTACGTTGAGCCGTGGTGATGGTTATACCCGTTCTGGTGAGCGTCATACGGCGGGCAGCGGTGACAGTATTGTCGCTCCGGTGATCGTTGATGGCGGGCAGTCTGATGAACTGACGCTAAACGATACTGCTACCGTATATGCGGCAATGACCGGCAGCGATGGCAGTAAAATTCTCACCATTACTCGCCCGGATACACATGGCACGAAGACGGCGCTTACCGCCGCACTTTATGCCGATCCCACGAAAAATGCGGTGCTGGACACGATCTTCACGGTGGTGACCAGCCCGGATAGCGCGAAAGCAAAAATGTGGGGGCACATGCCGGAAACACTGGAGGCGGGTGGATTGACCTTTAAACGTCCGATACTGTTTTCAGAGCTGAGTGGTTCCCCGGGAAATGGGCGTAAAGGGCCGGTAGAAGATAATGAAATCTGGGCGTTGTTTACCGAAACCCAGGCTGGAAAAACCAATAACAGTGGTTGTGGCGTGGCTTATATTCCTTCCCAGTCCGCACTGGTGAGTCTTGCCAGCAACTGGCGCGGGCATAAGGTTGATGGCTGGCCTGTGCTGAAAAGTTATGACACCAGTACGGCGGATGCCGCCAGTGTCGAAAACCGTAATTATCTGGGCGTACAGCTTAGCAACGGTGCTGGTAGTGTACTGGAGTCAAAAGGCGGGTATTTAACGTGTCAGACAACCGCGAACCCGAAAGTGGCACAAATAACGCTGACATCGGAACAGGAGGTTGATGCCGATGGTAATGCTGCCGTGAAGGTGAAAACCGATTATGGGCAGGCGCACGAACAAATGACGCTTAACGTCACGCTTCGAGATGCGCAGGGGAATTTAATGGGAAATACCCCGTTCTTATTGAATCATGGGAAAACACTCAATCGTCAAAATAGCGAGGTAACCGATTATCAGTCGCAATTGATTTTGGTCACCGATCAGGGCAACCATCAAGTGTTTTTGATCAATACTGAGGACAACTATTACGGCACTACCGGAGCGGATGGTAGTGCAACGTTGAAGGTGTATCAGCCCAATCATGGCTGGGGGGTTAGAATCCCCCTGCAGGCGTTGCTGGACGACAGTAGTGTGACATCTCAGCCTGTGAGCGCGATCTTTACGGTACTGACCAGCCCGGATTCAGCAAAAGCCAACTATTGGGGCCATATGCCGGAAACGGCAACGGCGGCCGACGGCACCGTCTTTGAGCGACCAAAACTGTGGAGTGAGCTAGCGGCGACCAGCGGCGCTGGCGGTCCGGTAAGCTATGCGGATGTGAATAATGAACGCTGGCCCGTTCCAGCCGGATCGCAGAACGTGAATAGCAGCACTGCGCCGTGTGAAGAGGCGCGTCATCCATCACTTGAAGAGCTGAAATCGCTGTACAGTCGCTACCCTGGCGGCACGCTTGCAACAGCGATCGGCTGGCCCGTGAAACAAGGGGGTTATGCCTGGTGGACAAATGATGCCTCATGTACCCATACCTATAATGGACGGTGTCAGACGATAGATTTGTCCAACCAAAACGTCGAGATGACCAATACTCTGGCCTACCAGTCTTGTCTGGTGCATCCGCATGCTTCTGTCTCGGGTGTGACGCTAACCTCAACAGCATTTGATGCGACAACCCAGGCGGCGAAGGTGAAGAAAGGCGAAGCCATGCCAATCACGGTCACGGTCAAAGACAGTGCCGGAAAACCGGTGGCTAACGTTGCTTTCACACTAAAACGTGGGGAGGCTTTACCGCGCAATAGCGGTGCGACGCTGTATGGCGATGTGGCGGCAATGGACGATATGACCCTGGCGCCATCGTCAGGCACGGCCTCGATGTTGACGGAGAATGGCAGCGCGATAAGCGGCATCACCGGCGCTGACGGGACGGCGAACTTTACCCTTCGGCAGGACAATACGCCGGGCTATAAAACGCCGATGACGGTGATGTTGACCGATAACACTGCGATTACCGCGACGCTGGATACTATTTTTACCGTGGCAACCAGTCCGGATGTTTCCTCAGCGAATTTTTGGGGGCATATGGCGGATACCGTTGTGGTGAACGGAAAACCACTACATCGCCCGCTGCTGAAATCGGAGCTGCCTGCGAATGCTGTACCGGCAGTCGCGCCGGATGTGAATAATGAAACCTGGGCGCTGGCGCATACCGTCGACAACAGTAAATGGGATCTGGCAAAACAGTGCGATAATATGGATAACGCGCCGGATTACCCGGACCTGGAGGCGCTATATAGCCGCTTCAGCACGCTGGGATGGCCATCTTCCCCGAGCTTCCCTTATCTCTCTTCGGCACGAAACGGCATTCTGTATTGTGGGATGTATGAAGGGAGCGGGGCACAGGATTGCGGGATTCAGCCTGCCAGCACTGCAGGGTTTGCGACCTGCTTTCAGTAAAAAGGTTAACGGATAAGATGCTGGCGCATTTTATCCGTTCCGGGAGTCCACATTTTTCTTGCGAGGTTTGCGCATTTTTGTGATGGCGCTGACTTCGCTCACCACCACACCATCACCAAGGCGGGTTGTTAATGTGTCGCCCGCTTTCACCTGCTTAACCTGTTTCAACACCGCGCCATCGGCGGCGGTGGTCACGCTGTATCCCCGCGCCAGCGTGGAAAGCGGGCTCACGGCTTCAAGATGCGTCACCGCATTGCCAAAGCGTTCGCGAGTGGCGCTCAGCTGGGTGCGCAGGTTCTCCGCCAGACGATACTCCAGTTGCTGAATACGGGTTTGCGTACGGTGAATGCGCGACTGCGGGTTTTGCAGATTCAGACGCTGGACAACACGCTGCTGGCGAGAAACCGCGCGCTTAAGCTGATTATCCAGCGCAAAGCTCATGCGTTTTTGCAGACGTTCCAGCGCAGTTTGCTGACGCGCCAGACGTAACTGTGGATGCTGCTGTTGTAAACGATGATGGATCTGCGTAAAGCGGCGAGTGCGGTTGGCGAGGAAATAATCCATCGCCATTTCCAGCCGCTGCTGACCATTCTGTAGCTGACGCAGCAGTTCCTGTTGATTACGACTGACCATTTCTGCTGCCGCCGAAGGCGTGGGCGCACGCAAATCCCCGACAAAGTCGGCAATGGTGACGTCAGTTTCGTGGCCCACTGCACTGACAACCGGGATACGGCTGGCAAAAATCGCCCGGGCTACGCATTCATCGTTAAAGCTCCACAAATCTTCCAGTGAGCCGCCGCCGCGACCGACGATTAACACGTCGCATTCGCCGCGCGCGTTTGCCCGTTCAATGGCGCGGACAATTTGTCCTGGCGCATCGTCACCCTGAACGGCTGTAGGGTAGATAATGACGGGCAATGACGGATCGCGACGCTTTAGCACGTGCAAAATATCATGCAGTGCGGCGCCGGTTTTTGAGGTGATCACCCCTACGCAGTGAGCGGGGGAAGGCAGAGATTGCTTGTACTGTTGATCGAATAACCCTTCAGCCTGCAGCTTTGCTTTCAGCTGTTCGTACTTCTGCTGAAGCAGGCCTTCACCTGCCGGCTGCATACTTTCAACAATAATCTGGTAGTCGCCGCGCGGCTCGTACAGCGTAATGTTGGCGCGGACCAGCACTTGCTGCCCATGCTGCGGGCGGAACGTAACGCGGCGGTTGCTGTTGCGGAACATCGCGCAACGCACCTGAGCGGCGTCATCTTTCAGCGTAAAATACCAGTGACCGGAAGAGGGCTGGGTGAAATTCGAGATTTCTCCGCTAATCCACACCTGCCCCATCTCTTGCTCAAGCAGTAAACGAACCGTCTGATTCAGGCGGCTTACGGTAAAGATTGAGGTGGTTTGAGAGGATAACATGTGAGCGGGATCAAATTCTAAATCAGCAGGTTATTCAATCGATAGTAACCTGCCCACAGGGGAGCGCAAGGTTTTTTTGCAAAAAAGTGTGGATGCAATCGGTTACGCTCTGTATAATGCCACGGCAATATTTATTAACCACTCTGGTCGAGATATTGCCCATGCTACGTATTGCCAAAGAAGCCCTGACGTTTGACGACGTTCTCCTCGTTCCCGCTCATTCCACCGTTCTGCCGAATACTGCTGACCTCAGCACGCAGTTGACAAAAACGATTCGCTTGAACATTCCTATGCTCTCCGCAGCCATGGACACCGTGACGGAAGCGCGCCTTGCTATTGCACTGGCACAGGAAGGCGGCATCGGTTTTATCCACAAAAACATGTCCATTGAACGCCAGGCGGAAGAAGTTCGCCGTGTGAAAAAACACGAATCCGGCGTCGTTACTGACCCGCAGACCGTTCTGCCAACCACCACCCTGCGCGAAGTGAAAGAATTGACTGAGCGTAATGGTTTCGCCGGTTACCCGGTGGTGACAGAAGATAACGAACTGGTCGGTATCATTACCGGTCGTGACGTACGTTTTGTGACTGACCTTAGCCAGCCGGTTAGCGTATATATGACGCCGAAAGAGCGCCTGGTTACCGTACGTGAAGGCGAAGCGCGTGATGTTGTTCTGGCAAAAATGCACGAAAAACGCGTTGAGAAAGCGCTGGTGGTTGACGACAGTTTCCACCTGCGTGGCATGATCACTGTAAAAGATTTCCAGAAAGCAGAACGTAAACCTAACGCCTGTAAAGACGAGCATGGCCGTCTGCGCGTAGGTGCTGCGGTAGGCGCGGGCGCGGGTAACGAAGAGCGCGTTGATGCGCTGGTTGCGGCGGGCGTTGACGTGCTGCTGATTGACTCCTCTCACGGTCACTCTGAAGGCGTTTTGCAACGCATTCGTGAAACCCGTGCAAAATACCCGGATCTGCAAATTATCGGCGGTAACGTTGCAACGGGCGCTGGCGCACGTGCGCTGGCGGAAGCCGGTTGCAGCGCGGTTAAAGTGGGTATCGGCCCAGGCTCCATCTGTACGACCCGTATCGTCACTGGCGTAGGGGTTCCGCAGATCACTGCCGTTTCCGACGCGGTTGAAGCGCTGGAAGGCACCGGTATTCCGGTTATCGCTGACGGTGGTATTCGTTTCTCCGGCGATATCGCTAAAGCCATCGCGGCGGGTGCCGCTGCTGTCATGGTAGGTTCCATGCTGGCGGGTACTGAAGAATCCCCGGGTGAAATCGAACTGTACCAGGGTCGTTCTTACAAATCCTACCGTGGTATGGGTTCCCTGGGCGCGATGTCCAAAGGTTCTTCCGACCGTTACTTCCAGAGCGATAACGCCGCTGACAAACTGGTCCCGGAAGGTATCGAAGGTCGCGTGGCTTATAAAGGTCGCCTGAAAGAGATTATTCACCAACAGATGGGCGGCCTGCGCTCCTGTATGGGTCTGACCGGCTGTGGTACTATCGACGCGCTGCGTACTCAAGCGGAATTTGTACGTATCAGCGGTGCGGGTATTCAGGAAAGCCACGTTCACGACGTGACCATCACCAAAGAATCCCCGAACTACCGTCTGGGTTCCTGATTTTCTTCGCCCGACTCTGCGTCGGGCGATTTATTTACCCTGTTTCACTTGCCTCGGAACAATCGTCAATGACAGACAATATTCACAAGCATCGCATTCTTATCCTTGATTTCGGATCGCAGTACACTCAACTGGTTGCACGTCGCGTGCGTGAGCTGGGCGTGTATTGCGAACTGTGGGCATGGGATGTTACTGAAGCACAAATTCGCGAATTTAATCCTAGCGGCATCATTCTTTCCGGTGGTCCGGAAAGCACCACTGAAGAAAACAGCCCGCGCGCACCGCAATACGTGTTTGAAGCCGGTGTTCCGGTATTCGGCGTTTGCTATGGCATGCAGACCATGGCAATGCAGCTGGGCGGTCACGTAGAAGGTTCAAATGAGCGTGAGTTCGGTTACGCGCAGGTTGAAGTTCTGACCGACAGCGCGCTGGTTCGCGGCATTGAAGACTCGCTGACAGCAGACGGTAAACCGCTGCTGGATGTGTGGATGAGCCACGGTGATAAAGTGACAGCAATCCCGTCTGACTTTGTTACCGTAGCCAGCACCGAAAGCTGCCCGTTTGCCATTATGGCGAACGAAGAGAAACGCTTCTACGGCGTACAGTTCCACCCGGAAGTGACGCACACCCGTCAGGGGATGCGCATGCTGGAACGTTTTGTACGTGATATCTGCCAGTGTGAAGCCCTGTGGACGCCGGCAAAAATCATCGACGACGCGGTTGCGCGTATTCGTGAGCAGGTTGGCAACGATAAAGTGATCCTCGGCCTGTCTGGTGGCGTTGACTCTTCTGTTACCGCCATGCTGCTGCACCGTGCTATCGGTAAAAACCTGACCTGCGTATTTGTTGATAACGGCCTGCTGCGTCTGAACGAAGCTGAGCAGGTGATGGATATGTTCGGTGACCACTTCGGTCTGAACATCGTTCACGTTCCGGCGGAAGAACGCTTCCTGACCGCGCTGAAAGGTGAGAACGATCCAGAAGCAAAACGTAAGATCATCGGTCGCGTATTCGTTGAAGTGTTCGATGAAGAAGCGCTGAAGCTGGAAGATGTGAAATGGCTGGCGCAGGGTACTATCTATCCTGACGTTATCGAATCTGCCGCGTCTGCGACCGGTAAAGCACACGTCATCAAATCTCACCACAACGTGGGCGGTTTGCCGAAAGAGATGAAGATGGGTCTGGTTGAGCCGCTGAAAGAGCTGTTCAAAGACGAAGTGCGTAAAATCGGTCTGGAGCTGGGTCTGCCGTATGACATGTTGTACCGTCATCCGTTCCCGGGTCCAGGTCTGGGCGTGCGTGTACTGGGTGAAGTGAAGAAAGAGTACTGCGACCTGCTGCGTCGTGCGGATGCTATCTTCATTGAAGAGCTGCACAAAGCTGACCTGTACAACAAAGTGAGCCAGGCGTTCACCGTGTTCCTGCCGGTTCGTTCTGTTGGCGTGATGGGCGATGGCCGTAAGTACGACTGGGTTGTTTCCCTGCGTGCTGTTGAAACCATCGATTTCATGACCGCACACTGGGCGCATCTGCCGTACGATTTCCTCGGCCGTATATCCAACCGTATTATCAACGAAGTGAACGGTATTTCCCGCGTGGTGTATGACATCAGCGGCAAACCGCCAGCAACGATTGAGTGGGAATAATCATCCCCGCTTTGACCTGAATCTGAACAGGTAATACGCGCAAAAGCCCTCTGTTTTTACAGGGGGCTTTTTACTGTCTGCTGTTCCTGATTATCGCCGTAATATCAGCAAGATAAGGAAAAATAAGAATAAGATTCATCATAGCGGCAAGCACAGCATTACGCAGGACGCAGGTGTGAATGTGTTGGGCTGAAAAGGCGTTAACAAAAGATGTGTTCAGGCGGTAATACACCGCCAGTTTCTCGTGAGGTCGGTCAATAAAGGTTAGCGCTGAGCAGGCGTTTCTACGGAGAGTGTGGACTGTTGCGCTTCTTTTTTGTCCTGATGATGATGCCACGCACCGATGGCGGAGTAGACAAAGCGACCGAAGAAGAAGAGAAAACTGATAAGCAATATGATACGGATCATGCGACTGTTAAATCGATGTCGTTTTCGCATACTGGTGGCCTGACTCACAAAAGGTTCCTTCACGTGTACCCAACGAGATGGGCGATACTTACATTAAGGCATACTGTGAGAGAATGGTCAATTCATCGTTATGTAAAAAAGCTTCAACTGTTTTATCTTTTTATGTTATGGAAATTAATTTTATTATTTGCATTAATAATGAATTAACGATAATGAAAAAGAAAAAAAGTAATAAATGATTAATGGGGGGTATTTTTTTTGATATATATCAAACGTCACCCTCAAGTGACCACTAGAATTGGTACGTCATTGTGATGTATCCGCGCATCATTGTTTTAAAGTCTGGTGGGACACCCGGCTGAAAGCTCCCTTCAGGATGTGAGGGATTCGACTGAGCATCTATGAAACTCAATAAAAATTATATTCGTATTAGAGATAAATGGTGGGCATTACCTCTCATCTTACCTTCATTGTTGTTGCCAATATTGAGCACGGCAACGACCTACGCACATATTAGTACTGGCAGTATTATTCTTTTTTATCTGCCTTTAGCACTGATGATTAGCCTGATGCTGTTTTTTGGCTTAGCCGCATTGCCGGGAATTATCGTGGCAATTTTCTGCTATAAATATCCGCAAGTGGGGCTATCAGAAACGCTCTCAATTATTGCGCACTTTATAGTTACAATCGTGCTTAGTTGGGGAGGGTATCGGGTATTTGCGCCACGTCGCAGCAACGTTGCCCATGGAGACTCGCACCTGATGTTCCAGCGCATGTTCTGGCAGGTGTTCTGTCCGGCGACGTTATTCCTGATCCTCTTTCAATTTGCGGCGTTTGTTGGGGTATACGAAAGTAAATCCGGCATGATGGGTGTAATGCCTTTAAATATTACGACACTCATTAACTATCAGGCATTACTGGTGGGGAATCTCATTGGTGTGCCACTGTGTTATTTCATTATTCGAACTCTCCGTAATCCCTTGCATTTACGCGGTTATTTTTCGCAATTAAAACTACAATTTGATAAGAAGGTAACAAAAAAAGAGCTCGCTATCTGGTTGATAATATTGACCGCACTAATGGTATTGCTGTGTATGCCATTAAGTGAGGATAGCTCCATATTTAGCACGAATTACACCTTGTCGCTCTTATTGCCGGTTATGTTGTGGGGGGCAATGCGCTACGGGTATAGATTTATTTCGTTAATATGGGCAGTCATACTTATTACGGCAATTCATCATTATCAGCGCTATATGCCCTGGTATTCGGGCTACGATACGCAGCTTGCGATCACCTCTTCAAGTTACCTGGTTTTCTCCTTCATCGTGAGTTACATGGCCGTGCTGGCCACGCGCCAGCGAATTGTGAGCGCCCGTGTCCGCCGCCTGGCTTATCTGGATCCTGTCGTACATATTCCTAATTTACGCTCTTTAAATCGGGCGTTAAAAAGTACCCCGTGGTCAGCGCTCTGTTATTTGCGCGTGCCGGGGTTAGAGTTACTCGGAAAAAATTACGGCGTCATGCTAAGGATCCAGTACAAGCAGAAACTGTCTCACTGGATTACGGAAAAACTGGCGTCGGATGAGTGTGTCTACCAGATGTCCGGGCACGACCTCGTGTTACGCCTGACGACCGAATCGCACCAGCAACGCATTGAGGCGCTGGATAAGCACATTAAGCAATTTCGCTTTATCTGGGATGGTATGACGTTGCAGCCGCAGGTCGGCGTGAGCTACTGCTATGTACGCTCTCCGGTCAGCCATATCTACCTGCTGTTGGGTGAGCTGAGTACAATTGCCGATCTCTCTCTGGCGACCAATGCGCCCGAAAATTTGCAACGACGCGGCGCCATGCACCTGCAGCGAGACCTGAAAGATAAAGTCGCCATGATGAATCGACTTCAGCAAGCGCTGGAACACGATCATTTCTTCCTGATGGCACAACCGATCTTTGGCGTACGTGGGGATGCGTATCATGAAATCCTGCTACGGCTAAAGGGGGAGGAGGGGGAGACCATTGCGCCTGATTGTTTTTTGCCTGTCGCGCATGAGTTTGGATTGTCATCCAGCATCGATCTTTGGGTGATTGAGCATACGCTGAAATTTATGGCTCAGAATCGGGAAAGCATGCCAGCCCGTCGCTTTGCTATCAATTTGTCACCGACGTCCGTGTGTCGTGCCCGACTCCCGACCGATATCGCTCAATTGCTGGCGAAGTATCAGATTGAAGCGTGGCAACTGGTGTTTGAGGTGACGGAGAGTAACGCATTAACCAATGCAGAGCAGGCTCAGGCAACGTTGTTGCAGTTGCAGGTATTGGGCTGTCAGATAGCGATTGATGATTTTGGTACCGGCTACGCCAGCTATGCGCGGCTGAAAAACGTCAATGCCGATATTCTGAAGATCGACGGTAGCTTTATCCGCAATATGGTATCGAATAGCCTCGACTACCAAATTGTGGCGTCGATTTGCCATTTGGCGCGCATGAAGAAAATGCGAGTGGTTGCAGAGTACGTCGAAAGTGAAGAAATACGCAGTGCGGTCGTTTCGCTGGGTATTGATTATATGCAGGGGTATTTGATTGGCAAACCGCAGCCGTTGGATGCGATCCTGGAAGAACAGGCGCCAGACGTGCTGGCACCTGTCGAAAACTCACGCGGCGATATCGGGTGAGCTCTCTTCTTCAATTTTGAGTCGCCATCCTGTAACGGCTTCCCAGTACTGCTGTTCTTTTTCCAGATCGAGCAACACCAGGGCGTTTTGGCTGAACCAGTCGTGCGGGAAACGCAATGTCCAGTGATTGTCGTCGGTTATCAGCGTCAGCGTTGGCGGCGTTGTCGTCGCCTGACGCTGATTATTCAGCAATACCCCCAGCCGGAGCAGCTGGATTAACGGCAGGAACTGTTTTTTCTTGAACAGGGTGAAACGCGGGAGGTCGTCCAGCTTCACGGCTTTACGGTGATAGCGAACTAACGTCGCCATCATCAACTGCTGCTCCTGGTTGAACCCCGGCAGGTCGCTGTTTTGCAGAATATAAGCCGAGTGGCGGTGCAGGGCGCTGTGGTTAATGTTTAACCCAACTTCGTGCAGCATTGCCGCCCAGCGGAGTAGCGCTTCCAGTTGCGGATTCGCCAGTTTTGGCTGCTGAGCGTGCCACTGTTCATACATCTGCATGGTCGTTTCCAGTACGCGTCGAGCCTGTTCACTGTCGATGTTGTACTGGTTCGCCAGGCTACTGGCGGTACGGCTGCGCACATCCTGGTGGCGAAAACGACCTTCCATTTCATACAGTACGCCTTCACGCAGTGCGCCATCGGAAAGCCGAAGCTCACGGATAGCCAGCGCATCAAAAACGCCGCACAGAATAGCCAGACCCGGCACAAAAACCGCTTTTCGTTCTTCAGACAACCCCGGCAAACTGAGCGCCTCAAAGGAGTTGTGTTTCAGGACTTCACTGGTCAGCTTGTCCAGACGTTCAGGGGTGATAAAACCATCTTTCTCGCCCATCTCCAGCAGTACTTCGTGCGCCGCCTTAATGGTGCCTGAGGCGCCCAGCGCGACGTTCCAGCCCTGAATGCGAAACTGCCAGGTCAATGTCTCCAGTTTTTGCGCTGCCGCCATACGGGCGCGCTGGAAATTTTCCCGGCTAATTGTGCCGCCAGGGAAATACATCTGAGCAAAGCTGACACAGCCCATACGGCGGCTTTCGACCAGTTTGGGCTCGAAATCTTCCCCGATCACCAGCTCCGTCGATCCACCGCCGATGTCGATGAC
This sequence comes from Citrobacter sp. Marseille-Q6884, assembly GCF_945906775.1. Lineage (NCBI taxonomy): Bacteria > Pseudomonadati > Pseudomonadota > Gammaproteobacteria > Enterobacterales > Enterobacteriaceae > Citrobacter > Citrobacter sp. Marseille-Q6884. The sequence continues at coordinate 248,759 of NZ_CAMDRE010000002.1, forward strand.
CAGTTTGCGACCTTTCTCTGGCTGTGTATGTTCCACGCCCATAAAAATCAGTCGGGCTTCTTCGTTGCCGGAAATAATTTCAATCGGATAAGGAATGACCTTTTCTGCCCGCTTGAGAAAATCCGTCGCGTTCAGTGCCTGACGCAAGGTATGGGTTCCCACAATACATACGCTTGATGGAGGGAAACCCTGCAGACGTTCTGCGAACAATGACAAACAGCTTAATCCGCGTTCCATTGCCTCTTCGCTCAGCTTGTTGTCTTCGCCGAGGCCGTCCGCCAGATGTACGCGTTGTTTCAGCCGTCCGATAATTTGCATCGCGCCATCAACCACGCGGGCAATGACCATATGAAAACTATTTGATCCAAGATCGACCGCAGCGAACTCCTGCGGTCGTGGTGACTTGTCGTGTATTGGCATAGCGTTAGTCAGGTTGCTCGAGTGATTTGATGTAGTCATAAATCGCCAATTGTGACTGAACCTTACGACGGTTTCCACGAGGCACGTAGCGATTACTCAGTTCTTTATCGATGTAACGGGCTTTCACCGTATCGCTGAACAGGATCTCGATAATATCCAGCACGCGTTGCTTAAGGCGTGGGTCAAGAAGCGGAGTGGCGACTTCGATACGATAATCGATGTTCCTCGTCATCCAGTCTGCGGAGGAGAGATACACTTGCTTATCGCCGCCGTTCTCGAAGATATAGACCCGATCATGCTCAAGGTAGCGGTCAACGATGCTGATGACGCGAATATTGTCACTGATCCCTTCTAAGCTCGGGATCAGCGAACACATACCACGGATCAGTAAATTGACCGGCACTCCTGAACTTGAGGCCGCGTAAAGGCGATCAACCAGCCCTTTATCGACCAGGTTATTCAGTTTTAAGGTGATACCAGAAGGTAATCCCTGCTGCGCATTGGCAATCTCTTTGTCGATCATGCTGTACAGCAGACGCCGGGAGTTTTGTGGAGACACCAGCAGATAATCGAACGTCACCGGACGATACGGGTTCTCAATAAAGTTGAACACCCGGCGGACCTCATTGGTAATGCGAGAATCAGCGGTGAGCAATGAATAGTCGGTATACAGACGAGCCGTTTTTTCGTTGAAGTTGCCGGTACCAATATGGGCGTAGCGTACGACCTCATCGCCTTCTTTACGTGAGATCAGGAACAGCTTGGCGTGAATTTTCAGCCCTGGCGCGGAGAAGATAACGTGTACGCCGGCTTCGGTCAGACGCTTGGCCCAATGAATGTTGGCTTCTTCATCGAAACGCGCCTGCAGTTCTACCACTACCGTCACTTTCTTACTGTTGTGAGCGGCGTGGATCATTGCGTCGATGATGCGCGAGTCTTTTGCCACACGGTAGATGTTGATTTTAATCGCCAGTACGCTCGGGTCAAAGGAGGCCTGACGCAGCAGCTCAAGTACGTGCTCAAAAGTATGGTACGGATAATACAGCAACACATCGCGCTCGCGAATGGCGTCAAATCCGTTACGGAATTTCTCGTTATCAAACCAAATGTGGCGCAGACGCGGCAGCGGTTTGTTGACCAGATTGGCTTTGCCAACGTTAGGGAAGTTAATAAAGTCTTTAAAATTATGGTAACGGCCACCGGGTACGATTGAGTCGTAGCGAGAAATGGTCAGCTTTTCACGCAGAACTTCTACCAGCGCATTTGGCATATCGCGCTGATAAACAAAGCGCACAGGTTCAGCGGTCAGACGCTGCTTCAGACTGGACGACATGAGTTCCATCAGGCTGGATTCCATTTCGTGCACCAAATCGTATTCGGCGTCGCGGGTCATTTTCATCGAATAGGCATTCAGCGCATCGTAATCAAAGAACCCTTTGAAGATGTCATCAAGGCAATAACGTAAGATATTATCCAACAGGATCATTGGCTTGCGACGGCGCGGCGTTTCCGGCGGCAGATTCACAAAGCGGGGAACCTTATCAGACGGAATTTCCAGCAGCGCATAGCGAATGGTATCGCCGCGAATAATCTCCACAGCCAGATAGGTATAGTCGTCTTTCAAAAACTGGACTAAATCTGTTTCGCGGTTAATCAGGATCGGCGTAATGTGCTGGCGAAGATATTGCTTGAAGTAATGGCGTAACCAGCTCTGTTGGTTCACTGACAGCTGGCGTTCATTGATTAAGAAGATTTGGTTGCGAGCCATCTCCAGCAACAATTCGTTGTACAGACCGTCAAATTCCTGATCGGCTTTTAAAACGCGGGCCTGGATTTTACCTAACAGATGGCGGGAGTGAGAGTTTGAACCCTGTTCTTCGCTAATAATGATACGGCGCTTCAGTTCGGCAAAGCGAACTTTGTAAAACTCGTCGAGGTTATTGGAATAGATGCCTAAGAAGCGCATCCGTTCGATCAACGGGTTTGATTTATCAGCAGCTTCCTGGAGTACACGTTCATTGAACGCTAACCAGCTGAGTTCTTTCTCGATATATAGCTTTTCCTGACCCATTACCACTTTTACTCCGTTTCATTCACGGGACACTACCGATTTATTATGGCGAGCATTGCTCTCAGATGTCCAACTGTGCCAGAAAAGTATGACAATAAACCGTCTGATAGCAAAGAGAAAGGGATACCCGTGGTGTAGGCCGGATAAGGCATTGATGCCGCTATCCGGTAATCAGATACTGCAATGCCGAATAGTGACACTGAGGTCTCTTTTCCGGCATGGAGATGGGGTGTCATTGGCGACGGTATTATTCGTCAGCCGCATAACCTTGTGGTGAAAGGCGATTGCCATCCAGCCAGGCGGCGTTATCACGCATCTTCAGGCGACCATCGACAAACCAGCTTACCACCAGCGGGTAAATGGCATGCTCCTGTGCCTGCACACGGGCAGTGACATCCTCTTCGCTATCGCCGTCAAAAACCGGAACCTTCGCTTGTAAAATCACCGGTCCACCGTCCAGTTCGTCAGTCACGAAATGAACGGAAGTACCATGCTCTTCATCGCCGTTTTGCAGCACCTGACGGTGCGTGTGCAGACCAGGATATTTTGGCAGCAAAGAAGGGTGTATGTTCAGCAGACGTCCTGAATAGTGAGCGACAAATGCCGGGCTGAGAATACGCATATACCCGGCTAGCACCACCACATCGGGTGCCCAGGTGTCGATCTCCCGGATCAGTTCCCGATCGAACGCGTCGCGACTGTCAAACTGGCTGGATTCCAGGGAATAGGCTGGAATCGTCGCTTCTCGCGCACGTTCAAGGCCGAACGCATCGGCCTTGTTGCTGAATACTGCACGTATGGTGCCATTGATTTTTTTCTGTTTGCAGGCGTCGATTATCGCCTGCAAATTGCTTCCGTTGCCGGAAATGAGCACCACAATGTTTTTCATTCAATGACCACACGCTGTTCGGAATCAGAAGCTTTGATGATACCGATTTTCCATGCGTTTTCACCTTTTGCCTTCAGCAGGGCGAGGGCGCTTTCCACTTCAGCTTCCGGCAGGGCAATAACCATGCCTACGCCGCAGTTAAAGGTGCGGTACATCTCGTGCTGGCTGACGTTACCGGCGCTTTGCAGCCAGTTGAAGACGGCAGGCCATTGCCATGATGATTCGTCGATAACCGCCTGGGTGTTATCTGGCAGTACGCGAGGAATATTTTCCCAGAAACCACCGCCGGTCAGGTGCGCGATAGCATGGACATCAACCTTCTCGATCAGATCCAGAATGGATTTCACATAGATGCGGGTCGGAGCCAGTAAGTGATCGGCCAGCGGTTTACCTTCAAGCTCGGTTGTTTCCGGGTCACAACCGCTGACTTCGACGATTTTACGCACCAGCGAATAACCGTTGGAATGCGGACCGCTGGAGCCCAGCGCAATCAGTACATCGCCATCAGCCACTTTTGAACCGTCGATAATTTCTGATTTCTCGACCACCCCGACGCAGAAACCAGCCACGTCGTAATCTTCACCGTGGTACATGCCCGGCATTTCAGCGGTCTCTCCACCGACCAGCGCACAACCGGACTGCAGGCAACCTTCGGCAATGCCGTTAATCACGCTGGCTGCGGTATCCACATCCAGTTTGCCTGTCGCGTAGTAGTCGAGGAAAAACAGCGGCTCAGCGCCCTGAACAACGAGGTCATTGACACACATTGCCACCAGGTCAATACCGATGGTGTCGTGGCGTTTCAGATCCATCGCCAGACGCAGTTTGGTGCCGACGCCATCCGTGCCGGAAACCAGTACCGGTTCACGATATTTTTGCGGCAATGCGCACAGCGCACCGAAGCCACCCAGACCACCCATCACTTCCGGGCGACGCGTTTTCTTTACTACGCCTTTGATTCGATCAACCAGAGCGTTACCCGCATCAATATCAACACCGGCATCTTTGTAGCTAAGAGAGGTTTTATCGGTCACTGCCTGGTTCCCCACGTGTTTACTTTGAGTAAAAGTTAAATTCGGCGCAATTCTAACAGGGAAAGCAAACGTTTGCGAGCCTGCTCTGCATTGACTTTTATCTGCTGGATTTTTCAGCACTCTCCGCTCTTGGAGGCATTTGTTTGAACTGTGCCACGAAAATGAAACCGGGTTCATTCTTGTGCTTGAAACCTGCCTGGTGAATACACAGTATCTTACTGAAACCGGTTTCTGTTTTCTGTTATGTACCTCAGAGCATGCGTTTTTGAACAGTGCAATCACCATAGGGGAAAGGTATGTCTGGATTTAAAGCAGATTTCATGTGGGGCGGCGCGGTTGCCGCTCATCAGCTTGAAGGTGGCTGGCAGGAGGGGGGAAAAGGAATGAGCGTTGCCGATGTGATGACGGCAGGGGCTCATGGAGTGGCGCGCGAAATTACCGACGGTGTGATTAGCGGCAAAAATTACCCTAACCATGAGGCTATCGACTTCTACCACCGCTATAAAGACGACATTAAACTGTTTGCCGAAATGGGCTTTAAATGTTTTCGCACATCCATTGCCTGGACACGTATTTTTCCGCGAGGGGATGAAACCCAACCCAACGAGGCCGGATTGCAGTTTTATGATGACCTGTTTGACGAATGCCTGAAATACGGAATTGAACCGGTCATTACGCTGTCGCATTTTGAGATGCCTTATCATCTGGTGACAGAGTACGGTGGCTGGCGTAACCGCAAACTGATTGATTTCTTTGTCCGTTTTGCCCGGGTGGTCTTCACCCGTTACCAGCACAAAGTGAAGTACTGGATGACGTTTAATGAGATCAACAACCAGGCGAACTATCACGAAGATTTTGCCCCCTTTACCAACTCGGGCCTGAAGTACCTACCAGGAGAGGACCGTGAGCCGGTAATGTACCAGGCGGCGCACTATGAGTTGGTCGCCAGCGCATTGGCGGTAAAGGCCGCGCGTGAAATTAACCCGGCATTGCGGGTTGGGTGCATGATCGCCATGTGTCCTATCTACCCGCTGACCTGTGCGCCAGACGATATGATGATGGCGATGAACGCCATGCACCGACGTTACTGGTTTACCGACGTACATGTGCGCGGAAAATATCCGCAGCATCTGCTTAATTACTTTGAACGTCGCGGTTTTGCGCTGGATATCACCGAGGAAGACCGTCAGGCCCTGACTCATGGCTGTGTCGATTACATCGGTTTTAGCTACTATATGTCGTTTGCGACTCAGGCCACGGCGGATAATCCGCAGCTCGATTATGACGAATCGAAAAGCCTGGTTTCCAACCCGTACGTGCAGAAGTCGGACTGGGGATGGCAGATTGATCCGGTGGGTCTTCGCTATGCATTGAACTGGTTTTGGGATCACTATCAGCTACCGCTGTTTATCGTTGAGAACGGGTTTGGCGCGATTGATGTACTGGAGCGTGATGGTACGGTAAACGACCAGTACCGTATCGACTACCTTGCTGCGCACATCCGTGAGATGAAAAAAGCGGTGGTGGAAGATGGCGTGGATCTGATGGGCTACACGCCGTGGGGCTGCATTGATTTAGTGTCAGCGGGGACCGGGGAAATGAAAAAACGCTACGGCTTTATTTATGTCGATAAAAATAATGACGGTAGCGGGACATTAGCGCGCTCTCCGAAGATATCTTTTTCATGGTATCAAAAGGTCATACATACAAACGCTGAATGTTTATAGAATTCAATGCATTGATACCAAACCCCGCCCGTTGTGCGGGGTTTGCTTTATACTCATCATCCAGACGCAAATGACTTTGGTTGATCCATATCAAGCGTATACGGTGTTGCGCCAGAGAGGAAAAGCGGTATAATCCGGCGATTTTTTTTGTGGTTGCCACTCGTCTGAGGAAAGGAGAAGAGTATGAAGATCGTGGAAGTCAAACACCCACTCGTCAAACACAAGCTGGGATTGATGCGTGAAAACGACATCAGCACTAAACGCTTTCGTGAACTCGCCTCGGAAGTTGGCAGTCTGCTGACTTATGAAGCAACCGCCGGTCTGGAAACCGAAAAAGTGACCATTGAAGGCTGGAATGGCCCGGTTGAAGTAGACCAAATCAAGGGTAAAAAAATCACCGTTGTGCCAATCCTGCGTGCGGGTCTCGGTATGATGGAAGGCGTACTGGAAAACGTACCAAGTGCGCGTATCAGCGTTGTGGGAATGTACCGTAACGAAGAAACGCTGGAGCCGGTACCTTACTTCCAGAAACTGGTTTCTAACATCGATGAGCGTATGGCGCTGATCGTTGACCCGATGCTGGCTACCGGTGGTTCGGTTATTGCGACCATCGACCTGCTGAAAAATGCGGGCTGCAGCAGCATTAAAGTGCTGGTACTGGTCGCAGCACCGGAAGGTATCGCCGCACTGGAAAAAGCGCACCCGGATGTTGAGCTGTACACCGCATCTATCGATCAGGGGCTGAACGAGCACGGATACATTATTCCGGGACTCGGCGATGCCGGCGATAAGATTTTTGGTACTAAGTAAATGAACAAATAAAAAGAAGCCGACTTTAAGAGTCGGCTTTTTTTTGAATAAAACAACCAAATCGCTAATAACAAACAACACTCAGAGGAAAACACTATGACGCGCCGTGCTATCGGGGTGAGTGAAAGACCGCCGCTTTTACAGACAATCCCGCTTAGTTTGCAGCACCTGTTCGCCATGTTTGGCGCAACGGTACTGGTGCCAGTTCTGTTCCACATCAACCCGGCTACCGTCCTGCTGTTTAACGGCATTGGTACGTTGCTGTATCTCTTTATCTGTAAAGGAAAAATCCCTGCTTATCTGGGGTCCAGCTTCGCATTTATCTCCCCGGTACTACTGTTGCTGCCGTTAGGGTATGAAGTGGCGCTCGGTGGTTTTATTATGTGCGGCGTTCTGTTCTGCCTGGTTTCTTTCATTGTGAAGAAAGCAGGGACAGGCTGGCTGGATGTGATGTTCCCACCCGCGGCAATGGGCGCAATCGTTGCCGTCATCGGTCTGGAACTGGCGGGTGTGGCTGCGGGCATGGCTGGCTTGCTGCCTGCTGAAGGACAATTACCGGATTCTAAAACCATCATCATCTCTATGGTGACGCTGGCGGTAACGGTATTCGGTTCCGTGCTGTTCCGTGGCTTTATGGCCATTATTCCTATTCTGATTGGGGTGCTGGCGGGCTATGCGCTCTCCTTTGTCATGGGCGTCGTGGATACCACGCCGATTGCACAGGCTCACTGGTTTGCTCTGCCGACCTTCTACACGCCACGCTTTGAATGGGTTGCTATCCTGACCATTCTGCCTGCGGCGCTGGTGGTGATTGCCGAACACGTCGGGCATCTGGTGGTCACGGCCAATATCGTGAAGAAAGATTTGATCCGTGATCCTGGCCTGCATCGTTCGATGTTCGCTAACGGTCTCTCCACGGTGATTTCCGGTTTCTTTGGCTCCACGCCGAATACCACTTACGGCGAAAACATCGGTGTGATGGCGATTACCCGTGTGTACAGTACCTGGGTTATTGGCGGCGCGGCGATTTTTGCCATTCTGCTCTCCTGCGTGGGTAAACTGGCTGCCGCGATTCAGATCATTCCATTGCCGGTCATGGGCGGCGTATCGCTGCTACTTTACGGGGTGATCGGCGCTTCCGGTATTCGCGTATTGATCGAATCAAAAGTGGATTACAACAAAGCGCAAAACCTGATCCTGACGTCGGTCATTCTGATCATCGGCGTGAGTGGCGCGAAGGTGCACATTGGGGCTGCTGAGCTGAAAGGAATGGCGCTGGCGACCATTGTGGGTGTGTGCCTGAGCCTGATCTTCAAAGTGATCAGTTTGCTGCGTCCGGAAGAAGTTGTTCTGGATGCTGAAGATGCCGAGACACCGCAACACTAAGTCTCTGACCGGGCAGCAGTGCTGCCCGGTTCTATCACGACACATTTCTGTGGTAAACTCACCACGATTTTATGAAATCCTGGGTTGAGGTATCTCTGAACACACCGGCACAGCTCTCTTTGCCACTTTATCTTCCTGACGATGAAACGTTTGCAAGTTTCTGGCCGGGGGATAACTCCTCTTTACTGGCCGCGCTGCAAAATGTGCTGCGTCAGGAACATAGCGGGTATATCTATCTTTGGTCGCGTGAAGGCGCGGGCCGCAGCCATTTACTGCATGCAGCGTGCGCCGAACTGTCCGGGCGCGGCGATGCGGTAGGCTATGTGCCGCTGGATAAACGCACCTGGTTCGTACCGGAAGTACTTGACGGTATGGAGCATCTGTCACTGGTGTGTATCGATAACATCGAATGCGTGGCCGGAGATTCCTTGTGGGAGATGGCGATCTTTGATCTCTACAACCGCATACTTGAATCCGGGAAAACTCGCCTGCTGATCACCGGCGATCGCCCGCCAAGACAACTGAATCTCGGGTTGCCGGATCTGGCTTCGCGTCTGGATTGGGGACAGATCTACAAGCTTCAACCACTCTCGGATGAAGATAAACTTCAGGCGTTGCAATTACGCGCCCGGCTGCGTGGGTTCGAACTCCCAGAGGATGTGGGGCGTTTTCTGCTAAAACGTCTGGATCGGGAAATGCGCACTTTATTTATGACGTTGGATCAACTGGATCACGCGTCAATCACCGCTCAGCGCAAACTGACCATTCCGTTCGTTAAAGAGATTTTAAAACTGTAAGCACCGCAGTCGGCATGACGACGGTGCTTGCTGTGGTTAACCGACGATTTCCAGTACCTGCTCTGGCGGACGACCAATCCGCGCCTGACCGTTAGCGACCACAATCGGACGCTCCATCAGTTTTGGATTTTCCACCATTGCCTGAATCAACGCATTTTCACTCAGCTGCGCATCCGCCAGATTAAGCGACTTGTAGAGATCTTCTTTCTGGCGCATGAGTTCGCGGGCGCTGGACATGCCCAGCATCTGCAGCAGCTGACGCAGCGTTGCGGCATCAGCAGGGGTCTCGAGATAAAGCACCACTTCCGGCTCTACGCCGTTGGATTTAAGTAATTCCAGCGTTTCACGACTCTTTGAGCAGCGTGGGTTATGGTAGATCTTAATCGCGTCAGACATTGTTGTTTCCTGTTACATCTTCGTATACGGTTTAAAACGCTCTTGCAGCTGGCGTAGCTGGTCGATACGGGCATCGTACCGGGCCTGTTGCTGGCTGCCCAGTTTCACCTGTGAGCTTGCGCTGCTAAGCATTGAGATAGCCTGGTCAAGGCGTCCTGCCAGGGCATAACCTTCCGCGCGTGCCGCCAGTTCCTGATCGCGGTTATTCAGAGCCGCTTCCGTTTGCGCTAACAGATCCCAGCCGTTGCCGTCGTCTTTATTGTTAAACGTATAACGATTCAGAATGGTTGCCGCTTCTTTGGGTTGTCCTGCCTGCAAATAGGCATTCGCCAGATTAAGCTGCAATACCGGGTTAACGCGCAGATCGCGTGCATTTTTCAGGCGGTTAACGGCGTCGCTGGTTTTCTTCTGGCCGAGATCGATATCGGTGGCCAGGTCGAGATACCAGGCATTATTCGGATCGGCCGCCAGCAGCGGTTGCAGTGCTTTGCGTGCCTCATCATATTTACTGCCTTCCATCGCCTGTAATGCCCGGCCGTACTGCGCGGCACGTTGCTCACGGACGTTGCCTTTAGACCAGTTATCCAGCAGGTCACTGGTCAACTGATTACGGCCAGAGTTGTACATACCCAGTGTACGGGCTTTTGCCAGATAAAAATCTTCAGAGGATTGCACCACCACCGGACGCATCTGATTCGCACGGTTACGCGCATCGGCCAGACGGCTCTCCGGCAGGGGGTGAGTCAGCAGAATTTCAGGGGGACGCGTGGAATAACGCGCTTGATCGAGCAGCTTCTCCAGAAACGTCGGCATCGCCTGTGGATCGAAACCTGAGCGTTGCAGAACCTGAATACCAATACGGTCCGCTTCCTGTTCGTTTTGCTGCGTAAAGCTGATCATCCCCTGACGGGTTCCCGCCAGCGTACCGGTCAATGCCGCCATCCCCGCTTGCGGACTGGCCATCGCTAATAAAATAGAACCTAATGCGCCGACCCATGTCAGTGGCGCGCTACGTTTCTGATCTTCCATGGCGCGCGCCAGGTGACGCTGCGTGACGTGGGAGATTTCGTGCGCCATTACGGATGCCAACTGACTTTCGTTATCGGAATAGCGAAAGAGCGCAGAATGCAGAACGACGTTACCGCCAAAAAAGGCAAAGGCGTTTATTTCATCGTTGTTAATCAAAAAGAAATGGAAGGGCGTTTTTACTGAGTCTGCGTGTGAGACAAGACGCATCCCCAGAGAATTAATGTATTGAGTCAGCAGCGGATCGTTAATTAACGGCGCACTGCCGCGCAGTTGGCGGACGTAATAATCGCCCATCTGCATTTCCTGTCCTATGGAAAGCGTACTCCCTGCTGAGGTTCCCATATCGGGTAAGGTGTCCGCAGTGTCAGCAAATGCGGGCGCGACCTGACCGATGGTCAGGGCAGCAATGAGGGTAGCAACCAGGTTCTTTTTCAACTGCCTGAACATAACCTCTGTCCTGTGTTCTTGGAGATAGCCATTTGACCCATGCTGTGAAGTATCGTTCACACTCTGTCAGCATTGAGAGTGTAACTGTGAAATTTGTTGATGAACACCCAGGAAAAATGTCTTTTCACTTTGCGGATTCAGCCATAAAAAGCGAAGTCTTTTTTGTGACATTTCGATACAATTCGGGATCGCAATCCCGCTATTGAGGTTCATGGAAGGGTTTTATGCTCGAAATGTTGATGCAATGGTACCGCCGCCGCTTTAGCGACCCAGAGGCTATTGCCTTACTGATTATTCTGGTTGCTGGCTTTGGTATCCTTTTCTTCTTTAGCGGACTGCTGGCGCCGCTGCTGGTCGCTATTGTCCTGGCCTACCTGCTGGAGTGGCCTACGGCGCGTCTGGAAAATATTGGCTGTTCCCGACGCTGGGCGACCTCGATTGTGCTGGTGGTGTTTGTCGGTATTTTGATGTTGATGGCGTTTGTGGTGATGCCTGTTGCATGGCAGCAGGGGATTTATCTGATCCGCGATATGCCCGGAATGCTCAATAAACTCTCTGACTTTGCCGCCACGCTGCCACGACGTTATCCGGCGCTAATGGATGCCGGCATCATTGATGCGATGGCAGAGAATATGCGCTCCCGGATGCTCTCCATGGGCGATTCGGTGGTGAAATACTCTTTGGCTTCGCTGGTAGGATTACTGACGCTGGCGGTGTATCTGGTTCTCGTCCCATTGATGGTGTTCTTTCTGATAAAAGATAAAAGTCAGATGCTGAACGCCGTGCGCCGGGTATTGCCGCGTAATCGCGGGCTCGCGGGGCAAGTCTGGAAGGAGATGAACCAGCAAATCACCAACTATATCCGCGGTAAAGTGCTGGAAATGGTGGTGGTGGGCGTAGCGACCTGGCTTGGCTTCCTGTTGTTTGGCCTTAACTATTCCCTGCTGCTGGCGGTCCTGGTGGGCTTCTCCGTTCTGATCCCCTATATCGGTGCCTTTGTGGTGACGATTCCGGTGGTTGGCGTGGCGTTGTTTCAGTTTGGTCTCGGGACAGAGTTCTGGAGCTGTTTCGCCGTGTACCTGATAATCCAGGCGCTGGATGGCAACCTGCTGGTTCCCGTGCTCTTCTCCGAAGCCGTGAACTTGCATCCGCTGGTGATTATTCTGTCGGTGGTGATTTTCGGCGGTCTGTGGGGATTTTGGGGCGTATTCTTTGCTATTCCGCTGGCGACGTTAATCAAAGCGGTCGTGCATGCCTGGCCGGATGGTCAAATCGTTGACGAACCCTAATAGAAAAAGCCGACGGAAGTCGGCTTTTTTCATCATGATCAGGCGTTTTCTTTCAGCCAGTTCAGGACAACATCGTGATGATTGCTGGTTTTGAAGTCATCAAACACATGTTCAATTTTGCCTTCAGCATCAATCAGGAAGCTGATGCGATGGATGCCATCGTAGGTTTTGCCCATAAATGACTTTTCACCCCACACGCCGAACTGCTCACAAACCTGGTGATCTTCATCGGACAAGAGCGTGAAGTTAAGGACTTCTTTCTCTGCAAATCGGGAAAGCTTCTCCGGTTTATCCGTGCTGATCCCCAGCACTTCAACACCCGCTTTTTTTAACTGATCCATGTTATCGCGTAAGCCGCAGGCCTGTACGGTACAGCCGGGCGTCATGGCTTTCGGGTAGAAATAAACCAGAACACGCTGTCCCTGGAAGTCGGTTAAATTTACTTGCTCTCCGTCTTGATCCGGCAAGCTAAATTTCGGTGCGAGATCACCGGCTTTCAGTGGGTTCATTACTTAACTCCATCCTGTTCATCATGCTGTGAGTAATTGACGACGTTAATACTGCCTTGCGCATTGAGTTCTGTACAGAGTGCTTTGAAGGCATCCTCAATTTTTGCCGAATCATGTGACGCAGGGCTATGTGCCGTAATTTGAATGAACAGTTGCGCAGACTTTCCGTTTTCAGCCGGTTGGGTGCGAGAAACCAGTTCTGCAATATTCATTTGGTGGCTGTCAAAAAGCGCGGTAAAGCGTTCAATCAAATGAGGAGAGTCGGGGACATCGACCTGAACCCACACCGTGGCGGGCATCGCCGGACGAGGGCGAGCGGTCGTACGTTTCATCACAATCAATAAATCCAGCTCTGCGCCTTTCAACGGCAAGGTTGATTCAATCAGGGTGATGGCATTCCAGGTACCGGACAACAGCATGATAAACGTAAACTCGTCACCCAGCATGGCCAGTCGGCTGTCTTCGATATTACAGCCGCAACTGCTGACATGACGGGTGATGGTGTTCACAATTCCCGGGCGATCGGCACCCAGCGCAGTAATGACCAGATAGTGTTGCGATGACGGTGTCAAACCTGTTCTTCCTATGAGAGTGAGGTAATCATAAGGAAAGCATAAAAAAAACATGCATACAACAATCAGAAGGGCTCTGGTCGCTTGCTTTTATTGTCGTACCAAACGTACCATTGAGACACTTGTTCGCACAGAGGATGGCCCATGTTCACGGGAAGTATTGTCGCGCTTATCACGCCGATGGATGAGAAAGGTAAAGTCTGCCGGTCGAGCCTGAAAAAACTGATTGATTATCATGTCGCCAACGGTACCTCGGCGATCGTTTCGGTTGGCACCACCGGTGAATCCGCCACGTTGAGCCATGAGGAACATGGCGATGTGGTGCTGATGACGCTGGAGCTGGCCGACGGGCGTATTCCGGTCATTGCCGGAACCGGCGCCAATGCGACCGCAGAAGCCATTAGTCTGACGCAGCGTTTCAACGACAGCGGTGTTGTCGGCTGCCTGACGGTGACGCCTTACTACAACCGCCCAACTCAGGAAGGCCTGTTCCAGCATTTCAAAGCCATCGCTGAACATACTGACCTGCCGCAAATTCTGTATAATGTGCCGTCCCGTACTGGCTGCGATATGCTGCCGGAAACCGTTGGTCGTCTGGCGAAAATTAAAAATATTGTCGCTATCAAAGAGGCCACAGGGAACTTAAGTCGTGTTCACCAGATCAAAGAGTTGGTTTCAGACGATTTTATTCTGCTCAGCGGTGATGACGCGACGGGACTGGACTTTATGCAGCTCGGTGGTCATGGCGTGATTTCCGTTACGTCTAACGTCGCGGCACGCGATATGGCTGAAATGTGCAAACTGGCGGCACAAGGGCACTTTGCCGAGGCGCGGGTGATTAATCAGCGTCTGATGCCGTTACACAACAAACTATTTGTCGAACCCAATCCTATCCCGGTGAAATGGGCATGTAAGGAGTTGGGACTTGTGGCGACCGATACGCTGCGTCTGCCGATGACGCCTATCACGGACAATGCCCGTGAAATCGTTAAAGCGGCGCTTAAGCATGCCGGTTTGCTGTAAAGTTTAGGGAGATTTGATGGCTTACTCAGTACAAAAGTCGCGCCTGGCCAAGGTTGCGGGTGTTTCGCTTGTTATGTTGCTCGCGGCCTGTAGTTCTGACTCGCGCTATAAGCGCCAGGTGAGCGGTGATGAATCCTATCTGGAGGCTGCACCGCTTGCTGAGCTTCACGCGCCAGCTGGGATGATTCTGCCGGTTACCACGGGTGATTATACTATCCCGGTGACGAATGGCAGCGGTGCCGTCGGTAAAGCGCTGGATATTCGCCCACCGGCTCAGCCGTTAGCGTTGGTCAGCGGCGCACGTACCCAGATCGCGGGGGATACGGCGACGTTACTGGTAGAAAATGGACGTAGCAATACGCTGTGGCCTCAGGTCGTGAGTGTTATTCAGTCTAAAAACTACACCATCGCAAAACGTGATGATGCCAGCCAGACGCTGACAACGGATTGGGTTGACTGGAACCGTCTGGATGAAGACGAACAGTACCGTGGTCGTTATCAAGTCTCGGTAAAACCGCAGGGCTATCAGCAGGCGGTGACGGTGAAATTGATTAACCTCGAACAAGCCGGTAAGCCAGTAGCCGATGCGGCGTCAATGCAGCGTTATAGCGCTGAGATGATGAACGTTATCTCTGCCGGTCTGGATAAGAACGCCACCGACGCGGCGAATGCTGCGCAGAACCGTTCTACCGCAACGATGGATGTTCAGAGCGCCGCTGATGACACCGGTTTACCGATGCTGGTGGTTCGTGGGCCGTTTAACGTGGTGTGGCAGCGTCTGCCGGCAGCCCTTGAGAAAGTGGGCATGAAAGTGACCGACAGCACCCGTTCTCAGGGCAGCCTGGCCGTAACCTACAAACCGCTTTCTGATAGCGGCTGGCAGGAACTGGGCGCATCCGATCCGGGTCTGGTCTCCGGTGACTACAAACTGCAGGTCGGTGATTTAGACAACCGCAGCAGTATGCAGTTTATCGATCCGAAGGGGCATACCCTGACGCAAAGCCAAAACGACGCGCTGGTCGCTGTCTTCCAGGCCGCGTTCAGTAAGTAAAAATAAAAGGCTGGATAACTCCAGCCTTTTTTTCTGATATGATACGCAAACGTGTGCGTCGGCAGAAAAACGCAATTTTTATCGTTAATTCACACCCAGGAGTAATAAAGATGCAAAAGCAAGCTGAGTTGTATCGTGGTAAAGCGAAGACCGTATACAGTACGGAAAACCCGGACCTGTTGGTGCTCGAATTCCGCAATGATACGTCAGCAGGGGATGGCGCGCGCATTGAACAGTTTGACCGTAAAGGCATGGTGAACAACAAATTCAACCATTTCATTATGACCAAACTGCAAGAAGCGGGCATTCCGACCCAGATGGAGCGACTGCTTTCTGATACCGAATGTCTGGTGAAAAAACTGGAGATGGTACCGGTTGAGTGCGTGGTGCGTAACCGCGCGGCAGGTTCTCTGGTGAAGCGTTTAGGTGTTGAAGAAGGTATTGAACTGAATCCACCGCTGTTTGATCTGTTCCTGAAAAACGATGCTATGCACGATCCAATGATTAACGATTCTTATTGTGAAACTTTTGGTTGGGTGAGCAAAGAGAATCTGGCACGTATGAAAGAGCTGACCTACAAAGCCAACGACGTGCTGAAAAAGATGTTCGATGACGCAGGCCTGATTCTGGTCGATTTCAAGCTGGAGTTTGGTTTGTATAAAGGTGAAGTCGTACTGGGCGACGAGTTTTCACCGGATGGTAGCCGTCTGTGGGATAAAGAAACCCTGGATAAAATGGATAAAGATCGCTTCCGCCAGAGTCTGGGCGGCCTGATCGAAGCCTATGAAGCTGTCGCACATCGCCTGGGTGTGAAGTTAGACTAATCTCGCCTATTGAGCCGGCGATCGCTCTCCGGCTCATCAATTTCCCCGCATTTTGATTACTGTTTCTTATGGTAATCCTGTTCCGAAGCGCCTACGATCATCATCATAATGAATAAAAAGTTGAGGTGATTATGCGCTGGCAAGGGCGTCGTGAAAGTGACAATGTAGAAGACAGACGTAATAGCTCTGGTGGTGGCCCTTCTATGGGCGGGCCGGGCTTTCGTTTGCCCAGTGGTAAAGGCGGCATCATTCTGCTGATTGTGGTGCTGGTGGCGGGTTACTATGGCGTGGATCTCACCGGGCTTATGACCGGTCAACCCGTGTCGCAACAGCAATCAACGCACTCCATTAGCCCCAATGATGATGAAGCGGCAAAATTCACCTCAGTGATTCTGGCGACGACGGAAGATACCTGGGGGCAGCAGTTTGAAAAAATGGGCCGTACTTATCAGCAACCCAAACTGGTTATGTACCGCGGTGCTACGCGTACCGGCTGTGGTGCAGGTCAGTCCGTGATGGGACCGTTTTACTGCCCGGCAGATGGCACGGTGTATATCGACCTTTCATTCTATGACGACATGAAAACTAAACTGGGCGCTGATGGTGATTTTGCTCAGGGGTATGTTATTGCCCATGAAGTGGGTCATCACGTCCAGAAACTGCTGGGAATTGAACCGAAAGTCCGTCAGATGCAGCAGAATGCGTCACAAACCGAAGTGAACCGTCTTTCCGTACGCATGGAACTGCAAGCCGACTGCTTTGCCGGTGTCTGGGGTCATAACATGCAACAGCAGGGCGTGCTGGAGTCAGGCGATCTGGAAGAGGCGCTGAACGCCGCCCAGGCCATTGGCGATGACCGTCTGCAACAGCAGGGGCAAGGGCGCGTCGTGCCTGATAGCTTTACGCACGGAACCTCTGAGCAGCGTTACAGCTGGTTTAAACGCGGTTTTGATAGCGGCGATCCGGGACAATGTAATACCTTTGGCAAAGGCATTTAAATCATTGAGGCAGGGATGTCGGACAACACAGCGCTGTATGCACTAACGGAACAAATGGCCCGGGAAGGGATCCGCCGTTTACTGATTATCAGTGGCGAGAGCATCTGGTGTCAGACGCAGGCGTTAGCGCTACGCGATACCTTGCCCGGAGACTGGCTGTGGGTGGGCACTGACACTCCCTCTACGCCCGCTTGTACACCCCAGGCGCTGCAAACGTTACTGGGGCGCGAGTTTCGTCATGCCGTCTTTGATGCCAGCCAGGGATTCGACGCCGCCGCGTTTGCCGCATTAAGCGGTACGCTGCGCGCCGGGAGCTGGCTGGTATTGCTGACACCGCCCTGGCAGCACTGGAAAACCCATCCTGACGTGGATTCAGTGCGCTGGAGCGACTGCGTTCAACCGATCCCGACACCACATTTTGTTGAACACATCAAACGTGTCGTTACCCGTGACGGGCAAGCCCTGCACTGGCAGCAGCACCAGCCATTTTCCTGCCCGCACTTTCCTGAGCGCACTCACTGGCAAGCCGCAAACGGCGAGCCTCAGCCTGAACAGGCGGTGATTTTACAGCATCTGCTGGCGATGCCGCCTGGAGTAGCAACGGTGACTGCGGCGCGTGGTCGGGGTAAATCAGCATTAGCAGGGCAGTTAATTTCTCGCCTCAAAGGCACTGCCATTGTGACGGCGCCGGCGAAAGCGGCGACCGATGTGCTGGCGCAATTTGCCGCAGAACGTTACCGCTTTATGGCGCCGGATGCACTGTTAGCCAGCAACGAAACCGCTGACTGGCTCATCGTGGATGAGGCCGCCGCGATACCGGCACCGCTATTGCATCAACTGGTCTCGCGTTTTCCCCGCACGCTGCTGACCACCACCGTCCAGGGCTACGAGGGAACCGGGCGAGGGTTTTTGTTGAAATTCTGCGCCCGTTTTCCCGCGCTTCGTCGTTATGAGTTACAGCAGCCTGTCCGGTGGGCGCAGGGGTGCCCGCTGGAGAAAATCGTCAGCGATGCGCTGGTGTTGGATGATGAAACCTTCACGCATGCGCCCCTGGGCGAGATCCGTTTCTGCGCATTCGAAGCCAATGCCTGGCATAACAACCCGACGCTGCCGCTGGCGGTATATCAGTTGTTATCCGGGGCGCATTACCGTACTTCACCGCTGGATCTTCGCCGAATGATGGACGCGCCAGGTCAGCATTTTCTTCAGGCATCGGCCGCTGATGCGGTGGCTGGCGCTGTCTGGCTGGTGGATGAAGGGGGATTATCCGCGGAATTAAGCCAGTCAGTCTGGGCCGGGTATCGCCGCCCTCGGGGAAACCTCGTGGCACAGTCGCTGGCTGCACATGGGGGAGACCCGCTGGCGGCAACGCTTATCGGGCGAAGGGTAAGCCGTATTGCCGTGCATCCCGCTCGCCAGCGGGAAGGCATTGGACAGCAGTTGATTGTGCAAGCGCAGGCGTATTCCTCACAGTGTGACTATCTTTCCGTTAGTTTTGGTTACACGGCTGAACTCTGGCGTTTCTGGCAGCGCTGCGGTTTTGTGTTAGTGCGGATGGGCAACCATCGGGAAGCCAGCAGCGGTTGCTATACCGCGATGGCATTACTCCCCGTCAGCAAGGCGGGGCAGCACCTTACCGAACGAGAGCATCTGCGCCTGCGTCGTGACGCTGAGGTGCTGGCGCAGTGGAACGGCGAGACCCTTCCGGTCGTCCCGTTGAAAGAGACTACGCTTAATGATGATGACTGGAATGAGCTGGCGGGGTTTGCCTTTGCGCATCGACCCTTACTGACATCATTAGGGTGTTTGAACCGTCTGCTCAGTCACAGTCATCTCCCGCTCCCTGCGCTGCGTGGGCGCTTACATGAGAAAAGCAGTGATGCAAATCTGTGCGAGCGACTGAAGTTATCCGGTCGTAAAGCGCTGCTGCTGGCTCAGCGCGCAGAGGCGGCACAGGCGTTATTACAGCTGGATGAGGAGCGTGGCCAACAGCTACATAATCGCATTATGCAATGGCAATTTTTTCACTAACTTCTTCAATTTCCTGGCATGGTCATTGCGATTAAGCGGCGTAAAATCACTCTCATCAGTTAAGGAGATCGCCATGAAACATGACCATTTTGTTGTTCAAAGTCCCGATAAACCCGCTCAACAGTTGCTGCTGCTGTTTCATGGCGTAGGCGATAATCCTGTTGCCATGGGTGAAATCGGCTCCTGGTTCGCCCCCCTGTTCCCGGACGCGCTGATCGTCAGCATTGGCGGCGCTGAATCTTATGGTGGGACTTCCGGTCGCCAATGGTTCTCCGTGCAGGGCGTGACAGAAGAGAATCGTCAAGCGCGTGTAGATGCCATCATGCCGGTGTTTATCGAAACCGTTCGCTACTGGCAAAAGCAGAGCGGCGTTACGCCTCAGGCGACCGCGCTGATTGGTTTTTCTCAGGGGGCAATTATGTCGCTTGAGAGTATCAAAGCCGAGCCGGGGCTGGCATCGCGCGTCATTGCGTTTAATGGCCGTTACGCCAGCTTGCCGGAAGTCGCAACCACGGCCACGACGGTTCATTTGATTCACGGAGGCGAAGATCGGGTGATTGAATTATCTCACGCCGTTGCCGCTCAGGAGGCGTTAATTCGCGCGGGAGGTGACGTGACGCTGGATATTGTCGAAAACCTGGGACATGCCATTGACGATCGCAGCATGCAGTTTGCACTCGATCACCTGCGTTTTACCGTACCGAAGCACTACTTCGATGAAGCGCTGAGCGGGGGTAAACCTAACGATGACGATGTGATTGAGATGATTTGATACGCAGGCCGGATAAGGGCGCGCTGCTACGCGGCACCTTATCCGGCCTGTGGGTTATCGCTTATTTCTTCGGCTGATCTTTGTTCGGCCAATCGTCGTCGTCATCCCATTTATCGTTGAAGTCACGATGTGGTGGGAGCTCCGGTTTATTCGCGAGAAATTTCTTGTGATCGACGCGCTTGAGATCTTTAATCACATTCAGCAGTACGCCTACCAGAAACACCAGCACTAAAATCCACCAATATTTTGCCAGCCAGTCCATGCAGATTTCCTCTAGCAGGAACACTCATCAGGCGACGAGTTGTTCCATGATACGTTGATACATACGGGCAAGCAGCTGCAGGTCGGCGGCATTAACGCATTCATTTATTTTATGAATGGTGGCATTGACCGGCCCAAGTTCTACCACCTGCGCCCCCATGCGGGCAATAAAGCGCCCGTCGGACGTCCCGCCTGTGGTCAGTAACTGCGGTTTAATTTCATTATAGTGCTCAATAGCGTTCACCACGGCATCAACCAGTTTACCGCGTCCGGTCAGGAACGGCTGACCGGAAAGCCACCAGTCTACGGTGTAACGCAATTGGTGTTTATCCAGCAGTTCCAGCACCCGGGATTTGATCATTTCATCATTCAGCTCGGTGCTGAAGCGGAAGTTGAACTGGATAAACAGTTCGCCTGGGATGACGTTGTTGCTGCCGGTACCCGCCTGAATATTAGCGATCTGCATGCTGGTTGCAGGGAAAAACTCATTGCCCTGATCCCACTCAATCGCGACCAGTTCATTCAGCATTGGCGCTGCACGGTGAACCGGGTTGTCGGCCAGATGCGGATACGCCACGTGACCTTGTACGCCGTGAATAGTCAGGTTACAGGTCAGAGAGCCACGACGTCCGTTTTTTACCACGTCACCGACGATCTCGGTGCTGGAGGGTTCGCCGACCAGGCAATAATCCAGTCGCTCATTACGTGCCATCAGCGCTTCGACAACCTTAACGGTGCCATTTTTTGCGCTGGCTTCTTCGTCTGAGGTTATCAAAAATGCCAGACGGCCCCGGTGATTGGGATGCTGAGCGACAAAACGCTCTGCAGCCACGACCATCGCTGCCAGTGACCCCTTCATATCGGCAGCGCCACGTCCAAACAACATGCCATCGCGGATGGTCGGTTCAAACGGAGGGTTGATCCAACGATCAACATCGCCAGCAGGCACCACGTCAGTGTGACCCGCAAATGCCAGGGTCTCACCTTGTCCGCGCCATGCCCAAAAATTCTGTGTGTCACCAAAATCCATACGCTCAACGGTAAAACCTACCGCGCGCAGGCGTTCAATCATTAACGCCTGGCACCCGGCATCATCCGGGCTCAGGGAAGGACGGCGAATAAGCTGCTGTGTCAGCTCAATAACCGGGCACGACATAGACTACACCTCATTAAAAAACTGCATATAACTGGATTCACTGAAACCCAGCAGCATAGGCTTACCCGGCGCGCAGAGCAATGGGCGTTTGATAATTGCAGGCATTTCAATCATCAGCGAGGCGGCTGCGTCGGCATGGGTGATTTGATTACGCGTTGCTTCATCCAGTTTACGCCATGTGGTTCCACGGGTATTGAGCAACGGCTCCCAGCCTAACTCGTCGATAAAGGACTGTAATAGCGCGTTGTCCAGACCATCGACACGATAGTCATGAAAACGGTAATCGATACTATGCTCTTCCAGCCAGCGTCTGGCTTTTTTAATCGTATCGCAGTTTTTAATACCATAGAGGGTAATCATTTGAATCCTTATTGACGTAATTTGAATATTTATTCTAAGTCTGGCTGATGCCTGATAATACATTTTGTCATTCATTCGTTATAGAAAAATATAACATTGTTGAGGAAGCGTGAATAATGATTCCTGAAAGTTCCAAAACTCTCTTGTGAACGTCATTTCAGAATTTCCCTGCTTGCATCAGGCTGTTTTTCCATCAGAATTGGCAAAGTAGTAGATGATGTATGAATATTTCAAAATATTGCAGCAGGTCACATAAAATTTATGGGTATAGCGCATAGTGATGACATGAACCCCAAACACGGGAGAGTGTAATCACAACCATCGGTTAAATTATCTTCTTTTACTAAGAATGATTACGTAGAATACCCATAATAATAAGAGAGGTTGTTATGATTGAACGTGAACTGGGGAACTGGAAAGACTTTATCGAAGTGATGCTTCGTAAATAAATTTCTGGATGAAATCCTGATCCTGAAAAGGATAACAAAAAGGCGACTCAACGTAAGTCGCCTTTTTTGTGCCTGATGAAATGCGCGAACACCGCATCAGGCTTCAGAGAGGTGGGTCGTATTATTCCGGCTTAGGCTTCAATGGGAAGCGTCTGCGCACCAGCACAAAGAACAGCGGCACGAAGTAGATCGCCAGAATGGTGGCCGATATCATCCCACCCATTACGCCGGTCCCGACTGCGTGCTGACCACCGGAGCCCGCGCCGCTGCTAATTGTCATTGGCAGCACCCCAAAGATAAACGCCAGTGAAGTCATTAAAATCGGACGTAAGCGCTGGCGACACGCATGCAGCGTGGCATCAAGCAGATCGTGTCCTTTTTCATTCATCTCATTGGCGAATTCCACAATCAATATTGCGTTTTTCGCGGAAAGCCCGATAACGGTTAATAATCCGACCTGGAAATAAACGTCGTTTTCCAGACCGCGTACCCATGTGGCCAGCAGCGCGCCAATCACCCCGAGCGGTACAACCAGCATCACGGAGAACGGAACCGACCAGCTTTCATACAACGCGGCCAGACACAGGAACACCACCAGCAGTGAGATCGCATACAGGGCAGGGGCCTGAGCGCCAGACAGGCGTTCCTGATAAGACATCGCTGTCCATTCGAGGCCAAATCCGGCCGGTAACTGATGCACCAGGGATTCCATCACATCCATTGCCGTACCGGTACTGACGCCGGGCGCGGCTTCGCCGACGATCTCAACGGCAGAGTAGCCATTATAGCGTTCAAGGCGTGGTGAACCGGTCTCCCAGCGGGAGGTCGCAAATGCCGAGAAAGGCACCATGCCGCCGCTATTATTGCGTACGTACCAGAGGTTGATGTCGTCAGGGAGCATGCGATATTTAGCCGCCGCCTGTACGTAGACCTTCTTCACGCGACCCCGATCCATAAAGTCATTAACGTAACTGGAGCCCCAGGCGGTCTGTAGCGTGTCGTTGATGTCATCAATAGAAACACCCAGCGCCTGGGCTTTACGCTGGTCGATATCAATTTGTAGCTGCGGGCTGTCATCCAGGCCGTTATGGCGTACGCGGGTCAGCGAACTGTCTTTACCGGCGAGTTCAATTAACGTGTCCCGTGCGGCCATTAACGCATCATGACCTGCTCCGGCGTGATCCTGCAGTTCCATGTCAAAACCTGCGGAGCTACCAAGACCGCTAATCGCGGGAGGGCTACTGGCAAAAACGCGCGCCTCTTTAATCTTGCTAAAGGCTTTGGTAGCGCGTTCGATAATGGCAAAAGAGGTCCCCGTGGTGGTGCCACGTTCATCCCAGTCTTTTAAGCGGACAAACATACGCGCCACGTTTTGTCCGTTCCCGCCAGGGCCGGAACCGACCGTGGAAAAGACCGACATAATGTTGTCTTTCTCGTGGGTGAAGTAATACTTCTCCACTTCTTCCACCACTTTTAACGTCTGTTGCTGCGTCGAGCCGCTGGGCAGCTGTATCGACGTGGTAAACATACCGCGGTCTTCCAGCGGCAGAAAAGAGGTTGGCAGTCGCAGGAACAGGAACACCATCCCGCCGAGCAGCAGGACGTAGATCAGGATCCAGCGCAGGCTGCGGTGCAAAATCCTGGCAACGCCTTTTTCATAGCGTTCGGCATTGCGGTTGAACACGCGGTTAAACCAGCCGAAGAACCCGGTTTGTCCGTGGTGCTCACCTTTATGCAGCGGTTTGAGCAGCGTGGCGCACAGGGCAGGAGTCAGGATCATCGCCACCAGCACGGAGAGCACCATGGCGGCAACAATCGTAATCGAAAACTGTCGATAGATAGCCCCGGTTGTGCCGCCGAAGAAAGCCATCGGCACAAACACGGCTGACAGCACCATGGCGATACCGACCAGCGCGCCCTGAATTTGTCCCATGGATTTTCGCGTCGCTTCACGCGGCGAGAGGCCTTCCTCGCTCATGATGCGCTCGACGTTTTCCACCACCACAATGGCGTCATCGACCAGCAGACCGATTGCCAGTACCATCGCGAACATCGTCAATGTGTTCACACTGTAACCAAAGGCGTAGAGCACAGAGAAGGTGCCCATCAGGACCACGGGGACGGCAATCGTGGGAATCAGCGTCGCGCGGAAGTTTTGCAGGAACAGATACATGACCAGGAATACCAGCGCGATGGCTTCCAGCAACGTTTTTACTACGTCGATAATCGACGCTTTTACGAAGGAGGTGGTTTCATATGCCACCTTGTATTCCAGACCATGCGGGAAATACTGAGACAGCTCATTCAGGCGATTGAGAACCAGATTCGCCGTCGCCATCTCATTGGCGCCAGAAGCCAGCTTCACGCCAAGGCCGGAAGCGGGATTACCGTTAAACCGGCTGAGGTAGTCGTACTTTTCTGCGCCCATTTCAACCGTTGCCACATCACCCAGTTTGACCTCAGAGCCATCCTGATTGACGCGTAGCGTAATTGCGCGGAATTCATCCGGTGTTTGCAGCAGCGACTGCGCATTGATGGTTGCGTTCAGCGCCTGCTTATCCACTGACGGTGTACCGCCAAGTTGTCCGACGGCGATCTGCGCATTCTGTGACTCAATCGCGTCGGTCACATCTTTGGCCGTCATCTGGACGCTGTTAAGTTTTGCGGGATCAAGCCAGATACGCATGGAGTATTGCGAGCCGTAAGCGTCAATATCCCCGACGCCGTTAATACGGCTGAGGGGGTCCTGAATATTACTTGCGACGTAGTCCGCGATGTCCTGCTTGTCCATGGAACCATCGGTGGAGACAAACGCGATGGTCAGAATATTGGTATCCCCGGTCTTACGAACGGTTACCCCTTGATCCTGTACGGCCTGCGGGAGTTTACGCATCGCCGATTGCAGCTGATTTTGCACCTGCTGTACGGCTTCATCTGGATCGGTCCCGGCGATGAAACTGAGCGTCACCGTCGCCTGGCCCGTGCCGCTGCTTTGCGATGACATGTACATCAGATTATCGAGCCCGGTCATGTTCTGCTCGATGACCTGGGTTACGGTATTTTCCAGCGTTTGTGCTGATGCGCCAGGATAGTTGGCGGTCACTCGCACATTTGGCGGCGCCAGATCAGGATATTGCTCAACGGGCAGCGAAAAAATAGCCAGGGTTCCTGTCAGACACAGCAGGATTGCTAACACCCAGGCAAAAATGGGGCGATCGATAAAAAAATTCGCCATTAAAAGGGGACCTCGTGGTTCTGCATTTAATATTAGGTATGACTTGCTTCACTGTAGCGGCAAGGTACGAGCCAAACGTGGAGAAAAAAAGAAGATAATGTAAATTATCATGCCCGTTTACAGTGTACCTTTCGTGCCAACGCCGTCAGGCCTGGAGACGGGCTTTCCGGCGCGTTGCCGTTCTTTATGTTAGCTGACTGTCCGTTTCTGCCGATCGAAAGCTGATACTCACCAGCGTGCCGCCCCCGGAAGGTTGCGAGAACGTCAATGTGCCGCCGAGTCTTTCTGCTCGCTCACGCATTATATTTAACCCGTAATGTCCTGCAGGCTCGTTAGGCTCCCCAATGCCGACGCCGTTATCCCGAATATAAACGGTATGATTGCCATCTGGCGCAGTCACGCAGCTCACGGCAATTTCGGTCGCACTGGCATGTTTAATGGCATTGAGCACCGCTTCACGGACGATCTGTAACAAATGCACCTGCATTTGTGCATCCAGCGCCAGCGTTGGCAGTCGACAATCGAGAGTGAGTTTAGCTGCGGTTTGATTTTGCAGCGTTTCCAGCATTTCATGCAGCGCAGAGGGCAAGTCAGCCTGCTGTAAGGTCAGGCGGAATGTGGTGAGCAGTTCCCGTAGCTGGCGGTAAGCGTCGTTCAACGCCTGAGAGAAGTCCGCCATGATGCTTTGCGCCTGTGCATTATCTTCCGGGAGCGAACGTCGCAGCAGCGTGAGCTGAATGCGTAAATAGGAAAGCACCTGCGCCAGCGAGTCGTGGAGTTCACGGGCGATAGTCGCGCGCTCTTCCATGAGTAACAGCTGCTGAAAGTGTTTTTGCGCCTGATTAAAGTACAGCCCGCGTCCCAGCATGGTCGAAACGCTATTTAACAGCGGGGTAGAGGCGTTCACATTAGGGCTTTGCCAGTGTAGCTCGCCGTAGACGGTCTCCTGCATCGTCACCGGCAAGATCTGCATTGGCAGTTCCGGGCTTTCGGTCCCTTCGCTGATACGCCAGTTATCGCCCACGGTCAGTTCCAGAAAATACGCGGCGTCATGTTCGCGGACAATTTGTAAAATATGGCGGAAACAGTGCACATCAATTTGGCTGGTATTAAGCGCCTGAGAGCACTGATACAACACTTCCAGGCGGCGATTGGCTTCGTGGAGATCGTGGGTTTTCTCGGCAACAGACGCTTCCAGTGAGCGGTACAGTTTCTGCAGCTCACTCGACATCTGGCTAAAGGTTTTCGCCAGTAGCCCCAGTTCGTTGGGCAGCCCCGTATCCAGCGGAGGGATATCAAACTGACCATGTTCAATGTGCTGGCTGGCCATCACCAGTTTATTGAGCGGACGCACCACCTGCTGGCGAATACGCCGTAGGGTGAAAAAGACCAGAGTGAAGATGCCGATCCCACCTGCCAATGAGATCCCAAAAACCAGCATGACTTTGCGCTCGGCATAATGCTGCAGCGCCAGTACGAAGAGGTCAATTTGATCGACATAGCTGTTGATATTGGCTTGATACCATTCCAAATCGCCAGTCGTCAGTCGGGCGTTCATTTCCAGCCAGTTTGCATGCAGACGTCCATAGCGGCTTTTTACCGCCTGTGGGACATACCAGGCGTTCAGATTCTGTAATGCCGGGGCGTTTAGCGCCTGCTGGAATAACTGTCGGTGAGCGTTGAGCTGGGGGCTGTGGCTTTGCAGATCGTAACCCAGGCGGTAACTCTGCATACGCAAAGAGCCGGCGATATTAATGGCTTCCGCATCCCGCAAACTGCTGGTCAGTGTCAGAAGTGCAATACCTGTCGAGAGAATCGACAGCAGCACAATATAGAAAAAAGCCTTGGCCAGGCTGGCCGATACAGGACGTTTTACCGTCACTTGCGCATCCTCACACCCTACACGTAGTGCCTTCATGCAGCTTAAACGCGCCAGTGTATTTGATAAATGTTAACAAAATTGCCGGAAACAGAATGGTAACTGAAACGCAATTTCATATGCGATGGAATAAATTGATCTGCCACAGGTTCTGGATAAATAGTTGTGCTTCCTGGGCAAATGTACATTGCCGCCCTCTTCAGGGTCGGTTAATAACAATCTTATAAAGAATAAGGTTTTTGCAACCAAAAAAGAAGGAAGCCATGAATCGTTTTATTATGGTCAATAGCCAACAGTGCCTGGGATGCTATGCCTGCGAGGTCGCTTGTGTCATGGCCCACAATGGTGAGCAACATGTCCTGAGCCAACGGCATTTTCAGCCCCGAATTACTGTTGTCAAACATCAGCAACAACGCAGTACGGTGACCTGCCACCACTGCGAAGATGCTCCTTGTGCCAGAAGCTGCCCGAACGGTGCAATCAGTCACGTCAATGACAGCGTTCAGGTTAACGCGCAAAAGTGTATTGGCTGCAAATCCTGCGTCGTTGCTTGTCCTTTTGGCACCATGCAGATCGTACTCACTCCCGTTGCGAAAGGGAAGGTGAAAGCGACTGCGCATAAGTGCGATCTGTGTCAGGGGCGTGAAGCGGGACCTGCCTGCGTGGAAAACTGTCCGGCACAAGCGTTACGGATGGTGACGGAAACCTCGCTCACCGATCTGTCGAAAGCACGACGGCTGCGTACAGCCAGTCAGGAGAGTCAGCCCTGGCATGCCAGCGTCAACGAAATGCTCCCTCATGTCACCACGAAGCTGGAACAAATGCAGGCTACACCGCCGCGTGGTGAGCCAGACAAGCTGCCGATTGAGGCGCGCAAAACCAGCTTTGATGAAATTTATCTGCCTTTTCGTACGGCACAGGCCGAGCAGGAAGCTTCCCGCTGCCTGAAGTGCGGTGAACACAGTATTTGCGAGTGGACTTGCCCGTTGCACAACCACATTCCCCAGTGGATTGAACTGGTGAAAGCCGGGAATATTGATGCGGCGGTTGAGCTTTCTCACCAGACTAACTGCCTGCCGGAGGTCACCGGGCGCGTGTGCCCACAGGACAGGCTTTGTGAAGGCGCCTGTACTGTGCGCAACGAGCATGGCGCGGTCACCATCGGCAATATTGAACGTTACATTTCTGACCGTGCGTTGAGCAAAGGCTGGCGGCCTGATTTGGGCGATGTGCAAAAAGTGGATAAGCGTGTCGCGATCATTGGCGCGGGACCTGCCGGACTGGCCTGCGCGGATGTGTTAGTGCGAAATGGCGTTAGTGCCACCGTGTACGACCGCCACCCGGAAATCGGCGGTTTGCTGACCTTTGGTATTCCGGCCTTCAAGCTGGATAAATCGTTACTGGCGCGTCGGCGTGAAATTTTCAGTGCGATGGGCATTGATTTCAAACTTAACTGCGAAGTGGGTAAGGACGTTACGCTGGAATCGTTGCTGGACGATTACGACGCCGTGTTTGTGGGCGTAGGCACCTACCGTTCAATGAAAGCGGATCTGCCGAATGAAGACGCGCCTGGCGTTTATGACGCGCTACCTTTCCTGATTGCCAACACCAAACAGGTGATGGGGCTGGATGAGTTGCCGGATGAGCCGTTTATTGACACCGCCGGGCTGAACGTCGTTGTGCTGGGCGGTGGTGATACCGCAATGGACTGTGTGCGTACCGCACTGCGCCATGGTGCAAGTCAGGTGACCTGTGCGTATCGTCGTGATGAAGCCAACATGCCCGGCTCGAAGAAAGAGGTTAAAAACGCGCGTGAAGAGGGCGCTAACTTCGAATTTAACGTCCAGCCGGTCGAGTTGGTGCTGAATGATAAAGGGCGCGTCAGCGGTGTACGCTTCTTACGTACTCAGCTTGGAGAGCCTGATGCGCAGGGGCGTCGTCGTCCGGTGCCTGTTGCGGGAAGTGAGTTTGTCATGCCTGCGGATGCGGTCATCATGGCCTTCGGTTTCCATCCGCACGGTATGCCGTGGCTGGAAACGCACGGCGTGAAGGTTGATGACTGGGGCCGCATTGCTGCCGATGTCGAGAGCGCTTACCGTTATCAAACGACCAATCCGAAGATCTTTGCGGGGGGAGATGCGGTGCGTGGGGCCGATCTGGTGGTCACCGCAATGGCGGAAGGGCGGCATGCCGCGCAGGGGATTGTAGACTGGCTGGGCGTAAAATCAGTCAAATCTCACTAACCTGAGGCCAAGACAAACCGGGTTTCACGGCGTAGTATTATTTCTCACTTCTCGCCGTGGAGCCGGTATGTCGCAAAAATTTACGCTCATCAAAGATAAAGTGCTTTCTGATAACTATTTCATCCTGCGCAATATTACCTATGAACTGACTCGCAGCAATGGCGAGGTCATTCGCCACAAACGCGAGGTTTACGATCGCGGCAACGGCGCCACGATTTTGCTCTATAACCCGGAGAAAAAAACCGTGGTACTGATTCGTCAGTTTCGCGTAGCCACCTGGGTTAACGGGAATGAGAGTGGGCAACTGATAGAAACCTGCGCCGGATTGCTGGACAACGACGAGCCGGAAGCCTGCATTCGCAAAGAGGCGATCGAAGAGACCGGTTATGAAGTGGGTGAGGTGCGTAAACTGTTCGAGCTCTATATGTCGCCCGGCGGCGTAACGGAATTGATCCACTTCTTTATCGCGCAATACAGCGACAGCCAGCGGGCGAATGCGGGCGGCGGTGTCGAAGATGAAGATATCGAAGTCCTGGAATTGCCGTTCACGCAGGCGCTGGAGATGATCAAGACTGGGGAGATCCGTGATGGCAAAACGGTGCTCTTGTTGAACTACCTGCAGTCATCGCATTTGATGGATTGAGTCAGCGAATTTATATTTCTTTACAAAATAGCGGGCCAATCCGACAATTCTTATTGAGCCTTATCAGTCCAGCCAGGAAGATACCGATTAGGCTGTGTGTTTTCATTTCGGAGTTGTACCGTCCATGCGCTATCGCGTTATTCTCGTCTTCTTGCTCGGTTTGCTGCCGGTTAGCTTCCTGTGGGCGGCGCCTGCTCAGCAGATGTTTTCCGACTGGCAGGTGACCTGCAATAACCAGAATTTTTGCGTGGCGCGAAATACGGGCGAACATCATGGCCTGGTCATGACGCTGAGCCGCAGTGCCGGGGCGCATACCGATGCAGTTTTGCGTATTGATCTGGGCGGCCTGGAGCCTCAGGATGCCAAAGCGGCTGATATTGCCCCCCGCCTGCTGCTGGATGGCAAACCCCTCCCGTTGACGGGCGAACACTGGCAAATCACCCCCTGGCATGTGATGACCGACGATCCGGCAACCATTAGCGCATTTTTGCAGGCCGTTCAGGATGCGAAAGCGATTACCCTGCAAAAAGGTGTGCAAACCCTCTCGCTGACAGGATTAAAAGCGGCGCTATTGTTCATAGACGCGCAGCAAAAACGGGTCGGAAGCGAAACCGCATGGATCGAAAAAGGTGACGAACCGCCGCTCAGCGTACCTCCGGCTCCGGCTCTGAAAGGGGTCGCTGTCGTCAACCCAACACCAACACCGCTTTCCCAGGAAGAACGCAATGAGCTGCTGGATTACGGTAACTGGCGGATAAACGGTATTCGTTGTTCGCTCGATCCCATGCGCCGTGAAGTGCGTGTTTCTGCATTAACGGATGACAAAGCGCTGCTGATGATCGGCTGTGAGGCTGGGGCCTATAACACCATCGATCTGGCGTGGATTGTCTCCCGCACCAAACCGTTGACCTCGCGCCCTGTACGTTTGAGTCTGCCGTTTAAAACGGAGGCTGAAAGTAACGATATGGAGCTGACAAACGTCACCTTTGACGAAAAATCGCGGGAGCTTATTACGCTCGCCAAAGGACGCGGATTGTCGGATTGCGGTATCCAGACGCGCTGGCGTTTTGACGGCCAGCGTTTTCGTCTGGTGCGTTATGCGCAGGAGCCAAGCTGTGATAACTGGCATGGCCCCGACGCCTGGCCCACACTGTGGATCACGCGTTGATTGAGTGCCTGTGCCTTATCCGCTCTTCAGCACCTTATGTGCTTTCTCAACGATGTTATCTACCGTAAAGCCAAAGAAGGGGAACAACTTGTCCGCAGGCGCCGATTCCCCGTAGCCGGTCATGCCGACAATCGCCCCTTTCAGCCCGACGTATTTGTACCAGTAGTCGGCAATACCGGCTTCTACCGCCACGCGCGCGCTCACATTGGCAGGCAGAACCGATTCCCGGTACGCCTCATCCTGAGCGTCGAAAATATCCGTTGAGGGCAGGGAAACCACGCGGACGTTACGACCTTCCCCCGTCAGTTTTTCCGCCGCCAGCAGCGTAATTTCCATTTCTGAACCGGTAGCAATCAGGATCACATCCGGCTTACCGCCGCTGTCTTTCAGGATATAGCCACCGCGGGCAATCTCTTTCACTTGCTCAGGCGTTCTTTCAACCTGTGCCAGATTTTGTCTGGAGAGGATGAGCGCAGTGGGACCATTATGGCGTTCAACCGCCAGCTTCCAACCGACCGCGGCTTCAACCTGATCGCACGGACGCCAGGTGCTGAAGTTGGGCGTCAGTCGCAGGCTGGCGAGCTGCTCAACGGCCTGATGGGTCGGGCCATCTTCCCCTAATCCGATAGAGTCATGGGTATAGACCATGATTTGTCGGGCTTTCATCAGCGCCGCCATGCGTGCGGCATTGCGGGCATATTCGACGAACATCAGGAACGTCGCGGTATACGGGACAAAACCGCCGTGATGGGCAATGCCATTGGCAATCGCGGTCATACCAAATTCGCGTACGCCATAATGAATGTAGTTTCCCGCCGGATCGTCCTTCAGAGAGGCCGAGCCTTTCCAGATGGTCAGGTTGCTCGGGGCGAGATCTGCTGAGCCGCCAAGCAGTTCAGGCAACATCGGGCCGTAGGCATTCAGGGTATTTTGCGACGCCTTGCGGGTGGCGATTTTGGCCGGATTCGCCTGCAATTCAGCAATGTATTTCTGGGTGTTTTTTTCCCACTCTTCGGGCAGCCCGCCGCTCATCCGCCGGGTAAATTCTGCCGCCAGTTCCGGGTGCGCACGTTGATAGTCGGCGAATTTCGCCTTCCAGCTCTGCTGCGCTTTTTCACCTTTTTCGCGCGCATCCCAGGCCCGGTAAATGTCTTTGGGGATGTCAAATGCAGGGTGATGCCAGCCCAGCTTCTGCCGGGTTAGCGCAACTTCTTCTTCTCCCAGCGCTGCGCCGTGCGCTTCTTCTTTCCCGGCCTTATTCGGCGAGCCAAAACCAATGACCGTTCTGCAAATGATCAGCGATGGCTTATCGGTGACGTTTTGCGCTTCCTGAATCGCTTTCTTCACGGCTTCCGGGTCGTGGCCGTCTATCTCGTGTACCACATGCCAGTGATAGGCTTCAAAGCGTTTTGCGGTATCGTCGGTAAACCAGCCTTTGGTTTCGCCATCAATCGAAATCCCGTTGTGATCGTAAAAACCAATCAGCTTGCCCAGCCCCAGCGTCCCCGCCAGCGAGCATACTTCATGCGAAATCCCCTCCATCAGGCAGCCGTCGCCCATAAAGACATAGGTGAAGTGACTGACAATCTCATGATCCGGCTGATTAAACTGGGCGGCCAGCGTACGCTCCGCTATCGCCAGCCCGACCGCATTGGCGAGCCCCTGACCCAGCGGCCCGGTGGTGGTTTCCACACCTGGCGTGTAGCCAATCTCCGGGTGGCCTGGCGTTTTGGAGTGTAACTGACGGAAGTTTTTTAACTCCTCTAACGGCAGGTCGTAGCCGGAAAGATGCAGCAGGCTGTACAGCAGCATGGAGGCGTGGCCATTGGACAGAATAAAGCGGTCACGATCGTACCAGGTGGGATCGGCCGGGTTATGCTGCAGAAAATCGTTCCACAATACTTCGGCGATATCGGCCATTCCCATCGGGGCGCCGGGGTGGCCAGAGTTAGCTTTTTGGACGGCATCCATACTCAGCGCACGAATGGCATTGGCAAGCTCTTTACGGGTCATGGAAATACTCCTTGAAAAGTAAAGCGTTAGATGCGTGTTTTGATTCACACTTTTGAGAGAATTGCAGCCGTTGTCAGCAAAAAGCATAGCAGACAGGCATGGTATTGCTGGCTTAAGCAGGTAACATGGTCGTTATAAATTGATAACAAATTCTTTATTTGGATGGTGAGAGTTTGGTGACCTTCAAAGTTTGCGCCGCTGACTGAGGTGATAATGTGCGGCTCAATAGAATGGTTACCCGCGCCACTTTTTGATAGAGACATGAAAGGAACAATAAGATGGATGACCAGTTAAAACAAAGCGCCCTTGATTTCCACGAATTTCCAGTACCAGGTAAAATCCAGGTTTCTCCGACCAAGCCTCTTGCCACCCAGCGCGATCTCGCACTGGCCTACTCACCAGGGGTGGCTGCGCCATGCCTTGAAATTGAAAAAGATCCGCTGGCGGCTTACAAATACACCGCGCGCGGCAACCTGGTTGCGGTGATCTCCAACGGTACTGCGGTACTGGGCCTCGGTAATATCGGGGCACTGGCAGGCAAGCCGGTGATGGAAGGTAAAGGCGTTCTGTTTAAGAAATTCGCCGGGATTGACGTGTTCGACATTGAGGTTGATGAACTTGACCCGGATAAATTCATCAACGTTGTGGCGGCGCTGGAGCCGACGTTTGGCGGCATCAACCTCGAAGATATCAAAGCGCCGGAATGCTTCTACATTGAGCAAAAGCTGCGTGAGCGCATGAATATTCCGGTATTCCACGACGACCAGCACGGGACGGCGATCATCAGTACTGCAGCCATCCTGAACGGCCTGCGCGTCGTAGAAAAGAATATTTCTGATGTGCGTATGGTGGTGTCCGGCGCAGGTGCAGCGGCGATTGCCTGTATGAACCTGCTGGTGGCGTTGGGCATGCAGAAGCACAACATCGTGGTTTGCGACTCCAAAGGTGTGATTTACAAAGATCGTGAACCGAACATGGCGGAAACCAAAGCGGCATACGCGGTCGTGGATGACGGTAAACGTACGCTGGATGACGTCATTGAAGGCGCGGATATTTTCCTTGGCTGCTCCGGCCCGAAAGTGCTGACGCAGGAGATGGTTAAGAAGATGGCACGCGCGCCGATGATCCTCGCGCTGGCAAACCCGGAACCGGAAATCCTGCCGCCGCTGGCAAAAGAAGTGCGTTCTGATGCCATCATTTGTACCGGTCGTTCCGACTACCCGAACCAGGTTAACAACGTACTGTGCTTCCCGTTCATCTTCCGTGGTGCGCTGGATGTTGGTGCTACTGCTATCAACGAAGAGATGAAACTGGCCGCTGTACATGCCATTGCCGAGCTGGCGCATGCTGAGCAAAGCGAAGTGGTGGCATCCGCTTATGGCGATCAGGATCTGAGCTTTGGACCGGAATACATCATTCCTAAACCGTTCGACCCGCGGCTGATCGTTAAGATCGCGCCGGCTGTGGCAAAGGCGGCGATGGACTCCGGCGTGGCGACGCGTCCCATTGCGGACTTCGACGCCTACATCGATAAACTGACCGAGTTTGTCTACAAAACTAACCTGTTCATGAAGCCGATTTTCTCGCTGGCACGTAAAGCGCCGAAGCGCGTGGTGCTGACGGAAGGGGAAGAGGCGCGTGTACTGCATGCTACGCAAGAGCTGATCACGTTGGGTCTGGCGAAGCCGATCCTGATTGGTCGCCCGAGTGTGATCGAAATGCGTATTCAGAAACTGGGTCTGCAGATCAAAGCGGGCGTTGATTTTGAGATCGTCAACAATGAATCCGATCCGCGCTTTAAAGAGTACTGGAGTGAGTACTATCAGATCATGAAGCGTCGCGGTATCACGCAGGAGCAGGCGCAGCGCGCGGTGATCGCTAACACGACGGTGATTGGCGCGATCATGGTGCAGCGTGGCGAAGCGGATGCGATGATCTGCGGTACTATTGGCGATTACCATGAGCATTTCAGCGTGGTGAAAGCGGTGTTTGGTCACCGCGAAGGCGTGCATACGGCAGGCGCGATGAACGCCCTGTTGCTGCCAAGTGGTAACACCTTCATTGCTGATACCTACGTCAACGACGACCCCAGCCCGGATGAGCTGGCGGAAATCGCCGTGATGGCAGCGGAAACCGTTCGCCGCTTTGGCATCGAACCCAAGGTCGCGCTGTTGTCGCACTCTAACTTTGGCTCTTCTAACTGCCCATCGGCCAGCAAAATGCGTGAAGCGCTTGCGATTATCAAGGAGCGCGCACCGGATCTGATGATCGACGGTGAAATGCATGGCGACGCCGCGCTGGTGGAAAGTATTCGTAATGACCGAATGCCGGACAGCCCGCTGAAAGGCTCAGCCAATATTCTGGTGATGCCGAACATGGAGGCTGCGCGAATCAGTTATAACTTGCTGCGTGTTTCCAGTTCTGAAGGCGTAACGGTGGGTCCGGTGTTGATGGGCGTGGCGAAACCGGTTCATGTATTAACGCCGATCGCTTCTGTTCGTCGTATCGTGAATATGGTGGCGCTGGCCGTCGTCGAAGCGCAAACACAACCGCTGTAATTCCACGTTTTTTTATTTCCGGCGCGGGTTTCTCCCGCGCCTTTATATTTTCCCTTGTCTTAGTGATCTACTTCACCTTTTAAACCTGGTTGCCGAATTTTGTTATTTACTCTGACAAAAAATTGCCACGATGAGGACAGTTTCAGCAGAGGCGGTGAGCAATGGAAAAAGAACGCATCATTCAGGAATTTGTGCCGGGGAAACAGGTCACGCTGGCGCATCTGATTGCGCACCCAGGCGAAGAACTGGCGAAAAAGATCGGCGTTCCCGAAGCGGGCGCTATCGGCATTATGACCTTGACGCCAGGTGAAACCGCGATGATTGCCGGTGATCTTGCCATGAAGGCGGCGGATGTACATATCGGTTTTCTCGATAGATTCAGCGGCGCGTTGGTGATCTACGGATCGGTCGGCGCGGTAGAAGAAGCGTTATTGCAGACGGTGAGCGGTCTGGGCCGGTTATTAAATTTCACATTGTGCAACCTGACAAAAAGTTAATCAGAGGCGGCGATGAAACGTATTGCTTTTGTCGGTACGGTGGGGGCGGGAAAAACAACGCTCTTTAATGCGCTACAGGGAAATTATTCCCTCGCCAGAAAAACGCAGGCGGTGGAGTTTAATGAAAACGGCGATATCGACACACCGGGAGAATATTTTAGTCATCCGCGCTGGTACCACGCCTTAATTACCACGCTGCAGGATGTCGATACGTTGATTTATATTCACGCTGCAAATGATTTAGAAAGTCGCTTACCTGCCGGGCTGTTAGATATCGGCGCCTGTAAACGACAAATCGCCGTTATCAGCAAAACGGACATGCCGGATGCCGACGTCGCCGCAACGCGTCAGCTACTGCGTGGGATGGGGTTCGAAGAGCCCATTTTCGAACTCAATAGTCATGACCCGCGCAGCGTGCAGCACCTGGTGGATTATCTGACTGAGCTCAGCCAAAAGGAGGAAAGGGCAGGTGAAAAAACTCATCACAGCTAATGATATTCGTGCGGCCCACGCACGCGGCGAACAGGAAATGTCGGTTGTTCTGCGCGCCAGCATCATCACCCCAGAGGCTCGCGAAGTCGCTGAGCTACTGGGCGTCACCATCACTGAATGCGACGAATCCGCGCCGGTCGCCGCCGCTGCTGCGCCTGCTTCGATGGATGACGGTAAATCGGAAAGCCAGCGTATTCGCGAAACCATCATTGCGCAACTGCCGGAAGGACAGTTTACCGAAAGCCTCGTCGCGCAACTGATGGACAAAGTGATGAAGGAGAAACAGTCGCTGGAGCAGGGTGGAATGCAGCCGAGCTTTACCTCGGTCACCGGCAAAGGCGGCGTGAAAGTCATCGATGGCAGCAGCGTGAAGTTCGGTCGTTTTGACGGCGCGCAGCCGCACTGTGTTGGCTTAACCGATCTGGTGACTGACAAAGATGGCAGCAGTATGGCCGCCGGGTTTATGCAGTGGGATAACGCTTTCTTCCCCTGGACGCTGAACTACGACGAAATCGATATGGTGCTGGAAGGCGAACTGCACGTTCGTCATGAAGGCGAAACCATGATTGCGAAGGCCGGGGATGTGATGTTTATTCCGAAAGGCTCCAGCATTGAGTTTGGCACGCCATCGACGGTGAAATTTCTGTATGTCGCCTGGCCTGCGAACTGGCAGTCCTGCTAAGGCGGATGTATGAAGGATTTCATTACCGAAGCATGGCTCAGAGCGAATCATACGCTCAGCGAAGGGGCTGAAATTCATCTCCCCGCTGATGCTCGCCTGACGCCGTCTGCCCGGGAATTACTGGAAAGCCGACATCTGCGCATTAAGTATATCGACGAGCAGGGCAGCCTGTTTATTGACGATGAAGAACAGCAACTGCAACCGGTGCACGGTTTAACCAGTAGCGATACGTATTCACCGGCGAGCTGTGAACTGTGTCATCAGCCAGTGGCAAAGAAACCTGACACATTGACGCATCTGACGGCTGACAAGATGGTGGCGAAAAGCGACCCGCGTCTGGGATTTCGCGCGGCGCTGGACAGCACCATCGGCATGGCGGTGTGGTTGCAGATTGAACTACCGGAAACGTGGCAGCCGTGGCTGGCGGACATTCGTTCGCGTCTGGGCAACATTATGCGTGCTGACGCCATGGACGAGCCTCTGGCCGCGCAATCTATCGTCGGTTTGAGTGATGAAGATTTGCATCGGCTTTCGCATCAGCCACTGCGCTATCTGGACCACGATCACCTGGTGCCTGAAGCCAGCCAGGGACGCGATGCTGCGCTGCTCAATCTGCTGCGCACCAAAGTCCGTGAAACAGAAACGGTGGCAGCCCAGGTATTCATCACCCGCAGTTTTGAAGTGCTAAGACCGGACATTCTGCAGGCATTGAACCGTCTGTCGAGCACGGTCTACGTGATGATGATTCTGAGCGTGGCGAAGCATCCGCTGAGCGTCAGCCAAATCCAACAGCGACTGGGAGAGAAACCATGATCATTGAACGTGCTCGCCAGCTCGCCCAACGCTCACCGGCGCGAGTGGTGTTCCCGGATGCGCTGGATGTTCGGGTACTGAAAGCGGCGAATTATTTGCATCAGCACGGTCTGGCGCATCCCATTCTCGTCGCCAGCCCGTTTGCGCTGCGTCAGTTTGCGCTCGGTCACCGGGTGGCAATGGATGGTATTCAGGTCATCGATCCGCAAAGCAACCTGCAAATGCGTGAAGAGTTTGCGCAGCGCTGGCTTGCCCGCGCGGGTGAAAAAACACCGCCGGATGCGTGTGAAAAGCTTAACGATCCGCTGATGTTCGCCGCAGCCATGGTCAGTGCCGGTAAAGCCGACGTGTGCATTGCGGGCAACCTGTCGTCAACCGCGAACGTTCTGCGTGCAGGGCTGCGCATCATTGGATTACAGCCTGGTTGCAAAACGTTGTCGTCAATTTTCCTGATGCTCCCGCAATACCTCGGACCGTCATTAGGATTTGCCGATTGCAGCGTCGTGCCGCAACCCACAGCCGCACAACTGGCGGATATTGCGATTGCCAGTGCGCAGACCTGGCAAGCGATTACCGGCGAGGAGCCGCGTGTTGCCATGCTCTCCTTTTCCAGTAATGGCAGTGCGCGCCACCCCAATGTCGCTAACGTACAGCAGGCAACGGAGATCGTTCGTGAGCGCGCGCCTGAGCTTACCGTTGACGGTGAACTGCAGTTTGATGCCGCTTTTGTCCCGGATGTCGCGGCACAAAAAGCGCCTGCCAGTCCGCTGCAGGGCAATGCCAATGTGATGGTATTTCCCTCGCTGGAGGCAGGAAATATTGGTTACAAAATCGCCCAGCGTCTGGGGGGATACCGTGCAGTAGGGCCGCTGATTCAGGGGCTTGCCGCACCGCTTCATGATCTCTCCCGCGGCTGTAGCGTACAGGAAATTATCGAACTGGCGTTGGTGGCAGCAGTGCCGCGCCAGACTGACGTGAGTCGTGAAAACGTCTCACACACACTGGTTGTTTAGGTCCCGTTCTGGACCCCTTCTACAGAGAGGAAAGCACAATGGAAGCATTAGGAATGATTGAAACCCGGGGCCTGGTTGCACTGATCGAGGCTTCTGACGCAATGGTTAAAGCGGCGCGTGTGAAACTGGTTGGCGTGAAGCAGATTGGCGGCGGTTTGGTGACCGCAATGGTTCGTGGCGATGTGGCGGCCTGTAAAGCCGCAACGGATGCCGGCGCGGCGGCTGCACAGCGTATTGGTGAACTGGTTTCTGTACATGTTATCCCGCGTCCGCACGGCGATCTGGAAGAAGTGTTCCCGATCAGCTTTAAAGGCGACAGCAACGACATGTAAGTAGTCCATGTGGCGCCACGGATTCATTGCTGGCGTCACCCTCTCTCCTTTTTACATTACCTTCTGCGGAGGGTAGGGGGAGGTTTTACCTGAAATATGCCACGGAGGCGGGTATGAAACTGGCAATCGTCACAGGACAAATTGTTTGTACCGTTCGCCATCAGGGACTCGCGCACGACAAGCTGCTGATGGTGGAAATGATTGATGCTCAGGGAAATCCCGACGGGCAGTGTGCTGTTGCTATCGACAGCATCGGGGCGGGAACCGGTGAGTGGGTGCTGCTGGTAAGCGGCAGTTCAGCCCGTCAGGCACACCGTAACGAATCATCCCCAGTCGATTTGTGCGTGATTGGCATTGTCGATGAAGTGGTATCTGGCGGTCAGGTCATTTTTCATAAATAGGACTGAACATCATGAATCAACAGGATATTGAACAGGTCGTGAAAGCGGTGCTGCTGAAAATGAAAGACAGCAGCCAACCCGTCAGTGCCGTTCAAGAAATGGGCGTTTTTGCCTCCCTGGATGACGCAGTGGCGGCAGCAAAACTGGCCCAACAAGGGCTGAAAAGCGTCGCGATGCGCCAGTTGGCCATTCACGCCATTCGTATTGCTGGCGAAAAACACGCCAGAGAATTAGCGGAACTTGCCGTCACTGAGACTGGCATGGGACGCGTCGAAGATAAATTTGCCAAAAATGTGGCGCAAGCGCGCGGTACACCGGGCGTGGAATGTCTCTCTCCTCAGGTACTGACCGGTGATAACGGTCTGACGCTGATTGAAAACGCGCCGTGGGGCGTGGTGGCCTCGGTAACCCCGTCCACCAACCCGGCTGCGACCGTCATTAATAATGCGATCAGCCTGATTGCCGCAGGCAACAGTGTGGTCTTCGCGCCGCATCCGGCGGCAAAAGGGGTTTCTCAGCGCGCCATTACTCTGCTTAACCAGGCGGTGGTTGCCGCTGGCGGCCCGGCAAACCTGCTGGTGACCGTTGCCAACCCGGATATCGAAACCGCACAGCGTCTGTTCAAGTACCCTGG
This sequence comes from Citrobacter sp. Marseille-Q6884, assembly GCF_945906775.1. Classification (NCBI taxonomy): domain Bacteria; kingdom Pseudomonadati; phylum Pseudomonadota; class Gammaproteobacteria; order Enterobacterales; family Enterobacteriaceae; genus Citrobacter; species Citrobacter sp. Marseille-Q6884. The sequence goes on from NZ_CAMDRE010000002.1 coordinate 289,663, forward strand.
CATTGGCCTGCTGGTAGTGACCGGCGGTGAAGCGGTGGTTGATGCTGCGCGCAAACACACCAATAAGCGTCTGATTGCAGCGGGTGCGGGTAATCCGCCAGTGGTGGTGGACGAAACCGCCGACCTGGTCCGCGCCGCGCAGTCCATCGTGAAAGGTGCATCGTTCGATAACAACATCATCTGCGCTGACGAAAAAGTGTTGATCGTGGTGGATAGCGTTGCCGACGAACTGATGCGTCTGATGGAAAGTCAGCATGCGGTAAAACTCACGGCGGCTCAGGCGGAGCAACTTCAACCGGTGCTGCTGAAAAATATCGATGAGCGCGGCAAAGGTACGGTCAGTCGTGACTGGGTCGGGCGCGATGCAGGAAAAATTGCGGCGGCGATTGGCCTGAACGTACCAGAGCAAACCCGACTGTTGTTCGTCGAAACGTCTGCCACGCATCCGTTTGCCGTAACCGAACTGATGATGCCGGTACTGCCGGTGGTGCGGGTGGCAAACGTCGATGAAGCCATTGAACTGGCGGTAACGCTTGAAGGCGGCTGTCACCACACGGCGGCGATGCACTCACGCAATATCGACAACATGAACCGTATGGCTAACGCCATTGATACCAGCATTTTCGTCAAGAACGGACCGTGCATTGCCGGTCTTGGGCTCGGCGGTGAAGGCTGGACCACCATGACCATTACGACACCAACCGGGGAAGGGGTGACCAGTGCGCGCACGTTTGTGCGTCTGCGTCGCTGTGTGTTGGTCGATGCGTTTCGCATCGTATAGCGCGTACTAAGGAGAAGACGAGATGGCGCATGACGAACAACGTTGGCTCACACCCAGACTGCAAAAAGCGGCAACGCTGTGTAACCAGACGCCTGCCGCGAGTGAATCACCGCTGTGGTTGGGCGTTGATTTGGGAACCTGTGACGTGGTGTCGATGGTTGTCGACAGCGACGGGCAGCCGGTAGCGGTTTGCCTGGACTGGGCCGACGTCGTGCGTGACGGCATCGTCTGGGACTTTTTCGGTGCCGTGACCATTGTGCGTCGCCATCTCGATACGCTTGAGCAACAACTGGGTTGTCGTTTTACCCACGCGGCAACCTCGTTTCCACCCGGCACCGATCCGCGCATCTCGATTAACGTGCTGGAGTCTGCCGGACTGGACGTGAGCCACGTACTGGATGAGCCGACGGCGGTGGCGGATCTGCTGAAACTGGATAACGCCGGCGTCGTGGATATCGGTGGCGGGACAACCGGTATCGCCATTGTGAAACAGGGTGTGGTGACTTACTCCGCCGATGAAGCCACGGGCGGGCACCATATTTCCCTGACGCTGGCCGGTAATCGCCGAATTCAACTGGAAGAGGCCGAGCAGTACAAGCGCAGCAACGGCAAGGAAATCTGGCCAGTGGTGAAACCGGTTTACGAAAAGATGGCGGAAATCGTTGCCCATCATATCGCAGGGCAAGGGATAACAGATTTATGGCTGGCGGGCGGGTCCTGTATGCAGCCGGGCGTCGAGGAGCTGTTCCGTAAGCGTTTCCCGGAGCTGCAGGTGCATTTACCGCAGCACAGTCTGTTTATGACTCCGCTGGCCATTGCGAACAGCGGAAAAGAAAAAGCGGAAGGAATCTATGCAAGCTGAATTGCAGAGCGCGCTCTTTCAGGCATTCGATACCCTGAATCTGCAACGTATTAAAACGTTTAGCGTTCCACCGGTCACGCTGTGTGGACTGGGTTCGCTTAGCGCCTGTGGGCAGGAAGCGCAGACGCGCGGACTGACACATATGTTCGTGATGGTGGATAGCTTCCTGCATCAGGCCGGAATGACTGCCGGGCTTGAACGCAGCCTCGCGATGAAAGGTGTGGCGATGACCGTCTGGCCATGTCCGATGGGCGAGCCTTGCATCACGGACGTTTGCGCGGCGGTGGCGCAGTTGCGTGAGTCGAAATGTGATGGCGTGGTGGCCTTTGGTGGTGGTTCTGTACTGGATGCCGCGAAAGCGGTGGCATTGCTGGTGACGAATCCCACTCAGACGCTGGCCGACATGACGGAACAGAGCGTATTGCGCCCGCGACTGCCGCTGATTGCCGTCCCGACTACCGCCGGGACAGGGTCAGAAACCACTAACGTCACGGTGATTATCGACGCCGCGACCGGACTGAAAAAGGTGCTGGCTCACCCGACGCTGATGCCGGATGTGGCCATTCTCGATGCCGCGCTGACCGAAGGTGTGCCCGCGCATGTGACGGCAATGACCGGCATTGATGCGCTGACGCATGCGGTTGAGGCTTACAGCGCGCTGAATGCGACACCGTTTACCGACAGCCTGGCGATTGGTGCGATTGCGATGATCGGCAAAGCGTTACCGAAAGTGGTGGGATACGGCCAGGATCTGGCGGCGCGCGAAAGCATGCTGCTCGCCTCCTGCATGGCAGGTATGGCGTTTTCCAGCGCGGGTCTGGGGTTGTGTCATGCGATGGCGCACCAGCCGGGTGCGGCGTTGCATATTCCGCACGGTCAGGCGAACGCCATGCTGCTGCCGACGGTGATGGGCTTTAACCGCATGGTCTGTCGTGAGCGCTTCAGCCAGATCGGACGGGCATTAACCAACAAGAAATCAGACGATCGTGACGCCATCAACGCCGTCATTGAGCTGATTACCGAAGTCGGTCAGACCAAACGGCTCGCTGACGTTGGTGCGAAGCCCGAGTATTACAGCGTATGGGCGCAAGCCGCGCTGGAGGATATTTGTATTCGCAGTAACCCACGCACTGCCACGCAGGCTGACATTATTGCGTTGTATGCGGCGGCACAATAAATACACATATGACAGGGAGTAGGGGCTATGGGAATTAACGAAATCATCATGTACATCATGATGTTCTTTATGCTGATTGCCGCCGTGGACAGGATCCTGTCGCAGTTCGGCGGTTCGGCGCGTTTCCTCGGTAAGTTCGGTAAGAGCATTGAGGGATCCGGCGGTCAGTTTGAAGAAGGTTTTATGGCAATGGGCGCGCTGGGTCTGGCGATGGTCGGTATGACCGCGCTGGCGCCGGTATTAGCAAAAGTGCTCGGGCCGGTGATTATTCCGCTGTATGAAATGCTGGGCGCGAACCCGTCGATGTTTGCCGGGACGCTGCTGGCATGTGACATGGGCGGCTTCTTCCTGGCGAAAGAACTGGCGGGCGGCGACGTGGCAGCATGGCTGTACTCCGGTCTGATCCTGGGGGCAATGATGGGGCCGACGCTGGTTTTCTCCATTCCGGTTGCGCTGGGGATCATTGAACCGTCAGACCGTCGTTATCTGGCGCTGGGCGTACTGGCCGGTATTGTCACCATCCCCATCGGCTGTATCGCAGGGGGGCTGGTGGCGATGTACTCCGGCGTTGAAATCAACGGGCAGCCAGTGGAGTTCACCTTCGCGCTGATCCTGATGAACATGATTCCGGTGCTGATCGTTGCCGTGCTGGTCGCGCTGGGGCTGAAATTCATCCCGGAAAAAATGATCAATGGTTTCCAGATCTTCGCGAAATTCCTCGTGGCGTTGATCACCATCGGTCTGGCGGCGGCCGTCATTAAATTCCTGCTCGGCTGGGAACTGATCCCGGGTCTCGATCCTATCTTCATGGCTGCGGGCGACAAACCGGGTGAAGTGATGCGCGCTATCGAAGTGATCGGCTCCATCTCCTGCGTCCTGCTCGGTGCGTATCCGATGGTATTGCTGCTGACCCGTTGGTTCGAAAAACCGCTGATGAGTGTCGGTAATTTGCTGAAAATTAACAACATAGCGGCTGCTGGTATGGTCGCCACGCTGGCGAACAACATCCCGATGTTCGGCATGATGAAAAATATGGATACCCGCGGCAAAGTGATCAATTGCGCTTTCGCCGTCTCAGCCGCCTTTGCTTTGGGTGACCACTTAGGTTTCGCCGCCGCGAATATGAACGCCATGATCTTCCCGATGATTGTCGGCAAGCTGATCGGCGGCGTAACCGCGATTGGTGTCGCTATGCTGTTAGTACCGAAAGACGAAAACGTTCCTGTTGAAGCGGAAACGAACGCGGAGGCGCAATCGTGAATACTCGCCAGCTATTGAGCGTCGGTATCGATATCGGCACCACCACCACCCAGGTGATCTTCTCCCGCCTGGAGCTGGTTAACCGTGCGGCAGTGTCGCAGGTGCCGCGCTACGAATTCATCAAACGCGAAATTAGCTGGCAAAGCCCGGTCTTCTTTACACCTGTCGATAAGCAGGGCGGGTTGAAAGAGGCTGAGCTCAAGGCGTTGATCCTCGCTCAGTATCAGGCGGCGGGTATTGCGCCTGAGAGCGTCGATTCCGGTGCCATCATTATTACCGGGGAAAGCGCGAAAACCCGCAATGCCCGTCCGGCGGTGATGACGCTCTCCCAGTCGTTGGGCGACTTTGTGGTGGCAAGCGCCGGTCCGCATCTGGAGTCGGTGATTGCCGGTCACGGGGCGGGCGCGCAAACCCTGTCAGAGCAACGACTGTGCCGCGTGCTGAATATCGACATCGGTGGCGGCACGTCGAACTATGTGCTGTTCGACGCCGGAAAAGTCAGCGGCTCAGCCTGCCTGAACGTGGGTGGGCGACTGCTGGAAACCGATGGTCAGGGGCGGGTGGTGCATGCGCACCCGCCTGGGCAGATGATTGTCGATGACGTTTTTGGTGCGGGCACTGACGTCCGCTCGCTCAATGCTGCGCAACTGATTCAGGTCGCGCGGCGAATGGCGACGCTGATCGTTGAGATTATTGACGGTACGCCCTCTGCACTGGCACAGACGTTGATGCAAACCGGTCTTCTGCCTGCGGGCATCAAGCCGGAGGTGATTACGCTTTCTGGTGGAGTGGGCGAGTGCTACCGCAATCAGCCCGCCGATCCTTTCTGTTTTTCCGACATTGGACCGCTGTTAGCCACGGCGCTGCATGAACATCCGCGTCTGCGCGAGATGAACGTGCAGTTCCCGGCGCAAACCGTGCGCGCCACGGTCATTGGCGCCGGGGCACATACGCTGTCGCTTTCAGGCAGCACCATCTGGCTGGAAGGTGTGGCGCTTCCGCTGCGCAATCTGCCGGTGGCGATCCCGGTGGATGAGACTGATTTGGTGGCGGCCTGGCAGCAGGCGCTGATGCAGCTCGATCTCGACCCGCAAACCGATGCCTATGTGCTGGCGCTGCCTGGGTCGCTGCCAGTGCGTTACGCCGCGCTGTTAACGGTCATTGACGCGCTGCTGGCCTTTGTCGCGCGTTATCCGAATCCGCATCCCCTGCTGGTGGTAGCCGAGCAGGATTTTGGTAAAGCCCTGGGCATGCTGTTACGCCCACAGTTACAGCAACACCCGCTGGCGGTCATCGATGAGGTGGTTGTCCGGGCGGGGGACTATATCGACATTGGTACGCCTCTTTTTGGCGGATCGGTTGTGCCGGTGACGGTGAAATCACTCGCATTTCCTTCCTGAGGGAACGACTTATGAAACTAAAGACCACATTGTTCGGCAATGTTTATCAGTTTAAGGATGTAAAAGAGGTGCTGGCAAAAGCCAACGAACTGCGTTCGGGGGATGTGCTGGCAGGTGTAGCCGCGACGAGTTCGCAGGAACGTGTGGCGGCCAAACAGGTGTTGTCGGAAATGACGGTAGCGGATATCCGCAATAACCCGGTGATTTCCTATGAGGAGGACTGCGTGACGCGTCTGATTCAGGATGACGTCAACGAAACGGCCTATAACCGCATCAAAAACTGGAGCATCAGTGAGCTGCGTGAGTACGTGCTGAGTGATGAAACCTCTGTCGATGACATTGCGTTTACACGCAAAGGGTTAACGTCGGAAGTGGTCGCCGCAGTGGCGAAAATTTGCTCCAACGCGGATCTGATCTACGGCGGTAAGAAAATGCCGGTGATCAAAAAGGCCAACACCACCATCGGTCTGCCGGGCACCTTTAGCTGTCGTTTACAGCCGAACGACACCCGTGATGACGTGCAGAGCATTGCGGCACAAATCTACGAAGGGCTCTCCTTCGGCGCGGGTGATGCGGTGATCGGCGTAAACCCGGTAACGGATGACGTGGAGAACTTAAGCCGCGTGCTCGATACCGTGTATGGCGTGATCGACAAGTTCAACATTCCAACCCAGGGCTGCGTACTGGCTCACGTCACCACTCAGATCGAAGCGATTCGCCGCGGCGCGCCGGGCGGACTGATTTTCCAGAGTATCTGCGGCAGCGAGAAGGGCTTAAAAGAGTTTGGCGTTGAGCTGGCGATGCTGGATGAGGCACGTGCAGTCGGTGCTGAGTTCAACCGTATCGCCGGGGAAAACTGCCTGTACTTTGAAACCGGACAAGGCTCCGCGCTCTCTGCTGGCGCGAACTTCGGTGCCGATCAGGTGACGATGGAAGCGCGTAACTACGGGCTGGCGCGTCACTACGATCCGTTCCTGGTTAACACCGTGGTGGGCTTTATCGGGCCGGAGTATCTCTACAACGACCGTCAGATTATTCGCGCGGGTCTGGAAGATCACTTCATGGGCAAGCTCAGCGGCATCTCGATGGGCTGTGACTGCTGCTACACCAACCATGCCGACGCTGACCAGAACCTCAACGAAAACCTGATGATTCTGCTCGCCACCGCTGGCTGCAACTACATCATGGGCATGCCGCTCGGTGACGACATCATGCTCAACTATCAGACCACCGCGTTCCACGACACGGCGACCGTACGCCAGTTGTTAAACCTGCGTCCTTCGCCGGAGTTTGAGCGCTGGCTGGAAACCATGGGCATTATGGCAAACGGTCGCTTGACCAAACGGGCGGGCGATCCGTCACTGTTCTTCTGATGATGCGGGGATGACTTACGATGGATCAAAAACAGATTGAAGAAATTGTACGCAATGTAATGGCGTCAATGGGTGAGTCGCAACCGCAGGCTCAAGCGCCATCAGCACCAGCAAATTGCAGTACGACACAATGTGCCGCACCCACCGGTGAAAGCTGCGCGATGGACTTAGGCTCAGCCGAAGCCAAAGCGTGGATTGGCGTTGAAAATCCGCACCGTGCTGAAGTGTTAACTGAACTGCGCCGCAGTACCGCTGCGCGCGTCTGTACTGGCCGCGCGGGCCCACGTCCGCGTACTCAGGCGCTGTTGCGTTTCCTGGCTGACCACTCACGTTCGAAAGATACCGTTCTGAAAGAAGTGCCTGAAGAGTGGGTGAAAGCCCAGGGGCTGCTGGAAGTACGCTCAGAAATCAGTGACAAAAACCTCTACCTGACTCGCCCGGATTTGGGGCGTCGCCTGAGTGCGGAAGCGGTAGATGCGCTGAAATCGCAGTGTGTGGCGAACCCGGATGTTCAGGTGATTGTGTCCGATGGCCTGTCTACCGATGCCATCACCGCAAACTACGAAGAGATCCTGCCGCCGCTGTTGTCCGGTTTAAAACAGGCCGGGCTGAAGGTGGGCACGCCGTTCTTTGTTCGTTATGGCCGCGTGAAAATTGAAGATCAGATTGGCGAACTGCTGGGCGCGAAAGTGGTGATTCTGCTGGTCGGTGAACGTCCGGGGCTGGGGCAGTCAGAAAGCCTTTCCTGCTACGCCGTCTATTCACCGCGCGTAGCGACCACCGTAGAAGCTGACAGAACCTGCATTTCGAACATTCACCATGGCGGTACACCACCGGTTGAAGCGGCTGCGGTAATTGTGGATTTGGCCAAACGCATGCTGGAACAAAAAGCATCCGGCATCAATATGACCCGTTAAGGAGGCATCATGCCAGCATTAGATTTGATTAGACCTTCAGTCACCGCGATGCGCGTGATTGCCTCGGTAAATGACGGTTTTGCCCGCGAACTTAAATTGCCACCACATATACGTAGCCTCGGACTCATCACGGCAGATTCTGATGATGTCGCGTATATTGCCGCTGACGAAGCGACAAAACAGGCAATGGTGGAAGTGGTTTATGGCCGCTCGCTGTATGCCGGTGCGGCGCACGGTCCCTCTCCAACCGCAGGTGAAGTGCTGATTATGCTCGGCGGACCGAACCCGGCGGAAGTCCGTGCGGGTCTGGATGCGATGGTGGCCAATATTGAAAGCGGCGCAGCGTTCCAGTGGGCGAATGATGCAGAAAACACCGCGTTTCTCGCGCACGTAGTCTCGCGTACCGGTTCCTATCTTTCCGCCACGGCGGGATGTCGGCTTGGCGATCCAATGGCTTATCTGGTGGCGCCACCGCTGGAAGCGACATTTGGTATTGATGCTGCGTTGAAATCTGCCGATGTACAACTGGTCACTTACGTACCACCGCCGTCAGAAACGAACTATTCGGCAGCATTTTTGACCGGTAGTCAGGCTGCCTGTAAAGCCGCGTGTAACGCCTTTGCCGATGCCGTTCTGGATATTGCCCGTAATCCGGTACAGCGTGCGTAAGAGAGGTTGCGATGATCAATGCACTGGGATTACTGGAAGTGGATGGCATGGTGGCTGCCGTAGACGCGGCGGATGCCATGTTAAAGGCCGCGAACGTGCGTCTGTTAAGCCACGAAGTGCTCGATCCTGGCAGGCTGACGCTGGTGGTGGAAGGCGATCTGGCGGCGTGTCGTGCGGCGCTGGATGCCGGCAGTGCTGCGGCACAGCGTACAGGCCGTGTCATCAGCCGCAAGGAAATAGGGCGGCCGGACGATGACACCCAGTGGCTGATCGGCGGTTTTAAGCGTGCGCCGAAAAAAGCAGAACCGAAACCAGTACCGAAGCCAGACGTGAAATCAGAGAAAGCACAGGAAACCCCCGTGACATCTGAATCCGCTAAGGAATTACTGGCGCTGTTAGGATCTGTCCGTCAGGGAATGACGGCAGGGGAAGTGGCCGCGCACTTTAGTTGGTCACTTGATGAAGCCAGAAATGCGCTGGAGCAGCTCTTTTCTGGCGGAGCGTTGCGTAAACGCAGTAGTCGCTATCGCTTAAAAAATTAACCTGTCGGAGGGCCGGGAGCTTCAGAGAAGCTTCCGGCTTAAAAGATCATGAAAAAGAACCGTACTGCAAACCTGCACCATCTTTATCATGAAGTATTACCCGAAGACGTTAAACTGACGCCGAAAGTGGAGGTGGACAACGTTCACCAGCGGCGAACAACGGATGTGTATGAGCATGCTCTGACTATTACTGCCTGGCAGCAGATCTACGATCAGCTTCATCCGGGGAAATTTCATGGCGAGTTCACGGAAATCCTGCTCGATGATATTCAGGTGTTCCGTGAATACACCGGTCTGGCCTTGCGTCAGTCGTGTCTTGTCTGGCCGAATTCCTTTTGGTTTGGCATTCCGGCAACGCGCGGCGAGCAGGGTTTTATTGGTACCCAATGTCTTGGCAGCGCAGAAATCGCGACCCGCCCGGGAGGGACGGAGTTTGAACTGAGTACGCCGGACGATTACACCATTCTTGGCGTCGTGATCTCCGAAGAGGCGATTGCCCGTCAGGCCAACTTCCTGCATAACCCGGAAAGGGTGCTGCATATGTTGCGTAACCAGTCTGCGCTGGAAGTGAAAGAGCAACATAAAGCGGCGCTGTGGGGCTTTGTGCAGCAGGCGCTGGCCACGTTCAGCGAAAATCCGGAGAATCTTCGCCAGCCTGCGGTGCGTAAAGTGTTAGGCGATAACCTGCTGCTGGCAATGGGCACTATGCTGGAAGAGGCGCAGCCGATCATGACTGCCGAGAGCATCAGCCATCAGAGCTACCGTCGGCTACTGTCGCGTGCGCGTGAATATGTGCTGGAAAATATGTCTGAGCCGCTGACCGTGCTTGACCTGTGCAACCAGCTACATGTCAGTCGCCGTACGTTGCAAAATGCGTTTCATGCCATCCTCGGCATCGGACCTAATGCCTGGTTAAAACGCATTCGTCTGAATGCGGTGCGCCGTGAGCTTATCAGCCCGTGGTCACAGAGTACGACGGTAAAAGATGCTGCTATGCAGTGGGGATTCTGGCACTTAGGGCAGTTCGCCACCGATTACCAGCAGCTGTTTGCGGAGAAACCGTCACTGACTCTGCACCAGCGCATGCGCCAGTGGGCGTAATGGGCACCGGGGTGTGAATGTTGTGCCGGAGGCGACGCTTGCGCGTCTTATCCGGCCAGGGGAAAAGAGGGTCTGGGATCAGACCCAGTCGCGCACTTGAATAAAGTCGCTGAGGGCAGCTTCCGGGCTGTTCGCTTCAGGCTGCCAGTCATATTCCCACCGCACCAGCGGCGGCATCGACATCAAAATTGATTCGGTACGCCCGCCGGTCTGCAGGCCAAACAACGTACCGCGATCCCACACCAGATTGAACTCGACATAACGCCCACGCCGATAAAGCTGGAAGTTACGCTCACGCTCGCCCCAGCGCATCGCTTTTCGACGCTCAACGATAGGCAGGTAGGCATCGGTATACCCTTTGCCAATGGCCTGCATAAAGCTGAAACAGTGGTCGAAGTCAGGCGTATTGAGATCGTCAAAGAACAGACCGCCAATACCGCGCTGCTCATTACGGTGTTTGAGGAAAAAGTAGTCATCGCACCACTTTTTGTAACGCGGATAAACGTCTTCGCCAAACGGTAAACACAAATCGCGCGCGGTACGGTGCCAGTGAATGGCATCCTCTTCAAAGCCGTAGTAGGGCGTTAAATCAAAGCCGCCACCAAACCACCAGACGGCATCGGCTCCGGGTTTCTCAGCAATAAAAAACCGGACGTTAGCATGGCTGGTGGGAAGATAAGGATTGAGCGGATGCACAACCAGCGATACGCCCATTGCTTCAAAGCTGCGCCCGGCAAGTTCAGGTCGATGGGCGGTAGCGGAGGCGGGCATTGCGTCACCGTGAACGTGGGAGAAATTCACTCCCGCTTGTTCAAAGATTGAGCCGTTACGCAGCACCCGGCTGCGCCCGCCGCCACCCGCTTCGCGCTGCCAGCTGTCTTCAACAAATTCAGCGCCGTCTACGGCGGATAATTGCTGGCAAATATCATCCTGCAAACTGAGCAGGAACTGTTTCACGCGCTGTGCATCGGGCTTCATGATTAACGTTTCTTCGAATGTGCTTTCTGGTTATCAAACCAGTGGAAATAGCTGATGATGCCATTGGCGATAGCGGTGGCGATTTTCTGGCGAAACGCCGTCGTGCCCAGCAGCCTTTCTTCTTCCGGGTTGGTAATAAACGAGGTTTCAACCAACACCGAAGGAATTGAAGGTGATTTTAGCACCACGAAGGCGGCTTGTTCCGTACTGCGACTGTGCAGACGGTGCACCGGTTTGATTTTCTTAAGAATATGCGAACCCAGCGTCAGGCTGTTTTTGATGGTATCGGTCTGCACCAGATCGAACAGTACCTGCTGGAGCAAATGATCTTTATCGGTCGCCTTTTTTCCGGCGACTTCATCGGCGCGGTTTTCACGATCGGACAGATACTTAGCCATGGCGCTACTGGCTCCGCGATTGGATAAGGCAAAGACCGACGCACCCGCCGCGCTCGGATTCGTAAACCCGTCGGCGTGGATCGACATAAACAGATCGGCACCATGCTTGTGGGCAATCTCGACGCGGTCGTACAGAGGAATAAACGTATCGCCAGAGCGGGTCAGGCGGGCATCAATCCCCTGGTTGCGTAAAATGGAGCGCACGTTTTTGGCAATCGCCAGCACCACGTGTTTTTCCTTCGACCCGTTGCGGCCAATCGCACCGGTATCAATGCCTCCGTGACCAGGATCAAGGACAACCACGCGCTTGGCGCCTGATTTTTTTGCCTTCGGTTTGCTGTGACCATTGCTGGTTTTTAGCGCTTCTTCTTTTGCGATGGCTTGCGACATGCCTGACAGCGTCAGGGCGGCCAGCCCGGCTTTCAGCACCTGGCGGCGCGATGTGAGTGTTTTTAGTGGTTTAAAAGTGCTCATACGGCCTGAGTTGTAAAAATAATGTTCCAGACGTTATATCGTATCGCGTAGTCCGTTGCGACGGATCAGGATAAGAATTGTTTTACTTTTCATTTCAATACGTGACAGTTCCGTATTATGCCATTTTTTCTGCCGCTTCGCGTCAGATATTGGCTAAATCAGCGGTTCGCGCCATAATCGCTTTTTAACGTCCTGAAAAGGAAACCAATACCATGGAAATACGCGTTTTTCGCCAGGAAGATTTCGAAGAGGTGATCACCCTCTGGGAGCGCTGTGATCTGCTGCGTCCATGGAACGATCCCGAAATGGACATTGAACGTAAAGTGAATCACGACGTCAGCTTGTTCCTTGTCGCTGAAGTGAACGGTGAAGTGGTCGGCACGGTGATGGGTGGCTATGACGGTCACCGTGGTTCAGCCTATTATCTGGGCGTACATCCCGAATTTCGTGGCCGCGGCATTGCCAATGCGCTGCTCAACCGGCTGGAGAAAAAGCTCATTGCCCGCGGTTGCCCGAAGATTCAAATCATCGTGCGTGACGATAACGACGTCGTGCTGGGCATGTATGAACGTCTGGGATATGAACATAACGATGTGCTCAATCTGGGCAAACGCTTGATCGAAGATGAAGAGTACTGAGTTCCATCCCGCCGACTATGACGGTCATGGTCGCCTGCGTCTGCCTTTTCTCTTCTGGTGCGTGTTGCTGCTTCAGGCGCGAACCTGGGTGCTGTTTGTCATTGCCGGATCGTCCCGTGAGCAGGGCAACACATTACTGAATCTGTTTTACCCCGACCATGATGCATTCTGGCTGGGGTTACTTCCCGGCGTTCCGGCGGTGCTGGCATTTTTGCTCAGCGGGCGACGCTTTGCGTTTCCAGCATTATGGCGCGGATTACGCGGAGGGCTGATTCTGGCCCAACTGGTACTGCTCTGCTGGCAGCCGGTTTTGTGGTTTGGCGGAGATCCTGTTAATGGCGTGGGGCTGGCGCTGCTGGTGGCCGATATCGTCGCGCTGGTGTGGTTGTTAACCAATCAACGTCTGCGAGCCTGTTTTTCTCCCGAAAAAGAATAACGGCACTTTTCTGTGAAACCGGACTCAAAGCAGCGTCGATAAATAAGGAAGGAAGTGAAATGAAATCACTGCGTTTGACTTTATGCGCGATACCGCTGGTGTTGACCGGCTGCTCTACGCTTTCGTCGGTAAACTGGTCTGCCGCGAATCCATGGAACTGGTTTGGTTCTTCAACCGAGGTCACTGAGCAGGGCGTGGGTACGCTCACCGGCGCGACGACACTGGATGAAAAAACCATTGCTGATGCGCTGGATGGCGATTATCGCCTGCGCAGCGGTATGAAAACCGATAACGGCAACGTGGTGCGCTTTTATGAAGCAATGAAAGGCGACAAGGTGGCGATGGTGATCAATGGCGACCAGGGAACCATCAATCGAATTGATGTGCTGGACAGCGATATTTCGTCAGCAGCGGGTGTAGAAATCGGTACACCGTTTAGCGACCTTTACACTAAAGCGTTCGGACATTGCCAGAAAGCGACCGGGGACGACAGCGCCAGCGTTGAGTGTAAAGCTGAAGGAAGTCAACATATTAGCTATGTCTTTTCCGGTGACTGGAGCGGGCCTGAAGGTTTAATGCCGTCGGATGATACGCTGAAAGACTGGAAAGTAAGCAAAATTATCTGGCGGCGTTAATTTGCGTCTGAACAAATCGGCTTACTAAAAAACGGGTAGAATAGGACCATCAATGCCACGATGTCGTGGCAGCTTTTTTTCAGGAGGAACAATGTCTCAGGTTCAGAGTGGCATTTTGCCAGAACATTGCCGTGCGGCGATTTGGATTGAAGCCAATGTAAAAGGTGATGTCGAGGCCCTGCGTGCGGCCAGCAAAGCGTTTGCCGATAAGCTGGCAACCTTTGAAGCGAAATTCCCGGATGCGCATCTGGGGGCAGTGGTCGCATTCGGTAACAAAACCTGGCGTGCATTGAGCGGTGGCGTTGGCGCGGAAGAGTTAAAGGATTTTATCCCTTACGGTAAAGGCCTCGCGCCAGCAACCCAGTATGACGTGCTGATCCATATCCTTTCCCTGCGCCATGACGTGAATTTCTCCGTTGCGCAGGCAGCGATGGACGCGTTTGGCGACTGCATCGACGTGAAAGAAGAGATCCACGGTTTCCGCTGGGTAGAAGAACGCGATCTGAGCGGTTTTGTGGATGGCACGGAAAACCCGGCAGGGGAAGAAACGCGCCGTGAAGTTGCGGTCATCAAAGATGGCGTCGATGCTGGCGGCAGCTATGTGTTCGTACAGCGTTGGGAACACAATCTCAAGCAGCTTAACCGCATGAGCATCCACGACCAGGAGATGATGATCGGTCGTACCAAGGAAGCCAACGAAGAGATCGACGGCGATGACCGTCCAGCGACTTCTCACCTGAGCCGTGTGGATCTCAAAGAAGAAGGTAAAGGGCTGAAGATTGTTCGCCAAAGCCTGCCGTACGGTACCGCCAGCGGTACGCACGGTCTCTACTTCTGCGCTTACTGTGCGCGTCTGTACAACATCGAACAACAACTGTTGAGCATGTTCGGCGATACCGACGGTAAACGTGATGCCATGCTGCGTTTCACCAAACCGGTGACCGGCGGTTACTACTTCGCGCCGTCCCTGGATCGTCTGTTGGCGCTGTGATATTGCCTTGCCGGATAGCGGCGTGAACGCTGTATCAGGCCTACGCGCAAATCCCCATCCCCGCACGCGCGGGGATTTTTTTATCTGAGATTAACCTGATTTAGTGAGCTATTCCTCAGCACCAATTTGTTATTGCTGTATCTTCTGCGTTAATGGAGTGTAAGGCTCCATAATCAAAAGGAGAAGATTGAAATGGGAAAACTCACGGGCAAAACAGCATTGATTACAGGCGCATCTCAGGGCATTGGCGAAGGGATCGCCAGAACGTTTGCACGCCATGGCGCGAACTTAATCTTGCTGGATATCTCCGATGAGATTGAAAAACTGGCGGATGAACTGGGAGGACGTGGTCATCGTTGTACAGCGGTTCACGCAGACGTCAGAGATTTTGCTTCCGTTGCGGCGGCGGTAGCACGTGCGAAAAAGAGTGAAGGCAAAATCGATATTCTGGTCAACAATGCGGGCGTATGTCGCCTTGGCAGCTTCCTTGAAATGAGCGATGAAGATCGCGACTTCCATATTGATATCAACATCAAAGGTGTCTGGAACGTCACGAAAGCCGTTCTGCCGGAGATGATTGCGCGTAAAGACGGACGCATCGTGATGATGTCATCCGTGACCGGTGATATGGTGGCCGATCCAGGCGAAACGGCGTATGCATTGTCGAAAGCTGCGATTATCGGCTTAACCAAATCCCTGGCCGTGGAATATGCGCAGTCCGGCATTCGCGTCAATGCCATTTGCCCTGGCTACGTACGCACGCCGATGGCGGAAAATATTGCGCGTCAGTCCAACCCGGACGATCCTGAATCGGTATTAACCGAAATGGCGAAAGCGATCCCGATGCGTCGTTTGGCATGCCCGCTCGAAGTTGGCGAACTGGCGGCGTTCCTGGCATCGGATGAGTCCAGCTATTTAACTGGCACGCAAAACGTGATTGATGGCGGCAGTACCCTGCCTGAAAGCGTGAGCGTTGGCGTCTGACCGACGCCTGTCTCCTCCCCGCGACTGGGGGGGAGGTACCCTTATTCTCTTTTCAACTTTCAAATCATCAAACGGTATATAAAACCGTTACTCCTTTAGCACTCGTTATAAATATGATGACCAATAGAAAGTCATTTAATTTATAAGGGTGCGCAATGGCCGTTAACTTACTGAAAAAAAGAAATCTGACGCTGGCGGCACTGCTGTTGCTGGTGGGTCAGGCGCAGGCAACGGAACTGCTGAACAGTTCATACGATGTCTCCCGCGAGCTGTTTGCCGCCCTTAACCCGCCGTTTGAGCAGCAATGGGCGAAGGATAATGGCGGCGATGCGCTGACGATAAAACAATCTCATGCCGGGTCATCAAAACAGGCGCTGGCGATTCTGCAGGGGTTAAAAGCTGATGTCGTGACCTATAACCAGGTGACAGATGTGCAGATCCTGCATGACAAAGGAAAATTAATTCCAGCGGACTGGCAGTCGCGTCTGCCAAATAACAGCTCGCCATTCTATTCCACCATGGGCTTCCTGGTTCGCAAGGGTAATCCGAAGAATATCCATGACTGGAACGACCTGGTCAGAACCGATGTGAAGCTCATTTTCCCGAACCCGAAAACCTCCGGTAATGCGCGTTATACCTACTTAGCGGCATGGGGCGCGGCGGATAACGCTGACGGTGGCGATAAAGCCAAAACCGAACAGTTTATGACGCAGTTTCTGAAAAATGTTGAGGTATTTGATACCGGCGGCCGCGGTGCGACGACGACGTTTGCCGAGCGTGGTCTGGGCGACGTACTGATCAGCTTTGAATCAGAAGTGAACAACATTCGTAAGCAGTATGAAGCGCAGGGGTTTGAAGTCGTTATCCCGAAAACCAATATTCTTGCTGAATTCCCGGTCGCCTGGGTGGATAAAAACGTCCAGGCCAATGGCACCGAAAAAGCGGCGAAGGCGTATTTGAACTGGCTCTACAGCCCGCAGGCACAGACCATCATTACGGATTACTACTACCGTGTGAACAACCCGGAAGTCATGAATAAGCTGAAAGATAAATTTCCGCAGACAGCGCTGTTCCGCGTAGAGGATAAGTTTGGCTCATGGCCGGAAGTCATGAAAACCCACTTCACCAGCGGCGGTGAGTTAGACAAGCTGTTAGCGGCGGGGCGTAAGTAAATGTTTTCTGTTTCTTCCCGGCGCGTGCTGCCCGGCTTTACCTTAAGCCTGGGCACCAGCTTACTGTTTGTCTGCCTGATATTGCTGCTGCCGCTCAGTGCGCTGGTAATGCAACTGGCGCAAATGAGCTGGGCGCAATACTGGGATGTGATTACCAATCCACAGGTTGTGGCGGCCTATAAAGTGACGCTGCTGTCAGCGTTTGTGGCATCCATTTTTAACGGCGTTTTCGGTCTGTTGATGGCGTGGGTCTTAACCCGCTATCGCTTTCCGGGACGTACGCTGCTGGATGCGCTGATGGATTTACCGTTTGCGCTGCCAACGGCGGTGGCCGGTTTAACGTTGGCTTCTCTGTTCTCGGTCAACGGGTTTTACGGCGAGTGGCTGGCGAAGTTTGATATCAAAGTGACGTACACCTGGCTCGGTATTGCGGTGGCGATGGCTTTTACCAGTATTCCGTTTGTCGTTCGTACCGTGCAGCCGGTACTGGAAGAGTTAGGCCCGGAGTATGAAGAAGCGGCGGAAACGCTGGGCGCAACCCGCTGGCAGAGTTTTCGCAAAGTGGTTTTACCGGAGCTTTCCCCGGCGCTGGTTGCGGGCGTTGCGCTCTCTTTCACCCGTAGTCTGGGCGAGTTTGGCGCCGTTATCTTTATCGCCGGGAACATCGCCTGGAAAACGGAAGTGACCTCGCTGATGATTTTTGTTCGCTTGCAGGAGTTTGACTACCCGGCCGCCAGCGCGATCGCTTCGGTGATCCTCGGTGCGTCGTTGTTGCTGCTGTTTTCGATTAACACCCTGCAAAGTCGCTTTGGGCGACGTGTGGTAGGTCACTGATGGCCGAGATAACGCAATTGAAACGCTATGGCGCACCCCGTATCAACTGGGGTAAATGGTTTCTGATCGGCACGGGGATGCTGGTGTCTGTGCTCATCCTGCTGGTGCCGATGATCTATATCTTCGTGCACGCGTTCAGCAAAGGCCTGATGCCGGTGTTACAGAACCTGGCCGATCCGGACATGCTGCATGCCATCTGGCTGACGGTACTGATTGCGCTGATTGCGGTGCCGGTGAACCTGGTGTTTGGCGTGTTGCTGGCCTGGCTGGTGACCCGCTTTAACTTTCCTGGACGCCAGTTGCTGTTGACGTTGCTGGATATCCCGTTTGCCGTGTCGCCGGTTGTGGCTGGTCTGGTCTATCTGCTGTTTTACGGCTCTAACGGTCCGCTCGGTGGCTGGCTGGATGAACACAACCTGCAGGTCATGTTCTCGTGGCCGGGCATGGTGCTGGTCACCATCTTCGTGACGTGTCCATTTGTGGTGCGAGAGCTGGTGCCGGTCATGCTAAGCCAGGGCAGTCAGGAGGATGAGGCGGCGATCTTACTTGGCGCCTCCGGCTGGCAGATGTTCCGTCGCGTGACGTTGCCTAATATCCGCTGGGCGCTGCTTTATGGCGTGGTGCTGACCAATGCTCGCGCAATTGGCGAGTTTGGCGCGGTATCGGTGGTATCCGGTTCGATTCGCGGCGAAACGCTGTCGCTGCCGTTACAGATTGAATTACTGGAGCAGGACTACAACGCCGTCGGCTCCTTTACCGCCGCGGCGTTATTAACGCTGATGGCGATCGTTACCTTGTTTTTGAAGAGCATGCTGCAATGGCGTCTGGAGAACCAGGAAAAACGCGCGCAGCAGGAGGAAAATCATGAGCATTGAGATTGCCAATATTAAGAAGTCTTTTGGTCGCACCCAGGTGCTGAACGATATCTCACTGGATATTCCTTCAGGTCAGATGGTCGCGCTGCTGGGGCCTTCCGGCTCGGGTAAAACCACGTTGCTGCGCATTATTGCCGGGCTGGAGCATCAGTCCAGTGGGCATATCCGTTTTCACGGTACTGACGTCAGTCGTCTGCATGCCCGTGACCGGAAAGTCGGTTTCGTCTTTCAGCATTACGCCCTGTTTCGCCATATGACCGTCTTCGACAATATCGCGTTCGGTTTGACGGTATTGCCACGTCGCGAGCGTCCGAATGCCGCGGCGATTAAAGCGAAGGTCACTAAATTACTGGAAATGGTGCAACTGGCTCATCTGGCGGAACGCTTCCCGGCGCAGCTTTCCGGTGGGCAAAAACAGCGTGTTGCACTGGCGCGTGCGCTGGCGGTAGAGCCGCAGATCCTGCTGCTTGATGAACCCTTCGGCGCGCTCGATGCGCAGGTGCGTAAAGAACTGCGTCGCTGGCTGCGTCAGTTACACGAAGAGCTGAAGTTCACCAGCGTGTTTGTGACACACGACCAGGAAGAGGCGACGGAAGTGGCTGACCGCGTGGTGGTGATGAGTCAGGGGCATATCGAGCAGGCTGATGCGCCGGATCAGGTATGGCGCGAACCGGCAACCCGCTTTGTGCTGGAATTTATGGGCGAGGTTAATCGCCTGCAGGGGACGATTCGCGGTGGGCAGTTCCATGTGGGCGCGCATCGTTGGCCGCTGGGCTATACGCCTGGGTATCAGGGACCTGTCGATTTGTTCCTGCGCCCATGGGAAGTGGATGTGAGCCGCCGTACCAGCCTGGATTCTCCTTTGCCTGTCCAGGTACTGGAAGCCAGCCCGAAAGGTCACTACACCCAATTAGTTGTGCAGCCGCTGGGGTGGTATAACGAACCGCTGACGGTGGTGATGCAGGGCGATGATACCCCGAGCCGCGGCGAGCGGCTGTTTGTCGGGCTGCAAAATGCGCGTCTGTATCATGGCGATCAGCGCATTGAAACGCGTGAAGCGGAGCTTGCTCTGGCAGAATCGGCCTGATAGCTTAATTCGTATGTTTATCGCCCGGAGGCGCATTCCGCGATCCGGGCTTTTTTATGGACAGTGCTCGTGAACACATTAGAACAAACAATTGGCAATACACCTCTGGTCAAACTGCAACGCCTTACGCCGGATAACGGCAGTGAAATTTGGGTCAAGCTGGAAGGGAATAATCCGGCGGGATCGGTGAAAGACCGGGCGGCGTTATCGATGATCGTCGAAGCGGAAAAGCGCGGGGAGATTAAGCCAGGCGACGTGCTGATTGAGGCAACCAGCGGGAATACCGGTATTGCGCTGGCAATGATTGCGGCATTGAAAGGCTACCGCATGAAGCTGCTGATGCCGGATAACATGAGTCAGGAGCGACGTTCGGCAATGCGTGCTTATGGCGCTGAACTGATTCTGGTCAGCAAAGAGCAAGGAATGGAAGGCGCCCGCGATTTGGCACTGGAAATGGCTGAGCGCGGCGAAGGAAAGCTGCTCGATCAGTTTAACAATCCCGATAATCCGTATGCGCATTACACGACCACCGGGCCAGAAATCTGGCAGCAGACCTCAGGCCGCATTACGCATTTTGTCTCCAGTATGGGCACCACAGGCACCATTACGGGCGTGTCGTGTTTTCTGCGCGAACAGGAAAAACCGGTCACAATTGTTGGCCTGCAGCCGGAAGAAGGGAGCAGTATTCCCGGCATTCGCCGCTGGCCTGCGGAATATATGCCCGGCATTTTTAACGCCGCGTTGGTCGATGAAGTTTTAGATATTCATCAGAACGATGCAGAAAACACCATGCGTGAACTGGCGGTGCGTGAAGGCATTTTCTGCGGCGTCAGCTCGGGCGGTGCCGTGGCCGGTGCGATGCGGATTGCAAAAGCGAATCCGGGAGCGGTGGCGGTGGCGATCATCTGCGATCGTGGCGACCGCTATCTTTCAACGGGGGTCTTTGGCGAAGAACACTTTAACCAGGGTGCCGGGATTTAACGTCGTTAAGAGATGCCAGATCGTCGCAGCGCCATCCGGCATCTCTGTCCATTACCCGCGGTGTTTCTCTACCAGCAGGTCGAGGAACTGCCAGAGTTTTTCATTCATCTGCTGATAATCCCATTCACGCATTTCAGCCACTGAGCGAATAAAACGCTTTCCTTTCGCCTCGGCCAGTTCCTGCTCCGAGTGCAGTATCAGGCCTTCTACCGCTTCAGCGGTGAACTCCATATGACACTGGAAGCCATAGACAAAATTACCGTATTGCACGATTTGACGCGGACAGCCTTCGCTTGTCGCGAGGATTGTCGCCTGGTCTGTCAATCCCGGCATATCATTGTGCCAGTGACCGACCATCAACGGCGAACCAAAGTGGGCAATAAGCGGATGTTGCTTGCCCGCTTCCGTCAGCGTAATGGGGTAATGACCAATCTCTTTTTCCGGGCTTTGGCACACTTTCGCACCCAGCGCTTCACCAATCAGCTGTGAACCTAAACAGATCCCAACTACAATTTTACGGGCGGAAACGGCCTGGTTGATTAGGTGTTGTTCGGCCTGAGAGTCAAAATACGGGCACTCTTCACGCGTGGTGCGTGGTGACTGCGGACCCCCAAACACGACCAGCATATCGAAACCCTCTGCATTGGCGGGAACCGCTTCTCCGGCGTAAACGCGCGACCAGCTGAGGGTATAACCACGCTCTGTGGCCCATGGCAGGTAAGCGCCAGCAGATTCAAATGACTCATGAATAACAAAGTGAACTCGCACGTTTTCTCTCCTGTTAGCGCTGCAGCGCCTGATGGATATCAGCCGCCAGCTTAGTCATATCGCTGTCCTCTAATGTTGACAGCGTAATGCGCAGACCGTGTGAAGGGGTGTTAAGGCCGAACACTTCACCTTCACGTACCAACCAGCCTGATTTCGCCAGCGCGAAGGCAAGCGGCTGGCTATGTTTTTCCAGTGGTAGCCACAGGTTCAGGCCATCACCGGCATGTACCTCAATCCCCTGTAGTCTGAGGGCGTGGGCAAGTTTTTGTTGTTGAGCGGCATAAAACTGCTGAGTCTGTGCCAGAGAGCGCTGATATTCATCGTCGCTCAGGCAGGCGCAGACTAAGTCCTGTAACAGATGGCTGACCCACTGGCTGCCGGAATTGAGTCGTAAGCGAAGTTTAGCGGAGGTAGCCGGGTCGCTGGCGACGATCGCAAGGCGCAGATCAGGGCCTAACGTTTTTGACATTGACCGGATCACGGCCCAATGTTTGGTTTGCGCCGAAATCACCGGATGCCAGCGGGAAGCGGACAGCAGGGCAAAGTGATCGTCAATAATCACCAGTGTTTGCGGATACTTTGCCAGGAGCGCCTGCAGGCTGGCTGCACGGGCCGCGCTCAGGCTACATCCTGTCGGATTGTGCGCACGCGGGGTGAGAATGACCGCCCGCGCCCCATTCTCCAGTGCACGCTCCAGCATCTCCGGCTGCATGCCTTCGGTGTCCACATTGACCGGGCTGGCGGTAAATCCGGCATAACGCAGCATATTGATGCTGCTCAAAAAGCAAGGGTCTTCAACGGCAACGCTGTCGCCGGGCAGCAAATGTGCGCACAGCAGACGTTCAATGGCATCAATGGCACCGCTGGTGATATCAATTTCGCCTGTACCCGGTAGCGCATCCTGCATCCAGTCTGTTGCCCATGCCTTCAGACCCGGCGACACTGCGGTATCGCCATACAAACGCGGATTCTTATTTATTTGCGCGAAATAACGACTGAGATCGGGCAGACGTGCGGGGGCAGGGTTGCCGCCGGACAGATCGGTCAGAGGCGTGTCCGGGTTACTCCCCTCAAGTGCGATGGGGGAGTCCATACTCTTTACTGCCGTACCGTTTCGCCCCTGACTGAGCGCCAGCCCGGAAGTCACCAGCCGTTTATATGCCGCTGCGACAGTGTTGCGGTTGACGTTCAACGCCGCAGCCAACTCTCGCACCGGCGGCAGCGTTTCTCCAGGCGACAGGAGGCCTGTGGAGATATGTTGGCGGACACTGTCAAAAATTTCGTTAGCGGTTTTTCCGTCGATCATTATTGACCTATGACAAAATGAATTTTAGCATATGACGATAATAGTGGGGTGTTAGCCCGCTGTCCAGCGAGAGGAGAGGGTAATGGAGCAGGAGAGTGAAATACAGTCAGTGCTCTTCGACGACAAGCATCGGGCGTTACAGACCGATATCGTCGCCGTCCAGTCACAGGTGGTGTATGGCAGCGTAGGCAACAGTATTGCTGTCCCAGCCATCAAAGCGCAGGGGTTACGGGTGACGGCGGTCCCCACGGTGTTATTCAGTAATACCCCACATTATGAGACTTTCTACGGCGGCGTTATCCCGGCTGACTGGTTTAGTGGTTATCTCAGCGCATTAAATGAGCGCGACGCCTTGCGTGAACTCAAAGCGGTGACCACGGGATATATGGGCAGCGCGGAGCAAATCGTTCTGCTTGCACAGTGGCTGAAAACCATTTTGGTTACGCATCCTGGCCTGTGCATTTTGGTCGATCCGGTCATCGGTGATACGGACAGCGGTATGTATGTGAAGGCCGAAATCCCGGAAGCTTATCGCAACTACCTGCTACCCCTGGCTCAGGGATTGACGCCGAATGTGTTTGAACTGCAAATGTTGAGCGGAAAACCGTGTCGTACCCTTGATGAAGCGATTACGGCGGCAAAATCGCTGCTTTCTGACACGCTCAAATGGATCGTGATCACCAGCGCGCCCGGGGAAACTCAGGAGGTCATCAACGTCGCGGTAGTGACGGCTGAAACGGTTGAGGTATTCACGCATCCGCGAGTGAAAACTGATCTTAAGGGAACCGGCGATCTGTTCTGTGCTGAACTGGTGAGTGGGATTGTGACAGGGAAATCACTCACCGCAGCGACACACGATGCCGCGCAGTGTGTGCTGGAGGTCATGACATGGACGCACCAGTGCGGCTGTGATGAGTTAATTCTGCCACCGGCAGGGGAGGCGCGATGAAGAGTTATCGGCTGGTGGTTCGCCAGCATGGGCGTATGGTTGGCCATTTTGATACCAGTGGGACAGACGCGCTGGAAGATATTTGCGTGGCGCGGGCCATGTTTGGTATTGCCGGAGGATACGACTGCGAATTGCTGGTTGCTGACTCGGAAAAACGGATGCTGGAAAGCGGACCGGAAGGGATGAAAATCCTGATGCGCGAGAAGTGTTATCGCCCGGTGACATCTGCCCTGTAATACCGGATGTGAAGTGGATAAAAAAATGGCGCCAAACGGCGCCATTCTTCACTGCTGCGGCAAGAATTACTTCTTGATGCGGATAACCGGGGTTTCACCCACAGTCACGCTACCGGACAGTTTGATCAGCTCTTTGATTTCGTCCATGTTGGAGATAACAACCGGAGTCAGGGTAGACTTGGCTTTCTCTTCCAGCAGCGGCAGATCGAATTCAATTACCGGGTCACCGACTTTTACGCGTTGACCTTCTTCAGCGATACGTTTGAAGCCTTCGCCTTTCAGTTCAACGGTATCAATACCGAAGTGAACAAACAGCTCAATGCCGCTATCAGATTCGATAGAGAACGCATGGTTGGTTTCAAAGATTTTGCCGATGGTGCCATCAACAGGGGCAACCATTTTGTTACCGGTTGGTTTGATAGCGATGCCATCACCAACGATTTTTTCAGCAAAAACTACATCCGGCACGTCTTCGATGTTGACGATCTCGCCAGAGAGCGGAGCAACAATCTCAATAGTTCCGGTGTCTTTCTTATCATCAGAAACCAGAGATTTCAGTTTATCGAACAAACCCATGATCTTCTCCTAAGCAGTAAATTGGGCCGCATCTCGTGGATTAGCAGATTGTTTTTTCTTCAATGAACTTGTTAACCAGCGTCATTAACTCGTCCGTTGTCGGTTGAGCAAGAGCCTGCTCTGCTAACACCTTCGCATCTTCGAAGTTCGTGTTACGGATAATCTTCTTAATGCGCGGGATAGAAATGGCGCTCATAGAGAATTCGTCCAGACCCATCCCCAGCAACAGAAGTGTAGCACGTTCGTCGCCTGCAAGCTCACCACACATGCCGGTCCATTTGCCTTCAGCATGAGAAGCATCAATAACTTGCTTGATCAGCGTCAGAACAGATGGCGACATCGGTTGGTAAAGGTGTGAAATCATATCATTACCACGGTCAACTGCCAGGGTGTACTGCGTTAAATCATTGGTACCGATACTAAAGAAATCGACTTCTTTGGCTAAATGACGTGCAATCGTTGCCGCAGCAGGTGTTTCCACCATCACGCCAATCTCGATGCTTTCGTCAAATGCTTTACCTTCGTCACGCAGTTCCTGTTTGTAGATTTCAATCTCTTTGCGCAGTGCACGCACTTCTTCAACAGAGATGATCATCGGGAACATAATGCGCAGTTTGCCGAAAGCAGAGGCACGCAGGATAGCGCGAACCTGGTCACGCAGGATCTCTTTACGATCCATCGCGATACGCACGGCACGCCAGCCCAGGAACGGGTTCTCTTCTTTCGGGAAGTTCATGTACGGCAGTTCTTTATCGCCGCCAATGTCCATGGTACGTACGATAACAGCCTGAGAGCCACAGGCTTCTGCAACGGCTTTATACGCAGCAAACTGTTCTTCTTCAGTCGGCAGCGATTCACGATCCATGAACAGGAATTCGGTGCGATACAGACCTACGCCTTCTGCGCCATTGCGCTCAGCGCCTTCAACGTCGCGAACGGTACCGATGTTGGCGCAAACTTCTACCTGATGACCGTCCAGCGTGATAGCCGGCAGATCTTTCAGTTTAGCGAGTTCCGCTTTCTCGGTCGCAACCTGCTCCTGAACGGCACGCAGTTGCTCGATAACGTCGTTGGTTGGGTTGACGTAAACCTGGTTGTTTACGGCATCCAGAATTAAATAGTCGTCGTTTTTCACCTGAGAGGTGACGCTACCGGTACCTACGATGGCAGGCAGTTCCAGAGAACGCGCCATAATGGAGGTATGGGAGGTACGTCCACCCGCGTCAGTGATGAAACCCAGCACCTTTTGCAGGTTCAGCTGTGCGGTTTCTGACGGCGTCAAATCAGCGGCAACCAGAATCACTTCGTCCTGGATAGCGCTCAGGTCGATAATTGCCAGACCCAGGATGTTACGCATCAGGCGTTTACCGATGTCACGTACGTCAGCCGCACGTTCTTTCAGGTATTCATCATCCAGCTCTTCCAGGGCTGTGGCCTGACCTTCGATAATTTCATGCGCAGCTGCGTCAGCCGTCATGTGCTTATCTTTAATCAGGGCTATGATTTCCTGCTCCAGCTCCTCATCTTCGAGCAGCATGATATGCCCTTCAAAGATGGCTTCTTTTTCTTCACCGAACGTTTCACCAGCTTTGGTTTTGATCGCTTCCAGTTGCGCAGATGCCTTGGCACGACCGCTCAGAAAACGTTCAACTTCCTGATCAACCTTGTCGGCAGAAATTTTTTTCCGGTCAATGACGATTTCGTCTTCTTTCAGCAGCAGTGCTTTGCCGAAAGCGATACCCGGGGATGCTAAAATGCCTGAAATCATAACCCTACCTTACTTGTGACTGATATTTAAAAGAACTCGTTGAACTTACTCGAGTTCAGCCATCAGTTTAACCAGATGTTCAACTGCTTTCTGTTCGTCTTCGCCTTCTGCGGAAAGGGTAACAACGGTTCCCTGAGTCAGGCCCAGAGTCTGCAGTTTAAACAGGCTTTTTGCGCTGGCGCTTTTGCCGTTGGAAGTCACAGTAATTTCAGAAGAAAAGCCTTTTGCTTCTTTAACAAACTGAGCAGCAGGGCGAGTATGCAGACCGTTCGGAGCGGTAATGGTAACTTCTTGCTGGAACATTATATTTCCCCAACTTATAGGTTTAGTGTTGTGGAACTAAAGTCTAGCCTGGCGGCTCAACTTTAGCCTGTATTGTTAGCATCGGCGTAAACTGGACGCGACACAAAAGGAGTTCGGTGCAATCCGTTGCTGGCAACTTCTTGCCGCTGACGTTTCGTTCGTCATTAAACATTATGCCGCGAAAGGAAGAGTTGAACCAAATCATAAAATCGATTCAGCTATCGCTTTTCCTGTAACGATTAATTTCGCGCATCAAAATAATTAGTTTGGTTAAATACCAGTTCCGGCAGGCTGAATCAATGCCAGGTGAGGTGAAACTTTGAAGCAGGCCACAAAAAAGCACCCAAAAGGGTGCTTTTTTACGCGTTATTAACATGCTGGCATTACTGTTGCAGTTCTTTCTCTGTGAAGAGATCGGCAAACAGTGCAGTGCTCAGATAACGCTCACCCGATGACGGTAGAATAACCACTATATTCTTATTGGTAAAGGTTTCATCTTCCTGCAGCTTAAGCGCAGCAGCAACAGCAGCCCCGGAAGAGATCCCCGCCAGAATACCTTCTTCTTCCATCAAACGACGCGCAGTAGAGATCGCCTCATCGTTGGTGATGGCGACAACTTTATCAATAAGCTTCAGATCGAGGTTGCCCGGAATGAAGCCTGCGCCAATACCCTGAATTTTGTGCGGGCCTGGTTTCAGCTCTTCACCTGCCAGGGCCTGGGCGATAACCGGAGAATCGGTAGGTTCGACGGCAACGGTGATTAAATCCGTTTTACCTTTCGTCCCTTTGATGTAGCGGGTCACGCCGGTCAGCGTACCGCCGGTACCGACGCCGGAGATAAACACGTCAATCTGACCATCGGTGTCTTCCCAGATTTCCGGGCCGGTGGTTTTTTCGTGGATTTCCGGGTTGGCCGGGTTGCTGAACTGCTGAAGCAGCAGGAATTTGTCTGGATCGCTGGCCACAATCTCTTCGGCCTTCTGAATCGCGCCTTTCATTCCTTTTGCGCCTTCCGTCAGAACCAGATTGGCGCCCAGCGCTTTCAGCAGCTTACGGCGTTCAATGCTCATGGTCTCCGGCATGGTCAACGTGAGCTTGTAGCCACGTGCTGCGGCAACATACGCCAGCGCAATCCCGGTGTTTCCGCTGGTGGGTTCCACCAACTCTACACCCGGTTTCAGTACGCCACGTTTTTCGGCATCCCAAATCATATTGGCACCGATACGGCATTTGACGCTAAAGCTCGGGTTGCGTGATTCCACCTTCGCCAGAATGCGTCCGTTACCGATACGGTTCAGTCGAACCAGCGGCGTATGACCGATAGTCAGCGAGTTGTCTTCAAAAATCTTACTCATGGCCTGTCCTTAACTGTATGAAATTAGGATACCGCTTCAGCATACCTGTTGAGAAAGTATGGGGAAGTAAGGAATTCGCATATCTATATGCTGAAGGGAAATAATAGACACCAGTATGGAATAAGGGGCGGCATAAGCCACCCCTGTTTTACACACTTTTGCATTACTTCCATAACGCATGTTTAGCACGATAGCAGTCAACCCACATCGCCGTGGCGCCGCATACCGCAACCGGCATGATGAACAGATTGAGCACCGGAATCATGGTGAACAAGCTGGTCAGTGCGCCAAACTGCATATTGGTGACTTTGCGTGTGCGCAGAGCCGTGCGCATCTCTTTAAACGGAACTTTGTGGTTATCGAACGGGTAATCGCAATACTGAATGGCCAGCATCCATGCGCTGAATAAGAACCACAGTACCGGTGCGATAGTTTGCCCAATCCCTGGAATAAAGTAGAGGATCAACAATACAAGGGCGCGCGGGAGATACCAGGCCAGCTTCTGCCATTCACGCTTCATTATCCGTGGCACATCTTTCATGATGCCGAAAACGCCGACATCCGGCGGAGTTGCGCCCGTTAAACGCGCTTCCAGTTGTTCTGCCAGCAAACCGTTAAACGGCGCGGCAATCCAGTTGGCAAGCGTGGAGAAAAAGTAACCAAACACCAACAGCACGGAAAGCGTTATAATCGGCCACAGGAGATAGCTAAGCCATTGCAGCCAGTCCGGGACATGACTCATCAGTGAAGGGATCCAGCTATCCAGTTGGCTGAATAGCCACCAGAATGCACCGCCCATCAGGAGGATATTGACCAGCAGAGGTAAGATGACAAAGCGACGGATCCCAGGCTGGGTGATGAGCTTCCATCCCTGAGAGAAGTAATAAAAACCGCTGCGTGATATAACTGCAGATGATGAAACCATAGTCAGGATATGCTCCGTATTATATAAACCCCTGGGTAAACTTTGCTTATCTTACTCGGTTGTCGAGCATAGGCCAGTTCGGAAATGTTCGAAAAAACAGCAAAAAGCACGATTTTATTCATCTTTATGCAGTGAAAGTCGAGAGTGCACTTGCACTTGACGTAATCGACAAATACTCTTAGTAAGTAAATGTTTGCCGTGGTGGCAAGGTGTTAGAACAACAGAGAATATAATGATGCAGGATTTGCGTCTGATATTAATCATTGTTGGCGCGATCGCCATAATCGCTTTACTGGTACATGGTTTCTGGACTAGCCGTAAAGAACGGTCTTCTATATTCCGCGATCGCCCACTGAAACGCATGAAGTCTAAACGTGATGACGAGGATTCGTTCGACGACAACGTCGAGGAAGACGAAGGCGTGGGCGAAGTTCGCGTGCATCGTGTGAATCATGCTCCCGGCAATGCTCAGGAACATGGCGTTCCTCCTCAGTCGCCGCAACACCAGTACCAGCCGCCGTATGCGTCTGCTCAGCCGCGTCAACCCGCGCAGCAGCCCGCTGAAGCGCAGGTACCGCCGCCGCATGTTCAGCAGCCTCATCAGCCTGTACAACATCAGCAGCCTCAGCAGCCGGTACATCAGCCGATGCAGCCGCAGCCTGTCGCTCCGCAGGTTCAGCCTACAGCGCAGCCAGTGCAGCAAGCCCCGCAAACTTTCCAGCCAGCGGAGCCGGTTGTTGAGTCGCAACCACAGCCTGAACCGGTGGTCGAAGAAGCGCCGGCAGTTGCTGAAAAACCGCAGCGTAAAGAAGCGGTGATCATTATGAACGTCGCGGCCCATCACGGCAGTGAGCTTAACGGTGAAGTCCTGCTGAGCAGCATTCTGCAGGCTGGCTTTAAATTTGGCGATATGAATATCTTCCATCGTCATCTCAGCCCGGATGGCAGTGGCCCGTCGCTGTTCAGCCTTGCTAACATGGTGAATCCGGGAACCTTTGATCCTGAGATGAGCGGTGATTTCACAACGCCAGGCGTCACTATCTTTATGCAGGTGCCATCCTACGGAGATGAGCTGCAAAACTTTAAGCTGATGCTGCAGTCCGCGCAGCACATTGCCGATGAAGTCGGTGGTGTGGTGCTCGACGATCAACGTCGAATGATGACGCCGCAGAAACTGCGCGAGTATCAGGACCGCATCCGCGAAGTGAAAGAATCTAACGCCTGATTTTTTTCTGGCGTGACATCCCTTTTCTGAACCCCCGCCTGTCGGGGGTTTTTTATCATTGATGGTGCGATATGGAATCAATCGAACAACAACTGACAGAGCTGCGAACCACGCTTCGCCATCATGAGTATCTTTACCATGTGATGGACGCACCGGAAATTCCCGATGCGGAGTACGACCGCCTGATGCGCGAATTGCGTGAGCTGGAAGCCCAACATCCTGAATTGCTTACGCCCGACTCGCCAACTCAACGTGTAGGGGCCGCTCCGCTGGCGGCATTTAGCCAGATCCGCCATGAAGTGCCGATGTTGTCACTGGATAACGTCTTTGATGAAGAGAGTTTTCTCGCCTTCAATAAACGCGTGCAGGACAGGCTGAAGAGTACCGACAAGCTGACCTGGTGCTGCGAACTGAAGCTGGATGGTCTGGCGGTCAGTATCCTGTATGAAAATGGCGTACTGGTCAGTGCCGCAACGCGCGGCGATGGTACTACGGGCGAGGACATTACCTCCAATGTGCGTACCATTCGCGCTATCCCGTTAAAACTGCGTGGTGACAATATTCCGGCTCGTCTGGAAGTGCGTGGAGAAGTGTTCCTCCCGCAGGCTGGGTTTGAAAAAATCAATGAAGAAGCGCGCCGTACGGGCAACAAAGTGTTTGCGAACCCGCGTAACGCTGCGGCAGGTTCATTACGTCAGCTCGATCCGCGTATTACGGCGAAGCGACCGCTCACTTTCTTCTGCTATGGGGTGGGGGTACTGGAAGGCGGCGAACTGCCCGATACCCATCTGGGTCGCTTGCTGCAATTCAAAGAGTGGGGACTTCCGGTCAGTAACAGGGTGACGCTGTGCGATTCGCCTGAAGCTGTTCTGGCGTTCTACCATCAAGTGGAAGAGGACCGACCGACACTCGGCTTCGACATTGACGGTGTGGTGATTAAAGTCAACTCAATGGCGTTGCAGGAACAACTCGGCTTCGTTGCTCGCGCGCCGCGCTGGGCCGTGGCGTTTAAGTTTCCGGCGCAGGAACAGATGACGTTTGTGCGTGATGTGGAGTTTCAGGTAGGACGTACCGGCGCGATTACTCCCGTCGCCCGTCTTGAACCTGTCCAGGTTGCCGGGGTGCTGGTCAGTAATGCGACGTTGCACAATGCTGATGAAATCGAGCGTCTGGGATTGCGTATCGGTGACAAAGTGGTGATTCGTCGGGCTGGTGATGTGATCCCACAGGTTGTTAACGTGGTGCTTACTGAGCGCCCGGAAGAAACGCGGGAAATTGAATTTCCGACCCAATGTCCGGTCTGTGGCTCTGACGTTGAACGTGTGGAAGGCGAGGCGGTCACCCGCTGTACCGGTGGCCTCATCTGCGGCGCTCAGCGTAAGGAATCACTTAAACACTTTGTCTCCCGCCGTGCGCTGGATGTTGATGGCATGGGCGACAAAATCATTGATCAACTGGTCGAGAAAGAGTACGTCCATACACCGGCCGATCTCTTTACGCTGACGGCGGGTAAACTCACCGGACTGGATCGCATGGGACCCAAGTCGGCGCAAAACGTGGTAAATGCGCTGGAAAACGCGAAGGAAACAACCTTTGCCCGCTTCCTCTATGCGCTTGGTATTCGCGAAGTGGGTGAAGCGACCGCTGCGGGTCTGGCTGCCTATTTTGGCACCCTGGATGCGCTGGAAGCCGCCACCATTGACGAGCTGCAAAAAGTCCCTGATGTCGGGATTGTGGTGGCCACACATGTGTTTAACTTCTTTGCCGAAGAGAGCAACCGCGAGGTGATCGCGCAGTTGCTGGCGCAAGGAATTCACTGGCCTGCACCTGTCGTTATCAATGCCGAAGAGATTGATAGCCCCTTTGCGGGTAAAACGGTGGTGCTCACCGGGAGCCTGAGCCAGATGTCTCGTGATGATGCGAAAGCGCGATTGACCGCGCTGGGGGCAAAAGTGGCGGGCAGTGTGTCGAAGAAAACCGATCTGGTGATTGCGGGCGAAGCGGCGGGCTCAAAACTGGCAAAAGCGCAGGAGCTGGGGATTGCCGTGATTGATGAAGCTGAAATGATCCGCTTACTGGGTGCCTGAGATGGAAAAAGAGCAGCTGATAGACATCGCCAATACCGTGATGCCCTTTGGTAAATATAAAGGGCGTCGGCTGATTGATGTTCCGGAAGAGTATTTGCTGTGGTTTGCCCGTAAGGATGAATTTCCGCCGGGTAAGCTCGGTGAACTGATGCAAATTACGCTGCTCATTAAAACAGAGGGGCTGATACAGTTAGTGCTGCCCCTGAAACGCCCGCTTTAAGCCTTCGCGGCGCGGTTTTTTTGCTGCGCCTGTAATACGTCAGTCTGGCGCTTATAACGACGCGCCAGCACGGCGCACACCATGAGCTGAATTTGATGGAAGATCATCAACGGCAGTACCATCATCCCAATCACTGACGTTGGGAACAAAATATTCGCCATTGGGACACCATTCGCCAGACTCTTTTTCGAGCCGCAGAATACAATGGTGATCTCATCGGCTTTGTTGAAGCCGCATTTCCGCGCCACAAAAGTGTTTATCCCGATCACCAGTGCCAACAATACGATGCTGACAACAACGATAAACAGCAGAGACCCCACTCCCACTTTGTGCCAGATACCGTTAACCACTGCTTCGCTGAAAGCGGAGTAAACCACCAGCAAAATGGAAGACTGATCCGTTTTCGCTATCCATTTCTTATGCCGCGAAACCCACTCACCAATCCACGGGCGCGAGAGATGCCCCAGCACGAACGGTAGCAGCAGTTGCAGCATGATTTTTCCAACCTGCTCCAGACTGCCGCCGGCACCATGTATATTCATCACCAGCCCGACCAGCAGCGGCGAGAGAAAAATACCCAGCAGGCTGGAGGCTGAAGCGGAGCAAACGGCCGCGGCCACGTTACCGCCGGCCAGCGACGTAAAGGCGATAGCAGACTGGACCGTCGCAGGCAAAATACACAGGTACAGAAAACCGGTATACAGCATCGGATCAACATTGACCGGCGCCCACCAGGCGAACAGCACCCCCAGCACCGGGAACACCACAAAAGTGCTGCACATGACCCACAGATGTAGACGCCAGTGACTCCCGCCGGCAATGATGGCTTCACGCGAGAGCTTTGCCCCGTGCATAAAAAACAGCAGGGCGATAGCGGCGGTGGTTAGGCCTTCAAAGAAAGGAACAAAACCGCCTTCAGCCGGAAAAAAGGAGGCCAGTAAAACGACCGCAATAAGCGTTAGCGTGAACGGATCAAGGATACGAAAAAGTTTCATAAAAGCTCCTGAAATTCGGTAGCAACATTTTGCTTTTTTCTGTTTGAGAAATAAAATTGATTTATTGCATCCATATATGAATGAAATAGATGAATTATTCTCTGCGTCAGTTGCGTATCTTTGTCACCGTCGCTCAGGCCAAAAGTTTTAGTCGGGCGGGGGATATTATTGGTTTAAGTCAGTCTGCGGTCAGTCATAGCGTCAAGGAGCTGGAAAGGCAGACGGGTGTCAGGCTGCTGGATCGCACAACGCGAGAAGTGGTGCTGACGGAAGCAGGGCAACAGCTGGCGGCACGGTTGGAGCGTGTTCTGGATGAGCTGCATAGCACGTTACGTGAGGCCGGTCAGGTGGGGACACAATTAACTGGCACGGTACGTGTGGCGGCCAGCCAGACGATCTCTGCTCATCTCATTCCGCAGTGTATTGCACAGAGTAATCAGCTTTATCCCGCTATCGATTTTGTGCTGCACGACAGGCCACAGCAGTGGGTGCTGGAGAGTATCCGTCAGGGGGAGGTGGATTTCGGCATTGTGATCGATCCCGGGGCGGTGACGGATCTGCAATGTGAAGCGGTATTATCCGAACCCTTTTTGCTGTTGTGCAGGCAGGATCATCCGTTAGCGGAGCGTGAGTGGGTTAACTGGCAGGATCTGCAGAATGAACGCCTGGTGCTGCAGGATTACGCTTCCGGCAGTCGGCCGCTGATTGACGCGGCGCTGTCTCATTTTGCCATCAATGCGGACATCGTTCAGGAGATCGGGCACCCGGCGACTATTTTTCCGATGGTGGAAGCGGGGATTGGTATCAGCGTATTACCCGCGCTGGCGTTACCGCTACCGCAGGGAAGCCATCTGCAGGTCAAACGCCTGACACCCGTGGTTGAACGGCAACTGATGCTGGCGCGACGCAAAAACCGGTCGCTCTCAACCGCCGCTCAGGCATTGTGGAATGTCGTGCGTACGCAGGCCAGTGAGTTAACCGCCGGTCGAGTATGCGATCCGCTGTATCAGATATAAATATCCACCTGATGCGCATCGGAAGGGGTATTAATTCCTTCAGCTTTCAATGCGGTCTGCTCCTGTTTCTGTTGTAACTCTTCAGCCTGTTGGCGCTGAAGCTGGGCCAGTTGCGCTTGCAGCATCTTAATTTGTGTCTGAATCAGCTCTTGCTGTTTTTGTTTCTCTTCCGCGCTGCCGCCGCCATTCGGGATGTCTTTCAATTGCTGCGTCAGTTTGGTTATTTTTTGGGTGATCTGCGCAATTTGGGCAGAGAGAGAGTTGCCGGCAGAGGCTTTGCCGCTGCTGTTACTTTGAACTGAAGGGGTTGAGATGTTGATGGTCGTCATACGGAGTGAAGTGGTTTACTGAATTTGGCCACCTGAACAGAGGTGATATGCTCATCTCAGAACAATACAGGTGTCCCAATGAAAAAAAGAAATTTCAGCGCAGAGTTTAAACGCGAATCCGCTCAACTGGTCCTTGATCAGAACTACACCGTTGCAGCTGCGGCCAGTGCTATGAATGTGGGTCTTTCTACCATGACGCGATGGGTAAAGCAGTTGCGGGATGAACGACAGGGCAAAATACCTAAAGCCTCCCCTATAACCCCGGAACAGATTGAAATACGTGAGCTGAAGAAAAAGCTACAACGCATTGAAATGGAAAACGACATATTAAAAAAGGCTACTGTAGATTCAATCTGTCAATGCAACACCCCTTTCAATTATCTCTTTCGGTGTTTTGAACTTCAGTGTCTTTCTCGGTCTGTTGTTTAGCTGAGCAGCAACCAGATCTAGTTCATGTTGAGTATATTGGGCAAGACATGTCTTTTTAGGAAAGTACTGCCGAATTAGCCCATTTGTGTTCTCATTTGTTCCCCGCTGCCAAGGACTCTGAGGATCGCAGAAGTAAACTTTAACGCCGGTGCTGACAGTAAATTCTAGATGTCTGGCCAGTTCCATTCCTCTGTCCCATGTCAGTGATTTTCTGAGTTCTGAC
Source organism: Citrobacter sp. Marseille-Q6884 (assembly GCF_945906775.1). Lineage (NCBI taxonomy): Bacteria > Pseudomonadati > Pseudomonadota > Gammaproteobacteria > Enterobacterales > Enterobacteriaceae > Citrobacter > Citrobacter sp. Marseille-Q6884. The sequence continues at coordinate 324,938 of NZ_CAMDRE010000002.1, forward strand.
GGTAAACTCAGGAATTTGTCGGTAAGAGCCTGATTTACTGAGACAGAATCTTTGCCCCTGAGTCTAAGGATGATCGTATAACGTGATTTTCGGTCTACAAGTGTGGCTATATGAGAGTTTTTTGTACCTGAGACTAAATCGCCCTCCCAATGCCCCAGAGAGCGTCTGTTATCGATATTTCGGGAACGTTCGTGAATTGGTGTTCCGTTCACTATGTTAATCGTACCTCTTTCGCCTTTGCGGGTATGACGCCTGCCATGGCGAAGGCTATGCGACCGTCGCAGATGCTGTATATTCAGGTGGTGTAGCGCTTCACGGCTACGAAAGTACAGCGTTTTATAAATTGTCTCAGGTGATATTCGCAGCGTTTTTTGACGTGGTTTTGTTCGCCTTAACCATCCTGATATTTGCTCTGGAGACCATTTCATCTCCAGCTTTTCCAGAACAAGCTTTCGCAATGGTAAATTTTGATCCAGTAAGCACGGTTTTGGCCTTTTCGCCATTCTGTTGGCTCGGTTATTAGCATCAACAGCTTTGTAATAGCGTCTGCCCCGATTACGCTGAACTTCACGTGAGATCGTCGAAGGACTGCGATTCAGCGCAGTAGCTATCGCACGAATGCTCATTTTGGCTGACAAACCAGCTCGTATCTCCTCGCGCTCAGACAGTGTCAGGTGAGCTACAGCCCGCTTACGCTCATGGGGTTTTATGCCGCCAGTATCCCTTAACATAGTGAAGATCGTTCCGGGTTTTGAACCCAGGATATTCGCTATTTCACTGAAGCCTGTTCCGTTCTTCCATAGTTCAAAAACAGAGGCTTTTTCCTCTGCTGTAAATGTTCGTCTCATTCAAAAAACCTCCGCAACCCCATGTTTTCACATAACTGTTGCGTTGACCAATTGAATCTACAACCGCGCTCTTGATGTCAGACTCCCTGAACAGTTCTCGTTAATCGGGAAACTCAGAGCGCAGTATCCTGTGGTCACACTCTGCCACGTGTTCGGGGTTCATCGCAGCAGCTACAAATACTGGGAAAAAAGCCCCGAAAAGCCAGACGGCAGGCGAGCGGTGTTACGCAGTCAGGTTCTGGAGCTGCATAACATCAGCCATGGCTCTGCTGGCGCAAGAAGTATAGCGATTATGGCAACCCTGAGAGGCTTCAGAATGGGACGCTGGCTTGCCGGCAGGCTCATGAAAGAACTGGGGCTGGTGAGTTGTCAGCAACCTACCCACCGGTATAAACGCGGTGGTCATGAACACATCGTTATCCCGAATCGCCTTGAGCGACAGTTCGCAGTGACAGAGCCTAATCAGGTGTGGTGCGGCGATGTGACGTATATCTGGACAGGCAAGCGTTGGGCTTACCTCGCTGTTGTTCTCGATCTGTTCGCAAGGAAACCGGTGGGCTGGGCAATGTCATTCTCACCAGACAGCAGGCTGACCATCAAAGCGCTGGAAATGGCGTGGGAAACTCGCGGTAAACCAGCCGGAGTGATGTTCCACAGTGACCAGGGTAGCCACTATACAAGCAGGCAGTTCCGGCAGTTACTGTGGCGTTGCCGGATCAGGCAGAGTATGAGCCGACGTGGAAACTGTTGGGACAACAGCCCGATGGAACGCTTCTTCAGAAGTCTGAAAAACGAGTGGGTGCCAGTGACAGGTTATATAAACTTTAGCGAAGCTGCTCATGCGATCACAGACTATATCGTCGGTTATTACAGCTCGCTAAGGCCGCATGACTATAACGGTGGGTTACCCCCAAACGAATCGGAAAACCGATACTGGAAAAACTCTAAAGCTGTGGCCAGTTTTAGTTGACGACTTCAGAGTCCTCACGCCATAAAACATGAGTATCGGCATTTGGCTGTTGATCTTCAGTATGATTAAACGTAAATGACGCGTTTAAATCTTATAAATCGCAGATAGCAAAAAAGCGCCTTTAGGGCGCTTTTTTACATTGGTGGGTCGTGCAGGATTCGAACCTGCGACCAATTGATTAAAAGTCAACTGCTCTACCAACTGAGCTAACGACCCGAAGTGGTGGGTGATGACGGGATCGAACCGCCGACCCCCTCCTTGTAAGGGAGGTGCTCTCCCAGCTGAGCTAATCACCCACTTCGGTACTTCACATTTTTTGTAAGAAATCCAGCTGGCGAGAAAGTGGTGGGTGATGACGGGATCGAACCGCCGACCCCCTCCTTGTAAGGGAGGTGCTCTCCCAGCTGAGCTAATCACCCACTTCTCAATTTCTTACATTACACGGCGGAGACTACATAAAGTAGTTGGTGGGTGATGACGGGTTCGAACCGCCGACCCCCTCCTTGTAAGGGAGGTGCTCTCCCAGCTGAGCTAATCACCCCCGCTGTGTGGAGTCGCATTATAGGGAGAGTTGAAAATGAGTCAACGCATTTTCAAAAGAAATTGTTCGTTCGTCGTAAATTTAAACAAAACGATCGCAAAACAATCCGCACGGCATGATTTGTATACGAAAATGGCAAAGCGTGATGTTCCAACCTGAACAACATTGAGGAATCAGACCACGGTGATAGAATACCAGCCTGATAATCTTCCCAGGATTTGCCGGTTGTCGGCATCTTTATAAACGTAAGGCCATTTCATGAAAATCAAAACTCGCTTCGCGCCTAGCCCGACAGGTTATCTGCACGTCGGCGGTGCGCGTACTGCTCTTTATTCCTGGCTTTTTGCACGTAACCATGGCGGTGAGTTTGTGCTGCGTATTGAAGACACCGATCTCGAACGCTCCACACCGGAAGCTATTGAAGCCATTATGGATGGCATGAACTGGCTGAATCTGGAATGGGATGAGGGTCCGTACTTCCAGACCAAACGTTTTGATCGCTATAACGCCGTCATTGATGACATGCTGGAAGCGGGCACCGCGTATAAATGCTACTGCTCCAAAGAGCGTCTGGAACAGTTGCGTGAAGAGCAGATGGCGAAAGGTGAGAAGCCGCGTTACGACGGTCGCTGCCGTCATGGTCATGAACATCATGCAGACGATGAGCCTTGTGTGGTGCGTTTCGCTAACCCGCAGGACGGTTCCGTTATTTTTGATGACCAGATCCGTGGGCCGATCGAATTCAGCAACCAGGAGCTGGACGATCTGATCATCCGCCGTACCGATGGCTCCCCAACCTATAACTTCTGTGTTGTGGTTGACGACTGGGATATGGAAATCACCCATGTTATTCGCGGTGAAGACCATATCAACAACACCCCGCGTCAGATCAACATCCTGAAAGCACTGAACGCGCCGGTGCCGGTTTACGCGCACGTATCGATGATTAATGGCGATGACGGTAAAAAGCTGTCCAAACGTCATGGCGCGGTGAGCGTAATGCAGTATCGTGACGACGGCTACCTGCCGGAAGCGTTGCTGAACTATCTGGTACGTCTGGGCTGGTCCAGCGGCGATCAGGAAATCTTCACTCGTGAAGAGATGATCAAACTGTTCTCTCTGGGCGCGGTGAGCAAGTCTGCGAGTGCGTTCAACACGGAGAAACTCCAGTGGCTGAACCATCATTACATCAATACGCTGGCACCAGAGTATGTGGCGACGCATCTGCAATGGCACATTGAACAAGAAAATATCGACACCCGCGTAGGTCCGCAGTTGTCCGAGCTGGTGAAACTGCTGGGTGAGCGCTGCAAGACGCTGAAAGAGATGGCGCAGAGCTGCCGCTACTTCTACGAAGACTTTGCTGAGTTTGATGCTGACGCAGCGAAAAAACACCTGCGTCCGGTTGCACGTCAGCCGCTGGAAGTGGTGCGTGACAAGCTGGCTGCTATCAGCGAGTGGACGGCAGAAAACGTGCATCATGCGATTCAGGCAACCGCTGATGAGCTGGAAGTCGGTATGGGCAAAGTCGGGATGCCGCTGCGTGTCGCTGTGACTGGCGCAGGTCAGTCTCCTGCGTTAGACGTAACGGTGCATGCGATTGGTAAATCTCGCAGCATTGAACGTATTAACAAGGCGCTGGCGTTTATTGTGGAACGTGAAAATCAGCAGTAAGACTCGTTGATACAGATAAAAACGGCAGGAGAACATCCTGCCGTTTTTTTTGGTGTTTATTCAGATTCATCAATACCCAGACGGGCGAGAAAACTGCGGATACCTTCACGGGAAAGAAAGAGTGCCAGTTTTTCCTGTTCTGTCGGTGACATGTTATCCACTGCGTTAACGATTTGACGCCACGCAGGGTTACGAACGACGTGTGTATATTCTGCAAGCGGCTCTTCAGCCTGATAAAACTCAGGGACCTTGCGGAACGCGGGAATATTGAGTAGAAACTCGCGGACACCGCCATCAATATGAATAAGCCTGGCACGACCCCCTTTCACGCCGGGAAACTTTTCGGTCTTCCAGTTTTGTTCTCTGACCCAGCGATTGACGGTTTGTTTGGCGACACCAAGACACTCAGCCAGTTCTTCGGTCGTCATTTTGCTGCGTAATTTTTTCATATTATTTGTTGTCGCGGATCCCTAAGCGTTGTAACAGACCCGTAATGCCTTCACGCAGGATCAATGACGTAAACATTTTCTGTTCTGATGGCGTCATTTCTTGGGCGAGTCTTATCAGCAGTGCTTCGATAGAGGTATCACCTGCTGATGAAAAATTATCTGATAGGCCTTCAGCAGAACGCTCAGCACTGCGGATATATTCACGAACTTGTTCGGTAACGTGAACCAGACGGGCTTTTCCGCCCTGAACGCCTGGTTTTGGTGATGTAGCCCAGCCTTCCTTGCGAACCCATTTATTGATTGTCTGTCGGCTGTATCCGGTCAGATTAGCAAGTTCTTCTGGCGTCATCCGTTCCTTGAACATAACGATTCCCTGAGTAGTCGTGGGGTTAATTAGGGGGTCATTTTATAGCACCATTTTAGTCGAAACCGTGACGCGTTTAACTACTGAATGCGAGTTGCTGCGCAATGTTCTTCATTTGTCTGCTTTTTCAGCGATTGAATTCTGTGAGTTCATTTTGCCGTTGACACATGCGAAGGGAATTCATATGATGCCGCCCGTCAACTCGACAAGCTTTACGTGACGGGGCTATAGCTCAGCTGGGAGAGCGCTTGCATGGCATGCAAGAGGTCAGCGGTTCGATCCCGCTTAGCTCCACCAAATTTAATCCCAAAGAATTTGGTACGTACGTAAAAGCATCGTGGGGCTATAGCTCAGCTGGGAGAGCGCTTGCATGGCATGCAAGAGGTCAGCGGTTCGATCCCGCTTAGCTCCACCAAAATTGAAACCCTCGCTGAAAAGCGGGGGTTTTTTGTTTCTGCTTCCTGCCTGATTCTCTCGTTTCTTTGCACCGATAGCCAAATTGCGGGCATAAAAAAACCGGGGAGAATCTTAATCTCCCCGGTCTTATTACTACGATGTTGCCTTACAGCACCAGCGCTGCGATAGATGCAGACAGCACGCTCACCAGCGTAGAGCCGTAAACCAGCTTCAGACCAAAGCGGGAAACCACGTTGCCTTGCTCTTCGTTCAGGCCTTTAATTGCGCCTGCGATAATCCCGATAGACGAGAAGTTAGCAAAGGAAACCAGGAACACAGAGAGGATACCTTCCGCACGTGGAGAGAGCGTAGAGGCGATTTTCTGCAGATCCATCATCGCAACGAATTCGTTGGAAACCAGTTTGGTCGCCATGATACTGCCCACCTGCAGTGCTTCGCTGGACGGCACACCCATCACCCATGCAACCGGATAGAAGATGTAACCCAGGATGCCCTGGAAGGAGATGCTGTAGCCAAACCAACCGGTTACGGTAGCGAACAGGGCGTTCAGCGCGGCAATCAGCGCGATGAAACCAATCAGCATCGCTGCAACGATAATGGCAACTTTGAAACCTGCCAGGATGTACTCACCCAGCATTTCGAAGAAGCTCTGGCCTTCGTGCAGGTTGGACATCTGGATGTTTTCTTCGCTGGCATCAACGCGGTAAGGGTTGATAAGCGACAGTACGATAAAGGTGCTGAACATGTTCAGAACCAGTGCCGCAACGACATATTTTGGTTCCAGCATGGTCATGTACGCGCCCACGATGGACATGGAAACAGTGGACATTGCCGTTGCTGCCATGGTGTACATGCGGTTGCGTGACATTTTGCCGAGAATATCTTTATAGGCGATAAAGTTCTCAGACTGACCCAGGATCAGGGAGCTGACGGCGTTGAAGGATTCCAGTTTACCCATACCGTTAACTTTGGATAACAGGAAACCAATTGCGCGGATGATAACCGGCAGAACGCGGATGTGCTGCAGAATACCGATCAGAGCGGAAATGAAGACGATAGGGCAAAGCACTTTCAGGAAGAAGAATGCCAGGCCTTTATCGTTCATGCTGCCGAAGACAAAGTTTGTCCCTTCATTAGCGAACCCGAGCAGTTTTTCAAACATCTCGGAGAAGCCTCTCACGAAGCCCAGACCGACATCAGAGTTCAGGAAGAACCAGGCCAGTAACACTTCGATAACAAGCAATTGAATAACATAACGAATGCGAATTTTTTTACGGTCACTGCTTACCAGCAGTGCGAGTACCGCAACCACGGCAAGGGCCAGGATAAAATGAAGAACGCGGTCCATATTTGCTCCAAATATGAGGCAGGTTTAATTTCCGTGCACATTCTATGTAACAACACCAAAGAAAACGAGATCAAACACACACTATAATAAGGACCTGTGACGAGATTCAAAATTAGTGATCAGCGATACACTTCCGTTATGTTTAGTATGGAAGTGAAAAGTTATGTCATTGTGCTAATCTCATAACAATAATCAAACATCTCGCCGGTATTTCCAGATTTCTTATTAATCCATAGACCAACGCTATCAGAGAAATCAATTTCACCCATCAAAATGAATTTGATAATCATTCTCAATAGGCGTAGCTTGAAACATAGCAAAGGCTATGTTTCTGAGGTACTAAAATGACGAACGATCGCGTTGAGAGTAGCAGTGGACGGGCAGCGCGCAAGTTGAAGCTCGCATTAATGGGACCTGCGTTCATCGCGGCGATCGGGTACATCGATCCGGGTAACTTTGCCACGAATATCCAGGCAGGGGCGAGCTTTGGCTATAAACTGCTGTGGGTCGTCGTCTGGGCAAATCTGATGGCGATGCTGATTCAGGTGCTGTCCGCAAAGCTGGGGATTGCCACAGGCAAAAATCTGGCAGAACAAATTCGCGATCATTATCCGCGCCCGGTGGTCTGGTTTTATTGGGTGCAGGCCGAAATTATCGCCATGGCGACGGATCTGGCTGAGTTTATCGGTGCGGCAATTGGCTTCAAGTTGATTCTTGGCGTTTCGTTGTTACAAGGGGCTGTACTTACCGGTATTGCAACCTTCTTGATCCTGATGCTGCAGCGCCGTGGACAAAAACCATTGGAAAAAGTGATTGGCGGGCTACTGTTGTTTGTGGCTGCGGCGTACATCGTCGAGCTGATTTTTTCCCAACCTAACCTGGCGCAGTTGAGCAAGGGGATGATTATTCCCAGTCTGCCCAATTCTGAAGCCGTATTTCTGGCAGCCGGTGTGCTCGGCGCTACGATTATGCCACACGTCATTTATCTGCATTCTTCTTTAACCCAGCATCTGCACGGCGGGACGCGGCAACAGCGCTATGCGGCCACTAAATGGGATGTTGCCATTGCGATGACGATTGCCGGGTTTGTGAATCTGGCGATGATGGCAACGGCAGCGGCTGCATTTCACTTTAGCGGGCATACCGGTATTGCCGACCTTGATCAGGCTTATCTGACGCTTGAGCCATTATTGAGCCACGCTGCGGCGACGGTTTTTGGTTTAAGCCTGGTGGCAGCAGGTCTCTCCTCTACCGTTGTCGGGACGCTGGCGGGGCAGGTTGTTATGCAAGGGTTTATCCGCTTTCACATTCCATTATGGGTACGCCGTACCGTCACCATGATGCCGTCGTTTATCGTTATTTTGATGGGGCTGGACCCCACCCGTATTCTGGTGATGAGCCAGGTATTGCTCAGTTTCGGTATTGCACTGGCGCTGGTACCGCTGCTGATCTTTACTAGCGACAGCAAACTGATGGGCGATTTGGTGAACACCCGTTGGGTAAAACAGCTTGGCTGGATGATTGTTGTGTTGGTGGTGGCGCTGAATATCTGGCTGCTGGTGGGAACCGCGCTCGGTTTGTAAAAACAAAAGAGCCCGCAGGCTCTTTTGTTACATTAATGATGGTGTTTATGACCTCGTCCATGACCCCGGTGGTCGTCACGGTCGTTCCAGCCTTCACGATAACCGCGCTCGTAGGCTTTACGTTTATCCCAACCGCGATGATAGCCGTTGTCATGACGCCACCAACGGTTTTTGCGCCATTCGTAGTTATTGTGCCAGTAGTCCCGGTCACGCCAGCGCCCACCATCCCAGTAGTTACCGTAATTGTCGCGATCGCCAATTTGTAATTTTATTGATGGCAGCAGGGTGATTTCACCAGCGTTTGCAGCCAGCGGTGTAAAAGCCAATAAGACTGCCGCCAGAATCAGTGACCTGAACATGTTTTCTCTCCTTCACGATCGAGCCGTAGCCGGCCTGTTAACGTAATATTACGGGGCAGTAAAGCCCCGTTTCATCGCCTTAACTCTTAAATCACGAGGGAGAGCACTTTTTGTTAATAAATGTGTCTTTATTTCAAACAACCCAGGATTACATCAATCTCCGCACATTCCTCGGCAGAGAAATGCCGGTTCGCCAGCATGCCCACCGCATCTTCTATTTGCGCAGGTTTACTGGCGCCAATCAGAACCGAGGTGACCTTATCTTCCCGTAACACCCAGGCTAACGCCATTTGGGAGAGCTTTTGTCCCCGTCGTTCAGCCAGCGCGTTGAGTAAGCGAACCTTCTCTAGTTTCTCTGGCGTTATCTGATCCGGGTTCAGAAAACGGCTGCCACTTGCGGCACGAGAATCGGCAGGAATCCCGTTCAGGTATCTGTCCGTTAATTGCCCGCCCGCTAACGGAGAGAAGGCGATACTGCCAACCCCTTTTTCCTGTAGCAGAGTGAGCAAGCCGCCTTCGACCCAGCGTTCAAACATGGAATATTTAGGCTGGTGAATCAGGCATGGCGTGCCCAAATCATCGAGGATCTCAATGGCCTGCCTGGCAAGATCGGCAGGATAGTTCGACAGACCGACATAGAGCGCTTTGCCCTGACGGACGATATGATCCAGTGCCTTCATGGTTTCTTTGAGCGGTGTTTCCGGATCGGGGCGATGGTGATAGAAGATATCCACATACTCCAGCCCCATCCGTTTCAGGCTTTGGTCGAGGCTGGCAATCAGGTATTTACGCGAACCCCAGTCCCCATAAGGACCTTCCCACATGGTGTAGCCTGCTTTGGTGGAGATAATGAGCTCATCACGCCACGGTAAAAAATCTTCCTGCAAGATACGTCCGAAATTACGTTCTGCCGACCCCGGCGGCGGACCATAGTTGTTGGCGAGATCAAAATGGGTGATGCCCAGATCGAAAGCACGCTGCAACAACGCCCGGCTGTTCTCTACCTGCGTGGTATCGCCAAAGTTGTGCCATAAGCCCAGAGAAATGATGGGGAGCTTTAATCCGCTCTGGCCACAGCGGCGATACGCCATTGTCTGGTAACGATTTTCATCAGCCTGATAAACCATGAAGCCTCCTGTCGGATAAGGTGTGTCATTGAGTGTATACGTTTACACAAGGTCGACTGCAATTAAATTTTTGGATGAAAACTGTACATCTTACTTTCCACCCCCTTCACAGCGACTTCCCTGGACAGGCATCACAGTTCTTCGATACTCAACATGAGGTTACCGTCAGAAGGATAGCTGTCATGCAAACCCCGTATTCCGTTGCTGATTATCTGCTGGACAGGTTGGCAGGTTGTGGTATTGGCCATCTCTTTGGTGTGCCGGGTGATTATAATTTGCAATTTCTTGATCACGTGATTGCCCATCCCGATGTGTGTTGGGTCGGGTGTGCCAACGAATTAAATGCGGCTTACGCGGCGGATGGCTACGCCCGGGTCGCAGGGGCGGGGGCGATACTCACCACATTTGGTGTGGGAGAGCTAAGCGCGATTAATGGCATAGCAGGTAGCTACGCAGAATACGTCCCCGTTTTGCATATTGTGGGGGCGCCATGTCGCGGTGCTCAGCGTCGTGGCGAGCTTATGCATCACACCCTCGGCGACGGGGATTTTCAGCATTTTTATCGCATGCAACAGGCGGTGACCACGGCCAGCGCAATACTGGATGAACAAAATGCCTGCTACGAAATAGACCGTGTGCTCTGGGCAATGCTCACTGAGCGCAGACCCGGTTACCTGATGCTTCCTGCCGATATTGCGAAGCAGCCCGCCACGGCACCGCGCGACATGCTGATTGTTCCGCTGAATGAACCGGAAAGCAGTGTAGCAGACGCGTTTCGCTACCAGGCTCGTGAGCAACTGCTGGACAGCCCGCGAGTGGCATTGCTGGCGGATTTTCTCGCGCAACGTTTTGGTTTACAGCCCGTATTGCAACGCTGGATGGCGGAAACGCCGATGGCTCACGCCACGCTGTTGATGGGGAAAGGACTTTTTGATGAGCGTCATCCGGCGTTTGTGGGGACTTATAGCGCCGGAGCCAGTAGTGATTTTGTGCGCCAGGCGATAGAGGATGCCGACACGGTTATCTGTGTCGGCACGCAATTTGTCGATACGTTAACCGCCGGTTTTACCCAACAATTGCCGCAGGAGCGTACCATTGAGGTTCAGCCGCATGCCTCACGTATCGGAACTCGCTGGTTCAATATCCCTATGGAACAGGCGGTCACCACGCTGCGTGAGGTGTGTCTGGAATTGTCATTTTCTCTCCCCCCTGAGCATCCTTCGGTCAGGGCAGTCCCGATTGAAAAAGGGCCGCTGACGCAGGAAAACTTCTGGCATACCGTGCAGCACTATCTGGCACCTGACGATATTATCCTTGTCGATCAGGGCACGGCGGCCTTTGGTGCCGCGACGCTCTCATTACCTCCGGGGGCTGAAGTGCTGGTCCAGCCGCTATGGGGGTCTATTGGCTACGCGTTACCGGCCGCATTTGGTGCACAAACAGCATGCCCGGAGCGTCGGGTGATCCTGATCATTGGCGATGGCGCTGCGCAACTCACTATCCAGGAACTGGGGTCAATGCTCAGAGAGGGGCAGTCGCCGGTTATTTTGCTGCTCAATAACGACGGCTATACCGTGGAGCGAGCTATTCACGGGGCAGACCAACGCTATAACGATATTGCGGGCTGGAACTGGACGCTGGTGCCGCAGGCGTTAAGCCGTGAATGTCAGGCGGAATGCTGGCGTGTGACTCAGGCTATCCAACTGGAGGAGGTGTTGAATCGCCTGGCGTCTCCACAGCGGCTTTCGTTGATTGAAGTGATGTTACCGAAAGCCGATTTGCCTGAATTGTTGCGCACGGTCACCCGTGCGCTGGAGTCCCGTAACGGAGGGTAGTTACTTATCAGGACGTTCGGCGATCATCATCGGTTTTCCTGCTAACAGCAGCCAGGCAGGGAGCATCACGATGCACAGCAGCGGCAGCAGGGTGGAATCGGGTACCACCACTGCTGCCATAAACAGGCTCAACCATGCATCACGTGTGACAACCAGCACCAGGCCCAGAATGGAGCAAGAGACCGTTATAGCCGCAGGAACAGCTTCGACATGGGCATGCAGCATAAGTCCCAGCGCCACGCCAACGAACACCGCCGGAAAAATACGTCCACCGCGAAAACCGCTGGCGGCGGCGACCACCAGTGCGGCCAGCTTAATGATGGCGAGCATGAAATAGTCCGATGCGCCCAGCGTCTGGCTAAAAGCCATTTGCTGCATTTCATCCAGACCTTTAAATAGCGTCATCGGCCCACCGATAACGCCCAAAATACCGAGGATAAAACCGCCAACCCCAAGGATCAGCACCGGGTGTTTCAGGCGATGCATCAGGTGATGCAAACGCGGTAAACACCACACTGCCACCATGCCCGCGGCAATGGCGATAGCGGCGACGATCGCCCCGCTGAAGATATCGGTCAGCTGCATTTGCGTGTAGCGAGCAATGGGTAACGAAAAATGGGGATGGAAGAACAGACTGGTTGTCAGTGCGCCAGCTGCGGCTGCCATTAACGGGGCAAACAGGCGATCCCATAAGGGAACATCACTGGAGCCATTCAGGGTTTGAGAAAATATCAGTGCGGCAGCTACCGGGGTGCCAAATAGCGCGCCGATGGTGCCAGCAGAGGCGAGAATGGTCCAGTCCAGTTTACCTATACGGGGAAACAGGCGGCTGCCGATTGCGACGGCCAGGGCGATATTCACGGTCATAATCGGGTGTTCCGGACCCAAACTGACGCCACCTGCCAGACCCAGAATAAGCGCTGCCAGCAGGCCTGGTAATGCTGACGTTGGAACCGGCATACCGATGAGGGGTTCACAGGCAGGATCCGGCCCGGCATGGCCCTGGCTGTAGCGAATGATTAACCCGACCATTATCCCGGTCAGGGTGAGCATTCCGATAATCCAGAACGGGGAATCATGGGCAATACCGATGCTAACGGGCAGACGTTCCCATAAAAATTGCTGTAAAACGGAGGCGGCTTTCATTACCACCAACAACACCAGACTGGAGGCTACGCCAATAATCAATGCAGGCGCTGATAACAAGAGCATCGTTCTGGCTCGCGGATGGAGCATTTTTTATTCCTTCATACAGAGTCATCGATGTAGTTTGCACAGTCTGCCTGGCGGCATCGCTGCAAATGGTGCTGAAACGATAAAGTAATTCTGTGACCTGGATCGATATTCCAGGGGCGTCAGCCTCCAGGCCGTTGTTGTTATGCCCCCATGAATTTACAGTGTGGCAAAGATTCATTTTGACTTTAGCGGAGCAGTAGAAGAATGACAAAATATGCTTTAGTAGGTGATGTTGGCGGCACCAACGCGCGTCTTGCTCTGTGCGATATTGCCAGCGGCGAGATTTCGCAGGCAAAAACCTATTCGGGGCTGGATTATCCCAGTCTGGAAGCCGTTGTTCGCGTATACCTGGATGAGCATAGCGTCAGCGTTGAGGACGGGTGTATTGCTATTGCCTGTCCGATTACCGGCGATTGGGTGGCGATGACCAACCACACCTGGGCATTTTCTATTGCTGAAATGAAAAAGAATCTCGGCTTCAGCCATCTGGAGATCATTAACGATTTCACCGCCGTGTCGATGGCGATCCCGATGCTGAAAAAAGAGCATTTGATTCAGTTTGGCGGCACTGAGCCTGTTGAAGGCAAACCCATTGCGGTTTATGGCGCGGGAACTGGCCTGGGTGTGGCGCATTTGGTACACGTTGATAAACGTTGGGTGAGCCTGCCAGGCGAAGGGGGCCATGTGGATTTTGCGCCGAACAGCGAAGAAGAGGCGATTATCCTTGAGGTCCTGCGCGCAGAGATTGGTCACGTTTCGGCGGAACGCGTATTGTCCGGTCCGGGGCTGGTGAATTTGTACCGTGCAATCGTGAAGTCTGACGGGCGGCTGCCGGAAAATCTGCAACCGAAGGATATCACTGAGCGCGCGCTGGCTGATTCCTGTATTGATTGTCGTCGTGCATTGTCGCTGTTTTGCGTCATTATGGGGCGATTCGGTGGTGATCTGGCATTAACGCTGGGCACGTTTGGCGGCGTTTACATTGCGGGTGGCATTGTGCCGCGTTTCCTCGCGTTCTTTAAAGCGTCAGGTTTTCGCGGCGGTTTTGAAGATAAAGGACGTTTTAAAGCTTACGTGCAGGACATCCCCGTTTATCTGATTGTGCATGACAACCCTGGTCTGCTGGGGTCCGGTGCCCATCTGCGCCAGACGCTCGGTCATATTCTGTAAGACCATTGCCGGATGGCGCACGGTGCGTCTCCGGCATATTCATCTGTTTATCCCTTTTCTGTTTGAAAATTAATGCGTTATGCATAGCGCTGTGTCTGGCGTTGCCAGAATTATTGCCTTAAACACTGGGCAGTAAAAATAAGTGATGTTATAGTGATCAGCGATTTAACATTATATCTACCTGAGGACGACCTCTGGTACGATCCATCAATCGGGACGGCCCATTCTTCACCAGGAAGATCTTATGGACCGTTCATGTCTCTGCAGTTCAGCAACGTCATTACTTTTATTGTTCGCCTCTGATGCTTTTGCGTTCAGCATTCTGCCTCAATCTCCGTTGCGCGTGGTCGACTGTCGCTCTTTTAGCTGGCTTGCCCTGGGGGCAGGCTGTCATCTGACCGACAATCAGGAGGTCTGAATGAGCCCGAATATGGGGGAATTCTCCCATCACTGGCCACTGGCGATATTTATCATCGGTGCGATTTCCATCAGTGCGTTACTGCTTCTGTTAGCCCGATTTTTGGGTGGGCGTTCCTCCGGACAGAGTAAACATGAACCTTTTGAATCCGGGATAGTGCCTGTCGGCAGCGCACGGTTGAGGCTGTCCATTAAATTTTATCTGGTCGCGATCCTTTTTCTCATTTTTGAGGCGGAAGCATTGTTCCTGTTCGCTTATGCCATATCGGTAAGGGAAGTCGGCTGGAGCGGTTTTATTGCGGCAGGCATCTTTGTGCTGATCCTCCTGGTTGGGCTTGTTTACGAATCACGTATGGGGGTGCTGAATGGCGGGCATGACAGAAAAATAACCACCCGAAAGAGAATTGAAGACTGAAAACCGGCATGTGTGACGAGAGTATGCGCCAAATAAACATCGACAACGAATTTAGCGCCGGGACGACCCGTCGTGTTCCGTTAAATCAAGGGACGACCCTTAACAGGATGATAAGGTTTTATCATGAGTAAATTCGTGTGGTTATTCACGCTGGTTGGTTTTCTTTCTGGATTTTTTATCAGTCAGTTGCTTGGACAGTTATCCGTATTCCCGGCAGATACGATGCCGTGGGTATATATAACGCTTTCTCTGGGAATGGCATGTCTGGGTGGGCTAACAGGTCGTTTCTTTAGTTGGATTGTGAAAAAAACGGAGTTGAATTAATAGCTCCGAAAGCGATGTATGTGACGGAGCGGGGGGGGGAACACGACCGGCTTCGTCTGTTATCAATACTGATACCGGTTATTTCGGAATCCGTGCAGGACGACCTGCCGCGATATCATTTCCTTAGGGACGACCCTTGTTTAAGGATATTACGATGGCATGGTTATCTCTGTTTCTGGCAGGTATTTTTGAAGTGGTATGGGCATCTGCGATGAAAGAATCGCACGGCTTTACACGGCTTATACCCAGCGCAGTGACCCTCTTCTTTATGCTTTTCAGTTTCGGTCTGTTGGCGTATTCCATGAAGTCATTGCCTCTGGGGACCGCTTACACGATTTGGGTGGGGATCGGCGCTGTGGGCGCTTTTGTTGTGGGAATCACGCTGTTTGGTGAAGCCATTAACTTTACCCGTCTGCTTGCCGTCGGGCTGATCATTTCCGGTGTCGTATTGCTCAAACTTGCCACGAAATAAAGGCGTGTGCCTGCCTGTTCGTGAGTTTCAGTAATACGGGCTGGGAGGCAAAAACGGGGGAATGACGCAGAACACGTCGAAGATCACTTACAGGCCGGGATAGCCTCCCGGCCTGAACCATCAGTTTGCTAAAGCGAATTCAATCGCACGGCGGATAGCGACAACCTGTGCCTTGATGCATTCCGCCAAAGAGGTTTCAGCACTGTCGGGATACACTTCCGTTGTTGTCGTAAACGGGGCGCCGGTGATCGTTGCGCATAAATGATATGCGTTGTTGTCGTATTCAACGACACCGGGGCAAATTACCGGATAACCGAGCATGGTTCCGCTGG
The DNA here is from genome assembly GCF_945906775.1 of Citrobacter sp. Marseille-Q6884. NCBI lineage: Bacteria > Pseudomonadati > Pseudomonadota > Gammaproteobacteria > Enterobacterales > Enterobacteriaceae > Citrobacter > Citrobacter sp. Marseille-Q6884. Next base: position 340,819 of record NZ_CAMDRE010000002.1, read on the forward strand.
CATCTGAAGGGGCAATATGCGTCACGTCTTTCACCGCGGAAATGATAGCGTGCTGGAAGTCGAGCCGTGAGTTCTGCGTGTCACTGACCAGGTAAAATCCATCAGGAATATACTCCGGTTTATACTGCACCCCTTCCCTGGCAGCCAGGGCAGGACCGAATTCACTACCATCGGTATCTGTCGTTTCATGCAGATCAATGTGTACGACAAACTGTCCTTTTAGCGGGGCGATGAGCGCCATCAACAGCTGTGATTCTTCCGCATTGCCCTCCGGGTAAAATTGTCTATTGGGATCGACGGCATGGTAGTTCCACCGGGCAATGTGCTCATAAGCCCAGGGGCTGACACAGGGCACAACCAATAAGTTAACTTTTCCCGCATATTCATGCTGGCACTGCGAGAGAAAATCCAGAGCACCCATAACGCCGCTGGTTTCATAACCATGAACGCCACCCGTAATGAGCGCGATGGGCAGACTATCGTCCCAGTCTTTTGATTTCACGGCCATCAACGGGTAAACATCATCACCATAATGCAACTCGCCGTACTGATTAATCTCATCGCGGTGTGTTAACTGCTGGAGTACATCAAGGACATCGTTCTTATAGTATCTGGAACGTGTCTGGCGTTGGCGCCACTGTTTCTTTTCATTCTCAGTCCAGGGCTGCCCCGGCGTACCGATTGGGTAAAACTGTGTTGTTGTCATATTTCACTCTACGGGGTCATAAAAGTGTTAAGCGCTATAGATGCATTAACTGCCTGAACTCTTTCACTTTACTTCGGCTGACCGGGATTTCAAATTCCAGATCTTTTAACCGCAAAATGTACGTGTTATTGAACCAGGGTTCGATCTCGCGAATTTTGTTGAGATTCACGCAAAATGACCGATGGCAGCGGAAGAAATGTGAAGCGGGCAGCTTGCTGCAAAATTCGGTGATGTTCATCGGCATGACGTACGATTCACGCCGCGTGTAGACAAACGTCATTTTTTCATGCGCTTCAGCATAGTAGATATCGTTGATCGGCGTGACGATGATCCGCTCATCTTTGATCAGGTTAATGGTGTCATTTTCACGCGTCACGGGACTGGCCGGTGTGGTTCCCGTTTGCTGCTGTTGCTGCCACGCCGTTTCCAGCTTTTGCAGCATGCCGACAATTCGTGACTCCTGGTATGGCTTCAGAATGTAGTCAAAGGCTTCGAGTTCAAACGCTTCAACGGCATGTTCTTTCCATGCGGTGATAAACACGATAAAGGGTTTATGCGCAAACTGACTGATGTTTTGCGCCAGCAGCACGCCATCCAGCGAGGGAATATTGATATCCAGAAAAATAGCGTCAACGCGGTTGTGCTGCAGATATTTCAGTACGTCCAGACCATCGTCAAACGTGCCGGCGATCTCCATCTGGCTGTGCTCTTTTATCAGCCAGCTAAGTTCCTGTTGGGCCAGGAATTCATCTTCAACAATGATGACTTTCACAACTTCACTCCTGGTTAAAGCAATAGGGTCGCAGGTGCGGCAGCGGGGGAGTGCTGGTTAGGCACAAAAAATGCGATCTCTGTACCCGGCTCCAGACGGCGAATATGTAATCCCTCGCCATAGAGCAGCTTCACGCGATGATGCACATTTAACAAACCAATTTTATTACCGGGCATTTCGTTGGACTCGACTCGCTCAATCACTTTCGGATCAATACCGTGGCCCGTGTCTCTGACGGCGATCCGTACCCGATTACCACACTCCGCAACGCTGATCGTGACCACGCCTTTCCCTTTACAGGGCTGAATTCCATGAACAATGGCGTTTTCTACCAGCGGCTGAATCAGCAAACTGGGAATATAGCAGTTTACCTCTTCATCAATATCATAAATAACGGTGAGCTTATCGCCAAAGCGCGCCTGCTCGATGGCGATGTAATCCTTGATTTGATACAGCTCTTTCTTGATGTCGATCTGCTCATCGTCTTTTAATTCAATATTATAGCGAAGATAACGCGATAAATTAAAAATGAGCTGACGTGCGGTGTCCGGATTCAGGCGAATAGAGGATGAAATCGCATTGAGTGCATTAAACAGGAAATGAGGATTTATTTTACTTTGCAGCGCGCGTAGCTCTGCCTTATTTGCCATTTCGCGTAACTGCTCGGCACGGGAAACTTCAAGCTGAGTGGAGATAATCTGCGATAGCCCGATCGCCATTTCCTGCAATGAGGAGGTTATCTGGTGGGCGTGGCAATAGTAAATCTTCAGCGTACCGGTCACGATGCCTTTTTCCCAAAGCGGGATGACCAGCATGGAGTGTATTTCCGGTGTGCGATGCGCTTCATCATTGTTTTTAATGATGATTTTTCCGTAATTTATCGCCTGCTGAGTCGTAGGGCTAACGAAATCATCGCTATCACGGTAGTTAAGTTCTCCGACGCCGACGTAAGCCAGAACGTGCTGGGTATTGGTAATGGCGACCGCATCCGCATGGATATCATGACGTATAATTTCGCATACCTGACGTAATGATTCGCTGTTTACGTGGCGAAAGAGCGGCAGGGTTTTGTTGGCGATATCCAGAGCCAGTTTGGCCTGCTTTGCGGCGCTGGCTTCTTTCTCTCCTTCAACGCTTTGTACCAGCATGACGATAAAGCCAATGCAGACGCTGCCGAGGATCATCGGGATACCGATTTTTGAGACAATATCCAGCCCCAGCGCGGTGGTGGGGGCCCAGGCGACGACCAGAATCATCGTCAGCGTTTCACATAACATGCCGCCTAAAATCCCTGCGCGCCAGTGACGCACTTTGGGGATCTTGCGGTTGATCCAACCGGCAATACAACCCGCCAGAATACTGGTAATAAAACACGGAACAGCGGTAACACCGCCAGTATCGATCAGGTAGCGGTGAATGCCCGCAATGACGCCCGTGATGACGCCGACCCACGGGCCGAACAAAATCCCTCCCGACATGACCGCGATAATACGTACGTTAACCAGTGAACCTTCTACCGGTACGCCGGACCAGGTACTGAACAGGGCAAACATTGAGAAAATGGTGGTAACGGCGAGCAGCTCTTTCGGAGAGTGCGCTGACTTGTGCAACAGTTCGCGAAACAGGCGGATACGAATCAGGAAAAACAGGCAGAACAGCATTAGCGCTGCCCGATCAAACACCGCCAGCAGCATATTGAATATTTCGTGCACGGGAGACTCTTGCGAAAGGATTAAACCTCTATGATAGGTAACCGGAGACAGGATGACCAGCATACCTGCATGTGCTGCCTAATGAGGAAAAACCATAATATTAAAAGGGGATTGTAACGAAGAGGTTAGTTTACAAGAAAATCTCAGGAGTGGTTGAGTTGTATGGTAAATTTTAAAGTATCAAAATGTTAATGATTAGTGATAATTGAAGTGGTTTAAAATAAGTGATTTCCCTTTTTCTTTTTTCTGTTCCTCTTTTCTGTGCATAAAAAATATTTTTGTTTACCTCTCGACAGAGGGAAATTGATCAGGCTATTTTCTAAACGTGCCACCCATCGTGGCAGCGTCGCTCGGACGGTCCGGGCGCTAACGTTAATCTGAGGATATTATGGCTGACTCCCGCCCTGAACGTCGCTTTACGCGTATTGATCGCCTTCCCCCTTACGTTTTTAACATCACAGCAGAACTGAAAATGGCTGCGCGTCGGCGCGGCGAAGATATTATTGATTTCAGTATGGGGAATCCCGATGGGGCAACGCCTCCTCACATTGTCGAAAAACTGTGTACTGTGGCACAGCGTGCAGATACGCACGGTTATTCCACTTCTCGCGGTATTCCACGGCTACGTCGGGCGATTTCCCGTTGGTATCAGGAGCGTTATGACGTTGAAATCGATCCTGAGTCCGAAGCCATTGTGACCATCGGCTCCAAAGAGGGGCTGGCGCACCTGATGCTGGCCACGCTGGATCACGGTGACACGGTCCTTGTGCCAAACCCGAGTTATCCTATCCATATTTACGGTGCCGTCATTGCCGGTGCGCAGGTGCGTTCTGTGCCGCTGGTGGAAGGTGTCGATTTCTTTAATGAACTGGAGCGAGCGATTCGCGAAAGTTACCCGAAACCGAAGATGATGATCTTGGGTTTCCCCTCCAACCCGACAGCACAGTGCGTTGAACTGGAGTTCTTCGAGAAAGTGATTGCGCTGGCTAAACGTTACGACGTGCTGGTGGTTCATGACCTGGCCTATGCCGATATTGTCTATGATGGCTGGAAAGCGCCGTCGATTATGCAGGTGCCCGGTGCGCGCGATGTTGCGGTTGAATTTTTCACCCTGTCGAAAAGCTACAACATGGCGGGCTGGCGTATTGGTTTTATGGTTGGCAACAAAACGTTAGTGAATGCATTGGCTCGCATTAAGAGCTATCACGATTACGGGACTTTTACGCCGTTGCAGGTGGCGGCTATTGCTGCGCTGGAAGGCGACCAACAGTGCGTACGGGATATTGCTGAGCAATACAAGCGTCGTCGTGACGTGCTCGTTAAAGGGCTACACGAAGCGGGGTGGATGGTCGAAATGCCCAAGGCGTCGATGTATGTCTGGGCGAAAATCCCGGAACAGTATGCGGAGATGGGGTCACTGGAATTTGCCAAGAAACTGCTGAATGACGCGAAGGTATGCGTTTCGCCGGGGGTTGGTTTTGGTGATTACGGTGATACGCATGTGCGCTTTGCGTTGATTGAGAACCGGGATCGCATCCGTCAGGCGGTTAGGGGGATTAAAGCCATGTTCCGTGCAGATGGCTTATTGCCTGCCAGTAAATCCGCCGCTGAAAATGCCGACTAACAGAAGCTAAACCCCCAAAAGCAAACAGGAGCCAGATGGCTCCTGTTTTTTGCTGCATCTTCAAATTTAGATCATCAGGGCAAAAGTACCGGCCCAAACGATGACCATAAATGAAACGCCCATAAAGAAATATTTCACTTTTCATCTCTCCGCGTACAAAAGTACGCAAAATGAACATACGCTTACCTGACAGAGAGCTGATGCTTACAAGAACAAAAGGGAGAAAACCCCTCGTCTGCTGTATTGCATCACCTCAGAATTCTGAGCTTTAGTGCTCCAGACGGCGCTAATGTACGCCTAAAAATGGGGCGAAACAAGAGGCATTTTTTTATTTAATTTTAATAACTTACAAGTGTCGTGATTCGGCGACAGTTTGATTTCTGACGGTAATAAATCACCATTGAGCGACGCAATGGTTACTCAGAGAATTCTCATATCGCCATGAGGTTAATGCGGTTAATTTTTCGCGTAATTTGATAATGAAAAGGTTAAAAATGACCAGATTAATGATGCTAGCGCTCGTTTTAACACCACTGACGTCGATGGCGGCCTCGCCGCTGGCGTTTAATTTCAGCTGCGCAAGTATTGGTGGTGTGAATAGTGATGGTAAAGGTAATGTCTGGATAGATGGTGCGAAAGCAACTGTTAAGACAGTCAACGAGAATTTTTGGGAAGCGAAAAGCGGTAAGAACACCGTGTCGATTTCCCGCAAAGATGATGGCAACCCCGATGTCTCCTGGACGGGGCCTGACCGCAAGCATGGGATTTGTCTGCCTGAAGATAATATCGATTTTTCTCCGACAAAGGCCTCACCTCAGACTGGACCGTCTTTCTCATGTTCTGCTGTCGAGAAGGGAAGTATGGAGGAGATCGTTTGCCAGAACCCGTCGCTTTCAGCCATGGACCTGAAATTAAACGGGATGTATAAGCAAGCGCTCGTTAAATCGAAAAATGATCCGATGCTGAAAGCGGAACAACGCGGTTGGATAAAAGGGCGCAACGAGTGCTGGAAAGAACAGGATAAGCCAGCCTGTATTTCCCGAGAATATACGCAGCGAATGACTGAACTACAGAACAAATGGCACGTTAAGTAGTTCAGCGGCAGAAGGAAAAAAGAAAGGCCTTTCGGCCTTTCTTTTTAGACATACAGCGAGGCTTCACCCATCGGGCGAGTTTTGAAACGACGATGGATCCAGAGATACTGCTCGGGGGCACGCATGATCTCTTTCTCAATAATTTTGTTCATATAAGCTGCGGCCTGGTTTTCATCTGCCGGATAACCTTCCATTTCTGGGGTGATAAACAGGCGGTAACCAGAGTTGTCCGCTTTTCTCACCATGGTAACTGTCAGCATCGCAGCACCCGATAACCGCGACAGCACATAGGTACCGTTGGTGGTGGCGACATTTTTGACAGCAAAGAAGGGCGCAAATGAACTTCCCTTACGGCCGTAGTCCTGATCGGGAGCAAACCATACGGCTTCCCCTTTTTTCAGTGCGCTGACAATACCACGCAGATTATTTCTGCCGATCATCGCTTTGTTTGAGCGCATACGACCGCGAGTCTGTATCCACTCCATCAATTTATTGTTATGCGGGCGATACGTTGCCATCATCGGTTGGCAAAGCCCCATAACGCGCCCGCCCAGCTCCAGAGACATAAAGTGTACGCCTACTACCATCACGCCACGGTTATGCGTCTGGGCACGTTTCAGGTTGTCCAGACCTTCAACATCAAACCATTTGCGGACCCGGCGGTCAGGCCAAAACCAGGCCATACCTGTTTCCAGTAACGCCATACCGAGTGAGCGAAAGTTCTCTTCGACCAGCTTGTCTCTCTCTTCCTGTGACCGATTTGGGAAACAGAGTTCAAGATTTTTACGTGCAATAGATTCACGGCGCTTTAAAAATGGACGTGCGAGCGTACCGGTACGGGTACCCAAAAAGCACAATACGGGGTAGGGGAGTTGCACCAGTAACCAGAGCACACCGACACCAAACCATGTGAGCCAGTAGCTCGGATGCAAAAACGCGCGTGAAAATTTACATTGGGGGAACATAAGCACCTGCTGTTGATACGAAAAATATGTATCGCGAAGATTCTTTGTCTACAGCGGTACACTCTGCTACTGATCGTTAGGCCGCCATGAACGGCAATGGTTCCTGTAAATAGTGTAAAGCTGCGTCAGGACATAACCACGGGAGGGCGTGAATGATCGGAGGCATAATGTACCACTTGAAGATTAATCACAGCCAGAAATAAATAATCAATAATCGTAAATGTTTTTTGATGGGCATAAACAAAAAATGAAGTTATATATAATCTGTTGTTTTTATGATGATTAAATAAAAGCTGGGTTAATAATCCAGCAGAAACAGGGCGTTGCTATTGTAACGTAAATGTTGCTCAAATTGCGTGCTGATAGGAATTGTCTTAGAATATAAAATGAATGGAGTGTAAGGACTTACGCGAAGTTTTATGGCAGACAGGAGGTACCGCGATGCTCTATTTTTGGACTTTTCTCATACTGAGTATTCTCTGTGTCAGTTGCTACATCTGGCAGGTACTGGGCGTTTGGGCGTCAGTCAGTTCATTTATCGGCATGGCCATCCTGACGGCATTAATTTACATCGTTACCATGCGGTTGACTAGTGGTGATGAAATGGTCACAGGATTGTTTCTTTTTCTTGCTCCAACATGCGGTTTGATCATTCGCTTTATGGTGGGGGACGGTAAGCATTAACGTGATGCGTCATGATTGAAAATAAACTCAAATTTCACGTTGATGTTTTTTTTAGCTTTTATGCGATGATTCTTAAGTGCCAGCATGGCTGGCACTTTTTGTCTCTAAAGGGCTGACGCTGAGCCTGATTGTTGATATCGACTACGTAAAAGATATCTTTATTAAGATGTAATTGTTTTTACCACATCAAATCATCAGGCACGACGAAATCAGCATACGGATCGTCTTCATCCTTGTCTTCCTGACTCAGCTCGCAATTTAATACAATATAATCGGCATCGCGCTGCGCAATTTTATCGGCCACGATTGCCGGTATAATCGCGTATTCGCTATCACGGTCACTTTCTGCAGTCAGACGCGCAATGGCAAGACGCCCTTTGATCAATTGCGCCTGGGTGGTCTTATCAACGTATATTTTCTTAATGAGATTATTATCGGTAAAGTTATAACCGATATCGCCATTTGCAATGGTGATTTTGTTCATCTCAATAAGCTGCTTTATCTGCGCTTTATATTCTTTAGACAATGCAGCTTGCTTTTGCTGATCGCTGAGTTGTTTGTCTCGCTCAATTTGTGCCTTTTTATTCTCTTCCACAGCTTCTCTGGCTTCACGAGCCTGTACACGCGACTTTTTCGCCGTCCTCTGTACTTTCGCCATTTTTTTGCTGCTGACCAGACCTGCTTTAAGCATCTGCTCTTGTAGGGTGAGTTTTGTCATGTTCGCTTCTGAATCCAGTAAAATCGTTACCAGGATTATAACCTTAACGTTAGACGGGATGCCAGATTACGGGGATGGTGAAAAGTATGGCATTGATAATAAACACAATTTTATAATTTAGCGGTCAATATTCAGATGTAAAACGTTGCTAAGCAATGCCTGCATTTCTGATAACTGGCGGCCGGTACGGTTTATCTTTCGTCTTTGCCGAATCGATCTGCTTGAGGGATAGCATGGGTAAAATGATTTACTCGTTTTTTACCCGCTGAAGCATGCGGCTGTCAACGTTCTATTGCGAGCTAATGCGGAGAGTGGCGAACTGTGAAATGGTGTCCCCTGCAGGAATCGAACCTGCAACTAGCCCTTAGGAGGGGCTCGTTATATCCATTTAACTAAGGGGACGAGGCGGCGCGATTATAGCGTTTTTTCCTCGCAGCGGTAAGCCTCAGGCCGCCTGACTGCTCAAACAGTCACCATTCAGGACTGTTTTTTCTGGTTTTTCTGCTTTTTTTCATCCTGCTCAGTCCGTAACCGGGCTTCTTCTTTACGTTTATTGCTCATGTCGTTGCGGATCTGCGCATGGCTCATCAGCGCAAAAATGAAGGTTCCACCGCAGATATTTCCGGCAAGCGTTGGCAACGCAAAGGGCCAGATGAAATCTCCCCAGTGCAACGTGCCGTTAAAGACCAGATAGAGAATTTCAACCGAACCCACGACGATGTGCGTGGTATCGCCTAACGCAATCAGCCAGGTCATTAGAATAATGACTACAATTTTTGCTGCACCTGCAGCGGGAAACATCCAGACCATTGTCGCGATTAACCAGCCGGAAATAATGGCGTTGGAAAACATTTCAACGGGACTGTTTTTCATGACGTCCATACCAATTTTGACAAAGGCGTCACGGGTTGTTTCATCAAAAATCGGCATGTATTCAAAAGCCCATGCGGCGATGCCGGTGCCAAGAATATTACCCAGCAACACCACGCTCCACAGACGCATTAATAGGCCGAAATTACCGAGGGTGGGGTTTTGCATGACCGGCAGTACGGCAGTCACGGTATTCTCGGTAAAGAGTTGCTGACGCGCCATAATGACAATGATAAACCCGAAGGTATAACCGAGATTCTCTAGCAGAAATCCGCCAGGAACCCCCTCAAGTTGTACGTGAAAAATGCCCTTTGCCAGTAACGAGGCACCCATTGATAGCCCGGCTGCAATCGCTGACCACAGCAATGCCATCGCATCACGTTCCATCTCTTTTTCCCCGTCCTGGCGAATATGTTCGTGAATGGCCATTGCACGGGAGGGAAGCCGATCCTCGTCAAGCTCAATTTTTTTACCCTTTAACTTTTCTTCGCTTTCAACTTCGAGTTCGTCGCTGTGTTGATCGATTTTTTCTTTTTCGATGTCATTCATACCGGGACCCTGAATAAGCACGCATAGCTAAAGCGTAGCGCTTTTATCCTCTTTTCAGCGGGAGAAATTCTGAAATCGCAAAAATGGTAACATCTGTTTTTATTGGGTTCGGTAGAATAGAAACACCGCGATCTCTGTATTACCAGGCTATGATCAAATCAGTAAGGCAGGGTATGTAGACATCGTTTGACGTGCTGTTACAATCGCTCACATCTAAACAGGCGGATACGTCATTGTTCCGTCACGGATGGCAATCAGCGATAGCCATAATATACAGGGAGACACTTATGAAGCTTCGCCTGTCGGCGCTTGCGCTGGGAACCACACTTTTGGTGGGGTGTGCGAGCTCCGGTACAGAACAGCAGGGGCGCTCGGATCCATTTGAAGGGTTCAACCGCACCATGTACAACTTCAACTTTAATGTGTTGGATCCGTATGTTGTTCGACCAGTGGCAGTAGCCTGGCGTGATTATGTTCCGCAACCCGCCCGAAATGGTTTGAGCAACTTCACGGGTAACCTCGAAGAACCGGCTGTAATGGTTAACTATTTCCTGCAAGGTGATCCTTATCAGGGGATGGTGCATTTTACCCGTTTCTTCCTGAACACCCTGTTAGGTATGGGTGGCTTTATTGATGTTGCCGGTATGGCGAATCCGAAACTGCAGCGCGTTGAACCACACCGCTTTGGTAGCACGCTAGGTCATTACGATGTCGGTTATGGCCCGTATATGCAGCTTCCGTTCTACGGCAGCTTTACCGTGCGTGACGACGGTGGTGATATGGTAGATACACTGTATCCAGTGCTGTCGTGGCTGACCTGGCCGTTGTCGGTTGGTAAATGGACTATTGAAGGGATTGAAACCCGCGCGCAACTGCTCGATTCCGATGGTCTGCTGCGTCAATCTTCCGATCCGTACATCATGGTGCGTGAAGCTTATTTCCAGCGTCATGACTTCATTGCGAACGGTGGGAAACTCAAACCAGAAGAAAATCCGAACGCACAAGCGATTCAGGATGATTTAAAAGATATCGATTCCGAGTAAGGAATTGGCGCAAATAAAAAGGTGAGCTAAAAAGCTCACCTTTTTTACGTTTGTGACCCGTCCTGAAGAAAATCAGAATGCGTAGTTAAAGTTGGTACCGAACAGCCAGGCTTTACCTTCAGATTTGAAGGAGTATGCCGCTACACCTTCACCCTCGGTGAATTTCACGCTTTGACCGTGCATATAAGATGCGCCAACATCAATAGAAGCATCTTCATTAAATGCGTATGTGGTACCCGCGCTCAGCCACAGGCGATCCTGGTCTGGAATGGAAATAGAGCGCTTATTAGCTGGAACCGGGCTATCGTCATAGGCGATACCAGTACGGAACGTCCAGTTTTTGTCATAATAATAAGTAGTACCTAACGCAATGCGATAAGCATCTTTAAAGCTTTCGTCTTTATAGAAGAGTTGCTGGCCGCTATTACCGGTGGCTTTTAGCTCCTGGAATTGACTCCAACTGGTATATGCCAGGCTATAATGGATCGCCCATTGTGGCGCAATACGGTTGTAACCAGATATTTCCCACATTTCAGGCAGATTTAGCGTCAGAGAACCGCTTTGCGTTGCTCCACCTGTACCGTATGGCAGACTTGAAAGCCCCATATTGGCAAAAATATTGTTCAAATTAGGGTTAATTGAGCTCTTATAATCGCCTTCAAAGTCGATTTCTATTTCGGAACGATAAGTCAGGCCCCAGCGGTTATTTTTGTCGAGTTCATAAAGAATACCCGCGTTCCAACCGAATCCCCACTCGTCACCTTTCAGATGGGCAATTTGAGAATCTGGTGTATTAATGCCGTTGGTCCATGATGCTGGAACACCATTATTGACGAGTTGCTGTGAAAGGAGAGGACCCAGAGAACCAGCATAACGCTCGATTTTCGCTTTTGCATAAACAGCATCGAAACCGAGACCGAAGCTCCAGCTATTATTCAGACGATAGGCACCACTAAGGTTAAGGTTTAGTGTTTGCAGGTCGGTTTTACCACCATAGATCCCCGCAGCGTAGTTGTTGTTAAATTCGGTTGCGAGACCATAGTTAGAGGTTATTGATGCACCCCAACCAAACTGATCGTTGATCGGTGCCACATAATGCAGATTTGGCACCCATGCCGTTGGTGCAATATTGTCTGCATCAGCATTTTGACCCGTTAAGTTAGAGTGACCAGTAACATTAACGTCTGGATCAATATACACCGCACCTGCAGAAAAAGTCGGGCGGTCAAACATCATAATCAGTGCCGGGTTACGACTGGCGTTACCTGCGTCATCCGCGATCGCGCCTTCACCCGAATATGCCCGGCCAAGGCCAGAGGAAGAAAATTCGTTTAACTGAAAGCCTGCAGACCAGGCCTGTGTGGAGATAATTGCCACTGCGACTGCGAGAGCAGACTTTGTAAACAGGGTTTTCTGGCTCATGACCATAACCTCATAGATTTATTTTTATACAAACAATGTTACATGCCGTAACAGGAGCGCGAAGTGTAGGGTCTGAGGTTCGAGAGAGAAATCAGACCAGTGGCGAGAGTATAGGTCTGACCAGATAGAATGTTGCAAGTATGTTTATAAGTTTTTTCAATTATGATCTTAAAAACGCGATCCAGCTGGCAAAATTGCGGGGGGCCGCACTCACCTGTTTGGGTGATTTTTGTTTTAGATCATTTTTAAGTGTGATTTCGGTCACTTATCTCATTTCATACAATTAACGACTGGAGAGGCGAATAATGGCGGCGTAAAATATCCCCATCGTTTATCTGGCACCTCAGGTGCGAATACAGAGGAAATCTACAATGAGTAAATGCAGTGCTGATGAAACCCCGGTTTGCTGCTGTATGGATGTTGGCACCATCATGGACAACTCCGATTGCACCGCGTCATACAGCCGCGTGTTCGCGAATCGCGCAGAGGCAGAAGAAACACTGGCCGCTCTGACCGAGAAGGCGCGTGGTGTGGAATCTGAACCTTGTAAAATCACCTCGACTTTTACCGAAGAGTCAGACGGTGTGCGTCTGGATATCGACTTTGTTTTCGCTTGCGAAGCTGAAACGCTAATCTTCCAGTTGGGTCTGCGTTAATCCCTTCTTCAAATGCCCTTGTCCAGTTCAGGCAAGGGCATTTTCGTAACAAGCAGTGATTATTCACTGTGTCATAGCTCCCACTTTCTTTTCTCTCCGCTTGGCTAAATGTAAAAAATTGGTTAAGACTGTGATCAGGTCAGACCACTTATTTTATTTTTTACAGGGGAGTGTTATGAGTCAGGCTTTACCGCTGGTTACCCGTCAGGGCGATCGCATCGCCATTGTGAGCGGACTGCGTACGCCATTTGCCCGCCAGGCGACCGCGTTTCATGGCATTCCCGCCGTTGATTTGGGAAAAATGGTCGTGGGGGAGTTGCTCGCACGCAGTGAAATACCTGCCGAAGCGATCGAGCAACTGGTATTTGGTCAGGTCGTGCAAATGCCTGAAGCTCCCAATATTGCCAGGGAAATCGTATTAGGCACTGGGATGAATGTTCATACGGATGCTTACAGTGTAAGCCGGGCTTGCGCTACCAGCTTCCAGGCAGTGGCGAATGTCGCGGAAAGCCTGATGGCAGGCTCGATTCGCGCGGGAATTGCTGGCGGGGCGGATTCTTCCTCTGTGCTGCCAATTGGTGTGAGCAAGACCCTGGCACGAGTGTTGGTGGACGTGAATAAAGCCCGAACCACCGGCCAGCGTCTTAAACTCTTTTCCCGACTGCGTTTGCGTGACCTGATGCCCGTTCCACCTGCCGTCGCTGAGTACTCCACCGGTTTACGGATGGGAGATACCGCTGAGCAAATGGCAAAAACGTATGGCATCACGCGTGAGCAACAGGATGCACTGGCGCATCGTTCTCATCAACGTGCCGCTCAGGCCTGGGCGGAGGGGAAGTTGGCAGATGAGGTGATGACCACTTACGCGCCACCGTTTAAACATCCCTTTTCAGAAGATAACAATATTCGCGGCGACTCTACGTTAGCGGATTACGCCAGACTGCGCCCTGCGTTTGACAGAAAACACGGCACGGTAACGGCAGCAAACAGTACTCCTTTGACAGATGGTGCTGCTGCCGTGATTTTAATGACCGAATCCCGCGCGAAAGAGCTGGGACTGGTGCCACTGGGTTACTTGCGCAGCTTTGCGTTTACCGCCATTGATGTCTGGCAGGATATGCTGCTTGGACCTGCGTGGTCGACACCGCTTGCGCTGGAACGTGCGGGTCTGACGATGGCCGATTTAACGCTGATTGATATGCACGAAGCCTTTGCCGCACAAACACTGGCAAATCTCCAGCTACTGGGCAGCGAACGTTTTGCCCGAGAAGTATTGGGCCGAACGCATGCTACAGGCGAAGTGGATGACAGTAAATTCAATGTCCTGGGTGGCTCAATAGCCTATGGGCACCCCTTTGCTGCGACCGGTGCTCGGATGATCACCCAGACTCTCCATGAATTACGACGTCGTGGCGGTGGGTTTGGTCTGGTGACCGCTTGTGCGGCGGGTGGTCTGGGTGCGGCAATGGTTCTGGAGGCGGAATAATGGAAATGACATCGGCTTTTACGCTACATGTGCGTCTGGATAACGTGGCGGTGGTTTCCATTGATGTTCCCGGCGAGAAAATGAATACCCTGAAAGCGGAGTTTGCTTCGCAGGTTCGGGCCATTCTGAAACAAATTCGTGAAAACAAGGCGCTGCGCGGCGTCGTGTTCATCTCAGCAAAACCAGATAATTTCATCGCTGGGGCGGATATCAACATGATAGGCAGTTGCTGTAGCGCGCAGGAAGCCGAAACGCTGGCCCGCCAGGGGCAGCAGATGATGGCGGAAATCAATGTGTTGCCGATCCCGGTTATCGCCGCGATTCACGGCGCATGCCTGGGCGGTGGTCTGGAGATGGCGCTGGCATGCCATCATCGTATTTGTACTGACGATGCCAAAACGGTGTTAGGTTTGCCGGAAGTTCAGTTAGGTTTGCTGCCAGGTTCCGGGGGGACACAGCGATTACCACGTCTGGTTGGCGTGAGTACCGCGCTGGATATGATCCTGACGGGTAAACAATTACGAGCCAAACAGGCGCTGAAAGTTGGGCTGGTAGACGAAGTGGTACCGCACACTATTCTGCTGGAAGCGGCGGTCGAGATGGCCAAAAAGGACAACTCTGCGCAGCGAAGCCTCCCTGTGCGCGAACGCGTGTTGGCAGGGCCGCTTGGGCGGACACTGCTGTTTCGAATGGTCGGTAAAAAGACGGCACAAAAAACACAGGGGAACTACCCTGCGACGGAACGTATCCTTGAGGTGATAGAAACCGGTCTGGCGCAGGGAAGCAGCAGTGGCTATGACGCCGAAGCCCGTGCATTTGGCGAACTGGTCATGACGCCTCAGTCCCAGGCATTACGTAATATCTTTTTTGCTAACACCGAAGTGAAAAAAGATCCCGGCAGCGATGCACAACCAGCTCCACTGAATAGCGTTGGCGTTTTGGGCGGTGGTTTGATGGGGGGGGGTATTGCATACGTGACGGCCTGTAAAGGTGGCCTGCCAGTACGCATTAAAGATATTAATGCTAAAGGAATCAATCACGCGCTGAAATACAGTTGGGATCAACTTGAAACGAAAGTGCGTCGGCGTCATCTTAAAACCGGTGAGCGTGACAAACAACTGGCGTTGATTTCGGGATCAACCGACTATCGCGGTTTTGCTCATCGGGATCTGGTTATTGAAGCGGTTTTTGAAGATCTGCCATTAAAACAACAGATGGTGGCCGAAGTTGAGAAAAATTGTGCTTCCCACACTATTTTTGCCTCTAACACCTCATCTTTACCAATTAGCGACATTGCCGCTACTGCTGCCAGACCTGAGCAGGTCATTGGCTTGCACTTCTTTAGTCCGGTGGAAAAAATGCCGCTGGTGGAGGTCATCCCTCATGCGACAACCTCTGAACAAACCATTGCCACTACGGTTAAGCTTGCGAAAAAACAGGGTAAAACACCCATTGTGGTACGTGATAAAGCTGGGTTCTATGTTAATCGTATTCTTGCGCCATATATCAATGAGGCGATCCGCTTACTTATCGAAGGTGAGCGCGTTGAGCATATTGATGCCGCACTGGTAAAGTTTGGTTTTCCGGTAGGACCGATCCAACTTTTGGATGAGGTTGGAATTGATACCGGGACTAAAATTATACCTGTACTGGAGGCGGCTTATGGAGAACGTTTTAGCGCACCTGCAAATATTGTTGCTTCAATTTTGAATGATGATCGCAAAGGTAGAAAAAATGGTCGTGGTTTCTATCTTTATGGTGCGAAAGGGCGTAAAAGCAAAAAACAGGTCGACCCTGCAATTTATACGCTTATTGGCGCACAGGGGCAGAGCCGACATACTGCCCCGCAGATCGCAGAGCGGTGTGTCATGTTAATGCTTAACGAGGCAGCGCGCTGTTTCGATGAGAAGATAGTCCGCAGCGCAAGAGATGGTGACATTGGTGCTGTGTTTGGTATTGGTTTTCCGCCATTTCTGGGCGGCCCGTTCCGGTATATGGATTCACTCGGGGCGAGTGAAGTGGTTGCGATTCTGCAGCGACTGGCGACGCAATATGGTTCCCGGTTTACTCCGTGTGAGCAGTTATTGCGGATGGCGGAACGCGGTGAACGTTTCTGGAATAACGGGGAAACTGACCTGAATTAATGAGGTCAAAGGTAGGATGAATCCGCACTGAATGTATGAGTCATGCTCAAAATGTAAACAGAGATTGACTATACTTACGCCATTGAGGTAAAAAACAGCGTTTCATTCGGTGAATGGATAAGGCACAATGCCGGCCACCAACATCGTTACCACGGTCAATAGGGGCTGTGAGTCAGCGTGTTGGTGATTCTGGTTAACAAAAGCGGTGCAATATGCAAGTTTTTATCATGCGTCACGGCGACGCGGCCCTCGATGCCGCCAGTGATTCGGTTCGTCCCTTAACCTCTTGTGGTTGTGACGAATCTCGCCTGATGGCGAACTGGCTGAAAGGTCAAAAAGTGGATATCGAACGTGTTCTGGTGAGCCCGTTCCTGCGAGCCGAACAAACGCTGGATGTCGTAGGTGAGTGTATGAACCTGCCAACCGGTGTGGATGTTTTGCCGGAGCTGACTCCCTGCGGCGATGTCGGTCTGGTCAGCGCCTATTTGCAGGCTCTGGCCAACGAAGGTATCGCAACGGCGCTGGTGATCTCTCACTTACCTTTAGTGGGATATCTGGTGTCAGAGCTTTGCCCTGGTGAAACACCGCCAATGTTTACCACATCAGCGATTGCCAGTGTAACGCTTGATGAGAGCGGAAAGGGCATTTTCAACTGGCAGATGAGCCCGTGTAATTTGAAAATGGCAAAAGCGATTTAATCGAAATCGCTATGTGTTCAGGGCCGGATAAGGCAAAAAGCCATCCGGTAATAAAAAGAGCCGCAAATGCGGCTCTTTGTGTTTTCGCTCTCAGGGAAGTTCTGGCGGTAACCACTCTTCAACTTCAATGAGAACCAGTAGCGCAGCGTCACCACCATATTCTTTAGGCGCCTGATGGAAGGCCATAACATGCGGATGCTGTGCCAGCCATAGCGGCGTTTGCTGTTTAAGAATGTGCTTCCCGTGGCCGTGCATCACACAGGCACAAAAGACATGTTCACGACGGCAGGCGGCAATGAGAGCGCCTAACTCCTGTTTGGCCTGCTGTTGTGTCAGCCCGTGCAAATCAAGAAACAGTTCCGGGGAATAATCGCCACGGCGCATTTTCTTTAGTTCGAAATGGCTGACATCGGTACGTAGATATCGCACCGGACCGTCAGTATTGAGCAGTGGCTGAAATTCATCAGAGAAATAGTGGCTGGCATCAACCTGTTCCTGCAATAACCTCTTGACCGGGACCTCGGTGGTTTTTTTACGTGGCGGTCGATGAACAATCGTGTCTTGCTTAATTTGACGAGTACCGGTCATCAGCTGGCGAAACAGCGTCTGGTCCTCCTCGCTGAGCGATGTTTTCTTTTTCATGTGAGCGTCTCATCTTTTATTTTCCGTTAGTTTAACCCGACTCGACGGGCATCCGATCGCTTAAAACGCAATTTTCACGTTCAGTCTCCGCGTGAATGCTGATTTATCGCCGCCTTCGTGGCAAACTAGCCGCCGAATTTAATGCGAGCATGCCCTGGAGGAATACGTGGATAAAATTTTCGTTGATGAAGCAGTGAGTGAACTGCATACCATTCAGGACATGTTGCGCTGGGCGGTTAGCCGTTTTAGCGCGGCGAATATCTGGTATGGCCATGGAACCGATAACCCGTGGGATGAAGCGGTGCAACTGGTGCTGCCTTCGCTTTACCTGCCGCTGGATATTCCTGAAGATATGCGCACAGCGCGTCTGACCTCCAGCGAGCGTCATCGCATTGTTGAACGTGTTATTCGTCGCGTCAACGAGCGTATCCCGGTTGCCTACCTGACGAATAAAGCCTGGTTCTGTGGACATGAATTCTATGTCGATGAACGTGTACTGGTTCCTCGTTCCCCGATTGGCGAACTGATCAATAATCGTTTTGCCGGGCTTATCAGCGAGCAGCCTCAGCATATTCTGGATATGTGTACTGGCAGCGGCTGTATTGCTATCGCCTGTGCATATGCTTTCCCGGAAGCGGAAGTCGATGCGGTGGATATTTCCACTGACGCGCTGGCGGTGACCGAACAGAATATTGAAGAACATGGCCTCATCCACCACGTCACGCCGATCCGTTCCGATTTGTTCCGTGATCTGTTGAAAGTTCAGTATGACCTGATTGTGACCAACCCACCGTATGTCGATGCAGAAGATATGTCCGATCTGCCTAACGAATATCGCCACGAGCCTGAACTGGGTCTGGCGTCCGGTAGCGATGGACTTAAACTCACTCGCCGCATTTTGGGTAACGCGCCTGACTATCTGTCGGATAACGGCATTCTGATTTGTGAAGTCGGAAACAGCATGGTACATCTGATAGAACAATATCCAGATGTGCCGTTTACCTGGCTGGAGTTCGATAACGGCGGGGATGGCGTATTCATGCTGACCAAAGAACAGCTGATCGCTGCTCGCGAACATTTCAACATCTACAAAGATTAATACACGCGCACAAACACAACATTTATAACGGAGCCGTGATGGCAGGAAACACAATTGGGCAACTCTTTCGCGTAACGACCTTCGGCGAATCACACGGGCTGGCGCTCGGTTGTATTGTTGATGGTGTTCCGCCAGGTATTCCTTTGACAGAAGCCGACCTGCAGCACGATCTCGACAGACGTCGTCCGGGGACTTCGCGTTACACTACGCAGCGTCGTGAGCCGGATCAGGTAAAGATCCTTTCAGGCGTGTTCGAAGGTGTAACAACAGGCACCAGCATCGGTTTGTTGATCGAGAATACAGACCAGCGTTCGCAGGACTACGGCGCGATTAAAGATGTTTTTCGTCCGGGTCATGCCGACTACACCTACGAGCAGAAATACGGTCTGCGCGACTACCGTGGAGGTGGACGTTCATCTGCGCGCGAAACGGCGATGCGTGTGGCGGCTGGCGCGATTGCCAAAAAGTATCTGGCAGAAAAATTTGGTGTTGAAATCCGTGGCTGTCTGACCCAGATGGGCGATATTCCGTTAGAGATTAAAGACTGGTCTCAGGTGGAACAGAACCCATTCTTTTGCCCGGACCCAGGGAAAATTGAGGCGCTGGACGAACTGATGCGTGCGCTTAAAAAAGAGGGTGACTCCATCGGGGCGAAAGTGACCGTTGTCGCTAACGGCGTACCTCCGGGATTTGGCGAACCTGTTTTCGATCGTCTTGACGCTGATATCGCTCATGCGTTGATGAGCATTAATGCGGTAAAAGGCGTGGAGATTGGTGACGGTTTTGATGTTGTCGCGCTGCGAGGCAGTCAGAATCGAGATGAAATCACCAAAGAAGGCTTCCAGAGTAATCATGCTGGCGGCATTCTGGGCGGCATCAGTAGCGGACAACAAATTGTTGCCCATATGGCGTTGAAACCGACTTCCAGTATTACTGTTCCCGGGCGAACCATTAACCGCTTTGGCGAGGAAGTCGAAATGATCACTAAAGGACGTCATGATCCGTGTGTTGGGATCCGCGCAGTGCCGATTGCTGAGGCGATGCTGGCGATTGTGTTGATGGATCACCTGTTGCGTCAACGGGCGCAAAATGCGGATGTGAAGATAGACATTCCTCGCTGGTAAAAAATGAAAAAAATGGCACTTGCGGCGCTGGCTCTTTTTGCCAGCGCCGCCTGTATGGCGGCAACGCCGTGGCAGAAAATTACCCCCCCGATTGCGGGGAGTGCGCAGTCGATTGGCGCATTCTCCAATGGCTGTATTGTTGGGGCAGATACGCTGCCTGTGCAGTCAGACCATTATCAGGTAATGCGTACCGATCAGCGTCGTTATTTCGGCCATCCTGATCTGGTGACATTTATTCAGCGTCTGAGTACTCAGGCCAATAATCTGGGGCTGGGAACGGTATTAATAGGCGATATGGGTATGCCAGCAGGTGGACGCTTCAATGGCGGACACGCGAGCCATCAGACTGGGCTGGATGTTGATATTTTCCTGCAATTGCCGAAAACACGTTGGACGCAGGCACAACTGCTGCGACCACAGGCGTTGGATCTGGTTTCACAGGATGGTAAACGCGTCGTTCCATCGCTCTGGAAACCGGAGATTTTCAGCCTGATCAGGCTGGCTGCAAAAGATAATGATGTTACGCGAATTTTCGTGAATCCGGCAATTAAGCAGCAACTTTGTCTGGATGCAGGGAGCGACAGGGACTGGCTGCGAAAAGTGCGACCATGGTTCCAGCACCGTGCTCATATGCATGTACGGCTACGTTGTCCTGCTGACAGTCTGGAGTGCCAGGACCAGCCGTTACCTCCACCGGGTGATGGTTGTGGTGCGGAGTTGCAAAGCTGGTTCGAACCTCCTAAACCTGGAACAACTAAGCCTGAGAAGAAGACACCGCCGCCATTGCCGCCTTCCTGCCAGGCGCTACTGGACGAGCATGTACTCTAATGGATAATTTTTCCGCGCTGTTTATGGTGTCTCCGCTACTTTTGGGCGTCCTTTTTTGTGTGGCTATGCTGGCAGGATTTATTGATTCTCTGGCTGGAGGAGGTGGCTTACTCACCATCCCGGCACTGATGGCGGCTGGCATGCCGCCTGCGCAGGCACTTGCCACCAATAAGCTACAGGCATGTGGCGGCTCGATTTCCTCATCCCTCTATTTTATTCGTCGCGGCGTGGTGAACCTGGCTGAGCAGAAACTCAATATCGCCATGACGTTTATCGGTTCGATGAGTGGCGCCTTACTGGTTCAGCATGTGCAGTCAGATATTTTACGGCAAATTCTGCCCGTCCTGGTTATCTGTATCGGCCTTTACTTTCTGCTGATGCCTAAAATAGGTGAAGAAGATCGGCAGCGTCGGCTGTATGGTTTGCCTTTTGCGTTGGTGGCTGGTGGCTGTGTCGGCTTTTACGATGGTTTTTTTGGCCCGGCAGCGGGATCATTTTACGCGTTATCTTTTGTCATGCTTTGTGGCTATAACCTGGCAAAATCGACAGCACATGCCAAGGTCTTGAACGCCACATCCAATATTGGTGGGCTATTACTGTTCGCCCT
The DNA here is from genome assembly GCF_945906775.1 of Citrobacter sp. Marseille-Q6884. Lineage (NCBI taxonomy): Bacteria > Pseudomonadati > Pseudomonadota > Gammaproteobacteria > Enterobacterales > Enterobacteriaceae > Citrobacter > Citrobacter sp. Marseille-Q6884. The sequence goes on from NZ_CAMDRE010000002.1 coordinate 362,262, forward strand.
TGGCGGCAAAGTGATTTGGGCGACTGGTTTTGTGATGCTCATTGGCCAGTTTATTGGCGCGCGGATGGGGTCACGTTTGGTGCTCAGCAAAGGACATAAACTTATTCGGCCGATGATCGTCATTGTCTCTGCAGTGATGAGTGCCAAGCTACTTTACGATAACCATGGACAGGAGATTCTCCACTGGCTGGGGATGAACTAATGAACAATACCCATCACTACCAACAGCTAATTGATCTTTTTAACGATTGCTTTGCTGACGAATTTAATACCCGTCTGATTAAAGGCGATGACGAACCAATCTATCTTCCTGCTGATGCAGAATTACCGTATCACCGTATTGTTTTTGCACACGGTTTCTACGCCAGTGCGCTGCATGAAATTTCACACTGGTGCATTGCCGGTAAAGCGCGTCGTGAATTGGTGGATTTCGGCTACTGGTATTGCCCGGATGGTCGGGATGCGAAAACGCAATGTCAGTTTGAAGACGTAGAAGTGAAACCGCAGGCGTTTGACTGGTTGTTTTGCATGGCGGCGGGGTATCCGTTTAACGTCAGCTGCGACAACTTGGAAGGGGACTTTGAACCGGATCGCGTGGTATTCCAGCGCCGTGTGCATGCCCAGGTGATGGAGTATCTGGAGAAGGGGATTCCCGAACGTCCAGCGCGTTTCATTAAAGCGTTGCAGAATTATTATCACACGCCTGAACTTAAGGCGGAACAATTCCCGTGGCCAGAAGCGCTCAATTGAAGCCAATGCCACGTTTACAATGAGGAAAGAAGATGATCGCGGAGTTTGAATCACGCATTCTGGCATTAATCGACGATATGGTAGAGCACGCCAGCGATGATGAGTTGTTTGCCAGTGGATATTTGCGTGGGCACCTGACGCTGGCGGTTGCTGAACTGGAGGGGGGCGATGATCACTCCGCCCAGGCAGTGCATGCCAGTGTGACTAACAGCCTCGAGAAGGCCATAAACGCAGGGGAGCTTTCTCCGCGTGATCAGGCGCTGGTTAGAGATATGTGGCAGAGCCTTTTTGAACAGGCAAGTGCCAAGAACCTTCCTTTAGAGTAATTTCCCGCCAATTTTGCGTTAACACATCAATTAATAGCATTCCTGTCCGGTGAATCCTGCCACCGGACAGCCTGTATTTTTACTATGTCACATCTTCTTCTTAACCGGAAAAATGAATCCTGGGCTCAGGTTAATGTGGAATCCTACCTTTCTGAATTTATTTGAACATAAATGATTTATTCATAATATCAATGGTTAATTTATATTTAATGTTTATATTGAAATAAGGCATTCCTCAATAAAAGCTAATTATTAAGGAATGCCTCTATAAATACTGTTGTTGAAATTCGTTATTCGAATATGTTGTATTTTGGGGTAAGGAAATCATTCTTTTTTGTGATTTAAATATAATCTTAAACGCAGGGTATGCGGATGAGATAGGGCAGGGAGATAGTTCATAATACCTTAGCTATATAGCTAGGGAATATTAGGATATCTGAGTTATATGGCTACACTTCTGTCCTGAACATGAAGGACAGAGAAGATGTAAATATAATGATATTAATTTTAGGGATTGAAAAATGAACGATCTGCTGATTAAAGCATATGTCAAAGGAATCACAGGGATTCAAAATGTACGCGATTTTGCCAAAAGCGAACGCGGTGTCACTGCAGTGGAATATGCGATTGTGCTTGGCGGGGTTGCAGCTGTTGTTGCAGTAATCTTCGGGAAAGGCGGTACAGTGGATGACTTACTGACGGCAATCTTCAAACAGGTATCCCAAACTGTTATGAGTTCAATGAAATAATATTAACGGCTATTTCATAGAATGTCTCTATATGGGCAAAATATATCTTTGCCCATATAATAACATTTAGTTATTAATTAAACATAAGAAAAAGTTATTGTTTGAATATTGATTCGTTTAAGTTTAATGATGTTGGAAATATTTTTCTACTGTGCGCAAGTACAGTTAGTGCGGTAGCTATTCCTTAATGGAAATAAAATAACATATATTAACTTATGTCGATTGACGATGAATTTATAGTTTTTTCTATCTGATCAGTAAATTTGATACACATGTAGATTCGATGTGTCTATTAATCATTCTCTTAAAATGGATTTTGAGGTAATCAATGAGCAAAAAGTATTCATTAATAATTAATATTGCCATGATTGTTATAGGCATTATTGGGATGCTGCTTTATTTTATTTCAAATAATAGAAAGGTAGTGCAGTCTCAACAAACACAACAAGTGCAACAGGTAGAAGTCCCTCAGGAAAGGATATCTGTTGCGGTAGCAAAAAAAGACTTAATCGCAGGTATGGTTCTGACATCCAGTGATTTTACACAAGAGTCACGAACAGTCGCAAAAGATAGTGATGAAATTAAAAACTTCCAAATAAATGACTCTATAAATGAATGGATGCTAAAAAATGCTATCAAAGCAGGTACTGAAATTCCTGTTCACTCGTTAATAAAACCTGGAACAGACGAATATATTAATATGTCAGTAAAACCAGGTCAGATTGTATATGGGTTTTCAATTCAGAGGGCAGATAGTTATTTGTTCACTAATCTTAAAGCTGGAGAGGGGGTAGATATTTATCTCTCCTACAATTTACTGCAAGCAACATCTGATGATGGCCACGTGACAACGACCCCAACAATAGATACAGAGCAAGGTATAATCTCTAATCGTCGCTTTAAACTACTATTTAAAAATAAAAAAATACTCTCTATTCAGACCACGGTAAAGGGGTTAGCAGAAAAAGTAGTGTCAGAAAGTACAACACCGATGAGCAAAGAAGGCTTTATGTTGGTTGAACTGACGCCAGATGAGGTACGTATATTAAAAGGGTTGGATGGTGGTAGATTTTATATATTTCCAACTACAGATGGTATAACTCAGCCCGAGATTAATCCTGAAAACTCGGTACTCATTGGCGCTGAAGGTCAATGGCCGATTGATAATAGAAATATTTTGTTTAACGAAATAAAAACTATAGAAAAGAAAGAAGAACCTGTGGAAGAAAAAAAGGTTAGAGAATACCGTGGCGCAAGTGAGAGTAAATAGAAAATATAAGCCATTATATTTTTGTTATTATTAATAATCTTTATTTTAATGTGCCCCATCATTTATTGATGACACACTTTATGACTAAAAGGATGAAGTATGTTTACAAAAGCAAGGGTGTTTGCGCTGCTATTAACATTGCCCACTTTAATGTCAATGGCTCTGGCAGAGGATTTAGTCATTAAAGAAGGACAGTCAAAAAATATATCATCACCACAAAAAATTGACACGGTATTTGTTTCTAATCCTGAAGTTGCAGATTACAAAGTCATTGATAATAAAAAAGTAGTCTTGTTTGGGAAAAAAGCGGGTGTTGCTGATTTAACATTCTACGGTAGTAAAGGAAAAGTATTGCGACAGCTGACTGTGTCGGTTGACAGTTTAGCAGGAGCACTGGCTGCAAAAGTAAATAAACAATTCCCCGGAACGAATATTAACATTGAACGTTACATGAGCGTGGATAAAGCCACGTATGTCATTACTGGGGATGTGGCCAACGAAGAAGTACGAGACCAAATTTATGACACTGTCGGTGGACTTGTTGGTACAGTGAAAAAAGAAAAGGATGTCACTTATAGCGACGATGGTGGAGTAGGTTCAATTAATGTTGAACACTTGTCTAAGCGTCGTTGGGATAACGTTATTGACCGTATGACAGTCCTTTCATCACCACAACAAGTTAATGTCAAGTTGACAGTCGTAGAAGTCACAAAACAGTTTACCGATGCCCTCGGGATCGAATGGAGTAGCTTAACGCTAGACAGTATCATAAATGGCGGCTCGTCTGTAAATAATACTGGTGTTTTTAGTTTGATCGGATTTAAAGGCGGCTTTGATGCGGGTAACATCAGTACCGTGATCAATGCAGTGAAAAATGACAGTATTGCCAGGGTGTTGGCGCAGCCTAACTTGACTGTGTTATCGGGTGAGTATGCCAGCTTTTTGGTCGGTGGAGAAATACCCATTGTCGTTGATAGCGGTGGCAGTAGCTCAACTTCAGTTGAATATAAAGAATATGGTATTCGTCTTAATATCGGTGCAAAAGTTAATCGCAATGATAAGATACGACTTTTTGTTGCTAATGAACTCAGCAATGTAACGGGCAGTTATACCTATAATTCTTACAGCATCCCAACAATTAATACCCGAAAAACCCAATCAACCATTGAATTAGCCGACGGTGACAGTTTTGTCATTGGCGGTTTGCTGAGCGAATCCGATAAAGAAAGTTTATCAAAAGTTCCGTATGCAGGGGAAATACCAATCCTCGGGGCATTTGCCAGAAGTTCGCAGGCAGAACGGGAAAAAAGTGAGTTGGTTGTATTTGCTACGGTTAAATTAGTGAAGCCAGTCTCAGCGGCAGAAAGCTATAAACTGCCGGTACCACAGTTCCATAAGACCTCTGTCGATAAACTATTCTTCAATGTCGGCGTCGCTGCTGAGCATAATGACAGACTGGAAAAAAATGAGGGAAGAAATTTTATCTCCCGTGGTGGTTTTGTTCGATAAGTGAGAATTGAAAATGTTAGATCTGACGAAACTGAATAAAGCTGCCGCAGAGGCCGCTGTTAGCAAATCCTCTTTTGGAAAAACTTCGATAATCTCAGCTCGTTCTCATGTTTCCTCGGGGCTTTCTACCCAGGTTAGAATGAACGGTGGCCAGGATATTAATATTATCAATATATCTTTCGAGAATATGATTGATAACGCGGAAATTTCATCAAGTGAATATGTTATTATTGATATAGCAGATTTTCGTGATGTCCAAGTGATAGAACAGAAAATAAAATTCTTGTTTCCAGTATCTACAAAAAAATTATTTGTAGGTGATGTGGATTCTATTATTTTCTGTGATGAAATGAAAAGAATTGGAGCTTTATATTTACATATTGAATCGCAACTGATGATGCTTGGCGCTGCGCTTAAAAAAACAGACGAGCAGGTTAGCGCAGCTAGCTATACGCAGAAGTTAAGTATCCTTGGGTGCAAAGGAGGAAGCGGAACATCGTGTGTGGCGTTATGGCTTTTCAAAGCATTCGGTGATCTCAGTAATTTACCTGTACTTTTAGTCCAGGGACATACGAGTACACCTGATTTAGATCTTATTTCAGATGCAACCCTGACGCGAGATGGAGTGATCACTAAAATTAATGCACATCAAGGAATGAAGATAGAAACTGATGAAGAAGCATGGAAGTTCGAATTACCAGATTATCAAAGTTATAATATTGTTATCTTTGATCACAACATCACCACGCAAACTCGTGATAAATTAGCTTTCGTTATACCTGGGTCGGATTTTATTTTTATTGTAGTAACACGAGAGTTATCCTCAGTACGCAACGCCAGACTTATTATTGATGAACTTGAGCGAACATCTTCGCTGCAGGATAGTTCAAAAAATATCATTATCCTAAATGAAAACCACCAATCTAAACCTGATGAGTTATCAAATGAAGATATCGAAAACTATCTTGGTAAAAATATAGATATTGTTAGCCCATATAGAAAGGATATTAAGAAAAAAATATTGCAGTCTGACCTTGATTCTTTTGCTGCGAAAATGTTGGGGAGAAACAATGGTGACAGCAAAGATGCTCTCGGCAGAAAATGGTTTAACCTCTCATCTATTTTTAAACGGAAATAAGTAGTGCACTGATATTAAATTACAGTTGTTTATCATGGATGATTTATGAATAGATCGAGCTCGTTTATATATTTTAGACAGGAAGTACTTAAAGCTATTAATCTCGAGCAGATTGAAGGGATTAAAGATAACAGGGTTGAACTTGTCAATGAAGTCAACAGCGTAGTCCGTGCAGTTATTAATAATAACCGCACGGAAAACTATCTTTCAGCACCGGAACGGCAGGAATTATGTGAACTGGTTGTCGATGAAATTACAGGTTATGGTCCTTTACGTGAACTAATGGAAGATGATTCCGTCAGTGATATTCTGGTCAATGGCCCTGACAGGATTTTTGTAGAACGCAAAGGTCGTCTGGAATTATCAGATAAGCAGTTCATCAACAACGATCAGTTAACCGATATTGCGCGAAGACTGGTTGGTAAAGTCGGTCGCCGTATCGATGATGCACAACCGTTAGTGGATGCCCGTATGCCAGATGGTAGCCGCTTAAACGTAGTAATATCGCCTATTTCTATTGACGGAACGTCAATGTCAATTCGTAAATTTGGCAAAGGAAAGATTAACCTGGGAGAGTTAATTAAATTTGGCAGTATGAACGAAATGATGGCTAACTTTTTGGTTATTGCAAGCCGTTGTCGAGTCAATATTATTGTTTCTGGCGGAACAGGTTCAGGCAAAACGACGCTACTGAATTCAATGTCTCAGTATATTGAAGAGAGTGAGCGAGTCCTTACTCTTGAAGATGCGGCTGAGCTTCGTTTACAACAAGCGCATGTACTAAGGCTTGAGACAAGGTTAGCGGGGTCCGAGAACCAGGGGCAAATCACAATGCGAAATCTGGTGATAAATGCCCTGCGTATGCGGCCTGATCGTATTATCATTGGGGAATGTCGTGGTGCAGAGGCCTTTGAAATGCTGCAGGCTATGAACACGGGCCATGATGGCTCTATGTCGACTCTTCATGCAAATAATCCACGTGATGCACTGGCCCGCTTGGAAAGTATGATAATGATGGCAAATGCGGCTTTGCCACTTATCGCGATCAGACGCAATATATCTAGTGCAGTGAATATTATTGTTCAGGCATCTCGTTTACCTGATGGTTCAAGAAAAGTAACAAATATTACAGAAATAATGGGTATGGAAGGTGAAAATATTATCTTACAAGATATATTCTCATATACAGCAAATCCAGAGCGCGACCAAAACGGTATGATTACAGGGACTTTTACCTGCAATGGACTATTGCAACGCTCTGCTGTTTATCGTCAGGCTCTTGTTCATGGCTACCTTGAACCGTTGCGCCAACTTTTTGGGAATAAAGTATCATGATGATAATTATCATATCCACCATTATTCTTATCCTTGGTGCAACACAAATCTATTTTGCACTAAAAAGGTCCAATGAGATAAAAAGTAAAATCTTGGCTACGAATATAATTGCCACGAGAGAAAATGATGAGAAAGGTAATGCATTACGCGATTTATTAGAGGTCATAAAAGGAAAAATAAAAAAGGCTCACTCTAACCTAATCGGTAAAAATAGAGAGTTAGTCCCAGTTCATACTGGTGTGATAGTTGTTGTAAGTTGTGCTCTATTATATGTAAATTCTGAATTTTTACAGTTTAATAATTTAATTGTGCTTGTGATAGGGATTATTTCCACTATCTATATTCTTTATATGAGACAAGTCAAAAAAAGTCGCAGAGATTTTGAACGGGATTTTTCAGAAGCTTTAAATATCATCAACAGTTCAGTGAGGGTTGGTCGCCCTGTAATGCAAGGATTCGAAGAATGTGCCCAGCGAATAAACAGTGATTTTGGTCAGGAATTTAGGCGCATATTGATGCGCTTAGATATTGGTGATGATCCTGAACGTGTATTTATGGAAGCATATAAACGCTATCCATATAGTGAGTTTTTTTCGTTTGTTATTACCGTTCTTATTAACATGAAAGGTGGAGGGCAAGTCAGTGAAGTTATGTCTCGCTTGACTCAGCTTATCTCTGCCAGTAAGACTTTAGATCGAAAAAAAATTGCTATGACAGCAGAAGCAAGAATGTCAGTAAAAGTATTAGTAATTATTCCTGTATTCTTCTTTTTCTTTCTGAAGTTCCTCGCCCCTGAAAACTTTGAAATACTGGTTGGTACAGATGCCGGGCGCTATATTCTTTATTATGCGGTTGGCAGTATTCTTTTTGGATTATTTTTAGTATGGTCGATGATGAATAAGGTAGGGTAAGATGATATATGCTATCTCTTTTCTGGTTTTCATAATAGGTATGCGCAGTACCTTGTTATTAGTTTACCGTCATAGACGTATTCAAAAGGTTGAAAAGCTTGTAAATTTCTCTGAAAAAAAAGATGAGAAAAAGAATATGTTCACCAGCGCGGGTGCTATAGTAGAAACCCAGTTGGATAAGACTTTTAAAAAGAACAGTAAAGTTGTCTCAGCTGCATCTGCCTTGGATCAAAACGTAAAAGTGAAAGCAGCATTATTTGCAGTGATGGCACTTCCTTACCTGATAGGAATATATTTAGGCTTTTTTGAATACGATCAACAAAAATTTACAATGATAATGTTTGGTATGCTTTCGTTCATTATCATTGTTCCGGCTAGAGTTCAAGCTGCCGTAATAAATAGAAGAAAACGTAGAATAGCCAACGATGTGCCATACGCAATAGACTTGTTAGCTGTATGTATCCAATCTGGCATGACTGTAGAAGCGTCGCTAGGATATATTGCATATAAATTAGAGGTTATTAACAAAGATCTGTCATCAGTACTCATTCGCACAGTTTTAAGAGCTGATGTTAGCGGTATTAATGCTGCGTTGGAGCAACTATCCGATGAAATAAATAACGAGGAAATGAGAATGCTATCTTCAGCATTACTTCAGAGTACAAAATTTGGATCTTCAATTTATAATGTACTGATTGATTTATCGAAAGAAATTAGACAGATGCAGATACTTGCTATGGAGGAAAAAGTTGCTGCACTTTCAGCAAAAATGACATTCCCGATGATTGCATTCATTCTCTTTCCCCTGATCGCAATCGTTGCTGGTCCGGGCCTGATTAAGATGAGCTCAACATGGTAAAAAAAATTCTTCCCATATTAATGCTTGCTGTTCTTACTGGTTGTTCAGGTGGTTTAACTAATGCATCAGATGATGATCAAAAAGAATATATACTGACTCAACTCAATGATTATCAGGGTTTGATTGAAATTTATAGAAAAAAACTAAGTGCGAATGACAACGATGATGATCGATATCACTTATCGGAACTTTACCACAATATAGGAGACTTTGGTTCCTCCAATGTTTATCTTGACCCTTTGGTCGAAAAGAAAAAAGATGAAAAGTATCTGATTTTGCAAGCCAAAAACTATCTGGAATTAGGGCAGGAAGCTAATTCAGCTAAGATAATAAGTACGCTGCTTGCAAAAAATGGTGAAAGTGGTGAGTTATGGAATTTGCAGGGAGTTTTACTTGCACAACAGGGTAAATATTCAGAAGCGATTACATCTTTTGAAAAAGCGCGTGGCTTATTTTATAACGAAGAGATCGTTATTAACAATCTTGCAATGATGGCGATCCTACAGCAGGATTATTTGAAAGCAAGAAATTATCTCTTGCCACTATACTCGCGTAAACAATATCGTCCACAAACTGTTTATAATCTTGTTTATGCCCTTGTCAAATCAAACGACTTTGAAAGTGCAAGAAAAATTATTATAGATGAGAAAATTGGAACATCCAGTCCAGAAACCATAATTAATTCACTATTAACATTATCTCCACGAGAGCAATTTAATATGCCTCAACAAGAGATAACGAGTGGACAAGTAGCAGTATCTACTAAAACTCTTTCTGAGCAACGAACAGAAAATGTGGCAGCGACAGTAGCACCCCAAAATAGTAACCTGCTGATTTCACAGTCTACAGGAAATGATAAAGCATCCGAAGATGTTAATAATGCAAAGATACAACCTTGCTCTTCAGAAAGAAATACTGACAGCAATATTGATAAGTTTAAAGGAAGTATTCCTAACGCAAAATTTATCGAGAAAATGACATCAGCCACTATAACAAATGGTGAACGATTAGCTTTGTACTCTTCTTATCCTATTAATTATATCATGCTACCTCAGGTGCAGAGTAATCAAATAGAAATTGAACTATTCACCGCACAGCCAGCTAAAAATATTTATCAATCTCAGTTGGCCATTATGAAGTCACATCCATCACTTCAGAAAATAGAAATAGTCAATCAGGGGAATAGTAGCTCCATATTGCGAATTGTCACATTGCCCTGCATAAAGGGAAATAACATAATACGTTCTTCTGTCAAAGGTAAATTTAAAGAAAAATTGGTTGTTGATATTTTATACAAATGATGGCCAATAAGAACATTATTTAGCATATTATCAGTCCGCAAGAATTCTGCAACAACATACCTTACCACTTGTCCATAGCTATCTTATGGATAAGTAGCGTATTGGAGTAGATATGGAAAATGAAGTAGATAAACTATTAAAGGAATTGTCGGATATTGATGGGGTACGTAAAGTTGCAGTGATTAATAACGTTGAGAAAAAAATTGCTCGTGGAATTAATATGGATGAAAGCTCTACTGTTCTGGTTAGAACATTAAGTGATGTCGTAAGATCCAATATGAAATATTCTCGGTTAACAGCAAGGAAAAATGAAATTGAAGATGTTTTAATAACCTATTTCGATGAAATTCATTTATTGAAACCTCTCTCAAGAACTGCGAAATATTTTATTTATATTAGTATATCCAGAGGGGCAAATATAGCTTTGACGCGTATTAAATTAAATGAAAGGTTAACTATGTATCTGAAATAGGTAACTGGTTTTATACAACCTGATGGGGTGATTATCTGCGCAGTCAGATCAATCAATGTCAATGAATTTGTTTTGGTGAATTGCTATGGATTTACATAAATTGCCATTCGATATAAATAATGGACAAGCTGCAGAGAGCGAACAAGTAGTGGTGGATTTGTCTGCAGGCAACCAGGAAGAAAACAAAGTTTCTACTGTGGCAGCAGATTCTGATGACACTGTTAGTCATATTCCAGAAGAGTTAATTAGTGCACTGAAGTTAGAACTTGAATCTTTTTCGAAAGAAAATGCGATACTAAAAAATATTCTTATTTCAACTGCTGATGGGTTTGAAGTCGCTTCCTTATTGACTTCTGGTTATGAGTTACATGTGCGAAAAGTATCTGCTTTAACGAGTTCTTTGCTGGGCATTAGTTCAGCAATGCTAAAAGAGGTTGGAGAGGGGGAGCAAAATGCTGTTTTCATGGAGAGCGACGACAGCATGATCCTTTTTAATCGAATTCCAGTTGAGCAAAAAATGCTTTGCTTGATGGCTGTAACAAGTAAAGATGAGTCTATAGGTCAAATTTTTTGGCGTGTTCGAAAACTTTCGGACAATGTGATCGAAATTTGTAATAAATATATTTAATATTACCAGGGTGTATCATGAACGATTCTTTTTTGTTTGACTGCGTTGTTACCTTATGTTCATCTGACCATATCAGTGGTTTTATATCCCCAAACCCAGTAATCGACAGTCGAGATAAGATCACTGCGCAACGCTTATCTTTTTTATATAAATTAGTTAAGCAAGTAAAAGATAATATCGAGCAACAAAATAATCTTGGGAGCCAAGCGAAAAATAAATATTGCTTTGAGCGAGCGATACAACTCACCAGTTCTGATATTTCATCTGGGGTAATTGCTGTTGAACCTATACTATATGATCGCGATGAAAAAATTTCTGAAGTTATTGCCTTTTATTTTAATATGATTGCTAAATCATTAATTGGACTATCAATTGAATTATCAACTGAAAAAGAGTGCGAAGTTATAATTGAAAAATCGCCTGAAATTAAAGATACCTTAATTGAATATAAAACGGTTGTAATTCCTGTTTATAAAAAAATGAAAAAGAGCAAGATAAAAAAAGGTAAGCGATAAAATATTGCCATATTGCCCACTATATTTAAAATGTAGAGGGCAATGTTTTTTAATTAAATAAAAATAATTATTATGATTCAAATATTAACTTTCTTTATATTCTCTCTTCTTGCAGTTTCTTGTGTAACAGATGTTCTTTACAGGACTATTAAAAACAATTTTGTTTCACTCATATTTATTAGTTCTTGCGGATTAGCTTTCTGTTTTTCAAATATTAATGTTTTAGTTCCTCTCTTATTTTTGCTCATAGGCTTTATTTTAACTGTGGTAGGAATTATTGGCGCAGGGGATATAAAGCTTATCGTTGCCCTGTTGATAGGAATGCCACAAGATCATATTTCCATGTTTTTCTTTGCTATGGGGTGTTTGGGCTCACCATTAGCTATTTTAATTACAATGCTAAGCAATTTTTTTCTTAAGAAGAAAGACAGAACTATACCTTTTGGGATCGCTATTACATTTGGTTATATTGCAGCAATGTGGGGAGTTATTTAACATGCGGAAGTTGAAGCGGCTATTTAGCAAAGAAGATGGTGCTGCGACGGTAGAGTTTGCTTTTGTGGAGATACCATTTATTATCTCTCTTTTATTTATTATGGAACTATGTCGAATAATTTATATTATGTCTTCAGTGGATCTCATCCTTTCTGAGGCCAGCACTGAAACGGCAATATCAACTAAGGCATCTGATAAAGATAGTCATTTTGAACAAATGGTTAATGATATGGCAAAAGGTTGGGCATTGTTATTAGTCGGTGATAATGTAAAGATAACAACTAAAATAGAATACTGCATGTCAATTGATCACCTTAAAGATGGTAAGTGCTTTCCTGTTTCTCAAAGTTATGATGCCTCTGCCACAGGAGAATTAGCTATTTATAGCGTTACAGTCCCATATAGGCCTTTATTTTTTATGTTTCCTGGTGCTTTTGTAAAAAATAATATGATGCGGAAAATAGTGTTAGTGCAGGAACATAAATTGGATAGACAGTAAGATAATTAAGGTAAAAATGGCTATGTTAATTAAGAATTTCAGATCTGAAAAAGGCTCTGCCGCCGTGGAGTTTGCATTTTATATTTTTATTTTCACGCTTATTTGTGGGGTTTTAATGGATATGACTTTCTCTTTAATAAAAAAAAGTGAACTGGAAAGAGTCAATAATTCATTAATGTCTGTTTTACGAGAAAGAAACGCATTTTATGATGGTAGATCTATACCAAGTGCTCTGGATTTTAATCAAATTAAAGAGGTAGCTAACACGCTTTTGGGGACAACTGATAAATCCTATCAATTGGAGCTACGTATAGCATTGCCAGCAAGTGGGTCAGTTCCTGATCCAGGTGTTCGCCCTTCGTTTGCCGAAGCTATATTTAATACTCAAAAGATAAATGGCTGTGAAATAGATATGAATGTATCCAATATAACACAATTAGGAAGTCTTTCCGTTTTTGGGCAGCCCCCAGCTAGTGCTGATCCTAATGGAATGTGGTATCCCGTTTACGAACTTACGATATGCATGCCTGGTGCTGTAAGCTATTTTAATCAGTTTATGGGTATTTTTAATAAAAAACTAGCTAGCTTGTATATAAAAAATGTTGCGATTCCCCGCCTTTGATATTTTAAAAGAGGCTCAGGTGTATATATATGAATTTTATTAAATTGAACTCTGCGAAGTTTATCAAAGAAAACCGTGGTGCTGTAACAGTAGCTACCGCAATTGTATTTCCTGTGCTGATTGGTTTTTATTCTGTTGCAATTGATGGCGCAAGATTTAATTCTGAGCGTTCTCGTCTAAATGATGCTATTAATCAAAGTGTTTATGCATTGGCGGTACAAAATAATCCTAATGCCAGCGATGCAGCCGTTCAGAGCGAAAATAAACAGCTTGTTGCTGATTATCTTTCATATTATCTGCCACATATTCAGCCGGACCAAAATAACATAGACGTTATCGCAACGCCTTATGTCGATCAGGCTACCGGTGTGACAGGCGTCGATTATCAGGTAACAGCTCAAGAGATATCGCATCCAATTTTTGATATGAAAAGAAATGATGCAGATAGTACTGCTTTTAATAGCAATGTGACTATTAGTAGTAATAATTTTTCCGGTAAAGCCCGTCGTACAACCATCCCGGAGACAATTCCAACCGATTATGCTTTTGTCGTCGATTTTTCAGGTTCTATGCAAAAACCATCAGACGATCCAAGTATAACTCGTGAACAAGTTATGAAACAAGTCGTATTGACGCTTGGTAAACAGGTTTTTGACTTACAAAATGGAAGTACAATGGGATTAGTGCCTTTTTCTACTGGTGTTCCTGTTGTATTAGATAAAACGAACTATGCTAGTAATTCGAGTAAAGAGATAGGATGTGGTTATATTGGTGCTTTGAAAAGTGACTACGCGAAGCTAGATATGGAATTTTGGTACAATAAGCTTAGTTCCAATCTTTTTAAAGCTGACCTTTTTAATTCAAGAGGTATTCTTAAGAGAAAGGTTCTTCCGCAAGAAACTATTGATAGTTATGTCGAAAAAACAAATAATGAATTGAGGCTATGGTATATTAACACTATTGCTAAATCGTATGGCTATACAGGTAATAAAGCAAAAAACTGGTTGGTAAAAGATAAAGGATATTGTAAGATCGTCGATTCAAAAGGGAATGTCATTAGTGGTTCTGCATTGGATAATATAGTATGGAAAGATGTCGATAATGCTAATATTCATTGTGATGCGGACCTAAAGTCGGATATCAATAATCCAACCAATGCTGATTTGTTTGAAAGTCAATTATCGGCCTTTCTCGAATTTAGTCAATTCGATATGATCTATGGTAATATTCTTAACGAACAAACTATGGATATTAGTGCAACTCTCTCGGGTGACTATCTTTTTGACGATAAAAATATAAAATCTTTTGTCGCATTCCAAAGTAGGCCACAAAATACGCCATTTACAAGTTCATGTTATTACGCATATACGGAAACTTATCAATTGGTTCCTGAAGATCCCATGGAGGTATTTGTTGCCCATACTGACCACTTTTATGAGGATGTAAAAAAAATACAGAAACCATCATACTACCCAATTGAGTTGACCGATGACATTAGTTTGTTATCTGATTTCAATCAGATGCTTCCTGGTGGAAATACAGACACATTGTCAGGTTTATTGCGATCCGTCCCATTAATCGCAAAAGGAAAAAATGAAAGAAAAATAATATTTGTAATAACAGATGGTAGAGACTCATATCCATCGTTTCGTCAAAAATTAATGACAGAGAATAACCTTTGCAATGTCATTACTGATGGTTTAAAAAAATATCCAAGCGGTACGGTGACGGATGATGCGCAAATTTATTATATATCGTTGACTGATGATCTAGAGGGGCGTGATTTAGCTCAGGAGTGGCAAAATATGTGTGTTGGGCAAGGTCGTAGTTATACTGCAACCAGTCTTAATGCTTTATTGGCGCTTATCGGAAATATTATGTTTAAAAACAGAATCGATTATGTCAATGCTAACGAAAAGTAGCAGAAGGTATGACTGATGCTCGATTTTCCTGCTCTTGCTTTACAATGTGGGCCTGAAGTTGCTACTGAAGTGATTCAACGTATCGTCACCGTTGAATCATCCTTTAACCCCTTTGCAATTGGTGTCGTAGGAGGCAGGCTTCAGCGTCAGCCTAAAACTAAAGAAGAAGCTGTTGTAACTGCACAATATTTAGCAAGTAATGGTTGGAATTTTTCGATGGGGCTTGGACAAATCAATCGTTATAACTTGTCTAAGTTCGGGCTTGATTATGAATCTGTCTTTGAACCTTGTCATAACCTACGAGCTGCGGCGTCAATTTATCAGGACTGCTTTGACCGTGCGGCTAAAACGTCTGACTTTGCCAGTGCGAGAATGAAGGCGTACTCTTGCTACTACAGTGGTAATTTTAACCGTGGTTTTATCGCTGATGTAGGAGGGGGGAGCAGCTATGTTGAAAGAATCGCAAATGTAAACATCGATAAGACTGCAGAGGGAGTATCTCCAATTTTGGTGATCCCTTCAGGTACGAGGAAAAGTGGCCTCTCTTCGCAAAGCAAACCTGCATCGAGTCGTAAATCTCAGTACTCGGATGTTGATGCTCACCGCTTAAGGAGGTTAGATGGAAAAGCCTCTACTTCAGGGGGAATTAAGCAACTACGCGGAGAGTAGATGTTATTTTATGTTAGCGATAAAATACATTCATTCATATTGTTTATATATATTTCAAATGACGTCTTAACTATAATAATATTTATTTTTGGGATGTATTGCTTGGTATTATTTAATCTGTTAATTCATGATAAATAAATATCATTTTTTATCTTTTTAACTAGTCATTCTATTTTTTTTGTGGTTATAATTACTCCCTGAGACAGGATGGATGATAAGCGTAAGGTGCTCCTTTTTTACAACTGGTGCTCTATATATGGATGAATTCAAAATATTATTCGCAGGGCCTACTGGGGCGGGTAAAACTACAGCAATAAATACTGTAAGTGATGTGTCTGTTGTAAGTACAGAAGTACCTCGTTCCTCGTTGGACACAGAATCTGAAAAAAGCCAGTTGATACCCAAAAATACCGTGACTATCGGTATCGATTATGGCGAGTTTAGCTTTGATGATAATACACGAGTCAGGCTATATGGTGTTCCCGGCCAGCTACGTTTTGAGTTTCTATGGGAACTGATTCATAAAGGCGCGAGCGGAACGATTATATTATTCGACATTACCAGTAATGCCTTCTCTGATGAAATAGATTTCTTTATCAATCGTTTTCATGAAGTACTTCTTACTGATAAATGTATTATCGGTATCAGCAAGTATTCAGATGAGTATTCACCCAGGGTTACTGAATTACTGGACTTGATGGGTAAGTATAAAGTTGATGTTCCTGTTATCGCTGTAGATATCAGGAATAAGGAGGATGTACTGAAGTTGTTGACCATGCTTGTTAAGTGAAATTAGGAATTGAACATTATTTTTTAAGGGATTTATCATGAGTAATATTACTGAGTCATTGAATTCACTGATGGAAGTTTCTGGTGCTATCGTTGCATCTGTGGTTGATTCGAATAGTGGTATGATGTTAGGGCAAGCTGGTTCAGGTATTAATTTGGAGCTGGCATCTGCTGGCAACACTGAAGTGGTACGTGCGAAACTCAGAACAATGGAAACATTGAAGCTGAATGATAAAATTGATGATATTCTGATTACATTAGGCAAGCAGTATCATATTATTTGTCCTATCGACAAAAACCCAGGGCTGTTTATCTATTATGTATTGGATAAATCCAAAGCAAATCTTGCTCTGGCACGTCACCATGTTCAGGAAGTTGAATCTCAGTTAGTTGTATAATCTATAGCTTAACCTGCAAGTATTATAACTTGCAGGTTTTTAAAGATTTTAAGTCAGTGGTGTTTATCACTGGCTTTTTATTTTTTACACCCCCTTAAATTCAGAATTCTCATCCCTCACTCTGCAGTTTACCACTTATGTAACATTATATATGTGTTCATTTTTTATATTCTTATAGTTGAGTTGAATTCGTAGCTGTATTTTTCATCCAAAAGGATCTGGTTCCATGAGTTTAGGAAATAATGTGTGGACATTTTTATCAATTGCATTATATCTCACTTCTTTTTACTTTTTCTTTAAGTGTGTTAAACGCGGAGTGGCGGGGACTTTTATCGCAGTGATCGTTGTTGTTATTTCTGTTGTTTTTAGCTTGCTATCAGGTGGATATCTTGTATCGGACTGGTTTACAGGTGTTGGCTTTGATGACTCTGTATTTTATCATTTAAGATTTGGTGTTAAAGGTGCTGATTTTAGTGATTTCTATTTTTTAATGCTTACGTTTGCATCTTTACAGTTAACGTTTTTAGTATTTATAGTAAAATATATTAGGAAATACATTTCCAGCCAGAGACAAAAAATAAAATGGATTCCCCTTTTTGAAGGGGCGGTAATGGTTTTTTGTGCATTCTTTTGTGCCCCTGCTTCCTCTAATTTATTTGTGTATATATTTTTTGCACAAGATGCTGAGGGTTTTTCTACATACTTTATTAAACCTCAGATACAGACTAGTGTCGAACATCCTAAAAATATTATTTATTTCTATCTGGAGAGTCTTGAAAAAAACTACATGAATGAAGAGCTATTTCCAGGATTGCTGCCAGAACTTCATAAGATAGAAAGCGAAAGTGTTAGCTTCAGCAATGTAGGTCAAACAGTCGGTGCTAACTGGACGATAGCCGGGATGGTATCCAGTCAGTGCGGCTTACCGTTATTGTCTTTGTTTACAAATAATAATTTTCATATGGATAACTTTATGCCCAATGCAATATGCCTGGGCGATATTTTGAAATCTAAAGGATACCATCTGGAATTCATGGGGGGGGCTGAAAAAGACTTTTCAGGTAAAGGCCTATTTTATTCAAGTCATGGTTTTTCAAATATACAAGGGAAAAAA
The DNA here is from genome assembly GCF_945906775.1 of Citrobacter sp. Marseille-Q6884. Classification (NCBI taxonomy): domain Bacteria; kingdom Pseudomonadati; phylum Pseudomonadota; class Gammaproteobacteria; order Enterobacterales; family Enterobacteriaceae; genus Citrobacter; species Citrobacter sp. Marseille-Q6884. The sequence goes on from NZ_CAMDRE010000002.1 coordinate 380,533, forward strand.
GAATTTTTAAAAGAACATGTTGGATATAATTATATTAATAAATGGGGGCTTTATGACGATACCCTATATGATATGATTATTCAGCGTGTCAGAGCCTTGCGTAAGGCTAAAAAACCATGGGGATTATTTTCTATCAATATAGGCACACACCAACCAGAAGGTTTTCTGGCTCGTCAGTGCAAAGATTTTAAATATCGTGACGGTAGTGATAATCTGCTTAATGCGGTTCATTGTACCGATCGGCTACTTGGGCAACTCTATAAAAAACTAAAAGATGAAGGTGTGCTGAACGATACCGTCATCGTTTTTGCATCAGATCATTTAGCTCCTGTAATGGTAAAAACGTATGATACCCTTAATAAAGTTGAACGTCATAATTTACTGATGATTACAGGTGCAGGGGTTACACCAGGACAGAATAATCGTACAGGAACTACACTTGATATCTCTCCGACACTACTCAATTATTTACAATTTGGTTCGCACCCTATTGCGCTTGGACGTGATTTGAATGGCAATTTACCTACCTTGGCGGAAAGATTAACTTCTCAAAACCGAAGAGATAAAAAGCTATTTGCATGGCGGACAGTGATAGATATGTCATTTTGGGGGTATCCTGAATTCAAAGGTAATATCACTCTTGATTCTCAGTCCCGGCAGATATACATCGGTGATGACAAAATAAAGTATCCTTCCTTAATCCGCTATACACCAACCGGGAAAATAGAGGAAATCTATTATGGCAACGAACACCCCGAAGCCAGCGAAGATAATCTTTACCTTCCGGCATATTATTTGGCTAATGGAATAAGTAATAATCAGCTATTTTTATGGGTTGACACATGCCGTACCCTATCAACCCTTAATCGAGATTTACGTAAGTTTGATCAGCAATATTGTTTTTACAACGGTTCACTGTCATCGAAGCATTCAACGTCAGGATTGGTATCAACAGGGGGAGGGAATCTCATTATCCAAAATGAGGTTGGTACGGATTTCTCTGTCGAGCAGGCAAAAAACTATCGTCAGAAACTTCAGAATTTGAACCTTATTCGTTGGGATACATTGCACTTGCTATCGGAGAGCACATCAATTTTCCCGTCGAATGAATTATTGGCGTCTGGGTCTGATTCAGCTATCAAGAAATCTGCTATTTCAGGTACCGAGGTAGCAGAATCTGGGCTGACGCTTGCTCGTATCGTATATGAGTCGCAGTCAAATACAGGGGTGACTACTTACGTTGAGAATCTGGGGCCGCTTTCAGTGTGCGATAAAACCGCTGCGCCTTTGCAAATTAAGTCGCTGATTAAAAATTCGCCGCTAGATAATGCATATAAACCCCTGTTTTATATCGTCATCGGTACAGTGGACGTTAAATGTCAGGAGGGGATTCTGAATCCACCTGTCGATTTGCACCTACAGAATCTAAGCAGGCTTACAGTAGGTACACCCTACATTGCCATCACGGATCCTGATTTCAATATCAAATATGAAAATGCTGGTCAGGCCGATCAGATGATTGGTCTTAAAGTTACGGTTAACGATAAGTAGATTAGTATTTTTTAAATTGTGTGCCGGGTACGTAGTCGTACCCGGGATTTATTAACCATTAACAGGCCGGATGACGGCTTTTCCCTTCAATAATTTTCTCACCCAGAGTCGATTCGGATTGAGTGCCGCAAGAGTTTCTGCATCCATCGGCACGGGTTCATTGCTCATTTGTGCAGCAAGAATTTCTGCGCACAGTGGGGCAGAACAGAGTCCACGTGAACCTAATGCACCCAGCATAAATAAGTCACGGTATACCGGTGCGCTCGTGGTATTTTCTTTGGACTCTGCCAGATGTGCATACTGACTGAGCGTTGCGTCATAATCCGGTACATTACCGACCATCGGCAGGTGATCGCGAGTGGCACAGCGGACTCCACTGCGTGCCGCCTGCTCACTGACATCCACCTCTTTTGCCCATTCGGCATGTGGGAAACAGTCGATTAAACGTTGGCGGTTTTGTTGCTGATCGTCTTCGCGATAACGCGTTTCTTCACACCCGCGATGATAACTGGCACCTATGCAGTGCTGCTGATTCAGTGGATTCTGCGGCGTGAGGTAGCCATCGTAGCACAGCACCTGACGTAAGGCTGAAAGCGAAGGTGTGGTGGGAATATGACTGACCTGGCCGCCGACCGAGTAAACAGGTAACGGCAGTGTCTGACTAAAGCGATTAATAAGGTGACCATTAGTCAGAACCACCACTTCGTGTTCAGTTGTTTCGCCAGTAGCAAACTGTAATTGCCAGTTTTCCTGCTGTTGGGACAAAGATTCCAGCGTGTGCAGGTATTGTGTTCTTAATCCCAACGCTTCGGCATGTTCTAGTACGGCCGTCGTTAACTCTGCTGGGCATAACCAGCCCCCTGTAGGATAGTAAATACCGCCGCAGCCTGTCGCTACGCCAGTGTTTTGCTCAACCTGTGCTGCGTCAACGGCGACAGCGAGTGCGTCGGGTAATTCTAGCGACAACATATGGGCGATTTTCTGCTGACTTTTTTCGTCCCACGCGAGCTGAGTGACGCCGCTCCAGTCATGTGCATAATCTACCGGCAGGGCATCATACAGACGGCGAGCAAAGGTAAATGCGGTGGGGAAAAAAAGATTGATAGCGGCATCATGTTTACTGAGCAGAGGATAGAGCGCCCCCTGACGATTGCCAGATGCTCCTTGCGCTGGCTTTTCGTTAGCGCAATAGAGCGTAACCTGCCAGCCACGACGTAACAGAGCCAGCGAGAGTAAGGCGCTGGAAATACCCCCTCCGATTATCGCCACATCTCGTTTCTCAGTGCCTGAGCGTGCAAACCAGGGCATGGGTGAGGGCGGGGCAATATGTTGCTCCATCACACCGCACAACATCTCTCGTTTTCGCCCAAAACCTTTGCATTTCCGCATCGTAAATCCGGCTTCCTGCAGCCCTCGACGGACAAAGCCTGCCGATGTGAAGGTCGCCAGCGTACCACCCGGTCGGGCCAGTTGAGCCATTGCGTTAAATAACGTTGGGTTCCACATATCCGGATTTTTAGACGGCGCGAAACCGTCCAGAAACCAGGCATCGACCTGTTTGTTCAGGGATTCATCCAGTTTACTGGTGAGATCGTTAATATCGCCAAACCACAAGTCCAGTGTAACCCGTCCTTCATCAAGCAACAGTCGATGGCAGCCCGCGAGAGGTAGTGGCCATTGGGCTTGTAATCGTTCAGCCCACGGGGCAAGTTCAGGCCAGTGCTGATGGGCTAATGTCAGATCGTCGCGCGTGAGCGGGAATTTTTCAAAGCTGATGAAATGCAATCTTTTCAGGGACGCGTCAGGGTGTGTGTTGCGAAAGTCTGTAAATGCCTGCCAGAGAGTCAGGAAGTTAAGCCCGGTACCAAACCCGCTTTCTGCGACCACAAATAATTGGCGTGAATGCGTTGGAAATCGCTCTGCAAGATGGTTTCCACCGAGAAAGACGTAACGGGTTTCTTCTAGTCCGTTATCGTTAGAAAAATAGACATCATCAAAATCTCGGGAAACAGGTGTACCCTCAGCATTGAATTCGAGGTTGGCGGGTTGTATAGCGTATTGTTTCACGTAAGTTACTCGTCTGGCAGGCTGTGCCCCGATCTTAGCGATGAGTGCCTGGCTGCGCAAATTTCCACATAAATTGGCTGATCGGACTTGTTCGGCGTACAAGTGTACGCTATTGTGCCACTCGAAACTTTAAAATAGTGCGACTTACAGAGGTATTGAATGAAACGTGCAGTGATTACTGGCTTGGGCATCGTTTCCAGCATCGGTAATAACCAGCAGGAAGTCCTGGCATCTCTGCGTGAAGGACGTTCAGGGATCACTTTCTCTCAGGAGCTGAAGGACTCCGGCATGCGTAGCCACGTTTGGGGCAACGTAAAACTGGATACCACTGGCCTCATTGACCGCAAAGTTGTGCGCTTTATGAGCGACGCATCCATCTATGCATTCCTTTCTATGGAGCAGGCCGTTGCTGATGCCGGCCTCTCTGCAGAAGTTTACCAGAACAACCCGCGCGTTGGCCTGATTGCAGGTTCCGGCGGCGGTTCCCCGCGTTTTCAGGTGTTTGGTGCTGACGCAATGCGTAGCCCACGTGGTCTGAAAGCGGTTGGCCCGTATGTGGTCACTAAAGCGATGGCATCCGGTGTTTCTGCCTGCCTCGCAACGCCGTTCAAAATCCATGGCGTAAACTACTCCATTAGCTCTGCCTGCGCGACATCTGCACACTGTATCGGCAACGCTGTTGAACAAATTCAGCTGGGCAAACAGGACATCGTTTTTGCTGGCGGCGGCGAAGAGCTGTGCTGGGAAATGGCGTGCGAATTCGACGCAATGGGCGCGCTGTCTACCAAATACAATGATTCCCCGGACAAAGCTTCCCGTACCTATGATGCTAACCGCGACGGTTTTGTTATCGCTGGCGGCGGCGGTATGGTTGTTGTTGAAGAGCTGGAACATGCTCTGGCACGTGGTGCGCATATCTATGCGGAAATCGTCGGTTACGGCGCAACATCCGATGGTGCAGATATGGTTGCTCCGTCAGGTGAAGGCGCTGCACGCTGCATGCAGATGGCTATGCAGGGTGTTGATACCCCGATTGATTACCTGAACTCTCACGGTACGTCTACTCCTGTAGGCGACGTGAAAGAACTGGGTGCAATCCGTGAAGTCTTCGGCGACAACAGCCCTGCAATCTCTGCAACCAAAGCGATGACCGGTCACTCTCTGGGTGCGGCTGGCGTTCAGGAAGCTATCTACTCGCTGTTGATGCTGGAGCACGGTTTTATCGCGCCGAGCATCAACATTGAAGAGCTGGACGAGCAGGCTGCTGGTCTGAACATCGTCACCAAACCGACAGAGCAAGCGCTGACCACCGTGATGTCCAACAGCTTCGGCTTCGGCGGTACTAACGCCACGCTGGTTATGCGTAAGCTGAAAGCCTGAGTTTGACACTGACATCCGTCATTGACTGATGGCGTTTCGCTAATCAGGTCAAAAGGGAGCCGAATGGCTCCCTTTTTTATGGCGTTGACAACAGGTCCAATTTACAGGCAGACTCCGCGTTCAACATTATCCTCATGATAATGCGTAAGCGTTTAACGTTATCCAACGCACCTTAATCCTGATAGTCAGGTAGAGGGGGCGTGGCATTTCCTCGCCTTACTCTGCATTCTGGAGTAACGCATGACAGCAGTAACCCAAAAAGAAAAAACACCTTCGGCGAACGTTTCGCTCTTTCGTATCGCTTTTGCCGTTTTCCTGACCTATATGACGGTCGGTTTACCCTTACCTGTAATCCCCCTGTTCGTGCACCATGAGCTGGGCTATGGCAATACCATGGTCGGCATTGCCGTGGGCATTCAGTTTCTGGCGACGGTATTAACGCGAGGCTATGCCGGTCGCCTGGCCGATCAATATGGCGCTAAGCGCTCAGCGCTACAGGGCATGTTCGCCTGTGCTCTGGCAGGCGCTGCATGGCTATTGGCTGCGCTATTGCCTGTCTCGATTCCCGTTAAATTTGCACTGTTGATTGTGGGACGTTTAATCCTGGGTTTTGGCGAAAGTCAGTTGTTGACTGGTACGCTGACCTGGGGAATGGGGCTGGTAGGCCCCATGCGTTCTGGCAAGGTGATGTCGTGGAACGGGATGGCAATTTATGGCGCACTGGCTGCTGGCGCGCCGCTGGGCCTGATTATCCACAGTCATTTTGGATTTGCCGCGTTGGCAGGAACGACGATGGTTTTACCGCTGCTGGCGTGGGCATTTAATGGCACCGTACGTAAAGTACCGGCCCATGCGGGAGAACGCCCGTCGTTATGGAGCGTGGTCGGGCTCATCTGGAAACCGGGTCTGGGTCTGGCGTTACAAGGCGTTGGATTCGCGGTTATCGGTACGTTTATTTCACTCTACTTTGCCAGCAAAGGCTGGGCGATGGCCGGTTTCACCCTGACCGCGTTTGGTGGCGCTTTTGTGTTGATGCGTATCCTGTTCGGTTGGATGCCGGACCGGTTTGGCGGGGTCAAAGTAGCCATTGTTTCCCTGTTGGTTGAAACCGCCGGATTGATCCTTCTCTGGCTGGCGCCGACGGCCTGGATTGCGTTATTGGGCGCGGCGTTAACCGGGGCAGGGTGTTCGTTGATTTTCCCTGCGCTGGGAGTGGAAGTTGTGAAACGTGTTCCCGCTCAGGTGCGGGGCACGGCGTTGGGAGGATATGCTGCATTTCAGGATATCTCTTACGGCGTAAGCGGTCCTCTCGCGGGCGTGCTGGCCACCGCGTACGGCTATCCCTCGGTATTTCTTGCTGGGGCGATTTCCGCGGTGGTGGGTATTATCGTGACGCTGCTTGCTTTGAGAAAAGGCTAAACAACGAGCCAGAAAACTACTAAAGCAATCATTAATGCCACAAACAGCAGCCCCGGTCGTGCCGACAGCGATTTAACGGTTTCAATCACCGGCGTGAACGGGCTGTAAATAGGCTGAAGATGGCGCGGATCATTTGACTCACGATCCCGCTCTACGCGACGCAGGAAGATTTGATTCAGCAGATCCTGCACCTGAACCGTTGTCAGAATCGTGTGAGGCTGGATCTGATATGTCTGCTGCGCGTAGTCTTTGATTGCGGCAAATTCATTAGGCTCTAACGGCTGCTTCAGCGCTGCCTGTAGTGTTTGCAGCGTTGGGGCATTTTGCAGGCTCAGCGTTTGCCGCGCTTGCAGCCAGGTGACCAAATGGGTGAATTGCTTTGCCGGGATCAGCTCACCGCTCTTCACGCCTGACAGCTCCAGCATGGATTGCCAGATAAGCTTACCGGATTCCCCGGTAGCGGCAGCCAGCCTGGTGACCAGTTGATTCAGTGTGTTGTGCTCGGCAGGCAGTAAGGGGCGATCGGTCGCCGGACGCTGCTGTGGCTGCGGAATAGAAAGTTGCCCTTGTTGCAGAAGCGTCAGCACATTTTTCAACTGCTCCGGTGTGAGCTGGCTGAGCGCCGTTTGCCCATACTGTTGACGGATAAAATCGCTCACGGCCTGGCGGTTATTTCCCTGGCTGAGTAACTCGGTGAGTTGCGACAACACCTGGCGATTGGCGTGATTCTGCTGAGCAACGCTAAGTCGTTGGGTCAGATTTTGTTCTGCGGCGGGAAAATGGCGCGATTGCAGCGGCGTATCGCTTTTCACGCCAAGATCGTGCTTCATCCCGGCCCACACTTCGGCACTCTGCTGCTGGGTGAGCGAAATCAGACGAGTAATAAGCCGTTCCAGCACGGTACGTTGCTGCGTGGATAACGGTTGTTCACCCGCCACAGAAGAGGCATGTTGGCCTTCACCGGGAGGGCGGGCTGGAGTACCAGAAATGGGCTGCATCATCTCTATTCCTTAAATCAAAGCGAACCAGGTCTCGCAGTATGCCTGGCGGCGAGATTATGGCACACTTGCCCGGTTAACTCTCGTTCTCAAACAGGTGCGAAAGACGTGAAAATTCTCGTTGATGAAAATATGCCCTATGCCCGCGAACTGTTCAGTCGTTTGGGGGAGGTCAAAGCGGTTCCCGGTCGTCCGATTCCCGTCTCAGAACTGGATGATGCGGATGCGTTAATGGTGCGCTCGGTGACGAAAGTCAACGAATCCCTGCTGAGCGGAAAACCGGTTAAGTTTGTGGGGACTGCAACTGCCGGTACGGACCATGTGGATGACGCCTGGCTTGCGCAGTCGGGGATTGGTTTCTCCGCAGCGCCCGGATGTAACGCCATTGCGGTTGTTGAATATGTCTTTTCCGCACTGTTAATGCTGGCGGAACGCGACGGTTTCGCGTTACGCGATCGTACAGTAGGCATCGTAGGCGTTGGCAACGTGGGCGCGCGTTTGCAGGCCCGACTGGAAGCGTTGGGGATCCGCACGTTACTTTGCGATCCACCGCGAGCCGATCGGGGTGACGAGGGCGATTTTCGCTCGCTGGAAGCACTGGTTGAGCAAGCCGATGTGCTGACCTTTCATACGCCGTTGTTTAAAGACGGTCCGTACAAAACGTTGCATTTGGCTGACGAGGCGCTCATAAGCCGACTGAAACCAGGAACCATCCTGATTAATGCCTGCCGTGGGCCGGTCATTGATAATACCGCGTTACTGAATCGACTTAATGCCGGGCAGTCGTTGAGCGTTGTGCTGGATGTCTGGGAAGGCGAGCCGGATCTGAATGTGGCGCTACTGGAGAAAGCGGATATTGGTACGGCACACATTGCCGGTTATACCCTGGAAGGGAAAGCGCGCGGCACCACTCAGGTCTTTGAGGCCTATAGCAAGTTTATTGGTCGCGAACAGCACGTGGCATTGAACACGCTGTTGCCTGCGCCGGAATTCGGTCGTATTACATTGCATGGTCCGTTAGATCAGCCGACGCTGAAAAGGCTGGTGCATTTAGTGTATGATGTGCGCCGCGATGATGCGCCACTGCGTAAAGTCGCTGGAATTCCGGGTGAATTTGATAAACTGCGTAAAAACTATATTGAGCGCCGTGAATGGTCGTCTCTATACGTAATGTGTGACGATGCTGCTGCAGCTACCTTGTTGTGTAAGCTGGGTTTTAACGCCGTTCATCACCCGGCACATTAATGTCTTCTTAATGCTCCCTGTCGAATAATGCGACAGGGACGCTTATGTATTTCTGGAGTAAATCACCATGTCTGAAGGCTGGAATATTGCCATTCTGGGGGCCACGGGCGCCGTCGGCGAAGCCCTGCTCGATACACTGGCGGAACGCCAGTTCCCGGTCGGTGAGATTTATGCGCTGGCACGTAATGAAAGTGCGGGTGAACACCTGCGTTTTAGCGGTAAATCGATCATTGTTCAGGATGTTGCTGACTTTGACTGGACACAGGCGCAACTGGCATTTTTTGTTGCGGGTGCGGAAGCTACCGCTGCCTGGGTAGAAGAAGCCACCAATGTAGGTTGTCTGGTGATTGACAGCAGCGGTCTATTTGCTCTTGAGCCAGATGTTCCGCTGGTGGTACCGGACGTTAACCCGTTCGTGCTGGCTGATTACCGCAACCGTAATGTCATTGCGGTACCCAATAGCCTGACCAGCCAACTGCTGTCTGCGCTGAAACCGCTTATTGATGACGGCGGCGTTGCGCGTATTTCGGTGACCAATATTATCTCTGCTTCCACGCACGGTAAAAAAGCCGTAGATGCCTTGGCAGGGCAGAGTGCAAAACTGCTTAACGGTATGCCGATCGACGACAACGATTTCTTTGGCCGCCAACTGGCGTTCAATATGCTGCCGTTATTGCCAGATCGCGAAGGCAGCGTGCGTGAAGAGCGTCGGATCGTCGATGAAGTGCGTAAAATCATGCAGGACGATGGACTGATGATCTCCGCAAGCATTGTGCAGTCACCGGTGTTTTACGGTCACGCGCAGATGGTGAACTTTGAAGCACTGCGCCCGCTGGCGGCAGAAGAAGCGCGCGATGCGTTTGAGCGTGGCGAAGATATCGTGCTGTCAGAAGCGACCGATTATCCAACCCAGGTGGGTGATGCTTCTGGTTCACCGCATCTTTCTGTTGGCTGTGTGCATAATGATTACGGCATGCCGGAACAGGTTCAGTTCTGGTCTGTTGCTGACAATGTGCGCTTTGGCGGCGCGTTGATGGCGGTAAAAATTGCTGAAAAACTGGTGCAGGAGTATCTGTACTGATGTCAGACCTGCAACAGCCGCCTGTACATAAAATTGCGCTGGGCATTGAATACGATGGCAGCAAATATTATGGCTGGCAGCGTCAGAACGAGGTGCGTAGCGTTCAGGAAAAGCTGGAAAAAGCGCTTTCACAGGTCGCCAATGAGCGCATTAATGTCTTTTGTGCCGGGCGTACAGATGCAGGCGTTCATGGTACGGGACAAGTGGTTCATTTTGAGACCACCGCGCAGCGTAAAGATGCGGCATGGACGTTGGGGGTAAATGCAAATTTGCCTGACGACATTGCCGTGCGTTGGGTGAAAGCGGTTCCCGATGATTTTCATGCCCGATTTAGCGCGACGGCTCGCCGTTATCGCTACATCATCTACAATCATCGGTTGCGTCCTGCGGTTTTAGGTAAAGGCGTCACGCATTACTATGAGTCTCTGGATGCTGAGCGTATGCATCGTGCGGCTCAATGCCTGATTGGTGAAAATGATTTTACCTCGTTTCGGGCAGTACAGTGCCAGTCGCGCACGCCATGGCGCAACGTGATGCACATCAACGTCACGCGTCACGGCCCGTATGTGGTGGTCGATATCAAAGCAAATGCCTTTGTACATCATATGGTCAGGAATATTGTCGGCAGCCTGATGGAAGTAGGTGCCCACAACCAGCCGGAGAGCTGGATAGCAGAGTTGTTAGCGGCGAAGGACAGAACGCTGGCAGCGGCAACGGCGAAAGCGGAAGGTTTGTATCTGGTTGCGGTGGATTATCCTGACCGGTTTGACCTGCCAAAACCGCCAATGGGCCCGCTGTTCCTGGCGGACTAATTCAAAAATGTACTCAACATCGGTCAGGCTGCAGCATACGAACCGGCATCCTGAAAGATGAAGAGTAAAAGGCATAAATATGGACCTGATTTATTTTCTCATCGATTTTATCCTGCACATTGATGTGCACCTGGCTGAGCTGGTCGCGGAATACGGTGTTTGGGTATACGCCATTCTGTTTCTGATTCTGTTTTGTGAAACCGGATTGGTGGTAACGCCGTTTCTGCCTGGCGATTCGCTGTTATTCGTCGCAGGCGCGCTTTCTGCGTTGCCAGGCAATGATTTGAATGTCCATCTGATGGTGGCGCTAATGATTGTGGCGGCGATAGTGGGCGATGCGGTGAACTACACGATTGGTCGGTTGTTTGGTGAAAAACTCTTCAGCAATCCGAACTCTAAAATTTTCCGCCGTAGCTACCTGGATAAAACCCATGCGTTCTACGAACGTCATGGCGGCAAAACGATTATTTTGGCGCGCTTTGTCCCTATCGTTCGTACATTTGCGCCATTTGTTGCAGGTATGGGGCATATGTCCTACCGTCATTTTGCGATGTATAACGTTGCCGGGGCGCTGCTGTGGGTATTGCTGTTTACCTACGCCGGCTATCTGTTTGGCGATCTGCCGGTGGTTCAGGAAAACCTGAAATTATTGATTGTGGCGATTATCGTCCTCTCTGTATTGCCAGGTGTTATTGAAGTGATTCGTCACAGACGTGCTGCGTCACGCGCTGCAAAATAGAAAGTAACTCAGCGGTTCGACCACTTTTTTATCCAAAGTTTCGGGCTGTTATGTTTTAATGTGCAACATTCATGGTCTGTTAGGGGCAAAAATGGCATTATGCGCCCCTTATAACAAAACTGACTAAGGTTCAGGCAGAAAGGTCACCAATGAGCTGGATTGAACGAATTAAAAGCAACATTACTCCCACCCGCAAGGCAAGCATTCCTGAAGGGGTGTGGACCAAGTGTGATAGCTGCGGTCAGGTTTTATACCGTGCTGAGCTGGAACGTAATCTTGAGGTCTGTCCGAAGTGTGACCATCATATGCGCATGTCGGCGCGCAATCGCCTGCATAGCCTGTTAGATGAAGGTTCTCTTGTGGAACTGGGTAGCGAGCTTGAGCCGAAAGACGTGCTGAAGTTTCGTGATTCCAAGAAATACAAAGACAGACTCGCGTCTGCGCAGAAAGAAACTGGCGAGAAAGATGCGCTGGTGGTAATGAAAGGCACACTGCATGGTATGCCGGTTGTTGCTGCTGCATTCGAGTTCTCTTTTATGGGCGGCTCCATGGGTTCCGTGGTTGGCGCACGTTTCGTTCGTGCCGTAGAGCAGGCGCTGGAAGACAACTGTCCGCTGATCTGCTTCTCCGCGTCAGGCGGGGCGCGTATGCAGGAAGCGCTGATGTCACTGATGCAGATGGCAAAAACCTCTGCCGCACTGGCGAAAATGCAGGAGCGCGGTTTACCGTATATTTCTGTGCTGACCGACCCAACAATGGGTGGCGTTTCAGCGAGCTTCGCAATGCTGGGTGATCTCAACGTTGCTGAGCCGAAAGCGTTGATCGGTTTTGCCGGTCCGCGCGTTATCGAGCAAACTGTACGTGAGAAACTGCCGCCGGGATTCCAGCGTAGTGAGTTCCTGATTGAAAAAGGCGCGATTGATATGATCGTTCGTCGCCCGGAAATGCGCCTGAAACTGGCGAGTGTTCTGGCGAAGCTGATGAATCTCCCTGCGCCAAACCCGGATGAACCGCGTGAAGGCGTGGTGGTACCGCCGGTACCCGATCAGGAATCAGAGGCCTGATAGTTTACTCTATGGATTTCGAGTTGCAGGAAGGCAGCAAGAGAGTGCATCCCGATGAACTTACACCGTTAAGTGAGTCGGGCGAGCGAGTACCGCTAACACTCCTGCAACTTGAAAGGCGACGAGTACAAAAGGGCAGGGCCGGTCGGCGCTGCCTTTTGCTTTTCTCAACGTAACGAATCTACGGGCATCATGGACAATAAACGTATTCCTCAAGCCGCGTCGCCCCTGGCGTCGTGGCTTTCTTATCTGGAAAACCTGCACAGTAAAACCATCGATTTGGGCCTTGAGCGCGTCAGTCAGGTCGCCCGTAAGCTGGGCATACTGAAACCTGCGCCTTTTGTTTTTACAGTGGCGGGAACGAACGGTAAAGGTACGACCTGCCGTACGCTGGAGTCTGTACTGACCGCGGCGGGTTACAAAGTCGGGGTGTACAGCTCTCCCCATCTGGTGCGTTATACAGAACGCGTTCGCGTTCAGGGACGTGAGCTCCCGGAAGGCGCACATACCGCTTCTTTTGCTGAGATTGAAACGGCACGTGGCGAAATTTCGCTGACCTATTTTGAATATGGCACGTTGTCGGCGTTGTGGCTGTTTAAACAAGCCCAGCTTGATGTGGTGATTCTGGAAGTGGGTCTGGGTGGACGTCTTGATGCTACCAATATCGTCGATGCTGATGTCGCGGTAGTCACCAGTATTGCACTTGACCATACCGACTGGCTGGGACCGGATCGCGAAAGTATTGGCCGTGAAAAAGCAGGGATTTTCCGCGCAGAAAAACCGGCTATCGTCGGCGAGCCGGAAATGCCTTACACCATCGCGGATGTGGCGCAAGAGACCGGGGCATTTTTACAGCGTTGTGGTGTGGACTGGCGCTATGCCGTCACAGAGAACGACTGGTCCTTTACAGATAGCCACGGTACGCTGGCGCACCTGCCATTACCACAGGTTCCGCAACCGAATGCCGCGACCGCACTGGCTGCGCTTCGGACCAGTGGGCTTAATGTGAGTGAACAGGCCATTCGTGAGGGCATTGAGCAGGCCATTTTACCGGGACGCTTCCAGATTGTGAGCGAGTCGCCACGGGTGATTTTCGACGTCGCCCATAATCCTCATGCGGCAGAATATCTAACCGGACGTCTGAAAAAGTTAGTGAAAAACGGGCGCATACTTGCGGTTATCGGTATGCTACATGATAAAGACATTGCCGGTACGTTGGCCTGGTTGAAAAGCGTGGTTAACGATTGGTATTGTGCGCCCCTGGAAGGGCCGCGTGGTGCGACCGCAGAACAACTGCTGGAGCATCTGGGTAACGGTGAAGCCTATGGCAGCGTTGCTGAGGCATGGCATGCGGCGCTGGCAAATGCAAAACCAGAAGATACCGTGTTGGTGTGTGGATCGTTTCACACTGTCGCACATGTCATGGAAGTCATAGACGTGGGGAGAAGCGGTGGCGAGTAAGTTTCAGAATCGATTAGTTGGCACCATTGTGCTGGTTGCGCTTGGGGTGATTGTGCTTCCCGGGCTGCTTGACGGGCAGAAGAAGCATTATCAGGACGAGTTTGCGGCGATCCCGCTGGTGCCTAAACCCGGCGATCGCGATGAGCCTGATATGATGCCTGCGGCGACGCAGGCTCTGCCGACACAGCCACCTGAAGGGGCGGCAGAAGAGGTACGTGCGGGTGATGCTGCCGCGCCGTCGTTGGATCCCTCGCGCCTGGCGACGACAAGCAGTGCGGATCTTGATCCAATACCGGCGCCTGTCGAACCGCCTAAACCCAAACCGAAGCCGCAACCTGTTGCCGTCACTCCGGCACCGGCGCCTGCGCCAAAACCTGTCGCTGAAGAAACGCCTGCTCCGACAGGGAAGGCGTACGTTGTGCAACTCGGTGCGTTGAAAAATGCCGATAAGGTCAACGAGATCGTGGGTAAACTTCGTGGCGCTGGCTTCCGGGTATATACTTCCCCGTCAACGCCAGTGCAGGGTAAAATCACCCGTATTCTCGTGGGGCCTGACGCTTCCAGGGATAAACTGAAAAACTCGTTGGGCGAGCTGCAGAAAATCTCCGGATTGAGCGGCGTCGTGATGGGTTACAGCCCGAACTAAGGTAGGGTGCCTGATGACGATGCTTCGCGTCTTATCGGGCCTACTGTATCGATATGTTGTAGGCCGGAGAAGGTGCTCGCACCGCTTCCGGCAATGCCCGAAGAGGCAAAAAGTTCGATGGCGTTGAAGATTTTTTCAGCGCCATTTTTATTTACGCGTGGCAAGGAAATCCCTACGCAAACGTTTTCTTTTTCTGTTAGAATGCGCCCCGAACAGGACGACAGGGCGTAAAATCGTGGGACACATATGGTCTGGATTGATTACGCCATTATCGCGGTGATTGGTTTTTCCTGTCTGGTTAGCCTGATCCGTGGCTTTGTTCGTGAAGCATTATCGTTGGTGACTTGGGGTTGTGCTTTCTTTGTCGCCAGCCATTACTACACTTACCTGTCTGTCTGGTTTACGGGCTTTGAAGACGAACTGGTTCGAAATGGGATTGCTATCGCGATACTGTTTATCGCGACACTTATCGTCGGCGCTATCGTTAACTTTGTGATAGGCCAGCTGGTGGAGAAAACAGGGCTGTCAGGTACTGACAGGGTGCTGGGGATCTGCTTTGGTGCTCTGCGAGGAGCGTTGATCGTCGCCGCCATACTGTTCTTTCTCGATACGTTTACCGGTGTGTCGAAAAGTGAAGACTGGAGTAAGTCGCAGCTTATCCCGCAGTTCAGTTTTATCATCAGATGGTTCTTTGACTATCTGCAAAGCTCGTCAAGTTTCTTGCCCAAAGTATAAACTTTGGGTCGTTGCTGAACGAGGAAAAGACGTATGTGCGGTATTGTCGGTATCGCCGGTGTTATGCCGGTAAACCAGTCGATTTATGACGCGTTAACGGTGCTTCAGCATCGTGGTCAGGATGCCGCGGGCATCATCACTATTGATGCCAATAACTGCTTCCGCTTGCGAAAAGCGAACGGGATGGTGAGCGACATTTTTGAAGCTCGCCATATGCAGCGTTTGCAGGGCAATATGGGCATCGGCCATGTGCGTTACCCAACGGCTGGCAGCTCCAGCGCCTCCGAAGCTCAACCTTTTTACGTTAACTCACCGTATGGTATTACGCTTGCCCACAACGGCAACCTGACCAATGCGCATGAGCTGCGTAAAAAGCTGTTTGAAGAAAAGCGCCGTCACATCAACACCACTTCCGATTCTGAAATTCTGCTGAATATTTTCGCCAGCGAGCTGGATAACTTCCGCCATTACCCGCTGGAAGCCGATAATATTTTTGCTGCGATCGCTGCTACCAACCGTCAGATCCGCGGCGCATATGCCTGCGTGGCGATGATTATCGGTCACGGCATGGTCGCCTTCCGCGATCCTAACGGTATCCGTCCGTTGGTGCTCGGCAAACGCGATATTGGCGATGGTCGTACCGAATATATGGTTGCCTCCGAAAGCGTGGCGCTGGATACGCTGGGCTTTGAATTCCTGCGTGACGTTGCACCAGGCGAAGCGGTCTACATCACTGAGAAAGGCCAGCTGTTTACCCGCCAGTGTGCAGATAACCCGGTCAGCAACCCGTGCCTGTTCGAATACGTCTACTTTGCGCGTCCTGACTCCTTTATCGACAAAATTTCCGTCTACAGCGCTCGTGTGAATATGGGCACCAAGCTTGGCGAAAAAATTGCGCGCGAGTGGGAAGATCTGGATATCGACGTGGTGATCCCGATTCCGGAAACCTCATGTGATATTGCGCTGGAAATCGCCCGTATTCTCGGCAAACCGTACCGTCAGGGATTTGTGAAAAATCGCTATGTCGGTCGTACCTTCATCATGCCGGGTCAGCAACTGCGTCGCAAATCCGTACGCCGTAAGCTGAATGCGAACCGCGCTGAATTCCGCGATAAGAATGTGCTGCTGGTGGATGATTCCATCGTGCGGGGAACGACCTCAGAACAGATTATCGAGATGGCGCGTGAAGCGGGAGCGAAGAAGGTGTATCTGGCCTCCGCTGCACCGGAAATCCGCTTCCCGAATGTTTACGGCATTGATATGCCGACGGCGACAGAACTGATTGCCCACGGGCGTGAAGTCGACGAGATCCGCCAGATAATTGGCGCAGACGGTCTTATTTTCCAAGATCTGAACGATTTGATTGAAGCCGTACGCGCTGAGAACCCGGATATTCAGCAGTTTGAATGTTCCGTGTTTAACGGTGTGTACGTGACCAAAGATGTTGACCAGCAATATCTCGATTTTCTGGATACTTTGCGTAACGACGATGCCAAAGCGGTACAACGTCAGAACGAAGTCGAAAACCTCGAAATGCACAACGAAGGTTAATTATCCTTCTTCAGGTAAGGGCGCAGCCGCGCCCTTACTTGCAACTCCTCGCAAAATCCTGCAAAGTCAGCCCTGAAGCAAGAAAGGGCGAATAAACATGAAACGACTCATCGTAGGGATCAGCGGCGCAAGCGGTGCCATTTATGGCGTGCGCCTGTTACAGGTTTTACGTGATGTCGCGGATGTGGAAACCCATCTGGTGATGAGCCAGGCGGCGCGGCAGACGCTGGCGCTGGAAACCGATCTGTCCGTACGTGACGTACAGGCATTAGCAAATGTGAATCACGATACGCGTGATATTGCCGCCAGTATCTCATCGGGCTCTTTCCAGACGGCCGGAATGGTCATCCTTCCCTGTTCAATTAAGACACTCTCTGGCATTGTCCACAGCTATACTGATGGGCTGCTGACCCGTGCCGCTGACGTGGTATTGAAAGAGCGCCGACCGCTGGTGCTGTGTGTCCGTGAAACGCCGCTGCATCTTGGGCATCTACGGCTTATGACACAGGCGGCAGAAATTGGCGCGGTAATTATGCCACCTGTCCCGGCGTTTTATCATCGCCCGCAAACACTTGATGACGTGATTAATCAAACGGTTAATCGGGTACTCGACCAGTTTGATATCAGTCTCCCGCAAGATCTCTTCACCCGCTGGCAGGGCGCATAAGCCGCTCCGTCAGTGTGCGTCGCTGCATTCGTTGCCCTGTTTCAGGGCAATTTTGTAACCGCGATCATATCCTCAACATTTAATTCGTTAAAACACAACGAAACGCTGCGGTTCAACCGTCATACCTGCTATCTTCAAAATCAGGACAATATTGCAACGTTTTATTAACATATTTAACGTCGAATATCCTCATCGACGCGAAAATGGCATAAGACCTGCATGAAAAAGTCTGCAAACACACAACACAACGTAAAACATAATAAAATTACGCCACTTGAGGGTTATGTATGAAGAAGACGGTTCTTGCTTTGTCTTTGCTGGTAGGACTTTCCGCAACCGCGGCCAGCTACGCAGCACTTCCGCAGACAGTTCGTATTGGTACAGATACAACCTACGCACCTTTTTCCTCTAAAGATGCCAAAGGAGATTTTGTCGGGTTTGATATCGATCTCGGCAATGAGATGTGTAAGCGTATGCAGATCAAATGTACCTGGGTTGCCAGTGACTTTGATGCGCTGATCCCCTCGCTGAAAGCGAAAAAAATTGATGCGATCATCTCCTCGCTTTCTATCACTGAAAAACGCCAGCAAGAGATTGCCTTCTCAAACAAACTTTACGCAGCAGACTCGCGTCTGATCGCCGCGGAAGGTTCCCCCATCCAGCCGACGCTTGATTCACTGAAAAGTAAACATGTCGGCGTACTGCAGGGCTCGACTCAGGAAGCCTATGCCAATGATAACTGGCGCAGTAAGGGCGTAGATGTTGTTGCCTATGCGAACCAGGATCTTATCTATTCTGACCTGACGGCAGGCCGTCTGGATGCGGCGCTGCAGGATGAAGTGGCAGCCAGCGAAGGCTTCCTGAAACAACCTGCTGGTAAGGGCTATGCGTTTGCAGGTCCTTCCGTAAAAGACAAAAAATATTTCGGTGACGGTACCGGGATCGGTTTACGTAAAGATGATGTCGAGCTGAAAGCCGCTTTTGATAAAGCGCTGGGTGAACTGCGTCAGGATGGCACCTACGACAAAATGGCGAAAAAGTATTTTAACTTTAATGTCTACGGCGATTAATACGCCGATACGGGAATGGATTGCACCGTAGGGGTTAACCATTACGGTGCATGATGAATTCAGTGCACTGTTTTGGTGCTTTTATCGCTGACTAAATGAGCATGAATGCATACTTAAGCGTTTTTCATGCAAAATAATACTGCCGGCAGGGTAGAATGCTTTGCCTTGTCGGCCTGATTAATGGCACGATAACTGCACCTGGTCCTGTAAAGATCCCCTATAAAGACAGTCTGTTGAGGATAGTTATGAAAAAACTGGTGTTGTCTCTTTCTCTGGTCCTGGCTTTCTCCAGTGCTACCGCAGCATTTGCAGCCATTCCGCAAAAAATTCGTATCGGTACCGATCCTACCTATGCCCCGTTTGAATCAAAAAATGCACAGGGTGAATTGGTTGGTTTTGATATCGATCTGGCGAAAGAGCTCTGCAAACGTATTAATACACAATGTACTTTCGTGGAAAACCCGCTGGATGCACTGATCCCTTCGTTAAAAGCGAAGAAAATCGACGCGATCATGTCTTCACTTTCCATCACGGAAAAACGTCAACAAGAGATCGCCTTTACCGACAAGCTTTATGCCGCTGACTCTCGCCTGGTTGTCGCGAAAGATTCTGCTATCCAGCCGACGATTGAGTCTCTGAAAGGTAAACGTGTTGGTGTGCTGCAGGGCACCACCCAGGAAACCTTTGGCAACGAACATTGGGCGCCAAAAGGTATTGAGATTGTCTCCTATCAGGGCCAGGACAATATCTATTCTGACCTGACTGCCGGACGTATTGACGCCGCTTTCCAGGATGAAGTCGCTGCCAGCGAAGGCTTTCTGAAGCAGCCCGTCGGTAAAGATTACAAATTCGGCGGCCCGTCTGTAAAAGACGAGAAACTGTTCGGCGTCGGTACCGGCATGGGCCTGCGTAAAGACGATAACGAACTGCGCGAAGCGCTGAATAAAGCATTTGCAGAAATGCGTGCTGACGGTACTTACGAGAAGTTGGCGAAAAAGTACTTTGATTTTGATGTTTACGGCGGTTAATCACCGCAGGTGCTGATAAAGCCCATAGAGGGTGGACATGCCGGGGTGATGCCTGATGGCGCGGTGTTTTTCAGGCCTACAGGGTAGCGTGATTTGTAGGCCTGATTAGACGCTGTAGCGTTGCCATCCGTATGAACCCGGTTTGTCGCCGTTCTCAAAAGAGGCTTGTTACTCCACCACACACGACAGGACAGGCAGCATGTTGTATGGCTTTTCAGGTGTTATTTTACAGGGCGCGATTGTTACGCTGGAGCTGGCTCTCAGCTCTGTCGTGCTGGCAGTCTTGATAGGTCTTGTCGGCGCGGGCGCGAAGCTATCGCAAAGTCGGGCAATGGGGCTTATTTTCGAAGGGTATACGACGCTTATTCGCGGCGTACCCGATCTCGTCTTGATGCTGCTCATTTTTTACGGGTTACAAATCGCACTTAATTCAGTGACCGATGCAATCGGGACCAGCCAGATCGATATTGATCCGATGGTGGCGGGGATTATCACCCTCGGCTTTATCTATGGCGCCTACTTTACCGAAACTTTCCGTGGCGCGTTTATGGCGGTTCCCAGAGGCCATATCGAAGCGGCGACGGCATTCGGTTTTACCCGCTCACAGATTTTTCGCCGCATTATGTTTCCGGCCATGATGCGCTATGCCTTACCGGGGATTGGTAATAACTGGCAGGTTATTCTCAAGGCCACGGCGCTGGTGTCGCTGCTCGGTCTTGAAGATGTGGTGAAAGCCACCCAACTTGCCGGTAAGAGCACATGGGAACCGTTCTATTTTGCCGTGGTATGCGGGGTCATCTATCTGGTGTTTACCACTGTATCTAATGGTGTGCTGCTTTACCTTGAGCGCCGCTATTCCGTGGGTGTGAAGAGGGCTGACCTGTGATTGAGATTATTCAGGAGTACTGGAAATCCCTGCTGTGGAGCGATGGCTATCGCTATACGGGCGTGGCGATCACGCTGTGGTTGCTGATCTCTTCCGTGGTGATGGGCGGGATTCTGGCGCTGTTTTTGGCGATCGGCCGCGTTTCCAGCAATAAGTTTATTCAGTTTCCTATCTGGTTATTTACCTATATTTTTCGTGGAACGCCGCTTTACGTTCAGTTGCTGGTGTTTTATTCCGGTATGTACACGCTGGAGATCGTCAAAGGGACGGACTTCCTCAATGCGTTTTTCCGCAGCGGTCTGAATTGCACCGTGCTTGCGCTAACGCTGAATACGTGCGCTTATACCACTGAGATATTTGCCGGAGCTATCCGTTCAGTGCCACATGGCGAGATTGAAGCTGCGCGTGCCTACGGTTTCTCCTCATTCAAGCTGTATCGCTGCATTATTTTGCCTTCCGCATTACGTATTGCGTTGCCTGCATACAGTAACGAAGTCATTTTGATGCTGCACTCTACGGCGCTGGCATTTACGGCCACGGTGCCGGATTTGTTGAAAATCGCCCGCGACATTAACTCGGCAACTTACCAGCCATTTACCGCGTTCGGTATTGCCGCGGTACTGTATTTGATGATTTCGTATGTCCTGATCAGTCTGTTCCGTAAAGCGGAAAAACGCTGGTTGCAGCATGTAAAACCTTCGACGCACTGAGAACATGATGTCTGAGAATAAATTAAACGTAATCGATTTACACAAACACTATGGCGAACATGAAGTGTTGAAAGGGGTGTCGCTGCAGGCCAATGCGGGTGATGTTATTAGCATTATTGGTTCGTCAGGTTCCGGCAAAAGTACCTTTCTGCGCTGCATTAACTTTCTTGAAAAGCCGAGCGCCGGCTCCATTGTTGTAAGCGGCCAGAATATCGCGCTGGTGCGCGACAAAGACGGTCAACTGAAAGTGGCGGATAAAAACCAGCTACGCCTGCTGCGTACGCGACTGACGATGGTCTTTCAGCACTTTAACTTGTGGAGCCATATGACCGTGCTGGAAAACGTCATGGAAGCGCCGATTCAGGTGTTGGGTTTAAGCAAGCAGGAAGCGCGTGACCGTGCGGTGAAGTACCTGGCTAAAGTGGGCATCGACGAACGTGCGCAGGGAAAATACCCAGTGCACCTGTCTGGTGGTCAGCAGCAGCGCGTATCCATCGCGCGTGCATTAGCCATGGAGCCAGAAGTTCTGCTGTTCGATGAGCCGACATCTGCGCTTGACCCGGAGCTGGTAGGCGAAGTGTTGCGTATTATGCAACAGCTGGCTGAAGAGGGAAAAACCATGGTGGTCGTGACCCACGAAATGGGGTTTGCCCGCCATGTTTCAACGCACGTGATTTTCCTGCATCAGGGCAAAATCGAGGAAGAGGGGGAACCAGAGCAGGTTTTTGGTAACCCGCAAAGCCCGCGTTTGCAGCAATTTCTCAAAGGATCGCTGAAATAACGCTGTGATTACCCACAATGTGACGTAGTCAGCCGGGGGCGACCCCGCTGACTATTGACCGCTTTCGAGACGATAAACCCAGTCGTCGTAGGCTATTCCATCAATCTCATACGCTTTTTCCAACACCTGAGTGCGTACAAATCCTGTCTTTTCCAGAATACGCACTGACGCTTTATTCTCCGCTAATACATAGGCGTTTATCGCCGTGACGCTGGTGCGTTGAAAGGCATAGTCGCATACCGCGCGAACGGCCTCGCTGGCGATACCTTTTCCCTGTGCGAGTGGCATGATGGCGTAGCCAAGATCGGCTTCCTGGGGATAAAGGTGGCTAATCTGTAAGCCAATGTCGCCCAGTGCAGTCGGATTGTTATGCTGTCGGATAACGAAGGTATGCTGTGCGGCAAGACGTCTGGCGAATAACAGGCGAGTGTCTTTCGCCGGGGCGATAGAACTCATGAAACGCATAACATCGGGATTCTCGTGCATTCTCAGAAAGAATGACCAGTCGGAGAGTTGATACAAAGAGAGGGTGAGTCGGGGAGTCATTATTATTGCCATCACGTCGCCATTGCGGAAATCAGAAATATCACTTTATCACCGCAACGGCGACCATGAATAGCGTCGGGAACTATCGGATGACATCCGCCAGCGCTTCCTCTAAATCGTACCAACGAAATGCAAAACCGGCAGCCTCCAGCCGTTTGGGTAACGCCCGCTGTCCGCCTAACACCAGCACGGAGGACTCCCCCATCAGTAACCGCATAGCGGTCGCGGGCACGCGTACGATGGCCGGGCGGTTCAGGGCATGGCCCAACGCGTGCGCAAATTGTTCGTTACGCACCGGGTAGGGTGAGACCATGTTGAAGGGGCCGCGTAAATCGTTATCCAGCAACCAGATAATACCGTTGATCATATCGTCGATATGAATCCAGGCCAGATACTGGCGCCCATTACCGATAGGCCCACCTAAGCCCAGGCGAAACGGAGGGATCATCTTCGCCAGAATCCCGCCAGCGGAGGCCAGCACGACACCGGTGCGCAGGAGACACACGCGTGTTTTATCACTTTGCGCACCGCTGGCGATTTGCTCCCATCGGGCGCATAACTTATGGGTAAATTCGTTATGCGGTGGCTCATCTTCCGTGACGACAATTTCGCCTAAATCACCGTAGTATCCAGCCGCAGAACCGGAAATCAGTACGGAAGGCGGCGAGTCACTGGCATTGATCAAATCGACCAGTTTCTGTGTGATACCCCAGCGACTCTGGCACAGACGTTCTTTTTGCTCGGCACTCCAGCGTTTATCTGCGATAGGCTCGCCGGCAAGGTTAATGACAGCGTCTATGTCATTGAGGTTGTGTCTACCCTCGAGCCCTTTCCAAAGCGTGACCCGGGAGACCAGAATCTGTCGGGCTTTATCAGGGGTACGTGTCACAACGGTAATCTGATGCCCCAGTTCCAACAGTCGGGGGATCAGATGGCGTCCAATCAGGCCAGTACCACCGGTTATCAGAATCTGCATGTCGCCTCCCGGATAACGATTAGCGCTGCCAGCTCAACGTCATGGAAACAGAGTCGGCATAACGCAATGCGTGAAGTTTATCGATCTCTACTTCAGCATAAGTGACCCAGTGATGTTCGCGTGCGATATCGAGCACATCTTGAGTTAATTTTTCTAACAATGAGAAGCGGTTACTCTCGACATGCGAAATGATGCTCTTGGTGATCGTGCGATAATTCAGCGCGTCATTGATATCTTCGCTGGTGCGAGCTTTATCGGCGGGGTAGTGGATGGCGATGTTGATGACGATATCCTGTCGGTTAAGAATCTCCTCTTCTTTGATGCCGATAAAGGTGCGCAAACGAAGGTTTTTTATACGAATAATAGCGTCAGGTTGTGACATTGCAGGTTTCCTCCATGTATGAACCTTTACATGATACACGAGAACCTAATTGCGTGACTTCTTCTCACTCTGTCGCTTGTTGCATTGCGCGTTCCGTAGCAGGACGCGTACGGATGCGTTCGTGCCAATTGTTGACCGCCGGATAGTTATCGAGATCGATGCGCTGGCGCTGGTGAGCGTTAATCCATGGCCAGCAGGCGATATCGGCGATGCTGTAGTGATCGCCACCCAGCCAGGGGGAGGTTTCCAGCCGTTTATTCATGACGTTGTACAGACGCTGTGTTTCAACCTGATACCGCTCAATCGCGTACGGGATAGTCTGTGGCGCAAAGTGATTAAAATGGTGATTTTGTCCCAGCATGGGACCCAAACCACTCACCTGCCAGAAAAGCCACTGCAGCGTGGTATGACGTTCACGTAATTCACCACTGAGCAACTTGCCGCTCTTTTCTGCCAGGTAAAGTAAAATCTCGCCCGACTCAAACAGGCTGAGCGGTTTCCCACCGTCTTCCGGAGCATGATCGATAATGGCAGGGATTTTATTGTTTGGAGAGATAGCCAGAAAATCGGGGTGAAATTGATTACCTTTGCTGATATCTACACGGATTAAACGGTACTTCAACTGCGCCTCTTCCAGAAACAACGTAATTTTGTGTCCGTTAGGCGTTGGGGTGTAGTAGAGATCAATCATCTTAACTCCCGTTTTCTACATTGTGTCTGGTAATAACAAGTATATACCCTAAATAATTCGCGTTGGATGAAGCCCGTATGGCCGGGCAAAAGCCAGCGTACAGGCAACGTAAAGTATGAAAGGGCAACCAGCGCGCGTGCGTGAGTTTTCCTCAGGTGACAGACTCAGAAAGACTCTATATTTTGAAAGTAAGCTAATACACTTCTGAGGATACTATGAGCAAACCTGCAATTACGCTGTGGTCAGATGCTAACTTTTTCTCCCCGTACGTGTTGTCTGTTTATGTCGCTCTGCAAGAGAAAGGGCTGCCTTTCACACTGAAAACTGTCGATCTCAGCAGTGGCGAGCATTTACAGCCGTCCTGGCAAGGGTATGCGCTCACGCGTCGCGTACCGGTGCTTGAGATTGATGGTTTTGAACTGAGCGAATCCTCGGCGATTGCAGAGTTTCTTGAAGAGCGTTTCGCGCCGCCGCAGTGGGAACGAATTTACCCTCACGATATCCAAAAACGGGCCCGCGCTCGTCAGGTTCAGGCCTGGCTGCGTAGCGATCTGATGCCTGTACGCGAAGAGCGTGCAACGGACGTGGTCTTTGCTGGTGTGAAGAAAGGTCCGCTCAGCGAAGCAGGGCGGTTGAGCGTAGAAAAACTGTTCGCTACAGCGAGCAGCTTACTGGCTCATGGTAAGCCCAATTTATTTGGTGAATGGTGTATCGCAGACAGTGATTTAGCGCTAATGCTTAATCGTCTGGTGCTTAACGGCGATGATGTCCCGGAACCGTTGGCTGAATATGCTGCGTTCCAGTGGCAACGTGCGTCAGTACAGCGTTTTATTGCGCTTTCAGCGAAGCGTTCCTACTGATCATCAGGCCGTAATCCAGTATTATTAAAAGGTATTTTACGACGAGGAGTGAGTGATGAAACTGATGTTCGCATCGGACATTCATGGTTCGTTGCCAGCCACGGAATGCGTTCTTGATCGATTTGCTCAAAGCGGTGCGCAATGGCTGGTGATATTGGGTGATGTATTAAATCACGGGCCGCGTAATGCGTTGCCGGAAGGCTATGCGCCCGCTCAGGTTGCTGAGCGTCTGAATGAGCATGCTTCGCGTATTATTGCGGTGCGGGGCAACTGTGACAGCGAAGTGGACCAAATGCTCCTGAATTTTCCGATAACCGCGCCCTGGCAGCAAATTCTGACAGAAAAGCAGCGTCTTTTTTTGACGCACGGACATCTTTTTGGTCCGGGAAATCTTCCCCCCCTAAGTCCCGGGGATGTGCTGGTTTATGGGCATACTCATCTGCCCGTTGCCGAGAAACGTGAGCATATCTATCATTTTAACCCAGGGTCGGTCAGCCTTCCGAAGGGGGGCTTTAAGGCAAGCTATGGGATTCTGGATGATGACATTCTCAGCGTAATGGCACTCAATGATCAAAGTATCATTGCACAGATAGAGATTAATCCGTAATTTACCCCACAAACGTAAACGCGCCGTAAGAGCGCTAGAGAAAAGAAGGTTTCCTGATGGTGGAACAGCGTCGTTTGGCAAGTACGGAATGGGTGGATATTGTGAATGAAGACAACGAAGTCATTGCACAATCCAGCCGGGAACAAATGCGGGCGCAATGCTTACGTCACCGTGCAACGTACATCGTTGTGCATGATGGCATGGGAAAAATTCTGGTTCAGCGTCGCACAGAGACAAAAGATTTTCTACCTGGAATGCTGGATGCCACTGCTGGCGGCGTCGTTCAGGCAGATGAGCATCTTCTGGACTCTGCTCGTCGTGAAGCAGAAGAGGAACTGGGCATTGCGGGTGTACCGTTTGCCGAGCACGGGCAGTTTTATTTTGAAGATAAAAACTGTCGTGTGTGGGGGGCGCTCTTTAGCTGTGTTTCCCACGGACCGTTTGCGCTCCAGGAAGAAGAAATCAGCGAAGTTTGCTGGCTGACGCCGGAAGAAATCACCGCGCGCTGTGACGAATTCACGCCGGATTCACTGAAAGCGCTGGCGCTGTGGATGACCCGTAACGCGAAGAATGAAACCGCCGCGGCGGAAGAAACAGACTAATACTGTTTTGCACAGTAAAAAGGCAGCCTGATGGCTGCCTTTTTTGTCTCATTACCGGATAACCTGTTCGATTATCCGGCGAGATATTACTGCTGCTGCTGAGAAGACTGGATCGCAGTCAGAGCGATGGTGTAGACGATATCATCTACCAGCGCACCACGAGACAGATCGTTCACCGGCTTGCGCATACCCTGCAGCATCGGCCCGATGGAGATCAGGTCGGCTGAACGCTGTACCGCTTTGTAGGTGGTGTTACCGGTGTTCAGATCCGGGAAGATGAACACGGTAGCGCGACCTGCAACCGGAGAGTTCGGCGCTTTGGATTTCGCAACGTCAGCCATCACAGCGGCGTCGTACTGCAGCGGGCCGTCAATCATCAGGTCAGGACGTTTTTCCTGCGCCAGACGTGTCGCTTCGCGAACTTTCTCTACATCGCTACCCGCACCAGAGGTACCGGTGGAGTAGGAGAGCATTGCTACGCGCGGTTCGATACCGAAGGCAATCGCGGATTCAGCAGACTGGATGGCGATTTCGGCCAGCTGTTCTGCAGTCGGATCCGGGTTGATCGCGCAGTCGCCGTAAACATAAACCTGATCCGGCAGCAGCATGAAGAACACGGAAGACACCAGGGAGCTACCCGGTGCAGTTTTGATCAGCTGCAGCGGCGGACGAATGGTGTTCGCGGTGGTGTGAACGGCACCGGATACCAGACCGTCAACGTCGTCCTGTTCCAGCATCAGAGTACCGAGAACCACGTTGTCTTCCAGCTGTTCGCGGGCAACGGTTTCGGTCATCCCTTTGTTTTTACGCAGTTCGACCAGGCGAGCAACGTAGCTTTCGCGAACCACATCCGGGTCAACGATTTCTACGCCTGCACCCAGCTCAACGCCCTGAGATGCGGCAACGCGAGTGATCTCATCCGGGTTCCCCAACAGTACGCAAGTCGCGATACCACGTTCAGCACAGATGGCTGCCGCTTTAACGGTACGTGGTTCGTCGCCTTCCGGCAGAACAACACGTTTACCGGCTTTACGCGCCAGTTCAGTCAGCTGATAACGGAATGCTGGCGGAGACAGACGACGGCTACGCTCAGAGGTCGCCGTCAGAGATTCGATCCAGTCAGCGTTGATGTAGTTCGCAACGTATTCCTGAACTTTTTCGATACGCTCGTGATCGTCAACCGGAACTTCCAGGTTGAAGCTCTGCAGGCTCAGGGAGGTCTGCCAGGTGTTGGTGTTTACCATGAATACCGGCAGACCGGTTTCGAATGCACGTTCGCACAGTTTAGTGATGCGCGCGTCCATTTCGTAACCGCCAGTCAGCAGCAGGGCACCGATTTCCACGCCGTTCATTGCTGCCAGGCATGCTGCAACCAGTACGTCCGGACGGTCAGCGGAAGTGACCAGCAGAGAACCTGCACGGAAGTGTTCCAGCATATGCGGAATGCTGCGTGCGCAGAAAGTCACAGACTTAACGCGACGGGTATTGATATCGCCTTCGTTAACGATGGTGGCGTTCAGGTGACGCGCCATATCGATTGCACGTGTTGCGATCAGATCAAAGCTCCATGGCACCGCGCCGAGAACAGGCAGTGGGCTGGATTCTTGCAGTTTTGCCGGATCAACTTTGATCACTTTCGCTCTGGAGGAGTCGTCGAAAATCTCGGACAGATCCGGGCGAGTACGGCCCTGCTCATCAACCGGTGCGTTCAGTTTGTTAACGATAACGCCGGTGATGTTGGTGTTTTTGGCGCCGCCGAAGCTGCTACGAGTCAGTTCAATACGCTCGTTCAGCTGTTCCGGGGTGTCAGTACCCTGAGACATAACGAAGACGATTTCTGCGTTCAGCGTTTTCGCGATCTCAAAGTTCAGGGACTGAGCGAACTGATGCTTACGGGTTGGAACCAGGCCTTCAACCAGCACCACTTCAGCGTCTTTGGTGTTCGCGTGATAGTTCGCGATGATCTCTTCCATCAGCACATCTTTCTGATTGCTGGAAAGCAGAGATTCAACGTGGCTCATCTTCAGCGGCTCAGCAGCCGGCAGAGAAGAGTTAGCACGTACGATAGCGGTAGTCTGGTCTGGCGCATCGCCACCGGCGCGCGGTTGAGCGATTGGCTTAAAGACGCTCAGACGAACGCCTTTGCGTTCCATAGCGCGGATCACGCCGAGGCTGACGCTGGTCAGGCCGACGCTGGTTCCGGTAGGGATCAGCATAATAATACGGGACACGGTTTATCCTCTTTCGTTACCGCCCGTTTCAGGCGGGTTACAAAACGGCACCACCAGCTCCCGTCATACTTCAAGTTGCATGTGCGTTGGCTTTCTTCGCTCACCCCAGTCACGTACTGGTGTACGCTCCTGGGGATTCGCTACGTCGCCGCCTTCCTGCAACTCGAATTATTTAGGGTGTAGCTGGCGGTGTGAAATCAGGCAGTCAGACGGCTCGCGTCTTGCGCGATAACCAGTTCTTCGTTGGTTGGGATAACCACCGCAGGACGGGTACCTTCTTTGTTGATGAAGCCAGATTTGCCGAAACGAGCGGCCAGGTTACGTTCGTGATCAACTTCAAAGCCCAGAACGCCCAGTTTGCCCAGAGACAGTTCACGCACCATCGCTGCGTTTTCGCCGATACCGCCGGTGAAGACAACAGCATCCAGACGACCATCCATCAGCGCGGTGTAAGAACCGATGTATTTCGCCAGACGGTGGCAGTAAACGTCCATTGCACGTTTAGCGTCTTCTTTGGTGGTGTAGTTATCTTCAACATAACGGCAGTCGCTGGTGACTTCGGTCAGACCCAGCAGGCCAGACTCTTTGGTCAGCATTTTGTTGATCTGGTCAACGCTCATGCCCAGGGTGTCGTGCAGGTGGAAGATGATCGCCGGGTCGATGTCACCGGAACGTGTACCCATCACCAGACCTTCCAGCGGGGTCAGACCCATGGAGGTATCAACACATTTACCGTTACGGATAGCAGAAACAGAACCGCCGTTGCCCAGGTGGCAAGTGATGATGTTCAGTTCATCAACCGGTTTGTTCAGCATTTTTGCCGCTTCCTGAGTCACGAAGAAGTGGCTGGTACCGTGTGCGCCGTAACGACGAACGCCGTGCTCTTTGTACAGGCTGTACGGCAGAGCGTAGAGGTAAGATTCTTCCGGCATAGTCTGATGGAACGCAGTGTCAAATACAGCCACGTTTTTGTCTTTCAGATTAGGGAAGGATTTCAGTGCTTCTGCAATACCGATCAGGTGAGCCGGGTTATGCAGCGGAGCGAAAGAAGCAGAATCTTTGATGCCCTGGATAACGGAATCGTCGATCACTACGGAGCTGGTATACTTCTCGCCGCCGTGTACGATACGGTGACCAATTGCTGTCAATTGCGCAGACAATTCTGGTTTTTGTGCCAGAATAGTGTTAACGATAAAGTTCAGCGCTTCACTGTGAGCGGCGCCTGCACCTAAAGCCGCTTCTTGTTTACCGCCGTCCATTTTCCACTTGATACGTGCTTCTGGGAGATGGAAACATTCGGCTAAACCAGAAAGGTATTCTTCACCGTTTACTGCATCGATGATGGCAAATTTCAGTGAGGAGCTACCGCAGTTCAGAACCAGTACTAACTTACTCGACATGGAAGTACCTATTTATGATACGTGGCTAAAAAAACGTCAGGAGCCATAGAGCGTAGCGCATGATGACACCGACGTTTATGATTAACATCATGCGCCATTCTTTTTTTGGGCACGATGGAATAAATACCTTTGAGTCTATGTCATTTTGCGTATTTTTCAGCCAATGGCATACTGTATGCCAATTTGACGACTCAATGATTTTGGACTAAAGGCCTTACAGGCCGACACAGGATACCTGATTGTGGGTATCGAAGACAAAATGTTTTGAACGATGTCCCGTGTAGTTGTTGTTTTGCACAAATTTTTTAATTTTTATATGTGAAGTTGAGGTAACCGCCATGTCCACACCGGATAATCGCTCCGTAAATTTTTTTAGTTTGTTTCGCCGGGGGCAGCATTATGCAAAGACGTGGCCGATGGAAAAGCGCTTAGCGCCCGTTTTTGTTGAGAATCGCGTGATTCGTATGACGCGTTACGCGACGCGTTTCATGCCGCCTATCGCCGTATTCACCTTATGCTGGCAAATTGCATTGGGCGGTCAGTTGGGACCGGCCGTGGCCACGGCGTTGTTCGCGCTGAGTTTGCCAATGCAGGGCATGTGGTGGCTGGGTAAGCGCTCGGTTACGCCGTTGCCGCCTTCGATTCTCAATTGGTTTTATGAAGTTCGGGGTAAATTACAAGAGGCCGGGCAGGCGCTGGCACCCGTTGAAGGGAAGCCTGATTACCAGGCGTTAGCTGACACGCTTAAGCGCGCCTTCAAACAACTGGATAAAACTTTCCTCGATGATTTGTAATTGATCCCTGATTACGCATATAAAAGAAGGCACAAGATGCCTTCTTTTTTTTCATCTCAGTAGTAGTGATACAGGAGTCCCAAATGGAAATGACCAACGCTCAACGTCTTATTTTGTCTAACCAGTACAAAATGATGACTATGCTCGACCCTGGCAACGCCGAGCGTTATCGTCGCTTGCAGACGATTATTGAACGCGGTTACGGCTTGCAGATGCGCGAGCTTGATCGTGAGTTTGGTGAATTAACGGAAGAAACCTGCCGTACGATTATCGATATTATGGAGATGTATCACGCATTACATGTGTCCTGGACTAACCTTAAAGATGCGCAAACCATTGATGAGCGCCGCGTGACGTTTCTGGGCTTTGATGCCGCAACAGAAGCCCGTTTCCTCGGGTACGTCCGTTTTATGGTGAACGTGGAAGGTCGCTATACCCATTTTGATGCCGGCACGCATGGCTTTAATGCCCAAACGCCGATGTGGGAAAAGTATCAGCGTATGCTGAACGTCTGGCATTCCTGCCCGCGTCAGTATCATCTGAGCTCAAATGAAATTAACCAAATCATTAATGCCTGAGGGGGCGAGCGTGCAGTGCAAAGGCTTTCTGTTTGATCTGGACGGAACACTGGTTGATTCCCTTCCAGCAGTAGAACGAGCATGGTGTAACTGGGCCGACCGCTTTGGCCTTGATCACGATGAAGTGCTGGGCTTTATTCATGGCAAGCAGGCGATTACGTCCCTGCGACACTTTATGGTGGGTAAGTCTGAAGCGGAGATCGCCGCAGAGTTTACGCGTCTGGAGCAAATAGAAGCGACTGAAACTGCCGGGATCACCGCGCTGCCTGGCGCGATTGAATTACTGAATCACCTGAATAAAACGGGGATTCCCTGGGCGATTGTGACTTCAGGTTCAATGCCGGTGGCGCGGGCGCGTCATCGTGTTGCGGGCCTTCCTGCGCCAGAGGTGTTTGTCACTGCCGAACGCGTGAAAAGAGGTAAGCCAGAACCCGATGCGTACCTGCTAGGCGCTCAGCTGCTTGGTTTGACGCCACAAGAGTGTGCCGTGGTCGAGGATGCGCCAGCAGGCGTGCTTTCCGGGCTTGCGGCAGGGTGTCATGTTATTGCGGTTAACGCCCCGGAGGAGACTCCGCGTCTGGATGAGGTAGACTTTGCATTGACCAGTCTGGAACAGATTTCTGTGACCAAACAACCCAACGGAAATGTGGTCGTGACAAGAAATACCTGATTATGATTTAGCCCCAGATTGTTGGGGCTTTTTTATGGCAGAATCAGTCCATCCCCCTCATTTTACAAGGATAAGTTGTGAACGGTGAATTGATATGGGTTCTCTCATTGCTGGCGATTGCCGTCGTCTTGTTTGCAACTGGCAGAGTGCGTATGGATGCCGTCGCTCTGCTGGTCATTATTGCCTTTGTTCTGAGTGGAACATTGAGCATTTCAGAGGCCTTTTCCGGGTTCAGCGATCCTAACGTTATTTTGATAGCGGCGTTATTTATCATTGGCGATGGCCTGGTACGAACCGGTGTTGCGACGGTGATGGGGGCCTGGCTGGTGAAGGTGGCAGGCAGTAGCGAAGTAAAAATGCTGGTGTTGCTGATGATAACCGTCGCCGGACTTGGCGCGTTTATGAGTTCGACAGGCGTTGTCGCCATCTTTATACCGGTTGTCCTTAGCGTTTCCATGCGCATGCAAATATCCCCCTCACGTCTGATGATGCCGCTCAGTTTTGCCGGGCTAATCAGCGGCATGATGACGCTGGTGGCTACGCCGCCAAACCTGGTCGTCAATAGTGAGTTACTGCGCGAAGGGCTTAACGGTTTCAGCTTTTTTAGCGTCACGCCGTTGGGTCTGGTGGTGCTCGTGTTTGGCATCATTTATATGTTGCTGATGCGCTTTATGCTGAAAGGCGACGATTCCGGCCAGCAGGGCGATGGCTGGAAACGCCGGACCTTTCGTGACCTTATCAAAGAGTATCGCCTGACGGGGCGCGCCCGCCGCCTGGCAATTCGCCCGGGGTCGCCGATGATTGGCCAGCGTCTTGACGATCTTAAACTCCGCGAACGCTACGGCGCGAACGTGATTGGTGTCGAGCGCTGGCGGCGTTTTCGCCGCGTCATTGTGGATGTTAACGGGGTTTCAGAGTTTCGAGCCCGCGACGTTTTGTTGATCGATATGTCCGCCGCCGATGTGGATTTGCGTGAATTTTGTAGCGAACAACTGCTGGAACCCATGGTGCTCCGCGGTGAATATTTTTCTGAGCAGGCACTCGACGTTGGGATGGCCGAGATTTCACTGATCCCTGAATCGGAGTTGATTGGTAAAACGGTGCGGGAAATCGCATTTCGTACGCGCTATGGGCTGAATGTCGTTGGCGTGAAGCGAGATGGAACGGCGATGAGCGGGGTGGTGGTGGATGAACCACTGCTGATGGGCGACATTATTCTGGTGGTCGGAAACTGGAAACTCATCACCCTGTTGGGAAAAAAAGGGCGCGACTTTGTGGTTCTGAACATGCCTGTCGAGGTGAGTGAAGCTTCACCTGCACACAGCCAGGCGCCGCATGCAATTTTCTGTCTGGTGCTGATGGTCGCCCTGATGCTGACGGATGAAATCCCCAATACGGTTGCTGCGATCATCGCTTGTCTGCTGATGGGTAAATTTCGCTGTATTGATGCCGAGAGTGCTTATAAAGCGATTCACTGGCCGAGCATTATTTTGATCGTTGGGATGATGCCTTTTGCACTGGCGCTACAAAAGACCGGGGGTGTGGATCTGGTCGTGAAAGGCTTGATGGATGTCGGTGGGGGTTATGGCCCGTATATGATGTTGGGCTGTCTGTTTGTGCTGTGTGCCACCATCGGACTCTTTATCTCCAATACGGCGACGGCGGTTCTGATGGCGCCAATTGCGCTGGCGGCGGCAAAGACGATGGGGGTTTCGCCGTATCCTTTCGCGATGGTGATTGCGATGGCGGCTTCCGCAGCCTTTATGACACCGGTTTCTTCACCCGTAAACACGCTGGTACTGGGGCCGGGCAACTACAGTTTCAGCGACTTCGTGAAAATTGGCGTGCCGTTTACGATTATTGTTATGGCAGTATGCGTGGTCATGATCCCGATGCTGTTTCCGTTTTGATTTTTAAGTCAATTACCGGATGGCAACAAGTCGCCATCCGGTAAAACATCACAAAGGGGAGTCCTGGCTAATCTCATCCAGCGACAAGTGAAAGCTTGGTACGAACACCTCTAAAAAATAGTCCATCTCTTCACTACGACGTGACTCCAGTGTTTTTTCCAGCCGTGTTTTCGCCAGCAGGAACTCATTATTACCGGCTGACAATTCTTCCAGACACTTCAGATAGGCGCAAAGCGCATCCGCCTGCTTAACAATCGCTCTCTCTTCATCGCTGCTGGCGTGTTCATCAATGAGCGGAGCAAAAATGTCGCGCAGTTCATCAGGAACCATATCGACCAGTTTCTGCTGGGCAATTTTCTCTATGGCTTTGTATTCCTGGGCAATTTGCGAATTGAAGTATTTAACCGGGGTAGGGAGGTCGCCGGTCAGCACTTCGGAGGCATCGTGATACATTGCCAACAGCGCAATCCGTTCGGCATTAACCTGGCCACCAAATTTACGATTCTTGATAGCCGCGAGCGCATGGGCGACCATCGCAACCTGCAGGCTATGCTCAGACACGTTTTCGGTACGCACATTGCGCATCAGCGGCCAGCGGTTAATGAGCTTCAGACGGGAGAGGTGGGCAAAAAAATGGCTCTGCTTCATAACGACCCTTACTCAGTGACTTCAGTAAAGGTATTTTGCGCAGAGAGTGCTACCGGATGCAAACCCAGTAGCACTTTGCGTGGTTACAGCTGACGATAACCTGACAGGAAACGCTCAAACTTGCTCAGTGACATTTCAATATCGTCAATACGCGGCAGCGTCACGATACGGAAGTGATCCGGCCATGGCCAGTTGAAAGCGGTACCCTGAACCAGCAGCACTTTTTCCTGTAACAGGAAGTCGAGCACCATCTTCTGGTCGTCATGAATATTGAACCGCTTCGCGTCAATTTTCGGGAACATATACAATGCGCCGCGTGGCTTAACGCAGGAGACGCCGGGAATATCGTTGAGCAATTCCCATGCGCGGTTGCGCTGCTCATACAGGCGTCCGCCTGGCATGATGAATTCGCTAATGCTTTGGTATCCACCCAACGCGGTCTGGATGGCATGCTGCGCAGGAACGTTGGCGCACAAACGCATAGAGGCCAGCATTTCGAGGCCTTCGATATACCCTTTGGCGTGCTTTTTCGGCCCGTTCAGTACCATCCATCCCTGGCGGAAGCCCGCGACGCGATAGGTTTTTGACAAGCCGTTGAATGTGATAGTCAGCAGGTCAGGAGCCATGGCCGCGATAGAGTGGTGTTCGGCGTCATCGTAGAGAATTTTATCGTAAATCTCGTCAGCAAAAATAATGAGATTATTTTGGCGAGCAATCTCAACAATCTCCATCAGCAGCTCTTTGGAATAAACGGCGCCGGTTGGATTGTTGGGGTTGATGATGACGATCCCACGTGTACGCGGGGTAATTTTGGCACGAATATCGTCAAGATCCGGGAACCAGTCTGAAGACTCATCACATAAATAGTGTACGGCGTTACCGCTGGAGAGCGACACCGCCGCGGTCCACAACGGATAATCCGGCGCCGGCACCAGCATTTCGTCCCCACTGTTCAGCAAGGCTTGCATCGCCTGGACGATCAATTCGGAAACCCCGTTCCCGATATAAATGTCTTCCACCGTTACGTCACGCATTCCACGGGCCTGGTAATGCTGCATGATCGCTTTTCGGGCTGAATAAAGACCTTTTGAGTCGCAATATCCTTGCGCTGTTGGCAAATTGCGGATCACATCAACCAGAATTTCATCGGGGGCTTCAAACCCAAATGGCGCCGGGTTGCCGATATTCAGTTTCAGAACCTTATTGCCTTCTTCTTCCAGGCGCTTTGCTTCCTTCAGAACCGGGCCGCGAATGTCATAACAGACGTTTTCTAATTTGCTGGATTTTTCAATGGGGGACATGAATCTTGACCTTTTTAGCTGTGAATGCCACTCCCTGCCGTGGAAGTCAGCACAGAACAATGTACTCCCAGGACGGTGAGTTTTGAAGGGTCTTTAGTAGAAGATTTTGAATGATGTGTAGTTATAATTCACTTTTAATAGCTGTAAAATGACAATAAATAAGAGTTATATTCTATATGTATTTATATTTATAGCTTTTAATTTTGCATCGGCGCTTTGATTGTGGTCGTTTATTTGGCTAAAAATAGTTAACTTATCGGTTACCTGAAGTACCGCTTGTCACTCCGCATTTGTTGACGTTATTCGAAAATACTGAGGTATCTGCCCTGCAGACTGTTACCGGCATGATCTGCTTGCGGCGGAGTGTGACGTTATTGTTAAGCATAATTAATGAATGCGGGCGATCTTAATTAATTATTATTTAATATTTAAACATCATTTATTGATTGAGTTAATAATACGAAAATCACGATCCTGAGATAACACATTTTTGCATAGAATTATTCGCGATAACACTTAT
This sequence comes from Citrobacter sp. Marseille-Q6884, assembly GCF_945906775.1. NCBI lineage: Bacteria > Pseudomonadati > Pseudomonadota > Gammaproteobacteria > Enterobacterales > Enterobacteriaceae > Citrobacter > Citrobacter sp. Marseille-Q6884. The sequence continues at coordinate 417,140 of NZ_CAMDRE010000002.1, forward strand.
AAATATAGTGGTTTTAGGTTAAGATAAGTCTCAAGAAATGACGTGTAGTGCGTGTTTTATGATAATTATCATGTATGTTGATTGTTTATAACATACTGAAAAGATAGTTTTTAATGTGTAAATTAGTGTCCATCAACTATTTTTTATATTTACAAAATTTACATGTTTTCCATTAGTCAGAATCATCCAAAAGCTAAAAGGTTGGCTCTTTCTCGTTGCTATATTCCGATAAGTGACGCGGATATTTTATCGCGCAGAAAGAGAATGGCTTCGTTTGTTAGGGAAGGTGCGAACAAGTTCCTGATATGAGATCATCATATTCATCCGGAGCGCATCCCAGAGGGACATCATGAGCCATCAACTCACCTTCGCCGATAGTGAATTCAGCACTAAGCGCCGTCAGACCCGAAAAGAGATTTTCCTCTCCCGCATGGAGCAGATTCTGCCATGGCAGAATATGACCGCTGTCATCGAGCCGTTTTATCCCAAGGCGGGCAATGGCCGACGGCCCTATCCGCTGGAGACCATGCTGCGTATTCACTGCATGCAGCATTGGTACAACCTGAGCGACGGTGCCATGGAAGATGCCCTGTACGAAATCGCCTCCATGCGCCTGTTTGCCCGATTATCCCTGGATAGCGCCCTGCCGGATCGCACCACCATCATGAATTTCCGCCACCTGCTCGAGCAGCATCAACTGGCCCGTCAATTGTTCAAGACCATCAATCGCTGGCTGGCCGAAGCAGGCGTCATGATGACCCAAGGCACTTTGGTGGATGCCACCATCATTGAGGCACCCAGCTCTACCAAGAACAAAGAGCAGCAACGCGATCCGGAGATGCATCAGACCAAGAAAGGCAATCAGTGGCACTTTGGCATGAAGGCCCACATTGGTGTCGATGCCAAGAGTGGCCTGACCCACAGCCTAGTCACCACCGCGGCCAACGAGCATGACCTCAATCAGCTGGGTAATCTGCTTCATGGAGAGGAGCAATTTGTCTCAGCCGATGCCGGCTACCAAGGAGCGCCACAGCGCGAGGAGCTGGCCGAGGTGGATGTGGACTGGCTGATCGCCGAGCGTCCCGGCAAGGTAAAAACCTTGAAGCAGCATCCGCGCAAGAACAAAACGGCCATCAACATCGAATACATGAAAGCCAGCATCCGTGCCAGGGTGGAGCACCCGTTTCGCATCATCAAGCGGCAGTTCGGCTTCGTGAAAGCCAGATACAAGGGGCTGCTGAAAAACGATAACCAACTGGCGATGTTATTCACCCTGGCCAACCTGTTTCGGGTGGACCAAATGATACGTCAGTGGGAGAGATCTCAGTAAAAACCGGAAATAACGCCAGAAATGGTGGAAAAAATAGCCTAAATAGGCTGATTCGATGTGTTTGCGGGAAAAAAATCGGCCCAGATCCGCGAAATTTTAATCAGCGAGTCAGCTTGGGAAGAAATGACCTGCTTATTCGCACCTTCCTTAGACCAATTACATCCTTAATTTCACTTGGTTACACTAACGTGAAACTGCAAAGGAGGCACATGGCAAATGGAGTGGTTTGTTTCTGAATGCACAGCATTAACCCGGTATGATCCGCGAGTAAGTGAAAAATTATGATAAATGCAAATCGTCCGATAATTAACCTCGATCTCGATCTGCTGAGAACCTTCGTTGCTGTTGCCGACCTGAATACCTTCGCGGCTGCGGCAGCTGCGGTATGTCGCACTCAGTCTGCGGTGAGTCAGCAAATGCAGCGCCTTGAACAACTCGTGGGGAAAGAGTTGTTTGCGCGTCATGGACGTAACAAACTGCTGACTGAGCATGGGATCCAGCTGTTGGGTTACGCCAGAAAAATCCTGCGTTTTAATGATGAGGCGTGCTCATCATTAATGTTTAATAATCTTCAGGGAGTGTTAACTATTGGCGCCTCTGATGAATCGGCGGATACCATACTGCCTTTTCTGCTCAACCGTATAAGTTCGGTTTATCCGAAACTTGCGTTGGATGTGAGAGTCAAGCGTAACGCCTGGATGGCGGATATGCTGAAATCTCAGGAAGTGGATTTGATTGTGACCACCAACCGTCCTGATGATTTTGAGTGTCTGAATCTGCGCACTTCTCCGACGCATTGGTATTGTGCAGCTGAATATATCCTGCAAAAAGGCGAGCCGGTTCCTCTGGTACTGCTCGACGATCCGAGCCCGTTTCGCGATATCGTACTCTCGACGCTGAATGCTGCGCAGATCCCGTGGCGTCTGGCTTATGTCGCATCAACATTGCCAGCCGTACGCGCAGCGGTGAAAGCCGGACTGGGCGTGACGGCTCGCCCTGTAGAAATGATGAGCCCGGATTTACGTGTTCTTGGGGGCGCCGATGGATTACCGCCGTTGCCTGAGACGGAGTATCTTCTGTGCTGCGATCCGACGACGCAAAATGAGTTGGCTCAGGTCATCTTTAAATCGATGCAAACCTATCAAAACCCATGGCAATACAATCAGTTTACCCCTGAAGGGGGAGATGATTCATTGATTGTCGAAGGCGACTTTGAGTAATGCGCCATAACTAATTGTTAGCCATTGTAAGTGTAAAAAAGAGCTACTGATGATGAAAAAACATCCGGCAGCTCTTTTTTTATACAAATAACGGTGGCTAATGTAATTTTGCCAATCAAAACTGAGGAAAATCAGGAGGTAAAAAAACAGACTGTAATTCGTATAAAAAATAAACAGGCGAGACGCTATTTGTTGCCATGTTAAAAAACTAGAGAAATTGTTGCTGTTTTTTATGGTGAATTAACAAAAGCGTGTCACAGATCAAGAAAATACTCCCATTTAGGGGGAGGCATCTGAGCGAATTCCTGTCAAAATAGACACGTATTATCTTTTTACTTCACAACGGACACGATTCAACAACATTAATCCGGACCGATGATGCGATCGAAATCAGTCTAAATAGCACTAAATGTTAATGGTATTGGGTTGCTGTAAAATAATGTGAAGAAACTTTTGTTAAAGTTGACAAAAGGTTATAGAAAGGAGTAAAAAACCCCATCAATTGGCTGTATAAATGGTTTTCTACAGTGATTGTAAGGTTTTTTTTATTCCTCCCCATGAATCGATGTGGCGTTCATCTGCCGAAAAGAGCAGAGAATTTGGCGCTACTTTTGATGAGTAAGCAATGAGTATGTCAACATCCACTGAAATCATCGCTCATCACTGGGCATTCGCTATCTTTCTTATTGTTGCCATTGGCCTGTGCTGCCTGATGCTCGTCGGCGGTTGGTTTTTAGGTGGTCGCGCACGCGCGAGATCTAAAAACGTGCCGTTTGAATCAGGTATCGACTCGGTCGGCACCGCCCGCTTGCGCCTGTCTGCCAAGTTTTATCTGGTAGCCATGTTCTTCGTTATCTTCGACGTTGAAGCGCTGTATCTGTTCGCATGGTCAACGTCTATCCGTGAAAGCGGCTGGATTGGCTTTGTGGAAGCTGCAATTTTTATTTTTGTGTTACTGGCAGGTCTGGTTTATCTGGTGCGTATTGGCGCGCTGGACTGGACGCCCGCGCGTTCACGCCGCGAGCGTATGAACCCGGAAACGAACAGTATCGCTAATCGTCAACGCTAACCGCGAGGCATTAAGATGGATTATACGCTCACCCGCATAGATCCTAACGGTGAGAACGACCGTTACCCCCTGCAAAAACAGGAGATCGTAACCGACCCCCTGGAGCAAGAAGTTAACAAAAACGTGTTCATGGGCAAACTGCATGACATGGTTAACTGGGGCCGTAAAAACTCAATTTGGCCATATAACTTTGGCCTTTCCTGCTGCTACGTTGAGATGGTGACCTCGTTTACCGCCGTGCATGACGTTGCCCGTTTTGGTGCAGAAGTACTGCGTGCATCGCCGCGTCAGGCTGACCTGATGGTGGTTGCCGGTACCTGCTTTACCAAAATGGCCCCGGTTATTCAGCGCCTGTACGATCAGATGCTGGAGCCGAAATGGGTTATTTCCATGGGCGCATGCGCTAACTCCGGCGGTATGTACGATATTTATTCGGTCGTGCAGGGCGTTGATAAATTTATTCCGGTCGATGTGTACATCCCGGGATGCCCTCCGCGTCCGGAAGCGTACATGCAGGCGCTGATGCTGCTGCAAGACTCCATTGGCAAAGAACGCCGTCCGCTCTCCTGGGTGGTTGGCGATCAGGGCGTTTATCGCGCCAATATGCAGTCAGAGCGCGAGCGTAAGCGCGGCGAACGTATTGCTGTTACGAATCTTCGTACACCAGACGAGATTTAATTTGCGCCTGTCGGCAGCAGCACTTCCTTCGCTTATCACTACATAAATAGCGCGAAGCACTGCCGACCACCACGGACCATTTGCAATGGTGAACAATATGACCGACTTAACCGCGCAAGACGCTGCATGGCAAACACGGGATCACCTTGATGACCCGGTCATTGGCGAACTGCGCAACCGTTTTGGGCCGGATGCCTTTACCGTTCAGGCGACTCGCACCGGGGTACCCGTTGTTTGGGTCAAGCGTGAACAATTACTGGAAGTTGGCGATTTCTTAAAGAGACTGCCGAAACCTTACGTCATGCTGTTTGACTTACACGGCATGGACGAACGTCTGCGTACGCACCGCGAAGGGTTACCTGCCGCGGATTTTTCCGTTTTCTATCACCTGATCTCCATTGAACGCAATCGCGATATCATGCTCAAGGTGGCATTGTCTGAAAACGACCTGCGTGTGCCAACGTTCACCAAACTGTTCCCGAACGCCAACTGGTATGAGCGTGAAACCTGGGAAATGTTTGGCATTGATATCGAAGGCCACCCGCACCTGACGCGTCTGCTGATGCCGCATACCTGGGAAGGCCATCCGCTGCGTAAAGATTACCCGGCGCGCGCCACCGAATTCGATCCGTTTGAGCTGACCAAAGCCAAACAGGATCTGGAAATGGAATCACTGACCTTCAAACCAGAAGACTGGGGCATGAAGCGTGGAACCGAAAATGAGGACTTCATGTTCCTCAACCTCGGTCCTAACCACCCGTCATCCCACGGTGCATTCCGTATTGTTCTGCAGCTGGACGGCGAAGAGATCGTCGACTGCGTGCCTGACATCGGCTACCACCACCGTGGCGCTGAAAAGATGGGTGAACGTCAGTCCTGGCACAGCTACATTCCGTATACTGACCGTATCGAATACCTCGGCGGCTGCGTAAACGAAATGCCGTACGTGTTGGCGGTAGAGAAGCTGGCAGGCATTACTGTCCCGGATCGCGTCAACGTCATCCGTGTCATGCTTTCTGAACTGTTCCGCATCAACAGCCACCTGCTGTACATCTCCACGTTCATTCAGGACGTCGGCGCCATGACGCCAGTGTTCTTCGCCTTTACCGACCGTCAGAAAATCTATGACGTAGTGGAAGCGATCACCGGTTTCCGTATGCACCCGGCCTGGTTCCGTATCGGCGGCGTTGCACACGATCTGCCGCGTGGCTGGGACAAACTGCTGCGTGATTTCCTGGACTGGATGCCGAAGCGTCTGGATTCTTATGAGAAAGCCGCGCTGCGTAACACCATCCTGAAAGGCCGTTCGCAGGGCGTTGCTGCTTACGGCAAGAAAGAAGCGCTGGACTGGGGTTGTACGGGTGCTGCGCTGCGCGCGACTGGTATTGATTTCGACGTGCGTAAATCACGTCCGTACTCTGGCTATGAGAACTTTGACTTTGAAGTTCCGGTTGGTGGCGGTGTATCCGACTGCTATACCCGTGTCATGCTGAAAGTTGAAGAACTGCGTCAGAGCCTGCGCATCCTTGAGCAGTGCCTCAACAACATGCCGGAAGGCCCGTTCAAAGCGGATCACCCGCTGACAACGCCGCCGCCGAAAGAGCGCACGCTTCAACATATCGAAACCCTGATCACCCACTTCCTGCAGGTTTCGTGGGGTCCGGTTATGCCGGCGAATGAGTCCTTCCAGATGGTTGAAGCGACCAAGGGTATCAACAGTTACTACCTGACCAGCGATGGCAGCACCATGAGTTACCGTACGCGTATTCGTACCCCGAGCTATGCGCACTTGCAGCAGATCCCGGTAGCCGTACGTGGCAGTCTGGTGTCTGACCTGATCGTGCATCTGGGTAGTATCGATTTTGTTATGTCAGATGTGGACCGCTAATTATGCACGAGAATCAACAACCACAAACCGAGGCTTTTGAGCTGAGTGCGGCTGAGCGTGAAGCGATTGAGCACGAGAAGCACCACTACGAAGACCCGCGTGCGGCGTCCATTGAAGCGCTGAAAATCGTTCAGAAACAGCGTGGCTGGGTGCCGGATGGGGCGATCTATGCGATCGCCGATGTGCTGGGTATCCCGGCCAGCGACGTTGAAGGTGTTGCAACCTTCTACAGCCAGATCTTCCGCCAGCCGGTAGGTCGCCACGTGATCCGCTATTGCGACAGCGTGGTGTGCCATATCAACGGCTACCAGGGGATCCAGGCTGCGCTGGAGAAAAAACTCAACATCAAGCCGGGGCAGACGACTTTTGATGGTCGCTTTACGCTGCTACCGACCTGTTGCCTGGGGAACTGCGACAAGGGGCCGAACATGATGATCGATGAGGATACTCATGCTCACCTGACCCCGGAAGGCATTCCCGAACTGCTGGAGCGGTATAAATGAAAACCATTATCCGTACTCCCGAAACACATCCGCTGACCTGGCGTCTGCGTGATGACAAACAGCCGGTATGGCTGGACGAATACCGCAGCAAAAACGGTTACGAAGGTGCGCGTAAGGCACTGACCGGGCTGTCGCCGGATGAAATCGTCAACCAGGTAAAAGATGCTGGCCTGAAAGGGCGCGGCGGCGCGGGCTTTTCCACGGGTCTGAAGTGGAGCCTGATGCCGAAAGACGAATCCATGAACATCCGTTACCTGCTGTGTAACGCTGATGAAATGGAGCCGGGCACCTATAAAGACCGTCTGTTGATGGAACAGCTGCCGCACCTGCTGGTGGAAGGCATGCTGATCTCCGCGTTTGCGCTGAAAGCGTACCGCGGTTACATCTTCCTGCGCGGTGAATATATCGAAGCGGCTGTACACCTGCGTCGTGCGATTGCTGAAGCCACCGAAGCCGGTCTGCTTGGCAAAAACATTATGGGCACCGGTTTTGATTTCGAACTGTTCGTACACACCGGGGCAGGGCGTTATATCTGTGGTGAAGAAACCGCGCTGATCAACTCCCTCGAAGGTCGTCGTGCTAACCCTCGCTCCAAGCCGCCGTTCCCGGCAAGCTCTGGCGCATGGGGTAAGCCGACCTGCGTTAACAACGTCGAAACCCTGTGTAACGTACCGGCTATTCTCGCTAACGGCGTGGAGTGGTATCAGAATATTTCGAAGAGCAAAGACGCCGGCACCAAGCTGATGGGCTTCTCAGGTCGCGTGAAGAATCCGGGACTGTGGGAGCTGCCGTTCGGTACCACCGCGCGTGAGATCCTCGAAGATTACGCCGGCGGTATGCGCGATGGCCTGAAGTTCAAAGCCTGGCAGCCGGGTGGCGCAGGAACCGACTTCCTGACCGAAGCGCACCTTGACCTGCCGATGGAGTTCGAAAGCATTGGTAAGGCGGGTAGCCGTCTGGGTACCGCGCTGGCAATGGCGGTTGACCACGAGATTGGCATGGTGTCGCTGGTGCGTAACCTCGAAGAGTTCTTTGCCCGTGAATCTTGCGGCTGGTGTACACCATGCCGTGACGGTCTGCCGTGGAGCGTGAAAATTCTGCGTGCGCTGGAGCGTGGCGAAGGCCAGCCAGGGGATATCGAGACACTTGAGCAACTGTGTCGTTTCCTCGGTCCGGGTAAAACCTTCTGTGCACACGCACCGGGTGCGGTTGAGCCGCTGCAGAGCGCCATTAAATATTTCCGCGAAGAATTCGAAGCTGGCATCAAGCAGTCCTTCAGCAATACCCATGCAATTGGTGGTATTCAGCCGAACCTGCTGAAAGAGCGCTGGTAATTGCGGGTTTACCCCTGCATCGCGATAAGTCATTCGATTAACGCTTAGTCCCTGACTAAGATAACTGGAAGCATGCTGACTATGGCTACGATTCATGTAGACGGCAAAGAATATGAGGTCAACGGAGCGGACAACCTGCTAGAAGCTTGTCTGTCCCTCGGCCTTGATATTCCGTACTTTTGCTGGCACCCGGCGCTGGGAAGCGTCGGTGCTTGCCGCCAGTGTGCGGTGAAGCAATATCAAAACGCGGAAGACACGCGTGGTCGCCTGGTGATGTCTTGTATGACACCCGCCACCGAAGGCACCTTTATTTCTATTGATGACGAAGAAGCGAAACAGTTCCGCGAAAGCGTGGTGGAATGGTTGATGACTAACCACCCACACGACTGTCCGGTCTGTGAAGAGGGCGGTAACTGCCACCTGCAGGATATGACGGTTATGACCGGTCATAGCTTCCGTCGCTATCGTTTCACCAAGCGTACCCACCGCAACCAGGATTTGGGGCCGTTCATCTCTCACGAAATGAACCGCTGCATCGCCTGCTACCGCTGTGTTCGCTACTACAAAGATTATGCTGACGGCGCAGATCTGGGCGTCTATGGCGCACATGACAACGTCTACTTTGGTCGCCCGGAAGACGGTACGCTTGAGAGCGAATTCTCCGGTAACCTGGTAGAAATTTGCCCGACCGGTGTATTCACCGATAAAACGCACTCCGAGCGTTATAACCGTAAATGGGACATGCAGTTTGCGCCGAGCATCTGCCAGCAATGTTCTATCGGCTGTAACACCAGCCCGGGTGAGCGCTACGGTGAACTGCGTCGTATCGAAAACCGTTACAACGGTACCGTTAACCACTACTTCCTCTGCGACCGTGGTCGTTTTGGCTATGGTTACGTGAACCTGAAAGACCGTCCGCGTCAGCCGGTACAGCGTCGTGGTGATGATCTGATCACCCTGAACGCCGAGCAGGCGATGCAGGGCGCGGCAGACATTCTGCGTCAGTCGAAGAAAGTGATCGGCATTGGCTCCCCGCGTGCCAGCGTAGAAAGTAACTTCGCGCTGCGTGAACTGGTGGGTGCGGAAAACTTCTATACCGGTATCGCTCAAGGCGAACTGGAACGTCTGCAACTGGCGCTGAGCGTACTGCGTGACGGCGGTATTCATACCCCGGCCCTGCGCGATATCGAATCTTATGATGCGGTACTGGTGCTGGGTGAAGATGTGACTCAGACCGGCGCGCGCGTTGCGCTGGCGGTCCGTCAGGCGGTGAAAGGTAAAGCACGTGAAATGGCTGCGGCGCAAAAAGTCGCCGACTGGCAGATTGCGGCTATCCTCAACATCGGTCAGCGTGCCAAGCATCCGTTGTTCGTCACCAACGTTGACAGCACCCGTCTGGATGACATCGCGGCGTGGACTTACCGTGCGCCGGTTGAAGATCAGGCTCGCTTAGGTTTTGCTATCGCCCATGCGCTGGATAACAACGCGCCAGCGGTTGACGGCATTGACCGCGACCTGCAGAACAAAATTGACGTCATCGTTCAGGCTTTGGCCGGGGCGAAGAAACCGCTGATTATCTCCGGGACTAACGCCGGTAGCGCCGAAGTGATTCAGGCGGCTGCTAACGTGGCGAAAGCGCTGAAAGGTCGTGGTGCTGATGTCGGTATCACGATGATCGCGCGCTCGGTTAACAGTATGGGCCTGGGTATGATTGGCGGCGGTTCTCTTGAAGATGCGCTGACTGAGCTGGAAACCGGTCGTGCTGACGCCGTCGTGGTGCTGGAAAACGATCTGCATCGTCATGCTTCGGCCACGCGTGTTAACGCTGCACTGGCAAAAGCGCCGCTGGTGATGGTGGTTGACCATCAGCGTACGGCGATCATGGAAAACGCGCATCTGGTGCTTTCCGCCGCAAGCTTTGCCGAGAGCGACGGTACGGTCATTAACAACGAAGGCCGCGCACAGCGTTTCTTCCAGGTGTATGACCCGTCCTACTACGACAGCAGCACCGTTATGCTGGAAAGCTGGCGCTGGTTGCATTCACTGCACAGCACTGTACAAAACCGCGAAGTGGACTGGACGCAGCTCGATCACGTTATCGATGCCGCCGTTGCAGCGCTGCCGCAGCTGGCAGGCATTAAAGATGCCGCGCCGGACGCGAGCTTCCGTATTCGTGGTCAGAAACTGGCACGTGAGCCGCACCGTTACAGCGGTCGTACTGCAATGCGTGCGAATATCAGCGTACACGAACCACGTCAGCCGCAGGATAAAGACACCATGTTCGCCTTCTCGATGGAAGGGAACAACCAACCGTCTGCACCGCGTTCGCAGATTCCGTTTGCCTGGGCACCAGGCTGGAACTCCCCACAAGCGTGGAACAAGTTCCAGGATGAAGTGGGTGGCAAACTGCGTCATGGCGATCCGGGCGTGCGTTTGATTGAAGCCTCTGCAGGTGGTCTGGATTACTTTACCACCGTTCCAGCGAGCTTCCAGGCGCAGGATGGTCAGTGGCGTATCGCACCGTACTACCATCTGTTTGGTAGCGACGAAATGTCCCAGCGCGCGCCGGTCTTCCAGACGCGTATGCCGAAACCGTACATCAAACTCAACCCGGCTGATGCCGCGAAGTTGGGCGTTAATGCCGGTACACGCGTTTCCTTCAGCTATGATGGCAATACGGTCACGTTGCCCGTTGAAATTTCTGAAGGATTAACGGCAGGGCAGGTTGGTTTGCCGATGGGTATGCCTGGCATCGCGCCGGTTCTGGCAGGTGCGCGTCTTGAGGATCTGCAGGAGGCACAACAATGAGTTGGATTACACCCGATCTGATTGAGATCCTGCTGAGCATTCTCAAAGCGGTCGTGATCCTGCTGGTGGTGGTCACCTGCGGGGCATTCATGAGCTTTGGCGAACGTCGTCTGCTGGGTCTGTTCCAGAACCGTTACGGACCGAACCGTGTTGGCTGGGGCGGTTCGCTCCAGCTGGTGGCGGACATGATCAAGATGTTCTTTAAAGAAGACTGGATCCCGAAATTCTCGGATCGCGTCATCTTTACGCTGGCACCGATGATCGCCTTCACCTCACTGCTGCTGGCTTTTGCCATCGTGCCGGTGAGTCCGAACTGGGTGGTTGCTGACCTGAACATCGGGATTCTGTTCTTCCTGATGATGGCGGGCCTCGCGGTATACGCGGTGCTGTTCGCCGGTTGGTCGAGCAATAACAAATACTCGCTGCTGGGTGCAATGCGTGCGTCTGCACAAACGCTCAGCTACGAAGTGTTCCTCGGGCTTTCCCTGATGGGCGTGGTGGCGCAGGCCGGTTCATTTAATATGACCGACATCGTCAACAACCAGGCTGATATCTGGAACGTCATTCCGCAGTTCTTTGGTTTTGTCACCTTTGCCATCGCGGGCGTAGCGGTATGTCACCGTCACCCGTTTGACCAGCCGGAAGCCGAGCAGGAACTGGCCGATGGTTACCACATTGAATACTCCGGTATGAAATTCGGTCTGTTCTTTGTGGGTGAGTACATCGGTATCGTCACCATTTCTGCGCTGATGGTTACCCTGTTCTTCGGTGGCTGGCATGGCCCGTTCTTACCACCATTCGTCTGGTTCGCGCTGAAAACCGCGTTCTTCATGATGATGTTCATTTTGATTCGTGCGTCGTTACCGCGTCCTCGTTATGACCAGGTAATGTCCTTCGGCTGGAAAGTCTGTCTGCCGCTGACGCTCGTCAACTTGCTGGTAACGGCGGCTGTCATTCTCTGGCAGGCGCAATAAGGGACACAAAGACCATGACCTTAAAAGAATTGTTAGTAGGCTTCGGCACCCAGGTACGCAGTATCTGGATGATCGGCCTGCATGCGTTCGCGAAACGCGAAACGCAGATGTACCCGGAAGAGCCGGTCTATCTACCGCCGCGTTTTCGCGGACGCATCGTGCTGACGCGCGATCCTGACGGTGAAGAGCGTTGCGTTGCGTGTAACCTGTGTGCGGTAGCCTGTCCGGTAGGTTGTATCTCTCTGCAAAAAGCAGAGACCAAAGACGGCCGCTGGTATCCGGAGTTTTTCCGCATTAACTTCTCACGCTGCATTTTCTGTGGCCTGTGCGAAGAAGCCTGTCCGACAACGGCTATTCAGCTTACCCCTGATTTTGAACTGGGTGAGTACAAGCGTCAGGACCTGGTTTACGAGAAAGAGGATCTGCTGATCTCCGGTCCGGGCAAATACCCGGAATATAACTTCTACCGGATGGCAGGTATGGCAATCGACGGCAAAGATAAGGGCGAAGCAGAGAACGAAGCCAAGCCTATCGACGTCAAGAGCCTGTTACCGTAAGGAGAGGGGCAATGGAGTTCGCTTTTTATATCTGTGGCCTGATAGCCATTCTCGCAACCTTGCGGGTGATCACCCATACCAATCCGGTACACGCACTGCTGTATCTGATTATTTCGCTGCTGGCGATTTCCGGGGTGTTCTTCTCGTTGGGCGCTTACTTCGCGGGTGCGCTGGAAATTATCGTCTACGCGGGCGCCATCATGGTGCTGTTCGTGTTCGTGGTAATGATGCTCAACCTCGGTGGCTCTGAAATTGAACAAGAACGTCAGTGGCTGAAACCACAGGTGTGGATTGGTCCGGCGATTCTGTCGGCCATCATGCTGGTGGTGATTGTCTACGCCATTCTCGGTGTTAACGATCAGGGTATCGACGGTACGCCAATTAGCGCGAAAGCGGTCGGTATTTCCCTGTTCGGACCTTATGTTCTGGCGGTTGAGCTGGCTTCAATGCTGCTGTTGGCAGGCCTGGTTGTGGCCTTCCACGTCGGTCGCGAAGAGCGTATGGGTGAGGTGCTGAGCAACCGTACCGACGATCGCGCGAAAAGAAAAACGGAGGAGCACGCATGATCCCCTTACAACATGGACTGATCCTCGCGGCTGTCTTATTCGTACTGGGCTTAACGGGTCTGGTTATCCGTCGCAATCTGCTGTTTATGCTGATCGGGCTGGAAATCATGATTAACGCTTCCGCGCTGGCCTTTGTGGTCGCCGGTAGCTACTGGGGCCAGACCGATGGTCAGGTGATGTATATCCTCGCCATCAGCCTCGCGGCTGCTGAAGCGAGCATCGGACTTGCGCTGTTGCTGCAACTTCATCGCCGTCGCCAGAACCTGAACATCGATTCAGTAAGTGAGATGCGTGGATGAACATGCTTGCCTTAACCATTATTCTGCCATTGATTGGCTTTGTACTACTGGCGTTCTCTCGCGGTCGTTGGTCAGAAAATCTGTCCGCTACCGTGGGTGTCGGGTCGATTGGCCTGGCTGCGCTGGTGACTGCGTTTGTTGGCGTTGATTTCTTCGCTAACGGCAAACAAGCATTTAGCGTGCCGCTGTGGACGTGGATGTCCGTTGGCGACTTCAACATCGGTTTCAACCTGGTGCTGGATGGTCTGTCGCTGACCATGCTCTCGGTGGTGACCGGCGTGGGCTTCCTGATCCACATGTTCGCGTCCTGGTACATGCGCGGTGAAGAGGGGTACTCCCGTTTCTTCGCTTACACCAACCTGTTTATCGCCAGCATGGTCGTTCTGGTCCTGGCGGATAACCTGCTGTTGATGTACCTCGGCTGGGAAGGCGTGGGTCTGTGTTCCTATCTGTTGATCGGCTTCTACTACACCGATCCGAAGAATGGCGCAGCTGCAATGAAAGCGTTTGTCGTGACCCGTGTGGGTGACGTCTTCCTCGCTTTCGCACTGTTCATTCTTTACAACGAACTGGGCACGCTGAACTTCCGCGAAATGGTTGAACTGGCGCCTGCGCACTTTGCCGACGGCAATAACATGCTGATGTGGGCAACACTGATGCTGCTGGGCGGCGCGGTAGGTAAATCGGCACAGCTGCCGTTGCAGACATGGCTTGCAGACGCGATGGCGGGTCCAACCCCAGTCTCCGCGCTGATCCACGCCGCAACGATGGTTACCGCGGGTGTCTACCTGATTGCGCGTACCCATGGCCTGTTCCTGATGACCCCGGAAATCCTGCATCTGGTGGGGATTATCGGTGCGATCACGCTGGTGCTGGCAGGTTTCGCTGCGCTGGTGCAGACCGACATCAAACGCGTTCTGGCGTATTCCACCATGAGCCAGATTGGCTACATGTTCCTGGCGCTCGGCGTTCAGGCATGGGATGCGGCAATTTTCCACCTGATGACGCACGCCTTCTTTAAAGCGCTGCTGTTCCTGGCCTCCGGTTCGGTGATTCTGGCTTGCCATCACGAACAGAACATCTTCAAGATGGGCGGCCTGCGTAAGTCTATTCCGCTGGTGTATCTCTGCTTCCTGATTGGTGGTGCGGCGCTGTCGGCTCTGCCGCTGATTACCGCAGGCTTCTTCAGTAAGGATGAGATCCTGGCCGGTGCGATGGCGAATGGTCATATCAATCTGATGGTTGCAGGTCTGGTCGGCGCGTTTATGACCTCTCTGTACACCTTCCGAATGATTTTCATCGTGTTCCACGGTAAAGAACAAATTCACGCTCACGCAGGGAAGGGGATTACCCACCACCTGCCGCTGATTGTGCTGATGATTCTGTCCACCTTTGTTGGCGCGCTGATTGTACCGCCGCTGCAGGGTGTGCTTCCGGCAACAACCGAGCTTGAGCATGGTCGCGTGATGACGCTGGAAATTACCTCCGGTATCGTAGCGATTGCGGGCATCCTGATTGCAGCCTGGCTGTGGCTGGGTCAACGTACTCTGGTGACCTCAATTGCCAACAGTGCGCCGGGTCGCCTGCTGGGGACCTGGTGGTATAACGCCTGGGGCTTCGACTGGCTGTACGACAAAGTGTTCGTTAAGCCGTTCCTTGGCATTGCCTGGCTGCTGAAACGCGACCCGATGAACTCAATGATGAACATCCCGGCGATCCTTTCCCGCTTTGCAGGTAAAGGCCTGCTGTTAAGCGAGAACGGTTATCTGCGCTGGTATGTAGCATCCATGAGCATTGGCGCTGTTGTTGTGCTGGCACTGTTGATGGTACTGCGTTGAGTTTGTTGGCTGGATGAACGATTGCCGGAAGGCGCTGCGCTTATCCGGCCTACAAACCCAAAAATAATTTTTAGAATTCGTTGAAAATCTGTTCCTGAAGTACAGGCGTCATCGGCGAAGTCAGACCGGATACCGCCAGCGCAGAGCAACCGGAGCGTACTGAAGTACGCGAGGATTGCGAGCACTGCCGGGATTTGGGCTGACGAGTGAGATAGCCTGAGCAGGAGTAAATATAAGGGACATACTTAGCTATGTTATTACCCTGGTTGATATTAATCCCCTTTATCGGTGGCTTTCTGTGCTGGCAGACCGAACGCTTTGGCGTGAAGGTGCCGCGCTGGATCGCGCTGATTACCATGGGACTGACGCTGGCGCTTGGCCTGCAACTGTGGTTGCAGGGCGGCTATTCACTGACGCAATCCGCTGGCATTCCGCAGTGGCAGTCTGAATTTGTCCTGCCGTGGATCCCACGTTTTGGCATTTCTATCCATTTAGCTATCGACGGTCTGTCGCTGCTGATGGTGGTGCTGACCGGTCTGCTCGGTGTTCTGGCGGTACTGTGTTCCTGGAATGAAATCGAAAAATACCAGGGCTTCTTCCACCTGAACCTGATGTGGATCCTCGGCGGCGTAATCGGCGTGTTCCTTGCCATCGATATGTTCCTGTTCTTCTTCTTCTGGGAAATGATGCTGGTGCCGATGTACTTCCTGATCGCGCTGTGGGGGCATAAAGCTTCTGACGGTAAAACGCGTATCACGGCGGCAACTAAGTTCTTCATCTATACCCAGGCGAGTGGTCTGGTGATGTTGATTGCCATCCTGGCGCTGGTATTTGTGCACTACAAGGCGACCGGCGTCTGGACCTTCAACTATGAAGAGCTGCTGAATACCCCGATGTCCCACGGTGTGGAATATCTGCTGATGCTGGGCTTCTTCATCGCCTTCGCGGTGAAAATGCCGGTGGTTCCGCTGCACGGTTGGTTGCCGGATGCGCACTCCCAGGCACCGACCGCAGGTTCTGTTGACCTCGCGGGGATTTTGCTGAAAACCGCAGCCTACGGTCTGCTGCGTTTCTCCCTGCCGCTGTTCCCGAACGCGTCGGCGGAGTTCGCGCCTATCGCTATGTGGCTGGGTGTTATCGGTATTTTCTACGGCGCGTGGATGGCCTTTAATCAGTACGATATTAAACGTCTGATTGCCTACACCTCTGTCTCTCACATGGGCTTCGTGCTGATTGCTATCTACACTGGCAGCCAGCTGGCTTACCAGGGCGCGGTCATTCAGATGATTGCACACGGTCTGTCCGCAGCGGGTCTGTTCATCCTGTGTGGCCAGCTGTACGAACGTCTGCATACCCGTGATATGCGTATGATGGGCGGCCTGTGGGGCAAAATGAAATGGTTGCCGGCGCTGTCGATGTTCTTCGCTGTGTGTACGCTGGGTATGCCAGGCACCGGTAACTTCGTTGGCGAATTTATGATTCTGTTCGGTAGCTACCAGGTGGTTCCGGTCATTACGGTGATCTCGACCTTTGGTCTGGTATTTGCCTCTGTTTACTCGCTGGCGATGCTGCATCGCGCTTACTTCGGTAAAGCGAAAAGCCAGATTGCCAGTGTTGAACTGCCAGGGATGTCGCTGCGTGAGCTGTTTATCATCCTGTTGCTGGTCGTGCTTCTGGTACTGCTTGGCTTCTATCCGCAGCCGATTCTGGATACCTCGCATTCTGCGATGAGCAACATCCAGCAGTGGTTTGTTAATTCCGTTACTACTACAAGGCCGTAAATCGCCATGACAATAACTCCACAACACCTGATTGCGCTGCTACCGCTGCTGATCGTCGGCTTGACGGTGGTGGTTGTGATGCTCTCCATTGCGTGGCGACGCAATCACTTCCTCAATGCCACGCTGTCGGTCATTGGGCTTAACGCCGCGCTGGTTTCGCTCTGGTTTGTTGGCCAGGCGGGCGCAATGGACGTCACCCCGCTGATGCGGGTTGACGGTTTCGCTATGCTCTACACCGGGCTGGTGCTGCTGGCGAGCCTTGCCACCTGTACTTTTGCCTACCCGTGGCTGGAAGGCTATGACGACAACCGGGAAGAGTTCTACCTGCTGGTGCTGATTGCGGCGCTGGGCGGCATTTTGCTGGCCAACGCCAACCATCTGGCGGCGCTGTTCCTCGGTATCGAGCTGATCTCTCTGCCGCTGTTTGGTCTGGTTGGTTATGCGTTCCGTCAGAAACGTTCGCTGGAAGCCAGTATCAAATACACCATCCTGTCTGCCGCAGCCTCTTCCTTCCTGCTGTTCGGTATGGCGCTGGTGTACGCGCAGTCCGGCAACCTGTCGTTCGTCGCGCTCGGTAAGAGCCTTGGTGACGGCATGCTGCACGAGCCGCTGTTGCTGGCGGGCTTCGGTCTGATGATCGTCGGTCTGGGCTTTAAACTCTCTCTGGTGCCTTTCCACCTGTGGACACCAGACGTATACCAGGGCGCTCCGGCTCCGGTTTCCACCTTCCTGGCGACGGCGAGCAAAATCGCTATCTTCGGGGTGGTGATGCGTCTGTTCCTCTACGCACCGGTTGGCGACAGTGAAGCCGTCCGCATCGTGCTGGGTGTGATTGCCTTTGCTTCCATCCTCTTCGGTAACCTGATGGCGCTGAGCCAGACCAATATCAAACGTCTGCTTGGTTACTCTTCCATCTCTCACCTCGGCTATTTGCTGGTGGCGCTGATTGCGCTGCAGAGCGGCGAGATGTCAATGGAAGCGGTGGGTGTATACCTGGCCGGTTATCTGTTCAGCAGCCTCGGCGCGTTCGGCGTGGTCAGCCTGATGTCCAGCCCGTATCGTGGCCCGGATGCGGATTCACTGTTCTCTTACCGTGGTCTGTTCTGGCACCGTCCAATCCTCGCGGCAGTGATGACGGTGATGATGCTGTCTCTGGCGGGTATCCCGATGACGCTGGGCTTTATCGGTAAGTTCTACGTACTGGCTGTCGGTGTGCAGGCCAACCTGTGGTGGCTGGTTGCCGCCGTGGTGGTCGGTTCCGCGATTGGTTTGTACTACTACCTCCGCGTTGCCGTGAGCCTGTACCTGAGCGCTCCGCAGCAGCTTAACCGCGATGCGCCGTCTAACTGGCAGTACAGCGCGGGCGGTATTGTGGTGCTGATCTCTGCGCTGCTGGTTCTGATTCTCGGTGTCTATCCGCAACCGCTGATCAGCATCGTGCAGCTGGCTGCACCGCTGATGTAAGCGACACACTGATACGAAAAAACCCGCCTCGGCGGGTTTTTTTATGCGGCAAAGAAGGTCAGGCAGAAAGCTGACGGCTCACCAGCGGTCCACTGATATCTTTCGCGGCACGTTCCATCACTTCCTGAATCACAGAAGAGAGCTCGTTGATCTCAAATTTTGCTACATAGCCATCTGCTTTCACTCTGCGCACATGATCTTCATTGGCACTGCCTGAAAGGGATGAGTGGATCACGACCGGGATCTTCTTCAGACGCTCGTCGCTCTTAATTTTGCGGGTTAGCGTAAAACCGTCCATCTCCGGCATTTCCAGATCGGTGAGTACCAGCGCAATTTTCTCGCTCACAGGCTTACCTTCCGCCAGCGCTTCCTGAGACAACTGCTGAATCTTATCCCACGCATCTTTGCCCGTGACATGCATCAGATGCGGGATCTCCATCGCATTCAGCCCTTTTTCCAGCATAGCGCGGGCGACTTTTGAGTCTTCTGCCACAATGGCCACCGCACCCGGCGTAACGCTGAATTTGTTGGTTTTCAGGTTGGTGGCGCGCAGGTCATGATTTGACGGCACGATGTCATACAGGATTTGTTCGACGTCGAGTACCAGCGCCAGGTTGTTGGTCTCTTTATTGTCGTCCAGACAGGCGATACTGGTGATATAGCGGCCATTGACGGCTTTCTCGGCGGTATGCACCTGCTGCCAGTCCAGGCGCATAATATTTTCCACTGACTCCACCGCAAATGCCTGCACGCTGCGGGCATACTCCGTGATCAACAGGATGTTAAGTCCGGTCTCTGGCTTACAGCCCGCGACGGCAGGCAGGTCAATCACCGGGATCACCTGATCGCGAATATTCACCATGCCCAGCAACGGGGCTTTCATGCCTGCCGGGCGTGTAAACGTGGGCATTGGTACGATTTCACGCAGTTTGAATACGTTGATGCCAAACAGCTCTGATTTCTGCTCTTCAACAGATTTGCCGAGGCGAAACAGCAGCAGTTCAAAGCGGTTAGACAGGGTTAGGTTTGTCCTGTCATCAATGTCTTTCTGGAAATTGTTCATCCTGTCCTCAGTGTGAAAGCCAGCTATTCCACTGTTATCGGCACTGAGGCGGAAAAATAGAGCACTAAACCGTGAAAATGGCGAAATCGTGAGCCAGTTCGGTGGCCGGAAACAGCGCTCTGCACTCGTCGAGTAAACGCTGGCAGCCTTTTTCATCGTAGCGAGAACTCACGTGGGTCATTATCAGACGACCTACGCCAGCCTGCAGAGCCAGCTGCGCGGCCTGTCGGGTTGAACTGTGCCCCCGGCTGTTGGCTTTTTCCTCCATTGAGGAATCCAGCGTGGTTTCATGCACCATTACGTCCACCCTTTTTGCCAGTTCGAGGGCGCCCGCGCACGGTGCTGTATCACCGAAAATTGCGACGGATTTGCCCGGTGTTGCCGGTGCAAGAAAATCGGACCCGTTTATCGAGCGGCCATCGTCCAGCACAATCGTTTTCCCGGCTTTCAGATCCTGAAACCACGGTCCCGGTTTCACTCCCGCTGTTTTAAGCGCTTTAGCATCCAGCGCGCCGGGTTTGTCATGTTCCTCAACCCGATAACCGTAGCACTCCAACGGATGTTCCAGCGCGAAAGCCGTGACTTTGCGCAAGCCGTCATCAAGAATCTCACCGGCGGTGATTTCCACAATTTCCAGCGGATAATCAGTCCATGAGCCGCTCAGACGCAGTGCCGTTTCAGTAAATTCACGCAGCCCTTTTGGACCGTAAAGCGTTAACGGCTGGACGTTCCCCGCCATCGAACGACTACAGAGCAGACCGGGTAAACCGAAAAGGTGGTCGCCATGCAGATGGCTGATAAAAATACGCTCAAGCTTTCCGGGATTAAACGGAGTGGTGAGCATCTGGTGCTGCGTCCCTTCGCCGCAATCGAAAAGCCACAACCCCGGTTGGGTGGGGTGTTGCAGATTGAGTAATATTGCCGTTACATTGCGTGAGTGTGTGGGGACGCCTGCAGACGTGCCTAAAAATAGTAATTCCATCTTTGCGTTACACTTTTCGCCATCATTGAGGCAGGGTGTTCAGGTTAACACAACAAAGGGGCAGACAATGATTCACTGGCAAGATCTCCACCATACTGCGCTGACCGTACAGCAACTGTATGCCGTTCTCCAGTTACGCTGTGCGGTGTTCGTTGTAGAGCAACAGTGCCCGTACCAGGACGTGGACGGCGATGACTTAGTGGGGGAAAACCGTCACATCCTGGGATGGCATAACAACCAACTGGTGGCGTATGCGAGGATTCTGAAAAGTGACGACGATCTGGAACCGGTTGTGATTGGCCGGGTGATTGTAAGCGAAGCGCTACGCGGTGAAAAACTGGGACAACAACTGATGACGCAGACGCTGGCATCCTGCTCACAACACTGGCCGCACAAGGCGTTATACCTGGGGGCGCAGGCGCACCTGCAAGCATTCTACGCCCGCTTCGGTTTTATGGCGGTAACGGATGTCTATGATGAGGATGGCATCCCGCATATCGGCATGGCACGCGAGGCGTAAATCGCCACCGTTGTCTATAGTTAGCGGATACGTTAACTGAAGGGGAGAAAATAATGACTTTTCATTCTGATGAATCACGTATCGACGACGACCTGGAACTACTCAGTGAAACGCTGGAAGAAGTGCTACGTTCTTCAGGCGATCCTGCCGACCAAAAGTACCTTGAGTTAAAAGCGCGGGCGGAGCTGGCGCTGGAGGAGGTGAGAAACCGCGTAAGCCATGCCTCTGACAGCTATTACTACCGCGCGAAGCAGGCCGTATGTCGCGCTGATGACTATGTGCATGAAAAGCCCTGGCGTGGGATCGGCGTCGGCGCAACCGTCGGTTTGGTGATGGGATTATTGCTGGCACGGCGATAAATCCAGGTTCCTTACCGCGTTAATATGTACTCCCTAAACGGGGGTACTGCTTTTTCTGTCCAGTACCCCGTATAATGAGAGGTTTTTAACAGGGAGAGGTCTGCGTGCATTCAATCACTACTGCGCTGGAAAGTCTGATGCGCCATCTGTCGCAAGAGATACCAGCAGCACCTGGAATTCATATTTACGACATACCTTTCCCTCTTAATGATGCATTTGACGCTTTAGGCTGGCTGGCCAGTCAGCCTGTCTGGCCGCAGTTTTACTGGCAACAACGTAACGGCGATGAAGAAGCCGCTGTATTGGGCGCGGTGGCGATATTCTCCTCGCTGGCATCAGCCCAGCAGTTCTTACGTCAGCATGACAATCATCCTGAACTGCGTATCTGGGGTCTGAATGCGTTTGAGCCGCAAGACGGTAATCTGTTGTTACCTCGCCTGGAGTGGCGGCGCTGCGCCGGGGTGGCGACTTTACGATTACATTTGTACAGCGACGTTTCTCTGCGCGAAGATGCCGCGAACGCCAGGGCATTTCTCGGCGCGCTGGCCAGCGTTAAACCTCTCCCTGCTTTACGTCTGACATTAACCGGTGAACAGCACTGGCCGGATAAAGCGGGCTGGACGCAGCTGATCGAACGGGCTACGCAGACTATTGCCCAGCAGGAGCTTGATAAAGTGGTGCTGGCGAGGGCGACCGATTTACAGTTTTCTCATTCGGTGAATGCCGCTGCGGTAATGGCTTCCAGCCGCCGCCTGAACCTCAACTGTTACCATTTTTTTATGGCCTTCTCCGCCGAATCCGCCTTTCTTGGCTCGTCGCCAGAGCGTCTGTGGCGGCGGCGTGACACCGCGCTGCGTACTGAAGCGCTGGCTGGAACCGTTGCGAATCATCCTGACGATCACCGGGCATGGCAGCTTGGCGAATGGCTGATGAAGGATGATAAAAACCAGCGCGAAAATATGCTGGTGGTGGAGGATATTTGCCAGCGGTTACAAAACTGTACGCAGACACTCGACGTGTTACCGCCCCAGGTGCTCAGACTGCGCAAAGTCCAGCACCTGCGTCGCTGCATCTGGACGGCGCTGAATCAGCCCGACGACACGCTATGCCTGATGCAACTGCAGCCGACGGCCGCCGTGGCGGGCATTCCGCGTGAACTGGCGCGAAGCTTCATTCAGCATAATGAACCTTTTGAGCGCGAATGGTATGCCGGTTCTGCGGGATATCTCTCCCTGCGACAAAGCGAGTTCTGCGTATCGTTGCGCTCGGCGAAAATTACCCGAAACGTCGTGCGTCTGTACGCCGGGGCAGGGATCGTGCGTGGCTCAGATCCTGAACAAGAATGGCAGGAAATTGAGAATAAAGCCGCAGGACTGCGCACTTTATTACAGATGGAAGGATAATGAGTTGTATATTACCGATTCACATCAAAAATCCTTTTTTTCGATTCTTTATACTGTGTCGCAATATTGATACCGGACAATCTCATGTCAGTAAGCGCATTTAACCGACGCTGGGCGGCGGTCATACTGGAAGCATTAACTCGTCACGGCGTCAGGCATGTTTGTATTGCCCCTGGCTCCCGTTCGACACCGTTGACCCTGGCAGCAGCGGAAAACCCGGCTTTTATACATCATACCCATTTTGACGAACGCGGACTGGGTCATCTGGCATTGGGGCTGGCAAAAGTCAGCAAGCAGCCGGTTGCGGTGATTGTGACCTCCGGGACGGCGGTGGCGAATCTGTATCCGGCGCTCATCGAAGCGGGCCTGACCGGTGAAAAACTGATTTTACTCACGGCGGACCGACCGCCAGAACTGATTGACTGCGGGGCGAATCAGGCGATTCGTCAGGCGGGCATGTTTGCCTCCCATCCGTCGCAAACGCTCTCTTTACCACGCCCGACGCAGGATATTCCGGCGAGCTGGCTGGTCTCCACCATTGATAACACGCTGGCTTCACTGCACAGTGGCGCGGTGCACATTAACTGCCCGTTTGCGGAACCGCTGTATGGCGATATGGACGACACGGGACTTGCCTGGCAGCAGCGCCTTGGCGACTGGTGGCAGGATGACAAACCGTGGCTTCGCGAAGCGCGTCGGCTGGAAAGTGACAAGCAACGTGACTGGTTTTTCTGGCGCCAAAAACGCGGCGTCGTGATTGCCGGTCGTATGAGCGCAGAAGAGGGCAAGAAAGTTGCACTGTGGGCGCAAACGCTGGGCTGGCCGCTGATTGGCGACGTGTTGTCGCAAACCGGACAACCGTTGCCGTGTGCCGACCTGTGGCTGGGTAATGCGAAAGCGGTGGCCGAGTTAGAGCAGGCGCAGATTGTGGTGCAGCTTGGCAGCAGCCTGACCGGAAAACGGTTGTTGCAGTGGCAGGCCAGTTGTAACCCGCAAGAATACTGGATTGTCGATAATATCGAAGGACGCCTGGACCCCGCTCATCATCGTGGGCGCAGGTTAGTGGCAAAACCGGGCGACTGGCTGGAACTGCACCCGGCGGAGAAACGTCAGCCCTGGTGTGTTGCGATCCCACGCCTGGCAGAACAAGCCTGGCAGGCGGTCAAAGCGCGTCGTGACGTCTTTGGCGAAGCGCAGCTGGCGCATCGTATTCGGGAATATCTGCCGGAACAAGGGCAGTTGTTTGTGGGTAACAGCCTGGTGGTTCGCCTGATTGATGCGCTTTCGCAGCTTCCGGCTGGCTATCCGGTATACAGCAATCGCGGCGCGAGCGGGATTGACGGTCTGTTGTCTACTGCCGCGGGTGTGCAGCGAGCCAGTGCGAAATCAACGTTGGCAATCGTCGGTGACTTGTCCGCACTCTATGACCTGAATGCGCTGGCGTTATTGCGCCAGGTCTCCGCACCGTTTGTCCTGATCGTGGTGAATAATAACGGTGGTCAGATTTTCTCTCTGCTGCCAACGCCGCAAAGCGAGCGTGAACGCTTCTATCTGATGCCGCAAAATGTGCATTTTGATCATGCGGCAGCGATGTTTAACCTCAAGTATCATCGCCCGGAAAACTGGGAACAGCTGGAAAGTGCGCTGGCGAATGCCTGGCGTACGCCGGCAGCAACGGTGATTGAGCTGGTGGTGAATGAGACTGACGGGGCGCAAACCCTGCAGCAACTGTTGGCGCAGGTAAGCCACTTATGATCCTGCACGCGCAGGCGAACGAAGGCCAGACAGGGTTTCCCTGGCTGGTGTTTCTGCACGGTTTCTCTGGCAATTGTCAGGAATGGCAGACGGTCGGCGAGCAGCTTCACCCCTATTCGCGGTTGTATATCGACCTGCCGGGGCACGGTGGGTCTGCTGATATTCGCGTGAACGGATTCGATGACGTCAGCGAATTGCTGCGTAATACTTTATTTAGTTACAACATACTTAACTACTGGCTGGTGGGATATTCTCTCGGAGGCCGAGTCGCCATGATGGCGGCCTGTCAGGGGATGCCCGGTCTTTGCGGCCTGGTGATTGAAGGTGGGCATCCGGGGTTACAATATGAAGATGAACGCCTTCAGCGTCGCCTTTCGGATGGTCGCTGGGCGGCGCGTTTTCGCGGCGAACCGTTGCGTGATGTCTTCAATGACTGGTATCAGCAACCGGTTTTTGCCTCATTAGATCCCGCGCAACGCCAGGCGCTGGTGGCACTGCGTAGCCAGAATAAGGGTCACACCCTGGCCGCTATGCTGGAGGCTACGTCGCTGGCTGTGCAGCCTGATTTACGCGCGCAGCTGAGTGAGTGCCCATTTCCGTTTTATTATTTATGTGGTGAACGTGATGATAAATTCCGCGCGCTGGCGACGGAATTATCTGTACCGAACCATGTGATTCGTAACGCCGGACACAACGCGCACCGGGATAATCCCGCAGGCGTGGTGGACTGTCTGGCACAGATTCTGCGTCGCTGACTAAAGGACATTTTATGATCTATCCTGATGAAACAATGCTTTACGCACCGGTAGAATGGCTCGATTGCTCTGAAGGCTACACCGACATTCGCTATGAAAAATCCACCGACGGTATCGCAAAAATCACCATTAATCGTCCGCAGGTACGCAACGCATTTCGCCCTGTCACCGTCAAAGAGATGATTCAGGCGCTGGCGGATGCGCGTTATGACGACAACGTCGGCGTGATTATCCTGACAGGTGCAGGCGACAAAGCGTTTTGCTCTGGCGGCGATCAGAAAGTGCGCGGTGACTACGGCGGATACCAGGACGACTCCGGTGTGCATCACCTGAACGTACTGGACTTCCAGCGTCAAATTCGTACCTGTCCGAAGCCGGTTGTGGCGATGGTTGCGGGTTATTCCATCGGTGGCGGCCACGTGCTGCACATGATGTGTGATCTGACCATTGCGGCGGAAAACGCCATCTTCGGTCAGACTGGCCCGAAAGTCGGTTCATTCGACGGTGGCTGGGGTGCTTCTTACATGGCGCGTATCGTCGGTCAGAAGAAAGCGCGTGAAATCTGGTTCCTGTGCCGTCAGTACGATGCAAAACAGGCGCTGGATATGGGACTGGTTAATACCGTGGTTCCGCTGGCGGATCTGGAAAAAGAGACCGTACGCTGGTGTCGCGAAATGCTGCAAAACAGCCCGATGGCGTTGCGTTGCCTGAAAGCGGCTCTGAACGCTGACTGCGATGGTCAGGCCGGTCTGCAGGAACTGGCAGGTAACGCTACCATGCTGTTCTACATGACGGAGGAAGGTCAGGAAGGCCGCAACGCCTTCAACCAGAAACGTCAGCCTGACTTCAGCAAATTTAAACGGAATCCGTAATGCGTAGCGCGCAGGTATACCGCTGGCAGATCCCCATGGACGCGGGGGTGATTCTGCGCGACAGGCGGTTAAAAACGCGTGACGGGTTGTACGTTTGTCTCCGTGATGGCGAGCGCGAAGGGTGGGGAGAGATCTCCCCACTGCCGGGCTTCAGCCAGGAAACCTGGGAAGAAGCGCAAACCGTGCTGCTGAGCTGGGTGAACGGCTGGTTGCAGGGAGATTCATCCTTACCACAGATGCCTTCAGTGGCCTTCGGCGCAAGCTGTGCACTGGCTGAACTTGAGGGTGTATTACCGCAGGCAGCAGACTATCGCGCTGCGCCACTGTGTACGGGCGATCCTGACGATCTGATTCTGCAACTGGCCGACATGCCGGGTGAGAAGGTCGCGAAAGTGAAAGTCGGTCTGTATGAAGCGGTACGCGACGGTATGGTGGTCAACCTGCTGCTTGAGGCGATCCCGGAACTGCATTTGCGTCTTGACGCTAACCGTGCCTGGACGCCGCTGAAATCACAGCAGTTCGCGAAGTACGTCAACCCTGAATACCGCGGGCGTATTGCTTTCCTCGAAGAGCCGTGTAAAACCCGCGATGATTCGCGTGCGTTTGCGCGTGAAACCGGGATTGCTATTGCCTGGGATGAAAGTCTGCGCGAAGCGGATTTTACCTTTATGGCCGAAGACGGTGTGAGTGCGGTTGTTATCAAACCCACGCTGACGGGCAGTCTGGATAAAGTTCGCGAACAGGTTGCAGCGGCGCACGCGCTGGGGCTTACGGCGGTGATCAGTTCATCGATTGAGTCGAGTCTGGGTCTGACCCAACTGGCGCGGATTGCCGCCTGGCTGACACCGCAGACCATTCCCGGTCTGGATACGCTGAACCTGATGCAGTGTCAGCAGGTTCGCACCTGGCCAGGCAGTGCATTGCCGTGTATTGACGTTGATGCGCTGGAACGTCTGTTATGACCCTGCAGGACATGCCCGATAGCGCAAGCTTATCGGGCCTTCATACTCCACCCGTTAATCCTGATTTTCATGACTGGCCGTGGCGTCACTGGCGTCAGGTTCGGGGGGATTTGCCCGCTTTACGTCTCAACGATGAGAGACTCAGCTGGCGTGACCTTTGCGCGCGGGTAGATAGTCTGGCAAGCGGTTTTGCTGCACAGGGCGTGGCAGAAGGCGATGGTGTTCTGCTACGCGCCTGGAATCATCCCCAAACGTTACTGGCCTGGCTGGCATTGTTGCAGTGTGGCGCCCGGATATTACCGGTTAATCCACAACTGCCTCAGTCGCTGCTGGAGGAACTGATCCCCGGTTTAACGCTGCGTTTTGCGCTGGTGCTGGAAGGCGATAACACGCTTTTGACGCTGACGCCGCTGCAGATAGAGGCGCGTACTGGCGAGCATGCCGTCGCCTGGCAGCCTCAGCGTTTGAGTTCAATGACGCTGACCTCCGGCTCAACCGGACTGCCTAAAGCGGCCGTTCATACCTGCCAGGCGCATCTGGCGAGCGCACAGGGGGTGTTGTCATTAATGCCTTTTGACGCAGAGGATGACTGGTTGCTCTCGCTGCCGCTATTTCATGTTTCCGGTCAGGGCATTCTCTGGCGCTGGTTATTTGCAGGCGCGCGATTAACCGTACGCGACAAACAGCCGCTGGAGCAGATGCTGGCCGGTTGTACCTACGCTTCACTCGTTCCCACGCAGCTTTGGCGTTTACTGGTCAATAAAACGCCGGTAACGCTAAAAGCGGTATTACTGGGTGGCGCGGCGATCCCGGTCGAACTGACCGAACAGGCGCGTGAGCAGGGGATTCGCTGCTGGTGCGGTTACGGGCTGACAGAATTTGCCTCAACGGTTTGCGCGAAAGAAGCGGATGGCCTGGCGGATGTCGGTTCTGCCTTACCGGGCAGAGAAGTCAAAATTGTGGATAACGAAGTCTGGCTAAAGGCCGCCAGTATGGCGCAAGGTTATTGGCGAAATGGTCAACTTATCCCACTGGTGAATAGCGAGGGCTGGTTTGCCACCCGCGATCGCGGGGTATTAAATGACGGTAAGTTAACCATTGTGGGGCGCATGGACAATCTGTTCTTTAGCGGCGGAGAAGGTATTCAGCCGGAAGAAGTGGAGCGTGTTATTGCCACGCATCCGCATGTGCTGCAAGCCTTTATTGTTCCGATAGAGGACAACGAGTTTGGGCATCGCCCTGTGGCAGTGGTTGAATATGACGCTGAAGCCGGAAATCTTGACCTGGCTGAATGGGTCAGCGATAAGCTGGCGCGTTTTCAGCAGCCGGTGTGTTGGCTGACATTACCACCAGAACTGAAAACAGGCGGGATTAAAATCTCTCGCCGCGCGTTGCAGAATTGGGTCAATGCCAGTCAAACCAGACAGACGACAACATGAGCGTCAGGTTCAGCGGGATAAGGGACGATTAGGCAGAAAAATCGTCATTAATCCCGCCATGATGCACAGTACGCCTACCAGTGCCTTCACTGAAAATGTTCCCTGCCAGCCTGGCAACAGGATTGATGCGACCCATACCAGCACATAGCTGAGGCTGAGCAGGGCATAAGCCTTGCTCAGTGCAAGCTGGTGCAGGGCTTTGTGCCAGCAGATAACCGACAGCAAATATCCCACCAGTCCGGCATACAATGTTAGCGCTCCAGCCTGGATAGACAATGCGGCGGAGACAAACGCCATCAGATGCTGAATGGGCGGCAGATTATCCATTGCGTAGCCGAGGCTCAACTGTGCGGCAGAAGTGATAATGACGCTACACAATCCCCAGAAGATCCCCATCAGACTGCGCTCCCAAGAATAAAAATACCGGTAATGATTAAACCCACTCCCAGCCAGTGACGGGCAGTGACGGGTTCACGCCATATTTTCCACGCCGCCAGCGTGACCCAAACGAAATTCAGGCTGAGCATGGGATAAGCAATGCCGACGGGAATATTTTGCAACACCGCAAGCCATAGCAGCATGGCCAGCCCCAGGCTGACCAGCGCGAGTCCAACCCACCGGGCAATATGACGTTTACGCGCCCGGCCTGACACCGGGCGAGTTGCCTGCTTCTGGCAGAGTTGTCCGCATACGCTGAGCAGGCTGGCGAGGACTAACACTATCCAGATCATTTGGGTCGATACTGAATCATAACCAGGCGCCCCTGATTATCGATATTGTCAGCGGGGGGAAGGGCAAGCTGATTGATATCGTCATCTCTGGAAACCGACAATACGAGCGTAATGACGCCTTCCTGTCGATGCTGCGCCAACCAGTCGGCAAAGTCATTTTTGCTGATAAAGCGTCCTCTGGCATCCGGGTAGTTGAGACCGTATTTTAATTCCCCCGTCTGCCTGTACATGATGATGTCATCGCGTTTCAGGCTCCAGGCCAGCCCTGCGGCAACGCCAACGCTGTCGGTGAGAATATAACGGCTCGACTCCAGCGACTCTTTGGTCATCTCAACAAAAAACTGCGGCTGTTTGGACTCCATCACCCGGTCGGGTATTGAGAAACCGAAGAGTAGCGCCAGTCCCAGCGGGCAAAACGCCGCCAGCTTCCAGTTTTTTGCGCCACTATTTAGCGTATACCAGCCAAATAACGTCCAGATGATAAAAATGCCCCATGAACAAAATACTTTATAGGTTTCAACCGATGTCCAGACGGGGGACTTTAGCGGTCCCAGCGTGGAAACGAAAAACGTTGCCACAATACCGAGTACCCCAAACAAGACATTGATCCCGCCATTAATGCGCAGGGCAACGGCACCTTTCTCTTCTGCCTGTAATCCATAACGCGCAGTCAGGATCGCCAGCGGGGCGAAGCAGGAAAGAATATAGGTCGGCAGCTTTCCTTTCGCGATGCTGAAGAACAGAAGCGGCATGATAATCCAGCACAGCAGATACAGGGCGCTGCGCGGAACATCCCGTTCACGCCATCCAGTACGCAGTGCGCCGGGTAACAAAGCAAGCCAGGGCAGACTGCCGATGATCAGTACAGGCAAGTAATACCAGAATGGGGCTTTATGTTGGGCATCAGCCTGGGCAAAGCGCTGAATGTGCTCGACCCAGAAAAAGTAGTGCCAGAAGTCCGGCTCGCGCTGGGCAATCGCTATCCCCCATGGGAGCACGATGGCGATGCAGCCTGCTATCGCCAACAAGCCATAGAGCACCGTGTCCTTCCAGCGTTTTTGTATGAAAACCCACGGCAGTACGCTGAAAACGGGAACGGCGAGCGCGAGGAAACCTTTGGTCATCACCCCCATGCCGCAGGTCAGTCCTAATAGCAAGAAGGCGGTGATTTTGCGCGTTCTGGTCGTGGCCTGCATCCCCTCCCAAAAGCAGCACATGCCTGCCATTAGCCAGAGCGCAATGATGGGATCAAGTACCGCGTAGGTGCCGATGCTGTAAACCGAAACAAACGTTAAAAAGATAACTGAAGAAAGTACGGCAGTACGCTTATCCTGCCATAACCGCATGGCGAGCCAGGCGACCAGCAAAGCCGTTAGCAATGTCGCAAAAATGGCACCGGCTCTGACGCCAAAGTTGTTTGTGCCAAACAACCATTGCCCGATACTGTTTAACCAGTATCCGGCGATGGGTTTTTCAAAATAGCGTAAACCTAAAAAGTGCGGGACAATCCAGTCGCCAGAGGCCAGCATTTCCCGGCTGATTTCAGCATAGCGCGTTTCATCGGGCTGCCAGAGCAGGCGGCTATTGATGGGGAAAATAAAATACAGCGCAACAAATGCGAGGTATGCCAGGGTGTAACGCAGGGATTTCATCATGTCATACTCACCGGTTGCTGGCAGCCAACCCATCCCTCTCTGCCGGGAATGTTGCCACGTACAATCTGCCCTGATGGCAGCGTATTGATATCCTCCGGTAACAGATCCCCGAGCGGACAAAAAGCGATACCTGCATCGGCGGCGCGAACAAGCAGATCGTCAAAATCCTGATGGCAGGCGATGCCCTCAACCTCCGCATGAATGGTATAGACCGGAGTACCTGTGCTCATCAGCATGTGCGAGAGAATCCAGGCATTAAAATCGACGGCCTGTACTTCCAGACCAACAACTTCATCCCATGTTGGCAAGGTGACGGGGATTTGCGGCGTACCGAATTTCCCTGTCTCAAGTACGGGACGGAATATCGTGGTGCCCCGGCAGTCGCTGTTATAGCGCAGGTTGAAGGCTTCTTTTGCGTGGGCGACGCGTTCGTCGGCACGCCAACCCGCAACGGCTGAGCAGGTGACGGGCTGGCCGGTGATCGCTTCAAGGGCAGTGATGCCCTGCGCAATATCATCGATCAGCTGTTTGTCATTCCAGTTCCCGCTGCGTGCCTGCCAGGCGTGATGATCCCAGGCGTGTAATCCAGTTTCGTGAGTCCGGGCTGCCTCATGAATAATGGCTGCATTGGCCTGACCGATCTCTTTTCCCGGCCATGCGGTGCCCGCCAATAAAATATCCCATCCGTAGAGAGAAACGGCGTTTGAGCGCAGCATTTTCCACAGAAATTGCGGTTTCACCAGGCGCCAGAGATGGCGCCCCATGTTGTCAGGACCGACGCTAAAGAAAAAACTTGCCCGAACGTTATGTCGGTTCAATGTTTCGAGCAGGCGGGGGACGCCTTCGCGCGTTCCCCTGAAGGTATCGACATCAATACGCAAGCCTGCTTTGATCATGATGAATGTTCCGTAATGTCCACGCTGCGTAAGAAGAAATCCAGAGTCTCTTCGACGGTTTCCTGCATCTCGATAGTGGGCTCCCAGTTCAGACAGCGTTTTGCATTACGAATATTGGGCTTACGGTGTTCAACGTCCTGATAACCTTTACCATAGTAGCTGCTGCTTTCGACGTCACGGAAACCCGCAAACGGCGGAAAGTGCGGGCGCAGCGGATGTTTTTCAAAGCAGGTCAGCAGCATTTGCGCCAGCTCCTGAATACTCGCTTCGTTATCCGGGTTGCCGATGTTGATAATCTCACCGTCGCAACGTCCGCCCTCGTTTTCAATGATGCGGAACAAGGCTTCTATCCCATCGCGAATATCGGTAAAACACCGTTTCTGCTTACCCCCTTCAATCAACTTAATGGGCGAACCTTCCACCAGATTCAGGATCAATTGCGTGATGGCGCGCGAGCTACCGATACGCGCGGCATTCAGGCTATCCAGACGCGGTCCCATCCAGTTAAACGGACGGAATAAGGTGAAGCGCAATCCCTCTTTTTCACCGTATGCCCAAATTACGCGATCCAGAAGTTGCTTGGAAACAGAGTAGATCCAGCGTGGTTTATTCACTGGACCGACAATCAGGTTTGAGCTGTCTTCATCGAACACTTTGTCGTTACACATCCCGTAAACTTCTGAGGTTGAAGGGAAAATGATGCGCTTCTGGTATTTCACGCAGTAGCGAATAATTTTCAGGTTCTCTTCAAAATCGAGCTCGAATACACGCAGGGGGTTGCGGGTGTATTCAATGGGCGTGGCAATCGCCACCAGCGGCAGGACGACATCGCATTTTTTCACATGATATTCAATCCATTCGGAGTGAATGCTGATGTCACCTTCCACAAAGTGAAAACGCGGATGTTGCAGAAAACGGCTTATGGCATCGCTGCCAATATCGAGCCCATACACTTCGTAGTTATCTTCACGCAGCAAACGTTCAGTCAGGTGATTACCAATAAAACCATTCACGCCGAGAATCAGCACGCGGGTACGGCGTTTGCTGGTGGAAACTGACGGAGTATTCAGACGAGAACCCACCACCAGACCCAGTACCTGAGCCAGTTGCGACCCCTGCATCGTGATGCCATCGCCTGATTGCCCGGTAATGATTTCAAGCGCGCCATCGGCGCAGGCGATCAGTAAGGGTGAAACCGAAATAACCGTTCCGGGTTGGGCTGCGGGGGCATCAGAGTGCGGGCGTGATGTCCAGACGGTGAACTTCTGTGTCCCTACATAGCTGAATGCGCCAGGCCAGGGAGCGCTCACGGCACGCACCATGTTATGCAACTGCGCCACGGTCTTGTTCCAGTCGAGAGCGCTGTCGTCCGGGCTGCGGCGACCAAAACAGGTGGCGTCTGCTTCCTGCTGTGCACACTCTTGCTGGTTGCCCATTTTGATTGCGGGCAAGGCCTGCTCAAGAACCTGGCGTGCCGCCTGGCACAGCTTATAGTGCAACGTTAAGGCGACGTCATCAGGTGAAATGGCAACGCGCTGTTGAGCCACAATGGCTCCGGCATCCGCGCGCTTAACCATGCGGTGAAGCGTAACGCCTGTTTCGGTTTCACCATTGACCAATACCCAGTTCAGCGGGGCACGACCCCGATATTTTGGCAGCAGCGAACCGTGAAGATTAAACGCGCCTTTAGGCGCAAGATTGAGGATGTCATCGCTCAGTAAGTGGCGGTAGTAAAACGAGAAGATCACGTCAGGGGCGAGCTGGCTGATCCGTTCAATCCACAGCGGGTGATTGATTTCATCCGGTGCGTAAACGGGGATGCCTGCGCTGGCCGCCAGGCGGGAAACCGAGCCAAAAAATGCGTTCTCACCAGGGTTATCGGTGTGCGTAAAAATAGCAGCGATGTCATAACCTGCATCTAACAAGGCTTGAATTCCCTGACATCCCATATCGTGATAGGCAAATACAACGGCTTTCATGCGTGGTGTTCCTCGGTTGATGGCGTGGTGTGTGGGCGGATAACGTGTTGAACAAAGTAGCGGGGGCGTGCGCGGACATCGTTATAGATACGACCGATGTATTCGCCGAGTAATCCCATGCCAATGAACTGTGCGCCGATAAACGTAAACAGCACGGCAAACAGCATAAATACCCCTTCTGCAGCCCACTGTGGGCCAAACGTCAGGCGAAGTACGACCAGCAGAACGGATAAGGTAAAGCCCGTTGCGGCAATGACGCTGCCCAGCAGACTCAACATACGCAGCGGTGTGGTGGTCAGACAGGTCACCAGGTCATACATCAGGTTGATCAGACGCATGAAGCTGTATTTCGAGTCGCCAAATTCACGTTCTGCATGGTGCACCGGGATTTCCGTCGCGCGGCGGGCAAAAATGTTGGCCAGAATGGGGATAAAAGTGCTGCGTTCCTGGCAATGCAACATGGCATCCACGATGTGACGGCGGTAGGCGCGAAGCATGCAGCCGTAATCGCCCATCGCTTTACCGGTTGTGCGCTGAATCAAATGATTGATCATCCGCGAAGCTGTCTTACGAAACACGCTATCTTGTCGGTTCTGGCGAACCGTTCCGACCACATCGAAGCCTTCCTCTGCTGTCGCGACCAGCCGCGGGATCTCCTCCGGCGGGTTTTGCAAATCGGCGTCCAGCGTGATGATCAACTCTCCGGTGACATGGCTGAAACCCGCCATAATCGCTGAGTGTTGTCCGTAATTTCGGTTGAGCAGAATAGAAACGATATGGCTGCCCTGGGCCTGCGATGCCTCCATCATCAGCTGCGCGGAATTGTCGCTACTGCCGTCATCGATCAGCAGAATTTCATACTCTTTACCCAGTTTTTCGCAGGCGGTGCTGGTTCGCTTAATTAACTCGGGCAGACTTTCCTGTTCGTTAAAAACGGGAATAACCACCGAGACTTTTTTGATAGGCGTGGCGTCAAACATGATCATGTCCTGCTATCTGGCGAAGTGCCGTGATGACGCGTTGCGTATCATCGGCGGTCATGTCGGGAAATAACGGCAGTGAACAGATACGCGCGCTATTCCACTCGGTATTGGGAAGTGAAAGGGAGGGGAAGCGTTCGCGATAATACTTCTGCGTGTGGGCGGCGCGAAAATGCAGGCCGGTACCAATGCCTTTGGCCTTCAGCGCTTCCATCAACGCGTCACGGCTCAGGCCGCAGCGGGCTTCATCGACACGGATAATAAACAGGTGCCATGCGTGAGCATGTGGCCATTGCGGGAGCGCCAGCGGTTGGAAAGGGGTATCGGCCAGCGCGTGCTGGTACTGTTGTGCAATGTGCGCGCGGCGCGCATTCAGTTGCGTCAGTTTATCCAGTTGAGTCAAAGCGATAGCCGCATTGATGTCGGTCAGATTGTACTTGTATCCCGGTGAGAGAACTTCTGCCTGCGGCGCGCGACCGTAGGTTTGTCGGTCATATGCGTCTACGCCCAGACCGTGAAATTTCAGACTGCGCAGTCGCTCGGCGAGTTGTTTGTCGTCGGTAACTATCAGGCCACCTTCCGCGCAGGTGATATTTTTGATGGCATGAAAAGAGAAGATTGCCGTACCGCGAGCGCCAACATGACGCCCCTTATAATGTGTTCCAACGGCATGGGCAGCGTCTTCAATAACCGGAATACCGTA
This sequence comes from Citrobacter sp. Marseille-Q6884, assembly GCF_945906775.1. NCBI lineage: Bacteria > Pseudomonadati > Pseudomonadota > Gammaproteobacteria > Enterobacterales > Enterobacteriaceae > Citrobacter > Citrobacter sp. Marseille-Q6884. The sequence continues at coordinate 452,503 of NZ_CAMDRE010000002.1, forward strand.
GCGCTCGCCGATGGCGTAAATGGCATCAAGATCGGCGGGTGCGCCGGCATAATGAACCGGAATAATGGCTTTGGTTCGCGGGGTGATAGCCGCTTCAATTTGCTCTGGTGTGACCATGAGGGTATCTCTGTCGATATCGATCATGACCGGTGTAGCCCCCAGCAGGACAATCATGTTGAGCGTTGAAACCCATGTCATGGACGGCGTGATGACCTCATCGCCTTCACCGACCCCCAGAGCCATCAGCGTGATGTGCATACCTGCGGTGGCGGAACAGACGGCAACGGCATTCTGGTTTCCCGTGAGCCGACAGAAGGCTTCTTCCAGTTGCTGATTTTTCGGGCCGGTGGTAATCCATCCTGAGTCCAGAACCGCCTTAACCGCAGCAAGCTCTTCAGCCCCCATTGCCGGGCGGGAGAAAGGCAAAAAGTCAGACATCATTATTCCTTCAAGCCATGAAACGCGACAGCATGCTTATTTTTGAAGACAAACAGGCGTGCGTTAATTATTTCATTAGGCTGTTAAGGTTAATGATGGAAGGTTAATTTATCCTTAAGGACTTAAGGTGACGAAAATACAGCGCGGTTAACGTGATAGTTATATTATATACTTGAAAAATAATGTTTTTTTACTATGGTTTATTTACGGTAAAGCAGAACGGCATTGTTTTTTTACTGATGAAAAACAACAATGCCGTGATCAGGAAAACGAAGGTTACGGTGTTAAAAAAGGTTTTTCTACTTACAGTAACCCTTTCAATTTTAACGTCTTGCGGGTGGCGACGTTTAAGTCATAGTGCGCGAGATCTTCTGGTTTGACCCAGGCGAAATCCTGAAACTCTTCGTTAATCTTCACTTCACGATTAGCGGAAACGCAATCGAAGATAAGATAAATCATGTAAATTTCTTCCTGGCGACCATCGGCATACGTTTTGGTGCGGATATCATCACTGAAGGTCCAGGGGGTAATTTCTGACAAGACAAGATGCTCGCCTAGCTCTTCTCGTATTTCCCGCCGCAAGGCTTCTTCGATACGTTCTCCCGGCTCAACGCCGCCACCAGAAAGCGCCCATTGGCCAGGGAAGACGCCGCGATCGTCGGCCATTTTGCACAGTAAATAACAGCCTTCATTTTGAATTAATGGGCAAACAATCGTCCTTTGACGCACAGTGATATTCCTTACAAGAAGAGATGAAGTAAAAAGCATACGGGAGCTGATGCGCGGGTTAAAGGGGTTTTTGTCAATTCTGCTGTCACGTATTGAAACGGTTTTGGGTAGTATTTCGTTACAATATGTTATCGGATCGCTTTTTTAGCTCATTGATTCCTTTGCTTTTGGCAGTACAATCCTGCGGTTTTGGGGCACATTTATTACTTGCTTGCAGGAAAGGGTAAAATGAAAAAAAGCGCACTGTTAGGACTCGCCGGGATGCTGTTCGTTTCCGCATCGGCTAATGCCATAAGTATCAACGGTCAGGCTGGTGAAGATTACACCAATATCGGCGTCGGTTTTGGTACTGAGTCAACCGGATTAGCGGTAAGCGGTAACTGGATGCATAACGATGACGACGGCGATGCGGCTGGTTTGGGTCTGGGTCTGAATATTCCACTTGGACCGCTATTGGCCACCGTTGGCGGTAAAGGTATTTACACCAATCCGAACGATGGCGAAGAAGGTTATGCAGCAGCTGTTGGCGGCGGTCTGCAGTGGCCGATTGGCGACAGCTTCCGTCTGTTTGGTGAGTACTATTACTCTCCGGACTCGCTCTCCAGCGGTATCGACAGCTATGAAGAAGCAAATGCTGGCGCGCGTCTGACGATTATGCGCCCACTGAGCATCGAGGCCGGTTATCGTTATCTGAATCTGGCAGGTAAAGACGGCAACCGTGACAATGCGATTGCTGATGGCCCGTACGTAGGGGTTAGCGCCAGCTTCTGATGTCACTGGCGCGGCGATATGCTGCGCCTGTTTTTACCTCTTTTCCTCTCTCATGTTTCCCTCTTCATATTCTCTCTGAATGCATGTTACTCCCGCATTGCGTTATAGTGTTTTCATGACAAAAGCAGGAGAGCACAATGTTAAATGTGGAGATGTTGTCCACCGGGGATGAAGTGTTGCACGGGCAGATCGTCGATACGAATGCCGCCTGGTTGGCTGATTTTTTCTTTAATCAGGGATTACCCCTCACGCGCCGCAACACCGTGGGCGACAATCTTGACGATTTGGTCGCCATTTTGCGCGAGCGTAGCGAACACGCCGATGTGTTGATCGTGAATGGCGGGCTCGGGCCAACCAGTGATGATTTGAGCGCGCTGGCGGCGGCAACCGCGAAAGGCGAGGGGCTGGTACTGCATGAAGGCTGGCTGGCGCAGATGGAGAGCTTTTTCCGCGAGCGTGGACGCGTGATGGCGCCGAGCAACCGTAAACAGGCTGAACTGCCTGCCAGTGCAGAGTTTATCAATAATCCGGTCGGGACGGCGTGCGGGTTTGCCGTGAAGCTGAACCGCTGTCTGATGTTTTTCACGCCAGGCGTACCGTCAGAATTTAAGGTGATGATCGAACATGAGATCCTGCCGCGCTTACGTGAGCGTTTCTCTCTCTCTCAACCGCCGTTATGTCTACGATTAACCACCTTTGGCCGCTCTGAAAGCGACCTGGCGCAAAGCCTGGATTCTCTGCCTTTACCTGCGGGTGTGACAATGGGGTATCGCTCATCGATGCCCATCATCGAGTTAAAACTGACCGGGCCGGATTCTCAGCGGGAAGCGATGTTGGCGCTGTGGCCTGAGGTGAAACGGGTGGCCGGGCAGAATATGATTTTTGAAGGCACAGAAGGGCTACCCGCGCAAATTGCTCGCCGTTTGCAGGAAAAACAGTACAGCCTGACGCTGAGCGAACAGTTCACGGCGGGGTTAGTAGCGCTTCAGCTCTCCCGTGCTAACGCGCCTCTGCTTGCCAGCGAGGTGGTTCCCTCGCAGGAGGAAACCCTGGCGCAAACGACGCACTGGATCACCGAGCGCCGTGGCAAGCATTACGCCGAGCTGGCGCTGGCGGTATCGGGTTTCGAAAACGAACATATTAACTTTGCACTGGCCACGCCGGAGGGTACGCACGCCTTGCGTGTCAGACTGAGCGCTAACCGCTATAGTCTGCCAGTGCGTCAGGAAGTGTGTGCGATGATGGCGCTGAATATGTTGCGTCGTTGGCTAAACGGCCAGGAGATCGCCAGCGAGCATGGCTGGATTGAAGTGGTTGAGTCGCTGACGCTTTAATCATTGACCGGGAAGGTCGCTGACCTTCCCATCCTGACGTTTGACCGCAAAATACGCTGAAATACCCGTTTTACGTTGTTACCTCATCAGGCAACAGTCCGGTAATGACCCTAACCAAATCGCGGTCGATCCCTTTTGCCAGCATCATGCGAGCAATACGCAACGCTTCTTCTTGTGTACCTTGTTGTAACCCATGTTGCATTCCCTGTTGTATCCCTTGTTTTATCCCTTCTTGTAAACCATTGTGGTGGCCTTCTTGCCGGAGTCTCTCTGCAATCGTCATCAATTGCTCCTTATTGTGAGGGGAACGTTCAGCGACTTGACGGATAAATTCACTGCTACGGGCGGCATCGCCGTACTGTAGTAAGTAATTAAACAGCGTTTGCAGATGGTTGTCATTATCGATACCTGTAACTAACAGCGAGACCAGTCTGTCAACCAGCCCCATCAGATCGCGATCGCGGATATGTTTTTGCATCAGTTCAAGCAGGGCTATGCGCTGGTGTTGCATGATCTCATCGTCAGGGATCACGGTGATATCAATCAGCGGAAATGCTTCCGAGTAGAGTTGCCGGGCCAGTTGCGGATAGTCAAATTCATCCATCCAGTTGAGTGACCAGGGATACGGGCTCTGTTGACCATGATAAAACAGCATCGGAATCACCACGGGCAGCGTTTTGTTCCCGGCATCAAGATGATGCTGCATCGCGGCGATAGCATAACGCATCAGGCGAAAAGCCATATGCTGAGCGGCGGTACTTTGATGCTCGATAACGCAATAAATATAGCCGTCACCTTCGCGGGTTTTTAACGACCACAGCACGTCAGAATAGTAAGCCCTGAGGTCTTCTTCGATAAACGTAGTCGATTCCAGTTTGAGCGTTTGCAAATCACATATTTTGCGTAAGGTAACGGGAAGATGAATATCGAGAAAATCACGAGCGACTTCAGGATACGATATGATCTTTTTAAACACCGCATCATGTGGTGTGGGTGTGGTTGAGAGTGTCATGATTGTCCGCCACCTGAAATTCAAGATGGCGTGACATTAATCCTCTCCGATGAAGCATGCATGCACGAGTTTTGGTCTTTGCGCAGTCGAATCAGAGATAAAGATGGTCAACTGCAACCTGTTCAATTTTTTGGAATGTTAGACGCAAAAAAGCCTGATAAGCATCGCTCCATCAGGCTTGAAATCAAAGGCAGGCCCGGTATGCACACCGACCGGGCAACAGGGTTAACCTAATGCTTTGGCGAGCAGGGTGATGGGGTGTTCACAGCGAAGGCTGGTGGACATCTCAATCTGCCATTTACAGGTTTCGCAGTCGGTGACCACGATATCAGCGCCGCTTTCTTCAATCTGCTTAAACAACGGTGCGCCAATAGACTGCGAGGTCGGATAGTTTTCCTTTTTAAAACCGTAAGTCCCGGCGATCCCGCAACACTGAGAATCCAGCACGGTGAGTTCCAGCCCCGGGATTTTTCGCAGCAACTCCAGCGTATAGAGCGTCCAGCCCATTTTTTCCATATGGCACGGCGTGTGATAAACCACTTTAAGCGGCAGCGTTTTCAGCGGTAGCGTTTTCCCTTCATCCAGCTTGCGCCATAGCCAGCGGGTCGCCAGTTCAATGTGTTCACGCAAACCTGAGTTATCGACATCCAGCACTTCAGGATATTCATCGCGTAGCGCAAAAGTACAGGTTGAAGAGGTGGCGATCACCGGAATACCTTTTCCGTCGATCGCTTCTCTGAGCGATGCTACGTTGCTGACTGCCTGTTTACGCGCTTTATCAGTGAATCCGTTGGCGATAAGCGGTACACCGCAGCACTTCTCTTTGCTCAGTAACTGTACGCCGGTCCCCATGGCATTCAGCACCTTAATCAGGTCTTTGCCGAGCTGAGGATGGTTGTAATTCACAAAGCAGCCGTGAAAGAAGGCGACCTGATCCTGATACTGCGTCTGCTGTGCTGCAATGCTCCGGTACCAGCGGCGGAACGTCCCAAAAGAATACTTTGGTAGCGTACGGCGATGATCGATTTTCAAAGCGTAATCGAGCAGCTGACGCACCGGTTTTAGCGAGGTGGCGGTGTTCACGATTGGCGCGAATGGGGTAGAGACACTGCCCATCAAATCGGTATGGCTTAATACAAAGTTGCGCAGTGACGGGCGCGAGGTGTCATATTTGGCGCGTGCACGCTGGATAATATCGCCAATTTTCACATCCGAAGGACAGGCGACTTCGCAGCGTTTACAGTTGATGCAATATTTCAGCGCATCGTCATACAGTGCACCGTCTTTCAGACGCAGACGCTCTCCGTCCGGGCCGGCCTGTTTAGGGCCTGGGTAGCTCGGGTTAACGCGGCTGACCGGGCAGGCAGTGGTGCACACCGTGCATTTGATACAACTTTCAAAACGTGTGTCGCTCATTACAGGCCTCCTGCACGTTTCGCAATGTGATGGGCGGCGTGCAAGGCGCTTACTGCGCACACACCGCCTCCGCAACCCTGGGCGATAGGGTCAAATCCGGCAAGTACCGAGCCGATGGCATACATGTTTTCTACGGTTTTTCCCGCCAGTGACGGGCGTAGTGTCGCATCGGTTATCACGCCAAACTGCTGCCACGGTTGTGGGTCAAAAACGTCACGCTGATACCACTGCGCACGGGTTGCGGTTTGCTGTACATCCAGACCCAGAATCGGTTCGTGGACGGCTTCGCGCGTGGCGACCAGACCGCTACTGAAGAAACTGCCGCTGGCCAGTACGGCGAAGCGCGGGCGCAGGGGAATATCGGCATGGTTGCGCGTCCAGATTTCGCTTACCACGCCTTCCTGGCAGGTGATTTTTTTCACTTCATCGCCAGGCATCCAGATCCCGCCCTGGCGTACAAACTGACGTTGCAATTTATTGTGCAGACGCATTCCCAGTACGGAAGGGGGTAAGGTGGGTAACAGCGTTAGCGAGCAGGGAAGTCGCTCGTTGAGCCATTGCCACAGTCGGGTATCCGCCAGGCCAAAGCAGGCTGGCATAATGATCATATCGCAGGTTTTTGCCACTGGCAGCAGCGCGTCGTAGAGCAGTGGCCACTTATCTTCGTTATCTAACAGACGGGCGATGTTGACGGCGCGAAATTCTGTTGGGTTATCGCGCAGAACATCCAGCTCTGGCAATTCGATTTCAGCGGTTTCGACGCTGAGGTTACGCTGGCGTAAGGATGCCGCCGCCAGGTGTGCCTGAAAATCCAGTAAACCGCTAATGCCCACCACGCAGATGCGCTGTGCGGCCAGCGGCCAGACCGGAACTTCCGGTGAGCTGAGCCATGTGGATCGCAAGGTGCCCAGCGGGGTCACACGTTGATGTACCTGATGAACCTCACCCTGCAAACCGGCGTCACACTCTTCCAGCAGGTTTTGTGCCTGCTGCGCCAGTTCCAGCACCGCGTGGGTTCCGATGGTGCTATAGGGATGCGCAGGTGCCTGCGTGCGCAGTGCGTTCAGGCCTGCTTCAATATCTGTCACCGGCTGCCCATCTGGCAGGGTGCTGAGCAAATCCAGTGAGCCAGAGGAGAAATGCAGTGCGCTTTGGCCACGGGTGACGATAGTGCAGCGCAACCCGCTTTTTTGCAGTTGCAGGCCGCACAGCAGACCGGCGAGGCCGCCGCCGATAATGACGGTATCAAATTTCATCCTGGTGCTCCTTTTCCAGACCACACAACCCTTGATATACCCAGCGAGTGAACTCGCTTTCGCGCAGCGCATCCCCCCATGCGATGGGCTGCACGCCTTTCCAGCGTTCATTGAGGAACTCGGAAAGCTGAGTGATGGACTGTGCGGCGGTGGTGACATTAAAGCGTTGCAGCAAACCTGCGGCACGGCAGGCACACAGCTCACCCTGGCATGTTCCCATTCCGACGCGGGTGCGGCGACGTAAATCCAGCAAGCTGTTAACGGTTAAATTTTCGACGGCGTATTGCACTTCGCCTGCGGTGACGGCTTCGCATTCACAGACCAGGCTGCGGTGTTGACGTCCTTCGCTAAGCCAGACCGGTGTGCGATCGCCATGACGATAGACCGCTGAACCGCGTAGTGGGGCAGGCAAAGAGATCACGCGTTTAAGTGTATGTTCGGTCGATTCCTGCGATCCAGGCAGTGCCGTATCCGCCGTGGTGCAAGGGCGGGTATTGCCCAGTTTGCGGCAAACGGCGTCGGTGGCCCACTCAGCCATCAGGCGGTAGGTCATCAATTTACCACCGGTAATGGTGATAAAGCCGTCCAGCCCGTCGCGCTCAGCGTGATCAAACAGGACGATGCCGCGACTGACGTTACGACCACTCGGATCGTCGTCGCTGGCAACCAGCGGTCGCACACCGGAGTAGGCGCGCAGAATCCGCGTTTTCGCCATAATCGGCGCCAGTTTCTCGCCTTCACGCAGTAAGATATCCACCTCTTCTGCCGTGACGCGGTTGCTGTCGATATCGTCGTAATCGATATGCTGTGAGGTTGTACCGATCAGTGAGATGGTGTCGCCGGGCACCAGAATATCGGCGTCAGACGGCTTACGGCAGCGGTTAATGACGTGCTGGTTGATTCGATGATCCATAATCAGCAGTGAGCCTTTGGCCGGGAACATGCGAATGCTCAGATCGGCATACTCTGCAATACGTTGACCCCAGATCCCGGCGGCATTCACGACGACTGGCGCATGCAGGGACTGCATATCGCCCGTCAGGTGGTTACGTACATTCACGCCGCAGACGGTCGTACCTTCACGAATCAGCCCTGTCACTTCATGTGCCGTTAAGATGACGGCGCCATGTTCTCTCGCGTCCAACATATTGGCGGCGGTTAAGCGGAAGGGATCGACGGTACCGTCCGGTACTTTTACTGCGCCAATCAGCTGCGGGTTAACCGACGGTTCGATAATCCGCGCTTGTTGCGGGTCAATCGCTTCTGCCCGAATCCCGGCCTCTTCACAGGCGCGAATAAAGGTGGCCTGGAAGGAGAGTTCATCTTCCGGCAGCGTAATAAACAGACCGTCCGTTGGTTCCACGCAGTGGCGGGCGATTCGTTTCAGAATTTGGTTTTCGCTGATGCATTCGCGGGCAGATTCAGCGTCGGTGACGGCGTAGCGCGCACCGCTGTGCAGCAGGCCGTGGTTGCGTCCCGTAGCGCCCGTAGCGATATCGTGGCGTTCTACTAAGATGACGCGCAATCCGCGTAGGGCACAGTCGCGTGCGATCCCGGCACCTGTTGCTCCACCACCAATGATAATCACGTCACTTGTTTGCGAGTCGCGAGTTTTCATTGTTTTTCCTCACAGTTCGTTTTTTATCATTTAGCCACATAAAAAACATGGATTGTTTGATTTCGCGCATAATCGCTCATAATTCGAAAATGAAACGTGATTTCGTGCGTCTTTATGAACATTTGTCATAAATCTGTAACAATATGTGCTGTAATTCACATTATTGCGACCAATGTTTCCTTAACATCGCGGCCACACTGGGAGCGGTAGGGTTGTTACGACAAACTGCAGTGTTTCCTTCGAATGAAAGACGGCCACGGAGGCTACAATATGTTGAGTATTTTTAAACCTGCGCCACATAGAGCGCGTTTACCTGCAGCGGAGATCGATCCCACCTATCGTCGATTGCGCTGGCAGATTTTCCTGGGGATATTCTTTGGTTATGCCGCGTACTATCTGGTACGTAAAAACTTTGCTTTAGCAATGCCTTATCTGGTTGAACAGGGTTTCTCTCGTGGCGATCTGGGCTTTGCGTTGTCTGGTATCTCCATTGCTTATGGCTTTTCAAAATTTATCATGGGCTCCGTTTCGGACCGCTCGAATCCGCGCGTTTTCCTGCCTGCGGGTTTGATTCTGGCTGCCGCGGTGATGTTGTTCATGGGCTTTGTGCCATGGGCGACTTCGAGCATTGCGATTATGTTCGTGTTGCTGTTCCTGTGCGGTTGGTTCCAGGGGATGGGGTGGCCACCGTGTGGTCGTACTATGGTGCACTGGTGGTCGCAGAAAGAACGTGGCGGCATCGTTTCCGTCTGGAACTGTGCGCATAACGTCGGTGGCGGCCTGCCTCCGCTGCTGTTCCTGCTGGGGATGGCCTGGTTTAATGACTGGAAAGCGGCGCTTTACATGCCGGCATTTGGTGCCATTGTCGTTGCCCTGTTTGCTTTTGCTCTGATGCGCGATACGCCGCAGTCCTGTGGCCTGCCGCCAATCGAAGAGTACAAGAACGACTATCCGGATGATTACAACGAGAAAGCAGAAGAAGAGCTGACGGCGAAGCAGATCTTCATGCAGTACGTATTACCGAACAAGCTGTTGTGGTACATCGCTATTGCGAACGTGTTTGTCTATTTACTGCGTTACGGCATCCTCGACTGGTCGCCGACCTACCTGAAAGAAGTGAAGCATTTCGCACTGGATAAATCATCCTGGGCTTACTTCCTGTATGAGTATGCGGGTATCCCGGGTACGCTGCTGTGCGGCTGGATGTCGGATAAAGTCTTCCGTGGTAACCGTGGTGCCACCGGTGTGTTCTTTATGACACTGGTGACCATCGCAACCATCGTCTACTGGATGAACCCGGCAGGTAATCCAAACGTCGATATGATTTGTATGATCGTGATTGGCTTCCTGATTTACGGCCCGGTCATGTTGATTGGTCTGCATGCGCTGGAACTGGCACCGAAAAAAGCAGCAGGTACCGCGGCGGGCTTTACCGGACTGTTTGGTTACCTGGGCGGTTCTGTGGCCGCGAGCGCCATTGTGGGTTACACCGTTGACTTCTTCGGCTGGGATGGCGGCTTCATGGTGATGATCGGCGGCAGCGTGCTGGCGGTGATTCTGCTGATTGTCGTGATGATCGGTGAGAAACGTCATCATGAAGAGATGATGCTGAAGCGTAATGGGGGCTAATCGATGAAAACCACATTGAAAGGTCTCAGTACGGCACTGATGCTGGCAGGTATGGTGGTAAGCAGTACTGCGATTGCCGCCGATAAAGTGGTGATTGCACACCGTGGCGCAAGCGGATATTTACCGGAGCATACGTTGCCAGCAAAAGCGATGGCCTATGCGCAGGGCGCGGATTACCTGGAGCAGGATTTGGTAATGACAAAGGACGACCACCTGGTCGTCCTGCATGACCACTATCTTGACCGGGTGACCGATGTTGCTGAGCGTTTCCCGGATCGTGCACGTAAAGATGGACGTTACTACGCCATCGACTTTACGCTGGATGAGATCAAATCGCTGAAATTTACCGAAGGCTTCGATATCGAAAAGGGTAAGCACGTTCAGACGTATCCCGGGCGTTTCCCGATGGGTAAATCTGATTTCCGCGTACATACATTCGAAGAAGAGATCGAATTTGTTCAGGGTTTAAACCATTCCACCGGGAAAAACATCGGTATCTATCCAGAAATCAAAGCGCCATGGTTCCATCACCAGGAAGGGAAGGACATTGCTGCTAAGACGCTGGAAGTGTTGAAAAAGTATGGTTACAGCGATAAACAGGACAAGGTCTACCTGCAAAGTTTTGATGTGGCGGAGCTGAAGCGCATCAAAAACGAGCTGGAACCCAAAATGGGGATGGATCTGAATCTGGTGCAACTGATTGCTTACACCGACTGGAATGAAACGCAGGAGAAAAAGCCGGACGGTAGTTGGGTGAATTACAACTACGACTGGATGTTTAAACCGGGCGCGATGAAGCAGGTGGCTGAGTATGCCGACGGCATTGGCCCGGACTACCATATGCTGGTGGATCAGAAGTCGAAGAAGGGCAATATTGTGTTGACCGGAATGGTTCAGGATGCGCATCAGAATAAGATGACGGTGCATCCTTATACCGTGCGGGCCGATCAGTTGCCGGACTATGCGACTGACGTGAATCAACTGTATGACATCCTGTATAACAAAGCGGGCGTGGACGGGCTGTTCACCGACTTCCCCGACAAGGCAGTGATGTTCCTGAATAAGAAGTAACAGTACCAGGCCTACGGTGTTTGCGCATCGTAGGCCTTTTCGATGTAATGCCTGTCGGTATTCAGCTCAAACCGTCTGCGAGATGTTGTGCGGATCCCCACGCATGAAGTTCGTTCAATGCTACATCTCTATCTCAATATCACCGTTTGCCCGACAACAGCAGGGCAATATTTCACCCGGCTGAATAAAGGCTAACGGCTCGGCAATCCAGTCAACCTGTCCCGCCAGCAGGCGGGTACGACAGGAGCCGCAGTAACCTTCACGGCACTGATATTCGACCTCAACATTGTGCGATTCGAGCGCGGTAAGCAGGGAAGAATGTTCATCCTGGCACAACAACTGTGCGCCAGAGATGCGCAGGGTAATGCGGCCCATCAGAGCTGGAAATTACTCAGATCGTCGGTATCGACTTCAGAATCGATTTGGCCGACCAGATACGAACTCACTTCCACTTCCTGCGGGGCAACCTGAACGTTATCAGACACCAGCCAGGTGTTGATCCACGGGATCGGGTTAGAGCGCGTCTGGAATGGCAGATCCAGTCCGACTGCCTGCATACGGATGTTGGTGATGTACTCGACGTACTGGCAGAGAATATCTTTGTTCAGACCAATCATCGAGCCGTCACGGAACAGGTAATCGGCCCACTCTTTTTCCTGCAGCGCAGCCTGGACGAACAGGTCGTAGCATTCCTGCTTGCACTCTTCGGCGATCTCCGCCATTTCCGGGTCGTCTACGCCGCTGCGTAACAGGTTCAGCATATGCTGCGTACCGGTCAGGTGCAGGGCTTCATCGCGGGCGATCAGGCGAATGATCTTGGCGTTGCCTTCCATCAGTTCGCGCTCTGCAAAGGCGAAAGAGCAGGCAAAACTGACGTAGAAACGGATCGCTTCCAGCGCGTTAACGCTCATCAGGCACAGATACAGTTTTTTCTTCAGCTCACGCAGATTCACGACAACCGTTTTGCCATTGACCGTATGCGTGCCTTCGCCCAGCAGATGCCAGTAGCTGGTCATCTCGATCAGTTCGTCGTAGTAGCTGGAGATGCCTTCCGCACGTTTTTGGATCTGCTCGTTAGTCACGATATCGTCAAACACGACCGCCGGATCGTTAACGATATTGCGGATGATATGGGTGTATGAGCGAGAGTGGATGGTTTCCGAAAACGCCCACGTTTCTACCCAGGTTTCCAGTTCCGGGATCGAAATCAGCGGCAGCAGCGCCACGTTCGGGCTACGTCCCTGAATGGAGTCCAGCAGCGTCTGGTACTTCAGGTTGCTGATGAAGATGTGTTTTTCATGCTCCGGCAGCGCCTGATAGTCGATACGGTCGCGGGAAACATCAACTTCTTCCGGTCGCCAGAAGAAGGAGAGCTGCTTTTCGATCAGTTTTTCGAAGATATCGTATTTTTGTTGATCGTAGCGGGCCACGTTGACCGGTTGGCCGAAGAACATCGGCTCTTTAAGCTGGTCATTTTTCGTCTGTGAAAATGTGGTATATGCCATGAATGTGTCCTGTTTGGAGTTTAATGCCGGATGGCGCAGGGCGTATCCGGCCTACAACACCGATGTATTTGTCGCCGGATAAGGTGTTAACGTCTTATCCGGCATCACAATATCAGATCTTACATGCGCCGCTTTCGCAGCCATCGTCCTGAATGGACGGCACCAGATCGTCCTGTGCATCTTCCGCGCCGTCGCGGGTGTTCTGATAGTACAGTGTTTTCACACCAAATTTGTAGGCGGTGAGCAAGTCTTTCAGCAACTGCTGCATCGGTACTTTCCCTGACGGGAAACGAGACGGATCGTAGTTGGTGTTTGCTGAAATCGACTGGTCGATAAACTTCTGCATGATGCCGACCAGTTGCAGGTAACCGTCATTATTCGGCATTTCCCACAGCAGTTCATAGGCATTTTTCAGGTGTTCGTAGTCCGGCACGACCTGGCGCAGGATACCGTCCTTCGACGCTTTGATGCTGACGTAACCGCGCGGTGGCTCGATGCCGTTGGTCGCGTTGGAGATCTGCGAAGAGGTCTCGGATGGCATCAGGGCAGACAGCGTGGAGTTACGCAGGCCGTGAGTCTTAATGGATTCACGCAGCTGTTCCCAGTCGTAATGCAGCGTTTCGCTGACGATCGCATCCAGATCTTTCTTGTAGGTATCGATCGGCAGAATACCTTTTGCATAGGTGGTTTCGTTAAACCACGGGCACGCGCCTTGCTCTTTCGCCAGCTCGTTAGAGGCTTTCAGCAGATAGTACTGAATAGCTTCAAAGGTTTTGTGGGTCAGGTTATTGGCGCTACCGTCAGAGTAACGTTTGCCGTTTTTCGCCAGCCAGTAGGCATAGTTGATCACGCCAATACCCAGCGTACGACGACCCATTGCACCGCGTTTTGCGGCCGGAATTGGATAATCCTGGTAATCCAGCAGCGCATCCAGGGCACGTACTGCCAGGACCGCCAGCTCTTCCAGTTCGTCCAGGCTCTCAATAGCGCCGAGGTTAAATGCCGACAGCGTACACAGGGCAATCTCACCGTTTTCGTCGTTAACGTCAGTCAGCGGTTTGGTCGGCAGGGCAATTTCCAGGCACAGATTGGACTGGCGCACTGGCGCGACAACCGGATCAAACGGGCTGTGCGTGTTGCAGTGGTCCACGTTCTGAATGTAGATACGACCCGTAGAGGCACGCTCCTGCATCATCAGGGAGAACAGTTCAACGGCTTTCACACGCTGTTTGCGGATGCTGTCGTCGTTTTCATACTGCACGTACAGGCGCTCGAACTCATCCTGATCGGCGAAGAACGCATCGTACAGACCTGGAACGTCAGACGGGCTGAACAGCGTGATGTCGCCGCCTTTCAGCAGACGGGTGTACATCAGTTTGTTGATCTGCACACCGTAGTCCATGTGGCGCACGCGGTTGCCTTCCACGCCGCGGTTGTTTTTCAACACCAGCAGGCTTTCAACTTCCAGATGCCACATCGGGTAGAACAGGGTGGCCGCACCGCCGCGGACGCCGCCCTGAGAGCAGGATTTCACTGCGGTCTGGAAGTGCTTGTAGAACGGGATACAACCCGTGTGGAACGCTTCACCGCCGCGAATCGGGCTACCCAGAGCACGAATGCGACCGGCGTTGATACCGATACCGGCACGCTGGGAAACGTATTTCACAATCGCGCTGGAGGTGGCGTTGATGGAATCCAGGCTGTCGCCGCACTCGATCAGTACGCAGGAGCTGAACTGACGGGTCGGGGTACGCACGCCGGACATGATCGGCGTTGGCAGCGAAATTTTGAACGTAGAAACGGCGTCGTAGAAACGTTTTACGTATTGCAGACGCGTTTCACGCGGATAGTTAGAGAACAGGCAGGCCGCCACCAGAATGTAGAGGAACTGCGCACTTTCATAAATCTCACCGGTGACGCGGTTTTGAACCAGATATTTGCCTTCTAACTGCTTAACCGCAGCGTATGAGAAGGTCATATCGCGATCGTGTTCGATAAACGAGTCCATCTGCTTGAACTCTTCTTCCGTGTAGTCTTCCAGCAGATGATTATCGTATTTACCCATCTCAACCATTTTGACAACGTGGTTGTAAAGCGCAGGGGGTTCGAACTCACCATAGGCTTTTTTGCGCAGGTGGAAAATCGCCAGGCGGGCTGCCAGGTACTGATAATCCGGCGCGTCGCGGGAGATCAGGTCTGCGGCAGCTTTGATGATCGTTTCATGAATATCGGAGGTCTTGATACCGTCATAAAACTGAATGTGTGAGCGCAGCTCGACCTGAGAAATCGATACGTTATTCAGTCCTTCTGCCGCCCAATCCAGAACTCGGTGGATTTTGTCGAGATTGATGCGCTCTGTACTACCATCACGCTTTGTCACCAGCAGACTCTGATTCATGTGGTTTTTTACCTGTCCGTGAAAGAAAAAATATCCCCCATATTATCCACAGTGCCATGTTGTGACTAAGTCTGTGGATAAATACTATATGTAGGGGTTGTTTGATAAAATAGACGCTATATGGTGAGTATTCTAGTAGGGATTCTTTTCAGTACAAGAGTTGATTTTGAGGTTAAATTGAGGTTGCAAAAGGGTAAGAATCGCTAAGTGCGCGTCTTACAAGGCCTGGCGAGGATGTCAATAATTGAGAAAAAAAATAGAAAATTTGATCGAGTGCTGATTTCTTCATCGAAGGCGAAGAAAGTTCCTATGATCTGGCGCAAAAATTGCCGGGCGTAACTATTCAGGATTGCCAGGCCGGGGACGCTGCGCACTTTACCCGGCCTGGTGGGGCGATTACTCCGCTTTCGCGTGGGTATGCACCATATAGTTAACGTCTACACCCGGACCGAGCTTGAAGGTGTTGGTGATCGGGTTGTAATGCAGACCGGTCATGTGACGTTCTTGCAGCACCGTCTGATCTACCCAACCTAACAGCTCCGCAGGCTTAATGAATTTTTTCACATCATGCGTTCCTTTTGGCACCATGCGCAGAATGTATTCAGCCCCGACCACGGCCATCAGCCAGGATTTTCCGTTACGGTTGAGCGTGGAGAAAAACACCTCGCCGCCGGGTTTGACCAGTCTGGCGCAGGCTCTGACCACCGATTCCGGGTCCGGGACGTGTTCCAGCATCTCCATACAGGTGACAACATCGTACTGGTGCGCGTGTTTTGCGGCGTGTTCTTCCACGGTTTCTTGTACATACTCAACCTGAATACCGCTTTCCAGCGCATGCAGTTTTGCCACCTGCAACGGTTCAAAACCCATATCCAGACCGGTGACCGTAGCACCTTCGCGCGCCATGCTCTCCGCCAGAATGCCGCCGCCGCAGCCGACGTCGAGAACCTTTTTACCAAACAGGCCGCCTGACCGCCCCGAAATGTAACCCAGGCGCAGCGGGTTAATGCGGTGCAGAGGTTTAAATTCACCCTCGAGATCCCACCAGCGCGACGCGACTGCTTCGAATTTGGCTATTTCTTCATGGTCAACGTTGTGAGTTACCGGAGGTTTTTCGGCATTCATTGGGGGTTCTACTCCTAAATTAGCAATGCAAACGAGTATATCAGCCTGACGGGACGAATAAAGCCTCTCTCTGGGGGAATCCATTTACCGGAATCTTTACGGGTGTGTTATAATTTGCGACCTTTGAATCCGGGATACAGTAGAGGGATAGCGGTTAGATGAGCGACCTTGCGAGAGAAATTACACCGGTCAACATTGAGGAAGAGCTGAAGAGCTCCTATCTGGATTATGCGATGTCGGTCATTGTTGGCCGTGCGCTGCCAGACGTCCGAGATGGCCTGAAGCCGGTTCACCGTCGCGTACTTTACGCCATGAACGTATTGGGCAACGACTGGAATAAAGCCTATAAGAAATCTGCCCGTGTCGTTGGTGACGTCATCGGTAAATACCACCCTCATGGTGATACCGCTGTTTACGACACCATTGTTCGTATGGCGCAGCCATTCTCCTTGCGTTACATGCTGGTGGATGGTCAGGGTAACTTTGGTTCTGTCGATGGCGACTCCGCTGCAGCGATGCGTTATACGGAAATCCGTATGTCGAAAATCGCCCACGAGCTGATGGCTGACCTGGAAAAAGAAACGGTTGATTTCGTCGATAACTACGACGGTACCGAGCGTATTCCAGATGTTATGCCGACCAAAATTCCTAACCTGCTGGTCAACGGTGCCTCCGGTATCGCGGTAGGTATGGCGACCAATATTCCGCCGCACAACCTGACGGAAGTGATTAACGGCTGTCTGGCCTATATTGATGATGAAGACATCAGCATTGAAGGGCTGATGGAACACATCCCAGGTCCGGACTTCCCAACTGCTGCGATCATTAACGGTCGTCGTGGTATTGAAGAAGCTTACCGTACTGGTCGCGGCAAAGTGTACATTCGCGCTCGCGCGGAAGTCGAAGCTGACGCGAAAACCGGTCGTGAAACCATCATCGTGCATGAAATTCCGTATCAGGTGAACAAAGCGCGCCTGATCGAGAAAATCGCGGAGCTGGTAAAAGACAAACGCGTTGAAGGCATCAGCGCACTGCGTGACGAGTCTGATAAAGACGGTATGCGCATTGTGATTGAAGTAAAACGCGACGCGGTCGGGGAAGTGGTTCTGAACAACCTTTACTCCCAGACCCAACTGCAGGTGTCCTTCGGTATCAACATGGTTGCGCTGCACCATGGCCAGCCGAAGATCATGAACCTGAAAGACATCATTGCTGCTTTCGTACGTCACCGTCGCGAAGTGGTGACACGCCGTACAATCTTTGAACTGCGTAAAGCCCGCGATCGTGCACACATCCTTGAAGCGCTGGCGATTGCGCTTGCCAACATTGATCCGATCATTGAACTGATCCGTCGTGCGCCAACTCCGGCAGAAGCAAAAGCGGCGCTGGTTGCGCGTTCGTGGGATCTGGGTAACGTATCCGCGATGCTGGAACGTGCCGGTGATGACGCTGCGCGTCCTGAATGGCTGGAACCTGAGTTCGGCGTGCGTGATGGTCAGTACTACCTGACTGAACAGCAAGCCCAGGCGATTCTGGATCTGCGTTTGCAGAAACTGACCGGCCTTGAGCATGAAAAACTGCTCGACGAATACAAAGAGCTGCTGGAGCAGATCGCTGAACTGCTGCACATTCTGGGCAGTGCCGATCGCCTGATGGAAGTTATCCGTGAAGAGATGGAGCTGATTCGTGAGCAGTTCGGTGACGAACGCCGTACTGAAATTACCGCGAACAGCGCTGACATCAACATCGAAGATCTGATCAGCCAGGAAGATGTTGTCGTGACCTTGTCTCATCAGGGCTACGTTAAATATCAGCCGTTAACCGATTACGAAGCACAGCGTCGTGGCGGTAAAGGCAAATCAGCGGCACGTATTAAAGAAGAAGATTTTATTGACCGCCTGCTGGTGGCTAACACCCATGACACGATCCTCTGCTTCTCCAGCCGCGGTCGTCTGTACTGGATGAAAGTCTATCAACTGCCAGAAGCGAGCCGTGGCGCGCGCGGACGTCCAATCGTCAACCTGCTGCCGCTGGAAGCCAACGAACGCATTACCGCTATTCTGCCAGTACGCGAGTATGAAGAGGGCGTGAACGTCTTTATGGCAACTGCCAGCGGTACCGTGAAGAAAACGGCGCTGACCGAGTTCAGCCGTCCGCGTTCTGCCGGTATCATTGCGGTGAACCTGAACGAAGGCGACGAACTGATTGGCGTTGACCTGACCTCCGGTACGGATGAAGTCATGCTGTTCTCTGCTGCCGGTAAAGTGGTGCGCTTCAAAGAAGATGCCGTCCGTGCAATGGGTCGTACCGCGACCGGTGTACGTGGTATTAAGCTGGCAGGAGAAGACAAAGTCGTTTCTCTGATTATTCCGCGCGGCGAAGGTGCCATTCTGACCGTCACGCAGAACGGCTACGGTAAGCGTACTGCAGCAGAAGAGTATCCGACCAAGTCGCGTGCAACGCAGGGCGTTATCTCCATCAAAGTGACCGAGCGCAACGGTTCCGTTGTCGGCGCGGTGCAGGTTGAAGATAGCGACCAGATCATGATGATTACTGATGCCGGTACGCTGGTGCGTACGCGCGTGTCTGAAATCAGCGTGGTAGGGCGTAACACGCAGGGCGTGATCCTCATTCGCACAGCGGAAGATGAAAACGTGGTGGGTCTGCAACGTGTTGCTGAGCCGGTAGATGATGAAGAACTCGATTCTATCGACGGAAGCGCTGCTGAAGGGGACGATGATATCGCACCTGAAGCGGAAAGCGATGACGATGCGGCGGATGACGCTGACGAGTAATTAACGTGTGATGAAAAGGGCCGGAGAAATCCGGCCCTTTTTTCATTGGCATTGCGGCAAAAGCCATTTACCGCTACCTTAACCACACTCTATTGATATCCTGAGGCGGAGCTTCGCCCCTTTGAAATACCTTGCTTCCGTTCATGCAACCCTAAAAGTTTCACGCTATCTGTTCAGAGCGCTGGCGCTACTGGTCTGGTTTTTGATTGCTTTAGCGTCTGTGTTCTACATTGTGAATGCTCTGCACCAGAGAGAGTCTGAGATCCACCAGGAGTTTAACCTCAGCTCCGATCAGGCTCAGCGTTACATTCAGCGCACGTCTGACGTGATAAAAGAACTCAAATATATTGCTGAAAATCGCTTAACAGCGGAAAACGGCGTGATGTCTTTGCGTGCGCGGGATGATAAAACCGTTGTGCCCAATTTTGAGCCACTATTTGCCGATTCCGACTGTGCGGTGATGGGGAATGCCTGGCGTGGCTCACTGGAATCACTGGCGTGGTTTATGCGCTACTGGCGCGACAATTTTTCCGCTGCTTATGATTTGAATCGCGTGTTTCTGATCGGCAGCGATAACCTCTGTATGGCCAATTTCGGCCTGCGTGATATGCCCGTCGAACGTGACGAAGCCCTGAAGGCGCTGCATGAGCGCATCATCAAATACCGCAATGCGCCACAGGAAGAGAACGGCAATAACCTGTTCTGGATAAGCCAGGGGCCGCGTCCTGGCGTGGGCTATTTTTACGCGTTGACGCCGGTGTATCTCGCCAATCGTCTGCAGGCACTACTGGGTGTCGAACAGCCGATTCGCATGGAGAACTTCTTCACGCCGGGTAACTTGCCGATGGGCGTAACCATCCTTGATGAAAACGGCCATGCGCTGATTTCGCTGACGGGTCCCGAAGGCAATATAAAAGCCGAGCCGCGCTGGATGCAAGAGCGGACCTGGTTTGGCTACACGCCAGGTTTTCGCGAACTGGTGCTGAAGAAAAATCTGCCGCCATCATCACTCAGTATTGTTTACTCCGTCCCGGTTGATCTGGTGCTGGAGCGGGTTCGTATGCTGATCCTGAACGCCATCCTGCTGAATGTGCTGGTGGGCGCAGCGCTCTTCACGCTGACGCGGATGTACGAGCGACGTATTTTTCTACCTGCGGAGAGTGATGCGCAGCGACTGGAAGAGCACGAGCAATTTAACCGTAAAATCGTCGCGTCTGCGCCGGTCGGCATTTGTATTTTGCGCACCATTGACGGCATTAACATTCTGAGTAACGAGCTGGCGCATACCTACCTGAACATGCTGACGCATGAAGACAGACAGCGGCTAACGCAAATTATCTGCGGCCAACAGGTTAATTTTGTCGATGTCCTCACCAGCAACAATACCAATTTGCAAATTAGCTTCGTACATTCACGCTACCGTAATGAAAACGTGGCGATTTGCGTTCTGGTGGATGTGAGCGCGCGTGTCAAAATGGAAGAGTCGCTGCAGGAGATGGCGCAGGCGGCGGAACAGGCAAGCCAGTCTAAATCGATGTTCCTTGCAACGGTAAGCCATGAGTTACGCACACCGCTGTATGGCATTATCGGGAATCTCGATCTGCTGCAAACCAAAGAATTACCCGGCGGGGTGGATCGCTTGGTGACGGCGATGAACAATTCCTCCAGCCTGCTGTTGAAAATCATTAGCGATATTCTCGACTTCTCAAAAATCGAGTCTGAACAGCTGAAGATTGAACCACGTGAGTTTTCGCCAAGAGAAGTGATGAACCATATTACGGCGAACTATCTGCCGTTGGTGGTTCGTAAGCAACTGGGATTATATTGCTTCATTGAACCGAATGTTCCGGTGACATTAAACGGTGATCCAATGCGCTTGCAGCAGGTGATTTCTAACCTGCTGAGCAATGCGATTAAGTTCACCGACACCGGCTGCATTGTGCTGCACGTTCAATGTA
Organism: Citrobacter sp. Marseille-Q6884; assembly: GCF_945906775.1. Classification (NCBI taxonomy): domain Bacteria; kingdom Pseudomonadati; phylum Pseudomonadota; class Gammaproteobacteria; order Enterobacterales; family Enterobacteriaceae; genus Citrobacter; species Citrobacter sp. Marseille-Q6884. The sequence goes on from NZ_CAMDRE010000002.1 coordinate 473,558, forward strand.
GCGGTGATTATCTCAGCATTCGGGTGCGCGATACCGGGGTGGGCATTCCGGCCAAAGAAGTCGTGCGCCTGTTTGATCCCTTCTTCCAGGTCGGGACGGGCGTACAGCGCAATTTCCAGGGAACCGGGCTGGGTCTGGCTATCTGTGAAAAGCTGATTAGCATGATGGACGGGGATATTTCCGTTGATTCTGAGCCGGGAATGGGGAGCCAGTTTACGCTGCGTATTCCTCTTTATGGCGCGCAGTATCCGCTTAAAAAAGGTGTTGAAGGGCTTTCCGGTATGCGTTGCTGGCTGGCCGTGCGCAATGCCTCACTGTATCATTTTATCGAGTCCAGCCTGTTGCGTACCGGTATGAAGGTTCAGCGTTATGAAGGTCAGCAACCCGATGCGGATGATGTTCTGATTGTCGATGACGTGCTGGAACAGGCGTGGCAGGGACGTGCGGCCGTGGTGTTCTGCCGCCGTCATATTGGTATTCCGCTGGAGAGAGTGCCCGGCGAATGGGTGCATAGCGTGGCATCGCCTCACGAGTTGCCCGCGCTACTGGCGCATATTTACCGTGTTGAGCTGGACAATGAAGAGCTTTCCAACGCGCTACCCGCACCGGATAAAATCGCCTCTTCTAACGAGGATATGATGATTCTGGTGGTGGACGATCATCCTATCAATCGCCGTTTGCTGGCCGATCAGCTGGGATCGTTAGGGTATCAGTGCAAAACCGCCAATGACGGTATAGACGCTCTTAATGTCTTGAGCAAAAACGCGATTGATATCGTACTGAGCGACGTCAACATGCCGAATATGGACGGTTATCGTCTGACGCAGCGCATTCGTCAGTTAGGGTTAACGCTGCCGGTTATTGGCGTGACGGCTAACGCGCTGGCGGAAGAGAAGCAGCGCTGCCTTGAATCAGGTATGGATAGCTGCCTGTCGAAGCCGGTGACATTAGATGTGCTGAAACAAACGTTGACGGTCTATGCAGAGAGAGTCAGAAAAAATCGGGCATAAAAAAAGCCTGATAGCGCAATGCTTATCAGGCTCTTTTATGTGTTGTGAATTACTCTTTGTCTGACGGGCTCAGCGTCACGGAGGAGAGGTAATTCAACAGGGCGATATCGTTCTCCACGCCGAGTTTCATCATGGCGGACTTTTTCTGGCTGCTGATGGTTTTAATACTGCGGTTCAGCTTTTTAGCAATTTCAGTCACCAGGAAACCTTCGGCAAACAGGCGCAGAACTTCACTCTCTTTAGGTGACAGGCGTTTGTCACCGTAACCGCTGGCGCTGATTTTCTCCAGCAGGCGGGAAACGCTTTCCGGCGTGAATTTCTTACCCTTTTGCAGCGCGGCCAGCGCTTTCGGCAAATCGGTTGGCGCACCTTGCTTAAGCACGATCCCTTCAATGTCGAGATCCAGTACTGCACTCAGGATAGCCGGGTTATTGTTCATGGTCAGAACGATGATCGACAGGCTCGGGAAATGACGCTTGATGTATTTAATTAACGTGATCCCGTCACCGTATTTATCCCCCGGCATGGAGAGGTCGGTAATCAACACATGGGCATCTAATTTAGGTAAATTGTTGATCAGTGCAGTGGAGTCTTCAAATTCGCCGACAACATTTACCCACTCGATTTGCTCAAGTGACTTACGAATACCGAACAGTACGATCGGATGGTCATCGGCAATAATTACGTTCATCGTGTTCATGTATTGGGCTACCTTGCTACAGCAAGCTCTTGACGTAGGCGTCAATGTCGCTGATGTACTTTTCTATACCTGGAGCATCTTTCTCTTGAATAAGATGTTCCAGCGCTTCACATAACTGCTTGCCGGGTACCAGATTAAGCATGGCAAACACGCCTTTCAGGCGATGGGCCGTTTGGGCTAACGCAGCGAAATCGCTGGTTGCTGCCTCAGTATACAACCTCTTAACATCATCCGGTACTGTGTCTACAAAGAGAGCATAATAACCGCTGGCATGAAGTTCGGCATTTTCATCTCCACCGAGGGGGAGGTCCTGGATCTCTTCCTGCGCCAGCTGCTCTTCTATTAGCTCAAGGACAGCTTCCTGCATAGCATTGCTCATATTAAAGTTGACGCGCAACTGACCAGGGCCAATTTTTCGCACGCCGGACTCATCATCGCTTAAAAGCAAGCCCGAGGCAGTAAGATTAGACGGATTATCCGTTAAAAAGAGATCATATTCTTGACTATTCAACCGTTCATCGGGCGTGATGCAGGTTGCACCCCAGTTTTCCAGCTGACGTAATACAATGCTACGTACGTCATTGGAGGTGACATCAACCATAATACAGACGTCATCCAACAGGCGTTCTTCAATGTCAGCATGTTGATCATGCGGCGGCATTTTAACATGGACTATATAGCGAGTTCCAAGTTCTTCCCGCGCTTTAATATTTAAATGCCCGCCCAGTTTGCGGGCTAACTGATCGCACAACCAAAATGTGAGCGGATTGGCTTTGCCATAACGATCGCTCTGCGTTTCATTAATATACGGAAAGTGCAGATTATCAATTTCATTCAGCGTTACGCCTTCGCCGGTATCCAGAATACGCAAGGTCAGACGTTCTGTCTCTGAATCATCCTGGTCAACTTCAAGTGTAATTTTACCTATCTGGGTGGTGGTTACCGCATATTGAATGAGCAACAGCAAAATACGACGCAGGGCATCGCGGTCGCCGCGGCGTTCATCATTGGCGCTGAGGTGGTTTTTAATCAGCAACTGCAGCCCTTTGCGTTTAATAACCGGCAGAACCTCTGGCACCACTTCGTCAATTAACGATTGAACGGAAAACAGCGTCTGTTCGCTTTTCCAGGTATCGCTCTCCAGAATATTGGCTAACTGGATTTCGTCTACCATACGCACCAGCACGTCGGCCTGGTTAGCCAGTTTCAGGCTGTCGGGTGTATTGAGCGAAGCAGCGTTAATGGCCAGAACTCTGGCGGGTTCTTTCAGGCTGTTACCGATATTCTGCATAAAGGCGGTGCGAGCCTGCTGATTCTTTTCATACAGTCGCTGCGCTTGTTTTAGCTTCTTATTGACCAGCACTTCTTTGTCCTGGTCGCGGATGATAAAGATCTGCGTACGCGGTGAAATCTGGCTGCGAAAGAGTCTGATTTCGTACAATTCATTATTGATGGTGGCTTGAATAACGCCCTGATGCTGCTCCGCCATACTGGTAATGTTTTGCAGATTTAAATGCGGCAGCAGGTGGTCGGCAATTTTATTGCTGATCACCGTTCGGTTTGCTTCCTGGTCGTGTACCAGCAAACCCAGTGGCAGCAGGGAAACGATCTCTTCATTGATGGCCCGAAGAACCCGCAGTTCATTATTGGCGGCAAGGTTAGGCGCCACTTCGGTCGAACGGGCAGGGAGGTTGCGGAAAGTGGTATAGCCGAACAGCGCCAGAGCAAGCAGGATTATATTCAGCAAAAGCGGCAGCAGGATATTTTGCAGCGTATCCAGCAGCAAGGAACCAAACGGTACCTGCCAGACCAACCGCATATCCGTTGAGTTGAGCGCGGAGGAGATCTCAATTTTCGCGTTGTTGAAGCTGATGTTTACGCTGTCAGGCGACTCTTTCTCATTAATATGCTCGACCGTCGAGGAGGCGTCGGGTTCCAGATAGAAACTGTCCAGCGGCATGCCGGGTGGGATCAGGTCATTAATAGGCAGATCAAATGCGACTACCGTCGCCAGATGCCCCGGCTGATTAAACGTGGTGCGCAGGGTAAAGTAATGACCATTTTGCCAGACCAGACGGCGTAGCGAGGAAAAGCTTTCGCGCTCATCCAGCGCATTGGCCTGCTGCAGCATTTCAGCACGGCGCGAATCGACAATGTTGCCAATGGTGGATTCTTTAAAGCCGGAGGAGAGATCTTTCAGCGGCAGCGTCGAGATGAGGATCAGGCTGTTGTCCTGACCATTCAGATAGTACATGGACCAGGGGACGTTCTCTGCACCCCATAGCGTATCAAGGTAAGTTGAAATACGCTGGGTCATTTCCAGCGTGGAGCTATCATGCGAACCGAAAATCAGCGCTTCGGTTTTTCTTCGGGGTTTCTCAAGATAGTAGATATCTTGTTTCAGGCGAGTTTCCTGCAGCCCCTCAGCGCCGGGTGAATTCGTTGTGGCGGCAATATTGTCATAGATCTGCCAGGTCACGTATCGCCAGGTATCTACTCTTTTATGAATAGCATGGGTGATATCGACAATCTGATAGCTTTTATCTTTAAGCCAGGTGTTGACTGCACTCTGGACCATCACGCCCATCATCACTAACAGAACAATAATCAGCAATAAGAAGAAACGGGTAATGCTTCCCGGGAGCAGGGAGAATCGGGTAGATGCCGTTGTGTCAGACTGACTCATTCGTGTTTATGACCTGTTATAGCGATGCTAATGATGAAGGGGCAGTATAAAGGGTAATGTATGAATTGCCATACTCACACAACGCCCATCACACTGCATTTTTTACCCGCTGTTTCGCCGCCATCATCGCAATGTCAATGTGTACAGCGCGCGGGAGCAGGTACAAATATAAATGATGTATGTATAAATTTAGCATTAAATAACAAGAAATTATTTGCCGGACTTATATCTGATGAGTGCGAGTGGAGATAGTTAATAGTCGTTATAGTTTTCACGCGGTAGCACAGAAAAGTCAGTTTTGTGTAAAGAAGGGTAAAAAAAAACCGAACGCAGAGCATTCGGTTGAAATAGGGGTAAACAGACATTCATGAATGAATGACGGTAATAAATAAAGTTAATGATGATAGCGGGTCTATTTTAGTTGCGAGTGAAGATTTTGTTTTGGCATTCAGTGCTATACGAATTTTTAATGTATTTTATTGATTTATAAATAAAATTATATGCATCTTGACTATTCGTGCTTATTTGCCTCATTTTTGTATTTTAAAAAAGTTCCCTCATATTAACATTTTGAAACATCTGTGTAGATAAATGAAACACCTTAAAAGTTTTAGTATCATATTCGTGTTGGATTATTCTGTGTTTTTGCGGAGAATGAAGTTGCCGACTGGTTAATGGACGTTAATCAGTATGCAGTGGCATAAAAAAGCAATAAAGGCATATAACAGAGGGTTAATAACATGAAAGTTAAAGTACTGTCCCTCCTGGTACCGGCTCTGCTGGTAGCAGGCGCAGCAAATGCGGCTGAAATTTACAATAAAGACGGCAACAAATTAGACCTGTATGGCAAAGTCGATGGCCTGCACTATTTCTCCGACAACAAAGGTGATGATGGTGACAAGACCTATATGCGTATCGGCTTCAAAGGCGAAACCCAGGTTAACGACCAACTGACCGGTTACGGCCAGTGGGAGTATCAGATTCAGGGTAACGCGCCTGAATCTGAGAACAACGCCTGGACGCGTGTGGCATTTGCGGGTCTGAAATTCGCTGATGCAGGTTCTTTCGACTACGGTCGTAACTATGGCGTGACTTATGATGTAACGTCCTGGACCGACGTTCTGCCGGAGTTCGGCGGCGATACTTATGGTGCTGACAACTTCATGCAGCAGCGTGGTAACGGTTTCGCAACCTACCGTAATACTGACTTCTTTGGTCTGGTTGATGGCCTGAATTTTGCTCTGCAGTATCAGGGTAAAAATGGTAGCGTAAGCGGTGAAAACGACACCGGTCGCGGCACGTTGAAACAGAACGGTGACGGCTTCGGTGGATCTCTGACTTATGATCTCGGTGCTGGCTTCGGTATTGGTGGTGCGATCACAACCTCTAAACGTACTGCAGACCAGAACGCTGCTGGCGTGTACGGTAGTGGCGACCGTGCTACGGTTTACACTGGCGGTCTGAAATATGATGCCAACAATGTCTATCTGGCGGCGCAGTACTCCCAGACCTATAATGCGACCCGTTTCGGCGATTCTAAATCTACTAATGCAAATGACATCTATGGTTTTGCTGATAAAGCGCAGAACTTCGAAGTTGTTGCTCAGTATCAGTTCGACTTCGGTCTGCGTCCGTCTGTGGCTTACCTGCAGTCCAAAGGTAAAGATATCAGCAATGGTACCACCAATTTTGGCGATCAGGATCTCGTGAAATATGTTGATGTTGGTGCGACTTACTACTTCAACAAAAACATGTCTACCTATGTTGATTACAAAATCAACCTGCTGGATGACAATGAGTTCACCCAACGTGCCGGTATTGCTACCGATGATATCGTAGCACTGGGTCTGGTTTACCAGTTCTAATTTGCGTTTATCGCTATCAAAGGCCCTTCGGGGCCTTTTTTAATGCCGTTTTTCTGACGTACAAACAAGACTTTTTGGTGTACTCTTGCGTCCGTTCGCATGAGGATAATCACGTATGGATATGATTTTTTGTCGTGCAGCCCTGCTGGCTGTAACGATCTTTTTTGTGGGATGTGATAATGCCCCGAAACCCGCTCAGACAACCGCACCAGCAGTCACGGTACTGGAAGGGAAGACCATGGGCACCTTCTGGCGAGTCAGCGTTGCCGATATCGATGCCAAACGCGCCGGGGAATTGCAGTCGAAGATCCAGACGCAACTTGATGCTGATGACCAACTCCTTTCCACCTATAAAAACGACTCTGCGCTGATGCGCTTTAACCTGTCGGGCAGCCTGTCGCCGTGGCCTGTTAATGATGCAATGGCTGATATCATCACGTCGGCGCTACGCATTGGCTCAAAAACCGATGGCGCGATGGATATCACCGTAGGACCGTTGGTCAATCTGTGGGGCTTTGGCCCTGATCACCAGCCATTGCATATTCCCACCCAGGAACAAATTGACGCCGCCAAGGCAAAAACCGGGCTGCAGCATCTGAAGGTGGTTAATGAGGCCCATCAGAATTACCTGCAAAAAGATTTACCGGAACTGTATGTGGATCTCTCGACCGTGGGAGAAGGCTATGCTGCCGACCATCTGGCCAGGCTGATGGAGCAAGAAGGGATTGCGCGCTATCTGGTGTCCGTGGGAGGCGCACTGAACAGCCGGGGAATGAATGGTGAAGGGCATCCGTGGCGTGTCGCGATCCAGAAACCCACCGATCGTGAAAACGCGGTGCAGGCGATAGTCGATATTAACGGGCACGGCATCAGTACTTCCGGCAGTTACCGCAACTATTACGAACTCGATGGCAAACGACTGTCCCATGTTATCGATCCTAAAACCGGTCGACCGATTGAGCACAATCTGGTGTCCGTGACGGTGATTGCGCCGACGGCGTTGGAGGCAGACGGGTGGGACACCGGGCTAATGGTACTTGGAACAGATAAAGCCAAAGAGGTCGTACGCCGTGAAGGGCTGGCGGTGTATATGATTGTCAAAGAGGGCGAGGAATTCAAAACCTGGATGTCGCCGCAGTTTAAAAGCTTTCTCATCAGCGATAAAAATTAAAAAGCAAGATTGCGGGTTTTTGCATCCTGCAATGCGGACACACTGAACCTAAGCGCTATGCTTAACAAAGGAGTCCAAAATGAAAAACGTTTCACATCTGACGGATGATGACCGCTGGCAATCTGTATTGGATCGCAATACAGAGGCTGACGGTCAGTTTGTTTTTGCCGTTCACACCACCGGTATTTTTTGTCGGCCATCCTGCCGGGCAAAACATGCGCTGCGTAAAAACGTCAGTTTCTTTGCGGATGCCGAGCAGGCACTGGCAGCCGGATACCGGCCTTGTAAGCGCTGCCAGCCGGATAAAGCGAGTGCGCAACAACAGCGGCTGGATAAAATTACCCGTGCCTGCAAATTGTTAGAGCAGGAGATCCCCCTTACGCTGGACGATCTGGCACAGCAGGTGGCGATGAGTCCGTTTCATTTACATCGCCTGTTCAAAGCCACGACGGGCATGACCCCGAAGGCCTGGCAGCAGTCCTGGCGTGCCCGCCGTCTGCGCGATGCCCTGGCGAAAGGAGAGCCGGTAACTCAGGCGGTTCTTAACGCCGGGTTTCCTGACAGCAGCAGTTACTACCGCAAGGCCGATGCCGCATTGGGCATGACGGCAAAGCAATTTCGTAAAGGCGGCGACAGGTTATCGGTTCGTTATACCCTGGCAGATTGCATACTGGGTCGTTGCCTGGTCGCGGAAAGTGAACGTGGTATTTGCGCGATTTTACTCGGCAATGATGATGCAACGTTGATATCGGAACTGCACGCGTTGTTTCCCACGGCGCAGGACGCCCCTGCGGATGCGGATTTCAGTCAGCATGTGAGTGAAGTGATTGCGGTGATTAATTCGCGAAATACACCGCTGTCACTGCCGTTGGATATCCAGGGCACGGCATTTCAGCAACAGGTGTGGCAGGCGTTACGGACGATCCCTTGTGGCGAAACGGTGAGCTATCAGCAACTGGCTAATGCCATTGGCAAACCGAAGGCCGTGCGTGCGGTGGCCAGTGCCTGTGCGGCGAACAAACTGGCTATCGTGATCCCGTGTCATCGGGTGATCCGCGGTGATGGTGCGCTTTCAGGTTACCGCTGGGGGATTGCCCGCAAGGCGCAACTGCTGCAACGTGAAACAGCCGACGAGGAAACATAATGCTCGATCTCTTTGCGGATGAGAAACCCTGGCAGGAACCGCTGGCATCGGGTGCAGTGATCCTGCGACGTTTTGCCTTTGAGGCTGCCCCTTCTTTAATACAGGCGATCGCCGCCGTTGCCAGCCAGTCGCCGTTTCGTCAGATGGTTACGCCTGGTGGTTATACCATGTCGGTGGCGATGACCAACTGTGGTCATCTGGGCTGGACAACGGATCAGCAGGGCTATCTTTATTCACCGTTCGATCCGTTGACCGGCGCACACTGGCCGCCGTTACCGAATGCTTTTGCCGACCTGTGCCATCAGGCCGCCATTGCTGCGGGCTACCCGGATTTTCAACCCGATGCCTGTTTGATTAATCGCTATTCGCCCGGGGCAAAGCTGTCATTGCATCAGGATAAGGACGAGCCCGACCTGCGTGCGCCTATCGTATCGGTTTCGTTGGGCCTGCCGGCCATCTTTCAGTTTGGTGGTTTGCGGCGTAACGATCCGTTAAAGCGCCTGCTGCTGGAACACGGTGATGTGGTGGTCTGGGGTGGGGAATCACGACTGTTCTACCATGGTATCCAGCCGCTTAAGACAGGCTATCATCCTCTGACGGCCGACTGCCGTTACAATCTGACATTTCGTCAGGCAGGTAAAAAAGAATAAAAATAAGAATTATTATTGCTGTCGGCGAAGAGATGTTTAAACTGCGGGCTGTTATCATTTGTCCGGGTTGTTTGCATGGAACTTTTACTTCTTGTCTGGCGGCAGTATCGCTGGCCATTTATCAGCGTCATGGCCCTCAGCCTTGCCAGCGCGGCGCTGGGGATTGGGCTGATTGCATTTATCAACCAGCGCCTGATTGAAACGGTCGATACCACGCTCATGGTTTTGCCGGAATTTCTCGGCCTGCTGCTTTTGCTGATGGTCGTTACCCTCGGCTCACAACTGGCGCTGACCACGCTGGGACATCACTTTGTCTACCGTCTGCGTAGCGAATTCATTAAACGTATTCTGGATACCCACGTCGAGCGTATCGAACAGCTCGGTAGCGCCTCGTTACTGGCCGGTTTAACCAGTGATATCCGCAACATTACCATCGCATTTGTCCGTCTACCGGAGCTGGTGCAGGGGATCATTTTGACCGTCGGTTCGGCGGCGTATCTGGCAATGCTCTCGACCAAAATGCTGTTAGTGACGGCAATCTGGATGGCAATCATCATCTGGGGCGGATTTGTGCTGGTAGCGCGGGTGTATAAACACATGGCGACCCTGCGTGAGACAGAAGACAAACTGTACAACGATTACCAGACTGTACTGGAAGGGCGGAAAGAACTGACGCTCAACCGTGAACGTGCTGAGCATATCTTCAACCAGCTGTACGTCCCGGATGCCAAAGAGTACCGCCACCACATTATCCGTGCTGATACCTTCCACCTGAGCGCGGTTAACTGGTCGAACATTATGATGCTGGGCGCAATAGGCCTGGTTTTCTGGATGGCGAATAGCCTGGGCTGGGCAGATACCAACGTGGCGGCGACCTATTCGCTGACGCTGCTGTTCCTGCGCACACCGTTGCTGTCTGCCGTCGGCGCGCTGCCAACGCTACTGACTGCGCAGGTCGCGTTCAACAAACTGAATAAATTCGCGCTGGCGCCCTTTAAGGCTGAATTTCCGCGAGCCGCCGCGTTCCCAAACTGGAAAACCCTGGAGCTGCGTAATGTCGTTTTCCATTACCAGGACAATCCGTTCTCCGTAGGACCGGTGAATCTGACCATTCATCGTGGAGAGTTGATCTTCCTGATTGGCGGCAACGGTAGCGGGAAATCCACGCTGGCGATGCTGCTGACCGGCCTGTATCAGCCGCAGTCGGGCGAGATCTTACTCGACGGAAAAGCGGTTTCTGTCGAAAAGCCGGAGGATTACCGTAAGCTGTTTTCCGCCGTGTTTACCGATGTCTGGTTGTTTGACAAGCTACTGGGACCGGAAGGAAAAGAGGCTAACCCGGCGCTGGTGGCGAAGTGGCTGGAACATCTGAAGATGGCACACAAACTGGAGCTTAACGACGGGCGTATCCTCAACCTGAAGTTGTCAAAAGGGCAGAAAAAGCGCGTGGCACTGCTGCTGGCCGTAGCGGAGGAGCGCGACATTATTCTGTTGGATGAATGGGCGGCCGATCAGGATCCGCATTTCCGTCGTGAATTCTACCAGGTGCTGTTGCCATTAATGCAGGATATGGGCAAAACCGTTTTTGCGATTAGCCACGACGATCACTATTTTATTCATGCGGATCGTCTGCTTGAAATGCGTAACGGTCAGTTGACTGAACTCCTGGGTGATGAGCGCGACGCTGCTTCGCGTGATGCCGTAGCCCGCACCGCGTAACACGGTATGCCCGATAGCGCTCTGCTTTTCGGGCATTTGACTGACGAGTGAATCGCCGTTTTTTTATCCACCCGGCAACACCGTTTATTGTTATTTACATAATTCAGCATCATGATTGATCATATTTCATATCATGGATTTATGATTAATGTCCGTAATAAACAAAAACAGCGCCAGGCTGCGTGACGAAGAACGTGCGCGTCTTATCTGGCTACTGACCACTGACAAAGCGATTATTTCCACGCTGTTGGGCAAGCTTACCCTGGCTGAGCAATATGACGTCGGTACATTAGCCGACGATATTGCTGAGGTAGGGGCGCTGGTGGCTCATCTGCCGCCGCCCGATCTGGCGGATACCCTTGAAGCATTGCCGTCCGAAGAGCGTCATGCCCTATGGCGACTGATCCAAAGCGATAAACGTGGCTACGTGCTGCTTGAAGCGTCCGAAAACGTCTGGGATGACCTGATCGACGAAATGTCCGACCGGGAGTTGCTCGACGCGCTGCAATACCTTGATATCGATGAACAGATTTACCTTGTTCAACATTTACCGCGTAACCTCACGGGCCGGTTGCTGGCGACGTTACCGGCAGAAGAACGGGCACGTGTTCGCCAGGTGTTGCACTACGAGAAGAATCGCGTCGGGGCGATCATGGAGTTCGAAGTCATCACCGTGCGTCCTGACGTGACGCTGGAGGTGGTGCAACGCTATCTGCGCCGGCTGGGAAAAATGCCGGAGAACACCGATAAACTGTTCGTGACCGACCGCGATAAAGTGCTCGTTGGCGAGCTCACGTTGACCTGCATTTTACTCAACGACGTGCAGCGAAAAGTCAGCGAGGTGATGGAAGACGATCCGCTCACCTTTGCGCCTGAAGACATTGCCGAACACGCTGCGCGAACGTTTGAACGTGATAACCTGGTCAGTGCGGCGGTCGTAGACCCGTCAGGCAAGCTGATGGGGCGATTGACCATCGATGAGATTGTCGATGTCGTCTATGAAGAGACCGATACCGATCTACGTCGGATGGGGGGGCTAAGCGCCGAAGAGGATGTGTTCGCCCCGGTCACCAAAGCAGTAAAAACTCGCTGGGCATGGCTGGCGATAAATTTATGTACGGCATTTATCGCTTCGCGCGTGATTGACGGTTTTGAACACACGATCTCGCAACTGGTGGCGCTGGCGTCGTTAATGCCCATTGTGGCGGGAATCGGCGGGAACACCGGCAATCAAACCATTACCATGATTGTCCGCGCGCTCGCGCTGCAAAATATTCAACCCGGAAACCTGACCTTCCTGATCCTGCGTGAAATGGGCGTGGCGCTGATCAATGGCCTTGTCTGGGGCGGGATCATGGGCGGAATCACCTGGTGGCTGTACGACGATATGGCACTCGGTGGTGTGATGACCCTGGCGATGATGCTCAATCTGCTGATGGCGGCATTGATGGGGGTGATCATCCCGATGACGATGGTGAAGCTCGGACGCGACCCGGCAGTGGGTTCCAGCGTGATGATCACCGCCATCACCGACACCGGTGGATTCTTTATTTTCCTCGGTCTGGCCACCATTTTTCTTCTTTAAACCCTCAGGTTACCGCACACACCACAGGCGTTGTGCGGTAACGCACAACGTGGTGTCTCTGCGCCTGACGAATGGGTTTACAGCGACGTCTCTCAAAAAAACCATAAAAAATCAACTTATCAATAACAGTTTTAAAATTAAAATATAATTTATAAACAATATTTAATTATTGTTACTTAAGTGTTACCGTTGGTGCCGCTCGATTTTCACCTGCAATAAAGCGAAAAAGCGATATTAAAAGTAAGGCATTAACATTATGAAAAAAGTGACTGCCATGCTCTTCACCATGGCATTAGGGCTGAATGTTGTCTCTATGGCGGCAAAAGCGAAAGCGACTGAAGAGCAGGAAACGGATGTACTGTTGATTGGCGGGGGCATCATGAGTGCCACGCTGGGAACCTATCTTCAGGAGCTGGAACCGCAGTGGTCTATGACCATGGTTGAGCGGTTGGATGGCGTTGCCCAGGAGAGTTCGAACGGCTGGAACAATGCCGGTACAGGGCACTCAGCCCTTATGGAACTGAACTACACGCCTAAAAAAGCAGATGGCACCGTTAGCATCGAAAAGGCCGTCGAAATTAACGAAGCGTTCCAGATTTCTCGCCAGTTTTGGGCGTATCAGGTCAACAATGGCGTGATGCATGACCCGCGTTCATTTATCACTACCGTTCCTCATATGAGCTTTGTCTGGGGTGATGAGAACGTGAATTTCCTGCGTGCCCGCTATGCGGCATTGCAGCAGAGCTCGTTGTTCCGTGGCATGCGGTACTCTGAAGATCACGCACAGATCAAAGAGTGGGCACCGCTGGTAATGGAAGGGCGCGATCCGAAACAAAAAGTCGCAGCCACACGTACTGAGATTGGTACTGATGTGAACTACGGCGAAATTACGCGCCAACTAATTGCATCGTTGCAGAAAAAGCCCAATTTTGCGCTGCAGCTGAGCACTGAAGTGCGTGGTTTTAAGCGTAACGCGGATAACAGCTGGACCGTTACGGTTGCCGATCTGAAAAACAATGAAGCGGAACACGATATCAAGGCGAAGTTCGTCTTTATCGGCGCCGGCGGTGCTGCGCTGAAACTGTTGCAGGAGACCGATATCCCGGAAGCGAAAGGCTACGCCGGATTCCCGGTTGGCGGACAGTTCCTGGTTGCGGAAAACCCGGATGTGGTGAATCGCCACCTGGCCAAAGTGTACGGTCAGGCGTCAGTAGGCGCACCGCCGATGTCCGTACCGCACATCGATACCCGTATTCTGGATGGCAAACGCGTGGTGCTGTTTGGGCCATTCGCGACGTTCTCCACCAAGTTCCTGAAAAACGGTTCACTGTGGGATCTGCTCAGCTCGACCACGACTTCCAACTTCATGCCGATGGTGAACGTTGGGCTGGATAATTTCGATCTGGTGAAATATCTGGTTAGTCAGGTGATGCTCAGCGACGACGACCGTTTTGCCGCGCTGCAGGAATACTACCCGCAGGCGAAAAAAGAAGACTGGCGTTTGTGGCAAGCGGGTCAACGCGTACAGATCATCAAAAGTGATGCGGAGAAGGGCGGCGTTCTGCGTCTGGGCACCGAAGTGGTGAGCGATAAAGAGGGTACGATTGCTGCATTGTTGGGCGCATCGCCGGGTGCATCCACCGCGGCACCGATCATGCTGCATCTGATGGAAAAAGTGTTTAAAGATAAAGTGGCCAGCCCGGAATGGCAGGCGAAGCTGAAAACGATTATTCCGTCTTATGGCACAAAACTTAACGGTAATGTCCAGGCTACGGAACAAGAGCTGCAATATACCAGCGAGGTTCTGGGTCTGAAATACGACAAGCCGCAGGTTGCCGATGTCGCGCCTTTACCGCAGTTGAAACCGCAGGCACAACCACAGCCTGAACAGAAAGCGGTCGCCGATATCGCGCTGTAAGCAAAATGCCTGGTGGTGATGTGAATGCACCATCAGGCATTATTGATTAACGGACTACGGCGTTCTGGACGTTCTCGTCTGCTTTCCAGATACGGTATTTCACTTCCACGTTTTCCGGGGTGTATACCACGATCGGCAGCTTGCTGTTGTAGCGCAGCATACCGTCTTCACCCAGATACGCGGTGATGAATTTCTTCTCTTTCTTGCCGTCCGGGCAGGCCATCATGGTTGAAACCGGAGAGGTAACTTTGTCGAATACGTAGTAGTCATAACCCCAACCTTCCAGCGTTTTGCTGTCCAGTTCCCCGCCAAGGCGATGTCTGTTGCAGTCCACTTCCAGCGTTTGTCCAATCAACAGTTCTACTTTGAGAGTAGATTCATCTTTCTCAGGAGCCAGCTGGATAACCTGGCGCTTCATTCCTTTTTCTGCTTTCGGATAAGGCGCGACTTTTTCCAGCGGCTGAGTGTTGGCATCATGGGTTGCAGCCCATGTTGTGGTGCTGGCGAAGGTGGCTAACAGGACGGCAGGGACAATTGTCTTCATCTTATTGTTCACAGTGTTTCCTTTCATCTTTCTTCTGAACGTGTTGATGGTAGGTTAGCATATTCAGAATATCTATAAATCTAAATTTACCTATATTTTAAGTGTATCGGTTGAATGTGTGCTTATTTGCTAGTGATATATTCTAAGAATAATCTCAATAATAAGATTATTCTCTGTTTTGGTTTGTCGTTATATAACTATGTATATAACTCATTGAAATGTGAGTAAAATCGCGTTTTTTCCCGCCAACTCCACACTCTTTTGATCCGGCAACAGCATTTACCCCGATTGGGGTATGCACCTCTAACACATCCTGAAATATCTTACTGTTAAAAATAACTACTTATAAATAGTGCGGTTTTTATTGTCGTTCAACCCGCGCAGGGAGAGCGTCATTCTGGAAGGACAATGTCATGGTTGATTTATCCCGTCGAGGCATGTTGACAGGCAGTTGGCGTAACGCCAGCAATGGGATCCGTCCGCCATGGAGCAGGGAAGCATCTCACTTTTTTACCCATTGCCTCCGTTGTGACGCCTGCATCCAGGCGTGTGAAACCGACATCCTGCAGCGAGGTCAGGGGGGCTATCCGAGCGTAAATTTCAAACACGGCGAATGCAGCTTTTGTTACGCCTGCGCACAAGCCTGTTCCGAATCACTCTTTCTTCCGCGCCACACCAGGGCATGGGATCTGAATTTTACGATCGGTGAAAGCTGTCTCGCGCATCAGTCTGTTGAATGTCATCGCTGTCAGGATAGTTGTGAACCCATGGCCATTACTTTTCGCCCCACACTGTCCGGTATTTATCAGCCACAGCTCGACAATCAGGCATGTAACGGATGCGGCGCATGTGTCGCTATTTGTCCGGTATCAGCCATCAATGCGGAGTACAACCATGGACACTAACTGGCAGGTCTGTAGCCTGGTCGTTCAGGCCAAAAGTCAGCACATCAATGATATCGCCAAACAGTTACGTTCGTTTCCAGGTTGCGAAGTTGCGCTTAGCGATGTGGAAAGCGGCCAACTGATCGTCGTGGTAGAAGCTGAACAAAGTGAAATGCTAATGAAAACAATTGAGTCAGTACGCAACGTTGCGGGCGTACTGGCGGTGTCGCTGGTTTATCACCAGCAGGATGAGCAAGGTGAGGAAACACCATGAAACTCAGTCGTCGTAGCTTTATGAAAGCTAACGCCGTTGCGGCCGCTGCGGCGGCTGCCGGGTTAAGCGTGCCGGGCGTTGCCCGCGCGGTCGTCGGTCAGCAAGAAGCGATCAAATGGGACAAAGCCCCGTGCAGATTTTGCGGCACGGGCTGTGGCGTATTGGTCGGGACGCAGCAAGGGCGTGTTGTGGCATGTCAGGGCGATCCAGATGCGCCGGTTAACCGTGGTCTTAACTGCATCAAAGGTTACTTCCTGCCGAAGATCATGTACGGAAAAGACCGTTTAACGCAGCCGATGCTGCGCATGAAAGACGGCAAATATCATAAAGAAGGTGAGTTCACGCCAATCACCTGGGATCAAGCCTTCGATGTGATGGAAGAGAAATTCAAAACGTCGCTGAAAGAAAAAGGACCAGAAGCGATTGGCATGTTTGGTTCCGGTCAGTGGACTATCTGGGAAGGCTACGCGGCAGCGAAGCTGTTCAAAGCGGGTTTCCGCTCAAACAACATTGACCCGAACGCACGTCACTGCATGGCATCGGCGGTAGTGGGCTTCATGCGTACCTTTGGTATGGATGAGCCGATGGGCTGCTATGACGATATCGAGCAAGCGGATGCGTTCGTTCTTTGGGGCTCGAACATGGCGGAGATGCACCCGATCCTGTGGTCGCGCATCACTAACCGTCGTCTGTCCGATCCGAATGTTAACGTCGCTGTGCTCTCGACCTTCCAGCATCGTAGTTTTGAACTGGCCGATAACGGTATCGTCTTTACGCCGCAGAGCGACCTGGTGATCCTCAACTATATCGCCAATTACATCATTCAAAACAATGCGGTAAACCAGGAGTTCTTCAGCAAACACGTCAACTTGCGCAAAGGGGCGACGGATATCGGCTACGGCTTACGCCCAACGCACCCGCTTGAGAAAGCCGCGAAAAATCCGGGTTCCGATGCATCCGAACCGATCAGTTTCGAAGAGTACAAGGCGTTTGTTGCCGAATATACGCTGGATAAAACTGCAGAGATGACCGGTGTTCCGAAAGATCAGTTGGAACAACTGGCGCAGCTGTATGCTGATCCGAAGAAGAAAGTCATCTCCTACTGGACGATGGGCTTTAACCAGCATACCCGTGGTGTATGGGCCAACAACCTGGTCTACAACCTGCATCTGTTGACCGGCAAAATTTCCCAGCCGGGTTGCGGCCCGTTCTCACTGACCGGCCAGCCTTCCGCCTGCGGTACCGCACGTGAAGTCGGGACGTTCTCACACCGTCTGCCTGCGGACATGGTGGTGACAAACGAAAAACACCGCGATATCTGTGAAAAGCACTGGAATATTCCTGCGGGGACGATTCCGGCGAAAGTGGGTCTGCACGCGGTAGCACAAGACCGCGCCCTGAAAGACGGCAAGCTCAATGTCTACTGGGTGATGTGTAACAACAACATGCAGGCCGGACCGAACATCAACGAAGAGCGTATGCCGGGCTGGCGCGATCCGCGTAACTTTATCATCGTTTCCGATCCTTACCCGACGGTCAGCGCGCTGGCAGCCGATCTGATCCTACCGACGGCGATGTGGGTCGAGAAAGAAGGGGCTTACGGCAACGCCGAGCGCCGTACTCAGTTCTGGCGTCAGCAGATTAAAGCGCCGGGTGAAGCGAAATCGGATCTCTGGCAGATGGTGCAGTTTGCCCGTCGTTTCAAAACCGAAGAGGTCTGGCCTGAAGCGCTGCTGGCACAGAAGCCGGAGTTACGCGGTAAAACACTGTATGACGTCCTGTTCGCCACACCGGCGGTGACGAAATTCCCGGTGAGCGAACTGGCAGAAGATCAACTGAACGATGAGTCCCGCGAACTGGGCTTCTACCTGCAAAAAGGGTTGTTCGAAGAGTACGCCTGGTTTGGTCGCGGTCATGGGCACGATCTTGCCCCCTTCGACGATTACCATAAGGCGCGCGGTTTACGCTGGCCGGTGGTTGAAGGTAAAGAGACCCAATGGCGCTACAGCGAAGGTCATGACCCGTACGTGAAGGCCGGCGAAAGCTACAAGTTCTACGGTAAACCAGACGGCAAAGCGGTGATTTTCGCGCTGCCATTTGAGCCGGCAGCGGAAGCACCGGATAAAGAGTATGACCTGTGGCTCTCTACCGGGCGTGTGCTGGAACACTGGCATACCGGCAGTATGACGCGCCGCGTGCCAGAACTGCACCGTGCCTTCCCGGAAGCCGTGCTGTTTATTCATCCTCTGGATGCGAAAGCGCGCGATCTGCGTCGTGGCGATAAGGTCAAAGTGGTTTCCCGTCGTGGTGAGGTGATTTCGATTGTGGAAACACGCGGTCGTAACCGCCCACCGCAGGGTCTGGTGTACATGCCGTTCTTCGATGCCGCTCAGCTGGTGAACAACCTGACGCTGGATGCGACAGATCCGCTTTCTAAAGAAACGGATTTCAAGAAGTGCGCTGTGAAACTGGCGAAGGTGTAACGCGTTATGTCCCGGTCAGCTAAACTCCAAAATGGCCGCCGCCGCTTTCTGCGCGATATGGTTCGCGCAGCGGGCGGGCTGGCCGCCGTTGGCGTGGCGCTGGGGTTGCAACAACAAACGGCACGCGCAACCGGTGTACGGCTGCGCCCGCCCGGGGCCGTGAATGAGAGTGCTTTCGCCAGCGCCTGCGTACGCTGCGGGCAGTGCGTGCAGGCATGTCCTTATGACACGCTGAAGCTGGCGACGCTGGCCTCCGGGCTGGCGGCGGGGACGCCGTATTTTATCGCTCGCGACATTCCCTGCGAAATGTGTGAAGACATTCCGTGCGCCAAAGTGTGCCCAAGCGGGGCGTTGGATCGGGATATCGAATCCATTGATGATTCACGCATGGGGCTGGCGGTGCTGCTGGATCACGAGAACTGCCTCAATTACCAGGGACTGCGCTGCGACGTCTGCTATCGCGAGTGCCCGAAAATCGATGAAGCCATCACCCTGGAACTGGATCGCAACATGCGTACCGGCAAACATGCGCGGTTTCTGCCTACCGTGCATAGCGATGCCTGTACCGGATGTGGCAAATGCGAAAAGGTGTGTGTGCTGGAGCAACCGGCCATAAAAGTGCTGCCGTTGTCACTGGCAAAAGGGGAGTTGGGACACCATTACCGCTTCGGCTGGCTGGAGGGGAACAATGGCAAATCGTAAACGTGATACCGGGCGCGAAGCACGGGCGAAAAAAGGCTGGTGGCGGAGTCACCGTTGGTTGGTGTTACGTCGTCTGAGCCAGTTTCTGGTGTTGGCGATGTTTCTCAGCGGTCCCTGGTTTGGCGTGTGGATCCTGCACGGCAACTACAGCAGTAGTCTGTTGCTGGATACCGTTCCCTTAACCGATCCGTTGATTACGCTGCAAAGTCTGGCCAGTGGGCATCTGCCCGCAACGGTCGCGTTAACCGGGGCGATCATCATTACGGTGTTGTATGCCCTTGCCGGCAAACGCGTATTTTGCAGTTGGGTCTGCCCAATGAATCCGGTGACTGATTTAGCCAGCGGGTTGCGCAGACGGTTTGACCTGAATCAGTCCGCAACCCTTCCCCGGCATATACGGTACGTCCTGCTGATCGTCATCCTGGTCGGTTCTGCTCTGACAGGCACGTTGTTGTGGGAGTGGATAAACCCGGTGTCTCTGCTGGGACGTAGCCTGGTCATGGGGTTCGGTAGTGGGGCGCTGCTGATTATTGCCCTGTTTTTGTTTGATTTACTGGTCGTTGAGCATGGCTGGTGCGGGCACCTTTGCCCATTGGGCGCGCTGTATAGCGTCGTGGGAAGTAAAGGGGCATTAACCGTTTCGGCGAAAGGCCGCGAGAGATGTAACCGCTGTATGGATTGTTTTCATGTTTGCCCGGAACCGCATGTGCTACGTGCGCCGGTGCTGGATGAGCAAAGCCCGGTGCAGGTAACCAGTCGCGATTGCACGGCCTGCGGTCGCTGTGTGGATGTCTGTTCTGAGGATGTTTTTACAATAACAACACGATGGAGTTCGGGAGCGAAATCATGAAAAGCCATGACCTGATTAAAGCGCTGAGTCAATGGACGGCCGCGCTGGCCCTGGTAGTGAGTGGGGCAGTTTGGGCTGCAAACGGAGTGGATCTGAGCCAGTCGCCGGAAGTCTCGGGGACGCAGGAAGGGGCGATTCGCATGCCGAAAGAGCAAGAGCGTATGCCGTTGAACTATGTGAATCAGCCACCGATGATTCCGCACAGCGTTGACGGTTACCAGGTGACGACCAACACCAACCGCTGCCTGCAATGCCACGGTGTGGAAAGCTATCGCACCACTGGCGCGCCGCGCATTAGCCCGACGCACTTTATGGACAGCGACGGCAAAGTACTGGCCGAGGTCGCTCCGCGTCGTTATTTCTGCCTGCAGTGCCATGTTCCGCAGGCTGATGCGGCACCGATTGTCGAAAATACCTTCACCCCCTCGAAAGGTTACGGGAAATAAGAGGTCATTATGGAAAATTCTAACCGTAAACCAGGCTGGATTAAGCGCGTCTGGCAATGGTGGCGTCGCCCCAGTCGTCTGGCGCTCGGCACGCTGTTGTTAATCGGCTTTGTGGGCGGCATTATTTTCTGGGGCGGCTTTAATACCGGTATGGAAAAGGCCAATACTGAAGAGTTCTGCATTAGCTGTCACGAAATGCGCAACACGGTATACCAGGAATACATGGAAACCGTACACTACAACAACCGTAGTGGTGTACGTGCGACTTGCCCTGATTGCCACGTCCCGCACGAGTGGGGCCCGAAAATGATTCGTAAAATCAAGGCCAGCAAAGAGCTGTACGCGAAAGCACTGGGGTTAATAGATACACCGCAGAAATTTGAAG
Source organism: Citrobacter sp. Marseille-Q6884 (assembly GCF_945906775.1). Lineage (NCBI taxonomy): Bacteria > Pseudomonadati > Pseudomonadota > Gammaproteobacteria > Enterobacterales > Enterobacteriaceae > Citrobacter > Citrobacter sp. Marseille-Q6884. The sequence goes on from NZ_CAMDRE010000002.1 coordinate 494,574, forward strand.
ACCACCGTTTGACGATGGCGCAAAATGAATGGCGGCGTATGAAAGACAATAATTCGCAAGAGTGTCGAAACTGCCATAATTTCGAGTTTATGGATTTAACCGCCCAGAAAGGCGTTGCGGCCAAAATGCATGATCAGGCCGTGAAAGATGGGCAAACATGTATTGACTGTCATAAAGGGATAGCACACAAACTGCCTGATATGCGTGAAGTCAAACCGGGCTTTTAACAGGATGTAAATATTCAGGATGCTTGAGGCCAGAGAACTGCTCTGTGAGCGGGATGACAGAATACTGTTCAGTGAGCTGTCATTTCGCGTAAACGCAGGTGAATGGGTGCAAATTACCGGGAGTAACGGCGCAGGGAAAACCACTCTGCTGCGGTTGCTTACCGGGCTGGCTCGTCCAGACGCCGGAGAGGTTTGCTGGCAAGGGCAACCGCTGCATCAGGTGCGTGACAGCTACCATCAGGAATTACTGTGGATCGGACATCAGCCGGGGATTAAAACCCGGCTTTCGGCGTTGGAGAATCTGCGTTTTTTTCATCACGATGGTGATACCACACAGTGTCTTTCAGCGCTCGAGCAGGCGGGGCTTGCCGGATATGAAGATATCCCGGTAAATCAGCTTTCTGCCGGTCAACAACGCCGTGTGGCGCTGGCTCGCCTCTGGCTGACGCGCGCCCGGCTGTGGATCCTCGACGAACCGTTCACGGCAATTGATGTGAATGGCGTTGATCGACTGACTCAGCGTATGGCACAGCATACGGAGCAGGGCGGTATTGTCATCCTCACCACTCACCAGCCTTTAAACGTAGAAACCAATAAAGTGCGGCGCATTGCGCTGACCCGTGAGAGGGCTGCGCAATGATGTGGCGAATTTTCCGTTTAGAGCTTCGGGTTGCGTTCCGTCATAGTGCGGAGATCGCCAACCCGCTATGGTTCTTCCTGATTGTGATTACTTTATTTCCGCTGAGTATTGGCCCGGAGCCACAGCTACTGGCACGCATTGCGCCGGGCATTATTTGGGTCGCGGCGCTGCTGGCATCGTTACTGGCGCTGGAGCGGTTATTTCGTGACGACCTGCAGGACGGTAGCCTGGAGCAGTTAATGCTGCTGCCATTGCCGCTGCCGGCAGTGGTGCTGGCGAAGGTGATGGCGCACTGGGTGGTGACAGGCCTGCCGTTGTTGATCCTTTCGCCGCTGGTGGCATTGCTGCTGGGAATGGATATGTACGGCTGGCAGATTATGGCGCTGACGCTGCTGCTCGGTACCCCGACGCTGGGGTTTCTCGGTGCGCCAGGGGTTGGGCTAACGGTGGGCTTAAAGCGCGGCGGTGTGCTGCTAAGCGTACTGGTGCTGCCGCTCACGATTCCACTACTGATTTTTGCGACCGCGGCAATGGACGCGGCCTCCATGCACTTACCCGTTGAAGGGTATATGGCGATTCTTGGTGCACTGCTGGTTGGAAGCGCGACGCTAAGTCCTTTTGCGACGGCTGCCGCGTTACGGATCAGTGTGCAATAACCTGTTGTCTGATGGCGTGACGCTATCAGTCTGCAGGAGCAGGCAGTGTATCGGCCGGATAAGGCGAAACCGCCATCCGGCATAACGGAAGTTTCATTTGTTTTGCTTGAGTCTGGTGACTGAACTATGTGGAAAATACTTCATCAACTGGCGATGCCCCCACGGCTCTATCAGATCTGTGGCTGGTTTATCCCGTGGCTGGCGATTGCCAGCGCAGTGATACTGGCCGCAGGCTGGATCTGGGGGTTTGGTTTTGCGCCTTCGGATTATCAGCAGGGACAGAGTTATCGCATTATCTACCTGCATGTTCCTGCGGCCATCTGGTCGATGGGGATTTATGCATCCATGGCGGTTGCCGCGTTTATCGGTCTGGTCTGGCAGATGAAAATGGCTAACCTGGCATTGGCTGCGATGGCGCCAGTCGGCGCTGTGTTTACTTTTATCGCGCTGGTGACCGGTTCTGCATGGGGTAAACCAATGTGGGGAACCTGGTGGGTATGGGATGCCCGACTCACTTCTGAACTGGTGCTGTTGTTTCTCTATGTCGGCGCCATTGCGCTGTGGCACGCGTTTGATGACCGCCGCGTGGCGGGCCGTGCTGCCGGTATTCTGGTGCTGATTGGCGTGGTGAACTTACCGATTATTCACTACTCGGTAGAGTGGTGGAATACCCTGCACCAGGGATCAACCCGTATGCAGCAAAGTATTGATCCGGCGATGCGCACACCGCTTCGCCTGGCGATCGTCGGCTACTTGCTCCTGTTTATCACGCTGACGCTGATGCGTATGCGTAATCTGATTTTGTTGATGGAAAAACGCCGCCCATGGGTGAGTGAACTGATCTTAAAAAGAGGCCGCCAATGACCCCTGCATTTGCATCCTGGAGTGATTTTTTCTCGATGGGCGGTTACGCCTTGTATGTGTGGCTGGCGGTGGTGCTGAGCGTGATCCCGCTGATTGTCCTGGTGCTGCATTCAGCGTTACAGCATCGCGCGATTTTACGTGGCGTGGCGCAGCAGCGGGCGCGAGAAACGCGCATGCGTGCGGCACAACAACGGGAGGCAGCGTGAATATTCGGCGTAAAAATCGGTTATGGATAGCCTGTGCGGTACTGGCTGGTCTGGCATTGACCATCACGCTGGTGCTCTATGCGCTGCGTTCAAACATCGACCTGTTCTACACACCGGGCGAAATTCTCTATGGTAAGCGAGAGACCCAGCAGATGCCTGAAGTCGGCCAGCGTCTTCGCGTTGGCGGCATGGTGATGCCGGGAAGCGTCAAGCGCGATCCGCAATCGCTGAAGGTGAATTTCAGCATCTATGACGCCGAGGGCGTGGTGGATGTCACGTATGAAGGTATTTTGCCGGACCTGTTCCGTGAAGGGCAGGGCGTGGTCGTTCAGGGGGAACTGGATAAAGGCAATCATGTACAGGCAAAAGAGGTTCTGGCTAAACATGATGAGAATTACACCCCGCCGGAAGTTGAAAAGGCGATGCAGGAAAACCATCGTCGCCCGGAAAGCGTTTATAAGGATAAAACGTCATGATGCCTGAAATTGGCAATGGCCTGTTGTGTCTTGCGCTTGGCATTGCATTACTGCTTTCAGTCTATCCGCTGTGGGGTGTAGCGCGTGGCGATGTCAGAATGATGGCCTCTGCGCGACCTTTTGCCTGGGCGTTGTTTATCTGCGTGATGGGCGCGTTTCTGGTCTTGATTAACGCCTTCGTGGTCAATGATTTTACGGTGACCTATGTCGCCAGTAACTCCAATACCCAACTCCCGGTGTGGTATCGCGTGGCGGCAACGTGGGGCGCACATGAAGGCTCACTGTTGCTGTGGGTGCTGTTGATGAGCGGCTGGACGTTCGCCGTGGCGCTGTTCAGTCAGCGGATGCCTCTGGATATCGTCGCCCGAGTCCTGGCGGTAATGGGCATGGTCAGCGTGGGTTTCCTGCTGTTTATCCTGTTTACCTCGAACCCGTTTTCTCGCACGTTGCCTGACTTTCCCATTGAAGGGCGCGACCTGAATCCACTGTTGCAGGACCCTGGACTTATTTTCCATCCACCGTTGCTGTATATGGGCTATGTCGGCTTCTCCGTGGCGTTTGCGTTCGCGATTGCCGCGCTGATGAGCGGGCGTCTGGACAGCACTTTTGCCCGTTTTTCCCGTCCGTGGACGCTGGCGGCGTGGGTATTTCTGACGCTGGGCATTGTGCTTGGTTCCGCCTGGGCGTACTACGAACTTGGCTGGGGCGGCTGGTGGTTCTGGGACCCGGTCGAAAACGCCTCGTTCATGCCGTGGCTGGTGGGGACTGCGCTGATGCACTCTTTGTCGGTAACCGAACAACGTGCCAGCTTTAAGGCCTGGACGCTGTTGCTCTCGATTTGCGCATTCTCTCTGTGCCTGTTGGGGACATTCCTCGTGCGTTCAGGCGTACTGGTATCGGTGCATGCGTTTGCCTCCGATCCCTCGCGCGGGATGTTCATTCTTGCTTTTATGGTGGTGGTCATCGGCGGTTCGCTACTGCTCTTTGCCGTGCGAGGGCATAAAGTTCGCTCGCGGGTGAATAACGCACTCTGGTCGCGAGAGTCTCTGCTTCTGGGAAACAACGTTCTGCTGATTGCCGCCATGCTGGTGGTGCTGTTGGGCACGCTGCTGCCGCTGGTGCACAAGCAACTGGGTCTGGGCAGTATTTCGATTGGCGAACCGTTCTTTAATACCATGTTTACATGGCTGATGGTGCCGTTTGCGTTGCTGCTGGGGATTGGACCGCTGGTGCGCTGGGGGCGTGACAGACCACGTAAACTGAAAACGTTGCTGATTATCGCGTTTGTCACGACGCTTGTGCTCTCTCTGCTGCTGCCGTGGCTCTTTGAAGATCGCATCGTGGCCATGACGGTCGTCGGTATGGCAATGGCATGCTGGATCTTTGTGCTTGCCATCTCTGAAGCGTGCCTGCGAATTTCTCGCGGCACCCGGTTGACGCCGAGTTACTGGGGGATGGTGTCAGGTCACGTGGGGCTGGCTATCACGATTGTCGGTATTGCCTTTAGTCAGAACTATAGCGTTGAACGCGATGTGCGTATGAAGGCGGGCGATAGCGTCAGTATCCATAACTACCAGTTCACCTTCCGCGAAGTGAAAGATATTACCGGACCTAACTACCGTGGCGGCGTCGCTATTATCGGCGTTACGCGTGAGGGTAAACCGGAAGCGATCCTGCATGCGGAAAAACGCTTTTATAACAGCACCAGTTCGATGATGACCGAAGCGGCGATTGACGGCGGGCTGACGCGTGACCTGTACGCCGCCTTGGGTGAAGAACTGGATAACGGCGCATGGGCTGTGCGTCTGTACTACAAACCGTTTATTCGCTGGATTTGGGCCGGAGGATTGCTGATGGCGCTGGGCGGATTGTTCTGCCTGTTTGATCCACGCTATCGCCAGCGCGTGCGTCCTCGCACGGCTGCGCAAAAAGACGCTCCGGAGGCGGTATGAAGCGCAACGCACTCTTAATTCCGTTTATTATTTTTCTCGTTATTGCGGCAGCGCTTTTGTGGCAGTTGGCGCGTAATGCCCAGGGTGACGATCCCACGAATCTGGAATCCGCTCTGATCGGTAAACCTGTGCCCACATTCCGTCTGGAGTCACTGGAAAACCCGGGCCAGCATTATCAGGCTGATGTGCTGACTCAGGGCAAACCGGTGTTGCTAAACGTCTGGGCAACCTGGTGCCCTACCTGTCGCGCTGAACACCAGTATCTGAATCAGCTCTCCGCGCAGGGCGTTCGGGTCGTGGGTCTGAACTATAAAGACGATCGTCAGAAGGCCATTGTCTGGCTGAAAGAGCTGGGCAATCCTTACGCGCTGAGTTTGTTTGACGGTGACGGTATGCTCGGCCTGGATTTGGGTGTTTACGGCGCGCCGGAGACTTTCCTGATCGACGGTAAAGGTATTATTCGCTACCGCCATGCGGGCGATTTAAACGCCCGCGTGTGGGAGAGCGAAATCAAACCGTTGTGGGATAAGTACAGTAAGGAGGCTGCGCAATGAGATTTCTACTGGGCATGCTGATGCTGGTTGTCTCTGGCTCAACGCTTGCGACCATTGATGTGATGCAGTTTAAGGATGAAGCGCAGGAACAGCAATTCCGCCAGCTGACTGAGCAGTTGCGCTGCCCGAAATGCCAGAACAACAGCATTGCCGACTCTAACTCGATGATTGCCACCGACCTGCGTCAGAAAGTTTACGAACTGATGCAGGAAGGAAAAAGTCAGAAAGAGATCGTCGATTACATGGTGGCGCGTTACGGCAACTTCGTCACATACGATCCGCCGTTGACGCCGCTTACCGTGCTGCTGTGGGTAATGCCTGTCGTGGCGATTGGTTTGGGAGGCTGGATTATTTTTGCCCGCTCTCGCCGGCGCGTACGAGTGAAGCAGGAGGAATTTCCTGACGATATTCTTCCCGATGGAAAGCGGGGCGGGTTGTTGCTGTTTATACCGGGAATAGTGATCGCACTGGCTGTTGGCGCGGTGAGCTATTACCAAACCGGTAATTATAAACAGGTCAAAATCTGGCAGCAGGCCACTGCACAAACGCCTGCATTATTAGAACGTGCACTGGATCCGAAAGCTGAACCGTTGAATGAGGAAGAGATGACACGGCTGGCGTTGGGGCTACGCACACGTCTGCAATCGGATGCCGGGAATATTGAAGGTTGGATCATGCTTGGGCGTATCGGCATGGTACTGGGAAATGCCAGTACGGCGACCGAAGCGTATGCAAATGCTTACCGTCTTGATCCGAAAAATAGCGATGCCGCGCTGGGTTATGCGGAAGCGCTGACCCGCTCCTCCGATCCGGAAGATAACCGTCGGGGAGGGGAGTTGCTACGCCAACTGGTCAGAAGCGAACATGCTAACGTACGTGTGTTGAGCATGTATGCGTTTAATGCATTTGAACAGCAGCGCTTTGGCGAAGCGGTGGCCGCCTGGGAGATGATGCTGAAACTGTTACCAGCCAACGACACACGTCGGGCAGTGATAGAACGCAGTATAAAACAGGCGCTGGAGCAACTCACGCCGCAGGAAAAATAAGACCTGATCGCCCGATGGCGCTGTGCGCATTGGGCGCAGAAGGGGAATGCTGGCCGGGGAGTTTTATCCGGCCAACATGTTGTTTACTGCATACCGCGCGTTTGCAAAAACAGGATGGTCGCAGCCACTCGAGAGCGCACGTTAAGTTTGCGCAGCAGGTTGCGAATATGCACCTTCACCGTTTGCTCAGAGATGTTCAACACCGATGCAATCTGTTTGTTTGATAACCCTTGAGCCAGCTCGTGTAAAACATCCAGTTCGCGTTCGGTCAGTATGCTGAATGGATCTTCTTGCTCGCCAAACAGTTCACGTTCACGCAAATACTCACTGACGCGTTCGCTGAATACCTTACCGCCATTGGCTCCCTTCCTGATAGCCTCAAGCAGCACTTCCGGATCGCTGTCTTTGAGCAGATATCCATCAGCCCCGGCATCAATCAGTGCATAAACATCGCTGGCAGAATCAGAAACCGTAAGGATGATGATTTGCGCGGTGACGCCATCGCGACGTAACGCATTCAGCGTATCAAGCCCACTCATGCCTTTCATGTTGAGATCTAACAGGATCACATCCAGATCAAGACGATTCGCCAAATCGATCGCACTCGCGCCATCGCCCGCTTCGGCAACCACTTCAAACGCGGGGTCCAGTTGCAATAATTGACTAATTCCTCGCCGCATCAGAGGATGATCGTCGACAATAAGCACCTGAAAAGGCATTGCTTCAGGCATGTTATTCTCCTGGGTATTTATTAGTATCATTATTGTTTTCAGCGCGCGAATCGTCCAGATTCAGCGAGCTGATGAGAGAATAAATTTTACCCTAATTTGTGCATGGGTAAGTAGCAAAACCTATGCAGAAAGGGGAGTAAATAACAGGAAATGGTGAAAAGCAGACATAAAAAAACCAACCGCAGAGGGTTAATGCTTGACCGCTAAGCTTTTGAAGGTCGTCGTGACGCGCGATCCTGTACATCAGTCAGCGTAAATTACCTTGTAGACACCTGCTGCCCCACATTCCGGCGAATGCCTGGGTGGCCGAAGTTTGATCTGTTCAGTGACGTTTCAACACGAACTTTTTCAACAGGCGATCGAACTGGCTGAAATATTTAGATATTTTGAAATTTTTAGCCAGTTCGGTAGGCAAACCCTGCAACTGCTTTTCGTCTATAAGTTATCCTGCTTTTGCTGTTGGATCGAACATATCAAATCAAGTAATTGTACGAATCTATACCCAGGTTTTTTACACCCTTGATCTGCCCCTTAAGCGGACTGCACCAGACGCAATGTTCATTTATTATTTCTGTTCTTCTTTCTTTGCTGCTTTCATCCATGCATCATCGTATTTAATATTCCCTCTTACGTAATTCCATGTGATGCCACGGAACCTTAGTCCTATGACTTCATGCATATTAGGTGAAGAACTCCCCGGATAGTAGACATGGGTGAAATATACAGAGGAAATAACAACGCTTTCTAGCTCTATATTATAAATTTCGGCTTCAATTCCAGTCTCAACAATTTCATAGTATTTTATTACTGCTTTCTGTAATCGTTTGGATTCACATACAGCAATAGCAAGGTAAGGACTTACTTTGTCTAATTGTTTATGTAATATAATAGGATCATGTTGCCTTGTCCCTGTCATGTTTCCTGTGTGGCTATCTACACCTTGTTTTACACCATAGCTACTATTCATGATTTCTATAGCGCCTTCTCTACCAGGCGCTATACAATCACCTGCAATTTGCATCCCATTTTCATCATACAGAAATAAATAAGCTGGTAATGACATTTTTAATACTCCGTGTTTGTCAGTTGTCCATTGTTATCAATAAAGAAGCGATGTATGTAATTCCTACCATTCAGACCATATGACACGGCATAGCTATAACCATATTCCCATTTCACATTGATACAATCATTGGGGTATGAAAGATTTAATCCTTCATCACTTTTTACAACCTTGTACCCTTTGTCCTGATTTAATTCAATTCGGTAATAATTCAATACATCATTTTTGTCTACACTAAAACAAAGCCTTTCATCATTGATGTATGTATATCGTGCATGTGGTGCAGGTTTACCACCGGGGCAGCCAGTAATGGTAAGGATTAACGGGAGAATTAATAAAATCTTTTTCATCCGGGGAATCCCTTCATTACTGATCTATATTTGGATATTCAAGAATGAACAGATTCATTAGGATTGTAATCACGGTATACGTGCAAATCACTGTGACCATACAGGCCATAATTCATCAAAAGCCAATAATCACTTGCTATTGATGCTTGCTGCTCTAACCCATAGTGAAGGAAATCAGCTTTATCGAGACTGTAGGTATAATCAGCGAAACGAGAGAATAAACCTCTTGTTCTAACAAACATTCCCTTCTGTGCCTGCCATGCGTGAACCATCTCATGCATGAATCGGTGTTTCTTTTCTAATATGTCCAAAGAGAAATCAGGTGAATAGGTTCCTTCTCTGAACCAGAGTTCACCGTTTGGTGTCATTGCAACATCAATGGGCTGCATGTTGAAGGGTAGATAGCTTTCACGGTGTACCCAAATGCGGCTATAGATGAGGCTGCTACCGAATAGCATTCTAGCAAGCGCTATCTCACCTAATGTTAGCTGCCTGATCCCTCCGGGATGTATTGGCGTACCTGATGTGGGAGTTATTAGATCATCAACTGGCATTCAGTATCCCTCTGATTCTTGTCAGTATTAGTCATTAATCGTATATTATTAAAGATGGAGAGGGGAAAGAAATATCCTGGAAAAATTCTTAAAATAAAAAGAATTTAAATAAAACCAGAACGAAGTGAACCTTTACTACAGTATTGGCACGTAGTGCAACCTGATCAGGTTAAATATTTACCTGCTTGCTGTCGTCGTGCCATGCTGTTGGGGCGACAAAGCCTCCTGGCTTTTGCTCTGAAGTGTTGTTATCGATGTTCCCGCTCACCAACTCACCTTTGACTATCCAGCCGTAGACGGCCTGACACCACAAGGATGACTGTAGCGTCAGGCCCAGTTGTAGAGCAGTTCAATGTAATCGAAGATATCGAAACCAACCGAGTCCTCATTGGATCAATCCGGAGAACGGACACCAGGAAGAGTTGCCCAGAGACGTTGGTACCAGGGCGGCTGAATTCGATGATTGTCTGGTGATGTAATGTTGAAATTATGCGGTGAAATGACGGGGGTTATTCCCCAGTAATTCCCCATAGCTTCCCCGCACGGAAAACAGACATAAAAAAACCAACCGCTGAGGGTTGGTTTTTTTGGGATTTTTGGTCGGCACGAGAGGATTTGAACCTCCGACCCCCGACACCCCATGACGGTGCGCTACCAGGCTGCGCTACGTGCCGACGCTTATGGCTGCTAATACTACTGCTTTCCGGCGCGAATGCAAGAGGATGCCTTGCTAACTGATTTATAATTAATCAGTTAGCAATAAATCGCTTCTCATCCGTCAACACTTGCAACAGCAGGCTCAGCTGTGGTTTCTGGTCGTTTATCTTCTCACCGTGCAAATCATAGGTCTGGTAATTACCGTTATTGTTCAGCACCAGCGTCATTTCTGGCGTGGTAATCGCCATTGTGCTGTTGTCGGCGGCCGTAACCCAATAATGGCGGCGCGCGGCATTAAACAGATCCTGACCCTGCGAGTACTCGTTCGCAGGTGTGCTGACGTGGAGCAGGCGCTGCATGAGCGTGGTCATCAGGTCGGTATGATCGGTCAGACTATTGATTCGCTGTGCAGGTGTCCCCGGCCAGTGAATGATCAGAGGAACCTGGAGGTGTCCGCGTGACCAGGCGAAGTTATTTTCTTCTGGCGACAGTGGAATACCGCGACCCGCAGTAATGATGACCACCGTATTGTCCAGCTTGCCTGACTCACGCAGGGCGCTGAGGATCCGGTTGATGTTTGCATCCACATCCTGAGCGGCGCTGGCGTACCGTTTAGCAAACCCTTTCTGGTTGCTGTCGTCAATGTTCGTACCGTTAAACGAAACCCACGAGAACCAGCGGTTATCTTCCTGCGCATAGCGGCCCAGCCAGCTAATCCACTGGTTCGCCGTTTGTTCATCCGATTGCGTTTGTACGCTCGGCATGGAGAAGTCTGACAACAGCGCTTGCCGATAAAGCGGGCTGGTAAAGCCATCAGAGGAGAATAACCCCAGCTGATAGCCTTGCTGGTTCAGCGCTGAGATCAGCGCAGCAGGGGTTCTGGTCGCCAGAATACCGTCCATATAGCTCGGTGATACGCCATAGAACAGACCAAAAATACCGTTATCGGTGGTGTTCCCTGAACTCATGTGGCGCGTGAAAGAAATGTTCTGTCCGGCGAATTCAGCCATTGCAGGCATCTGTTTTTCATAACGCGAGTAGTTCAGACCGTCTACGGTGATCAGCAGGACATTCTGACCAGTGCCCATGTCCCGATAGCGCAGGTCGCTGAGCGGATACTGCACTGAGACCGCTTCCGGGTTACCTTGCTCCACCAGGCGGCGCTGATACTCTTGCGCGTCCAGCAGGCCATGTTTTTCCAGAAACCGACGAGCGGTCATCGGATAAGACAGCGGCAGGTTTGCGCGCTGCATGGTAATGGGGCGATAGAAATTAGCATCCGCCCAGATATACACCACGTGCGAGGTGATAAATGAAACGAAAAAGAATGCGGCCAGGGGCTTCGCGAAATGGCGACGACGCGTCAGGCTGCGCAGTTTTTGCCAGCTCCATGTCGCAAACAACATTTCAATCAACAGAATGATCGGCACGCTGATAAACATCAGCTGCCAGTCACGCGCGGTTTCATTCTGGTCAGGGTTAATGACCACTTCCCAGACGATGGGATTGAGATGCAGGTGGAAGCGAGTAAAGACTTCGCTGTCGATCAACAGCAGCGTCATGCCTACCGTCGCCAGTATGGCTGATAAAAATCGCATCAGCCTCTGGGACATGACGATAAACGTCAGAGGAAACAGGATCAGCAGGTAGGTGGCAAACACCAGGAAGCTAAAATGCCCGACAACGCTCAGATACGAGTAAACACGACCTGCAAGCGTTGTCGGCCAGTCTGCGACAAACAGGTAACGGCTGCCGAGCACCATGGCCAACAGCATGTTGAACAGGGCAAACCAGTGCCCCCAGCTAACCATCTGGGAGACTTTCTCACGGTAGCGCTGATGATGAGTTACCATAAACTGTTGTTCGTTTCCCCAGAGCAGGCTCTTAGTGCGCTTGGTCGTCGTTTACCGAAGACTGTAATGCGCGGGCAAAAGAGTTCGCAATCGCCTGGCGTTGTGCCGGTGCGATACTTGTATTGATAAGGTTTGTGACCATGTTTCCCAGTACCATCAGGGAAAGATCGGTCGGGGCCTTATGTTTTTCCAGTACGTTGAGCATTTCATTCAGCAATTGTTCAACGTGTTCGTCACTATAGCGGGAAATTTGTGGCATAAATCGAAATCAGTCTGTTCATGAAAGGGCAACATATTACCGTAGCGACAGTTTTTTTTCTGCTTTTTTATCTTCTATTGCGTCACTGCCCGGCAGGTGGTTGAATACCGCCCGGTCTTAAAGGAGAGTTTATCATGAGTCTGGATATCAACCAGATTGCCCTGCACCAGCTTATCAAGCGTGATGAGCAGAACCTTGAGCTGGTCTTGCGCGATTCATTACTGGAACCGACAGCGACCGTTGTCGAGATGATGGCTGAGCTGCACCGGGTGTATAGCGCAAAAAATAAAGCGTATGGCCTTTTCAGTGAAGAGAGTGAACTGGCGCAAACCCTGCGTTTGCAACGTCAGGGGGAAGAGGATTTTCTGGCGTTCAGCCGTGCTGCGACAGGACGCTTGCGTGACGAGCTGGCGAAATATCCGTTTGCCGACGGCGGAATCGTTCTGTTCTGCCATTACCGCTATCTGGCGGTAGAGTACTTGCTGGTCGCAGTGCTGAATAACTTAAGCAGCATGCGCGTGAACGAAAATCTGGACATCAACCCTACGCACTACCTGGATATCAACCATGCAGATATCGTGGCGCGTATTGATCTGACCGAATGGGAAACCAACCCGGAATCTACGCGCTATCTGACGTTCCTGAAAGGTCGGGTAGGGCGTAAAGTCGCTGACTTCTTTATGGATTTCCTCGGCGCCAGCGAAGGTCTGAACGCCAAAGCGCAAAACCGTGGCCTGCTGCAGGCCGTTGATGACTTTACCGCTGAGGCACAGCTGGATAAAGCAGAACGCCAGAACGTACGTCAGCAGGTTTACAGCTACTGCAACGAGCAGCTTCAGGCGGGTGAGGAGATTGAGCTGGAGTCGCTGTCGAAAGAGCTTTCCGGCGTCAGCGAAGTCACTTTCAGTGAATTTACCGCTGATAAAGGGTATGAGCTGGAAGAGAGTTTCCCGGCAGATCGCAGTACGTTGCGCCAGTTAACCAAATTTGCCGGAAGCGGTGGCGGATTAACGATTAACTTTGATGCCATGTTGTTGGGGGAGCGCATTTTCTGGGACCCGGCGACGGATACGTTAACCATTAAAGGTACACCGCCCAATTTACGCGATCAGCTACAGCGTCGCACGTCAGGCGGAAAGTAAAGCCGTTGATGCCGGATGGTGGTGTAAATACCTTATCCGGCCTACAGGTTTCGTTTCCATCGGCAAACAAACCCCATAAAAAAACCCCGCCGAGGCGGGGTTTTTCTTCAACTTGTTGGCGATTACGCGCGAACGAAGTCGATGTGAGTCAGCTTCGGCTTGTAAGCGTGACGCTGTACAGCCTGAGCTTTAACTTTTACTTCTTTACCGTCAACAACGATGGTCAGAACTTCGCTGTAGAATTCAGCTTTAGCTTGCATGTTCATAACTGCATCGTGATCCAGTTCGATAGCAACCGGGGCTTCTGCGCCACCGTAGATGATTGCCGGGAACTTGTTAGCGGCACGCAGGCGGCGGCTCGCACCCTTACCCTGCTCTTTACGTACTTCTGCATTGATAGTAAACATTTAAATCTCTCTTTAATAATTCCTGTTACAGGCGACCCAGCAACAGGTAGATGATCTGCTTTGCGTATGCAAAAGCGGGCGAGATTGTATACTCAAATGGCTGGTACATCAATTAAAAGTACGATTAACCGCGTAATTCATGTGCCCGGCGGAAGCGACCTTCGTAATCGAAGACCTTTTCACGGACTTGCCAGTACTGACCTTTCATGCGGGCGACAACAAAGTCGGGATGGCGTAACAGAACCTGCTGGGCGAGGATATCGGCGGCGGTTATCCAGCGTAATGGAATACCCGGCGTTCGGGTATGCGGGCGAATAAATAACTGCTCAAATGCGGTGCGTTGCGCGGGCGTGTGCAAGCGAAAACGTTCACTGACATCAGCGCCATCTTCGTCGTAATAGGTAATTTTCAGCCATTCCCCTTTTTCATCCTGGCCATTCTGTAACACCATGCCACTGCAGCGCAGAACCAGCGCGTCTTTGAGTCTGAGGGCGGCTTTTAACATATCATCGGGATCGACTAATACCGTGTCACACTCCCGACAGCGGCGGGCAGCGATGTCATTTTCCGCGTTACACTGGGGGCAGTTTTTAAAGCGGAAGCGGAAATCGCACTGTTCGCGGTGGCCATCATCATCTTCAAACCAGCCCTGGCAACGGCGGCCAAAATGTTCAATCAATGTGCCGTCGGCAGTCATTTTCCCCCAGAAGGAGTTGGCAAATCCGCAGGCCGGGCAAAAAACCTGCACCGGCACATTGTCACTTTTCCCTTTTGGCGATCCCACTTCCGGGGCATACAAATCATGTGGATTGCCTGCGTAATCAAGAATGAGGCAGTCCGTTTTACCCGGCGCAAGTCGCAACCCGCGTCCCACGATTTGTTGGTAAAGACTGACTGACTCGGTGGGGCGCAGGATAGCGATGAGATCGACGTGCGGGGCATCGAATCCGGTGGTCAATACCGAGACATTGACCAGATAACGAAAGCGTTGCGCTTTGAAGTCTTCAATAAGCACATCGCGTTCAGCGCCGGGGGTGTCTCCGGTAATCAGTGCAGCATCGTCCGCGGGTAACAGGCCTACAATCTCTTTGGCGTGCTCAACGGTCGCGGCGAAAATCATCACCCCTTTGCGCGCCTGTGCAAACTCGATGATCTGGCTGATAATATGTGGCGTTATCCGCTGCTGCTTATTCAGTTCCCGATTAAGGTCAGCTTCGCTGAACAAACCGTTGCTCTGTGCTTGCAGGCGGCTGAAGTCATACTGAACGACCGGCATGTCGAGGCGTTCCGGCGGCGTCAGGTAGCCGTGCTTGATCATATAGCGCAACGGTAATTCATAAATGCAGTCGCGAAACAGCGCTTTTTCATCGCCACGGACCATACCATGATAATGAAAATGGTAAATCCAGCCTTTGCCGAGGCGAAAGGGCGTAGCGGTCAGTCCGAGCAGACGCAAGTGTGGGTTGACATTTGTCAGGTGAGTCAGGATTTGCTGGTACTGGCTCTCTTCATCATCACCGATGCGATGACATTCATCGACGATTAACAGGGAGAACTCCCCCTGAAATACCTCAAGGTTACGTGCGACTGACTGCACGCTACCAAACACCACCTTACCGTGACTCTCTTTACGCTTCAGCCCCGCGGCAAAAATATCGGCTTCCAGCCCCAGCGCGCGATACTTTGCGTGGTTTTGCGCGACCAGCTCTTTGACATGTGCCAGCACGAGTACACGACCACGCGCCACGCGCGCCAGTTCGGCAATCACCAGGCTTTTACCCGCGCCGGTTGGCAGGACAATGACCGCCGGTGTACGGTGGTGTCGAAAGTGGTTGAGCGTGGCATCCACGGCTTCTTGCTGATAGGGGCGGAGTGTAAAAATCATGGTCTCACAACGGTAAACAGTCACAGGGAATAGTATGCCATGAATCATTTCCCTTGAGGGATGGAGTAACGTCGTTATACTGAGCGGAAAACGGCTCCACTTTTCGGGCATAACGCTCGATTTCCGTATTGTTACAGGCAAAATCACACTCATGCGACTTGATAAATTTATCGCTCAGCAACTCGGCGTTAGCCGCGCTATTGCCGGGCGTGAAATCCGTGGTAACCGCGTTACCGTAGATGGTGAAATCGTTAGAAATAGCGCGTTTAAGCTGCTGCCAGAACACGACGTAGAATATGATGGCAATTCGCTGGCTCAACAAAATGGCCCACGCTATTTTATGCTTAATAAACCTCAGGGCTATGTTTGCTCAACGGATGACCCGGATCACCCAACGGTGCTCTATTTTCTTGATGAGCCCGTGGCGCACAAACTGCATGCGGCAGGACGTCTGGATATCGACACGACCGGGCTGGTGCTGATGACCGATGATGGACA
Organism: Citrobacter sp. Marseille-Q6884; assembly: GCF_945906775.1. Classification (NCBI taxonomy): domain Bacteria; kingdom Pseudomonadati; phylum Pseudomonadota; class Gammaproteobacteria; order Enterobacterales; family Enterobacteriaceae; genus Citrobacter; species Citrobacter sp. Marseille-Q6884. The sequence continues at coordinate 510,594 of NZ_CAMDRE010000002.1, forward strand.
GTGGTCGCATCGTATCACTTCGCCCCGTCATCATTGCGAGAAAACCTACCTGGTGACGCTGGAATCCCCCGTGGCAGAGGATACCGCTGAGCAGTTTGCGCATGGCGTGCAACTGCATAACGAAAAAGATCTGACCAAACCCGCGGTACTGGAAGTGATTACCCCAACCCAGGTGCGCTTAACGATCAGTGAAGGGCGCTATCATCAGGTTAAACGGATGTTTGCCGCGGTGGGGAACCACGTTGTGGAATTACACCGTGAGCGGATCGGCGCCATTAAGCTTGATGAAGATCTTGAGCCTGGTGAATACCGTCCATTGACCGAAGAAGAAATTGCCAGCGTTAACTTAACCCCTCGTTAATTTCAGGAGCGAAATGTGACCACCCGGCAGAACTCTTCAATTGCCATTGTTTTTATCCTTGGCTTATTGGCCATGTTAATGCCGTTGTCGATTGATATGTATCTTCCGGCATTGCCGGTGATCTCCGCTCAGTTTGGCGTGCCTGCCGGCAGTGCGCAGATGACTCTCAGTACCTATATTCTGGGATTTGCGGTAGGGCAACTGATCTATGGCCCAATGGCAGACAGCATTGGGCGCAAACCGGTCATTTTGGGTGGAACATTGATTTTCGCCGCGGCGGCGGTCGCTTGTGCACTGGCACAAACGATCGATCAATTGATCACGATGCGTTTCTTCCACGGTCTGGCTGCTGCTGCGGCAAGCGTCGTGATCAATGCGTTGATGCGCGATATTTATCCGAAGGAAGAGTTCTCGCGCATGATGTCCTTCGTCATGCTGGTCACAACGATTGCCCCGCTGATGGCGCCTATCGTCGGGGGCTGGGTGCTGGTGTGGTTGAGCTGGCACTACATCTTTTGGATCCTGGCCGTGGCGGCTATTCTGGCTTCAGTGATGATATTCACGCTGATCAAAGAGACGCTGCCCGTTGAGCGGCGACAACCGTTTCGCTTGCGCACCACAATAGGTAATTTCGCCTCGTTGTTTCGCCATAAGCGTGTATTGAGCTATATGTTAGCCAGCGGATTTAGCTTTGCAGGAATGTTCTCTTTCCTCAGCGCCGGGCCATTTGTCTACATTGAGATCAACCACGTCTCGCCGCAGCATTTCGGCTATTACTTTGCGCTAAACATCGTCTTCCTGTTTATCATGACGATAATTAACAGCCGGTTTGTCCGTCGGGTTGGCGCATTGAATATGTTCCGCACTGGCTTGTGGATCCAGTTTGTCATGGCGGGCTGGATGGTATTCAGCGCGTTGTTCGGCGTAGGGTTCTGGGCGCTGGTGGTGGGTGTTGCGGCCTTTGTTGGCTGTGTGTCGATGGTGTCATCTAACGCGATGGCGGTCATTCTTGATGAGTTCCCGCATATGGCAGGTACGGCGTCATCGCTGGCCGGTACTTTCCGTTTTGGCATTGGCGCCATTGTTGGGGCGCTGTTATCACTGGCGACCTTTAACTCGGCCTGGCCGATGATATGGTCGATCGCATTTTGCGCAACCAGTTCAATTCTCTTCTATCTCTACGCAAGCCGTGCCAGAAAAACGGTGATCTAATACACAACCTGGGGGCCGTAAGGCCTCCAGAGTTGATGTACATCAACCCCCAATTCATCAATCTCCCTGTTTATGTTTATTTTATGTAAAATCAATTTATGTAAAAAGTCACACCATTGTAGTTAAAAAGGTTGAGTTAGATCTCAGAAACGAGTACATATAGCCCGCAACGCTGTCCGAGCGAATAAATAAATTTAAATACCAGGCTAACTAAGCCGCATGCGGACTGGGTGTAAACGTTTACCAACTGTCTAAAGACGTAATGTCAATGATGTGTTAATATTGGTGTAAAATAATTGTGAAGTAATTGTGCTTCCGGGGAAAGAAAGTGAATACATTACAACTCTCAATCGTTCATCGTCTGCCGCAGTGCTATCGTTGGTCGGTGGGTTTCGCAGGTTCAAAGGTTGAACCGATTCCGCAAAACGGCCAGAGTACAGAGAACAGCCTGGTGGCGCTCAAATTGCTCAGTCCCGACGGTGACAGTGCGTGGTCAGTCATGCATAAACTCAGTCAGGCGCTCAGTGACATTGAAGTCCCGTGTTCCGTTCTCGAGTGCGAAGGGGAGCCGTGCCTGTTTGTTAATCGTCAGGATGAATTTGCCGCAACCTGTCGACTGAAAAATTTCGGCGTGGCGATCGCGGAACCTTTTTCAAACAACAATCCATTTTGAGCGTCAGCTTAGCGCGAGCAGCTGACGCGTATATGCCTGTTGTGGCGCGTTAAACACGTGCTCGCACTGTCCCTGTTCCACGACCTCTCCCTGCCGTAGCACAATTACCTGATGGCATATCGCCCGTACAACGTGTAAATCATGGCTGATGAAGATGTAGGCCAGGCGATGCTTTTCTTGCAATGATTTTAGCAACGTCAGGATTTGCGCCTGTACGGTTCTGTCGAGCGACGATGTAGGCTCGTCCAGAATGATCAGTGACGGTTTTAATATCAAAGCCCTGGCAATCGCAATGCGCTGGCGTTGCCCCCCGGAAAATTCCGCGGGATAACGATGTCGCGTTTCGCAATCCAGCCCCACTTCCGTCATGACCGCTTTTACCTGTGCTTCGCGCTGTTCAGCCGAAAGAATGGGCTGATGAACCCGTAATCCCTCTTCAATAATCTGCAAGACACTTAAGCGTGGATTTAGCGAAGAATTGGGATCCTGAAAGACCACCTGGATACGGTGGCGTACAGGCAACAGCTGGCGACGCGTTAAGGTATGCAGCGCCTGACCATCAAACACAATGCGCCCTTGTGATGCGATGAGCCTCAGTAGCGCCAGACCGGTGGTGCTTTTCCCGGAACCGGATTCCCCTACCAGCCCCAATGTCTCACCCGGTTTTAGCGAAAAACTGACGTTATTGACTACTACGTTATGGTCCACCACGCGCTTGAGGATCCCTTTGCGAACGGGAAACGCGACACGGAGTTGCTCCACTTCCAGTAGTGGAGATTGCCCGAAGGGTAACGGGACGGGCTCGCCGGAAGGTTCGCTATTTAATAATTTTTGCGTGTAGGGATGGGCGGGGGCAGCGAGCAGTGTTCCGGCTCGATTTTGCTCGACACACTGACCGTTCTGCATGACGGCAACGGAGTCAGCCAGCCTTTTCACTATGCTGAGGTTATGGGTGATAAACAGCAGACCCATGTTTAACTCACGCTGTAACTCCCGCAGCAGTTGCAGGATCTGCGCCTGAACGGACACATCCAGCGCGGTAGTCGGCTCATCGGCAATGAGCAGTTCAGGGCGAGTTAACAGCGCCATCGCGATCATCACGCGCTGACGTTCGCCGCCGGAAAGCTGGTGCGGATAATCAGCCAGACGTTTTGCCGCATGACGAATACCGACGCGCTCCAGGCAGTTCAGTATTTCTCCTCTGGCGGCTTCCCGACGCATTCCCCGATGAAGCGACAACACTTCATAGAGCTGCTTTTCCAGACAATGGAGCGGGTTCAGCGATACCATTGGCTCCTGGAAAATCATCGCGATTTTATTACCGCGAACGCCGCGAAGCGTCTGCTCGCTTGCGTGGAGTAATGATTCACCGTGAAAGCGAATGTCACCTCCTGTGTACACCACCGGGGGAGAGGGCAACAAACGTAGAATGGAAAGCGCGGTGACGCTTTTACCCGAGCCAGATTCCCCCACCAGCGCCAGCGTTTGTCCCGCCTCAACGCGCAGAGAAACATCGTTGACGACGGTACGCACCGTTTCCTGTTGGCGAAAACCGACGGATAAATTCTCAATGGTGAGCAGAGGTTGTGTCATTTTATATCGCCTTGTTCGGGTCAAATGCGTCACGTACCGCTTCACCAATGAAAATCAGGAGCGAGAGTAAGAGGGCGACAGAGACAAAGGCGGTGATCCCAAGCCATGGCGCCTGTAGGTTGTTTTTACCCTGTAACAGGAGTTCTCCCAGCGAGGGTGATCCGAGCGGTAAACCGAATCCCAGGAAATCCAGCGAGGTTAAGGTCGTGATCGAGGCGCACAAAATAAAGGGTAAAAAAGTCAGGGCCGCGACCATCGCATTCGGCAACATATGACGCAGGATAATGTTACGATCGCTCACACCAAGTGCCTGAGCGGCGCGAATGTAATCAAAGTTTCGCGTGCGTAAAAACTCCGCGCGCACCACGCCGACCAGACTCATCCAGCCAAATAATACCGTAATGGCCAACAGCCACCAGAAATTGGGTTGTACGACGCTTGAGAGCAGAATAATCAGAAACAGCGTTGGCATGCCCGACCACACTTCAATGAAGCGTTGTCCCCAGAGATCCACCTTTCCGCCATAATAGCCTTGCAGTGCCCCGGCCATGACCCCCATGACGCTGGAACACAGGGTTAACATTAATCCAAACAGAACCGAGATCCGTGTGCCGTAGAGAATGCGTGCCAGAACGTCGCCACCATTGGCATCTGTGCCCAGCCAGTTCTGTGCAGACGGTGGAGAAGGGAAGGGGTTATCGGTGGCAAAGTTAATGCTGGTGGCGCCAAAGCGCACAGGCGCCCAGAGGATCCATCCGTGATTCTCCAGGCGCTGACGTAGCCATGGATCCTGATAATCGGCTTGGGTTGCGAGCGGGCCGCCAAAATCGCTTTCGCTATATTTTTTGACCAGCGGAAAATACCAGCTGCCGTCATAGCGCACCAGCAGCGGTTTATCATTGGCAATCAGCTCGGCGCAGAGGCTGAGTCCGAACAGTACCAGAAAAATCCACAGCGACCAGTAGCCGCGGCGGTTATGGCGAAAACGCGCCCAGCGGGCCTGATTAACGGGGCTTAATCGCGACATTAGCGTCCCTCAAAATCAATGCGGGGATCAACCAGCGTGTAGCTGATATCGCTCAGGATATTGAGCAGCAGACCAATCAGGGTGAAGATATAGAGTGTGCCGAACATCACCGGATAGTCGCGTGATACGGTTGATTCATAACCCAGTAACCCCAGACCATTCAGTGAAAACATCACTTCAATCAGCAGCGAACCGGTGAAAAACATGCTGATAAACGTGGCAGGAAAGCCGGCTATCACCAACAACATGGCGTTACGGAAAACGTGTTTCCACAGAATATTCTTCTCGCTAACGCCTTTGGCTCGTGCGGTGACGACGTACTGTTTGCGCACCTCATCAAGAAATGAATTTTTGGTCAGCATGGTCAGTGCAGCAAATCCGCCAACAACGGTCGCCAGTACCGGTAACGTGATATGCCAAAGATAGTCGGTAATTTTTTGATACCAGGGCAGGGCATCAAAATTGGCAGAAACCAGACCGCGTAGCGGGAACACGTCGTAGTAACTGCCGCCAGCAAAAAAGACAATCAATAATATGGCAAACAAGAAAGCAGGGATCGCATAGCCGATAATAATGAATGCACTGCTCCAGACATCAAAACGACTGCCGTTGTACACCGCTTTGCGAATGCCTAACGGGATCGACACCAAATAGATGATGAGCGTACTCCATAAACCCAGCGTGACCGAGACGGGCAGGCTCTCTTTAATCAGCGTGAGTACCGAGGCACTGCGAAACAGGCTGTCGCCAAAATCGAAACGAACATAGTCCCACAGCATCTTGAAATAACGTTCATGTATGGGTTTGTCGAACCCGTATCGACGGGTGATTTCGGCGATGACTTCGGGGTCAAGGCCACGGGCGCCACGGTAATTGCTGTCGCTGATATTCCCTACGCCGGTTTGCGCATGGCTTGCGCGTATGCCTTCACCGCCTGCGCCGGGTAGCGCGCCGCTTTGCCCGAATTCAATGGCGGCGACAGCTTGTTCAACCGGACCGCCAGGGGCAATCTGCACAATGAAAAAGTTGATTGTAATGATGGCCCATAGCGTGGGGATCACCAGCAGCAGACGTCGAATCAGATAAGCGCCCATTTATTCCCCCTGTCGTCTGGCTGCGGGAAGTTTTGCCGCTTTGTTGACGTCATACCACCAGTTTTCCACCCCAATGGTATAAATGGGACGAATAGCAGGTTGCGAAAATTTATCCCACCATGCGAGGCGATCTTCAGCCATGAACCACATCGGCAACATGTAATAGTTCCATGTTAAGACTCTGTCCAGTGCCCGGCCCAGTGGGAGTAGTTTGGCTTTATCACCCTGAGCGGCAACGATCTGATTAATCAGTTTATCAATGACCGGACTTTGTACGCCGGGGGCGTTATAGCTGGAGTTAATGTATTCGGAGGCCCAAAGAATTTGCAGATCCGAACTCGGCCACGGCATGGCGCGATAGACCCTGGGCATCATGTCATAGTCGCGATTGCGCAAGCGGTTTGTGATTTGCGAGTTATCAACCTGGCGGATTTTCATCGTTATCCCCAGCCGTTGCAGATTGTGCTGGAACGGTAACACCCACTGGCTATTACTGCCTGCGGGTAGCAATAACTCAAACGTCAGCGGCTTGCCGTTAGTGCTGTTCACCCGCTGCTGCCCCTTCAGCACCCATCCGGCCTGATCCAGCAAGGCATCGGCTTTTAACAGGTTTTCACGATCGTAGCCATCGCCTGTAGAGGTGGGAGGCTGATAGATTTGGTTGAAAACCTCTGGAGGAAGCGCTTTTTTCATGGGGGCCAGAATGACCAGTTCATCCGCATCGGGATAATGTCTTGCGGCATACTCGGTATTTTGAAAATAGCTGTTTGTCCTGCTCCAGGCATTATAAAACAATGCTTTATTCATCCATTCGAAATCAAAAGCCAGCGTGATAGCTTCACGTACACGTCGGTCGTTGAACATCGGGCGTTGGATATTAAAGGCTAACCACCGCGTATCCTGCGCGGATTCGTTTTTTTGCTCAGCTTTGACGATGTAACGACGCGCAAAATTTTTTCCGGTATAGCGGGTTGCCCAGTTTTTTGCATCATTCTCAAGACGCAGGTCAAATGCACCGGCCTTAAAGGCTTCGAAGGCCACGTTGTCATCCAGATAGTAGTCATAGCGGATGGTATCGAAATTCCAGCGCCCGCGGTTAACGGGGAGGTTAGCGGCCCAATAATCTTTGACGCGTGAATAGACAATGTACTGCCCCATTTTCCATTGCGTGATGCGGTAAGGGCCGCTGGCAAGCGGGGGCGATGATAATGGGTCGCTGAGCTTGTGATCTTTCCAGTACTTCTCTGGCATGACGGGTAATGAAAACAGGCTGAGCATGTCTTCTTTACCCGGTTTGGCTAACTCAATACGTACGGTTAACGGTGCAATCGCTTTGACGGTAGTGCCTTTGTAAACCAGACGAAATTGCGGCACACCTTCGGTCATAAACTTTTGGAAGGTGAAGGCGACGTCGCGGGCGGTGATGGGCGAGCCGTCGTGAAAACGCGCGCGCGGATTAAGGGTGATCTCTACCCAAGAGTAGTCATCAGCATAACGCGCACGATCCGCGATGAGCGGGTAGTAGCTACCAGGTTCATCGTCAGAGGTGGTAAACAGCGTATCGTAGAGAGATTCTGTTCGTGCTCCGGCGTTCCCACGCAGCGAATACCGGTTAAAGTTATCGAAGGTGCCAATGGCTGCGAGGGTGATTTTCCCCCCTTTGGGAGCCGCAGGATTAACATAATCGAAGTGATTAAAATTGAACGCGTATTTGGGTTCACCCAGCACGGCAAACGCGTAGCTTTCTTTGATCGATTGCGCCTGTACGCTAAACCCCATCAGGGCGATGAACAGCAGTAATACGCGTCGGATCATATAAAGGTGGTTTCCTTTTCCTGTCACCTGCCGCTATCAGACAGGCATTCATGCCTGAACAATGCGTGATGCGGGCGTTATTGTCATGTGCTAGTCCACATTCCATCACGCCATCATCACCATTTTGGCATATCGGGCTTAGCCATCCAGCGTACAAAGTCATCAAGGGTCAGCGGACGGCTGACCCAATATCCCTGAAAAAAACTAACGCCATGGGCGCGTAGCCAACGGGCTTGTTCCAGTGTTTCAACCCCTTCAGCAACGGTCAGCATATTGAGGCGCTTGGACAGAGTCAATACGGCATCCAGTACCGGGGACGTCACGGTTTCTGTACCAATGGCATTGACGAAACCGCGATCGATTTTAAGGTAATCGACGGTAAAGCGCTCCAGGTAGATAAGGGCGCTATGCCCGGTACCAAAATCATCAATGGCAATTTCGATCCCGACAGAATGCAGCCATTCAAACAATTGCGTCGCTTCGCGATGGTTGAGCATATCGCGCTCGGTAATTTCGAGGACGATATGAAAATACTGTGGCGGCAGCGAGGCGTTCAGTTGCTGAATATCGTGTTTAAAACTTTCGCCGTGCAGATGCGTTGGCGCAATGTTGATACCCAGCTTCGCCCCAACAGGTAACACTTTTTTCAGTGTCGGGGCATCCTGGGAGATCAGTTTGAACAGATGCTGAGTCAAGGGCACGATCATCTGCTGTGATTCAGCATAGTTAATAAATGCATCAGGTGGGATTTCGCCTGCGGTCGGGTGACGCCAGCGCAATAAAACTTCAACACCTTTGACTTCCAGAGTCTGCATCTCCATCACGGGCTGGTAGACCACATAAAACTGGTCGTGCTTGATCGCCTCCAGGATCTCTTTTCCTGGCCGTAAACGGACGGTGTAAATGTAGTAACAGAGCAGTGCGGCAATAGCGCCCGCCATGCAGCCCAACATAATGGCATACCACACGTCGTTGTACGTCCATTCGTCGGTGTACAACCGTATCTTCAGTGGCAGGTTTCCTATCGTCACCTGACGCGAGGGGATGTCAGGGAGGGCGGCCACCTTCATTAATTCTGTTGAAAAGGTCGAGATCGCGGTATCGCCGATGATGACGGCAAAGCCCTTAAAATCATCCTGTCGGGCCGTATAAAGCAGATAGGGCGCCAGGTTGATATTCAGAGAGGCAAAGACGCCACTGCGCTGCAGTGAGGGATTCAGGTACCACATCATAATGGCCGGTTTGTTCGGCATCATAGGCGTACCAGACTGGAGCACCATATCGAGTTTTTTGCTGATGTCGAGATCAGGTATCAATGACTGGATAGGCGAGTCCATCGAACCGGTCGCTGAAGAGCAATAAGCGATACCTTCTTTGACCAGCAAAAACGCGCGAATGTTCATGGTAAAGGCAGCGCTGGCGGTGAGTTTAGCGGCGACTTGCTGACAACTGTTTGCGATGAGAGGTTGTAGAGCCTGGGCAGTCGAACTGAGTTCTGCGAAGTGATTTTCGACATGATGCTGTATATCGGATGCCAGCGTTTGGTACTTCACTTCTCGATTATGGTAGGACATGAAAAACTGCAGTGTACTCACGAGTAATGCGACAACAAGCCCCGTTACAATGCAGGTGAGCAAGATTTTCCGTCCGGAAGAAGAGGCGCGTCTGAACATAGTTCCTTATGTTTACCTGAAGTAACTGCTTAATCTGTAAGACTATAGCCTGGATTGATTTGTATTGTGAGATTTTTCTTAGTCCAGGGTACAAAACAAAAAGCACCGCCGAAGCAGTGCTTTTTGATATGTCTCATCAGGATAGCCAAGGGATAGCTGCCAAACGAAAATTAACTGCGGCTCAGAACCCGGCGAGCTTCGTTGTAACGTTTGTTCCAGTAAGGCTCGTTCATACTGGAAATAACAACGCCACTGCTGGTTGAAGCATGCACAAACTGATTATTGCCGATATAGATTCCAACGTGACGGCCAGTAGAGCCAGCGCGGAACAGCACTAAATCGCCTGTACGCAGATTCTTGCGTGAAACGGATTTACCCGTTTCTTGTTGTTCGTAGGTTGAGCGAGGAAGCTCTAAACCAAATTGTTCACGGAATGTACGCTGTACAAAGCTTGAACAATCAATGCCTTTTTTGGTGCTGCCGCCAAGGCGGTAACGCACACCTTTCCAGTCAGCATACTGGTCCATAATACGCGATTTAACGTCGATATTACGTACCATGTTTTCAAATTCATCCTGAGAGGCTTGCAGTGAAGAGTTATCTGCGTTGGCCACAGCATGCGTCTCAGAATGCATATTCTTTGCGGTGTTCGTTGTGCTACATGCAGAAAGCAGAACCGCTACTGCTATCGCGGGTATGCCCCGCAAGATATATCTCAAAATCGGTTGAGATCTGACCATTTTGTTTGTTTTCCCTTGAAGTCCTTAACGATAAATATCGTTATAAAAAATGCCAAACGTGACGAGACTAATTACCTGCGGACGATGAGACAATTCTTTAAGGTCAAATCTGTGGCAGAACGCACAAATTTATTCGTAAAGAGAATAATTATCCCGCGAGGCAAAACGAGTTCGAGATTACCCGATCGCTACGGTCATTGCGAGTCATTTTATGTGATTTCTTATAAGAAAAAGTGATACAGAAAGTGAATAAACGGCATTGGTTAAAATAGAAACAGATGGTGCAAAAAGTATGCAACACATTCATTTTCAACAGGAATATGATGACAGGAGAATGACAGCCAGAATGATGAATTATCAACCAACATCATCAGGAAATCAGAAGTATTCCTGATGATGTTAATTACTTTGCGTTATTTGTTTAAAAATTGTTTGTTTTTGCCGGGCAGATAATGAGTAAAAAGCGTCACCAGCTTGTCGCTTAATGGCGTCATTAAGCACCAGGGCAAGCCAATCAATACGACCGTCATTGAACCCACCACAATATCTGTCAGCCAGTGGGCACCGATCATTACGCGCGGGAAAGCAAAAACCACAGCGATAATAAGGCCGATCAAACCTGCGACTTTTCCGAAATAACGCAACATAAATGCGGAAAAAATAAGCAGCATCATGCCATGATCACCAGGGAAACTGTCTTTCGACGCATCTTTGGTTGGAATATGCAGCAGTTCACTGACGCGATTAATATTCTCTATCATGAGCGTGGGGCTGGCGCGTTTAACCGGAATCAGCGCCTGGCCTAACTGGTTTAATACGACTGCGGTGAGCAGCATGACCAGGCCGATGCCCACAATGCGTCGGCGACCTTCCGGCGTTTCTTTCAGCCAGTAATGCAGCATCAACGCGCCCATCGCCAACAACGAGCAACCATCAAATGCCCGATTATTCGTGATAGCAACAACCCAGAGGAAGAGTGGGCTTTCGACCAGCTTCTGATTAAAGAAGTGGAAGACCGCGTAATCAATCGAAAACCAGAATCCATGCCCGGTCGGCATGTACCATGACAGAAACAGCGCCAGACCTGCGATATTCAGCAGGAGTATATAAGGGTATCGGGTTTTCATCGTCGTTTACCATTGCTAAAAAACGGGGCAACCTTACGCGCAATCGTCTAAACGAAGCCTCAACAGTGCGCTCTGTAATGCATTCCAGTCGGTTTCGGTGTCTGAGATGAGTTCAATGCGACTGTCCGGAGGCGCGACATTTTGCGTCTCAATGTTCCAGTCATCTCCCTGACGGTTGATACGCACTAACCCTTCTTTAATACGCATGACGCCCTTTACACGGCCAACGGGGGCAAGGCGCGACCATTCCAGCAGACCGATAATGTCAAACACGGTGTCGGCGTCAAAAATCCAGCCACAGGCCTGATGACCCTGACCGCTGTTCAGACTGCGACGCCAACGTTGTTGCCCTGGTAAACTCAGCGCCGCCAGCCCTTTTTTATCGGCATGCTGATGAGCGTGTGCCGCACTGGCGGGAAGTTCTGCCAGATTCAGCCGCGGGAGATCCAGCAGTTGCCCGTCAATGTTCCCGTGATCGGCATGAATCAGCTGGCGGTTACCGCCGTAGTGCTGCCACCAGATCTGCAGGGCAGCTTCGCTTTCTGCAGTGGCGCGATCGGATTTGTTAGCGACAACGATATCTGCGGCGGCTAACTGATCGCGGAAATTATCATTGGCGACGCTTTTTTCATCCAGTAATAAACGAGGATCAAGGAGACAGAGCGTGGCGCGCAGGTCAATCCACGGTTCGTAAACCGGTGCGGTCAGTAAATCCAGGATCTGTTTGGGATGGCCAAGACCGGTGGGTTCAATCAACAACCGGTCGGGTTTCCCCTGGCGCAGCAGCGTATTAAGCCCAACCTGCATAGGCAGACCGTTCACGCAACACATGCAGCCACCGGGGATCTCTTTGAGCAGCGCGCCGCTGTCTGCCAGCAACGCACCGTCAATACCGACCTCGCCAAACTCATTGACCAACACGGCCCACTTCTCGGCGGGGTCTTTGTTCGCTAATAGATGAAGAATCGAGGTGGTTTTGCCACTGCCGAGAAAACCGGTGATGAGATTGGTTTTGGTCACGTTTGCTCCAGAATCAAGAATTACCGTAGGGCTTGTCATAATCCTGGCGAAAAATGAACAAAAAGAGAAGGGAAGAGAGGACGAAGAGGGGCTTCGTCCTTTTTAATGGCAGAAATTGTTAATTATTTAACGTATCCATGACAGCCTGGCGTGCACCGTGTTGAGCGAGTCGTTGCCAGGCCTGCTCGACGGCAGCGACAAATCGTGGGTTCTGCGCAAGGTCGGTGGCGAAGATTTCGTGCAGTGAAAGCAGTGCTGTGACACGTTCTGATTCTGTACTGCCTGCAACAATGGCGCGAATTTTGTCACTTAAGGGATCGCGTATATCAATATCTGCTCCTGAATCGTCAACGCCGCTGACGTAGCGCATCCAGCCGGCAATGCCCAGTGCCAACAGGGGCCATTCGCTTTGACGGGCTAAATGAATACGGATGCCCTCCAGCATACGCTGCGGTAATTTCTGGCTGCCGTCCATCGCGATTTGCCAGGTTTTGTGTTTCAGCGCCGGGTTCGCAAAGCGTTCCAGCAGGTTCGTGGCATACTGATTTAAATCGACATTAGTGATCTGCAGCGTGGGGGCTTGTTCATTGAGCATCAGGCGATAAGCGGCTTCACGAAACGCACTGTCTTGCATACAGTCGCTGATGTGCTGAAACCCCGCCAGATATCCGAGATACGCCAGAAACGAATGACTGCCGTTCAGCATGCGTAGCTTCATTTGTTCCCACGGCAGCACGTCATCAACCATCTGTACGCCTGCGCTCTCCCATTGCGGGCGACCGGAGACAAAATGGTCTTCAATAACCCACTGGATAAAGGGTTCACAGCTGATTGCACAAGGGTCGGCGACGCCAAGTTGCTGGGCAATCTCCTCCAGTGACTCTTCGGTAGCGGCAGGGACAATACGGTCCACCATGGTACCCGGGAAACTCACCTGTTCGAGTATCCACTTTGCCAGCTCAGGCGAGCGTTTTTCAGCCATCCCCAGCACAGCGTTTTTTACCACATGACCGTTATTGGGAATGTTATCGCAGGAAAGAACGGTAAAAGGTTGCAGTCCGCGTTCACGTCGGCGGTGCAGGGCTTCGACGATAATACCCGGCGCTGAGTGCGGCTCGTCCGGTGTTTGCAGATCATGGGCGATACGTGGATTAGTGATATCCAGCGACCCCGTTGCCGGGTCAATGCAGTATCCCTTTTCCGTGATGGTTAACGAAACGATAGCCACCTGCGGTTCACAGAATTTTTCGATAATGGCAGCCAGTGAATCCAGCTTTGCATTCAGGCATTCGCGGACGGCGCCGACCACAATGGGCTGATTGCCGTTTGAGCCTTTTTCTAACACCGTATATAAATGATCCTGTGCGCGAAGTTGACTCATCAGTCGATCACCGCTGAACAGGCTTATCTCACAAATTCCCCAGTCTCCACCCAGCGCGTTCAATACGCGGTCGGTCAATAACGCCTGATGAGCGCGATGAAAAGCACCGAAACCAAAATGCACGATTCGCGTTTTTAATTGTTGGCGATCGTAGCGCGGCATCAATACATTTTCCGGGAGTGAAGCAGAGGCAATAGTTTTCATTAAATACACCTGATTAACCATTAATTAACAATGGCAGTATAAAGTTATATGACAGCAAGTTAAATTGGTGTGCCTGATTTATCCATGGAGTGTGAGCTGGATCAATCAATCATCGGCGTCATATTGATCCTGCAGCAGATGCCTGTATGGTAGTCATCATTCAGGTAGCTTAATTTGGTATAACAACTTGTGAGGTGAAGCAATGGAACAAACCTGGCGTTGGTACGGACCTAACGATCCGGTATCGCTTGATGATGTGCGTCAGGCAGGCGCAACGGGCGTTGTGACCGCCTTGCACCATATCCCCAACGGTGAAGTATGGCCCGTTGAAGAGATTCAAAAGCGACAGGCGATTCTGGCTGAAAAAGGGCTAACCTGGTCGGTTGTGGAAAGTATTCCTGTTCACGAAGATATTAAAACGCGTTCCGGGCAGTATCAAACATGGATTGCGAATTATCAGCAGAGTATTCGCAATCTGGCAGCCTGCGGCATCGATACCGTGTGCTATAACTTTATGCCGATCCTCGACTGGACGCGTACTGACCTTGAATATCAATTGCCGGATGGCTCTAAAGCGCTGCGTTTTGACCAGATAGCGTTTGCCGCATTTGAGTTGCACATCCTGCAACGCCCGGGCGCTCAAGCGGATTACACGGCTGAAGAACAGCAGCAGGCGTTGGCCTATTTCAATGCGATGAGTGATGCGGATATTGAAAAGCTGACCCGCAACATTATCGCCGGTCTGCCGGGGGCGGAAGAAGGTTATACGCTGGACCAGTTCCGCGCTCGCCTGGCGGAATATGACGGTATCAGCAAAGATGATCTGCGAAACAATATGGCTGTTTTTCTGCGCGCGATTGTACCAGTAGCGGAAGAAGTCGGCGTTCGCCTGGCCGTGCATCCTGACGATCCGCCGCGTCCGATCCTGGGTCTGCCCCGTATCGTTTCGACCATTGAAGATATGCAATGGCTGAAAGAGACGGTCGATAGCATCTATAACGGTTTCACGATGTGTACCGGTTCGTACGGCGTGCGCGCGGATAACGATCTGGTGAAAATGATTGAAACGTTTGGCGATCGCATCCACTTCACGCACCTGCGTTCGACCTGTCGTGAAGACAACCCTAAAACCTTCCACGAAGGCGCGCATTTGCAGGGTGATGTGGATATGGTCGCGGTCGTGACGGCGATCCTGACAGAAGAACAGCGACGCAAAAAGGCCGGCGACCTGCGTCCTATCCCGATGCGTCCTGATCATGGTCATCAGATGCTTGACGATCTGCACAAGAAAACCAATCCAGGCTACTCCGCCATTGGTCGTCTGAAAGGGCTGGCAGAAGTGCGTGGTGTCGAACTGGCGCTGAAACAAACGCAGTTCCGCGACCTGCTGTAATCCCGTTCACAGGGATTGAGCGTCCGGCTCGATCCCTGTCATCCTCTAAGGCTGCAATAACGCCTGCTCCAGCACCATCAATACCTTTCTTATTTGTGGGATCTGTAACCCGCCAAAGCCGAAAAACGCAACTTCGTCGCTATTTTCTTTGCGCCATGCGCTTTCTGAGCCATTTTCAATGTTCTGTAGCGTATCAAAACGAACCCCTGCCTGCAGGCAGCGTTCCTGCAGCGTTGCCATGATGTCGGCCGACCATGCGACGCGTAAAGAGAGGTGCAGGCCAGCCGTTGCGCCATCAATTCTTCCGTCGGGAAACAGGGTGCACAGGCCGTTGCGTAAGAGCGTAAGGCGTTCTGCGTAATGGCAGGCCAGCTTGCTGATATGGGTATAGAAAACCTGGTTCTGCATCAATTCGGCCAAAAACTGCTGCAATAACCACTGACTGCCGTTGTTGTTGAGCGCCTTCATATTCTGTACTGCCGGAAGCAGCTCATCAGGACAAATGAGATAGCCAAGTCGTGCGCCTGGGCCCAGTGTTTTTGAAAATGTCCCCATATAGATAACCCGATTGTGATAATCCATCGCTTTGAGCGCAGGAAGGGGATTCTCACCGTAAGTAAAAACGGCATCATAATCATCTTCTATGATGTAGGCTCCGACGCGCTGTGCCCACGTCAGCAAAGCGCTGCGTCGTTCCAGCGAAAGTACACTTCCCATCGGATACTGATGTGCAGGTGTCACATAACAAAGTTGAGTTTCATATTCGGGTAATTTATCTGTACACAACCCATGGTTATCCACAGGAATTGACGTAATGTCGGCGCCGTAATAATTAAAAAGATGCCATGCACCAGAGTAACAAGGGGATTCGGTCACAATATGACACTTTTTTTTCTGACATATCGCATGATGAAGAATAAATATCTGGCTGAGCAGAGATAAGCCTTCCTGAATCCCGTTAGTAATGATGATATTGTCTGCGCGAGTATTAATTCCTCGGGATAAATTCAGGTATCTTACCATTTGCTCACGCAACGAAAATAATCCATTTGGTGAATGATAACGGGTAAATAATTGTTCTTTAAGCATGCTGGGCGAGTTATTCCATTTACGCCAACTGGACCAGGGAAAGGCATTCGGATCCGGCACGCCCATACGGCAATAGAACTCACGCCCCATCTCGCCATAGACATCCGTGGAGACCCCGGCAGGTTTGGGTTTTGCCGGAGGGGAACCCTCGGTCGCGGGCAGAAGCGCAGGGGTTCTTCGCATCGGCGTGGTGAAGACCACCTCATAGCCGATACCCGGTCTACTCTTAATTAACCCTGACGCCATCAGTTTTTCATAGGCCATCACAACCGTGATTTTGGCAACATTCAACGTCTGCGCCTGTTCGCGAATTGAGGGCAATTTATCCCCGCACAGTAAATCACCCTGCTGAATAGCCTGAAAATAAAATTGAAATATCTGTAATTGCAACGGTGTACGGCTTTCTCTGTTGAGAGACAGTGTCAGCATGAGAAATTCCTTATTGAAATAATAGGCACATAGTACGAGCTTCTTTTTTTTACTATTTTGACCCGCCTCATGGTGTGAATGCTGTTCCTATAATCT
Organism: Citrobacter sp. Marseille-Q6884; assembly: GCF_945906775.1. Lineage (NCBI taxonomy): Bacteria > Pseudomonadati > Pseudomonadota > Gammaproteobacteria > Enterobacterales > Enterobacteriaceae > Citrobacter > Citrobacter sp. Marseille-Q6884. The sequence continues at coordinate 527,521 of NZ_CAMDRE010000002.1, forward strand.
GCCCGCAGTGTCTCTATTTCCAATTTTTAATATCCCGTAGCGTGTGGATATTAAAATAATGGAGGCAAGTATGTCGTGGATAAGAAAAAATGCGCTCTGGTGCGCATTCGGCGGGGCTGTCGCAATGGCCTTCGTCATTTGGGGCTCGTGGCAAGGCATACACTACACCAGCACTACCGAGTTTTGTTTATCCTGCCACTCCATGCGCACGGTGGGGCAGGAGTATCAAACCAGCGCGCATTTCCGTAATGCGTCTGGCGTGCGGGCAGAGTGCAAAGACTGCCATATTCCTCCCGGAATTATCCCTACGCTGGTACGCAAGACAGAAGCCTTAAACGATTTGTACCACACCTTTATCTCTCCTTCGATCGACACCCCAGAAAAGTTTGAAGCAAAGCGCGCTGAACTGGCTCAGCGGGAATGGGCGCGAATGAGCGCCAATCACTCAGCGGCCTGTAAATCGTGTCACAGCTACGACGCGATGGATCATGGCAAACAATCTGCAAATGCGGCGGCACAAATGACCGCAGCGGCGGCGAAGGACAGCAATTGTATTGACTGCCATAAGGGCATTGCGCATCACAAACCGGATATGAGCAGCGGTTTTCGTGAGCGTTACAAGCAATTGCAGCGCCAGGGAGAGGCCCCAACTGAGGCCAGCACACTGTTTTCGATTGGCGAAAAGTCGCTAACAGCAACAGCGGGAAGCCCGGCCGGGAAAGCGCTGCTTTTTCCTGCTACACCGGTCAAGGTGTTGAAAAAAGAAGGGAACAACCTACAACTGGAAATGGTGGGTTGGCGTGAAAGTAAAGGCCGTGGACGAGTGATCACGCAGTACATGGGCAAACGCGTCTTCTCCGCCGTTCTCGATGACTCCCTGATGGCTAACGTCAACGTCCTGCAAACCCAGATTGATCCCGACTCACACCAGGAATGGCAGCAGGTGAGGATTACCGCGTGGACCTCAGCACAGGGACTTATCAGCGCGATCTCTCCTTTGTGGGAATACTCGGATCAAATGCTGCAATCCACCTGCAGCGCCTGTCACAGCACACCACCCACTACGCGTTATACCGCGAACGGCTGGATCGCCGGACTCAAAGCGATGTCAACGTATTACCGGCTTAATCCGGTGGAAGAACGCACGTTATTGAAATATCTCCAGACCCATGCCAGCGATGTGTCTGAAACCCAAAAACAGTAAGGATGACTTATGGATATTCAAGACTTTAACCCGTCTCGCCGCCGTTTTCTGACCGGAATGCTGGCGGTGGGCGCTGCCAGTGCGCTGGCGCCTAATCCGTTGATATCAAAAGTATGGGCCGCGGGGGAGAACCCTGAACAGTGGATCCAGTCTGGCTCACATTATGGCGCTTTTGAAGCCAAAGTCGTGAATGGCGAATGGACAGAAACGCGTCCATTTAAACATGACAAATACCCTTGCGATATGCTCAACGCGGTACGTGAAATTGTCTACAACCCTTCACGAGTACGCTATCCCATGGTTCGGCTGGACTGGCTGCGTAAGCGTGAAAAATCAGATCGTAGCCAGCGTGGAGATAACCGTTTTGTGCGGGTGAGTTGGGATCAGGCGTTGGATCTGTTTTATGAAGAGCTGGAACGGGTGCAAAAAACCTACGGATCTTCCGGGGTCTTTACCGGGCTGGCGGACTGGCAAATGGTTGGGAAGTACCATAAGGCCGGTGGCGCCATGGACAGAGGATTGGGTCTGCACGGCAGTTATGTCACCACCGTCGGTGACTACTCGGCGGCAGCGGCGCAGGTGATTTTGCCTCACGTCATCGGCTCGCTTGAAGTCTATGAACAGCAAACTTCACTCCCGTTGGTCATTCAAAATACCCAAACCATCGTGTTGTGGGGATGTGACCCAATCAAAAATTTGCAGATCGAATTTCTGGTGCCCGATCACGACGCGTTTGGCTACTGGCAGCAGATCAAAGAGGCGGTCGCTCAGGGAAAAATGCGTGTTATCAGCGTGGATCCCATCCGTAGCAAATCGCAAAATTTCCTCGGCTGTGAGCAGATTGCGCTGCGACCGCAAACCGACGTCGCCTTATTGCTCGCGCTTGCGCATACGCTGTATGAAGAAAAATTGTACGACACCGCCTTTATTAACGATTACACCGTCGGTTTTGACCAGTTCTTGCCTTACCTGACAGGGGAGACAGACAAGCAGCCGAAGAATGCTGAATGGGCCGCTGAAATCTGTGGGCTGACGGCTGAACAGATCCGGGAGTTCGCCCGTCTTTTAGTTAAAGGCCGGACGCAGTTTATGGGCGGATGGTGCGTGCAACGTATGCACCATGGAGAGCAGTACCCCTGGATGCTGGTGGTACTGGCCAGCATGATGGGGCAAATCGGTTTGCCTGGCGGCGGCGTGGGATTTGGCTGGCACTATAACGGTGGCGGGACGGTGACGTCAGCGGGGCCGGTGCTGTCCGGGCTTGGGAGTATTAACAACCCACCTGAGGCGAAGTATAAAGCGGATTTTCGTGGCGTCTCGGAGCATATCCCCACCTCACGCATTGTTGACTGCCTGCTTGAGCCGGGCAAAAAGATTGCCTTTAACGGCGAAACATTAACGTATCCCGACATCAAAATGGCGATCTACAGCGCGGCCAATCCGTTCCATGCTCAGCAGGATCGTAACCGAATGATTGAAGCCTGGAAAAAGCTGGAAACGGTGGTGGTGCTGGATCACCAATGGACCGCCTCCTGTCGTTTTGCCGATATTGTCCTGCCTGTCACCACGCGCTTTGAGCGTAATGATATTGAGCAGTTTGGGACTCACTCGAATAAAGGGCTGATGGCGCTGCATCAAATCGTTAAACCGCAATTTGAAGCACGCCATGACTTTGATGTGTTTGCCGGGTTGTGTAAACGTTTTGACAAAGAAGCGGTTTACCGTGAAAACCGTGATGAAATGCAGTGGGTTCAGTCGATTTATGACGAAGGGGTGAAGATGGGCGCTTCGCTCGGCGTCACCTTGCCGGATTTTGATACGTTCTGGAAGGGCGAAGGTTATGTTGAGTATCCGGCAGGGCAACCGTGGGTACGTCACGGAGAGTTTCGTGACCAGCCCGATCTGAATCCGCTGGGCACACCGTCAGGTCTGATAGAAATCTACAGCAAAACCATTGCGGGTTTTCAATACGAAGATTGTCCGGGGCACCCGGTGTGGATGGAGCCGTTTGAGCGCAGCCATCGCGGTAAGGGCACTCAATATCCGCTGCATCTTCAATCCTGCCATCCCGATAAACGCCTCCATTCTCAGTTGTGCTCAAGCGATGCGTTTCGCAATACCTATGCGGTGGCCGGCAGAGAACCGCTCTACATCAGCGAACAGGATGCAACCGCGAGAGGGCTAAAAGCCGGTGATGTTGCGCGTGTATTTAACGCTCGTGGCCAGGTACTGGCCGGGGTGGTCATTAGCCCCGACTTTACCCCCGGCGTGATTCGCATTCATGAAGGGGCGTGGTATTCCCCACAGGAAGGTGGAAAAGCCGGGACACTGTGCACCTATGGCGATCCTAACGTGCTGAGCGCAGATATTGCCACCTCACAGCTGGCGCAAGGGCCTTCTGCGCATACCGTGCTGGTGGAGGTTGAACGGTATCAGGAAAAAGCGCCGGAGGTGACGGGGTTTGGTGGACCTGAAATCGTGAAAGAGGAGGGGGCAAGTGCAGCATAATCTTATCAGTCAACAACGGGCGGCGGTGTACCAGTGGTTTTCGCAGCTACTATTTCGCGAATTGAGCGAGCAGCAGCTTGCCAGCCTGGAGAAAGAAGAGAATCTGACGTGGATAGCATCACTGGCGGCCATTCCTGGCGTCTCTTCTGATGTGAAAAACTTTGAGCGGAGTCTGGCGAGGGTTCTGCGGCGCGAATCGCGGCAACTGGAGCTGGCAGCAGATTTTGCCTCGTTGTTTTTGATAGCGCCGCCTGGCGGGGTTTCACCGTATGCGGGGCATTATCCACATACCACGGCGGCTGAAGAACGCAGGCAAATGAACGTACTGCTCGTGGAGCAGGGGCTGGCGCCACGGGAAAATGAGCCTTCCGATCATATTGCGGTACAGCTGGCGCTGATGGCTCGTCGGGTCGCGAAAGAGGAGGAGGTATCCGCACAATATTACTTTTTGCATCATCACATCATGTGTTGGGCTCCCCTGCTACGGGAAAGCTGTTTACAACGGGATGCTGAGGGGTTTTATCCTGAGGCGGTGAGTGTGATAGTGAGTTTTATGCGAGAGGATGAGCAGTACCTGGAATCCCTTTTGATGGATGATTTTTATCTCAGTAGTCAGCGTTGAAAATAACAAAGGGACAGCAAATGCTGTCCCTTTTCGCTGATACGGTAGCAGAATAATTAGTCTGCACGGCCCATATAGCGGCGTTCTTCGATATGAATACGGATTTTTTCACCCGCACTCAGATACTCAGGAACCTGGATAACCAGACCGGTGGTCAGGGTTGCTGGTTTGTTACGCGCACTTGCTGATGCGCCTTTAATGCCAGGTGCTGTTTCCACGATCTCCAGATCCACCGTCTGCGGCAGTTCAAGCGCCAGCAGTTGGCCATCCCAGAGCAGAACCTGCATATCTGGCATCCCGCCTTCAGGGATGAACAGCAGTTCTTCTTCAATCTGGTCTTTGGTGAAGGTATACGGGGTATAGTCTTCTTTATCCATAAAGACATATTCGTTGCCATCGACGTAGGAAAAATCAACGCCACGACGGCTCAGGGTAACGGTGTCAACGATATCGTCGCCTTTGAAGCGTTCTTCGACTTTCAGACCGGTGCGCACATCAGAAAAACGCATTTTGTACAGTGTGGCCGCACCACGTGCTGACGGAGATTGAATATCGATATCTTTTACAATCAGCAGTTTGCCATTGTAATTCAGTACCATACCTTTTTTAATTTCGTTCGCTCTTGGCATCGAAAGAATCCTGTAGTGAGGAGTGTCTAAAATATCGCGTCAAACTACTCGCGCCGGGCCATTCAGGCAAGTGGAATTCACACTTTTGCTGGTGCAAAAAAGGTGGTATACACTCCATCCTTCCCATCGCCTCCTGGCGCTAGCCGCCTTGATGTTTCGGGAAGCGTGTGTGTACACAGTTCGCGAGTGCACAATCCGATGGTTTACGATAAAGAGAATACTGTATGGAATGCCGTCCGGATTGTGGTGCATGTTGCACAGCACCGTCTATCTCCAGCCCTATCCCTGGCATGCCTGATGGCAAACCCGCTAATGTAAGGTGTGTTCAATTGTCTAATGACAACTTATGTAACATTTTCGGGTCAAAACTACGGCCAAAAGTGTGCGGTAGTCTTCAACCTTCGCCAGATATGTGTTCAACGGATCGTGACGCTGCTATGACTTATCTGATTCATCTGGAGTCCAGTACAGCACCATAAGTCTCTGTAGTGCATCAATCCAGCCAGCCTCACAAAATAAACAACACCGCCGCCATCTCTGGCGGCAGCTTGCCTTCAACAAACAGTATCAGACGGCAACATCGCGACGAGGTATGCTGGTACGTTGTTGAATTTCCCAGCGGTCGGCAAGGCCTACTCGCACATCAGACGGTGCCAGCATCGCACGGCCACGAATCAAATCCGCCGCGCGTTCTGCCAGCATAATCGTCGGTGCGTTCAGGTTGCCATTAGGCTCGGTCGGGAACACCGATGAGTCCACCACTCTCACGCCTTGCAGGCCATGAACGCGCAGTTCGGAATCGACCACCGCGAGACTGTCTTCACCCATCTTGCAAGAACCACAGGGGTGCATAGTACTTTCCATATTGGCGCGCACAAAAGCATCGATCTCTGCGTCTGTTTTCACATTCGGGCCTGGGGCCAGTTCCACACCACGGAACCTGTCCATTGCTTGCTGGCCAATTATCTCACGCGTCAGGCGCACACATCGGCGGAAGCCTTCACGGTCTTCTTCGCGTTCCAGATAGTTAAAACGGATTTCCGGATGCTGATACGGGTCAGCGGAACGTACACGTACATAGCCACGGCTTTTGGGTTTATTGGGGCCAGTCAGCACCATAAAACCATGTCCTTTGAATGGCTTGTCGCCGTCATAGCGCATTGCCGCAGGCAGGAAGTGGAACTGGATATCAGGCCAGCGTAGCCCCTTAGCGGAGCGAATAAATCCGCCAGCTTCAAAATGGTTGCTTGCCCCTAAACCGTCTTTGAACAGTAACCAGCGCAGGCCAATCATTGCCTTAGAGAACAGCCCCATTTTGCCGTTGAGTGACACCGGCTCTTTACATTCGAATTGAATGTAAATTTCGGAGTGATCTTGCAAGTTTTCCCCCACGCCGGGTAAGTCGTGTTTCACCTCAATGCCCGCTTTACGCAGCACGTTGGCCGGGCCAATACCGGAACGCTGGAGCAGGTGAGGGGAACCGATAGGACCCGAGGAGACTATCACCTCACGGGTGCAGTGCACGATATGGACCACCCCGTTTTGCTCATATTCAACACCCACCACACGCTTGCCTTCGAGTATCAGTTTACGGCTCATTGCATGGGTGATGACGCTCAGATTCGGACGCTCCATTGCAGGGCGCAAATAGGCGTTTGCCGTCGACCAGCGCACGCCATTTTTGACCGTCATATGCATGGCGCCAAAACCTTCTTGCATGTAGCCGTTAGTATCTTCGGTTTTTATGTAGCCTGCCTGTACACCGGCATCTACCCAGGCACCATACAGTGGGTTTTGCATATTGTTGCCGTTGTTGGTGCTAAGCGGGCCTTCTGAGCCTCGGTAGTCATCACCACCAAACTTGAAGTTTTCCGCTTTACGGAAATACGGCAAACAGTTGCGGTAACCCCAGTTTTTCGCCCCTAACGACTCCCATTCATCAAAGTCAAAAGCATGACCGCGAATGTAAACCAGACCGTTTATTGACGATGACCCACCCAGCACTTTGCCACGTGGGCAGTGCAGGCGGCGGCCATCCAGATAAGGCTCGGGTTCGGTTTCATAGTGCCAGTTGTATTTTTTGGTGTTCATCGGTATTGAGAATGCGCTCGGCATCTGAATGATGATGCTCTTATCACTCCCACCGAATTCGATCACCAATACCTTGACACCAGGGTCTTCTGTCAGACGGTTGGCCAGTACACAGCCTGCGGATCCGGCACCGACGATGATGTAATCATATCGTTTGGTAGACATAATATTTTTGCTCCATTTGGGCTCTGGACAATCGTCTCAGGCACGTTTTTTCGTCCCGGTGGTGTACTCCGGCATATGGGTTTCGATATGTGCAATTACCGTCTCTTCATGATGCAAATTGAGCGAGCGGCAGGCTATGTAGTAGGTGATGCTGGAGACGATAAGCCCGACAAGCCACGCCAAATCTACACTGCCCATCGCCCTGGCAATTGGGCCGATGAACACTTCCCGGTTGCCATCAAAGATGCAGAAGAAGGGGATCATCGCCACAAAGCCTACAAAGTAAGACAGCAAACCGCGCCCACCCCAACGGCCATAAATGTTGTCGTGCGGTAAGAAGAAATGTGGAATGGCATAGCGGCCGCGGCGCACGAAAAAATAGTCGGTGAGGTTGACCGCCGTCCACGGCACCAGAAAGTAAAGCATCACCACCAGGTAGATGTTGAGTACCGATAAACCGGAGCCTGAGTTGTAGATGCTCATAGCGACGCCCAGTTGCAAAAACACCACGAAGATAATCGCCACTACGCGTGCTTTAGCAGTCGGTTCTATCTTCTTAAAGGAGTCAACACTGGTGATGGTGGTGAGTTTGGCGCTGTAGATATTCATCGCGATAACGGGCAGGAAGGAAAGGATAGTGATGGCGACCACTACCGTACCCAGATGCGGCGCGAAGCCCGCACCCACCGCGTTAAGGGCGACCAGCACATTGGTGACGTGCAGATGAGCCGCCAGCCAGCCACCGACAGAAATCATCCATGCACCCGACAGCGATGCCCCTAAAAACACCGCCGCGATAAGCTTGCCGCTCGAGGTGTTTTTCGGTAGGTAACGTGAATAATCAGAAACATACGGTGCATAGGCGATGTTATAACTGGCCGCTGCCGCGAACTGGGCAACAAAACCAGTCCAGTTAAAGCCTAACGGCGATCCCTGAATGGCTCCTTCTACCGCTGGAGCGCCATGTACCCAGCCCATTAGCACCGCGAGGGTGACCAGACCATACAATGGCAGCGATAAATACAGTGACCATCTAAAGGTTTTGTGCATCCAGTCGTGACCGAGAATAGCCAGAATGGTGGCAGGCACCGTGACTGCGAGTGCGACTTGTATCGGGTCCCAACTGAACAGGGTTTTTAGCCCCTGCATCATCAGCACCAGGTTGACAATGTTAAAGCCTGCAAACACAAACAGCGTGGCAATTAATACCAGCACTACCCCCCGGTAACCAAACTGGGCGCGTGACTGAATCATCTGTGGCAGCCCGAGGTGCGGCCCTTGTGAACCATGGAAGGCCATGAACAGTGTGACAAACATGATGCCCAGCGTTCCGCCGATGGTGGTCCAAATCGAATCAAGACCGACACTTGGCCCGACAAAGCCGATGGTCATGGTAAAGAAGGTAAAGTTGCCGACAAACCAGAAAGGCCCCTGGCTTGAGAGTTTATCGGTGCGTTCATGTTCTGGTACAAAATCTATTGAGCGTCCTTCGATAGTGCTTTGCTCTCTGTAACTCCCTTTCACGTCTGTAGGTTGAGTTTGCATGATGTACCCCATGAGCAATAAGGGTGAAGCAATAAAATTCATCAAGCCAGCCACTGGCCTGTTCGCGTTCAATGCGCTACTGGGCCCCAGGCGAGCAGCATCATGCTGAAAGCCTGGGCAGGGGGGACGTTACGACGGCAGCGTTATCCAGACGGTTTTGGTCTCCATCAGGTAGTCGAGTTGTTCAGGTCCGAGATCCTTACCAAAACCAGACTCTTTATAACCACCAAACGGCAGGGCTGGGTCGATGGTACTGTGCGCGTTCACATACACTGAACCGGCTTTGAGTTTTGGGATCAGGGTGTGTACACCGGCAAGATCGTTGGAATAAATGGCGGCGGCCAGGCCATAGGGGGAATCGTTGGCAAGGGTAATAGCCTCCTCGACAGTATCAAACGGTGCGGTTACCAGCACCGGGCCGAAGATCTCTTCCTGGACAATTCGCATCTCATTGCGGCAGTGGGCAAAGATAGTTGGCTCAACAAAGAAGCCGTTTCCTTGCCGTGCGTGGCCACCGTAGTACAGTGTCGCGCCTTCGTTAATGCCCGCTTCAATGTAAGACAGTACGGTGTCTTTTTGTCTGGCAGATACCAGCGGGCTGATGAAGCACTCCTCGTCCAGACCCGGCGCTATTTTTAGCGTCGCGGTGTAGTCGGCAAGCGCTGCCAAAAACGGGTCATAAATACTGCGGTGGATATAGACACGCGTACCGGCATCGCACACCTGACCTGAGTTAAAGAACACACCGTTGGCAACAGCCTGGGCTGCTGCCGGGATATCAGCATCTTCTAAAACCAGAACCGGAGATTTACCTCCCAGCTCAAGGGTGACACGCTTGATATTTTCAACAGCAGTCTGCCCGACGGCTCGGCCAACAGGGGTTGAGCCGGTGAAGGTGACTTTGTCGATACCAGGGTGGCTGGTCATAGCCGCGCCAATCACGCTGCCATACCCGGTGATGATATTAACGACGCCGTCCGGGATACCCGCTTCCTGGACCAATTCGGCAAAGCGCAATGTTGAGAGTGAAGTAAGCTCTGCAGGTTTAATCACCGCGGTACAGCCGACCGCCAGTGCGGCCGCTAATTTCCACGCCATGGTCTGGAGCGGGAAATTCCACGGCACAATGGCGGCCACTACGCCAAGCGGCTCTTTGCGGGTATAGGCCAGATAATTGCCTGGCAGCGATGGCTCGACGGTGCGGCCATGCAGTTTAGAGGCCCAGCCTGCAAAATAGCGGAAGGTATCAATAGTGCCCTGGATATCAACAGCACGCGCCTGGGCTACCGATTTACCCATATCGATGGACTCAATTTCAGCCAGTTCATCGGCGTTGGCTTCAATCAGGTCAGCCAGACGGTGCATCAGCCGCTCACGCTCAAGGGGCTTCAGACCACGCCACTCACCGTGGTCAAATTGATGGCGGGCGGCGGCTACTGCGCGGTCAAGATCAGCGGTGGTGGCAAGTGGAATAGTGGTGAGTACGCCTTGTGTGGACGGCTCGATAACTGCACTCACCTCACCGGTGCTGCCCGTTACCCACTGGCCGCCAATGAACATTTTCTGCGGCTTAGTTAAAAAACACCGCGTTGCCTCGGAGATACCGTATTGGTCGAGATACTGTTGTACTGTTGCGTCCATTTGCATGTCCTCTCTTTTTTTATACCCAAATTTTGTCCCCCGGGTTTGGGGGAAGGGTGGCAACACCACGCCGAATTTAGTTAGCGATACCGGGCTTGCTTGCGCGCATGGAAAATGAAACCAATGCTGTTCATCAATAACTGGGCGGCAAGAATCGAGGTCACGCCCGTTGGGTCATAAGCCGGGGCGACTTCCACCAAATCCATACCGATAACGTTGCCGCCACTGCGTTTAGCGAGAGCCTGAATGATTTCCAGCACCTCGTAATACTGGAAGCCGCCATGACTTGGTGTGCCAGTGCCCGGTGCGATAGACGGATCGAAACCGTCGATATCAATGGTCAGGTAGTAGTTACAGTTCTCTGGAATTTGTGCGAGTACACCCTCAGTACCTAAACGGCGTACATCGCGTACTGACAGAATGTTGGAGCCTGCAGCGCGAGCGGAGTCATAGTCGCTGCGGTTAGATGAAGAGACGTTACGAATACCCAACTGGGTCATGCCGACGATATGGTTCATTTCTGAGGCGCGGCGTAACGGGCTGCCATGGCCATAGCGCACGCCGTGACGCTCATCGACAAAATCAAGGTGGGCATCAAAGTGAACGATGTGAACCGGACCCAGACCTTCATAGGCTTTGATGACCGGGGCGTGTATTGAATGATCGCCACCCAAAACAATCGGCATAGCGCCGGAGGCAAGAATTTTACGCACTGCCAGTTCAATATTGGCGTTACTGCTTACCATATCGGTATGGACGATATCCGCATCACCAACATCAACCATGCGCACCTGGTCTTCAGTCAGGTAGAGCACATCATCTTCATGGTCATAAGCACCAGCATGGCCGAATGAAAATAACGTGGACGCCTCACGAATACTGCGTGGTCCGAAACGGGCACCAGAGCGCCATTGGGTGCCCATATCATTGGGTGCGCCGAGAATAGCAACATCAGCATCTATTTCTTCCCAATTAAGGCAAACCGGCGATTTGGCAAAAGTACAATGTCCGACGAATGGCAAATTTAATCGCCCTGTCTCATAGTTATTGTTTCCCATTTTATTTCCCCATTCTCTGTGGATATTTTGATGCGACGTGGCACAAGTCATTTGCCATGACATTGACTATGGACAACAATTTGAGGGATAAAAATAGAAAATATCAGATGTTCATATCGGTAATTCCGAAGCAATGGGTGAAGGGAGCAAAGCGTGAATCAACTGCACAATATTGATCTGAAGTTGCTGAGGATTTTCATGACAATTGTGAACTGCAATGGCTTTTCAGCCGCGCAGGCCGCATTAAATATCAGTCAATCCACCATCAGCGAACAGATGACCAGTCTTGAAACGCGACTTGGCGTCAAATTGTGCGAAAGAGGGCGTAGCGGATTTCGTCTTACCGAATATGGAGCGGCCACTTACGAGGCGGCACAACGCCTGCTGCTGGCAGTGGACACGTTCTGTATGGATACCTCAGCGCTAAAGCAGCATATTTCAGGCAGGCTTTATCTGGGCATTATTGATAACACGGTTACCGACAGTGGCAGCGTACTGTCACGCGCGTTGCGTGGGTTTGTCTCGCATGGGCACGACGTGCAACTGGATATTTACATCGGCACCCCTGCAGAGCTTGAAGCCCGTGTGTTGGATGGGCGTTTACATGTTGCGATAGGTCATTTCCCGTTTGAGGTAGCCGGGTTGTCATATACTCATATATATGACGAACCAGATGGCCTGTATTGCAGTTGTTATCACCCGCTGTTTAATAACTTGCCCAGTGGCGAAGCGCTTATTGAAACTATCCGCGATAGTCAAATAGTGGCGCGGAGTTTCTTGCAACAGCGTGATTTGCAATTGCTTAAATCAGGCAGTGCGGCAGCAACGGTGGATAACGTTGAGGCACAGGCTATTTTAATTCTGACGGGTGCTTATATCGGTTTCTTGCCAATGCATTACGCCCGCCAATGGGTGGATTCCGGCCAGATGCGCCAGATTGTCCCGGAGCAATTTGGTTCGAAATGGCCTTTTTCATTGATAACCAGGCGCACCTCCACGCAACCCGCTGTACTGCGAGTGTTTATGGAAGCGTTGATGAGACATGTACATGCGATTTCGCTTTGAGGTTTAAATTGCCACAGACACGCCAGACAATTCCCTTTATCAGCGTTTTCCTTTTGAATTCGGACATATCAGGATTATGAAATGTCGTAGTATCAAGTTCGGGGTTATATCGGTTTGCAGCCCAGTGCGGAAATGTGGGACAAACGATGCACCAGGCCATGCTGTAACGGATTGAACTTGAAGCGCTGAGGGCACCTTAAACGTCTTTGATGCGCGCCAGGCAAAATACGCTGGCGATAATCATCACCAGCGCAAACCAGAATACCGCGTGATAATTCCAGATTTCAGCGGCGATACCGGCCAGCGAGCCTGCAATAATCCAGCCTACGCGAATCGTGTTTGTGTACAGTGTTGTGGCTGAACCCGCTTGACCCGGCATTAAATCCTGAAAATAGAGCATCCCAATCCCGCCGAGAATCCCGATGTAAATCGCGTTCAGCAGCTGTAAGCTGAGGAGAATGACCGGAGAGTGAGCCAGCAGCATTCCGGCATAAAAGAAAAATCCGGCGACCACCGCAATTCTCATCAACAGGCGTTTACCCAGGCGCTTAGCAAAATAGCCCGCGATAAGCATCGTTGGGATCTCCAGCCCGGCGGCTGTCCCCATCATGATGCCAGCCAGTTTTTCCGGCAGGTGCAGTTCGTTGATAATAAACAGCGGCATATTAATAATGTAGAGGCTGTTGGTTCCCCACATTAATGTGCAGATAACAAAAAGCAGCAGCGTATCACGGCGATTACGACGTGGCGCCTCAACGGCACCTGTTGCGAGGGGCACGTTTTTGTTCATCGACGGTAAGAATAACCAGACCATCACGCCGCAGACGATAAAGGCGACGGCGGCGCTGAGATACATCACCGTAAAGCTGAAACCCATTGCCAGCGCGTAGGCGAGGGGAGGGCCAATCACCCACGCCAGCGAAACCTGAGCGCGCAGTATTGAGCTGAACATTACGGCTTCGCGCCCCGTGCGATCGGCATGCTCGCGAGCGAGAGCAAACATTTGCGGGTTGGCGGTTGAACCAAAGCTACTCAGAAAAACGCCGACAAACAGCAAAATAAAATAGTTACGGTTCCACGCAAACAACACGCAGGCCAGCATCCCCAGCACGCAGCAAAATACGATCAGGTTTTTACGGTCGCCTTTTTTATCAGAGCGCCCCGCCAGAAATTGACTCACCAGAATGCCAATAACGGCGCTGCCGGTAAAAAAGAAACCCACCATTCCCGGGCGAGCATGAACTTCATCGGTCAGAAAAAGGCTGAGCGTTGGCGTCTGCAATGCCCCGGCGATACCCGTGAGAAATGCGACAAGCAGGAACGCCGAAGACGTTAAATCAAACGCCTTAGGTGTGGCGGCTACGGGGGTGTTATGCATGTTTTGATATCAGTGGTGTGAAGAGAGGCGGAGTTTACGCTGCCCGCCAGAAAATAAACAGGGAGGTAAATCAAAATCGGCATGAAAAATCAAAATGGCATTTCAGTCAGCGCGTATCGGTTGCTGAAGATGCTGAACGTGATTCCTTTACGGGGTTTTTACGTCAGCATTTTTTAACCTGTTGATACAAAAATGTGCGTTATATCTAAATTCAGCAAGTAAATTGATGACTTTACTTGCTTGCTGACGCAGAAAGATCAAGACTTCTTGAAACGTTTCAGCGTCATCTTGTCGAGTACGATGGAGTCGGGTGGCGCCTTTTTTCTCATGTTGGCTGAATCGTTTCAATTCAGCAGGAGAGGAGAACCATGTTCCAGTTATCTGTGCAGGATATTCACCCGGGCGAACAGGCCGGGAACAAAGAAGAGGCCATTCGTCAGGTTGCTGCTGCGTTAGTACAGGCAGGCAACGTTGCGGAAGGCTACGTCGATGGCATGCTGGCGCGTGAACAACAGACGTCCACTTTCCTCGGCAACGGTATCGCCATTCCACACGGCACAACGGACACACGCGATCGCGTGCTGAAAACCGGCGTGCAGGTATTCCAGTTTCCGCAGGGTGTGACCTGGGGGGAAGGCCAGGTTGCGTATGTGGTTATCGGTATTGCAGCCAGTTCGGATGAACACCTTGGCTTACTGCGTCAGCTGACGCATGTGTTGAGCGATGATTCCGTTGCTGAACAGCTGAAATCGGCAACCACGGCTGAAGAGCTGCGTGCCTTGCTGATGGGCGAAAAGCAAAGCGAGCAGCTCAAGCTTGATAACGAAACGCTGTCGCTGGATGTTCTCGCCAGTTCGCTGGTGACCCTGCAAGCGTTGAACGCTGCGCGACTGAAAGAAACCGGTGCGGTTGATGCCACGTTTGTGAGTCGGGCGATTAATGAACAACCGATGAATCTCGGTCAGGGGATCTGGCTGAATGATTGCGCGGAAGGCAATCAACGCAGTGCTATTGCGGTCAGTCGTGCGGCTAACCCGTTTGAAGCGCAGGGTGAGACAGCAGCCATGCTGATCACCGTCGCCATGACCGACGATCAGCCCGTTGCGGTGCTGAAGCGCCTTAGCGATCTGTTGCTGAACAATAAAGCTGACCGTTTGCTGAAAGCGGATGCGGCGACCGTGCTGGCGTTGCTGACCCGCGATGACGCCTTAACAGAAGATGTACTGAGCGCTGAGTTTGTGGTGCGCAATGAGCATGGTTTACACGCCCGTCCGGGCACCATGCTGGTGAATACAATTAAACAATTTAACAGTGAAATTACCGTGACAAATCTTGATGGAACCGGCAAACCGGCAAATGGACGTAGTTTGATGAAAGTTGTGGCTCTGGGTGTGAAGAAAGGACATCACTTGCGTTTTACCGCACAGGGTGACGATGCTGAATTAGCGCTGAAAGCGATTGGCGATGCCATCGCGGCCGGTCTTGGGGAGGGCGCATAATGAGCAGACGTGTTGCAACTATCACCCTGAACCCGGCGTATGATCTGGTCGGTTTTTGTCCTGAAATTGAACGCGGTGAAGTGAACCTGGTAAAAACGACCGGCCTGCATGCGGCGGGTAAAGGTATCAACGTCGCGAAGGTTCTGAAAGATTTGGGTATCGACGTCACGGTTGGCGGTTTTCTGGGTAAAGACAACCAGGACGGCTTTCAGCAACTGTTCAGCGAACTGGGTATCGCCAACCGTTTTCAGGTGGTGCAGGGGCGTACCCGCATCAACGTGAAGCTTACCGAAAAAGACGGCGAGGTTTCCGACTTCAACTTCTCCGGGTTTGAAGTGACGCCAGCCGATTGGGAACGCTTTGTTAACGACTCTCTGAGCTGGCTGGGTCAGTTCGATATGGTCTGCGTCAGCGGCAGCCTGCCGACCGGCGTTAGCCCTGAAGCATTCACCGACTGGATGACGCGTCTGCGCAGTCAGTGTCCATGCATTATCTTTGATAGTAGTCGTGAAGCGCTGGTGGCAGGTCTTAAAGCGGCTCCATGGCTGGTGAAGCCCAATCGTCGTGAACTGGAAATCTGGGCCGGTCGCAAACTGCCAGAAATGAAAGATGTCATTGACGCGGCGCATGCGCTGCGTGAACAGGGAATTGCGCATGTGGTGATTTCACTCGGTGCGGAAGGTGCGCTGTGGGTTAACGCTTCGGGTGAGTGGATTGCGAAACCGCCGTCAGTTGAGGTGGTCAGCACTGTAGGTGCGGGTGATTCGATGGTTGGCGGCCTGATTTATGGCCTGCTGATGCGCGAGTCCAGCGAACATACTTTACGTCTGGCGACAGCTGTTGCCGCTCTGGCGGTAAGCCAAAGTAATGTAGGCATTACCGATCGTCCTCAGTTGGCCGCAATGATGGCGCGCGTCGACTTAAAACCGTTTAACTGACAGCAGGAGAGGCATAATGAAAACGCTGCTGATTATTGACGCTAATCTCGGCCAGGCTCGTGCTTATATGGCGAAAACTCTGCTTGGAGCGGCGGCGCATAAAGCGCATCTGGATATTATTGATAACCCGAACGATGCGGAGATGGCGATTGTCCTTGCCGACTCGCTCCCAAACGATAGCGCGCTGAACGGCAAAAAAGTCTGGCTGGGCGACATTGCTCGTGCTGTTGCTCATCCTGAGCTATTTCTGAGCGAAGCAAAAGGTCATGCGAAACCGTACAGCGCACCGGTTGCGGCTGCGCCAGCGGCAAGCAGTGGTCCAAAACGCGTAGTGGCCGTCACCGCTTGCCCAACGGGTGTCGCACATACGTTTATGGCTGCTGAAGCCATTGAAACCGAAGCTAAAAAACGTGGCTGGTGGGTAAAGGTTGAAACCCGTGGATCGGTAGGTGCGGGCAACGCCATTACCCCGGAAGAAGTGGAACAGGCCGATCTGGTGATCGTCGCGGCTGACATTGAAGTTGATCTGGCAAAATTTGCCGGAAAACCCATGTATCGCACCTCCACCGGTCTGGCGCTGAAGAAAACGAAGCAAGAGCTGGATAAAGCGGTAGAAGAGGCCACGCCTTATCAACCCACCGGGAAAGGTCAGGCTTCAGCAACTGAAGGCAAAAAAGAGAGCGCTGGCGCATACCGTCACCTGCTGACGGGCGTGTCCTACATGCTGCCGATGGTGGTGGCAGGCGGTCTGTGTATTGCGCTGTCCTTTGCATTTGGTATTGAAGCATTTAAAGAACCGAATACGTTGGCGGCGGCGCTGATGCAGATTGGCGGTGGTTCAGCTTTCGCGCTGATGGTGCCGGTTCTGGCGGGATACATTGCGTTTTCCATCGCCGATCGTCCGGGTCTGACGCCAGGTCTTATCGGCGGTATGTTGGCGGTTAGCACCGGTTCCGGGTTTATCGGTGGGATCATCGCCGGTTTCCTTGCGGGTTATGTCGCGAAGTTGATCAGCACTAAGCTGAAACTCCCGCAGAGCATGGAAGCGCTGAAACCGATTCTGATCATTCCACTGCTTTCGAGTCTGGTGGTGGGGCTGGCGATGATTTACCTCATCGGCAAACCGGTGGCCGGTATTCTGGAAGGTCTGACCCACTGGCTGCAAACCATGGGGACAGCGAATGCGGTACTGCTGGGCGCTATCCTTGGCGGAATGATGTGTACTGATATGGGCGGCCCGGTTAACAAAGCGGCCTATGCTTTCGGCGTGGGGCTGCTGAGTACGCAAACTTATGCGCCGATGGCTGCCATCATGGCTGCGGGTATGGTGCCGCCGCTGGCACTGGGTCTGGCGACACTTGTTGCGCGTCGTAAGTTCGACAAGGCGCAGCAGGAAGGGGGCAAAGCAGCGCTGGTTCTGGGTCTGTGCTTCATTACCGAAGGGGCGATTCCGTTCGCGGCGCGTGACCCGATGCGTGTTCTGCCTTGCTGTATCGTCGGGGGAGCGCTGACAGGTGCTATCTCCATGGCGGTGGGCGCGAAACTGATGGCACCGCATGGGGGACTGTTCGTTCTGCTGATTCCTGGCGCCATTACGCCGGTTCTGGGTTACCTGCTGGCCATTGTTGCCGGTACGCTGGTAGCGGGTCTGGCTTATTCCTTCCTCAAACGCCCTGAGGCGGAAGCGGTAGAGAAAGTCGCGTAATTTCACGTTGAAAGCTGGGGCAGAGATTTCTCTGCCCTTTTTTTATGCGTAATGGTTATCTGCTTGCGTGCACTGGGGCGAGAAAATGAACGCCCCTGTTACGCGATTCAGGCAATCATTGGCGCAATGATAAAACCAAAGGCGACACCCGCAATAATCCCGCCTAACCCAGGCAACATAAACGGATGGTTTAACACATACTTACCCACGCGCGTTGTGCCGGTGGAGTCGAACTCCATCGCCGCCAGCGAAGTGGGATAGGTCGGCAGAACGAACACGCCGGTTACCGCCACATAGGAGGCCAGTATTGCCCAGGTCGGTACACCGAGAGCCACGGCGAGCGGGATAATCAGCGGCGTGGTTGCACCCTGTGAATAGAGGAGGGCGCAGGTACCAAAGAGCACCAGTGCCAGCAGCATAGGATAGGCCCGCAGAATATCGCCCGCGATTGCTTTAATTTCCGCTAAGTGAGCATCGATGAATGTTGTGCCTAATGTCACAATCCCGAGGATCACTGCCAGCGAACTCATTCCTGAGCGAAAAGTGGAGGTCAGCACGATGGCATCGGTGGAGGTTTTGCAGAACACCACCATCAGGCACGCGGCGGATAACATGCAGACAATAATGATATCCCGGGTATTCATGGGATTACCGATGTCGAATCCGGGGCGTAGCTGCGGACATGCGGCAAGAATGACGATCACCACCGTAGCCAGCATAAACAGGCCGACTGAGAGTCTGGCGCCTGGTGTTGTGCTGTTCTGCCCTTCATATTTACGCACCAGGCCTTTTTGCAGGCGTTCCAGATACACTTCATCATCCTGCAGCTCGCATCCCTGGCGAGACGCGATAAAGGCGGCCACCATCGCGGCAACAAACGACGCGGGCAGACACACCGCCATTACCTGAATAAAGCTGACACCGTTGCCTTCCATGATCGTCAGCATCGCCGCCATGGCGGCACTGATCGGTGAGCCGGATATCGCCACCTGGGATGCCACAACAGAGCCTGCGAGAGTACGGGATGGACGAATACCTGACTCTTTTGCAACCTCTGCGATCACCGGCAGGGTAGAAAAGACGATAAATCCGGTTCCCGCCATAATGGTCATCGACCAGGTAATAATTGGCGCAATAATATTTATATACTTAGGATTTCGGCGCATAAAATTACCGGCAATGCGCACCAGATAATCCATGCCGCCTGCGGCCTGTAGCGCAGATGCCGCCACGACAACCGTCATAATAATCAGAATAACATCGACCGGCGGGGAGCCAATGGAAAGACCAAATCCCAGTGTGAGAATGGCCAGCCCCAGCCCACCGCATAAACCGATACCAATTCCGCCGAAGCGGATACCAAAAAATATTGCGCCTAATACCACGATAATTTCTAGCCAAATCATAATGGTCTCCGCCTGACAATCATTTGTCATTAAAGGTGAGTGTTTATTTAATGTGATTATTGAATGATGCTTATTTTTTATTGCGCCAGAAGATGATGTTTACCTACTCTGTTCTCATACCATTTAATACCTGCGCGAACTAACGAACCGGTAGAATCAATATATTTGTCTGGGGACTGTTTGACGGCATTGGCAAGGATGACAGGAACTTCTGTGCAACCCAGCACGATGACTTCAGCACCACGTGAGAACAGTATTTCTGCTTGTTCATTCATTATTTCTTGCGCACGTGTCATCTCACCCGCTTTTAAGCAATAAATACTTTCCATCACTTTTTCCTGACTGGATTTATCAGGGCTGATGCAGGTCAAGCCCAGTGATTCGATGCCTTTCTGATAGAGTCCCATGTAGAGCGTGGCATTGGTTGCCAGTAGCCCGATACGTTTTTTTCCGCATTTTTCGACCTCACCGATTGTCGTTTCAACAATACTCAGTAGGTCGATATGGCAGACTTCTTTTAATTCCTTAAACCAAAAATGGGCGGTATTACACGGGATCACAATACATTCCGCGCCCGCGTCTTCGAGTTTATGCAGATAATCTCGCATAGCGGGTAACGGTGAGCGTCCATCATGCATTAGCGCCTCGGTCCGGTCGGGAATATCGGGAATAGATGAGATAATTAAGGGAATATGTTCCTGATCGCGTTGTGCAGCGGTAAAAGTGACAAATTTATTAAAAAGATCGACAGTTGCAGCAGGCCCCATACCGCCAAGTACGCCAATTAACCCTTTCACGATGGTTACCTCGTTTAATCGTTAATAAATAACCGGAGTGTTTTATTTCTTGCGGTAATGTTTAACAGCTGATAGCACCAATGAGAAATGCAATAATGTTTGTGTTAATGCAAAAGGCGCATAGCTGTCTGTGCGGTGGTTTTGTCAGACTGGCGGCGTAGTGCAAAACATGTCGTGTATGGCTGGATGCGAACAGATATCGCGGGTATTGAGTGCTCAGGCGGTAATGTCAAAAACGAAGGTGTTATGCAAAAAACGAATCATTAATGACGAAGAGATCAATGATCAGTGCCGAATTTTTCAGGCATGATGCTTTATGCTAATGGACATATTTAAAGACCTGTGTGGCAGAGATGAAAAACATTGAGACAAAATGGTTATATGATTTTCTGACGCTGGAAGCGTGTCGTCATTTTTCCCAGGCCGCCGAGGAGCGCAATATCTCTCAGCCTGCATTTAGCCGGCGGATCAAAGCGCTCGAATCCGCCGTGGGCGTCATGCTATTTGATCGCACGACGTCCCCGCTGCAACTGACAGAAGAGGGGAAGTTATTTCATTCGCAGACCCGAAGCCTGCTGCAGCAGCTTGAGTGCAATCTGGATGAATTAAGTGGCCACAACCTGCTGGGGGTGCCGAATATTAAAATTGCGGCGGCACATTCTTTGTCGTTAACGATGCTACCCAAACTGGTCCATTCGATGGCTGCTTATGGCGAAGAGTTTGTTTATCACGTCGAGGCTATTGATGTCGTACAGGCGGTGAATACGCTGCGTGAAGGGAAAAGTGACTTTATCATGTCATTTCGCGATGAAGACCTGATGCAGTCGCCGTTTTGTGGTCTGAAAGTGTTTGAATCTGAGCTGTATCCGGTTTGTGCGGCTGATGCGCAGGGTAGACCGCTGTTTGATATCTGGCAGCCGCAGGTGCCGATCCTGAATTACACCAGTGCGTCTTATATGGGGCGGTTGGTGAATCGTCATCTGGCGGAAGTTGGCGGCATTGCGGCGCGCACGTTATTTATGTCTTCGATGAGTGAATTGCTGAAAAATATGGCGCTCGATGGGCATGGTATCGCCTGGCTTCCCGCGTGGTCGATCGTGAATGAACTGCAGGCAAAACGGTTGGTTTCCTTGGCAACACCGGCGTTGAGGGTGCCCATCCAGGCTTATATTTACAGAATGGATACCCGGTTGAATAAAACGGCTGAACATTTTTGGAGTATTTTACATAACCGCATGCCCGATCTTTGATGTGATACGCCTGCCGCACGCCAGAAATGCGGATGTGCGGCAGGCGTATTTATCAGGCAACGGCTTTTTCAGTTTGCTGCGCTTTCAACCATGCAATTTCTTCTGCCCAGATATCCGGGTTGATGGTCTCAAGAACCAGTGGAATCCCGTCAAAACGCGAGTCCTGCATAATCCAGCGGAAGGCGTCGTGACCGATATTGCCTTCACCTAAGCTGTGGTGGCGGTCAACGCGGCTGCCAAATGTGCTCTTGGCGTCGTTGAGGTGCATACCCCGTAAATAGCTAAAGCCGACGATACGCTCAAATTCTGCAAACGTCTTTTCGCACTCCGCGGGAGTACGCAGATCGTATCCGGCGGCGAAAGCGTGGCAGGTATCAATGCAGACGCCGACACGGGACTTATCTTCCACGCCGTCAATAATGGCCGCCAGATGCTCAAACTTAAATCCAAGATTACTGCCTTGTCCGGCGGTATTTTCAATGACCGCCGTGACACCCTGGGTTTGCGCGAGGGCAATATTGATTGACTCCGCGATCCGCGCCAGACATTCATCTTCCGGGATCTGCATCAAATGGCTGCCCGGGTGAAAGTTAAGCAGAGATAAGCCAAGCTGTTCGCAACGCTGCATTTCATCAATAAATGCATCACGCGATTTTTCCAGCGCGTCGCTGACCGGATGGCCGAGGTTAATCAGGTAGCTGTCGTGGGGCAGGATTTGCGCGGAGGTAAAGTGATACTTCTCGCAGGCAGATTTGAAGTCATCAATGATTTCGCTGGTCAGCGGCGCGGCGCGCCACTGGCGCTGATTTTTGGTGAACAGGGCGAATGCGGTTGCTTCGATTTCAGCGGCTCGAATCGCGGCGTTAGCCAGACCGCCAGCGGCGCTTACGTGCGCTCCAATATATTTCATACGTTATATACCCTAAATAATTCGAGTCGCAGGACAAAAATGCCTGAGCGTTTCTGTCCTGCAACCTGAAGTATGTCGGGGAAAAACCCGCCATACTCAAAAGGGGAAAGTATAGCGGGTTAACGGGAGGGAGTCGTGGTCGTTTATGCCATCAACGCGTGGATAGCGACGTTAATCGCACCACCACCCACAATCAGCCAGACAAACAGAACCAGCGCCATCAGCAAGGGTTTCGCACCGGCTTTCTTCAGCGCACTGACGTGAGTGGTAAGTCCCAGTGCCGCCATCGCCATTGCCAGCAGGATGGTATCCAGCGTAACCAGCATGTTCACAACAGACTGTGGCAACAGGTGGAACGAGTTGAAAATCGCAACCACAATGAACAGGATGGCAAACCACGGAATCGTAATTTTGCTTTTCTCACCACCGGTCGCCGGAGACAGCTGTTTGACACGGGCGGCCAGGATGATGAGGAACGGAGCCAGCATCATGACACGTAGCATTTTAGCGATAACGGCGGCGTTTTCTGCGTCCGGGGTGATCGCGTGTCCAGCGGCGACAACCTGTGCGACTTCATGCATGGTTGAGCCAATATAGATGCCGTAGGTTTCCGGGCTAAACCAGTGTGCCAGCAGCGGATACATCGCCGGGTACAGGAAGATGGCAATCGTACCGAAGATAACCACAGTGGCGACCGCTACCGTTACTTTACTGGCCTCTGCTTTCACTACCGGTTCTGTTGCCAGCACCGCGGCTGCACCGCAAATGCTGCTCCCGGCGCCAATAAGCCAGCTGGTGTGTCTGTCCAGACCAAATACTTTTTGTCCAAGGAAGCAGGCCAGCATAAAGGTGCTGCTCAGGGTCAACACATCAATCACGATACCGCTGACCCCAACATCAGCAATTTGTGCGAATGTGAGGCGGAAACCGTAGAGGATGATCCCCAGGCGTAACAGATGTTGTTTGGCAAACAGCACGCCGCCATCACAGCTTTTCCAGATGTGCGGATAGACGGTATTGCCGAGCACCATCCCCAATAAAATGGCCAGGGTGAGGGCACTGAACCCGGCACCTGCTACGGCGGGGATGGAACCACCCCACAAAGCGGCCCCGGTGATAACTGCACTCAGGGCAAGTCCCGGAATAAAATGCCACGCTGTACGACGATGATTCTGTAAGGTGATTTCTGTCATATCCTTCTCCTTTATCTGGGTAAAAGAGTACGGCGAAGTGGTTTAAAAATAAAATTGATTATATATTTATAATTAATCTCTATAAGTGGTAAGCAACGGCTGCTCTGGTGGAAAATGACTATGCACATCACCCTGCGACAACTTGAAGTATTTGCTGAAGTGCTGAAAAGCGGCTCGACGACGCAGGCATCGGTCATGTTGTCATTGTCGCAGTCGGCGGTGAGCGCAGCGCTGACGGATTTGGAAGGGCAACTGGGCGTTCAGCTGTTTGACCGTGTGGGTAAACGCCTGGTGGTCAATGAACACGGGCGTTTGCTTTATCCCCGTGCGCTGGCGCTGCTGGAACAAACCATGGAGATTGAACAGCTGTTTCGTGAGGATAACGGCGCGATTCGCGTGTATGCCAGCAGCACCATAGGTAATTACATTTTACCTGCCATGATCGCGCACTATCGGCGGGATTTTCCCGATCTGCCGCTGGAACTGAGCGTGGGCAACAGTCAGGATGTGATCAATGCCGTGCTGGATTTTCGGGTAGACATCGGGCTTATCGAAGGGCCTTGCCACAGTACGGAAATTATCTCTGAACCGTGGCTGGAGGATGAGCTGGTGGTGTTTGCCTCACCATCTTCACCGCTGGTTCAAGGACCTGTGACGCTGGAACAGCTGGCAGCGTCGCCGTGGATCCTGCGCGAACGCGGCTCCGGTACGCGTGAGATTGTCGATTATCTGCTGTTGTCGCACTTGCCGAGATTTCAGATGGCCATGGAGCTGGGTAATTCAGAGGCCATTAAACATGCGGTGCGTCACGGGTTAGGCATTAGCTGCCTGTCGCGGCGGGTCATTGAAGAACAACTGCAAGCGGGCACCCTGAGTGAAGTTCCGGTACCCCTGCCGCGTCTGGTGCGTACGCTCTGGCGAGTCCATCATCGTCAAAAGCATCTCTCCAACGCGTTGCTGCGCTTTTTACGCTATAGCGATCACGACCAGGCCGGTTAACGTTTCGGCATCCGTTCCCTCCGTTGCCTGATGACATGTGCTTATCAGGCCAGCATGCGTGCAATTCTCTGCTTTACTTATAATCCACGGCCAGTCATGAAGGTCTCTTATAACAGCGTATTTGTGCCGGAAGAATGGTGTTTCGTCTGCTACAATCGCGCCTCATTTTTTGGATGGATAGCATTTTCACATGGTTTCCGAAACTAAAACCACAGAAGCGCCCACGCTACGTCGTGAACTGAAGGCGCGCCACCTGACGATGATTGCCATTGGTGGCTCCATCGGTACGGGTCTTTTTGTTGCATCTGGTGCAACTATTTCTGCGGCGGGTCCAGGCGGCGCGCTGTTTTCTTATATCCTGATTGGCCTGATGGTGTACTTCCTGATGACCAGTCTCGGCGAGCTGGCTGCGTACATGCCGGTTTCCGGTTCGTTCTCCACTTACGGTCAGAACTATGTAGAAGAAGGCTTTGGCTTCGCGCTGGGCTGGAACTACTGGTACAACTGGGCGGTGACCATTGCCGTTGACCTCGTGGCCGCACAGCTGGTGATGAGCTGGTGGTTCCCGGATACGCCAGGCTGGATCTGGAGTGCGCTGTTCCTTGGCGTCATTTTCCTGCTGAACTACATTTCCGTTCGCGGCTTTGGTGAAGCGGAGTACTGGTTTTCGCTGATCAAAGTGACCACCGTTATTATCTTCATCATTGTTGGTGTGATGATGATCATCGGTATCTTCAAAGGCGCTCAGCCGGTGGGCTGGAGCAACTGGACGACGGGTGATGCTCCGTTTGCCGGTGGTTTTGCCGCCATGATCGGTGTGGCGATGATCGTCGGTTTCTCCTTCCAGGGAACGGAACTGATTGGTATCGCGGCGGGCGAATCTGAAGATCCTGAGAAAAACATTCCGCGCGCGGTGCGTCAGGTGTTCTGGCGAATCCTGCTGTTCTATGTGTTCGCGATTTTAATCATCAGCCTGATTATTCCGTACACCGATCCAAGCCTGCTGCGTAATGATGTGAAAGACATCAGCGTCAGTCCGTTCACGCTGGTCTTCCAGCATGCCGGTCTGCTCTCTGCGGCTGCGGTAATGAACGCGGTGATCCTGACGGCGGTATTGTCGGCGGGTAACTCCGGTATGTATGCCTCCACGCGTATGCTCTACACCCTGGCGTGCGACGGTAAAGCACCACGCATTTTCGCCAAACTGTCTCGTGGCGGCGTACCGCGTAACGCACTGTATGCGACCACGGTGGTGGCGGGTCTGTGCTTCCTGACATCCATGTTTGGTAACCAGACCGTATACCTGTGGCTGCTGAATACTTCCGGGATGACCGGCTTTATTGCCTGGCTGGGGATTGCCATTAGCCACTATCGTTTCCGTCGCGGTTATGTGCTGCAGGGACATGATGTGAAAGATCTGCCGTATCGCTCAGGTTTCTTCCCGTTGGGCCCGATCTTTGCGTTCGTGCTGTGCCTGATTATCACGCTGGGACAAAACTACGAAGCGTTCCTGAAAGATACTATTGACTGGGGCGGCGTCATGGCGACCTACATCGGTATCCCACTGTTCCTGATTATCTGGTTTGGCTACAAGCTGACAAAAGGAACCCATTTCGTTCGTTACAGCGAAATGCACTTCCCGGAACGTGTGAAGAAATAGCATTTGCGTTAACGTCTGCCGCACTCCGGCAGACAAAAAATAAAACCCCGGCATGTTGAGTGCCGGGGTTTTTTTATCAGGCAGAACTTAGAAGCTGTAGGTCATGCCAACGGTATAACGACGTCCATCGAGCACGGTATCGTAGGTATCGTAATCAATTTGTTTATCCAGAACGTTATATACACCCGCGGTTAAGAGCAGATCTTTGTTAGCGTAGTAACGCAGACCCACGTCAACCTGGGTATAGGACGGTGTTCCTTGAGCCATCGACGTACGGCTCAGGTATTCCGATGTTTTACCGCGCAAGTTCAGACGGCTCCAGAAGCCAAGATCCTGCGTGGCCTGCCAGTCCAGCGTGGTGTTAAACATATGCTTCGGCATTTTGTTTAACGGCTGACCAGAGAACTGACCGCTTTTCTGTTCGGATTCCGTCCAGGTATAGTTCGCCGTCCAGTTGATGTCAGAGGTTATTTTCCAGCCAAAGGTGGATTCTACGCCACGCATATTGGCCTTATCGACGTTAACCCGGTCGCTGACAAAATCGTAATGCGTACCCCCGATGGTGCAGGCGGGATCCGCGCTGCTGTTACAACGACGTACTTCGGTAATTTTGTCTTTAAAGTCGGTGTTAAACAGGGTGACGCCCGCGTTGAGGTCGTTGCCGTTATCCCACAGTAAACCGATCTCTTCACTCAGGCTTTTCTCCGGTTTCAGATCCGGGTTGCCGACAATGATACCGTTCAGACGACCACCGCCGGTGACCTGCCCCCAGTTAGCGGACGACTGGCGCAGATCCGGTGCGCGATAGCCCGCAGAGACACCGCCTTTTAAGGTCCATTGATCGCTAAGATGCCATACGCCATAGCCGCGTGGTGTCCAGTTGTCGCCGTAGTTCTCATCTTTGTCCATACGCAGGCCGCCGGTCAGCGTAAAGGTGTCGGTGATGGCCCATTCATCTTCGGCAAACAGCGCCCAGCTCCAGCGGGTCAGCTTGTTCAGACCATCCGCCGCTTCCAGTTGGTTGCCGTTATCGCGCAGTTTTTCATAACGATACTGTCCACCCGCCGTCAGGGTGTGTGCCCCGAGGAAGATCTGGTTCTGGTTATTGAAGATGGTGTTGTAGGACTTCATCTGGCGACCTGGGTTGTCGGTCTCTTCCTGCTGGATATAGCTGGTGGAGTTGAAGTCGTCGTAATAACCGCTGTGGGTGAGTGAATATGTGGTGTGCACATATTTGTTTTCGCTTTTACTGTTGGGCTTACAGCTTCCGTTGCGGCAGCTTTCCTCGGCCATGGATTTGCCGGGGGTACTGTCGCGATCCTGTAGTTCACGTGCGTAATCGAAGTCGATGTCGTTTTTATCATCCGGTGTGAAGTTCAGGGTCAAGCCGCCGTTACGCAGGCGTTGCTCATTGTAGCCATTGACGATCTCATCTTCCGCGCGATGGGAGAACAATCCGGTGACTTTCGCGCCGAGTAATCCGTCAATCAGCGGCCCGGCTGCATACGCGTTTGTCTGGTAAAGATCGCCGGAGTCTCTGTCTTCCTGGAAGGTGGCATCGCCATGCAGGGAGCCTGTCCAGGCTTTGGTATTCGAGACTTTTTTGGTGATCACGTTAATCACGCCGCCCATCGCATCAGAGCCGTAAAGCGAGGACATCGGGCCACGGATCACTTCGATACGTTCGATCGATTCCAGCGGTGGCAGCCAGCCTTGCTCAATACCTGAGTTATCGCTGTTAGGGCGTGTACCACGCGTGCTGATACGTTTTCCGTTGACCAGGAAGAGCGTGTATTGCGACGCCATACCGCGAATGCTGATATCACTGCTACTCCCACCGCCCGTCACCACGACGCCTGGCACATCTTTTAGCGCATCGGTGACATCACGGTAGGCTTTATCCTCAATTTGCTGCTTGGTGATGACAGAAATAGAGGCGGGGGCATCCTGAATTTTTTGCTCGAACCCTGTGGCGGTGACGACGACAGTATCCTGGTCTGCAGCGTAGACGAGAGAGGGGAGACTGGCGACGCATACTGCGGCAGCAACAGCCTTAACGTGAGGTATAGTCATTTGTATCATTCCATTTAAATGAATTTACCCGTCATTCTTCAAGCTACAGGTGCGTTGGCTGCGTACGTTACCCCGATCACGGACTGATGTTCGCTCCCGGGGATTGACTCTCTGCTGCCTTCCCGCAACTTGAATGAGTGAGGGTATGAATCAGCGCGTCATATGAAAGGCCATGACAATTGTATGTATTTGTCTTTTAAGGACTCTTTTCAGTAAATAAGCGGGGTGAATTGTACAAAACTATGAATTATTGTAAACACAAATGATAATAGAAATCATTTGTGTTTGATGTTAGTTGAGGGGAAAACCTTTCTGTTCAATAAGATAGAGGGAAAATAAAAAAGGAGAAAAATGAGGAAATGATGGAGAAACAAAGAGGGCTGGCGCCCTCAGGGGGTTACTTCAACAGATGTTGCGCGTGGAAGCGCAGGTGATCTTCAATGAACGACGCAATAAAGTAATAGCTGTGATCGTATCCGGGCTGGATGCGCAATGTCATTGGCCATGCGGTCTGGCGGGCAGTTTCAGCCAGTACAGCAGGCTGGAGCTGATTGGCGAGGAATTGATCGCTATCACCCTGATCAATCAGCGTCGGAATCGCATCGTCGGGCTGACTGGCTAACATCAGCGCGCAGCTATCCCACTCGGCCCATGTCGATTTATCCTCGCCCAGATAGGCGCGAAAAGCCTTCTCGCCCCACGGCACGCGGCAGGGGTTGACGATCGGCGCAAAAGCGGAAACGCTGGTATATTTACCGGGATTTTTCAGCGCCATAATTAGCGCACCGTGACCGCCCATCGAATGCCCGCTGATGGCACAGCGATCGCTGACGTTAAACTGCGACTGAATCAGCGTCGGAAGCTCATCACGCAAATAATCATACATGCGGAAATGCGTTGCCCACGGCTGCTGCGTCGCGTTGAGATAAAACCCTGCTCCCAGGCCTAAATCATAGCCATCATCATTAGCGACCTGCTCGCCGCGTGGACTGGTATCCGGCATCACCAGTACTATTCCCAGCTCAGCGGCAATACGCTGCGCGCCCGCTTTAGTGGTGAAATTCTCATCATTGCAGGTCAGGCCTGACAGCCAGTACAGTACCGGCGGCGGGGTGTTATCGCGTGGTGGCGGAAGAAAAATACTGAAGGTCATGGCGCACTGTAAGGTGGTCGCGTCGTGACGCCAGCGTTGCTGCCAGCCTTCAAAACAGCGGTGCTCTTCGAGCATTTCCATGCGTGGCTCCTTGTTGTGTTGAACCTGAATGTGTTTGCGAACTCAACATAATACAGATTATTCATTCCGCTGTGAGTAACTTTCACTTTCGCTATAGGCAAACATACTTCATCATCTACATAACCTTACATTAACACTTTGCTTCATTTAGTCGGGCAGTGAGTGGAATCAGTGCGCTAAAAGGCAGCGCCAATTTCAATAATTATCACTGTGAATACTGGATTATGTGCGCCGCCTCACGCACAATGTTCTGGCTGTGACACAGCCTAAAAACTTTGCCCCACGCAGGGCAGAGGCGCCACACCTGCAGGAGAAAAAGAAATGTCATCACTCAGTAAAGAAGCGGCCCTGGTTCATGAAGCACTGGTCGCGCGTGGACTCGAAACACCGCTGCGCCCGCCCGTGCATGAGATGGATAACGAAACGCGCAAACGACTTATCTCCGGCCATATGACCGAGATTATGCAATTGCTCAATCTTGATTTGAGCGATGACAGCCTGATGGAAACGCCGCATCGCATTGCGAAAATGTATGTGGATGAGATTTTCTCCGGCCTCGATTACGCGAACTTCCCGAAAATCACCGTCATTGAAAACAAAATGAAGGTTGATGAGATGGTTACCGTTCGCGATATCACGCTGACCAGCACCTGTGAGCATCACTTTGTCACTATCGATGGCAAAGCGACGGTGGCCTACATTCCAAAAGAGTCTGTGATTGGCCTGTCGAAGATTAACCGCATTGTGCAATTTTTCGCACAGCGTCCGCAGGTTCAGGAGCGTCTGACGCAGCAAATTCTGACCGCGCTGCAAACGCTGCTCGGTACAAATAATGTGGCGGTTTCAATCGATGCCGTGCATTACTGCGTGAAAGCGCGCGGTATTCGCGATGCGACCAGCGCCACGACGACCACTTCTCTTGGCGGATTGTTTAAGTCCAGCCAGAATACGCGTCAGGAATTCCTGCGCGCCGTTCGTCACCACAACTGATTAGGGCAGGAGCCATGGAGCGTAATGTCACGCTGGATTTTATTCGTGGCGTCGCCATCCTCGGTATCCTGCTTCTCAATATTAGCGCCTTTGGTTTGCCAAAGGCGGCCTACCTGAACCCTGCCTGGTACGGCAACATTACCTTATCGGACGCCTGGACATGGGCGGTGCTCGATCTCTTCGCACAGGTCAAATTCCTCACGCTGTTCGCTCTCTTATTCGGTGCCGGCCTGCAAATGCTGCTACCGCGAGGCAAACGCTGGATCCAGTCGCGACTCACGCTGTTGGTTCTGCTGGGTTTTATTCACGGTTTAGTGTTCTGGGATGGCGATATTCTGCTGGCATACGGCTTAATTGGTCTTATCTGCTGGCGGCTCATCCGCGACGCCCCTTCGGTAAAAAGCCTGTTTAATACTGGCGTACTGCTCTATCTGGTGGGTATCGGCGTATTGCTACTGCTCGGTGTTATCTCCGGGAGTGAGACCAGCCGGGCCTGGACGCCGGATGCTTCTGCGTTGCTGTATGAAAAGTACTGGAAGGTTAACGGCGGTATGGAAGCGGTCAGTAATCGCGTCGATATGCTGTCGAACAGCCTGCTGGCACTGGGGGCGCAGTATGGCTGGCAGCTTGCGGGAATGATGCTGCTCGGTGCGGCATTGATGCGCAGCGGCTGGCTAAAAGGGCAGTACAGCCTGCAGCATTACCGTCGTACCGGCGTTTTGCTGGTCATTATTGGTATCGCCATAAACCTGCCAGCCATCATCGCACAATGGCAACTGGGGTGGGCATATCGCTGGTGTGCTTTCTTATTACAGACACCGCGTGAGTTAAGCACACCGTTCCAGACTATCGGTTATGCCGCATTGATGTTTGGTTTCTGGCCGCAGTTGAGCCGCTTAAAAGCGGTTATTGCGATTGCCTGCGTCGGGCGTATGGCACTGACCAACTATCTTCTGCAAACTCTCATCTGTACCACACTGTTTTATCAGTTCGGTTTATTTATGAAATTTGATCGGCTGGAACTGCTGTGGTTCGTCATTCCTGTCTGGGGTATTAACCTTCTTTTCTCCGTCATTTGGCTACGTTTTTACCGGCAAGGCCCTGTCGAATGGCTATGGCGTCAGTTAACCCTGCGTGCTTCAGGGATATCATTACCGCGAACATCAAGATAACGATCTGGATCACATTCATTAACAAAATGGATGTAAGCGTTTTCATTCCTGTGACATCACTCACGTAGCCCTTACCGTTGTGCTGACAAAATACACAGCCTGGGGTGTCTGCGGGCAGCCGCAATCTTAAACAGGGTAGTGAATATGATCACCATACGTGATGTGGCACGGCAGTCTGGCGTTTCTGTAGCAACCGTTTCCCGGGTACTGAACAACAGTGCGCTGGTGAGTCCCGATACTCGCGAAGCGGTAATGAAGGCAGTTGCACAGCTTGGCTATCGACCTAATGCCAATGCGCAAGCGTTGGCGACACAGGTGAGTGACACTATCGGGGTGGTGGTGATGGACGTTTCAGATGCGTTTTTTGGCGCACTGGTTAAAGCCGTGGACCTGGTTGCCCAGCAGCATCAAAAGTATGTGCTGATTGGTAACAGTTACCATGAGGCTGAAAAAGAACGTCATGCCATTGAAGTCTTGATCCGCCAGCGTTGTAACGCGCTGATTGTTCACTCTAAAGCGCTAAGCGATCGGGAACTGGGTGAGTTTATGGATCAGATCCCCGGTATGGTACTGATCAATCGCATCGTCCCGGGATACGCCCATCGGTGTGTCTGTCTGGATAATATCAGCGGGGCGAAAATGGCCACCCGCATGCTGATCAATAATGGGCATCAACGCATTGGCTATCTGGCATCAAGTCACCGCATTGAAGATGACGAGATGCGTAAAGAAGGGTGGCTCAGCGCATTGAAAGAACACGGGATTACGTCAGCGGAGAGTTGGATCGGAACCGGTTCGCCTGATATGCAGGGAGGGGAATCCGCGATGGTAGAACTGCTGGGGCGCAATTTGCAACTGACGGCCGTTTTCGCCTACAACGACAATATGGCCGCCGGTGCGCTGACTGCGCTAAAAGACAACGGCATCGCCATTCCATTACACCTGTCTATTATTGGTTTTGACGATATCCCCATCGCGCGTTACACCGACCCGCAACTGACGACGGTGCGCTATCCCATTGCATCTATGGCGAAATTGGCGACAGAGCTGGCGCTACAAGGCGCAGCTGGAACGCTGGATCCGGCGGGGACACACTGCTTTATGCCGACACTGGTGCGTCGTCATTCTGTGGCATTGCGGCAGAATGCGGCATCGATCACTAACTGATAATGTCGGGCTATGTAACCGCTTTCAATATGTGAGTAAATTCACAGTATCTTAACAATGCGATAGCTATGATGACACTGTTTGTTGCGCTGTAACTACTATGTAACGGTGAATAATCACTTTCATCGAGGTATAGGCGTCTTAAACAAAAATTAAAGCCTGTTTTTGGAGCGTTGCCAGACACGGAAGAAATATTTTTTAAAAGTGAGCTTCGGCGTTCAGTAACACTTTAGTAACGTTCTGCCCTGCCGAGCATTTATCTCAAGTACTACCCTGCATAATAAAACCGGAGATACCATGAACAAGAAGGTGTTGACCCTGTCTGCTGTAATGGCAAGCATGTTATTCGGCGCGGCTGCGCACGCTGCTGATACCCGCATTGGTGTGACTATCTACAAATATGACGATAACTTTATGTCTGTGGTGCGTAAGGCTATCGAAAAGGATGCCAAAGCGGCACCTGATGTACAGCTGCTGATGAACGACTCCCAGAACGATCAATCCAAACAAAACGATCAGATTGATGTGTTGCTGGCAAAAGGCGTTAAAGCGCTGGCTATCAACCTGGTTGACCCGGCAGCAGCAGGTACGGTCATTGAAAAAGCACGCGGCCAGAACGTACCGATTGTGTTCTTCAACAAAGAGCCATCGCGTAAAGCGCTGGACAGCTATGACAAAGCCTTCTACGTCGGTACCGACTCTAAAGAATCCGGCATCATTCAGGGCGATCTTATCGCGAAACACTGGGCTGCAAACCCGAACTGGGATCTGAACAAAGACGGCAAAATTCAGTTCGTTCTGCTCAAAGGCGAACCGGGACACCCGGATGCTGAAGCACGTACCACTTACGTGATTAAAGAGCTGAACGACAAAGGCATTAAAACTGAGCAGCTGCAGTTAGATACCGCGATGTGGGACACCGCTCAGGCAAAAGATAAAGTTGATGCGTGGATGTCTGGTCCAAATGCCAACAAAATTGAAGTGGTGATTGCGAACAACGACGCCATGGCAATGGGCGCAGTTGAAGCGCTGAAAGCGCACAACAAAACCAGCGTTCCGGTATTTGGCGTGGATGCGCTGCCAGAAGCGCTGGCACTGGTTAAATCTGGCGCAATGGCCGGTACCGTGCTGAACGATGCTAACAACCAGGCGAAAGCCACCTTCGATCTGGCGAAAAACCTGGCTGAAGGCAAGGGCGCGGCTGATGGCACTAACTGGAAAATTGACAACAAAATTGTTCGTGTTCCGTACGTAGGTGTCGATAAAGATAATCTGGCTGAGTTCACCAATAAATAAGTTCTTCGTCTGTGGGCGCAATATCCTTGCGCCCTTAATAACGCACTCTGCAAGGCCAACAAGGTATAATTATGGTCAGCACTCATACTCAGTCGTCAGGCGAATACTTGTTGGAAATGAGCGGCATCAACAAGTCCTTCCCCGGCGTTAAGGCTCTTGATAATGTCAATTTGAAAGTCCGCCCACATTCTATTCATGCCTTAATGGGAGAGAACGGAGCCGGCAAGTCAACATTATTAAAATGCCTTTTTGGGATCTATCAAAAAGATTCCGGCAGTATTTTATTTCAGGGTAAAGAAATCGATTTTCATTCTGCTAAAGAAGCGCTTGAAAACGGTATCTCAATGGTGCATCAGGAATTAAACCTGGTATTACAACGTTCGGTGATGGACAACATGTGGCTGGGGCGTTATCCCACCAAAGGCATGTTTGTCGATCAGGACAAAATGTACCGTGATACCAAAGCGATATTTGATGAACTGGATATTGATATCGATCCGCGCGCGCGTGTCGGGACATTATCTGTTTCACAAATGCAGATGATAGAAATTGCCAAAGCATTTTCCTATGACGCCAAAATTGTCATCATGGATGAACCGACCTCTTCGTTAACGGAGAAAGAGGTTAATCATCTGTTCACCATTATCCGTAAGTTGAAAGAACGTGGATGCGGTATCGTTTATATTTCTCACAAAATGGAAGAGATCTTCCAGCTGTGCGATGAAATTACCGTACTGCGCGATGGCCAGTGGATTGCAACCCAGCCGCTGGATGGGCTGGATATGGATAAGATCATCGCCATGATGGTGGGACGTTCACTGAACCAACGTTTCCCGGATAAAGACAACAAGCCCGGCGAAGTGATTCTGGAAGTGCGTAACCTGACATCTCTGCGTCAGCCGTCGATCCGTGATATCTCTTTTGATCTGCACAAAGGGGAGATCCTCGGTATTGCGGGTCTGGTGGGGGCGAAACGCACCGACATTGTTGAAACGCTTTTTGGTATTCGTGAGAAATCTTCGGGTACGATTACGCTACACGGCAAAAAAATTAATAACCACAGTGCGAATGAAGCCATTAACCATGGTTTTGCACTGGTAACAGAAGAACGTCGTTCAACCGGTATTTATGCTTATCTGGACATTGGTTTTAACTCGTTAATATCCAATATCCAAAATTACAAAAATAAAGTCGGTCTGCTGGATAATTCTCGGATGAAGAGCGATACCCAGTGGGTTATTGACTCGATGCGCGTAAAAACACCGGGTCATCGTACGCAAATTGGTTCGCTTTCCGGTGGTAATCAGCAAAAGGTTGTTATCGGTCGCTGGTTGTTAACACAGCCGGAAATACTGATGCTTGATGAACCGACACGCGGGATTGATGTCGGGGCAAAATTTGAAATTTATCAGTTAATTGCAGAACTGGCGAAAAAAGGAAAGGGGATTATTATTATTTCCTCCGAAATGCCAGAACTGTTAGGTATTACCGATCGTATTCTGGTGATGAGCAATGGTCTCGTTTCTGGAATTGTTGACACTAAGACAACAACGCAAAACGAAATCCTCCGTCTTGCGTCTTTGCACCTTTAAGATTAGGGGCTCCTCATGAGTGCGTTAAATAAGAAAAGTTTTCTTACTTATCTGAAAGAAGGCGGAATTTACGTTGTTCTTTTAGTTTTGCTGGCGATTATTATTTTCCAGGACCCCACATTCTTAAGTTTACTGAACTTGAGTAATATTCTGACGCAATCTTCTGTGCGTATTATTATCGCACTGGGTGTGGCCGGACTGATTGTTACCCAGGGGACTGACCTGTCAGCGGGGCGACAGGTTGGCCTGGCGGCGGTGGTGGCGGCAACGCTGCTGCAGTCGATGGAGAATGCCAACAAGGTGTTCCCGGAAATGGCCACCATGCCGATCATTGTCGTCGTGCTGATTGTCTGCGTGATTGGCGCCATTATCGGCCTGGTGAACGGTATCATCATTGCTTATCTGAATGTGACGCCGTTTATTACCACTCTCGGTACCATGATCATCGTCTACGGTATCAACTCCCTGTATTACGACTTTGTCGGGGCATCGCCAATTTCTGGCTTTGACAGCGGATTCTCGACCTTTGCGCAGGGCTTTATTGCGCTGGGCAGCTTCCGACTCTCCTACATTACCTTCTACGCGTTAATTGCCGTGGCCTTTGTTTGGGTACTGTGGAACAAGACCCGCTTTGGTAAAAACATCTTCGCTATCGGTGGTAACCCTGAAGCGGCGAAAGTTTCCGGTGTTAACGTTGCGCTGAACCTGCTGATTATCTATGCGCTGTCTGGTGTGTTCTACGCGTTTGGTGGTTTGCTGGAAGCAGGGCGTATCGGCTCTGCGACGAACAACCTCGGCTTTATGTATGAACTGGATGCGATTGCGGCGTGTGTGGTTGGCGGCGTATCGTTCAGTGGTGGGGTCGGGACGGTCTTCGGCGTGGTAACCGGTGTCATTATCTTCACCGTTATCAACTATGGTCTGACCTACATTGGTGTGAACCCTTACTGGCAGTACATCATTAAGGGCGGCATTATCATCTTCGCCGTTGCGCTGGACTCACTGAAGTACGCACGTAAGAAGTAATGCGATAAACGAAAAAGCCCGGAGCTGCTCCGGGCTTTTTTACATTCTGCGTAACAGCGTTGCGCATCTGCCAGTCAATGTCACTTCATCGCTTATCGATAAAAGACTAAATACACCACCATCCCGACAGACAAGCATCCAAACCCGGCGTAAACAACAACGTAAGACCAGAATTGCACGGGCTCTTCATGACGATAAGCGTAAACCGGCTCTTGCGCGTTCTTCTTAATTTTATCCACTGCCCCTGTGCGTAGTCCTTTCCAGGCTTCGCGGAAACAAAACACAGGGATCAGCAAAAAGGCCAAAACGACGAAGAGGGTTTGTACATCCATGCTTATTTTCCTTGTTTCTTTTGTAATTCGAGTAATTGTTCCGGCGTGACCGCCGGATAACCCTGCGCATCATCGGGTACCTGGTGCATTGCGGGGATTGGCACCAGCGGACCTAAAAACCGCGGTTCACGTTTGAAAATATAAAGATCGGCAAGCGCGCCAAAACGGGCGCCAAATTCGCGCACCCGTACGGTCAGCATATCTTTTGGCGAAGGTACGGCGTAGCACTGAGCCTGAATGCCCATATGTAGCGCAATAAACAACGCGCGCTCACAGTGGAATCGCTGAGTAATGATGATGAAATCGTTGGTATCGAATACTTTTCGGGTACGCACAATGGAGTCGAGTGTACGAAATCCGGCGTAATCAAGCACAATGTCGGCAGGATCGACGCCAGCGGCTATCAGATCTTTACGCATCGTCATCGGCTCATTATAACTTTGCAGCGCGTTATCGCCGCTGAGCAGCAGGTAGTTAACCTTGCCGCTGTTGTAGGCGTTTAAGGCGCCCTGAATACGGTAGCGGTAATACTGGTTAATCACACCGGTACGATAGTATTTCGCTGTGCCTAATACCACGCCGACCTGGCGATAGGGTAAATCCTGCAGTTCGTCGTAGATGTAGGGCGCGGTTTTCCAGCTCATCCATCTGTCGAGGCCAAGCACAGTTAACAGCAGCAAGCCGATCAGGACTAACAGGCTGTAAAACACGCGCTTTAACATGCAGAAAACTCGATAATTGGATGGAATTTCAATCAGGCTACTGTACCCGACGGCGTAGCGCAAGAAACAGCAGTCTGATTGAGGGGATTTTAGGCACTGTTGCCCGATGGTGCTGTGCTTATCTGGCCTGGACGCAAACCACGTATCAGGCCGGAAAGAGGCTTATTAACCCAGCAGTACGCGGTCGATATTATTGCAACCTAATGCTTTCAGCGTTGCTGCGGTGGCGTCCCACTGGATCAGTGGCGCATCGGCTTTTTCTGCCAGCACGGCGCGCTGAATGTCTGGATAGTCATAGCCGTTCAGATTCAGCAGGTTTAATGCACCCTGCAGGGGAGGGAGCGTTGGGTTGAAAGCGGCGTTTTCAGCATAGCTACCGGCAAAAATCTGGCCGTCTTTGCACTCTAGCGCAACGCCGCTTGGCGCGTGACTGTAAGGCATATGGCAGCGATTAGCCGCGGCAATTGCCGCCTGG
The DNA here is from genome assembly GCF_945906775.1 of Citrobacter sp. Marseille-Q6884. Classification (NCBI taxonomy): domain Bacteria; kingdom Pseudomonadati; phylum Pseudomonadota; class Gammaproteobacteria; order Enterobacterales; family Enterobacteriaceae; genus Citrobacter; species Citrobacter sp. Marseille-Q6884. The sequence continues at coordinate 565,863 of NZ_CAMDRE010000002.1, forward strand.
CTCAGTGCATCGCCTTTCAGCGCAAAACCGTGATTCTGGTCATCCATCAGCAGGGTTTTGATGTCCAAATCTTTCGGGCCGAAAGCGTCCGGCAGGTAGTCGCGCAGCGCGTGCGGCTCGCGTCCTGGCAGATGAATGCGTAAATCCAGTCCGCTGTTCAGTTCGTTCATAAACTGACGGCAATGACCGCAAGGCGTGTAGTTAACGGTGATGGCGGCGAGTCCTTTTTCACCGCGCAGCCAGGCGTGACTGATGGCGCTTTGCTCGGCGTGAACAGTTTGCTGCATCGTCGCGCCGAGGAATTCCATATTCCCACCGAAATACCAGGTACCACTGATGCCGCGCGCAATGGCGCCGACGTTAAAGTGGGACAGGTCAGTTCGAGCGCAAGCTGCTGCCAGCGGCAGCAGAGCGAATGCCAGCGTGTCTTCGTCCAATCCCGATTCGCGTTTAAGCAAAGAGACCTGCTCCGCCGTCAGCATGGCAGGGAAATGCTCATCTGCCAGCAGGGGGGCCAGGGCCGATTGCAAGTTATCCGCGAGTTGGGCAAAAGCAGTTTGAAAACGTGGATGCATGGCGATGCCTCATAACAATGTAATGGAATCGTAGTTTACGGGCCTGTTACGGCTTTATATGTGATCCAAATCTCATTGCTTATGCAACTTATGAAACTTAAATTAAAAATGTGCAACGTATCGCAAATAAATGACCTAAAAATCGGGATTAACGCACGATTGCCAGGATCACCGGGAACAGGAATGGGGCAACCAGCGAGGTAATAATCCCGCAAATGACCAGCGCCAGAGAACCAAAAGCGCCTTCCTGGTAATCCAGTTCGGCACAACGTGCCGTGCCGAGGGCGTGCGAGGCGGTACCCATCGCCAGCCCACGTGCGGCCTTAGTATGAATACGCATTGCATTTAACAGGATATGACCAAACACGGCACCGAGAATACCGACAAAAATGACGCACACTGCGCTGATTGCCGGAATACCGCCAATACTGCCACCCACAGCCATTGCGATCGGCGTTGTGACCGATTTAGGCATGATAGACGCAGCAATTTCCGGTGATGCTCCCAGCAGCAAGGCGATGGTGGTACCGGTTACCATTGCCACGACGCTGCCGGCAAAACAGATGGCAATAATGGATTTCCAGCGGGCGCGGATCTGGTGTAACTGCTCATAGAGCGGATAAGCCAGAGCCACCACGGCAGGTTGGAGTAAATTGTTGAGAACCTCGCTGCCTTTGAAGTAGTGATCGTAGGGAATACCGGTCAGAAGCAGAAAAGGAATAATAACGACCATGGCGACGAGCAGAGGGTTGAGCAGCGGCATTTTAAACCGCATAGCCAATCTACGTGCGCCAAAAAATACCGCCAGCGTGAGGGGTAACGACCACCAGATATACGACATCATTTTTTAGACCCTTTTTGCCCAACGATTTTGCGTTCACCGTGTACAAGGTGGGAGCTCCAGCTCACGACCAGGAAAACGACCAGCGTACTGATGGTGCAGGAGACCACCACCGGACCAAACTGGGCGCGTAGCAAGTCAAAGTACTGCATGATCCCAACGCCAATGGGCACAAACAGCAGAGCCATGTAGCGGATCAGGATATAGCAACCTGGATTCACCCATTTCGCTGGCAGGATCTGTAATGCCAGCAGGACAAACAGAATCAGCATGCCGATAATGCTGCCCGGAATAGTGATAGGTAGCAGCGATGCCAGAAAAATACCGGCGTAAAGGCAGGCATAAATCAGCACGAAAGCGCGTATATATTGCCAGATAATATTCAGTGACTTGCTCATATTTGAAACCCTTGACGAGACTGATTCATCATACAATTAAACTTTAAAACGTGCTACCGATCACACCATGAATTCTAAGCATAGTGGAAATAGATAACGGGAACAGTGGCGAAAGGCGACCCTGAAAAGAGAATAGCGGTAAGAACGTATCCTCTGTGCTTTCAACCCTCCTTCAGAGCAGTTAACATAGCGCCTCTCTTTTTTACAGGTAATGATATGCGAGTTTTACTGGCGCCGATGGAAGGTGTGCTCGACTCTCTGGTGCGCGAGCTACTGACGGAAGTGAATGATTACGATCTCTGCATCACCGAGTTTGTCCGGGTGGTGGATCAACGCCTGCCGGTAAAAGTGTTTCACCGCATTTGTCCTGAGTTACTCAATGCCAGCCGGACGACATCGGGTACGCGTGTTCGCATACAGCTGTTGGGTCAGTATCCACAATGGCTGGCGGAGAACGCGGCCCGCGCGGTAGAACTGGGATCGTTCGGTGTCGATCTGAACTGCGGTTGCCCCTCAAAATTGGTTAACGGCAGCGGTGGCGGCGCTACGCTCTTGAAAGATCCTGAGCTTATCTATCAGGGTGCCAAAGCGATGCGCGAGGCGGTTCCCGATCATTTACCGGTGACCGTAAAAATCCGTCTGGGCTGGGACAGCAGCGACAGGCAGTTTGAAATTGCCGACGCCGTCCAGCAAGCAGGTGCCAGCGAACTGGTGGTGCATGGTCGTACCAAAGAGCAGGGCTACAAAGCCGAACATATTAACTGGCAGGCGATTGGCGAGATCCGCCAGCGGCTGACCATTCCGGTGATTGCGAATGGTGAAATCTGGGACTGGCAGAGCGCGCAAGATTGCATGGCCGTGACGGGGTGTGATGCGGTGATGATCGGACGCGGCGCGTTAAATATTCCCAATCTTAGCCGTGTGGTGAAATTCAATGAGCCACGCATGCCATGGCCTGACGTGGTGGGGTTATTGAAAAAATACACCCGGCTGGAAAAGCAGGGCGATACCGGGTTGTACCATGTGGCGCGTATCAAACAGTGGCTGGGCTATTTACGTAAAGAGTATTCAGAAGCGACAGTCCTGTTTCAGGAGATTCGCGCGTTAAATAATTCACCGGATATCGCGCGTGCGATTCAGGCCATTGATGTTTAACTGAACGCTGACGCAATGGTGTTGTTGGCCGGATAAGCGACAAGCGCTATCCGGCATCATCAGCCGTGTTTACGTGCGGGCTGTTCTGTGTATCCTCTCTGCATGACCCGGTTTAAGACTTCCGCTTCCAGCTCAGCCAGCCGCACAGAACCCAGCCGACGCGGGCGTGGAATATCCACCGTCAGATCCAGACCAATTTTCCCGTCTTCAATCAGCAATACGCGGTCAGCCATAGCCACGGCTTCGCTGACATCATGTGTCACCAGCAGAACGGTAAATCCGTGCTCTTGCCACAACGAAACAATCAGATCCTGCATGTCCAGGCGCGTTAGGGCATCCAGTGCGCCGAGGGGTTCATCCAGCAGCAGCAGCCCGGGGCGGTGGATTAAGGCGCGCGCCAGCGCCACGCGCTGTTTTTGCCCACCGGAGAGGGCGGCAGGCCACTCGGCCGCCCGGTTTTCCAGCCCAACCGAGGTGAGCGCCTGACCGGCTGCATCACGCCAGTGGCCTTTCAGACCCAGACCCACGTTATCGATCACGGATTTCCACGGCAGCAGACGTGCATCCTGAAACATCATGCGCGTATCGTCCTGCATGTCCGCCAGTGGCGTGGTTCCGGCGAGTATTTCACCGGCTGTCGGGGATTCCAGCCCAGCCAGCAGACGCAATAATGTACTTTTTCCGCCACCGCTGCGACCGACCACGGCGACAAACTGCCCGGCAGGAATATGCAAATCTAACTGATTGAGGACGGTATTTGCGGCGTAGCGCTTGGTTACAGCGCTCAGCAGCAGCGGCGTTCCCTGATTTAAACGAGCGGTTTTCATACTGTCGCCTCCTTCACATGATAAGCGGGATTCCAGCGAAGCCAGATACGTTCCAGTAATTGGGCGCTGACGTCGGCAAGTTTACCGAGCAGGGCATAAAGAATGATGGCGACCACCACCACATCGGTTTGCAAAAATTCACGGGCATTCATGGCCAGGTAACCAATGCCGGCATTGGCAGAAATGGTTTCCGCGACAATCAGCGTGAGCCACATCAGCCCGAGGGCAAAACGTACGCCCACCATAATCGAGGGCAGGGCGCCGGGTAAGATGACATGAATAAAAAGTGAAACACCGGATAAGCCGTAACTGCGCGCCATCTCGACCAGCCCGCGGTCGATATTGCGGATCCCGTGCCAGGTGTTGATGTACATCGGGAACAGGGTGCCCAGCGCGACAAGAAAGATCTTGGCGGATTCATCAATTCCAAACCACAAAATAACCAGCGGGATCAGCGCCAGGTGTGGAACGTTACGCAGCATTTGCACAGAGGTATCCAGCAGACGCTCGCCCCAACGCGATAACCCGCTGATCAGCCCCAGCGCCAGGCCAAGCGATCCGCCGATAGAAAACCCGATCAATGCCCGCCAGGCGCTGATTGTCAGATGCTGCCAAAGCTCGCCGCTAGCTGACAGCGTCCAGAAGGCTTCCACCACACCCTCCGGGGAGGGCAGAATGCGGGTGGAGAGCCAACCCATGGAAGAAGCCAGTTGCCATAGCGCCACCAGTGCGGTCGGTAAAAACCAGGGAGCCAGGCGTAGCAACCCTCTTTCATTTCGTGTCGCCATCATCTGCTCCTTAGCTTTGTGCAACCTTGCGTGGGATAAATGCGTTAGCGACCGCTTCGCCCTGCTGATGAAGGCGCTGTGGCTGCGGAATGTCCGGGATTGCCACATCCAGGTGTGGGAACAACAGCTCTCCGACTTTCCAGGCTTCCTCCAGGTGCGGGTATCCGGATAACACAAAACTGTCGATACCCAATGCCGCATATTCGTTTATGCGCGCCGCAACCGTGGGACCGTCGCCGACCAGTGCCGTGCCTGCGCCGCCGCGTACCAGCCCGACACCAGCCCACAGGTTAGGGCTAATTTCCAGCTTGTCGCGCTTGCCATTGTGCAACGCAGCCATTCGATGCTGACCGACGGAGTCTGTTCTGGAGAATGCGGCCTGCGCTTTCGCAATGGTTTCGTCATCAAGATGCGCGATCAGGCGATCCGCTGCTCGCCACGCCTCTTCGGTGGTTTCGCGTACGATCACATGCAGGCGAATGCCGAAACGGATCTTTCGTCCAAGTGCTGCTGCTTTTGCTCGTACTTGCTCAATTTTCTCTTTCACCTGTTCGGGTGGTTCGCCCCAGGTCAAATAAAGATCAACCTGCTCGGCGGCAAGATCCTGCGCCACATCAGAAGACCCTCCGAAATAGAGCGGGGGATGAGGTTGTTGCACTGGTGGGAAAAAGAGCTGCGCGCCGCGAACGTGAATATGCTTACCGCTGAAATCCACGGTTTCACCTTGCAACAAGCGTCGCCATACGTGGGTAAATTCCGCTGAGGCTTCATAACGTTCAGCGTGATCGAGAAAAACGCCATCACCCGCCAGCTCTTGTGGGTCACTACCCGTTACCAGGTTAAACAGCGCCCGACCATTGGACAACCGGTCAAGCGTGGCGGCCTGACGAGCCGCAACCGTGGGTGAGGTTACGCTCGGACGCAGTGCGACCAGAAATTTTAATCGCTGGGTGACCGGGATCATTGAGGCAGCCACCAGCCAGGCATCTTCACATGAGCGACCGGTCGGGATCAGTACGCCGGTAAAGCCCAGACGATCGGCCGTTTGCGCGATCTGTTGTAGGTAGCTGTGATCGACCGGACGGGAGCCTTGTTCGGTGCCCAGATAGTGCCCGTCACCGTGCGTCGGTAAAAACCAAAACATATTCAGACTCATCATTTTGCTCCTGTCTGCGAGGTGGGTTGCCAGATTCGCTGGCGAATATCGACTTTTTTCGGCACCAGACGGTTGTCATAAAACAGATCGGCGGTTTGTTGCTGCAATGTGGCGACAGTCGCGCTAACGGGCGTAATGGTGGTTGGGGGACGATGATCCAGATAAGAGGCAATGACCGGTTCGGGTAGCCCCATGGTTTTTGCCAGGAGTGTAATGCTCTGTTCGCGTTGGCTGAGGGTTAAGGCATCGGCCTGGCTAAATGTGTCGAGGACACCGAGGACAAACGCCCCATTTTTCTCAGCATAAGGACGCGCAGCGAGATAAAACGAACCCGTCTGTTTGAGGTCGGTACCGTCTTTCAGGACACGGACGTCACCTTGCAATAAGGCAGCGGAGTAGTACGGATCCCAGATGGCCCACGCATCGACATTCCCCTGTTGAAAGGCCGCACGCGCATCGGCGGGGGTCAAATAAGTGGGTTGAATATCGGTAAACTTCAGTCCGGCTTGTTGCAGCGCACGAAGCAGGAGATTGTGCGCGCTGGAGCCTTTCTGGAAGGCGACTTTATGCCCTTTGAGTTCCGCAACAGTGTGAATCGGGCTGTCTTTCGGCACCAAAATCACTTCGGCCTTTGGTTTGGGTGGTTCGACGCCGACGTAGACCAGATCGGCTCCGGCGGCCTGGGCAAAGATCGGTGGAATATCCCCGGTACTGCCCAGATCGATACTGCCGATATTTAAGGCCTCCAGCATTTGCGGCCCGGCCGGAAACTCGACCCATGAGATCGTTGTTTGCGGGTAGCGCTTCTCCAGGAGTTGATGGCTTTTGGCCAGCACCATACTGACGCTCCCTTTCTGATAACCAATGCGCAGCGAATCAGGCGCAACATCTGCGGCCTGAATCTGCGATGAGAGCGACAGCAATCCCGCGAGCGCCAGCCATGGCGTGTGACGTTTGAGCAAATTAAGCATGGGCGGCGCCTCGCAGGGGGTGCAACTGCGGGAGCGGTATGTCGCGACGATGTAACGCCAGCCAGAACGTGTCGAGCGCGTTGTCCAGACGTGACTGCAGGTTCGGCGTAAACTGGGGTTTATGCTGATACTCGATGACCTGCGAATCATCAGCAAAGACGCCGTGTAGAATTTCCTGGGCTTTGAGTGCGCTCAACACCGGTTTTAAGGCGTAATCGACCGCCAGTAAATGTGCTACCGTGCCGCCGGTTGCCAGCGGCAATACCACTTTACCTTCCAGCGCCCGCTCGGGTAACAGGTCGAGCAGCGTTTTCAACGCACCTGAGTAAGCGGCTTTATAGACTGGGGTGGCCACAATCAGTCCGTCTGCCGCCTTTAATTGCTCGATAAACGTTTTCAGCGCCGGGCTGTCAAACCGCGCATAGATCAGATCTTCGGGCTCAAAATTATGAAGATTCCAGTGGTAAACGTCGACATCCTGCCCGTTCAGTTTTTCTCGCGCATATTCCAGTAACGCACTGGAGCGAGAGGGAAAGCGTGGGCTTCCCGCCAGAGTGATAACGCGCATAATTTCCAGACTCTCCTTATAACCAATTGTTCTCTTTTGTTTAACATTGATAACAATTTGTGCAGTCTGGCAGAGAGATTTTGTTTACCGAAATGATTTATACGGCATAGAAAAGCTGAAAATTGCATAAAACGGAGATCGGAAGAAAACGTTTGCTATTTATTGCCGCAGGTCAATTCCCTTTTTGCTCGCGATCGCACATAATACGCCCCCGGTTTGCACACCGGGAATCCAGGAGAGTTCATGTACTACCCCTTCGTTCGTAAAGCCCTTTTTCAGCTCGATCCAGAGCGCGCTCATGAATTGACATTCCAGCAATTACGTCGCATTACGGGCACGCCGCTCGAAGCGCTTGTTCGCCAAAAAGTCCCCGCAAAGCCGGTCAACTGCATGGGGCTGACGTTTAAAAACCCGCTCGGTCTTGCCGCAGGGTTGGATAAGGATGGGGAGTGCATCGATGCACTCGGTGCGATGGGATTTGGCTCGATTGAGATCGGCACTGTAACGCCACGTCCTCAACCGGGTAATGATAAGCCGCGCTTGTTCCGTCTGGTCGATGCGGAAGGTTTGATCAACCGTATGGGGTTCAATAATCTGGGTGTTGATAACCTGGTGGAGAACGTTAAAAAATCCCATTTTGACGGCATCCTCGGGATTAATATTGGTAAGAATAAAGATACCCCGGTAGAGAATGGCAAAGATGACTATCTGATTTGTATGGAAAAAGTCTATGCCTATGCCGGTTATATTGCGATTAATATCTCATCGCCTAATACGCCAGGCTTACGTACGCTGCAATATGGCGAGGCGCTGGATGATCTGCTGACGGCAATTAAAAATAAACAAAACGAACTGCAAGCGATCCACCATAAATATGTTCCGGTGGCGGTAAAGATCGCCCCGGATCTTTCTGTGGAAGAACTGATCCAGGTTGCCGACAGTTTAGTTCGCCATAATATCGATGGCGTGATTGCCACGAACACAACGCTCGATCGTTCCCTGGTTCAGGGAATGAAAAATTGCGATCAAATGGGTGGTCTGAGTGGCCGACCGTTACAATTAAAAAGCACAGAAATTATTCGTATGTTGTCCCACGAGTTAAATGGACAACTGCCTATTATCGGTGTGGGCGGTATCGACTCGGTCATTGCTGCCCGTGAGAAAATAGCGGCGGGTGCTTCACTGGTTCAGATTTATTCCGGATTTATTTTTAAAGGTCCGCCATTGATTAAAGAAATCGTAACCAATATCTGAACTTTGCCTTAATCCGACAGCCAGGGCTTTATTTCTAGCCCTGGTTGTTTTATATTCCTTTACTGTTGCTTATTTAAACATTTTACGCTTTTATTATTAGGGCAATAAACGAAGCGGTAAAAGGATGCCGCCGCAATGGTGATGATTACGGAAAGGAGAGAGACTGATGCGAATTAAACCTGACGATAACTGGCGCTGGTATTATGATGAAGAGCACGATCGTATGATGCTCGATTTAGCCAATGGCATGTTATTTCGCTCGCGTTTTGCTCGCAAAATGCTCACCCCTGATGCTTTTTCGCCGTCTGGTTTTTGTGTTGATGATGCCGCGCTTTATTTTTCCTTCGAAGAAAAATGTCGCTATCTGGATTTAGCCAAAGAACAAAAAGCAGAACTGGTGCTTAATGCGCTGGTGGCTATTCGTTATCTCAAACCGCAAATGCCTAAAAGTTGGCACTTTGTGGCGCATACCATTAACTGGTCGCCCGTGGTCGGTGACGCGGCCTGCGTTTATTTAAGTGATACCGAAGAGCAGGTAAATCTGCTAGTGGTAGAGCCGGGTGAAAATGCGGCGCTTTGCTTGCTTGCGCAGCCTGGCGTGGTGATTGCCGGGCGCACCATGCAGCTTGGCGACGCGATTAAAATCATGAATGACAGACTGAAACCGCAGATCCCTGCTGACAGTTTCAGCCTTGAGCAGGCGGTTTAACTTTCCAGCCTGATTGCTGTTTTCGGCACACAACTGCAGCAAAGAATCGTCCCGTCATCGCCAATGGCTGATTTTTTCAACGGACTGACTTCACCGTCTACCAGCCGAATCCGGCAGCATCCGCAGATTCCCGCCCGGCACGAATAGGGAACACGGATCCCCTGGTTCTCCAGTTGTTCAAGCAACACCTGCTGATTGTTCCCGCGAAAGGTTTGTCCCTGCCAGTCAATGAGCACCGTGGCATCAGGTTGCTGTTGCTGTGGTACGGTATCATCAGATTCAGCCGCACCGTAAACTCTGCCCGGACCGGTTGCCAGAATTTCGACATCATCCCCGACGCGGATCACGCCGCTGTTACGCGCAATCAAATTCTGACCAAAATCGACATCGCCATTATCCGCTGCTGTACGGAAGGTTTGCAGCGTCGCCAGCGGCTCGCCTGACGGATGTTTCTGGCCTTTTTCCGGGCTGACCGTTGTGAAAATACACCGGCTACAGGGCTTGGCGACATCAAAAATAACGTCACCAATACGAATCACCTTCCAGGTATCTTCTTCCCAGGCTCCAGCCCCGGAAACCACCAGATTGGGGCGAAACTGCTCCATTTTGACACTTGCCGGACAGCGCTGTTGTAAATCACGCAGGGACGCGTCATTCGTCAGGAGAAACGGATAACCATCGGCGAAAGATAAAGGGACGCTCTGGTGGCGCTTCACCCGCCGTGTCAGATGGGGGCCAACCCAACGTAGCTGTACCTCGCGGGAGAAAAAGCCGCTCAGCCATTGGTTGATCGCGTCCGGCGCGATACGTGCGGTAAAGTGATTTCCCCAGACCTCGGTCGGCGCATCCTGGGTTGCGAAGTCATCAAAGCGTACTACCGCGCTGCTGCCGTCCGGCGCCGTGAGATGCAGCCCGTCATACAAAGGAGAAGGGGTGAAACGCACCATCTGCGGAAACTGTCGCGCGGTAATAAACGTTCCGTCGGGTTCGGTAATCATAAAGATGCGATCAAAGGCCAGACCACTCACGTCTGCCAGGGCGTGCGTTAGCCCAATGCCGCGCATTGATTTAACCGGATGAATAAAAAGTCGGGTTAACGTTACCACTGTACAGTCCCTCGAACGAAAATAAGCCTTCAACTTTATGACAAGGACGTGAGATTAGCTATAATGCGCGGCAATTTTCTCGGAGTAAAAGTGACATTATGAATTCTCTGTTTGCCAGTACGGCCCGTGGGCTGGAAGAGCTGTTAAAAACTGAACTGGAAAACCTCGGCGCGATGGAGTGCCAGGTCGTTCAGGGTGGGGTCCATTTTAAGGGCGACACGCGGCTTATTTACCAGAGCCTGATGTGGAGCCGCCTGGCCTCGCGCATTATCCTGCCAATGGGAGAGTGCAAGGTCTACAGCGATCTGGATCTGTACCTCGGTGTTCAGGCAATCGACTGGACAGAGATATTTAATCCAGGCGCGACGTTTGCGGTGCATTTTAGCGGTCTGAACGAGACCATTCGTAACAGTCAGTACGGCGCGCTGAAAGTCAAAGATGCGATTGTGGATGCCTTTACCCGCAAAAATCTGCCGCGTCCGAATGTGGATCGTGAATCCCCTGATTTACGTATCAACGTCTGGCTGAACAAAGATACTGCCAGTATTGCTCTGGATTTGAGCGGAGACGGTCTGCATCAGCGTGGCTATCGCGATCGCGCGGGTCAGGCACCGATCAAAGAAACGCTGGCCGCCGCCATCGTGATGCGTTCAGGCTGGCAGCCGGGTACGCCGCTGCTCGATCCGATGTGTGGTTCCGGTACGCTGCTGATCGAAGCGGCGATGTGGGCGACCGATCGTGCGCCGGGCCTGCATCGTGGATACTGGGGTTTTAGCGGCTGGGCACAGCATGATGAGGCTATCTGGCAAGAGGTCAAAGCGGAAGCTCAGGTGCGTGCGCGCAAAGGGCTGGCAGATTATACGTCGCATTTTTATGGCTCTGACAGCGATGCCCGCGTTATTGAAAAAGCCCGTAGCAACGCCCGCCGCGCCGGTATTGCCGATCTGGTGACGTTTGAAGTCAAAGATGTGGCTAAACTGAGCAACCCACTGCCGAAAGGGCCGTATGGGACGGTGATCAGCAACCCGCCATACGGCGAACGTCTGGATAGCGAACCGGCGCTGATCGCATTGCACAGCCTGCTGGGACGCACCATGAAAAACCAGTTTGGCGGCTGGAATCTGTCGCTGTTCAGCGCTTCCCCGGATTTGCTCAGCAGCCTGCAATTACGTGCCGATAAGCAGTTCAAAGCGAAAAACGGCCCACTGGATTGCGTGCAGAAAAACTATCACGTTGCGGAAACCACCGCAGACAGCAAGCCTGCGACCGTGGCGGAAGATTATGCGAACCGTCTGCGTAAGAATATCAAGAAACTGGAAAAATGGGCGCGTCAGGAAGGGATCGAATGCTATCGCCTGTACGATGCTGACCTGCCGGAATATAACGTTGCAGTAGACCGTTACGGTGACTGGGTCGTGGTACAGGAATACGCGCCACCGAAGACGGTTGATGCGCAAAAAGCACGTCAGCGCTTGTTCGACATTATTGCTGCCACGCTGTCGGTGCTGGAGATTGCGCCGAATAAACTGGTACTGAAGACCCGTGAGCGACAGAAAGGGAAAAATCAGTATCAGAAGATGAATGAGAAGGGTGAATTCATTGAGGTTGGCGAGTACAACGCACGTTTGTGGGTCAACCTGACTGACTATCTCGATACCGGTCTGTTCCTGGATCACCGTATTGCGCGTCGCATGCTGGGTCAGATGAGCAAAGGCAAAGACTTCCTCAATCTGTTCTCTTACACCGGCAGCGCCAGCGTACACGCTGGTCTGGGCGGTGCGCGTAGCACGACGACAGTCGATATGTCGCGTACTTATCTGGAGTGGGCGGAACGCAACCTGCGACTGAACGGACTGAGCGGTCGTGCGCATCGTTTAATTCAGGCGGATTGCCTGGGCTGGCTGCGCGAAGCAAATGAACAGTTCGATCTGATTTTTATCGATCCGCCGACGTTCTCTAACTCGAAACGTATGGAAGACTCGTTTGACGTCCAGCGCGATCATCTGGCGCTGATGAAAGATCTGAAGCGCCTGCTGCGTAAAGATGGCACGATCATGTTCTCCAACAACAAACGTGGATTCCGTATGGATCTCGACGGTCTGGCTGAACTGGGGCTGAAAGCACAAGAAATTACCCAAAAAACGCTTTCCCAGGACTTTGCCCGTAACCGTCAGATCCACAATTGCTGGCTGATCACCTCAGCCTGAAAGGAAAAGTAAATGTCATTAATCAGTATGCATGGCGCATGGCTATCGTTCAGCGATGCGCCGCTCCTTGATAACGCCGAGCTGCATATCGAGGATAACGAACGCGTCTGTCTGGTTGGCCGTAACGGCGCAGGCAAATCGACGCTGATGAAGATCCTTAACCGTGAACAGGGTCTTGACGACGGCCGGATTATTTATGAGCAGGATCTTGTCGTGGCGCGTCTGCAACAGGACCCGCCGCGTAATGTTGAAGGCAGCGTCTATGATTTCGTTGCGGAAGGGATTGAAGAACAGGCTGAATACCTGAAGCGCTATCACGATATTTCTCGCCTGGTAATGACCGATCCCAGCGAGAGAAATCTGAACGAAATGGCGCGGGTTCAGGAAATGCTCGATCACCACAATTTGTGGCAGCTCGAAAGCCGCATTAATGAAGTGCTGGCGCAGCTTGGGTTGGAGCCAGACATGGAGCTGGCATCGCTCTCTGGCGGCTGGCTGCGTAAAGCGGCGTTGGGCCGGGCGTTAGTCAGTAATCCACGCGTTTTGCTGCTGGATGAACCGACGAACCACCTGGATATCGAAACCATCGACTGGCTGGAAGGCTTCCTGAAATCGTTCAATGGAACGATCATTTTCATCTCTCACGACCGTTCGTTTATTCGCAATATGGCGACGCGTATTGTCGATCTTGACCGCGGCAAACTGGTGTCCTATCCGGGGAACTACGATCAGTATCTGCTGGAGAAAGAAGAAGCGCTGCGGGTTGAAGAGCTACAGAATGCGGAGTTTGACCGCAAGCTGGCACAGGAAGAAGTCTGGATCCGTCAGGGCATTAAAGCGCGCCGTACCCGTAACGAAGGCCGTGTGCGTGCGCTGAAGGCCATGCGTCGTGAACGTAGTGAACGTCGCGAAGTCATGGGTACAGCGAAGATGCAGGTTGAAGAGGCGAGCCGCTCGGGCAAGATCGTCTTTGAGATGGAAAATGTCGATTATCAGGTTGATGGTAAGCAACTGGTGAAAGACTTCTCTGCGCAGGTACAGCGTAGCGACAAAATTGCATTAATTGGTCCTAACGGCTGTGGAAAAACGACGTTGCTGAAGCTGATGTTAGGCCAACTTCAGGCGGACAGCGGCCGAATTCACGTCGGAACAAAGCTGGAAGTTGCCTATTTCGATCAGCATCGTGCGGAACTGGATCCCGATAAAACCGTGATGGACAACCTTGCTGAAGGTAAGCAAGAAGTGATGGTAAACGGTAAGCCACGCCACGTGCTGGGTTATCTGCAGGACTTCCTGTTCCATCCTAAACGCGCTATGACCCCTGTTCGTGCGCTCTCGGGTGGGGAACGAAATCGCCTGTTGCTGGCGCGTCTTTTCCTGAAACCCAGCAATCTTTTGATTCTCGATGAACCGACGAACGATCTCGATGTTGAAACGCTGGAATTACTCGAAGAGCTGATCGACGGGTATCAGGGCACCGTTTTACTGGTGAGCCACGACCGTCAGTTTGTCGACAACACTGTGACCGAGTGCTGGATCTTTGAAGGCGCAGGCAAAATTGGTCGTTATGTGGGCGGATACCATGACGCGCGCGGCCAACAGTCACAATATGTGGCGCTTAAACAGCCTGTCGCAAAAAAAACTGAGGAAGTTGCTGCTCCTAAAGCAGAAATTGTAAAACGTGGCACTAGCAAACTAAGCTATAAACTACAGCGCGAACTGGAGCAGCTTCCCGCGTTGCTTGAAGAGCTGGAAGCGAAACTGGAAGCACTACAAGCTCAGGTTGCAGACGCCGCTTTCTTCAGTCAGCCGCATGAGCAAACGCAACAAGTATTAGCTAATCTGAATGAAGCGGAACAAGAACTTGAGCAAGCCTTTGAGCGCTGGGAGTATCTTGAGTCTTTGAAGAATGGCGCATAATTAAAGGAGCACATATGTGCGAACATCACCATGCCGCGAAGCATATTCTATGTTCGCAGTGTGACATGCTGGTGGCGTTACCTCGCCTTGAGCATGGTCAGAAAGCGGCATGTCCACGATGTGGCACTACGTTAACCGTTGAGTGGGACGCGCCAAGGCAGCGTCCTACTGCTTATGTTATCGCAGCGTTGTTTATGCTGCTTTTATCTAACCTTTTCCCCTTTGTGAACATGAATGTCGCGGGGGTGAGCAGTGAAGTGACGCTGCTGGAAATCCCCGGTGTTCTTTTCTCTGAAGATTACGCCAGTCTTGGCACCTTCTTTTTATTATTTGTCCAGTTGGTTCCCGCTTTCTGCCTGATGAGTATCCTGCTGTTGGTGAATCGGGTAGAAATGCCCGGGCGGCTAAAAGCGCATCTGGCCCGTATTCTGTTTCAGTTAAAAAGCTGGGGGATGGCGGAAATCTTCCTTGCCGGCGTACTGGTCAGTTTCGTTAAGCTGATGGCTTATGGCGATATCGGGGTGGGGAGTAGCTTCATCCCATGGTGTCTGTTTTGTATTCTCCAGCTGCGCGCGTTTCAGTGTGTGGATCGACGCTGGCTGTGGGATGACATTGCCCCGATGCCTGAAATTAAGCAGGTTCTAAAGCCGGGCGTTCCCGGTATTCGACAAGGTTTACGTTCATGTTCTTGCTGCACGGCTATTCTTCCCGCTGATGAGCTGGTATGCCCACGTTGCCAGGCCAAAGGCTATGTGCGTCGCAGAAATAGTCTGCAATGGACGCTGGCGTTATTGTTCACGTCGATCATGCTTTATCTTCCAGCCAATATTTTGCCGATCATGATCACCGATTTGTTGGGGTCAAAACTGCCTTCAACGATTCTTGAGGGTGTCGTTTTAATCTGGAGTGAAGGTTCTTATCCGGTGGCGGCGGTGATATTTATCGCCAGTATTCTGGTGCCGACGTTAAAAATGATCGCTATTGCCTGGCTGTGTTGGGATGCAAAAGGGCATGGTAAGCGCGACAGCGAGCGGATGCATTTCATCTATGAGGTCGTGGAATTTGTCGGTCGTTGGTCAATGATCGATGTTTTTGTTATTGCGGTACTCTCTGCGCTGGTGCGCATGGGAGGATTGATGAACATTTATCCTGCAATGGGTGCTTTGATGTTTGCTTTAGTCGTCATTATGACAATGTTTTCTGCGATGACGTTTGATCCACGTCTGTCGTGGGATCGTGAACCAGAACCAGGCCATGAGGAGTCCTGACAGCATGGAATCTAAAAGTGGGGAAGCCAAAGTGCAGAAGGTGAAGAACTGGTCGCCCGTATGGATATTCCCGATCGTCACTGCACTCATTGGCGCATGGGTACTGTTTTACCACTACAGTCATCAGGGGCCGGAAGTCACGCTGATTACGACCAATGCCGAAGGTATTGAAGGGGGTAAGACAACGATTAAGAGCCGTAGCGTTGACGTTGGCGTGGTTGAAAGCGCGACGTTGACAGACGATTTAACGCACGTGGAAATTAAAGCACGGCTTAACTCCGGCATGGAAAAACTGCTCCATAAAGATTCGGTCTTTTGGGTGGTCAAACCGCAGGTGGGACGTGAAGGTATCAGCGGTTTAGGTACGCTGTTATCGGGTGCCTATATTGAACTGCAGCCCGGAAATCAGGGTAGCCGACTGGCTAACTATCAACTGCTGGACTCTCCGCCGCTGGCACCACCGGATGCGAAAGGGATCCGCGTGATTCTGGACAGCAAAAAAGCCGGTCAGTTAAGCCCGGGCGATCCGGTCTTGTTCCGTGGTTATCGTGTGGGTTCTGTTGAAACCAGCACGTTTGATGCGCAAAAACGCACGATCAGTTATCAACTGTTCATTAATGCGCCAAACGACCGCCTTGTCACCAGCAATGTGCGTTTCTGGAAAGACAGCGGTATTGCTGTGGATCTTACCTCTGCGGGTATGCGCGTAGAAATGGGATCCCTTGCCACATTGTTTGGCGGCGGAGTGAGCTTTGATGTACCTGAAGGGTTAGAACAGGGCCAGCCGGTTGCGCAGCAAGCGTCCTTTAATCTCTATGATGACCAAAAAAGTATTCAGGATTCACTCTATACCGACCACATTGATTACCTGATGTTCTTTAAAGATTCGGTTCGCGGATTGCAGCCTGGCGCGCCGCTTGAGTTTCGCGGCATTCGTCTTGGTACGGTGAGCAAAGTGCCTTTCTTCGCACCGAATATGCGTCAGGTCTTCAACGATGATTATCGTATTCCGGTCCTGGTCCGCATTGAACCTGAACGGTTGAAGGCGCAGTTGGGTGAAGATACCGATGTCGGGGCTCACCTGGCGGAATTGCTCAAGCGTGGGTTAAGAGGATCGTTGAAGACAGGGAACCTCGTGACAGGGGCATTGTATGTCGATCTCGACTTCTATCCGAAGGATCCGCCGATTACGGGCGTACGTGAATTTAATGGTTATCAAATTATCCCGACGGTGAGCGGTGGTCTGGCGCAGATCCAGCAGCGTTTGATGGAAGCGCTGGATAAGATTAATAATCTGCCGCTGAACCCAATGATTGAGCAGGCGACCACTACGCTGTCGGAAAGCCAGCGGACGATGAAACACCTGCAAACCACGCTGGATAATATGAATAAGATAACCGGTAGCCAGTCGATGCAGCAGCTTCCGGCAGATATGCAGAACACGCTGCGCGAGCTCAATCGTAGCATGCAGGGCTTCCAGCCAGGCTCCGCAGCCTATAACAAGATGGTGGCAGATATGCAGCGTCTTGATCAGGTTCTGCGTGAACTGCAGCCGGTTCTGAAAACGCTGAACGATAAGAGCAATGCGCTGGTGTTTGAAGCGAAGGACAAAAAAGATCCAGAACCGAAGAGGGCGAAACAATGAAAAAGTGGCTAGTAGTCATGATGGCGGTCTGGCTGACTTCATGCAGCTCAAGCGGAGAGAATAAAAGCTATTACCAGCTACCCATCGCGCAGGGAGGTGTGCAGAGCACGGCCAACCAGGGTAACCGTCTGCTGTGGGTTGAGCAGGTTGCGGTACCGGATTATCTGGCGGGTAATGGTGTGGTGTACCAAACCAGCGATGTTAAGTACGTGATAGCCAATAGTAATCTCTGGGCCAGCCCGTTAGATCAGCAACTGCGCAATACGCTTGTTGCTAATCTCGGCAAACAATTGCCCGGATGGGTTGTTGCTTCACAGCCGCTGGGCAGCACGCAGGACACGCTGAACGTGACGGTGACAGGCTTTCACGGCCGCTACGATGGCAAGGTCATTGTCAGCGGGGAATGGTTGCTGAATCATCAGGGGCAGCTGATCAAGCGTCCGTTCTACATCGAGACCGTGCAGACAGAGGACGGTTATGATGCGATGGTGAAGGTGCTGGCCAGCGCCTGGAGCCAGGAAGCGACGGCTATTGCACAAGCGCTGAAGCAGATCCCTTAGTTTAAATAATTGTAAATTCTACCGCCTCCGGCCAAGCGCCCGAGGCGGTTTTTTTTATTTTTTTATCCGTTGAGGTAGCTGTTCTGACAGCAAATTTTTGTACAAATGATTTACCAGGTAGCTCACAAATATGACACTGGCGTGAATTTTGCGCATTGACGAGCCTGGTGTTTAGAGGTATTCGTTTAGTGTGATTGCACACTTAGTAATCACTGTTTTCTTTTCCACCAGACCCAAAGATGAGGGAAACGAGGCATGAAGAGACAAAAACGAGATCGCCTGGAACGGGCACATCAACGTGGATATCAGGCCGGCATTGCCGGACGCTCAAAAGAAATGTGTCCCTATCAGACGCTGAATCAGAGGTCATACTGGCTGGGAGGCTGGCGAGAAGCCATGGGGGATAGGGTTTTAATGGCCTGATTCTGTCTCTTTAGATAAAAGAAACCTCCGCAGTGCGGAGGTTTCGCCTTTTTGTAGACCTGATAAGACGCAATCACATCATCATCATCAGATGTTCTACGCGCTCCTGGATTAGAACGCTGAAGTATCCTGGAAAAGGCCCACTTTCAGATCATTGGCGGTATAGATCAGACGACCATCAACCAGCACTTCACCATCAGCCAGGCCCATGATCAGGCGGCGGTTAACGATGCGTTTGAAGTGAATACGGTAAGTCACTTTCTTCGCCGTCGGCAGAACCTGGCCGGTGAATTTCACTTCACCTACGCCCAATGCACGGCCTTTACCTTCGCCGCCCAACCAGCCGAGGTAGAATCCAACCAGCTGCCACATGGCGTCCAGACCCAGGCAACCAGGCATCACCGGATCGCCAATAAAGTGGCATCCGAAGAACCAAAGGTCCGGGTTGATATCCAGTTCAGCTTCAACATAACCTTTGTCAAAGTTGCCGCCGGTTTCGGTCATCTTGATGACACGGTCCATCATCAGCATGCTTGGCGCAGGCAGTTGTGGGCCTTTTGCGCCGAACAGTTCACCGCGACCAGAGGCAAGAAGGTCTTCTTTTGTATAGGATTCGCGTTTATCTACCATGTTCTCTGTAAGCCTTATTTTATTGAAGCACGCAGGATAGCTAACACGTGTACGCTGAACAAGTCCGATCAGTTCGGAATAATGGCGTTCAGCCAACGTAGCGGCCATGGAAAACGGTGACGACCTTCCTGTTGCGTTGCGGTAGCAATACGCTCCTGGATAGTTTGCATCAGCGTTGTCTGGCCTTCACCGTCCCACACCAGATTTAACAATAATGGCAGCGCATCGGTCACATCGTCCACTGCCCAGATAGTGAATTTTTCTTCCTCAACGGCCTGTAACAACGCGGGCTGCAGACTCAGGTGTCTGACGTTGGCTGCAGGAATAATGACGCCCTGTGTACCCGTGAGTTCGCGTTGCTGGCAGATGGTAAAGAAGCCTTCGATTTTCTCATTCAAGCCGCCAACAGGTTGTGCACGACCGAACTGATCGACAGAGCCGGTAATGGCGATACTTTGATTAACCGGGACATCCGCAAGGGCGCTTATCAAGGCGCACAGTTCCGCCATTGATGCACTGTCGCCGTCCACTTCGCTATAAGATTGCTCGAAAGTCAGTGAGGCTGAGAAGGGGATCTGCTGTTCAAGCTGCAGTTCCGACATCAGGAATGCCTGCATAATCATCATGCCTTTGGCATGAATATTTCCGCCCAGCTCAGCTTTACGCTCGATATCCGTAAATTCGCCATCGCCAATGTGCACGACGCAGCTAATGCGAGAAGGTTCGCCAAACGCACGCGGGTGACCCGGAAATTCAATCACCGACAGGGCGTTGATTTGGCCAACACGCTCACCTTCAGTTTCGATAAGAATCTGCTCTTGCAGGATCTCATCCTGCATACGTTCGGCGAGGAAACCTTCTCGCCATTCACGTTGCGCAAGCATCAAACTGAACTGCTCGGCATTGCAGGTTTCGCTCTCGCACAATGGCGCAACTTCTTTGAGTTGTCGGGTGATCCACAACGGGTTTAGCGGCAATGTGTCTTGCTCGCCAGTGTAGCGCACGGCCTCACGGATCAATACTGGCCAGGCATCTGGCGCGGGATACGGCAGCGTGTTGCGTCTGGCGGTATGCGTCACCCACTGACACCATTGCGTCATTGTTTCAGCATCGACTATTTGCAGGTTATCTTCAAACTCGCTGTAAATGGCCTGTTCTGCCAGTTCGGGCTCCATTTCCTGGAAGTCTGCCAGCGATTCCCGCTCACCGACTAACACCACTTTCAGTTTAAGCGGCATAGAAGGCACGGAGACAGGAAGCGGACGAGACTCATCAAAGGCAACCCAGTCAAATCGCTCGTGGCTGACAATGGCTTTCAGTCGCATCCACAGGAGTGGTTGAGCCAGAAGGGTGCGTAATGAGATAACAAGCACACCGCCGTTAGCCTGATGCACCAGCCCCGGTTGCAGCGTAATTTCGCCATTGAACTGACGCAAACAGCCAAACAGTTGTTCGGCTTCAACCCAGTCAGCATTTACCACCTGAGTTAACGTCGCAAAATTGTCTTCTGCTTTCTCTGCTGTACGGTAACGGATGGTGTGACCAGAGATCTCGTAATGACCTCCGGTCAGGTTTCCGGCATCCATGTGCAACGCGCGCGCAGCCGTTGAAATAAGATTGAGATACTCAAGCTCTTCCGGCGCTTTAACCAGCATAAACGAGGATGTCGTCCAGTGCTGAAGAAGCTGCTCTAGCGCAAATTGTAAACGTGGTTGAGTATCACTGAGTAAGGTGTCAGTTTCGTCAGTGACGTGGGGCTGTGCAAATATTTCCTGATAACTGTCGGTATCAGGAACCAGATCACGCCATGCAAGTTTCGTAATGGTCAAAGTTGATGTTTTTTAGTCTGTTGTAAAAAACGAGATTATACCGTAACCGCCAGCACTGCACACGCGGAAAGCACCACGAAACGGATGCGATGGCGCGCGACAGTTCACAGGCTGGATATTCTTTTCTTCAGATGCTCAAAAAGCTGATATTCTGATAAGAGTTACACGGTAACATTGAGATCGCAATGAAATATCAACAACTTGAAAACCTTGAAAGCGGCTGGAAATGGAAGTATCTGGTGAAGAAGCATCGTGAGGGGGAATTGATCACCCGTTACGTGGAAGCCAGCGCTGCCGAAGAAGCCGTTGATTTGTTGCTAACCCTCGAAAATGAACCGGTTCGGGTTAATGCCTGGATTGAAAAACACATGAACTCTGCGCTGCTTAATCGTATGAAACAAACCATACGGGCGCGGCGTAAGCGGCACTTTAATGCCGAGCATCAGCATACGCGTAAGAAATCAATCGATCTGGAGTTTATCGTCTGGCAGCGCTTAGCCGGTCTTGCGCAGCGACGTGGTAAAACGCTCTCAGAAACGATAGTGCAGTTGATTGAGGATGCAGAGCATAAAGAGAAATACGCGAACAAAATGTCTACGTTGAAACAAGATTTGCAGGCGTTGTTGGGAAAAGAATAGGGCAGCAGTCGCGGTAATATGTTGAGAAACCGCGTTGTTCAGATCAATATTCAGATGAAAAAAAACCCCGCAGCGCGGGGTTTTTTTATAAGACGATAACTTATGCCTGAGGCTGAGTTACAACGTCTTTGATGCCTTTAACTTCGATCTCAACGCGACGATCCGGGGCCAGGCAGTCGATCAGTGCAGCGCGAGCTTTCACGTTGTCACAGGTGTTGCCGGTAACCGGGTTGGATTCGCCCATACCACGTGCGGAGATTTTGTCAGAAGGAATACCTTTAGAGATCAGGTAATCAACAACGGACTGAGCACGTTTCTCGGACAGACCCTGGTTGTAAGCGTCAGAACCGATGCGGTCAGTGAAGCCCAGAACCACTACGGAACCGTCTTTCGGATCCAGGTTGCTCAGCTGGCTGTACATCTGATCCAGAGCCTGCTGGCCTTCTGGTTTCAGAGTTGCTTTGTTGAAGTTGAACAGAACGTCAGACTTCAGAGTGAAGTGTTTGGTCTGTACTTCTGGAGCCGGAGCCGGAGCCGGAGCAACTACCGGAGCTGCTTCTTCCTGCTGGCCGAAACGGTAGGAAACACCTACGCTCAGCAGGCCGTTATCTGGACGACCACCAACGGTGTTCGCGTCACCGATGTTGTTGGTCCACTGGTATTCCAGACGGGTAGCGATATCAGGAGTAATTGCATACTCTACGCCACCAGCGAATACTGGGGATACACCAGTGTCGTGGTCTTTGAAGCCATTGCTGCTTTTAGCGTCTGCACGCCAAACCATACCACCCAGACGGGTATAAACGTCCAGATCGTCAGTGATTGGGTAACCCAGTTTAGCGGTCAGCTGAACGCCCTGAGCTTTGAAAGCGCCGTTTTGAGATACATCACCGTTAGCATAGCCTTTGTATGGCATACGACCTAACCAGTCGTAACCCATTTCAAAACCAACATACGGGTTAACCTGATAACCACCGAACGCACCAGCACCCAGTTGGCTTTCGTGGGTAGGACCGGTGTTGTTGATCTGGTTGTTGCCTACATCATGGAACTGAGACCAGCCCATTTTGGCACCAGCATACCAGGTGTTATCTTTCGGAGCGGCCTGCGCCACGGTAGCGAAACCAGCCAGTGCCACTGCAATTGCGATAGCTGTCTTTTTCATTTTTTGCGCCTCGTTATCATCCAAAATTCGCCATGAATATCTCCAGAGAGATAACACGGTTAAATCCTTCACCCGGGGACCAGTTCAATAGTTACTCTACCGATATCTGCGGCTTATGCCGAGCACCCCTGGCGATGTAAAGTCTACAACGTAGTTGAAAACTTACAAGTGTGAACTCCGTCAGGCATATGAAAAAAAAAGGCTTGTATACACACTATTTAACATTTATGGATGATTTATTGTGCTGCAAATACGCGGAAAACCGCTTCAGACAGGCATTCACACTAAAAATACGTTAGAGCTCAAAGCCAAATTGAGACATGAAAAAAAATTCCAGGAAAAATCCTAATTTTACTCAATGATACAAATTTGAGTGAATTTTTAGACCAGAAAGGTGTCTCCCGCCAGGAGCCTGTGCACGGACAGGACGCATTATAAATCCCATCGCGTTACCTTCATCTGCTGCTTTCACCAGTTCAGCATGCTCATCTTCCGTTAATTCTTCTGTCAGCCAGCCGATGACGACACTGTAGTTGCCTGTGCGCAGTGCGCGCACCATTGACTCCAGCGTATGACAAGGAGAAAGCTGGTGGATTTGCATCACTTTCGTCAATGGGAGTCCCGCTGATTGAACCCATTCACGGCTCAATTTTTGCTGAGGCGTGAGCCAGAGTTGCCAACGTGATTGCTGACCCAATTGCTGAAGCAAGGGTAAAAGCAGTAATTGCGTCATCATGGGCTGGTCCTCGCGATAGACAACTTCACTAATAAGCCCGGCGGTCGCGTTCTCAGAAGAGACGCGCGCAATATTGCTTGATGCGGAAGAGAACGACGAAGAGCGATTTGCGTAGCCTGAAGTGTACATAATCAATCCAGCCCTGTGAGTTACTGTATGGATATACAGTAACCCTGCAACCAACAAAGATCAACCTAATTTTCGGAAACAGTCTCGCAATTTTTAGTCGCCGTCACGGGAAAAATAAAATTCATCTTGCCCCACAACACTAAGTTGCCTATTTTCGTCATTAACGGATCCGTTATTACGAAGTATTCTTTTACGTTATGATTTAAAAGGATTTTTATGAAGAAACTTTCCTATGACAGGATCTATAAATCGCAAGAATATTTGGCATCGTTGGGGACCATTCACTATCGCTCATTGTTTGGCAGCTACAGTCTGACGGTTGGGGATACGGTCTTCGCAATGGTCGCCAGCGGTGAGCTATACCTTCGGGCTTGTGAGCAGAGCGTACAGTACTGTGTAAAGCATTCACCTGTCTGGCTGACGTTTATGAAGCGAGGGCGGCCGGTCATACTCAATTATTACCAGGTGAATGATGCGCTATGGCGAAACCAGACGCAGTTGCTGTCGTTATCTCAGTATTCGCTGGATGCGGCAGTGAAAGAAAAGCAGAGTCGTTTTGCGCATCATCGCTTGCGCGAATTACCGAACATGACGTATCACCTGGAGTCTCTGCTGAATGAGGCCGGTATTAAAGATGAAAGCACGTTGCGCGTGCTGGGTGCCAGGATGTGCTGGCTGAAGCTTCGACAAAGTAATCCATCTCTGACGGTGAAAATACTCTTTGCCCTCGAAGGGGCGATCAGCGGCGTGCATGAAGCGGCGCTCCCGGCAGTCCGTCGCCAGGAGCTGGTTGAATGGGTGAGTTCGCTTATGCCTGAACCGGGTTATTAGACGGCGACGCGGCGATTTGCTGCTGCAACCGTCTGATTTCTGGCAGCAATGCAATCAATAATCCAACTTGCTGTACGACCAGCGGTTCTTTACTGTCCGGGCGCGGTTCAAGATGTTGAATTCGCTTTTTCAGTCCCTCAAGAGCCTGATATACGCGCTGCTCGTCAGCGAGTTGATGGTGAAGCGCATCATCAACATAGCAGACGGCATCATCCAGCAATGCCAGAACTTCCGGGTTGGTCAGTTGCTCCCGGTGGGCGCCCAGGGCCGAAATATAGCTGGTAAAGGTATGGTTGAGGCACAGTAAACGGAATGCGATTTCACGCGTTTGAGCCGTCACATCAGGTTCACTGGACATATTCGACACCACGGATGCCAGTTCTGCATCACGATTATGAGCGTCGCGACGGGCAATCCGGTATGCCAGCCGGTTATCTCGTCCCTGATGATATTGTTCGAGAATGGCGTCGAGGTAGCGACAGTTAGCATCCGTTGCACGTTCAATGACGCGCGGCAGGTTACGAAAACGCCAGTCAGGCCAGATAAAACTGACGGCGGCCCAGGCGATTGCACAACCGATCAGCGTATCGATGACGCGCGGTAGAGCCACCTCAAAACCTTCGCCAAGCAGGTTAAAGCACAGTAAGACCAGCAGGGTAATAAACATCGTGGCATGCGCATACTGGACGTTGCGGAAGGCAAAAAAGAGCACGCCGGTAATCACTAATAATATCAACTGACCTTCCAGTGAGGGAACGAACCACAGGATTGGCAACCCAATGGCTATCCCCACTAATGTGCCGATAATCCTCAGCGCCAGACGATGTCGGGTTGCGTTGTAGTTAGGCTGACACACAAACAGACTGGTGAGCAGGATCCAGTACCCATGGTTCATCCCCGTGATCTGAATAATGGCGTAACCCACGCAGAGCACCAGCGACATGCGGATCGCATGGCGAAAGAGGGCGGACTCAGGCGTAAAATTGCGGCTCAGACGCAGCCATATATCACTAAACCCGTGCGGACTGTCATCGGCAAGCTGGTTTTCAGACTCATTTCGCGAGATGACCTGAGCCTGTTCGGACTCAATGGTTGCCAGCTGCGCATCGATAGCACGTAGGTTGGAAAGCAAGAAACCTAACGTGTTGAGGAGATCTGCCGGTGCGCCGGTTGCACGCATGCGTTCGAGGGCGGCATCAAGATGTGTGAAGGCGCGTTCAAAGTGCGGATCGTGCTGGTAAGGCGTGCGCAATAATATACAGCGTGACAGCTGCGTACAGGCTTGTCCCTGCATTGACATCAATCGCTGAAAGCGAAACATCACGTCGCTGTGACGAAAATGGTCGCGTAGCGTCTGGTACTGAATATGCGATGAACTTGCCCGTTCATGAATATCCTGAGCGACAAAATAGTAGTGCAGGGTGCGACGTGTACCACGTTGCCCACGGTCTCCGCGAAGACGGGTCAGTAATGACACCTTAGTTTGGTTTAGCGTCGCCATGAGCTGCCCGTTGGCCAGCGCTAAATCATAAAGCGGCGCCTGGCTTTCATCTTCGATATCAGGATCAAAAAGACGCGATTTCAGCTCCAGATAATGCGCCAATTGCTCGTAGCTACGGGCCAGATTATCTTGCAGAGGCCGGATCGGGAACAGAAGATGCCCGGTCAGCGTCAGCAGGTTGTACCAGATGGCGCCAGCAAGCAGCAGAACCGGCTGTTGATACCACTGATCGTATAGCGAAGTCCCCAGCATGGTGTAAATCGCTATCAGCAGCGCACCGAAGGCAATTGTCGCATAGCGTTGGCCTAGCCCGCCAAGCAGAATAAAACCGCTGGTAGAGAGCGTTAATCCAAGGGCGAAAAGCCACGGCCAGGGGAAGAGGAGTTCCACGGAGGCGGAGGCAATAAAAAAACAGATCAGCGTGATGATCAAATTGCGCAGCCGTCCGGCGAGCCGGTCGTCCAGGTCGGTCAGTGCGGCAGCTACCATGCCCAGCGTGAGAGGGATAGTCAGCTTTACGTCACCCAGCCACCACGGCAGTGCCGTTGTGCCGCAAAGCGCGATGAAAATCCGTACGTAATACAGCCAGGTGCTGTTCCAGGTATAGCGTTTAAGCAGAGGACTTAACATAAAGACGATGAGTCCTGATTATTGAAAGCGGCGGCGCGCATTGGCTTCACGTGCGGCGCGGGCAGTTTCAACAGAGACCACGCGACGACCGACGGGCCAGAGCGCAATGGCGGCAATCTTAAAGTTCGCAATGCCAACGGGAATACCGATAATCGTAATGCATTGCGCGATGCCGGAGGCAATGTGCAGCAGACACAGCCACCAGCCGAAGAAAATCAGCCAAAAGATATTCAGCAATGTTCCGCCGGTGTTCATCAGAACGCTTTGACCTGCCGGATTGAGTTCATCCACGTGAATCGCTTCGTTGCCGAAGGGAAACAAAGACAGGCGAGTGATTTCCCAGCATGAGCGTGTCAGCGGCAGAGTAAAAATAAGCACGATACTGACCAGCGTTGCCAGCAACCAGGCTAAGGTGGTGGCGAACCCCCCGAGTACAAAATTTAAAATAT
Source organism: Citrobacter sp. Marseille-Q6884 (assembly GCF_945906775.1). NCBI lineage: Bacteria > Pseudomonadati > Pseudomonadota > Gammaproteobacteria > Enterobacterales > Enterobacteriaceae > Citrobacter > Citrobacter sp. Marseille-Q6884. The sequence goes on from NZ_CAMDRE010000002.1 coordinate 592,772, forward strand.
TCAGAACAGTGCGCATGAACCCTCGATAAACTCTGATTTTCTGTGAATTCGGCAATTGTAACGTTTTTTTAGGCTGGAGCACGTTTTCTCTGGCGGTTACACTGAGAGTAAACCTCTTCGTGTGGATCCGCTTAAGTCTATGGAACTGAAAGCAACTTCTCTTGGAAAACGTCTGGCTCAGCACCCTTACGATCGAGCCGTTATTCTCAATGCCGGTATTAAAGTTTCCGGCGATCGTCATGAGTATCTTATTCCATTCAATCAGTTACTGGCTATACATTGCAAACGCGGCCTTGTATGGGGGGAGCTTGAATTTGTGCTCCCGGAGGATAAGGTCGTGCGCCTGCACGGTACGGAATGGGCTGAAACGCAGCGTTTCCATCATCACTTGAATGCGCGCTGGCAGCAGTGGAGTCAGGAAATGAGCGAGGTGGCTGCGGGTGTGTTGCAGGAGCAACTGGCGGCCATCGCAGCCCGTACTGACGACACTAAATGGCTGACGCGCGATCAAACGCTGGGGCTGCAACAGCAGATACGCCGCGCATTTGCCGCTCTGCCGCTTCCGGTCAATCGTCTGGAAGAGTTTGAAAACTGTCGTGAAGCATTACGACTGTGCCAGGCATGGTTAAAAGACATTGAAGCTTGCCGCTTGCAGCATAATCAGGCCTACACCGATGCCATGCTGGTGGAACATGCCGAATTTTTCCAGAACATTGAATCCTCGCCGCTGAATCCGGCTCAGGCGCGTGCGGTTGTGAATGGCGAGAAATCGCTGCTGGTGCTTGCGGGAGCCGGAAGCGGTAAAACTTCTGTCCTGGTTGCCCGTGCGGGATGGCTACTGGCGCGGGGTGAAGCAGCGGCAGAACAAATTCTGCTGCTGGCTTTCGGTCGTAAAGCGGCTCAGGAGATGGATGAGCGTATTCGCGAGCGGCTGCATACCGAAGAAGTAAGTGCGAGGACATTCCACTCACTGGCGCTGCATATTATTCAGCAGGGCAGTAAAAAAGTTCCGACGGTTAGCAAACTTGAAAACGATACTGCTGCGCGGAATAAACTCTTTATCACAGCCTGGCGCCAGCAGTGCAGTGAGAAAAAAGCTCAGGCCAAAGGCTGGCGACAGTGGTTAGAAGAAGAGATGCAATGGTCGGTACCGGAAGGAAATTTCTGGGACGATGAAAAATTGCAACGTCGCCTGGCTTCAAGGCTGGATCGTTGGGTTGCGCTGATGCGTATGCATGGCGGGGCGCAGGCAGAGATGATTGCAAATGCGCCGGAGGAGATCCGCGATCTGTTCAGTAAACGAATCAAACTGATGTCGCCGCTACTCAAAGCCTGGAAAAGCGCCCTGAAAGATGAAAACGCCGTTGATTTCTCCGGGTTGATCCATCAGGCCATCATCATTCTTGAGAAAGGGCGCTTTGTCAGTCCCTGGAAGCATATCCTGGTTGATGAATTTCAGGATATTTCCCCGCAGCGCGCGGCCCTGTTAGCCGCATTACGGAAGCAAAATTCGCAAACTACCTTGTTTGCCGTGGGAGATGACTGGCAGGCAATTTACCGTTTTAGCGGTGCGCAGCTTTCGTTAACGACTGCATTCCATCAAACGTTTGGCGAGGGCGATCGTTGCGATCTGGATACAACATACCGCTTTAATAGCCGTATCGGAGAGATCGCAAACCGGTTTATCCAACAAAACCCCCATCAGCTCGTAAAACCGCTTAATAGCCTGAACGCAGGGGATAAGAAAGCCGTTACGCTGCTGGATGAAAATCAATTGGATGCGTTGCTGGATAAGTTATCCGGTTTTGCAAAAGCGGAAGAGCGCATTCTGGTTCTGGCGCGATACCATCATCTCAAACCCGCCAGTCTGGAGAAAGCGGCAACCCGTTGGCCTAAGCTACAGCTGGATTTTATGACAATCCATGCCAGTAAAGGACAGCAGGCGGATTACGTGATTGTCGTGGGGCTTCATGAAGGCAGCGATGGTTTTCCGGCTCCGGCTCGCGAGTCAATCATGGAAGAGGCGTTGCTTCCGGCAGTGGAAGATTTTCCTGATGCAGAAGAGAGAAGGTTACTGTATGTGGCGCTAACGCGTGCCCGACATCGGGTGTGGTTGCTGTTTAACACAGCGTCGCCATCCTGCTTTGTTGATGTGCTTAAACAACTGGATGTGCCGGTCGCCAGAAAGCCCTGAAACGCAGGCGGCAAATGCCGCCTGACAGGCGGTTATTTGAGGCGCTCCGCGAGGTAACGGGCGTAATCCGGGATCAGGATTTCCGTCGCATCATTGAAGTTAGGCGACTGGATGATGAAATCGGCAGTTGAAACGTTGGTGGCGACCGGAATGTTCCATACCGTGGCCAGACGCAGAAGCGCTTTGACATCAGGATCGTGCGGCACCGCATTGAGCGGATCCCAGAAGAAAATCAGCACGTCAATTTTGCCTTCTGAGATCAGCGCGCCTACCTGCTGATCGCCGCCCATCGGACCGCTCAGCATGGCGTTAACGTCCATGCCGGTTGCGCGCTGAATTAAGTTTCCAGTCGTGCCCGTCGCATAGAGAACGTGTTGTTCCAGCAATGGCTGGTGGCGTTCCACCCAGCTCATCAGCATCTGTTTACAGTGATCGTGTGCAACCAGCGCAATATGTTTACGCGCCGGTAAAGTGCGAGTCGTTAATTCCATAGTACTGCTCCCAAGTTAACCTCGTTACAGAGTACTGGAAGCACTTGACGCTGCAAGAGAAAGACAAAAAAAATGCGCACGCGAACATAAATGTCACGAAGGCGGTTGCTTCTCAGCCCATTGCAGAAAGTTGCTTCGTGTTTGCGGGTCGGCTTGCTGAAACCAGTATTTCAGACGTTGCTCGGTGAGTGTCTGCGATTGCGGTGGCACCCGATCCAGTTCCGACACGCCAGAAAGCAGCGAGCTATCATCAGCCATCATGGTGGCAAATTGCGGTAATGAGGCATGTCTGGAGGCTTTGTTATAGCGCTCAGTCTCACGTTCATAATCGATGATTTTCGCCGTGGACGTGATCGTCAGGATATCCAGTTTCACCGGAATGGGCATGGAATCCCCATCCAGCAGTTCTACGCGCGGGGCGCTATCAAAATGGGTCGCGTCGCGTTCATTGCCCAGGCGTGGAAGATGGAAATTGACCTGGCTGACGAGTTGAGTGTTAAAGCTTACCACCAGCGGTGGGGAAATATAAAGACGTTCTTCATGGCTGGACAGACGAATCGTTTTCTCTACGCGAAACACCAGTTGATGCGGGCCATTCTCAAGCTCAATGCTGTCAGCGCCACGCAGCAAAGAGCTGGAAACCTTTTTTCCGTCCAGCACCAGAAGATCAATGTCATTTGACAGGCGTAAAGACGTCGCAAAAACGGTTACCGGCAAACACAGGGCGAGCAATGCTGTCACAATGCCGGTTTTCATAAGGTTCTCCTGTCCAAAATGCCGGGTTAAGATGTATCAAAACTTTTCGACAATCATGTTTACTAACATATAGACATAATTTCCAGTTTAGCTCTCATGCGCCAGTATGGGATGAATGGTTGCAACGTCAGGTTTGTCGTACACTTTGCAAAACAGCCTGGAGGAAGATGATGAAAGAGACCGATATTGCTGGCATTTTGACATCCACCCGTACGATTGCGTTGGTGGGGGCAAGCGATAAGCCCGATCGTCCAAGTTATCGGGTAATGAAATATTTGCTCGATCAGGGCTATCACGTTATTCCGGTTTCCCCAAAAGTTGCCGGGAAAACGCTGCTGGGACAACAGGGCTACGCCACGCTGGCGGATGTCCCCGAGAAAGTGGATATGGTGGATGTCTTCCGTAATTCAGAGGCCGCGTGGGGTGTGGCGCAGGAAGCGATTGCTATAGGGGCGAAGACCTTATGGATGCAGCTTGGGGTCATTAATGAACAAGCGGCTGTGCTGGCGAGTGATGCCGGTCTGGCCGTGGTGATGGATCGCTGTCCGGCCATTGAAATCCCGCGACTGGGGCTGGCGAAGTAAGTCTTTACCGTGGTGCAGTTACGCGTTGCTTATCCGGCGTGTCGTTCACAGCCGGATAAGATGCGTAGACCCGATGGGCGAAGCGCCATCGGGCACGGCTTAACATCAGTTGCGCAGGCGTGGAGCCTGAAGCTGCCTACGGATTGTCCGCGCCAGTTCATCCATCGAGGGTTGCTCGGGATGCTCTTCCTGTAATTCACTGCTCAACTGTGCTTCCGCCAGATACGTATGTACTGGCAGGCCATTGTCGTCTTCCATCACCACGTGATACCAGGGAGCGGCGCGAAGTTCGTCGTTGACCGCCAACTCATCGGGTGACGGGTCATCAAGCGAATATTCCGGGTCGATATCCACGACCACTCCGAGGTAACCTAACAGGGAATGGCGGACCTGCTGGCCGATACCGAATTTGCTGGCAATCATAGTCACCTCCCGGGAAATAGATACCCTCTATGTAAGGGTAATATTCCTCATTTCAAGTTACATGATGCGACAGGCAAACCCTTTCAGATACAGCCCTTCCGGGTAGGTAGCGATCACGGGGTGATCGGCGGCCTGACGGAACTGCTCTATAAATTGTACATCACGACCAGCATCTATTGCGGCATCGGCGATGATTTTCTGAAATAAATCGGTGGTCATCAGTCCAGAGCAGGAGAATGTCAGCAATACGCCACCCGGATTCAGTAGCTGGATAGCCAGCATATTGATGTCTTTATAGCCGCGACAAGCGCCCATCAGCTGGCTTTTGTTTTCGACAAACTTCGGCGGATCCATCACGATGACATCAAATTTCTCACCGCGATCGCGATAAGTACGCAGCAGTTTGAACACGTCATCACGTACAAATTCGGCCTTGCTCAGATCCAGCTTGTTCAGTTCAACGTTCTGCCTGGCGATATCGAGCGCTTCCTGAGAGGTATCAACGCTGACCACCTGGCTGCATCCACCCATTAATGCCGACACGGCGAAGCCGCCGGTATAAGAGAAGCAGTTCAGTACGCGCTGATTTTCCACGTAGCGACGCGTTGCCAGACGGCTGTCACGTTGATCCAGGTAATAGCCGGTTTTATGACCGTGCTGGATATCAACCAGCAGCTTCATGCCGTGTTCTTCAATCGGCAGCAGGGCAGGCGGCAGTTCGCCGGTAACGGGCCCTTGTGTCAGCTCCATCCCTTCTTTCTTACGTACCGCCACGTCGCTACGGTCATAAATGGCGCATTCCGGGAACACGGCCTGCAGGGCGCTAATCAGGGCGGCACGTTGGTATTCAGCACCCGCACTGAGCAGTTGCAGAACGAGGAAGTTATCAAAACGGTCAATGGTGATGCCGGGCATACCATCAGATTCACCGGCAATCAGGCGGTAGCTATTCAGACCGTCCTTTTTCGCCAGCCAGTCGCGCCATTTCTGTGCTTGTTGCAGACGACGAATAAAGAAATCAATATCAATGGATTCAGACTTATCGAACGTCCAGACACGTGCACGGATCTGCGACGCAGGGGAATACGCACCGCGTGCTAACCATTTACCCTGATGGTCAACAATATCGATGGTTTCACCAAGATTGGCTTTACCTTCCATACGTGCGACGGCACCGGAAAAAACCCACGGATGGCGGCGAAGTAATGATTTTTCGCGCCCTTTGGCTAACACTAAACGTACACTCATAATTTACTATTCTGTCGATTCAGAGAAATGGGCGCCATTGTCCTGAGTTTTACGAGGATTTGCAACGCGCGCCGCGATGATAAGGAGAACTGCAATGTCGAAAGTCTGCATAATCGCATGGGTACACGGCCGGGTACAGGGGGTTGGATTTCGCTATACCACGCAACAAGAAGCACAACGCCTGGGGTTGACCGGGTATGCGAAGAATATGGATGACGGCAGCGTTGAAATTGTCGCCTGCGGCGAAGGCGAGCAGGTGGAAAAACTGATGAAGTGGTTAAAATCCGGAGGACCGCGCAGTGCCAGGGTAGAGCGTGTTCTCAGTGAACCGCATCGCCCTGGCGACGAACTAAAAGGGTTTAGTATTCGCTATTAAATACATTTTACCGGTTTAGGCAGACCCGCAATTTTAGTCGCCTGTTTGGCCGGACCTTTTGGGAACAGGCGATAGAGATAACGGCTGTTGCCTTTCTCTTCGCCGAACTTATTCGCCATGGCTTTTACCAGCATGCGAATGGCCGGAGACGTATTAAACTCCAGATAAAAATCGCGCACAAAACGCACGACTTCCCAGTGTTCTGCAGACAGGGTGATACCTTCGTTCTCAGCGATGACAGCCGCCAGCGGCTCGCTCCATTCGGTCGTGTCTTTTAAATAGCCTTCGCTATCGGTACTGATTTCTTTACCTTCAAAGATCAACATAATTCTTCACTGCGTTAGTCAGACTGGCGGCAGTTTACCAAAAAAGAAAGCCCCGCATAAGCGGGGCTGGATAATGCAGTGTGATGTCTTAGTCGCGGCTGGCGAAGCCCAGAATGCTCAGCAGGCTGACGAAGATGTTGTACAGCGAAACATACAGGCTGACAGTCGCACGGATGTAGTTGGTTTCACCGCCACGGATGATGTTGCTGGTTTCAAACAGGATTGCGCCTGAAGAAATCAGGATAAACACCGCGCTGATAGCCAGATGCAGAGCCGGCAGTTGCAGGAAAATATTCGCAACCATGCCGATCAGTACGACCACGATACCCGCCATCAGCATACCGCCGAGGAAGGACATATCTTTACGGGTGGTCAGCACATAGGCAGAGCAACTGAAGAAGACCAGCGCCGTCCCGCCCAACGCCATGGCGATAACATCACCCATGCCCGCAGACAGGTAGGTGTTCAGGATCGGCCCAAGGATATAACCCAGGAAGCCGGTGAAAGCGAAAGCTGACAGAATGCCGACTGGCTTATCTGCCGTCTTGTACGTCAGGAACATCAGTCCGTACATACCGACCAGTGTCAGGATAAGACCCGGAGATGGCAGCATCAGTACTGTGCTGGCGGTCGCAGTGATCGCCGAAAATGCCAGCGTCAGGCTCAGCAGAAAATAGGTATTGCGCAGCACTTTATGTGTGCTGAGTAGCGATGTACGGTCGCGCGAAGAACTAATAATACGATCCATGAGTCACTCTCTTATGACAGATGTAATTAATGACGGAGGATAATGAAATCACTGGCAATGACACAGCGGTTTTACCCATCTTTACGCATTTTAACCCGCCAGGCTTAAGCATTTTATTTCAGCAAAAGCGCATGAATTAGATGTTATCACTTATTGTGTGAAAATGTCAGATCGACATCTTATAGGTAACTGAAAAATATTGCGTTATCCCCAGCATCCCTTTATGAGTGACTGCGGTGTCATCATAAAACAGAACAACAAGGTGAAGGGAATGACTCAACATAAACCGAAGGTATTAACGTATACGCTGCTGGCTGCCTGTTTGATGTCTGTAAATGGCGCTGCATGGGCAGCCAATGTTCCCGCAGGAACAGAACTGGCAGAGAAACAGGAGCTGGTCAGAAATAACGGAAGCGAGCCTGCATCGCTGGACCCACATAAAGTCGAAAGCAACGTTGAGTTTAATTTAATCAGCGATATGTTCGATGGGCTGGTTGCCGTCAATCTGGCAGGGGAGATTGAGCCACGTCTGGCCGCATCCTGGGAGAATAAAGATAACACCGTCTGGACCTTTCATTTACGTCCGGGCGTAACCTGGTCAGATGGTTCTGCGATCACGGCTCAGGATGTTGTCTGGAGCTGGCAGCGCCTTGTCTCACCGCAAACCGCATCACCGTATGCCTCCTACCTGGGTAATATGCACGTCGCGAATGCGGCTGAGATTGCACAGGGGAAAAAAGAACCGACAACCCTGGGGGTGAAAGCCCTGAATGACACGACGCTGGAGATTACCCTGACGCAGCCAACGGCGGCGTTTCTGGCGATGCTGGCCCATCCGTCACTGGTACCGCTGGATAAAGTGCTGATTAGCCGCTTTGGCGATAAGTGGACAAAGCCCGAACATTTTGTCAGCAGTGGCGCGTATAAGCTGTCGCAATGGGTGGTGAACGAGCGGATCGTTGCCGTGCGTAATACGCATTACTGGAATGATAAACACACCGTAATCAATCAAGTCACTTATCTGCCCATCAGTTCAGAAGCGGCTGATGTTAACCGTTATAAAGCCGGGGAAATCGACATTGTCTTTAGCGTGCCGGTGAATCAGTTCACGCAGTTGAAAAAGACGATGGGCGATGAACTCCATGTCTCTCCACTGCTTTCAACTTATTACTATCAGTTCAATACGACCCGTGCGCCGTTTAATGATCCCCGTGTGCGTCGGGCGCTGAATATGGCGCTGGATAAAGAGATCATTGCGCAAAAGGTGATGGGGCAGGGACAACGCGAAGCGTGGGTTATCAGCCAGCCTGAAATCGGTGGGGTGAAATTGCATGCGCCAGAGTACGCGTCCTGGCCGCGCGATAAACGCATTGCGGAGGCAAAAAAACTGCTGGCAGAAGCAGGGTTTGGACCGGAACATCCTCTCTCAGTAAACCTGCTCTATAACACCTTCGAAACGCATCAACGTATTGCGATTGCCGCATCGTCGATGTGGAAGAAAAATCTTGGCGTCGAGGTGAAGTTGCAGAACCAGGAATGGAAAACCATGCTGGACACCATGCACACCGGCAATTTCGATATGGTGCGCTATGCGTGGATTGCCGATTATGACGATGCTTCAAGCTTCCTCAATATCTTCCGTACCGGGGACAGTGAGAACACCACAAAGTACAGCAATCCTGCCTACGACAATGCGATGCGCAATGCGGCAAAAGCAAATACGGTGGAAGAGCGCGGTAAATACTACCAGCAGGCCGAAGATCTTTTAGGTGAGGATGTACCGGCCATTCCGGTTTACCACTATGTGCACACGCATCTGGTAAAACCGTGGGTGGGTGGATTTGCCCCTAATAGTTTGGGAAATTACTACACCAAAGATATGTATATCAAAAAGCATTAAGCGGTTGCAGGCTGCAATTGTGCTGAATAAACGGTCAATCTGTTGTTATTTCAGTCAATTAACAACATTTTGGCTGTTTTTCAGGCAAACGAACGTTTTGGTGCTTTACAGGTCCGTTCGGGATGTTTATAGTGCGCCTCATTGGAAGCGTGGCCGAGCGGTTGAAGGCACCGGTCTTGAAAACCGGCGACCCGAAAGGGTTCTAGAGTTCGAATCTCTACGCTTCCGCCAAACAATAAAAAGGGGTTACCGAAAGGTAACCCCTTTTTGCTTTATACCGTTGGCGTAATCCAGCTGTTATAAGGAGAGTACGATGATAAAAGTAGGTATCTTGTTGGCAGCGAGCGTTCTGTCGCTCTCAGCGAACGCGGCAATGACGGAGCCTCACAGCCCGGCTCCTGGCGTGTTATGTGATAAAACTGTCTGTGCAAACGAGCACGGTATCTCAGTGGCGCTGACCACGAAGTACATCGGGAAGAAGCAGGGAGATAAACTGGCTGCGCTCGGAGACTTTGACACAACGGCCTTTACATTCCGTGGTGGACTGTTTTGTGACACCACTGAGCGCTTGTGTCGGGAAGACCGATATTTCGGACCTGATGGTAAGCACAGTGGGAAAGTCAACCCGCATTACACCGCGCTACTGTTTGGTCAGGCCGAAAAGCCCTGATTTTCTTCGCTATTGTCACCCCGGGTCTACCTGACGGGGTGACACTGATTTCTCTGCTGTACACCTCCCGCAACAATAACTCTCAAAAATGAGAGGCCGATCCTCCCAGCAGGACTTTTGTCCTCAATCCTCTTCATTCGTCTGGTTACAATCCCTGCATCTTTTCAATATCACTGATTCAGGAATTGTTATGACTGCACATATTAATGCTAACCCCGGGGATTTTGCGCCCACGGTTATTATGCCGGGTGACCCTTTACGCGCTAAGTTTATTGCCGAAAATTATTTGATGGATTATCGGGAAGTCACCAATGTACGGAATATGTTGGGATATACCGGATTCTATTTTGGACAACCTGTTTCTGTTATGGGGCACGGGATGGGCATTCCATCCATGACGCTGTATGCACACGAATTGGTACATGATTTTGGTGTGCGAAGAATTATTCGGGTTGGTAGCCTGGGCGCAACACAACATCATATTAAAATGCGCGATATTATTTTGGCCGTCGCTGCCGGAACGGACTCTGTGACGAATCTGAAGCGAAGTTCTGGTTATGCAATGGCGACATCGGCTCACTTTCCATTATTACAACAGGCATGGGTGCTGGCGCAGAAAGCGGGTATTGATATTAAGGTTGGAAATGTTTTCAGCGGCGATCTCTATTACGATCCCGACGAAAATTTAATTCCGGCGCTGGAGAAGTTTGGTGTTCTGGGTGTTGATATGGAAGTTGCGGGTTTGTATGCCTTAGCGCATCAATTTGGCATTGAAGCACTGGCCATTTTAACCGTATCCGATCATTGCCTGACGGGAGAAGAAACAACGGCGGAGGAACGACAACTCACCTTTAATAATATGATTGAACTGGCATTGAATACAGCCGTTACGGCGTAGCGTAGAATTTAAATCGAACCAATCAGGGATGTCTGTATATGAAGAATAAAATAGCACTTACACTGATTAGTTTTCTGGCAAATTTTATTATGGCAGGGTTTGCCAGTCAGTTTGGAATGCTGATTGAACCGATTGCAGTACGTTACAACGCTGATGTGAACGCAGTGGCCTCTATCTTCTCGTTACTGAATGGAGGTGCATTGGCGGGTACTATCGCCGCGTTTTTCCTGATTGAAAAAATCGGCGTAAAGCGAATGACGTTAATTATCTATTCGATCGTTTTCCTCTGTGCTCTGGCGATGCATGTCAGTCACGGCTTATGGCCGGTGATGGTTGCGATGACGTTAGTCGGGTTTTGCGGCGGGATTGGTCTGTGCGTGGCGGGAACGATCGTGGTTTCGGTCTGGCAGGATCGTATTCAGAGTACGATGCTGGTGGTTCAGGACGCTACGTTCAACGTCGCCGGGGTCGTTTTCCCGCTGATCACGACTTTCGCGCTGACGCACAACATGTCGTGGAGTTATAGCTACCTGAGTGTCGGTATGGTGGCTCTAATCACGCTGGGAATAGTGGCATTGACCCGCTTTACCGTCTGTGAAGCGTCACCCGCGTCGGATCAGTCAGAAGCGGTGAGATCGGAATGGAATCCAGGGATTATCAGCGGTGGCGTTGGCCTGTTTTTAGGTATGCTCGCGTTGTATACCTTCCTGACCTGGGCACCTTTATTTGTTAAGAACAAATTTGGTATTCCCTTTGAAGAGGCCGGTAATATTATCACCCAGTACTGGGGGGCGGCACTGGTGGGTGCGTTAGTCTCAACGGTTATTGTCGCCAGGGTAAAAATACATTATTTCCTGTTGAGTATTATTCTGCTGGCGTGTGTTATCACCACCATTATTGTCACCAAAGAGAATATTTCTGGTCTCGACTATCTGGCATACAGTTACGGATTTGTTTGCGCAGCGCTGTATAACTCATTTATTGCATACGGGGTTTCTTTCGTTAAGCGTGCGAGTAGCCAGAACGTTTCATATATTTTAATTAGCGGCAGTGCGGGTGCGATGTTTAGCCCGGCAATCAGTGCGCTAATGGAAAAGACAATGGGATTGCAGAAAATTATGTATGCAATACCGGTATTATATCTGGTTATCTTTATCATGCTATTGGGCACGCTGAAGCTGAAACGCAATTAATTCAGATAAACGCTTACCTCTTTTAATTATAAATCCCATCGTCACGTCATTATTGATGGGGCGGTGTGCACCCTTGCTCAAAGGAATGGAACATGTTGAAGAAAAATATATCAATGATTAAAAAACTGATTCTGGGTACTGTTATTGGTTTGGGCAGCGCGTATGCCACGGCGGCTGATTATGTTGATGGCAATATTCGGAAAAATAATTTTAACTGGATGCAGATGAATTTAATGCAAAGTGTTGATGCGAAACTGCCTTATGGTATTCGTAATGACACTTATCTTGAACTGGAATTTGGTGCCCGTTCTGGCATTGTCGATCTGTATGGTTATGTCGATTTTTTTGACGTATTTGACAGTAAGCAGGACGATCGTCATGGTGGTGATAACTTTTTTGCCAAAATATCGCCAAGGTTTTCACTGGATGCCATCTTTAATAAAGATCTCTCCGTTGGACCGTTTAATGAGTTTTACATCGCCACGGTGAATAACATGGGTGATCGGGAGTTATTTGAACACTATGTTGGTCTGGGAACCGATGTGAAGGTGCCGTGGTTTGGTATGGTTGGAATGAACCTCTATGCCCACTACGTGCGCGAAAACTATGGCGCAGATAACGAAGGTAAATGGGATGGCTATATGTTTTCGACGAACTGGTCAACGCCCTTTTATCACTTCGCCAATGGCAGTTATTTAAACTATCAGGGGTATTTTGATTACCAGTTTGCCGCCAACAAAATCGCCGATCAGGCGCTATACAGCAATAACGCCATTGAATGGTACAACGGAATTTACTGGCATTCAGAGCACTATGCAGTGGGTTACGGACTGAAGTATTTCCGCAATATGGCCTTGATGGAAAACCACGGTGGGGCAGGGCGCACAACGGGTCTTGGCCACTATTTTAGTCTGACGTATAAGTTTTAATCACTTCAGACGACACACCAGCGGGGCTCTTCGTGCTGGTGTGTCAGTCAATAATGTCATTTCCGAGGAATTTGCGTAGCCCATCCAGATCTTTAATTTCCAGCCCTTGCTTTGTACGTGTTACCAGCCCTGCATCGGTGAGCGCTTTAACCGCCCGCCGGTAGACCCGATCGGTGGTGCCGAACCGCTCCGCTTCCTGATACTTTTTACTGAAACCGTCCATGGGTTGCTTGTTCTGATGTTGGCGATACAGATCGTATGCGACATTATGCACAATCGGATAAAGCATACGGTGCAGGAATATTTCCAGCATATCCTGATAATCTACCGCCATCGCACTGGCAAAGAATATGGCCAGTCTGGGGTGCTGATTCAGCGCCTCTTCCAGTCGCTCGCAACTGCATATCGCAACAGTGAGGGGTTCTTCGGCCACGATATCAAGCTGGCAGCGATAGCCTGTAAAAAACTCCATTTCACCAAACAGTTGTTCATCGCACTCCATCGCGCCCAGTTGAAAACGGCGACCATTCTCCGCACTGTAACGCAGAGAAATCCTTCCGGACTGCACCATGATTAAACGGTCAACAACCTGTCCCTGATGGTAGAGATACTCATCTTCCTGGATGAGCTGCGTTTCTGAGAGCAGCTCGCGGAATGTCTTCTCGATAAACGCATCGTCCTGCTGCCAGATATTATGAAAGCGGCCTTTGGTCAGTGGCTTTAGCTGCATGGTTTAACGTCTTATGATTTAAGATAATTCTTATCTCAGAATGTATGCGATCTGTCGGTGAATGTCATTAAGGCGGGTCGCCCTGATACCCGAAAAAGGGGGAGCGTGATGCCACCCCTTTATGTGGGAAGATAACGACGTTACGGATGAGCGATAAAGCGAGACAGGCGCTGTCGCAGCAGGCGATTTTCATGACGCAATTGCGCGTTCTCTTCAAGCAACGTCAGCGCAACGGCTATTCCTGGCCAATCCAGTTCCAGTTCCTGACGCAGGCGTAACGCGCGCTTCACGACGTTTAAGGCGCGATCGTCAAACTGCCAGTGGGCGGCGTCGTCTTCGCGGGGTTCTATTACCCCCAAACCGACAATCTCGTTAAGCTCTTCTTCCGATACGCCGGTATGCAGACAAAACTCGGTAATGGTAAAGGTGACGGTAACGTTAGCCATTATGCTTTCCCCCACTCTTTGCGCGGATCAAAGGACTTCTGCGCATCCGCCAGTTGTTGCCACAATGCAGTGCTGTTGTCGTCAGGTTTCGGCGGCATGACGATTTTGATCACCGCATACAGATCGCCGGTCTGTTTTTTACTGACCAGACCCTTGCCCTTAATACGTAATCGCTGTCCGGCCTGGCTGCCCGGGGGGATCGTCAACAGGATGCTCTCTTTGAGGGTGGGGACAGTCACTTTTGCGCCCAGTGCGGCTTCCCATGGTGCAAGGGGAACAACAATTTCCAGATCCTGATTGACGATATCAAACAACGGATGTGGCGCGATATGAATGACCAACCACAAATCTCCGTTAGGGCCGCCATTTTCACCCGGCGTACCCTGGCCTTTTACGCGAATGCGCTGACCGTTACCTACACCGGCCGGAATTTTCACGTTCAATGTTTTGGGTGTTTCCCGCTCGACCATGCCAAACACGTTGTAGACCGGCAGGTTATAACTGATTGTACGGGTGTGCTCAGTGAGCGTTTCTTCGAGGAAAACGGCGACTTCAATTTCAATATCATGTCCGCGACTGGCATGGCGCTGTCGCGACTGATGCGCATGCTGACCGAAAATAGAGGAGAAAATATCGTCAAAATCTTCGGTATTGTAGCTCTGGTTTTCACCTTGCTGGAATTGACGGTTGAACTGCGGATCATTGCGGTGTTGCCACAACTGATCGTATTCAGCCCGGCGCTGCTCATCGCTGAGGACTTCCCATGCTTCAGCAACTTCTTTAAAACGGGCTTCAGCGTCAGACTCTTTGCTGACATCGGGATGGTATTTGCGGGCAAGCCGACGATAGGCGGTCTTGATTGTCTTGAGATCGTCTGTCGGTTTTACGCCCATGATGGCGTAATAATCCTTTAATTCCATAGCGTTCTCTCATGTAAATCAACACATTAAGAAGGAGACCCCTCAATAAAGGCATCACCGTTAAGTTTAGGGTAATCCTGATGAGGGCGAATGCCAACTCTGATGCGTAAAGAGAGGCGGCCGGAGAAGAGCGAAAGTCAGCGGGAGCCCCCAACAGGAACAGAACATGTTGGGGGCGATATACGTATCGACTGGAAATCAGGGTTTGGAAATAAGGAACTGCACGGTCTCAGCGTAGTTCTGTACAAAAGCGTTAACGCTGTCGGAATTTAGCCCTTTAGGGTTAATCATATATTTACCCTTGATGAAAATTGCAGGGACGCCTTGTAAATCTACCGCTTTGGCCAGGTCTTGTTGTTTGGCTGTCAGTGATTTCACCGCAAAACTATTCCATGCGGCATCATAATCACTCGCGCTGACACCGGCGCGGATAAACAGGTCACGAATATCCCCGGTGGTTTTAATAGTCTGTTGTTTCTGAACTGCATCAAACAGTAAAGGCTTCACTTTATTCTCAACGTTCAACAGTAAGGCGACTGACCAGGCATGAGTCAGGTCTTGTCCCAGTGGACCGAGAAAATCAACGTGATATTCAGTGAGTTTGACGTCAGCAGGTAAGACTTTTTCCACGTTATCAGTCACTTTGAAGACTTCGTCATACTGATAACAAGAAGGGCAGTAAAATGAGAAAAATTTCACCGCGGCAGGGGCTGACGGTACTGGTTTTTCAAGGGAGATATATTCTTTACCCTCGGTAAAAGTGGCTGCCTGGGCACTCACGGTAAAAAGTAATCCAATCAGGGGGAGTAAATATTTTTTCATTTCCATATACTCTAAATAACATATTATAAACAAAGTGTTTTTATAATGGATAAAACATCCAATATGTTTCCCTATAATACGATTTTCAGCTAAAAATGCTTCGCTCCTTACTTTCATTTACGCATAGCAACGCATAACGCCATTTTTACCGGGATTGGAACGCCTGGTATTAAATTTCCTCGGGAACGTTTCGAAAATAATGAGTGATAACGTCTGTTATATTTTCAAGGGGATCTTATTAGCCAGGCTATTTATTATCAGGTAAGAGTGATTTCGATAATATATGTGCATTTTTTGCCGCTACACTCAGGTAAAAATGACCGCTGACCTTGCCGGACCGACATAACTTTACAGCGCAAAGGTTGCCAAAACCCCGTCAGCGGCTAAGATAACTCGCGTCAATCAGTGAGGGTACAATGGCGAAACGTCAACGGATGGGATGGTGGTTCCTCTGCCTGGCATGTGTTGTGGTGATGGTTTGCACCGCACAGCGCATGGCGGGTCTGCATGCGTTGCAGATGAACACCGTTGCCACGGCTGTCGTTGCGAGCGTGCAAACGGAGACTGATGAATCCTCGCCCGTCACTCCCTGTGAACTGAGTGCGAAGTCATTACTGGCTTCACCTCCCGTGCTGTTTGAAGGTGCCATTCTGGTGCTGTGCCTGCTTTTGTCGCTGTTAGCGCCTGTGCAGGCATTTCGTCTGCCTTTCTTCCCCCCACGCGCTATCTCGCCGCCCACGCTTAGGGTTCATCTCAGGTTTTGCGTCTTCCGTGAATGACAGACCAGCCGTTGCTGACTGTTAGATAATTATTCACGGAGAAAAAATATGATGACTGTGCTCAGGCAGGCGCTGTTCTGTCTGTTATTGCTATGGCTGCCCGTCTCCTGGGCGGCTGATATCGGCTGGCTACGTTCACCCGATAACGACCACGCCAGCGTTCGCTTACGCGCCGATACCTCTGCTGACGGTGAAACCCGGCTACTGCTGGATGTGAAACTGGAAGATGGCTGGAAAACCTACTGGCGCTCGCCGGGTGAGGGGGGTGTGGCGCCTTCAATCGCCTGGAAAGGTGAAAAGCCCACCGTGGACTGGTTCTGGCCAACGCCAGCGCGCTTTGACGTCGCGAATATCACCACCCAGGGGTATCACGATAAGGTGACATTCCCGATGGTTGTTCGCGATACACCGCCAGACGTGTTTACCGGCGTACTGACGCTCTCGACCTGCAGCAATGTCTGTCTGCTGACGGACTATCCATTTTCCGTGACGCCTACCGTTCAGGAACCGACGTTTGCGCATGACTATGCTCAGGCGATGGGGCAAATCCCCCTTGCCACTGGGCTGACGGAGTCGCTCAGTGTCGGCGCGCGCGCCGGAGAACTGGTTGTCGATGCATATCGTGCGGGAGGCTGGTCTGCGCCTGAACTGTATCTGGATACGGTTGATGAGGCGGATTTCGGTAAGCCACACATCCGTGTGGTCGGAGAAAAACTACAGGCGACGATCCCCGTTCACGACAGTTGGGGAGAAGGGGCACCTGACTTACGCGGTCAGTCGCTGACGCTGGTCCTGGTTGATAACGGGGTTGCGCAAGAAAGCCGGTTGATGATTGGTGAGGCTCCGGCACCGGAAAGCGCTGCGTTTCCATTATGGCAGGTTGTTTTAATGGCGCTGCTGGGCGGGCTTATCCTGAATCTGATGCCCTGTGTGCTCCCGGTGTTAGGCATGAAACTCGGCTCGATTTTACTCGTCGAGGAGAAAAATCGTCATCAGATCCGCCGCCAGTTTCTGGCATCGGTAGCCGGCATTCTGGTTTCTTTTATGGCGATGGCGTTACTGATGACGGTATTGCGTATGACCCATCAGGCGCTCGGTTGGGGGATTCAGTTCCAGAGTCCGTGGTTTATCGGCGTGATGACACTGGTGATGCTGATTTTTAGCGCCAGCCTGTTTGGGATGTTTGAATTCCGTCTTCCGTCATCGATGACGACCACGCTGGCGACTCACGGTGGTCATGGGCTGGCCGGGCATTTCTGGCAAGGCGCATTTGCGACGCTGCTTGCGACACCGTGCAGCGCGCCTTTTCTGGGGACGGCAGTCGCGGTGGCGCTGACGGCTTCACTGCCAACGCTTTGGGGGCTTTTTCTCGCGCTTGGACTGGGGATGAGCGTGCCCTGGCTGCTGGTGGCACTGCGCCCGGGTCTGGCTCTGCGTCTGCCACGCCCGGGACGTTGGATGAATACCCTACGGTATCTTCTCGGCGTGATGATGCTCGGTTCGGCTATCTGGCTGGCGACCTTGCTGCTACCGCATTTGGGGTTCTCCACGAACAGCGCCATCAAAGAGAGCGTGAACTGGCAACCGCTGAGTGAGCAGGCCATCGACAATGCCCTGGCTCAAAACAAGCGCGTCTTCATCGATGTGACCGCCGACTGGTGTATCACCTGTAAAGTAAATAAATACAACGTATTGCAAAAAGATGATGTGCAGGCCGCTCTGCAACAGCCCGATGTCGTGGCGCTGCGGGGGGACTGGACGCTGCCCTCGGCTGACATTAGCGAATTTTTGAAAAAACGCGGCCAGGTTGCTGTGCCGTTTAATCAAATTTATGGCCCCGGTTTGCCGGAAGGTCAGGCGTTACCAACGCTGCTAACCCGCGATGCGGTGTTACAAACGCTGGTGGATGCCCAAGGAGCGAAACCATGAAAATCCTGATCGTTCTGTTGTTAACCCTGTTTTCAGCCGTAAGTACGGCAAAAGCGCCTGCGCCGTTTACCCCGGAGCAGGAAAAGCAAATTGAAGCGCTCATTCAGGAAGCCTTGTTTAATGATCCCAATAGCCCCCGCATTGGCGCGAAGAATGCGAAACTGACGCTGATTAATTTTACCGACTACAACTGTCCGTACTGTAAGCAACTCGACCCTATGCTGGAAAAAATTGTGCAAAAGTACCCGGATGTCGCGGTGGTCATTAAACCGTTACCGTTTAAAGGTGAAACTTCGGTGCTGTCGGCACGAACGGTACTGACGACCTGGCGCCAGCATCCTGAGCAGTTTCTGGCTCTGCATGAAAAGCTGATGCAGAAGAAGGGTTACCATACCGACGTGAGTATCAAACAGGCGCAGGAAAAGGCTGCGGCCAGCCCGGTAACGCTGGATGAGCAAAGCCAGGAAACGCTGAGTACTAACCTGCAACTGGCGCGGCTGGTCGGGGTACAGGGGACCCCCGCGACAATTATTGGCGATGAGCTGATACCGGGGGCGGTCTCCTGGGAAACGCTGGAAGAGGTCGTCAAAGAAAAACTGGCGGTCGCCAATGGTCAGTAAGCTGCGGCGTTGGTTGCGCGAAGGCCTCATCTTACTGGTGCTGCTGGCCGGAGTGATGTTGCTGATGGACGCCTGGCGAGCGCCTCAACTTCCCGCCTCATTTGACAGCACGCCGTTGCAGACGCTGGATGGTGAAACCGTCACACTGGCGGCGCTCAGTCATGAGGAGCCCGTACTGCTCTATTTCTGGGCCAGTTGGTGCGGCGTTTGTCGATTCACGACGCCTGAGGTCGCCAGATTACGCGGCGAGGGCGAAAACGTCATGACGGTTGCACTCCGCTCCGGCAATGAAGCGGAGGTTTCACGCTGGTTATCGCGCAAGGGCGTGGCGTTTCCGGTCATCAATGATGCCGATGGCGCAATCTCCCGCAGTTGGGAAATCAGCGTCACACCGACGATTGTGGTTATCTCAAAAGGAGAGGTGGTTTCCACCACCAGCGGCTGGACCAGCTACTGGGGCATGAAGCTTCGGTTGTGGTGGGCAAAAACGTTCTGAACAGCATGCCGGGGAAACCCGGCATTTTTTATGGTGTGACCAGGAAAAGAAGAAGGCATATTTCGTTGCCCGGCGAAGCAAGTCCGCTCATGAGTCTCCAGAATGGAGCATCTTCTCTTTTTCAGGAAAGTGCAGCATGGCGAGTTCATTAGCGTTTGAACCTTCTCTGGTGATGATGATTGCGGCAACGTTTGTCCTGGCAGGTATGGTGAAAGGTGTCACCGGGATGGGATTGCCGACTGTTGCGATGGGGATACTCGGATCGATTATCTCACCGGTTGCAGCAGCGGCCATGCTGCTGCTCCCCTCCCTGATCAGCAATGTGTTTCAGTTTGGCGGCGGCGGAAATACCCGCACATTACTGAAACGGCTTTGGCCGATGTTGTTGACAGTGGTGATTGCGACCCTGCTTGCCAGCGTCTGGATCACCGGAGGCGATACGACACGCACGCAGTTTGCGCTTGGCGTGGCGCTGGTCGCGTACGCCATCTGGACGCTGGCGGGGAAAAAGATCCCGGTGGATCCGCGGCGTGAAAAACCGCTCTCGCTTATCATTGGCTTTATCACCGGCTTATTGACCGGTGGCACAGGCGTATTTGTTATGCCTGCAGTCCCGTGGATCCAGTCTTTAGGGTTTGAAAAAGATGAGTTGGTGCAGGCGCTCGGGATCTCGTTTACGTTTTCGACGCTGGCGCTCGCGCTTGGGCTGTGGTGGCACAATGCGCTACCCGTCCAGTCGCTAACCGTATCCGCTTTTGCCATCGTTCCTGCATTAATGGGTCAATGGATTGGCACCCATGTGCGGCGACTGATTTCGCCTTTGGTATTTAAACGCTGTTTTCTGCTATGCCTGGTGGGGCTCGGCGCGGAAATGATGCTACGCGCGGCGTGATATGCGCGATGACTTAACGGTTGTTTCATGGCATCGTTATTCCCGATAACCCGTGGCGGAGGGGGAGTGATGACATCACTGATGCTCAATAATGAAGACGATGAACTGGAATCGCGAATGGCGTTAACCGCAGCGGTCATGGCGGATAAATCACGTTCGCGCATGCTGTGTGCCCTGATGGATGGCCGGGCCTGGACTGCGACTGAACTTAGCGCAGTGGCGGATGTGTCAGCCTCTACCGCCAGCGCTCATCTGGCTCGTCTGTGCGAACAGCGTTTCGTGATTGCGCTTGCTCAGGGACGGCATCGTTATTTTCGTCTGGCGGGGACGGATATCGCTGAACTGCTGGAGCGCCTGATGGGCGTAGCATGGGCCGTACCTCCGCCCAGGAAAATCTCCACACCGCCCGGTTTACGACATGCCCGAACCTGCTATGACCATCTTGCCGGAGAAGTTGCGGTGATGTTGTTCGATACGCTGGTATCACGGCAATGGCTAACGGCGGATGGCGAAACGCTAACCGATTCTGGACAAGAAAAGCTGGCGGGAATGGGGATTGTCTTCCCCTCTGGCGTATCCCGACGAAAATTCAGTTGTGGCTGCCTGGACTGGAGTGAGCGACGTTACCATCCCGGTGGGGTGCTCGGGGCAACGCTTTTAACCTGGTTTATCGGCCAACGGTGGATTAAAACGGAGGTCGGGAGCCGTCGGGTCACCTTTACGCCGTTGGGTATTCGCAAACTCCAGACGGAGTTTGGCATTAAAGCGGCACGATAGATCGCCTGTTTTGCGAATGCGTTCCCGGAAAAATGTCATATTTCTGTCACACTCTATGAGAATGAATAACAACAAGAGGTCGTAGGGATGAAAAAATCGTTAATTGCCGCAGCGGTAGCGGGGGCGGTGTTGCTGTCATCCGCCGCACAGGCGCAGACAGCGCCGGATGGCTATCAGCTGCAGCAAGTATTGATGATGAGCCGACATAACTTACGTGCACCTTTAGCCAATAACGGCAGCGTTCTTGAACAATCAACGCCAAAGCAATGGCCGGAATGGGATGTCCCTGGTGGGCAACTCACCACCAAAGGCGGGGTGCTGGAAATTTATATGGGCCATTACATGCGTGAATGGCTGGCAGAGCAGGGGATGGTGAAGTCAGGTGAATGTCCACCGCCTGAAACGGTGTATACCTATGCCAACAGCCTCCAGCGTACGGTCGCCACGGCGCAGTTCTTCGTGACTGGCGCTTTTCCGGGATGCGATATTCCGGTACATCATCAGGAAAAAATGGGCACCATGGATCCAACGTTCAATCCGGTGATCACGGATGATTCGACGGCCTTTAGCCAGCAGGCCGTTCAGGCGATGGAAAAAGAGCGCAGCAAAATGCAGCTCAACGACAGCTATCAGCTGCTTGAGCAAATGACAAATTACAAAGATTCCCCATCCTGCAAAGAAAAACAGCAATGTTCCCTGACCGATGCCAAAGACACGTTTAGCGCGAAGTATCAACAGGAGCCTGGCGTATCGGGACCGCTGAAAGTGGGTAACTCGCTGGTGGATGCGTTCACTCTGCAATATTACGAAGGCTTCCCGATGGATGACGTTGCCTGGGGTGAGATTAAATCCGATCAGCAGTGGAAAGTCTTGTCGAAGCTGAAAAATGGGTATCAGGACAGTCTGTTTACCTCCCCGGAAGTGGCGCAGAACGTTGCCAAACCGCTGGTGAAATATATCGACAATGCCCTGGTGACGGAGCGGGCGAAGGCACCGAAGATCACCGTGCTGGTGGGGCATGACTCGAACATTGCCTCGCTGCTGACGGCGCTGGATTTCAAACCCTACCAGCTACATGACCAGAATGAGCGCACGCCGATTGGCGGGAAGATCGTCTTCCAGCGTTGGCATGACAGCAACACTAACCGTGATCTGATGAAAATTGAGTATGTGTATCAGAGCTCGCAGCAGTTGCGTAATGCCGAGGTTCTGACGCTGAAAGCACCCGCACAGCGTGTGACCCTGGAGCTGAAAGGGTGTCCGATAGACGCGAATGGATTTTGCCCTATTGATCAATTCGATAGCGTGTTGAATCAGGCGGCTAAGTAAAAGAAAACTCCCCCGTGCAGTCGCGGGGGAGTCAGAACGCTAGACGTTTTTACGTTCGATAGTTTGTTCACCCCAATAGAGTGAATCTTTGTCGGTTTTCTCAAAGGCTTTGATAAGCACTTCGTCACTCCCTTCTTCCCAAATTTTCTCTGCCAGTTTCTCGTCATAATGGGCGACTTCAAAAATGGCTTCGGCTATTTCCGGCGATGTATTGCGCAGACTTGCCCATTCGCCGACGCGATGGGCTTTCGCTTCTTGAGTTGGCATTCGAATCCTCCTGTTGAAGATTAGCCGTTGAGTTTTACTGCCAGACCTGCGACATATTCACCCTGATAGCGGGCAATAGACAATTCTTCCTGGCTTGGCTGGCGAGAGCCATCGCCTCCGGCAATCGTGGTTGCGCCGTACGGTGTACCGCCGCGAACCTGTGAGACATCAAACAGTTCTTGTGCTGCATAACCAATAGGAACAATGACCATCCCGTGGTGGGCAAGGGTGGTCCAGGTTGATGTGATGGTTTGTTCCTGGCCGCCGCCGGTTCCCGTCGAGCTGAATACGCTGGCGAGTTTGCCGTACAGGCCGCCAGAAGCCCACAGCCCACCGGTCTGATCCAGGAAGGTCCGCATTTGACCGGACATATTGCCAAAGCGTGTGGGGGTACCGAAAATGATAGCGTCGTAATCAGCCAGTTCCTGTGGGGTTGCGACTGGTGCGTTTTGCGTTTTGCCCCCCGCCTTCGCGAAGATCTCTGGCTGCATCGTTTCTGGCACGCGCTTAATGATAACCTCTGCGCCAGCCACTTTCTGTGCGCCTTCTGCGACTGCATGGGCCATGGTTTCAATGTGTCCGTACATGGAATAATAAAGCACCAGAACTTTTGCCATTTTGCACTACTCCTTGAGTTAACGGTGTCCGTAGCGATTCGCTACCTACCTTTAAAGATATGACGTACTGCCAGGAGTGCAAATTTCACAATCATTTCTTTGATTTATAACAATTTTTATAACAATTGTTTTTGTTGCAAAATGATACATTTTTAATCAGGCAGAATTTAGCAGTCATAAGAAAGGCTTATTGATTTCACGGTGTGATTATTTATGTGATGCTCCCGATCCTGTTGCAGGATATTACAGTGAGCGCGCCGAGAGGCCAGTCTTCACTATGCTTAATCCCACGCAGTGAAAACCAGGGCATCGCCCAAACGCTGCGCGAGGTATCACACCTCAGTACCTATGCAATATGATGTCTAATCAATGACGGAGGTCAGTAATGGCAAACCATCGAGGCGGTTCCGGCAACTTTGCGGAAGACCGTGAAAGAGCATCAGAAGCAGGTCGAAAAGGTGGCCAGCACAGCGGGGGAAACTTCAAGAATGACCCGCAACGCGCTTCAGAAGCAGGCAAAAAAGGGGGCAAAAATAGTCACGGCAATAACAAATCGTAATTGTCGGGCTGTCTGTTAGATCTAACGTGACGGCTGGGCGTACAGCGTCAGACGTTACGTCGCCACCGCCGCCGGGTGACACCGGCGGTTTTTTTTGTCTGCAAGGTTGAACTGTAACAAAACGCAACGCAGACTAATGACATTCAGTTAATCGGGTGTCGCATGTCATTACTTTCTCGTTATTCCTTCTCTGTTAAACCCCAGGAGGCGATCCTTATTGTGATCACCATGTTCTGGGGTGGAACCTTTCTGGCGGTACAATATGCGGTAACGCTGAGTGGCCCTTTTTTCTTTGTCGGTGTGCGCTTTGCGACAGCGGCGCTTGCCGTGGCGGTACTGTCGTTACATACGCTATGCGGCCTAACATGGTTGGAAGTGAAAGCCGGCGTGGCGATCGGGATCTCCATTGCGCTGGGTTATAGTCTGCAAACCTGGGGGCTACAGTTTATTCCCAGCAGTAAGTCTGCATTTATTACTGCCATGTATGTGCCGCTGGTCCCCCTTTTGCAGTGGCTGTGTCTGGGACGTATGCCTGGGCTAATGCCGTGCGTGGGTATTGTGCTGGCCTTTATCGGGCTGGTTTTTCTTGCCGGGCCCGGTGGCAATTTACTTGCGCTCGGCACCGGCGAATGGATCACGCTCGCCAGCGCAGTCGCTATTGCGGCAGAAATTATTCTGATTAGCGCGTGGGCAGGAAAAGTCGATGTCCGTCGGGTCACGGTAGTGCAACTGGCGACGGCATCCGTGGTGGCATTTATTGCCATGGCCCCGGCAGGAGAGTCTGTACCGCCCATGTCGACAGGGTTGCTGGTCGTGGCGTTAGGACTGGGTATTTTCAGCGCCATTATTCAGGTTACGATGAACTGGGCTCAGCGCAGCGTTTCTCCAACGCGCGCGACGGTCATTTATACCGGCGAGCCGGTGTGGGCAGGGATCTTTGGTCGGCTTGCCGGCGAGCGTTTACCGTTGCTTGCTCTGCTGGGGGCCGCGTTCATTATCGTGGGCGTCCTGGTCAGCGAACTGAAGTTCAAAAAGAAAAAGCCGGTACCGCAAGACGCGCCACCGGAGTCGCTTTAATTTAACCATTCACCGTGTGATTTGTTATGCTGACGCCCTCAAAACAAGGAGAGGGCGCATGGCTCAACGCGCAGAGAAAAAAACCGGTAAACGTTCGCAGGCTGTCAGTGCGAAACGCCAGGCCATTTTAACCGCGGCATTAAACATCTTTTCCCAATATGGGATCCACGGAACTCGCCTGGAGCAGGTTGCGGAGATGGCGGGGGTGTCTAAAACCAATCTACTCTATTACTACCCGTCAAAAGAGGTGCTTTACATTGCCGTTCTGCGCCAGATCCTCGATATCTGGCTGGCGCCGCTCAAAGCATTTCGTGAAGATTTTGCACCGCTGGTGGCAATCAAAGAGTATATCCGCCTCAAACTGGAGGTTTCCCGCGATTACCCTCAGGCCTCCCGGCTGTTTTGTATGGAGATGCTGGCGGGCGCGCCGCTGCTGATGGCAGAGTTAACGGGCGATCTTAAGACGCTGATTGATGAGAAATCTGCGCTGATTGCGGGATGGATAAAGAGTGGGAAACTGGCGCCGGTTGATCCGCATCATCTGATTTTCATGATATGGGCTTCAACGCAGCATTACGCGGATTTTGCCCCGCAGGTCGAGGCGGTAACGGGCGCAACGCTGCGAGATGAAGCCTTTTTTAACCAAACGGTTGAGAGCGTCCAGCGGATGATTATTGAAGGGATCCGCGTACGTTAATTCGCCGGAGGTAGTGGGCAACTGACATCGCCCTCTTCACACTGGAGAAGCGAGGCGAGAAACGCTTCACGCTCGTGGGTTTTATCCATCAGGCACTGGCTGGAAATCATCGACTGCATGCTGCCGCCTTCGGTACCCGAACTGATTAACGCGCAGTCAGCATCGCGCAGGGTGATCCACGCGACTTGTGCCTGTTTCAGGAGATCTCGTTGGGCGGGCGCCGCGCGTTGCAGCGCATTCTGATACGTCTCATTCAGTTTCGCGTCAGCCACTTTGTACTGCCCGGCAGCACAGGTGTTCATTTCGATTTGGGTGTTGGCATTGGCGCAATCTTCCGCCAGCGCCTGGCTGCTGAGCAGCAGTGCTGCACATGTCAGTATTATTCGTTTCATGTTTCCCTCTGGCTCCATAAAAAAAGGCCCCGTAACCGGAGCCTTAATTAACCACAGCCTTAGCCGATTGTCATCAGGCTGGCGTTGCCTCCGGCAGCGGCGGTGTTAACGCTCAGGGAGCGTTCAATGTACAACCTCTCCAAGAGAATGTTGCTCTCGCCGCGGGCAAATCCTTGTACCGAGACAATCGCGCCATCCCGTGCGGCAACGGCTTCACATAATGCGCGCAGCTGGTCGGAATCGCCGTGGAAAATAACAGCATCGAACGGCTGAGCGGTGATGTTTTCCGCTTTGGCAAACTGAATGCGTCCGGTGAGCGCCGTAGGCAGGCGTTTTGCCAGTTCACTGTGGAATGCATCATCCGGCCACAGGATTAAACTGCCAACGGACGCTACAGCGGCAACCTGCACCAGCGCATCCTGCTCGTCATCGGCAATACACAGTACGCGTTCGCGCGGCAGGAGCGTCCAGGTATTACGCTCCCCGGTAGGGCCTGGCAGCAGACGCTGGGTTCCGGCCTGCGCCAGTTCAGCAAATTGCAGACAAAGCGCGTGCAGTGACGGGCGATCGACGGCCCATTCAGTGAGCGCCTCGAGGGGCTGAATCAGCGCCGACTTGAGCTGTGCATCGACAGGATAGTCTGCATCCTGGCGGGCAAGCGTTACGCCCAGCGCATTTTCCGGGCGGTTGGCCAGCAGACGATACAGGTAGAGAGGACCGCCTGCTTTTGGACCGGTTCCGGATAAGCCTTCGCCACCGAAAGGCTGTACGCCTACCACGGCGCCGACCATATTACGGTTGACGTACAGGTTGCCGACATGTGCCGTACCCGTGACCTGGGCGATGGTTTCATCAATGCGGGTGTGCACACCCAGCGTCAGGCCGTAGCCAGAAGCATTGATTTGTTCAATCAGATTACCCAGGTTATTGCGGGTGTAGCGCACCACGTGCAGTACCGGACCGAACACCTCTTTTTGCAATTCATCGAAGCTCTCAAGCTCGATAAGCGTTGGGGGAACAAAGGTTCCGGTTTGCCATTCACGGGCATCGTCACTGTTTTCACGCACCGCCTGGAATACCGGACGGCCTTTAGCACGCATGGTCTGGATATGACGCTCAATATTGGTTTTGGCTTCTTCATCAATCACCGGTCCAATATCGGTGGTCAGGCGACCCGGGTTGCCCATGCGGCATTCCGCCATCGCGCCACGCAGCATTTTCAGCGTGTGATCGGCGATGTCATCCTGCAGGCACAGAACGCGCAGAGCCGAGCAACGCTGTCCGGCGCTATCAAAGGCAGAGGCCAGAACATCCACCACAACCTGTTCCGTCAGCGCAGAGGAGTCCACGATCATCGCATTCATCCCGCCCGTTTCTGCCACGAGTGGGATCGGGCGACCCTGGGCATCAAGACGCGTGGCAATATTGCGTTGTAACAGCGTGGCGACTTCCGTTGAACCGGTGAACATCACACCGCGAACGCGTTCGTCGGAGGTGAGTTGTGCGCCGACGGTTTCACCCTGACCGGGTAACAGTTGCACCACGCCCGGGGGTACCCCGGCTTCCAGCAAAATCGCGATGCCCTGAGCGGCAATCAGCGGGGTCTGTTCTGCCGGTTTCGCCAGTACGCTGTTGCCCGCAGCCAGCGCGGCGGCAATCTGTCCGGTGAAAATCGCCAGCGGGAAGTTCCACGGGCTGATACAGACGACCGGGCCTAACGGACGATGGGTCTCGTTATCGAAATCATCGCGTACTTGTCCGGCGTAATAGTGCAGGAAGTCTACCGCTTCGCGCACTTCGGCAATGGCGTTGCTAAAGGTTTTCCCGGCTTCACGTACCAGAATACCAATCAACTGCTGCATCTGACCTTCCATCAGGATGGCGGCGCGATGCAGAATGGCAGCACGTTCCTGCGGCGGCGTGGCGAACCAGATCGGGGCATTATTTACCGCATTCTGTAATGCCTGTTCCACTTCAACAGAAGAGGCTTCGCGCACATAGCCAACAATATCTTTAGGTTCGGCAGGGTTGATGACGGGCGTCATTTCGCCGTCAGCGACCGGATGCTCCAGTATCGGTTTGGCCTGCCATTTTTGCAGGGCGCTATTGAGCAGGGCAGAGGAGAGTGAGGCCAGACGGTGTTCGTTAGCCAGATCCAGCCCGCCGGAGTTATCGCGTCCTTTACCATACAGGTCGCGCGGTAGCGCAATCTTCGGATGCGGCAGACCTGCCTGGCCTTCCTGCTGCGCCATTTTTTCAACGGCTTCAACCGGGTCGGCAACCAGTTCATCCAACGGCAGTGTGGTATCTGCAATACGGTTAACGAACGACGTGTTCGCCCCGTTTTCCAGCAAACGGCGCACCAGGTACGCCAGCAGGGTTTCATGTGTGCCTACGGGGGCATAAATACGGCAGGGACGATTCAGTTTACCGTCTGCTACTTTGCCGGTGACCTGCTCGTACAGTGGCTCACCCATACCATGCAGGCACTGGAATTCGTACTGCCCTGGGTAGTAGTTTTGACCCGCCAGCTGATAAATCGCCGCCAGCGTATGGGCATTGTGCGTGGCGAATTGCGGATAGATCAGGTTTGGTACGGCGAGCAGTTTTTTGGCGCAAGCCAGATAAGAAACGTCGGTGTAAACCTTGCGGGTGTAGACCGGATAACCTTCCAGCCCGTCCATCTGGGCACGTTTGATCTCGCTGTCCCAGTATGCGCCTTTAACCAGACGGATCATCAGGCGACGGCGGCTGCGTGTTGCCAGATCAACCAGATAATCGATCACATACGGGCAGCGCTTCTGATAGGCCTGGATAACAAATCCAATACCATTCCAGCCTGCCAGTTCAGGTTCAAAGCAAAGTTTTTCCAGCAGATCGAGGGAGATTTCCAGACGATCGGCTTCTTCGGCGTCAATATTGATACCGATATCGTACTGACGCGCCAGTAGGGTGAGCGACTTCAGGCGCGGATACAGCTCATCCATCACACGGTCATACTGTGCGCGGCTATAGCGTGGGTGTAGCGCCGAGAGTTTGATGGAGATCCCCGGCCCTTCATAAATGCCGCGTCCGTTAGACGCTTTACCAATAGCGTGGATCGCCTGCTGGTAAGAGACCATATAGGCCTGTGCATCGGCGGCAGTCAGCGCCGCTTCGCCCAGCATGTCGTAGGAGTAGCGGAACCCTTTCTCTTCCAGTTTACGCGCGTTAGCCAGCGCCTCGGCGATGGTTTCGCCGGTGACAAACTGCTCGCCCATCAGGCGCATTGCCATATCCACGCCTTTACGGATCAGCGGTTCTCCGCTCTTGCCGATAATGCGGTTCAGCGAGCGCGAGAGGCTGGCTTCGTTATGTGTGGAGACCAGACGACCGGTGAACAACAGCCCCCAGGTGGCCGCATTAACGAACAGAGATGGGCTGCGTCCGATGTGCGACTGCCAGTTACCGTTGCTGATTTTGTCGCGGATGAGCGCATCACGTGTGGCTTTGTCGGGAATACGCAGCAGGGCTTCCGCCAGACACATCAGCGCGACACCTTCCTGGGAGGAAAGAGAAAACTCCTGCAATAAACTCTGTACCATTCCGGCACGACCGCTGGCCGTTTTCTGGTTACGCAGTTTTTCGGCGAGTTGGTACGCCAGCTTATGCGCTTGTTCAGCGATCGGCTGAGGCAGGCGAGCCTGCTCCATCAGCATAGGAACTGCGTCGGTTTCAGCGCGGCGATACGCGGCGGTGATTGCCGCACGAGAAACAGACTGAGGCAGGATCTGCTCGGCAAACTCGAGGAAAGGCTGATGCGTTTCATTCTGATGCGCGACGGATTCTTCGCTCTCATTCGCTGCGCCCGCCAGCAGGGCGGGTAGCTCAGGAAGCGCATCGTCGTTTTCCAGTCTTTCGAGATAATTAAAGATAGCCTGTTTGATTAGCCAGTGCGGGGTGCGATCGATTCGTGATGCTGCTGTTTTAATACGTTCGCGTGTGGCGTCGTCAAGCTTAACCCCCATCGTGGTGGTTCCCATGCCGTTTACTCCTGTTGTACTGAAATACGGGTCTGATAGTTACCGAGAAATATCCACTATGTTGCAACTTTGTGCAACCGTGTTAAATGTGACTTGGTTTGCAAGCTTGAAAATGAATGAAATGTTAATAAAGGTGATGCGAATGAGATGAGTGGTAAAAATAGCGAAAACTTTTTCTCTGCGGTAGTTAACAGTTTTTAAAGGTGCAACCAGAAAAAATGTGAGGGAGTGCAACCTACAGAAAAATGCTATCTACTCTGGATCAAAATTGATGTAAATGGTGTGTTAAATCGATTGTGAATGACCATCGCTTCCGGCAGGATACGGTCGCCTGGTAAACATAGATAGCTTTGCCACGTTCCGGCAGGGTAATAAAACGGCAGGTTACGACATTGCCGATACATAATTTTGGAGAGTTTTGATGGCTATTAGCACACCGATGTTAGTGACATTCTGTGTCTATATTTTCGGCATGATATTGATAGGGTTTATTGCATGGCGTTCGACCAAAAACTTTGATGACTACATTCTCGGTGGACGTAGTCTGGGGCCATTTGTGACGGCGTTGTCTGCCGGGGCATCGGATATGAGCGGCTGGCTGCTGATGGGGTTACCGGGCGCCATCTTCCTGTCGGGTATTTCAGAAAGCTGGATCGCTATCGGCCTGACATTAGGCGCGTGGATCAACTGGAAACTGGTGGCGGGTCGCTTACGTGTCCACACGGAATACAATAATAATGCCCTGACACTGCCGGATTACTTTACCGGTCGTTTTGAAGACAAGAGCCGTATTCTGCGTATTATCTCTGCGCTGGTTATTCTGCTGTTTTTCACCATCTATTGTGCTTCAGGGATTGTGGCAGGGGCGCGCTTGTTTGAAAGCACCTTTGGTATGAGCTATGAAACCGCACTGTGGGCGGGAGCGGCAGCCACGATTATTTACACCTTTATCGGTGGTTTCCTGGCAGTCAGTTGGACCGATACCGTCCAGGCCAGTCTGATGATTTTTGCGCTGATCCTGACGCCGGTGATGGTCATTATTGGTGTGGGTGGATTCGAAGACTCATTGGAAGTCATCAAACAAAAGAGCATTGAGAACGTGGATATGCTCAAGGGTCTGAACTTCGTCGCCATCATTTCTCTGATGGGCTGGGGCTTGGGTTACTTTGGTCAACCGCACATCCTGGCACGCTTTATGGCGGCCGATTCTCACCACAGTATTGTTCATGCACGTCGCATCAGTATGACCTGGATGATCCTGTGTCTGGCGGGCGCGGTTGCCGTTGGCTTCTTTGGTATCGCATATTTTAATAACAACCCGGCGCTGGCGGGCGCAGTCAACCAAAACGCCGAGCGTGTATTTATTGAACTGGCGCAAATCCTGTTCAACCCGTGGATTGCCGGTATTCTGCTGTCTGCAATCCTCGCCGCCGTGATGTCAACCTTGAGCTGCCAATTGCTGGTGTGCTCCAGTGCGATTACAGAAGATTTGTATAAAGCGTTCCTGCGCAAAAATGCCAGCCAGAAAGAACTGGTGTGGATAGGGCGCATCATGGTGCTGGTTGTTGCGCTGGTGTCTATTGCGTTGGCGGCGAACCCTGAGAACCGCGTTCTCGGTCTGGTGAGCTATGCCTGGGCAGGCTTTGGCGCGGCATTCGGTCCGGTAGTACTGTTCTCCGTAATGTGGTCGCGTATGACCCGTAACGGCGCACTGGCGGGCATGATCATCGGTGCGGTGACCGTTATCGTCTGGAAACAGTTTGCCTGGCTGGGGCTGTATGAAATCATCCCGGGCTTTGTTTTCGGCAGCATTGGGATCGTTGTCTTCAGCCTGTTGGGCAAAGCGCCATCAGCCACCATGCAGAAACGTTTTGCTGAGGCGGATGCACACTATCACTCTGCGCCACCGTCACGTTTACAAGTCGAATAAACGACGCACTTCCTCTCTGGCCCGCTCTGTGCGGGCCTTTTTATGACTTTCTTCGCCCACTAATACGACCCGTTACCAGACTAACTATTTACATTTAATCATCATTCTCAAAACATTCTGCTTGAGTTTTTCTTTTCTGTAATGATAATCACTATCACTGTAATTTACTTTTCTTTGCATCAATTGACTGAGAATAACGTTTAAGGGTGCTTCGCATGTTTGTTCCATTTCTGATTATGTTACGCGAAGGGTTAGAGGCCGCGCTGATTGTCAGCCTGATCGCCAGTTACCTGAAACGGACTCAGCGCGGTCGTTGGATCAGCGTGATGTGGATTGGTGTTCTGCTGGCGGCGGCGCTCTGCCTGGCGTTGGGGATTTTCATCAATGAAACCACGGGAGAATTTCCGCAAAAAGAGCAGGAGCTTTTTGAGGGCATCGTGGCGGTCATTGCCGTTGTGATCCTCACCTGGATGGTGTTCTGGATGCGTAAAGTCTCGCGCAACGTCAAAGTTCAGCTGGAGCAGGCGGTCGATAACGCGTTACAGCGCGGCAACCATCACGGTTGGGCGCTGGTGATGATGGTCTTTTTTGCCGTGGCCCGCGAAGGGCTGGAGTCTGTCTTTTTCCTGCTGGCCGCTTTTCAACAGGATGTCGGTATCTGGCCGCCACTAGGCGCAATGCTGGGACTGGCAACGGCCGTCGTGCTGGGTTACTTAATCTACCTTGGCGGGATTCGACTGAATCTTGGCGCGTTCTTCAAATGGACCAGCCTGTTTATTCTGCTGGTGGCTGCAGGTCTTGCTGCCGGGGCTATCCGTGCGTTCCACGAGGCCGGGCTTTGGAATCATTTTCAGGATGTGGCGTTTGATATCAGCGGTGTTCTTTCTACGCACTCGCTGTTTGGCACGCTGATGGAAGGGATATTTGGTTATCAGGAAGCGCCAAGCGTCAGTGAGGTCGCGGTCTGGTTTATCTACCTGATTCCGGCACTGATTATATTTGCATTACCGCCTCGTTCAGGCTCTACGGCCTCTCGTACAGCACCCTGATAAAGCGCGACGTAAAACATTACTTAGTTACAACATACTTATTTATAGGGATAGGTCATGACGATTAACTTTCGCCGTAGTGCGCTGCAGCTGGGTATTGCTGCGCTGTTTGCTTCCGCTTTTGCTACTCATGCTGCAGAGATTCCGCAGGTCAAAGTCACCGTAAACGACAAACAGTGTGAACCGATGACGCTCACGGTGAATGCCGGGAAAACGCAGTTCATCATCCAGAACCACAGCCAGAAAGCGCTGGAGTGGGAAATCCTCAAAGGCGTCATGGTTGTGGAAGAGCGTGAAAATATTGCGCCAGGTTTCAGCCAGAAGATGACGGCCAACCTGCAACCCGGCGAATACGATATGACCTGTGGTTTGCTGACCAACCCTAAAGGGAAGCTGATCGTGAAGGGAAGCGCCACGGCCGATGCGGCACAGGGTGATGCCTTGTTGAGCCTGAGCGGAGCGATTACCGAATATAAAACCTATGTAACGGCAGAAACGGCACAGCTGGTCGCGGGTACGCAAGCGTTCACGGATGCCATCAAAGCGGGCAATCTGGAGAAAGCCAAATCCCTGTATGCGCCAACGCGTCAGCATTATGAGCGGATTGAACCTATCGCTGAATTGTTCTCCGATCTCGATGGCAGCATTGATGCGCGTGAAGATGATTACGAGCAAAAAGCCGCCGATCCGAAGTTCACTGGCTTCCACCGCCTGGAAAAAGCATTGTTTGGCGACAATACCACGAAGGGCATGGAGAAATATGCAGACCAATTGAATAGCGATGTTATCGATCTGCAAACGCGTATTAGCGAACTGGCATTCCCGCCGTCAAAAGTGGTGGGTGGCGCGGCTGGCCTGATTGAAGAAGTTGCCGCCAGTAAAATTAGCGGTGAAGAGGATCGTTACAGCCATACCGACCTGTGGGACTTCCAGGCTAACGTCGATGGCGCACAGAAAATTGTCGATCTTCTGCGTCCCCAGTTGCAAAAGTCCAATGCTGAGCTGCTGGCAAAAGTGGATGCGAACTTCAAAAAAGTCGATGCTATCCTGACGAAATACCGTACCAAAGACGGTTTTGAAACCTACGACAAACTGACTGATGCTGACCGCAATGCGCTGAAAGGACCGATCACAACGCTGGCAGAAGATTTGTCTCAATTACGCGGCGTACTGGGCCTGGATTAAGCATTATGCAGCAAGATAATGAAAACGGTGTGAGTGAACCGTCACGCCGACGTTTACTGAAAGGGATGGGCGCACTGGGTGGCGCACTGGCGCTGGCGGGTGGCTGCCCGGTAGCCCACGCGCAGAAACCGCAGAGCGCGCCGGGGACGTTATCACCCGATGCGCGCAGCGAAGCGCAGCCATTTTACGGCCAGCATCAGGCCGGGATCCTGACGCCGCAGCAGGCATCGATGATGCTGGTGGCGTTTGATGTTCTCGCCAGCGATAAGGCTGACCTTGAACGTCTGTTCCGCCTGCTGACCAGCCGTTTTGCGTTTTTGACGACGGGCGGGCCTGCACCAGAAACGCCGAATCCACGTTTACCGCCAATGGATTCTGGCATCCTGGGGGCTTACATTGCACCGGATAATCTGACGATGACGCTGTCGGTGGGGCATTCGTTGTTCGATGAGCGTTATGGTTTGAGCGCCCGGATGCCGAAGAAGCTGCAAAAAATGACACGCTTTCCGAATGACTCGCTGGATGCGACGCTGTGTCACGGTGATTTGCTGCTACAGATTTGCGCTAACACGCAGGACACGGTCATACATGCGTTGCGCGATATCATAAAACATACCCCGGATCTCCTCAGTGTCCGTTGGAAGCGCGAAGGGTTTATCTCCGATCATGCCGCGCGCAGTAAAGGAAAGGAAACCCCGGTTAATCTGCTCGGCTTTAAAGATGGGACGGCGAACCCGGACGCCACCAATGCAAAACTGATGCAGAACGTCGTGTGGGTCACGGCCGACCAGGGCGAACCCAAATGGGCGGAAGGCGGAAGTTACCAGGCGGTGAGGCTGATTCAGTTTCGCGTTGAGTTTTGGGATCGTACGCCGCTTAAAGAACAACAAACTATTTTCGGGCGCGACAAACACACGGGTGCACCGCTGGGTATGCAGCACGAACATGATGTACCGGATTACGCCAGCGATCCTGAAGGCGAGGTGATAGCACTCGACAGCCATATCCGTCTGGCGAATCCGCGCACTCAGGAAACGGAGTCCAGCCTGATGATGCGTCGTGGTTACAGCTATTCGCTTGGTGTGACAAACTCGGGTCAACTCGATATGGGGCTGCTGTTCGTTTGCTATCAGCACGATCTGGAGAAAGGTTTTTTGGCCGTGCAGAAGCGCCTGAACGGTGAAGCGCTGGAAGAGTATGTTAAACCGATTGGGGGGGGATATTTCTTTGCTTTACCCGGGGTTAAAACGGCTGACCGGTATCTGGGGCAATCACTTCTCGAAGCATAATCCTGGTGCCCCGCATGGCTGTGGGGCACTTCCTGACGCATTGATGAATGAAATAATTATTTTTTATGATCGTTGTTGCGCTGAAATAATTCTGTCATCTCCACGTAAGAAACTGTGCTCACTGGTAAGATGTAATTTAGTTAACAATAAGTAAAAATATTGTTGCACTGACAATAAATTCTGTTGTAATTATAGGTAATAGCGGTAGTTCCCGGCAGTGATGGTCATTCACTATGGAGATCGCGAATGGTAATGTCCTGTAATGGACGTGTTTTTTACAGTCGCAACACCCCTTTACGCGGACGTTTCTCTTCCGGTAGCCATCTCGTCACCGCAAAATTCCTCTCACTTCCTGACGTTAACCTCGTTACCGACACCCTGTACGGTGCGCGTAGCCGTGTGTGGTGTCTTATTCGAAAGCAAGCAATGGCTTACAAGGAAGCCAACCCTCTGATGTTCGTGCGCATAATCGTGCCGCTCGCGGCGCGTGTGATGTATACCTACAACTCAAGGTGCTATCCATGGGAAGACAAAAAGCAGTGATCAAAGCTCGTCGTGAAGCAAAACGTGTGCTGAGGCGGGATTCGCGTAGTCATAAACAACGTGAAGATGAATCGGTCACCTCGCTTGTGCAGATGGGCGGCGTAGAGGCGATTGGAATGGCGCGCGACAGTCGCGATACCACACCAATCATGGCGCGTAATGAAGCTCAGGCGCACTACCTGAATGCTATCGAGAGTAAACAGCTGATCTTCGCCACGGGTGAAGCCGGGTGTGGTAAAACCTGGATCAGCGCGGCAAAAGCAGCAGAGGCCCTGATTCACAAAGATGTGGACAGGATCATTGTCACTCGTCCAGTTCTGCAAGCTGATGAAGATCTCGGCTTCTTAC
The DNA here is from genome assembly GCF_945906775.1 of Citrobacter sp. Marseille-Q6884. Taxonomy (NCBI): domain Bacteria; kingdom Pseudomonadati; phylum Pseudomonadota; class Gammaproteobacteria; order Enterobacterales; family Enterobacteriaceae; genus Citrobacter; species Citrobacter sp. Marseille-Q6884. Next base: position 629,223 of record NZ_CAMDRE010000002.1, read on the forward strand.
CTGGAGATGTATCCGAAAAGTTTGCTCCCTATTTTCGACCAGTATATGACGTGCTGGTAAAACGCCTGGGCGCTTCCTTTATGCAATATTGCCTGCGACCTGAGATTGGTAAGGTGGAAATCGCGCCGTTCGCTTATATGCGTGGACGTACATTTGAAAATGCAGTTGTGATTCTCGACGAGGCTCAGAATGTGACTGCTGCGCAAATGAAGATGTTTTTGACTCGCCTCGGGGAGAATGTGACGGTTATCGTCAATGGGGATGTGACCCAGTGTGATTTACCGGCACATGTGCGATCCGGGCTTAGCGACGCGCTGGCTCGTTTCGAAGAAGATGAGATGATTGGGATCGTTCGTTTCAATAAAGATGATTGCGTTCGCTCGGCGCTCTGTCAGCGGACGCTTAACGCTTACAACTGATGTGTTCTTCGTCTTCAAGGCCCGGGCGACCGGGCTTTGTTTTTTTGAGGTTTTCGCTTTAGGGCAAATTGCAGATGAAAAAAAAGCCCGCATATCAATGCGAGCTCTTCTTTAAATATGGCGGTGAGGCGGGGATTCGAACCCCGGATACGTTGCCGTATACACACTTTCCAGGCGTGCTCCTTCAGCCACTCGGACACCTCACCATATTGTCGTTCCTGCGTTACCGGAACGGGCGCTAATGTAGGGGAAATACCGCCCTGACGTCAATCATCTTTTATAAAAAATCGTGTGTTTACACAAACTTCAAACAACATGCAGCATAAATAAGCGGAAATAGCTTTTTTTGCCAGCACTCTAAAATTTGCTATGCTGATGTTCCCCAAAAAAGATGATTATAAGTGCGAGAAAATTCCGCATAACACATTCAGGAGACAACATGGACATCATTTTCTACCACCCCACATTCGATGCAGCCTGGTGGCTGAAGGCGCTGGCTAAAGCAATACCGGGCGCAAATGTCCGTGAGTGGAAGCCGGGTGATAATGCCCATGCTGATTATGCACTTGTCTGGCATCCACCGGTTGAAATGCTGGCCGGACGCAAATTAAAAGCGGTATTTGCGCTTGGCGCCGGTGTAGATTCTATTTTGAGCAAACTCAAAGCTCACCCGGAAATGCTGGATGCGTCAATCCCGTTGTTCCGCCTGGAAGATACCGGAATGGGCCTGCAAATGCAGGAGTATGCGGTGAGTCAGGTGTTGCATTGGTTCCGTCGCTTTGACGATTATCAGGCGTTAAAAGAGCAGGCGAAATGGCAACCGTTGCCAGAGTATACCCGCGAAGAGTTCACCATCGGGATCATGGGAGCTGGGGTGTTGGGCGCGAAAGTTGCTGAGAGTCTGCAATCATGGGGCTTTCCGTTGCGCTGCTGGAGCCGTACCCGCAAATCCTGGCCTGGCGTGGAAAGTTTTGCCGGAACGGCAGAGTTAGGCGCGTTTTTAAGTCAAACGCGTGTGCTGATTAACCTTTTACCCAATACGGCAGAAACGGTCGGCATCATCAACGCCGGGTTGCTGGATCAGTTACAGGATGGCGCGTATGTGCTTAATCTGGCGCGCGGTGTCCACCTTAATGAAGATGCGCTTCTGGATGCACTGAACGGTGGAAAACTCAAAGGGGCGATGCTGGACGTCTATAGCCGTGAACCGTTGCCGGAAGAGAGCCCGCTGTGGAAACATCCGCGTGTGGCGATGACGCCACATATTGCCGCTGTAACGCGTCCGGCAGAAGCGGTGGACTATATCTCGCGCACTATTACAGGTCTGGAACGTGGCGATGCTGTCACGGGTCAGGTCGATCGCGTTCGGGGATATTAATACCAACCCGTTACTTTACGCGCCATCTGCGTTGGCTACGATTGTTCACCCAAATCACTGACTCAAGTCAGCGCATCGGAAATCATGAGGGACATCGCTGTCCCTCGCCGTAAGTCAGCCTTTGGCTGGTCAACGTCTTTCCTGACTCATTTGTTACTCTCCTGGCGCATATCTGCGACTCGCATTATTTAGGGTATTAATGGTGGCGATACCTGCTATCCTTGACGAAAAATGATTACAGGAGAGAGTTATGTATCCCGTTGACCTGCATATGCATACCGTCGCCAGCACCCATGCTTACAGTACTCTGAGTGATTACGTCGCTGAAGCCAAACGTAAAGGCATCAAATTGTTTGCCATTACCGACCATGGGCCGGATATGGCGGATGCTCCACACCATTGGCATTTTATTAACATGCGTATTTGGCCGCGCGTGGTAGATGGCGTGGGCATTCTTCGTGGTATCGAAGCGAACATTAAGAATGAAGCGGGGGAGATCGACTGCTCCGGCCCTATGTTCGACTCTTTAGATCTGATTATTGCGGGCTTCCATGAGCCTGTTTTTGCGCCACATGATAAAGCCACCAACACGCAGGCGATGATTGCGGCGATGGCCAGTGGCCATGTGCACATTATCAGCCATCCAGGAAATCCGAAGTATCCCGTTGATTTCACAGCTATTGCTGAGGCTGCTGCGAAATACCAGGTCGCTCTGGAAATCAATAACTCCTCGTTTTTGCATTCACGTAAGGGTAGCGAAGACAATTGCCGTGCCGTTGCCGCAGCGGTACGTGATGCCGGAGGTTGGGTCGCATTAGGATCGGATTCCCATACTGCGTTCACATTAGGGGAATTCGGCGAGTGCCGTAAAATTCTGGATGATGTGAATTTCCCGGAAGATCGAATTTTGAACGTATCACCAAAACGCTTACTGGCGTTTCTGGCTTCGCGCGGCATGGAGCCTGTCGCGGAATTTGCTGAACTGTAATTGCTAATAACTGGAATATATCGATGAACGAGTTTTCTATCCTGTGTCGTGTACTGGGCTCGCTGTTTTACCGCCAGCCGCAGGACCCTTTACTGGTCCCCCTGTTTACCATGATTAGCGAAGGTAAACTGTCCGCCAACTGGCCGCTCGAACAGGACGAGTTGCTGACTCGCCTGCAGAAAAGTTGCGACATGTCTCAGGTAGCCGCGGATTATAACGCGCTGTTTGTCGGCGAAGAGTGTGCCGTGCCACCTTATCGTAGCGCCTGGGTAGAAGGCGCGACAGAGTCTGATGTTCGCGCTTTTCTCTCCTCGCGCGGGATGCCGCTGGCCGATACGCCGGCTGATCATATTGGTACGTTGTTGCTGGCCGCTTCATGGCTTGAAGACCAGTCTGCTGAAGATGAAAGTGAGGCGCTCGAAACTCTGTTTGTTGAGTACCTGCTTCCCTGGTGCGGTACGTTCCTTGGCAAAGTTGAAGCGCATGCGGGCACCCCGTTTTGGCGCACCATGGCGCCACTGACCCGCGATGCAATTGGCGCGATGTGGGATGAGTTGCAGGAAGATACCGAAGAATAAATGTGATGCAGATCACGCATGCATGCAACTGAGCTTATAGTCTTGCATAAATTGTGTGCACGATCTCATTAACATGCCGTTTTTCTGATAAGATGCGCGGCATGAACATACTTATTTCTATTGCAATCACAACGGGCATTCTCTCCGGGATCTGGGGATGGGTGGCCGTTTCTCTTGGTTTACTCAGCTGGGCGGGTTTTCTGGGCTGCACAGCCTATTTCGCCTGCCCGCAGGGTGGGTTGAAAGGGTTGTGGATCTCAGCGAGCACATTGCTAAGCGGTGTGGTGTGGGCGTTGGTCATTATTAACGGTAGCGCGCTGGCTCCCCACATGGACATTATCGGCTATGTCATCACCGGTATTGTCGCCTTTTTGATGTGCGTTCAGGCGAAACAATGGCTGCTTTCATTTGTACCCGGTACGTTTATCGGTGCATGTGCAACGTTTGCAGGGCAGGGGGACTGGCGACTGGTTCTGCCTTCTCTGGCACTTGGACTGGTATTTGGCTATGCAATGAAAAACAGCGGGTTGTGGCTGGCTTCACGCCGTGAAAATCGGGTATCTCAATCGCTGGTCAGTAAATAAAAAAGCGTGAGGTTTCCCTCACGCTTTTTTGGTTATCTCGACTATCAGGATTCCGGGGGAACCGACATATGGCGGTATTTAACCAGAATATCGTTTTGCACTTCTTTCTTATCCTGCAAATCCCACAAGCCGCGATCGATTCCGTCATTAATCAGGAAGATAACGCCAGTTTCAATGGCTGACATCAGACAAAGCATAACCGGTTCGTTAGAGGTATAGCCAATTTCACCTTCCAGAAGACGTTGGTAGTCAATGAAACGGAATACCCCCGCCTGCACTTCATAAGACAGAATGGTTTTGCTGGTATTGACCGAGGAAAGGATCTCACCGGTACTGACGTTAACCACGCGCAGGTTTACCGCAATTTGGTCGAGTTGGTATTGTGTATCTGCACCGATACCGAAATAGCGCGCACCGACCCCACCCGATTTCACGTTGCTTTCATAACCGATGATCGAGCCTTCAACCATAATATTCGCAGCAGTCAGCGACTGGAGTGGAATACGGTTGTTGATCGCCACGGTGCCATTTTCCTGTGCTGCACGAATGATTTTTCGTTCGTTCAGCAGGTTTTGTAATCCCTGGCGTTCCAGCGGAATAAACCAGCGGGAATCCTTCAACGCAGTGACTAACATCGCCGTGGCACTTTGCGGGACGGCGGTTGAGAAGTTACTTGCCGGGTAAGGTTTAAACTGACCCGTTTCATCCTGAATATTGTATACCGACACGAAGATTTTCCCTGTCGGCATTGGCAGGTGCGTCAAGTCCTTATAGCTTTGTGCTCGCGGCATTAATGTCGGTTTAGCGGCTTCTTTTGGCGGGGCTGTCAAGCAACCGCTCAGTAAAAACATGGCAACCAGAATAAGTAAGCGCTGCATGGTTTATTCCTTTCGTAGAGATATCTTAGAAATCGGTTGACTGTGTTTGTAAACCCGACACTTCTATCGTCGATGTTTTCCCCGTTTTCCTGTCCGTGACATTTAATTGCAGTTGTCCATCCCGGTTGGCGATATCAATGATAAAATCATTGGTTACCATCCTTCCCGGCTTACCCGTATTAATATTCGTGAGCAGCCCACCGAGTATTTGAGACTGGATAGCCTGGGTAAAGTTATCCAGTGCGGAAGGGGTTTCAAACCCGAAATCATCGCCACTCGGATCTTTATAAGAGTTTTGCGCCTGAGCACTATTTAATAGAAAAGATCCGTTGTTAGGGTTACCCCCAAAGTTAGGGTTGCGGAACTGGAACGTCATGTTTCCGGCCCAACTTAATGGTGAAATTAGCATGAGCAAAACGACTGCATGTTTGACACGCATGAAAGCCTCCGGACAAAATCATGTTTTAGAATTCATCGCGCGCTAAATCGCTCGTGCTTAATAGTGTTTGATCTATTTGCCGGCGACTTAATGCTTCTTCAGTTTGTGCCAATGCGAAGACCACTGTTTTTTCGAAGTCTCTTTTCGTTGGGAATAAAAAAGTCTGGAAGATAACGTCCTGATTAACCGTTATGGTGATCCAACTTCCCCAACGTGCACTGGGCCTTTCATTGATGGTTAAATTTCCTGTGTATTCGCTTTCCCACTTGTCACTAAATGCACGATAAAAATCGTGTCCAATTGAAGAGACAGTGTGGTCAGTTAATAGTCCGGGAACCTCCACTTCTACGGCTGCGTGTAGATTCCCGGCAGCAAGGAATAAATTTGCTGCCACAATCCAGGTCAAATAGCGTTTCATGGCATTATCGCCTGAGGTTATCGTTGGCCCACGAGACCGCCTGCGTACGATTTTTGACAGCTATCTTTTTGAAAAGATTATAAAGATGCGTTTTTACCGTATTTTCACTGATAAACAGTGAACGGGCGATCTCGATGTTTGAGGCGCCAATACGCAGTTTATTAAGGATCTCTTTTTCACGATGAGTGAGTAGCGCCGACTCCGTGCTGTTATAACGATAGTTTCCAGAATGGGTGATCAAGTAACTGGCCAATTTTTGCGAAAAGTAGCATTCGCCTCGCAAGACACCTTGCAACCCGCTAATGACTCGCTGCTCATCTTCTGTTGCGTAGAACACACCATTGATGTGCGGCCAGTTTTCAATATCCCGGTAAGGATAATCATCGGGTGTATTCAACAATAACGTCTTTATATTGTTGTTTTTTCTGCTCAAATTATCTTGCCAGTAATGGATCAGTTTTTTATCTGCCTCCATCATGTCCATTAAAACAATACAGCTGGCAGATATATCATCCAGAGAACGTTGAATATTATGTAGTTTTCCGGTTAGCGCCAGTGATTGCTTTAAATGTTGTAATAATGCAGTTGCCTGCAAAGAGGGTTTAGTGATCAACAATAATGTATGACTATGAATACTATGGACTTCATTAAACATGATGAAACTCCACTTTTTTTAGTCGCACACCTGACAGCTGTCTCTACTAAAATAGAGGCACCAGAAGTACTGACAGATGTTGCACTGCTGCGTAGAAATAAAATATCGACCCTATTGGGTGAAAATATAAAAACAAATGGACTTCAACTGTTTTCAATCTAGCTATTACAAATCTTAAAGCAAGTGTTAAACTTGTAACAGGATGTAAAATTATATATTAAAATGTGATTTTATGGTTTTTATGGAGTTTAGATTTGATAGAAAAGTTGTACATTTAACTGTTATTGCATAGATTTAAAAAATCATACAAATTATATTAATATAATGATTTATAAAGAGTTAATTTATAGTACTTTGATTTTGTCATTCTAATGAATTCAGAATTTTTTGTCTCACTTTACGTTGGACAATTTTTGAGAGAAAAAAATGAGGCTTGTCACGACTTGTCTCCGACCCTATCGCGTTACCGTGTTGAAAAGCCCTGAAATCGTTGCATGCAGCCGTTTTATGCCACTGCATAGAAATGCATGATTAACGCCACAACGGAAATAAAATCTGTACATATCGCGGCGTTATTAACGGCTAATTAGCACTTTGGTGTGAATCTGGATATAAAAATACCACTCGCGGGTGAGTTATTTAAAATGTTTCAGCGGACATACTCTTCATCGTAACGTAGCGTTAACAAAAGTAAGCTATGTTAACAACAAATTTGAGTGGTAATTAATTTAACTTCATGTACGACCAGGTCCAGGGTGACAACATGAAAAACAAGTTGTTATTTATGATGTTTACAATGCTGGGTGTGCCTGGGATTGCATCCGCAACAAGTTATGATTTAGCTAATTCAGAATATAACTTTGCGGTAAATGAATTAAGTAAGTCTTCATTTAATCAGGCAGCCATTATTGGTCAAGTTGGTAATGCAAATAGTGCAAATACCCGCCAGGCGGGCTCGAAGTTATTGTCAGTTATTTCGCAAGACGGTTCAGGTAACCGAGCGAAAACAGAACAGACAGGATCATATAACTTTGCATATATTGATCAAACGGGTAGTTCCAATGATGCGAGTATAAAGCAAGGCTCTTACGGTAATACGGCGATGATTATCCAGAAAGGCTCTGGTAATAAAGCGAATATTACCCAGTACGGCACACAAAAAACAGCAGTTGTGGTGCAGAGACAGTCGCAAATGGCCATTCGCGTTACTCAACGCTAATCCACTAACGACGTTTAAATCAATCCGATGGGGGTTTTACCATGAAACTTTTAAAAGTGGCAGCATTCGCAGCAATCGTAGTTTCTGGCAGTGCTCTGGCTGGTGTTGTTCCGCAATGGGGCAATAATAATCATCACGGCGGTGGTAGTAATTTCGGCCCGGATTCATCAATGAGTATTTACCAATATGGGTCTGGCAACGTTGCGAATGCTCTGCAAAGTGATGCGCGTAAATCAGATGTGACCATCACACAACATGGGCGTGGTAACGGTGCAACCGTCGGGCAAGGTGCTGATGACAGTACCATTAACCTGAAACAGACTGGCTTCCAGAACAGTGCCACTATCGATCAGTGGAATGCCAAACGTGCTGATATTAGCGTGACCCAGTACGGTGGTCGTAACGGTGCGGTAGTTAATCAGACTGCATCTGACTCCAATATTCTGGTTCGCCAGGTTGGCTTTGGTAACAGCGCGACAGCTAACCAACACTAATTCAGCTTTCTGACTGATAATAAACAGGGCGAAAGCCCTGTTTTTTTTCGGGAGAATACTATGCATACGTTATTACTCATTGCCGCGCTGTCAAATCAAATCACATTCAATACAACGCAGCAAGGTGAGATGTACACCATCATCCCTCAGGTCACACTGTCTCAACCCTGCGTATGTCAGGTACAAGTTCTGGCATTACGTGACGGGAAAAGCGGTCAAAGCCAAACTCAACAGAAAACAACGCTGTCTTTGCCCGCTAATCAAACGATTGATTTAACCAAACTCAGTTTAAATATATCTGCTGATGATTCGGTCAAGATTGTGGTTACTGTTTCCGACGGGCAGTCTTTGCATCTATCGCAACAGTGGCCCGACTCAACCAGCCACTCATGATTTTTTATTTATTTGCATAAAGGGTGTGGCTGGGAGCGCGGCGCTGTTCTATGAATATAAATACTCGTCATCGTTAAAGTTGTTTGCGCGTTAGCCGTTAATCGTAGCGGTGAAGGATCACGCCGATCCCTCAAGGATGATTAATCATTGAGGAACCTTTATGTGTACATTATCTAATCGTTTTTTTAGTACGATGTTGTGCGCGTTTTCGCTTTATACGGCCTGTGCAACTGCTCAGCAAATCTCGCCTGGCGGAGTCATTCATTTTCGCGGCGAAATCGTTGAATCCCCTTGTGAAGTCAGTACACATCAACAACAAATAGAATTGTCATGTATACGTGATGGTGAAATATACAATAGTCGCTATAACGAACAGCAAGTAATGATGTCCCCCCAGAACGTTAAACAGATTGCCTCGGTGAAAATGCATTACCTTAATGAGCAGAAAAACCTCGCTATTCTTGATATTGAATATAAATGAAGGGTTCTGGCGTAGATATGCAAGCGATCCCTTAAAAAGTGAGATTTCATGGAAAACCCTGCTGTACACTTAGAGAAAGGTGTTTTGTCAGGGGAAATTTATGCAATCGCGAGTTCATGTGTTACATGGCGACATTACGACGACCGCTGTTGATGTGATCGTCAATGCGGCTAACTCTTCGCTGCTCGGAGGGGGTGGTGTCGATGGCGCCATTCATCGCGCTGCCGGACCTTCGTTGCTGGAAGCGTGCAAGCGGGTTATACAACAACAGGGCGAGTGTCCGACCGGTCATGCCGTGATTACGCTTGCCGGTGCTCTGCCTGCAAAAGCGGTGATTCATACAGTCGGGCCGGTCTGGCAAGGGGGCGATCACCATGAAGCGGAGCGACTGGAGGAGGCCTATTTTAATAGTCTGCAACTGGCATTAGCGAATGGCTATCAGTCCATTGCATTTCCGGCTATCAGCACGGGCGCTTACGGTTACCCGCGGGCTGCAGCGGCAGAAATTGCGGTCAATACGGTGTTGAAATTTATTACCCGTCGGGCGCAGCCTGAGCAAATTTACTTCGTTTGCTATGATGATGAAAACACCCGACTTTATAATCGATTGCTCACCCAACAAGGCGATGACAATACGGCCTGATATGACGCGACTCGAGCGTGCCATCACCCCTCTGTGCGCCAGCCATCCTGCGGAATGTGGCATTCTTGCGCTGGATGACAGCCTCGATGCTTTTGCGGCTCGCTATCGGCTTACGGAAATGGCGGAGCGCACCCTGGATGTGCAGTATTACATCTGGGAGAACGACATGTCCGGGCTATTGCTGTTTTCGGTGTTGTTAGCGGCGGCGAAACGTGGGGTGCGGGTCCGCTTGCTTTTGGATGATAACAACACGCCGGGTCTGGATGATACGCTGCGCTTGCTTGATAACCATCCTAATATCGAAGTCCGCCTGTTTAATCCCTTTTCATTTCGCATCTTGCGTGCCCTGGGTTATTTAACCGATTTTGCCCGGCTCAATCGCCGCATGCACAATAAAAGTTACACCGCTGACGGCGTCGTTACGCTCGTTGGAGGGCGCAATATTGGCGATGCTTATTTTGGCGCAGGTGAACAACCGCTGTTTTCCGATCTGGACGTAATGGCCATCGGGCCGGTTGTTAAAGAGGTTGCCGATGATTTTGAGCGCTACTGGCACTGCCGATCGGTTTCTACATTGCAGAACGTTCTGGAGCTGTCTGAACCCGAATCACCCCAGCGTATTGAGCTTCCTGAATCCTGGTACAATGATGATATTACCCGCCGCTATCTGCATAAGCTGGAAACCAGCCAGTTTATGACCCACCTCGATCAGGGGGCATTACCGTTGATTTGGGCAAAAACGCGTCTGCTCAGCGATGATCCTGTCAAAGGTGAGGGGAGGGCACCGCGACATTCGCTCTTGCCACAGCGTTTGTTCGATGTCATGGGGTCGCCCAGCGAACGCATTGATATTATTTCTGCCTATTTTGTGCCAACGCGCGCCGGCGTGGCTCAGCTACTGCGGCTGGTCAGAAAAGGGGTCAAAATTGCCATTTTAACCAATTCGTTGGCGGCGAATGACGTTGCGGTCGTCCACGCGGGCTATGCGCGCTGGCGGAAGAAATTACTGCGCTATGGTGTGGAATTGTATGAGCTTAAACCAACGCGCGATCGTGTTACGGTGGTGCACGACCGCGGGTTAACCGGTAATTCTGGCTCCAGTCTGCATGCGAAAACCTTCAGTATTGACGGTCGTAAGGTCTTTATTGGTTCGCTTAATTTTGACCCTCGTTCAACGTTACTCAATACCGAAATGGGATTTGTCATTGAAAGCGAAGTGCTGGCGGCGCTGATTCATAAGCGTTTTATGCAAAGTCAGCACGATGTTGCCTGGCAATTGCGCCTCGACCGCTGGGGCAGGATCAACTGGGTCGATCGTCAACAAGGTACCGAAGTGGTGTTAAAAAAAGAACCCGCGACAGGTTTCTGGAAGCGGGTTCTGGTGAAGCTTGCGTCAGTATTACCTATTGAATGGTTATTATGACGCTCCAACTGCTTTGTTTTTATCCTGCTTAACGGGAGGTTTGCCCGAAAAGAGGAATTTCAGCAGCGGAATACGCAAATGGATTTCGTACAGTATTACTGCAATCCCGACCACAAACAGCAATCCACATAAAAAGCCAAGCAGATTCGACGAGATGTGCGGCGTGATAAAGGCGCCGAAAAACAGGGTTAATGGATGGTGCACCAGATAGATAAACAGCGACGCGTTGACAAAATAGGTGACGCGGGCTGACTGGAAGTTCAATAAACGGTGGCCAAGTGAGAATACAACGTTAACCATCCACAGCCCCATGACCATGGTGATCACATATTCCGTTTCGTACATCCATGCATCACCGTTTCCGTAACGCTGATTAAGCAGGTAGACCACAAACGCGAAGGCCGCGCCTAAGGTGCAACCCCGGGATGGCGTGGTGAACAGCGCTTTCAGGTTGGGGTTGATAAACGCCAGGGCACCAAGCATAAAGAAAGGCACATAGAACAGCGTTTGCATGACGACAAAATTAAACATGCCGTCGCTGAGAATGGAAGGATAGACGATAAAAATCGTCCGTCTGACCGCGGCATACCCCACACCTAATAATAAGAAAATCAGCGTTAACTTCATCATTGATGCGGGGGCTGTGGCGGAACCTTCGACGGGCGTTAGCCTTTTTTTCATCTGGCTGAACACCCACATACTCACGGTCGTTAAAACGACAAGCACGAGTAAAAACCACAAATGGGAAATCAGTTCCCAGGCAAGGGCGTTGTATTTGTCGTACGCGCTAAGGCTATGCCAGCTGTCAGCTTTTCCTTTCACATATTGCAGCATGATAAATTGCGGCAGCGTGAGCAGTGGAATAGCGGTCAGCATGGGAATACCGACACGTTCAACACGGACTTTCCACCACCGTTTTAATGGGTAGCGCAAAAAAAGCATGTATGAAAAATAGCCCGAAATAACGAAGAACACCTGCATGCGAAACGCATGAATGAAATCGTTAAAAAGGGTCAGCCACCACGACGGTTCTGCACTGTTCACATGCCAGGTATGCGTGGAATAGATCAATGAGATATGAAAGGGGATCCCCAACAACATCAGCCAGGCTCGGATGGAGTCAAGAAAGTATTCACGCGGTGGGGATACAGAGCTCATAGACAGTTACGTATTCTCAGACTTTTCGTCTTATCCCTAAGACGAATAATGGTTACATTCGAGGGCAACCCTACACGAAGTCCAACAACCTGTCTCCAGGATAAGCACTGAAAGTGGAAGCAGGCAGACGAACCTGATTAAACCATGAGCCAGCGCGCGAACAATACAGGGATTCAGTTGTCGGAATACCCGATTATCCATTAAAATGGATCGGATCAATATAAGCACACAAAGGGGGAAGTGCTTACTAATTATGAAACATAAACTACAAATGATGAAATTGCGTTGGTTGGGTGCAGCAGTCATGTTAACGCTGTACACATCATCAAGCTGGGCATTCAGCATTGATGATGTTGCAAAACAAGCTCAATCCTTAGCCGATAAAGGCTATGAGGCGCCAAAAAGTAACTTGCCCTCCGTTTTCCGCGACATGAAATATGCGGATTATCAGCAGATCCAGTTTAATCGCGATAAAGCTTACTGGAGCAATCTTAAGACCCCATTCAAGCTCGAATTCTACCACCAGGGTATGTACTTCGACACGCCGGTCAAAATCAACGAAGTCACCGCCACAGCGGTTAAAAAAATCAAATACAGCCCGGATTATTTTAATTTTGGCGATGTTCAGCATGATAAAGACACGGTAAAAGATCTCGGTTTCGCCGGGTTCAAAGTGCTGTATCCGATCAACAGCAAAGATAAAAACGACGAAATCGTCAGCATGCTCGGTGCCAGCTATTTCCGCGTCCTGGGTGCAGGTCAGGTTTATGGTTTGTCTGCTCGCGGTCTCGCGATTGATACCGCACTGCCGTCTGGTGAAGAATTTCCCCGCTTTCGTGAGTTTTGGATTGAACGTCCAAAACCGACTGATAAACGTTTAACCATTTACGCATTGCTGGATTCCCCGCGTGCAACCGGGGCGTATCGTTTTGTGATTATTCCAGGCCGTGACACGGTTGTGGATGTCCAGTCCAAAGTTTACCTGCGCGATAAAGTGGGTAAATTGGGCGTAGCGCCATTAACCAGCATGTTCCTGTTTGGGCCGAACCAGCCTTCTCCGGCAACCAACTATCGTCCTGAATTGCATGACTCGAACGGTTTGTCTATCCACGCGGGTAATGGCGAGTGGATTTGGCGTCCGCTGAACAACCCGAAACATCTGGCTGTAAGCAGCTTCGCGATGGAGAACCCGCAAGGATTCGGCCTGCTGCAACGTGGCCGTCAGTTCTCTCGCTTTGAAGATCTCGACGACCGCTACGACCTGCGCCCAAGCGCCTGGATCACGCCGAAAGGTGACTGGGGTAAAGGTAAGATTGAGCTTGTTGAAATTCCGACCAACGATGAAACCAACGACAACATCGTGGCTTACTGGACGCCGGATCAACTGCCTGAAGCAGGCAAAGAGATGAACTTCAAGTACACCCTGACGTTCACTCGTGATGAAGACAAGCTTCATGCGCCGGACAGCGCCTGGGTTCAGCAGACTCGCCGCTCTACCGGTGATGTCAAACAATCGAATCTCATTCGTCAGCCTGACGGCACCATTGCCTTTGTTGTGGATTTTGCCGGCGCAGACATGAAAAAACTGCCGCAGGATACGCCTGTTACCGCGCAAACCAGCATTGGCGACAATGGTGAGATCGTTGAAAGCTCAGTACGTTACAACCCGGTGACTAAGGGATGGCGTTTGATGCTGCGCGTGAAAGTGAAAGATGCGAAGAAAACCACTGAAATGCGTGCTGCGTTGGCGAATGCCGATCAGACGTTGAGTGAAACCTGGAGCTACCAGTTACCTGCCAATGAATAAGACAACTGAGTATATTGACGCAATGCCGCTTTCGGATATCGAAAAAGCGGCATTGCCGAAAACTGACATCCGCGCCGTCCATCAGGCGCTGGATGCCGAGCATCGTACTTACTCGCGTGAAGATGATTCACCGCAGGGGTCTGTTAAAGCGCGTCTTGAGCAAGCCTGGCCGGACTCTCTGGCCAAAGATCAGTTGATTAAGGACGACGAAGGGCGTGACCAACTGCAGGCAATGCCGAAGGCTACGCGTACGTCAATGTTCCCCGATCCCTGGCGTACTAACCCGGTAGGCCGTTTTTGGGACCGACTGCGTGGACGCGATGTGACGCCGCGTTATCTTTCTCGCTTGACGAAAGAAGAGCAAGAGAGCGAGCAGAAGTGGCGTACCGTTGGGACCATTCGTCGCTACACCTTGTTGATCTTAACGCTGGCGCAAACGATCGTCGCAACCTGGTATATGAAGACGATTCTTCCTTACCAGGGTTGGGCGTTTATTAATCCGGCAGACATGATTGGGCAGAACCTGTGGGTTTCCTTTATGCAGCTGCTGCCCTACATGTTACAGACCGGCATTCTTATCTTGTTTGCCGTGCTTTTCTGTTGGGTATCCGCCGGGTTCTGGACCGCACTGATGGGCTTCCTGCAACTGTTGATCGGCCGGGATAAGTACAGTATTTCGGCCTCAACGGTAGGGGATGAACCCCTTAATCCTGAGCACCGTACTGCGCTGATTATGCCGATCTGTAACGAGGACGTTGATCGCGTATTCGCGGGACTGCGTGCCACGTGGGAGTCGGTTAAAGCAACGGGCAATGCTGAACATTTCGATGTTTACATTCTGAGCGACAGCTACAACCCCGATATTTGTGTCGCAGAACAAAAAGCGTGGATGGAGCTGATCGCCGAAGTGCAGGGCGAAGGGCAGATCTTCTACCGCCGCCGCCGCCGTCGTGTGAAGCGTAAAAGTGGTAACATCGATGACTTCTGTCGTCGTTGGGGTAACCAGTATAGCTACATGGTCGTGCTGGACGCTGACTCCGTAATGAGCGGCGACTGCCTGACTGGCCTCGTGCGTCTGATGGAAGCGAACCCAAACGCCGGGATTATCCAGTCTTCTCCGAAAGCTTCCGGGATGGACACGCTGTATGCGCGTTGCCAGCAATTTGCGACCCGTGTCTACGGTCCGCTCTTTACCGCCGGGCTTCACTTCTGGCAGTTGGGAGAGTCGCACTACTGGGGTCATAACGCGATTATTCGCGTGAAACCGTTTATTGAGCACTGTGCTCTCGCGCCGTTACCTGGCGAAGGTTCATTTGCGGGTTCAATCCTCTCCCATGACTTTGTGGAAGCGGCATTGATGCGTCGTGCGGGTTGGGGCGTGTGGATTGCCTACGATCTGCCTGGCTCTTATGAAGAGCTGCCGCCGAACCTGCTGGATGAACTTAAGCGCGACCGTCGCTGGTGCCATGGCAACCTGATGAACTTCCGTCTGTTCCTGGTGAAGGGGATGCACCCGGTTCACCGCGCGGTGTTCCTGACGGGGGTCATGTCCTATCTGTCAGCACCGCTGTGGTTTATGTTCCTGGCATTATCTACCGCGTTACAGGTCGTTCATGCGTTGACAGAGCCGCAGTACTTCCTGCAGCCGCGCCAGTTGTTCCCGGTGTGGCCACAATGGCGACCTGAACTGGCTATCGCGCTGTTTGCCTCGACAATGGTTCTGCTGTTCCTGCCTAAGCTGCTGAGTATTTTGCTTATCTGGTGTAAGGGCACGAAAGAGTACGGTGGATTTATCCGTGTCACACTGTCACTGCTGCTGGAGGTTCTGTTCTCCGTGCTGCTGGCGCCAGTGCGTATGCTGTTCCACACCGTCTTTGTCGTCAGCGCTTTCCTCGGCTGGGAAGTGGTCTGGAACTCGCCGCAGCGTGATGATGATTCCACCCCATGGGGTGAAGCGTTTATGCGTCACGGATCGCAGCTGCTGCTGGGTCTGGTGTGGGCTGTGGGTATGGCCTGGCTGGATCTGCGCTTCCTGTTCTGGCTGGCTCCGATCGTCTTTTCGCTGATCCTGTCGCCGTTTGTTTCCGTGATCTCCAGTCGTTCAACGGTGGGGTTACGCACCAAACGCTGGAAACTGTTCCTGATCCCGGAAGAGTATTCTCCGCCGCAGGTACTGGTGGATACGGATAACTATCTGGAGTTGAACCGTAATCGTTCGCTGAACGACGGCTTTATGCATGCGGTGTTTAACCCGTCGTTTAACGCGCTGGCGACAGCCATGGCGACCGCTCGTCACCGTGCCAGTAACGTGCTTGAGATTGCCCGTGACCGTCATGTGGAGCAGGCGCTCAATGAAACGCCGGAGAAACTGAATCGCGATCGTCGTCTGGTGCTGTTGAGCGATCCGATGACGATGGCGCGTTTGCACTATCGCGTCTGGAATTCACCTGATAAGTACTCTTCGTGGGTCAATTATTATCAGGGGATCACCCTCAACCCACTGGCGCTCAGGAAAAAATAAACGTACTGAAACGTGAAAATACCGGCCTGGTGCCGGTATTTTTTTACCCTAAATAAACGCGTTATGAGGTATCAGGTGCGTCTACTCGCAGTGAGCTTAATGGTTATCGTCCTGAGCGGATGCGGCAGCATTATTAGCCGGACAATACCGGGCCAGGGCCACGGGAATCAATATTATCCAGGCGTGCAATGGGATGTGCGCGATTCAGCGTGGCGCTACGTCACCCTACTCGATCTGCCATTTTCACTGGTGTTTGATACGCTGCTGTTGCCGCTCGATATCCACCATGGGCCTTATGAGTAACTACCGCTCATCCCATTCATCGGCGGCTGTCTGACCCTCTTCAGTATCCAGGGGCGGTTCAAGCTGGAATTCGCCCTCATCCCATTCATGGAGGGTGTTTTCTTCCTGCCACTCCTGGCGAATCTCAATCTCATCGTAGTCGCCGTCAAAGACGCTTTGCGCCGCTTCACCGCTCAGCATCGGCAGACATTCACCGCCTTCCTCATCTTCATCGGCAAAGAATTCGGCTTGCCACATGATGTCGCCATCCTGTAGTACGTATTTTTGTACATTGAGTTGCTGAACACTGGCCTCGTCAGGCTCAAGGTCGGGATTATCCGCCAGAAACTCTTCACGGGCTGCATCAATGGCTTCTTCAAGCGTGGCATACATGGTCATCAGAGTCTCCCTTTGATTTCATGAGATATTCATGAAAATAATAGTTGATTCTCCAATATAGCAAGTATGAAAGCACAAAATTATCCCGTGGCCTGAGATCCACGGCGCTGACGCAGGCTATTCCACGAGTAGATGGCGTTGAACAACACCACACCCGCCGTGACGCAGAAGACGGCGCGAAAACCATAGTTTGCCGAAATCGCGGCACCCATTAGCGGTCCCGTCACGTTGCCGATATCACGAAATGACTGGTTGTAGCTGAAAATACGCCCGGCGATCTGATTCGTTGAGTTATAAACCAGCAGCGTTTGAACGGCAGGGAGCAGAGCACCGTCGGCCGCACCGAGCAAAAAGCGCAAAACGCCAAGTTGCCAGGGTGTTTGTACGAATGACATGGGGATCAGCAGTAATACCGAGATAACCAATGCGACGATCAGGATCTTCTCGGGGCCAATTCTGTCACCCAACTTACCCAGCCTCGGTGCGCTGATTAAAGCGGCCACGCCAGGTACAGAGGCAATCATGCCGCTGATAAAAGCGATATTACTGACGTTGCCCGCAAGCTCTCGCACATACAGCGTCAGGATTGGCGCAATCGAGCCGGTTGCAACCTGAATGATCAACGTGGTGACAAACAGACTCAGGACCAGTCTGGGATTTTTTAAAGAGGCCACGACTTCCCGAATGTGCAGCATCTCTTTCTTACTCACTGGCTGGAAACGCTCACGAATAAAAAACAGCGTCAGGATAAAACAGGTCAAAAGTACCGTGGCGGTAATGAAAAATACGGGACGCAGTCCATACTGGTCGGCGAGTAATCCGCCTGCCAGCGGTCCCAGTAATGCGCCACTGACACCGCCCGTGGAAAGTGTTCCCAGCGCCCAGCCGCTTTTGTTGCGGGGGACCTGAGTGGCGATCAACGCATTGGCATTGGGAATGAATCCGCCGAGTAACCCTAACAGGGCACGCAAGGCCAGGAACTGCCAGATATTTTGCGCCAGCCCCATCAACAACATTACGATTGCCATACCGAGAGCTGAACGTAATAGCATTATTTTTCTGCCTTTTCTGTCGGCAAGTCCGCCCCAGAATGGTGATGCAATAGCAGAAAAAAGAAAGGTGATGCTGAAGACCAGGCCGGACCACATGTTTAAGGCACTGTGTCCCGTCACGCCAAGGGCTTCGACGTAAAGAGGTAAAAATGGCATGACCAGGCTAAATGCTGCGCCGGTCAGAAAACAACCCAGCCAGGCAACCATCAGGTTGCGCTTCCAGTTGATGGGAACATCAGAGGGTGACATAGCGATCCGCAGTGTGTCGCGCTGTTTGCGCTATCGTTGGAATATAAGTAAGCAGGCTAATTATGCGCCTGGTTGATAGTTGCTGCAATGCGGAAAACAGTGAAATCGTAACCGTCAGGATGAATGTCGCAGCCCCTGAGGGCTGCAACAGATTTTCAATACAGAGAGGGGGAGCCTTCAGGACGTGTTTTAAAGCGACGGTGCAGCCACATATATTGTTCTGGCGCCATCATAATGCACTTCTCGACAATCTTATTCATCCATGCGGCAGTGGTCTCGGCATCGTCCAGCGGCGGCGAACATTCCGGGGGCAGCATAATCAACTGATACCCTTTGCCATCGGGCTTGCGGCGCGGGACAAACGGTACCAGACAGGCATTGGACATACGCGAAAGCATCCAGGTCCCGGACGTTGTGGCGGCCTGTTCGACGGCAAAAAGCGGTACAAAGACGCTTGCGCGCGGGCCGTAGTCATGATCCGGCGCATACCAGACGACCTCACCTTTTTTCAATGCTTTGATCATTCCTTTCAGGTCTTTGCGATCGAGCATCGATTTATTGGAGCGCATACGTCCCCAGGTCTGTAGCCAGTCGAGTAGGGGGTTATCGTTGGGGCGATACACGCCAATCCCCGGTTCCTGCAAGCCGAACTGGCGCGCGCCGAGTTCAAGAGTCAGGAAGTGCAGGCCGACTAACAGGATCCCCCGTTGCTGTGCCTGAACGTCACGGATATGTTCCATGCCGATAACTTCTGTCCAGCGCGTAATACGGCGGTCGGGCCAGAACCAGGCCATTCCCGTTTCCATCACGCCCATGCCGACAGATTCGAAGTTCTTCACTATCATCTGCTGGCGTTCCTGCTCACTCATTTGCGGGAAACACAGTTCCAGATTACGGGAGACGATTTCAGCGCGACGTTTCATCAAACGTAACGCCAGACGGCCTAATGCACAGCCCAGTTTATAGATTAACGGGTAGGGTAACTGCACGATCAACCAAAGGATGCCAATCCCCAGCCAGGTTAACCAATAACGTGGATGCAGTAACGCCGCCGAAAACTTGGGTAAATTCGTCATGTCTATCCTGTCTTTAAACGACCAATGCCCTGTATTGTCGCATTTTTTCGCGCGTATCAAAAATTTGTGATGGGAGAATGGCTGAAAAAACGGCAATTGTTGTTGTATGTTTATCTCGGAGTATGAAATGTAGCGTAAAATGTGTGGATGTAAATTGGCAGTGTTTGCTTTATGATGCCGGCCGATTTTCGATTTTACTGACCGCAGGATACGTACACCATGCCAGTGTTACACAACCGCATTTCGAATGATGCGCTCAAAGCCAAAATGCTGGCTGAGTCTGAGCCGCGCACCACCATTTCGTTCTATAAATATTTCACTATCGACAACCCGCAGCAAACGCGTGATGCGCTGTACCAGATGTTTACGGCGCTGAATGTCTTCGGACGCGTGTATCTTGCGCATGAAGGGATCAACGCGCAAATCAGCGTCCCGCAAAGTCAGGTTGAAGCCTTCCGCCAACAGATTTATGCGTTTGATCCCGCATTTGCCGGATTGCGTTTAAACATTGCGCTGGATGATGACGGGAAATCGTTCTGGGTATTGCGCATGAAAGTGCGTGAACGCATTGTGGCGGATGGCATTGAAGATCCTGCTTTTGACGCCAGCAACGTAGGCGATTATCTGAAGGCGGCAGAAGTGAATGCCATGCTTGATGATCCCGACGCTGTGTTTATCGATATGCGTAACCACTACGAATATGAAGTGGGGCATTTCGAGAACGCGCTGGAAATTCCGGCAGATACTTTCCGCGATCAGTTACCGAAAGCTGTGGAAATGATGCAGGAACATAAAGACAAAAAAATTGTGATGTATTGCACGGGCGGTATCCGCTGTGAGAAGGCCAGCGCCTGGATGAAATACAACGGGTTTAGTAAAGTCTGGCACATTGAGGGCGGCATTATTGAATATGCTCGTAAAGCGCGTGAGCAGGGGCTTCCGGTTCGTTTTATTGGCAAAAACTTTGTTTTTGATGAACGTATGGGAGAAAGGATCTCTGAAGATGTTATTGCTCACTGCCATCAGTGCGGTGCTGCGTGTGACAGCCATACCAATTGTAAAAATGACGGCTGCCATCTGCTGTTTATTCAGTGCCCGGTCTGTGCTGAGAAGTATAAAGGCTGCTGTAGTGAGCTGTGCTGTGAAGAGAGCGCGTTGCCAGAAGAAGAGCAGCGCCGCCGTCGTGCAGGGCGTGAAAATGGCAACAAAATCTTTAATAAATCCCGCGGTCGCCTGAATACGAAAATGGGTATTCCTGATCCAATGCCGTAACACAACGCTGAAGTCTTATCCGGCCTGTAAACCCGTTATTGCAGACCGGATAAGATGTGTTCGTGGTTACTTCTGCTGTACGCCTTCCACCGAGATGATTAAATCGACTTCCTGCGAGGCAGGGCCAAGGTCGGTGGTAATGTTGAAATCCTTCAGCTTAATTTTCCCTTGCGCTTCAAAGCCCGCACGCGTACCACCCCACGGGTCGCCACCTTGCCCAATCAGTTTCGCGTCCAGTGTTACTGGTTTGGTCACGCCGTTGAGTGTCAGGTCACCCGTGATATCCAGGTCATTGCCTTCTTTCTTCACGCTGGTAGAGGTAAAGGTTGCCTGCGGGAATTTTGCGACGTTGAGGAAGTCAGCGCTGCGCAGATGTTTGTCGCGCTCCGCGTGGTTGGTATCAACGCTGTTGGTGTTAATGGTGACGTTGACTTTATCCGCGGCAGGATTTTTTTCATCGAAGGTAAATGTCCCGTCGAAGTCTTTAAATGTGCCATACAGCCAGCTGTATCCCAGATGCTGGATGCGGAAATTAACAAAGGCATGCTGTCCCTCTTTGTCAATTTTGTAATCTGCCGCGATAGCAGAACCGGTGGTGAATAACAGTGAGGCAAGAGTCAGTCCCAGCAGGTTTTTTTTCATTTTACGCTCCATAGTCAGATGACGATTTTCCCAACATGCGATTAAGGGTATCGTCGTTATCGATAAAGTGATGTTTCAGGGCCATCAGCCCATGCAGAAGTGATAAAACGACAACGGTCCAGGCAAGCCACAGATGCAGCTCTCCGGCGAGGTCGGCCTGAGCGCTAGCATTGGCAAACGTCGCGGGGATCTCGAACCAGCCAAAGACACTGATAGGTTTACCGTCCGCGGTGGAGATCAGATAACCGCTGAAAACAATCGCAAAGAGCAGGACATATAACGTGAGGTGTCCGGCTGTCGCCGCGAGGCGGGTTAAACGCGAATAGCTTTTCAGTGGTGCAGGAGAAGGGGAGATAAGGCGCCAGACCACGCGTATCACCAGTCCCATCATCAGCAATATGCCGATGCTTTTATGCAGTTCTGGTGCCTGGTGATACCAGCCATCGTAATAGCTGAGCGTGACCATCCATAAACCCAACGCAAACATGCCATACACGACAATTGCTGTCAGCCAGTGTAATGCCGCAGATACGACGCCATAGCGCTGTGGAGTATTATTGAATTGCATAAACACACCGATAGATATTTCAGAAGTGAATGAAAATGGCGTGGAAAAGACATTAATGCAACTAATAAATAACAATGGTGATGATATTTATTTTTAATTCAATAAAATTGATTTGTTTGTTGAATGTGCATCAAGAGATTAGTGCGATTGAACACTTAGTGGTGCAGGGCGTGGGGCTTTAACGAGGTTTTAATTGTTCAGTTTATTGCAATGAAAATTAAGTTAATATCAATTTTTGTCAATTAGTGTAAGTCGGAATCACTTAGAAAAACATAATATATATAACGTCCATAATTGCCAGCAATGACCATAAAATAATGTAGAGCATGAAATGCTCGCGGATATTATTAACCAGATAGTCAAAGATGCGGCGCATCAACGTGATTCCTTAAATAAAAAATGGCCTCACCGATGAGGCCATATCGTAATTATTGCTTAAAACGGCTAAGTTTGAATGGCGTCAGGTCAAACGCAGACGGTTTGTCCTGAGCAAAATCGGCTGCAATCTCCCCCAGTACGGAAGCAAACTTGAAACCGTGACCGCTCAGACCGGTAATGATAAGCGTATTGTCATGCTCAGGCAGCGTATCAATGATGAAATCTTCATCCGGAGAGTTATCGTAGGTACACGATGCGCCGTGCAGACAACATCCCACACCTGGCAGAATAGTGCGCAGGAAAGGAAACGCCTCTGAACCATCACTGGCGACGGCGGCAAACGGTTTACGCTCCTCAGCAGAATGAATAAGCTGCCCGCCGTTATGTTTGCCAATCTTCAACTCGTCATTTTCAGCCGGGAAACCGTAATACTGATCGCCATTAGGCAGTTCGCCGGTAAAGGCCGGAAACGCGTTTTTAATGCTGTAGCGCCCGTCGGCCTGGTACCACGCAAACACTTTGCGCACCGGCTGTATGGGCAGTTCAGGCACTAATGTCTGTACCCAGGTGCCCGCGCTGATGAGCGCTTTTTTCGCGTGGTAGTCACCGTCTGCGGTCTCAACGGTGACACCGTCATCATGATGATGAATGGCAGTGACAGGGCATTTAAACAGCTGTGCACAGCCCGCCTCTTCAGCCAGACGAATCCAGGTTTTAATCGCCAGTTCGCTGCGTAAAAAACCGGATTCAGATTCAAACAGCCCGATATAATTTTCGGGTACGCGGATTTCTGGCCAGCGCGCCATGATTGCGGCGGCATCCAGTTTCTCAATGTTAAGTTGCCACTGTTGGGCGCTTTGCTCTACCGTCGATAAGAAGGTTGAATCCGCCGGGCCGAGGTTGATAACGCCGGAACGAACAAACACGGGATCTTCATTTTGTGTGGAGAGCTCATCCCATAATTCCTGCGCACGCAGAACCAGCGGAACGTATTTTTCACCTTCGCCATAAGCATGACGAATTAATCTTGTGTCGCCGTGATGGCTGCCCTGTTGATGCGGTGGCATATGTGCATCGATCATCAGAACATTCAGCCCGGCGCGGGTGGCATAGTATCCAGCAGCGGCGCCTACGGAACCACTGCCAATAATGATTAAGTCGTATTTCATCCACTTCTCTCCGCAATCGCGATAGTTGCAGGGTAAATAACTGACTCGCATTATTCAACCAGGAAATAAGAAAGGCACCGCTAAGGTGCCTTTTGAGGGTGGGGTGCATCAGATTTAATGACGCTGATACTCATTTACCTGGTAATCGCCCGATTCAATTTTGGCGATTCCTGCTTCTAATATCGAAATAAATTGCCTGGCAACATCAGTGGTTAACCAGAGCGTTTGACCAACTTCAGTCCCATCCGGGTCCGGACGATTTGGGGTCTGGTAGTGCAAACGCAGCATCAGCGCATCATAGCTATCAACGGTGCTGATGTCCCATCCTACAAGCGGATGAGTCTGAATGACTTCATTATTCTTTTCCATCATGCCCCCTAATTCGTGTTACTAGACAACGGTTTTCGAGGTTCAATGCGTTTTTTTCTGAAGCAACTTCAGTATATCAATAAATAAGGGTATTCACTGAAAATTTAAAGAGGGGGGCAGATAATTTTTTAGTTTTAAGTGTTATCTGAACAATAAAGCGGCATCTTATTCATATTTTTTTGGCATATTGTGCAGTTATTTTGAGGTTGTGATTAAAAGATAATCAGCTACGTAAATAAACACGACTCTGTTTATCGGCAAGATGATGCGATTGATTAAAGAGAAATGCGGATAAAAAAGCCGGGGCGACCCGGCAAACAAACATCACTGCATATCATTTTTTATTCATTGATGAACCAGTCATCTGCGCTTTCCCATGTTTCCTGCAGGATTTCGCTGATGCGTTCTTTGTCCTCTTTTGTCGCGCCAATGACCGACAGATTGTTTGCGGCGGCATAACGGACGGTGACATCACCTTCGTTATCCGGGAAATGGTGGTGAATACGGCGGGAGAGTTCACCTGCCAGTGCGTCTATCGCACCAGCAGGCAAAGGTGAAGTTTTAGCAATAGTGACTTCAATACGCATAATAGCCCCCTGTTGAATATACTGGTTATTTATACAGTTAAACTCAGTAATTGACAACAGTTGGCTATGTTTTTTTTAGCTTTTCACTGACCAGCGCACCGTTTCGCCGCCGAGGAAGGGGACTAAGGTGTCATTTTCCAGGGCGATGCTTTCTGGTACCTGTTGCTCCAGTCGAACCAGTTCGATGAAGCTTTCATTTACCGGTAGACCGTAGAACTGAGGGCCATTAAGCGAGCAGAACGCTTCAAAATGCTCCAGCGCATTCATCTCCTCGAACACCGTTGCATAACTGCCCAGCGCCGTTGGTGCGTTGAAGCATCCCGCACAGCCACAACTGGACTCTTTGCGATGACGCGCATGAGGAGCCGAATCGGTGCCGAGAAACACGCGGTTAAAACCACTGGCAACGAGTTCACGCAGCGCCTGTTGGTGGACGTTACGTTTGAGGATAGGCAGGCAATACAGATGCGGGCGAATCCCTCCGACCAGCATATGGTTGCGGTTAAACATTAAATGCTGAGGCGTAATGGTCGCGGCAAGACGTTCATTTCCGTCGCGCACGTACTCGGCAGCATCTTTGGTCGTGATATGTTCAAACACCACTTTCAACGCGGTCAGACTCTGACGCAGCGGTTCCATGACGGTTTCGATAAAGCGTGCTTCACGATCGAAAATATCGATATCGGCATGCGTGACTTCGCCATGGACCAGTAATGGCATACCAATTTTTTCCATCCGTTCCAACACCGGCATGATGGCTTCAATAGAGGTCACACCGTGAGTGGAGTTGGTGGTGGCATTTGCCGGATAGAGTTTTGCCGCAGTAAAGACACCTTCGTTGTATCCGCGCTCCAGTTCATTCGGATCCAGCGTATCCGTCAGATAACAGGTCATTAACGGGGTGAAGGTGTGTCCCGCAGGTACGGCGTCAAGAATGCGCTGACGGTAGGCGATAGCCGCATCAACCGTGGTCACGGGCGGTGCCAGGTTCGGCATGACGATTGCGCGTCCATAAATTTCACTGGTATAGGGCACGACAGTTTTTAACATGTCGCCATCGCGAAAGTGAAGATGCCAGTCGTCTGGGCGGCGGATCTTTAAAACCTGGGATGGTGCAGTCATCAATATGCTCCGGCTGAGGATAGTCTTTTTTGCCGGAAACAAAGGATAAGCGGAAACGTTTTCGTTTGCACGAAAAAAAAGGGCGCGGAAGCGCCCTTTGTTATATTAATCGGTAAACGGGATGATGATTTCGCCCGGTTTAACCTCAATACCTTTCGCCAGTTTTTTCGCCAGTGCTTCACCTTTGCTGCTGTCTTCGCGCAGGATATAGGCCGGTTGCTGGTTGAAATAATTACGCAGCGACTGGTTTAAATAGGGCATTAGCGTTTGCAGCACCGACTGCATTTTTTCTGGCGTCACTGTCGCATCCACCACTTCCATCTCTTGCAGATAGATTGCGCCTTTCTCTTTATTAAAGACCGGCAAGGCTTTTAACTTCAGCTTCATGGTTGCTTTCTGGCTGCCAAACAGGGAATTCATATCCAGGTTTGCATCGCCAGTGAGGGTAACTTTATTGGGTTCTTCACGACCAATTTGGCTGGCGAGATTGTTCAGGACGATATGCGCTTGTGCGACGCCCGGCAACCCAATGTCTTTAGCAAAGTTATTATGCTTTGCCAGCGCCTGATTAATCTCTTGTTCGCTGACCGTGTATTGCGTGAGTTGATTACAACCAACCAACAGGCCGCTGACAACCAATGCAGCGGCAAAAAAAAACTTTTTCATGGGGTTCCTCAACATGATGCTCGTGGCGTAATCGTGACACAAAGCATCATCGAGTACCAGCACGCCGGACACCAGCAGAAAAAACTGAAAATGTCTCCGCGCGGCGGGTTAACGATCAGGCATCGGGCTCAAGCATTCCGCGTGACGGGCGTTTGTGGCTGAACTGCCAACCCAGCGCCAGGAAAGTAATAAAGCCAATCACACCGAGCATCATCCAGGGGAGTTCAGGCTGCGACAATGCTTTACCCATATCGAACAACCAGCCACCGCCGATGTAGCCTATTGCGCCGCCAATCGCTAATCCCAGCCGACTGAACCCCATGTAACTTCCACGCGCCCGCGCATTCGCCAGTGAGGCACTGAGCGTTTCACGCGCCGGTTCAGCAATGATTGAGCCGATATAGAATGTGCAAATGAGTGTGAACAGTTGCTGCAAATTACCGACCAGTCCAATAGGCATCATACTGAGAGACATCACGAACAGACCGGCCATCAGACGGTGTTCCAGACGAAAACGTTTTTCGCTCCAGCGGGCAATTGGGTAGAGGAGCGTCAAAGAGAGGCAGGCCTCAATGGCGTACATCCATTTCACGGCAGACGGTGAACCGGCGATGTCGTTAACCATAATAGGCAGCATCAGCATGACCTGCACGGCCAGCATGTAATAGCCCGCCAGCGTGAGTACGTAAGTGACAAACCGTTTGTCATGCATCACGTGGCTCATTCCTTCGCGTACCGGAATTTTCACGGTAGACAGCTTCCACGCAGGCAGCAGCCAGGCGTTAAACGCCGCGCACAGAATAAACAGTGCCGCGCCGGTGGCGCAGACCAGTCGGAAATCGTACTGCAACAGCCAGCTGCCGAGCAACGCGCCCACAACGGCACCCGCGCTGTCCTGCATCATCAGGATAGAGAAGAAACGCCCTCGCTTTTCCGGGCGGATCAATTTGACTACCAGCGCCGAGCGGGGAGGATCGAATAACGTACCGCCCAATCCGGAAAGTAAGCAGGAAAACCACAACAGCCAGGGTTCGTGAGCAATCCCCATCGTGGCAAAGCCGGCGGCGCGCATCAGCATGCCGGTGACAATCATCGGTTTTGCGCCAAAACGGTCGGCAATGGCGCCGCCAAAGATCCCCAGACCTTGCTGAATAAATTGGCGTAATCCGAGCGCAATGCCGACCATCACGGCGGCCCAGCCCATTTGGTCTACGAAACGGATAGAGATCAGTGGGAAAACGACGAAGAAACCCAGCACGACCAGCATATTATCGATGAGCAGGAAATATTTACCCAGGTTCCTCGCCTGCGAGACTTGCGACATTTCCCCTCCAGGGAAAAACTCGTCACTCTGAATAGAGTTTAAAAGATAAGCATCTCCTATTCTGCGGTGTTGTCTGACCTTTTCCCACCCTCGGCGGGACAATATTTTTTTATCAAAAGCCAGTCTTGATAGAGAGTTTTCATCAAAATGTGTGAATAATTCAAAAAATGATGTTTTGCTCTTTTCACAGGGTGTATTCGCACAGGTATAGTATCGCGAATAGCGTATTGAAGACGTTACGGGAAGGAGTAGGTATAGAATGTTTGGCTATCGCAGTAACGTGCCAAAAGTGCGCTTAACCACGGACCGCCTGGTCGTGCGTTTAGTGCATGAGCGTGATGCCTGGCGTCTGGCAGATTATTACGCAGAAAATCGTCATTTCTTAAAACCCTGGGAACCTATTCGCGATGAAAGCCACTGTTATCCTTCTGGCTGGCAGGCGCGTCTAAGTATGATCTCTGAATTTCACAAACAAGGTACGGCCTACTATTTTGCGCTGCTCGATCCGGAAGAGAAAGAGATCATCGGCGTTGCAAACTTCTCGAACGTGGTCCGCGGATCTTTTCACGCGTGTTATCTCGGTTATTCCATTGCGCAGAAGTGGCAAGGGCAGGGGCTGATGTACGAAGCCCTGACCGCGGCTATTCGCTATATGCAGCGTACACAGCATATTCACCGCATTATGGCGAACTACATGCCGCACAATAAACGTAGCGGTGATTTACTGGCGCGACTTGGCTTTGAAAAAGAAGGGTATGCAAAAGACTACCTGCTGATTGATGGGCAGTGGCGCGATCATGTGCTGACGGCGTTAACGACATCAGAATGGACCCCCGGCCGCTAAGTTTCAGGTGTATAGCCTGATAAATGGAGAAGACGATGAAATACGAATTAACCGCCACCGAAGCGCGAGTGATTGGCTGTTTGCTGGAAAAGCAGGTCACCACCCCGGAACAGTATCCGCTCTCTGTTAATGGCGTAGTGACGGCCTGCAACCAAAAGACCAATCGTGAGCCGGTGATGAACTTGTCGGAATCCGAGGTGCAGGATCAGCTCGATAATCTGGTGAAACGCCATTTTCTGCGTACCGTCAGTGGGTTCGGCAATCGCGTCACCAAGTATGAGCAGCGTTTTTGCAACTCAGAGTTTGGTAACCTCAAACTCAGCACCGGGGAAGTCGCGCTCATTACGACGTTGCTGCTGCGTGGCGCACAGACGCCAGGAGAACTGCGTAGCCGCGCATCCCGGATGTACGAATTTAGCGACATGGCAGAAGTGGAATCGACGCTGGAAAAACTGGCAACCCGTGAAGATGGCCCTTACGTGGTGCGTCTGGCGCGTGAGCCGGGTAAACGAGAAAGCCGTTATATGCATCTGTTCTGCGGTGATGTCGATGAAACGATCGCCACGGCGGATGAGCCTCAGGCGGTTTCCGGTGATTTGCAGGCCCGCGTTGAGGCGCTGGAAACCGAAGTCGCCGAGCTCAAGCAACGGCTTGATTCACTCCTGGCGCACCTGGGAGACTAATGTGAAAAAATTACGTATTGGTGTTGTCGGTCTGGGCGGTATTGCGCAAAAAGCCTGGCTCCCCGTTCTGGGTGCGGCTTCGGAGTGGACGTTACAAGGTGCCTGGTCACCCTCGCGTGAAAAAGCGGAGCGTATTTGCGATACCTGGAGGATGCCGTACGTTGATTCGCTCCAAAACCTGGCGGCAACCTGTGATGCGGTTTTTGTCCACTCCAGCACCGCGACGCACTATGCGGTAGTGAGTGAACTACTGAAAGCCGGAGTGCACGTTTGCGTGGATAAACCGCTGGCGGAAAACCTGCGTGATGCGGAGCTGCTGGTGGAGATGGCGGCGCGGAAAAAACTGACGCTGATGGTTGGCTTCAACCGTCGATTCGCGCCGTTGTATCAGGATTTAAAAGCGCAGTTAAGCCAGGCGGCATCTGTGCGTATGGACAAACATCGAACGGATAGCGTGGGGCCGCATGATTTGCGCTTTACGCTGTTGGATGACTATTTGCACGTTGTGGATACCGCGTTGTGGCTGGCAGGAGGAGAGGCGCACCTCAATGGCGGCACGTTGTTAACCAATGAGTCCGGGGCGATGCTCTATGCCGAGCACCATTTCTCTGGGGAGCACGTGCAGATAACCACCAGTATGCACCGCCGCGCGGGTAGTCAGCGGGAGAGTGTACAGGCGGTGACGGATGGCGGGTTAATTGACGTCACGGATATGCGGGAATGGCGTGAAGAACGTGGAAACGGCGTGGTACACAAGCCTGTTCCTGGCTGGCAAACGACGTTAGAACAACGTGGATTTGCCGGGTGCGCGCGTCATTTTATGACATGCGTACAAAATCAGACGGTTCCTGAGACTGCCGGGGAACAGGCGCTACTGGCCCAGCGCGTTGTCGAAAAGCTGTGGCGGGAGGCGATTGCCGAATAACCCCCTGTAACATCTGGCGGTAGTAATTCACCGTAATCCAGGTACTATATGCCCACTCAAAATAATGCCTCTTTTCAAACCAGCGGCTAGTTTGTAGGCCTGATAAGACACCTTCGGTGTCGCCATCAGGCACAGTAACATTGCCGGATGGCGGCTCAACGCCTTATCCGGCCTACGGACAGGTTGTGCGGGGTTTTGCCTCAGAGTCTGGAATACAACATAGATGAACTTATTAAAGTCGCTGGCAGCCGTCAGCTCGATGACGATGTTTTCACGCGTACTGGGTTTTGCGCGTGACGCGATAGTCGCCAGAATCTTTGGCGCAGGGATGGCGACAGATGCCTTTTTTGTGGCATTCAAACTTCCTAACCTGCTGCGCCGAATTTTTGCTGAAGGTGCATTTTCTCAGGCATTTGTGCCTATTCTGGCAGAGTACAAAAGTAAGCAGGGTGAAGACGCTACCCGCGTGTTTGTGGCTTACGTTTCGGGGCTGCTCACGCTGGCATTGGCTGTGGTCACGGTTGCCGGGATGCTCGCGGCGCCGTGGGTGATTATGGTGACTGCGCCCGGGTTTGCCGATACTGCCGACAAATTTGCGCTGACCACCCAACTGTTGCGCATTACGTTTCCCTATATCCTGCTGATTTCGCTGGCTTCACTGGTAGGGGCGATTCTTAACACCTGGAACCGCTTCTCTATCCCGGCGTTTGCCCCAACGTTCTTAAACATCAGCATGATCGGTTTTGCGCTGTTTGCGGCTCCTTATTTTCACCCACCGGTGCTGGCGCTGGCCTGGGCCGTTACCGTCGGTGGGGTGCTGCAGTTGGTTTATCAGCTGCCGCATTTGAAGAAAATCGGCATGCTGGTGCTCCCCCGCGTCAACTTCCGCGATGCGGGCGCAATGCGCGTTGTGAAGCAGATGGGACCAGCGATCCTCGGTGTCTCTGTCAGCCAGATTTCCCTGATCATCAACACCATTTTCGCTTCATTTCTGGCCTCCGGTTCGGTCTCATGGATGTACTACGCCGACCGCCTGATGGAGTTTCCGTCCGGTGTGCTGGGTGTGGCGTTGGGGACTATCCTGCTGCCCTCGCTGTCCAAAAGCTTTTCCAGCGGCAATCATGATGAGTACTGCCGTTTAATGGACTGGGGGTTACGCCTCTGTTTTCTGCTGGCATTACCCAGCGCGGTGGCATTGGGCATTCTGGCAAAACCGCTGACAGTGTCGTTGTTCCAGTACGGCAAATTTACCGCTTTTGATGCGGCGATGACGCAACGTGCGCTGGTGGCGTATTCAGTCGGCCTGATTGGTTTGATCGTCGTGAAAGTGCTGGCACCAGGGTTTTATTCGCGTCAGGACATTAAAACGCCGGTGAAAATTGCCATTGTGACACTGATTATGACCCAGGTGATGAACCTGGCGTTTATCGGGCCATTGAAGCATGCCGGGTTGTCACTGTCGATTGGTCTGGCGGCATGTCTGAACGCGTCTTTACTGTACTGGCAATTACGGAAACAGAAAATCTTCACGCCTCAGCCTGGCTGGGCCTGGTTCCTGACACGGCTGGTCATTTCTGTACTGGTGATGTGCGCGGCGCTGGTGGGTATGCTCTACATCATGCCCGAGTGGTCGCAGGGAACGATGTTATGGCGTCTGCTGCGTCTGATGGCTGTGGTGGTTGTCGGGATTGCTGCTTACTTTGCTGCGCTCGCCGTTCTGGGCTTTAAACTGAAAGAGTTTGTGCGCCGGACGGCGTAAGAGAAAGGGGAGTTACCGTCAGGTGGCTCCCCTTATCGAAAGATCAAATAGAGATTTTTTTCCCGCCGCGGTGCGCAGCAGAGGTTTGGCCGTTCGCGCCATAAAGCGTCGGCTCCTGATGCGGTTTCAGCACCGCAATCGCCTGGTGGTTACGCTCGATTTGCCCTTCGAGCAACCAACCGTTGTGCTGATTGAGATCGCGTAAATGCTGTGTTTTCTGGGTAATTGTTTGCCAGCGTTCAGCAATCTCATCATTGGCGCTGCGCGTCGCGTCATGTGCAAGACGGCGCTGCTGCTCCAGATAATCCAGGGTTGCCAGCAACGAGCTTTTTTCTTCTGTAATACGCTGTAGCTGGCTACCGTTGATGTGGCCTGCGGAAAGCTGTTGCTGCTCAGCATCCATCACCGTTTTCAGGTCATTGAGGACGGTCGTCATCTGATCAAGTATTTCTGACAAACGAGTCATACTTTATTTACTCTGTAGGTAGCTCTGTGCCTCGCGGATCAGCGAGTCTGCAATTTTTCCGGTGTCCATTTTCAGCTCACCATTACGGATTGCGGTTTTCAGTGCTTCGACGCGCTCCATATTGATGTCATTGGTACCGGGCTGCATCAGTTTCGCCTGCGCGTCGCTTAACATCACGCTGGTGCTGTGCGTCGCCGATGTTTTTTCCTTCCGCGTTTTTTGTACCTGCGTATCGCTGGTTTCGCGCGGCTGAACAGTGCTGACTGGTTTCAATGGCGAGGTACGATCAATGCTCATTTTTTTATCCTCATAGAGGGTTACGCTATAGCGACCCGCTTTAATCATTGGTTGATTATTTATCGGCATCCGCTAAAAAATCTTTAACCTATTATAGGTTAATAAGAATATTCCCATCAGAATCGACGATACCGCTCACCACCTGGCCTGACATCATCCGCACTCTCGCGTTTTGCGCGACGGCGGCATTGTTCAGCGCTTTGCCTTCTGCATTAACGCGAAAACCGTCGCCGTTGGCGATGACCAGTACGCGCTGGCCTGCTTTTATCCGCCATGCCTGGCGCAACATCGTAAGCTGTATCGGCTGACCGGGGACAAGGTCGCGCAAACTGACGGCTTCCTGCACCTGATCGATATCCAGTACGGTTCGTGGCGGCAATTGGTCCAGACGACCGCGTTTCAATGCCACACTCGTTGCATTCAGCGCGCTGCCTCGTGCAATGGGAGCCGCCGCGACAACATAGTTTCCCGTGGCCTGCACATTGACTTGCAGATAACGTTTTTCATTGGCGCAACGCGCCAGCACATTCACATTTCCCCATAGCTTTGCGCTGCCGGCCACGCTCAACGCAGGCTGCTCGCAACTCGGTAGCAGGTTTGGCGATGTACGGATGGTCACCACTACCTCATCGCTGAACCCTGCCAACCGCTCGGAAAACCAGGCCGTTAGCTGTGAATTCAGGTCCTGCGCCAGCGTCAGAGGGCTAAACAGCAGTGCTGCCACGGCAATTGTGCGTTTAAACGTTTGCATCAAAACCTCGCGCTTTTCAGGTAGTGACGGGATTTTACCTGTGTGACGCACTCATCAACGCAACAAATAGCGACGCATTTTGCGTTTATTCCGGCGATAACGCGCGCGTAATGGGATTTAAGCTGTCGGCTGAATTTTGTCATTTGCGGAGGAGATATGCTCGATAAGCTCGACGCCGCCTTACGTTTTCAACAGGAAGCGCTGAATCTGCGCGCCCAACGCCAGGAAGTATTGGCGGCCAACATTGCCAATGCCGACACGCCCGGGTATCAGGCGCGTGATCTGGATTTCGCCAGTGAACTCAAAAAAATCATGGTGCGCGGACGCGAAGAAACCAGTGGTGTCTCGTTGACGCTGACCTCCGCACAACATATTCCGGCCCAGACCACCTCGGCGCCTTCAATGGAGCTGCTTTATCGTATTCCCGATCAACCCTCCTTGGATGGCAACACGGTTGATATGGACCGGGAACGTACACAGTTTGCGGACAACAGTCTGAAGTATCAGATGGGGCTGACCGCGTTGGGTGGGCAAATCAAAGGCATGATGAACGTGCTGCAAGGAGGGAACTAATTCGTGGCGCTGTTAAATATTTTTGATATCGCAGGTTCTGCGCTGACGGCGCAATCCCAGCGTCTGAATGTGGCAGCCAGCAACATGGCGAACGCGGACAGCGTCACCGGTCCCGATGGCCAACCGTATCGCGCGAAGCAGGTTGTGTTTCAGGTCGATGCAGCCCCGGGCGCGGCAACGGGCGGCGTAAAAGTGGCGGATGTCATTGAAAGCCAGGCGCCGGATAAGCTGGTTTATGAACCCGGTAATCCGCTGGCCGATGCGAATGGTTACGTAAAAATGCCCAATGTGGACGTGGTCGGAGAGATGGTTAACACCATGTCAGCCTCCCGCAGCTATCAGGCAAACGTCGAAGTGCTCAACACCGTAAAAAGCTTGATGCTTAAAACGCTGACGCTAGGCCAGTAAAGGAGGCGCACATGTCAATTGCTGTAAAAATGAATGATCAGAGCACTGCGGGTGTGAATGCCGCGACCGGCAACAGTTCGCTAACGGGCAGCAACGCGGCTGATCTGCAAAGCAGCTTTCTTACGCTTCTGGTTGCGCAGCTGAAAAACCAGGACCCGACGAACCCTCTGCAAAACAACGAACTGACCACGCAGCTGGCGCAGATCAGTACCGTTAGCGGCATTGAGAAACTCAATACCACGCTGGGATCTATCTCCGGTCAGATTGACAACAGCCAGTCTCTACAAGCCAGCACCCTGATTGGCCACGGCGTCATGATCCCGGGCACCACTATCCTGACGGGTAAAGGGGCGGAAGAAGGGGCAAAAACCACCACCACACCGTTTGGCGTTGAGCTGCAGCAACCGGCAGATAAGGTGACGGCAACTATTACCGATAAAGACGGCAAGGTCGTACGCACCATAGACATCGGTGGGTTGAAGGCCGGTGTTCATACCTTTACCTGGGACGGCACGATGACGGACGGTACGGACGCGCCGAGCGGTTCTTATAACGTGGCGATTTCCGCCAGCAATGGTGGTACGCAGCTCGTGGCGCAGCCTCTTCAGTTTGCGCTGGTGCAGGGGGTTATTCGCAGTAACGGCGGTAATACGCTGGATCTCGGCACCTACGGAACCACCACCCTCGACGAAGTACGGCAGATAATTTAAGCCCTCACACTTATCAGGAGTAAGTCATGGCCTTTTCTCAAGCGGTCAGCGGTCTGAACGCTGCAGCGACCAACCTCGATGTCATCGGTAACAACATCGCCAACTCCGCCACGTACGGTTTTAAATCCGGTTCGGCCTCATTTGCGGATATGTTTGCCGGTTCTAAAGTAGGTTTGGGCGTAAAAGTTGCGGGTATTACCCAGGACTTTACCGACGGTACTACCACCAACACCGGGCGCGGGCTGGATGTTGCCATCAGCCAGAATGGTTTCTTCCGTATGGTCGATAGTAACGGTTCTGTTTTCTACAGCCGTAACGGTCAGTTCAAGCTCGATGAAAACCGCAATATCGTCAATATGCAGGGGCTTCAGCTGACAGGCTATCCGGCAACGGGCACCCCGCCAACGGTACAACAGGGCGCTAACCCGACCCCCATCACCATCCCGAATACCCTGATGGCGGCAAAAGCGACGACCACGGCGTCAATGCAGATCAACCTGAACTCCACTGACAAAGTGCCTACGAAGACGCCATTTAACCCAGGCGATGCGGATTCCTACAATAAAAAAGGCACCGTGACCGTTTTTGATAGCCAGGGTAACGCCCATGACATGAATATTTTTTATGTCAAAAATGCCAAGGACAATACCTGGGAAGTCTACACCCAGGATGCATCAACCGGTGATGCTGCAAAATCTGCGGGATTTATGCGCTTTAACGAAAATGGTGCGTTTTTAGGCATAAGTGCAACGGCAACGGAGACACCACCAACTGCACCGGCAACCTGGCCCACAGATATCAAGGTCGACACAGGTACGATCAATGGCGCAACCGCAGCCAATTTCTCTCTGAGCTTCCTGAATTCCATGCAGCAGAACACCGGCGCCAACAACATCGTTGCAACCAATCAGAACGGTTATAAGCCAGGCGATCTGGTGAGCTACCAGATTAACAATGACGGCACCGTTGTCGGTAATTACTCCAACGAACAGCAGCAGATTCTGGGACAGATTGTACTGGCAAACTTTGCCAACAACGAAGGTCTGGCGTCTCAGGGGAATAACGTCTGGGCTGCAACGCAGTCTTCGGGTGTGGCGCTGCTCGGAACGGCAGGTACGGGGAACTTCGGCAAGCTGACTAACGGTGCGCTGGAAGCTTCAAACGTGGATTTGAGTAAAGAACTGGTGAACATGATCGTCGCGCAGCGTAACTATCAGTCGAACGCGCAGACCATCAAAACCCAGGATCAGATCCTCAACACGCTGGTCAACCTGCGCTAAGCGCCTGACGGGATGGCTTAATGGATCACGCAATTTATACCGCCATGGGGGCGGCCAGCCAGACGCTGAATCAGCAGGCGGTGACGGCCAGCAACCTGGCAAACGCCTCTACGCCGGGCTTTCGCGCGCAGCTCAATGCGTTGCGTGCCGTTCCGGTGGAAGGACTTTCGTTACCGACGCGAACGCTGGTCGTCGCTTCGACGCCGGGCGCGGATATGACACCCGGTCAGATGGACTACACCTCCCGCCCGCTGGATGTGGCATTGCAACAGGACGGTTGGCTGGCGGTGCAGACCGCGGACGGTAGCGAAGGGTATACCCGCAATGGTGCTATTCAGGTCAGCCCGACCGGTGAACTGACCATCCAGGGGCATCCGGTCATTGGCGAAGCCGGACCGATTGCCGTACCGGAAGGTTCGGAAATCACCATCGCTGCCGACGGGACGATTTCGGCGCTGAACCCCGGCGATCCGGCGAACACGGTAGCACCTGTAGGGCGTCTGAAGCTGGTGAAAGCCACGGGTAATGAAGTGCAGCGTGGGGATGACGGGATGTTCCGTCTGAGCGCGGCGGCGCAGGCGACCCGTGGACCGACACTGCAAGCCGATCCCAGCATCCGCGTGATGTCGGGCGTACTGGAGGGCAGTAACGTCAAACCGGTAGCGGCGATGAGCGACATGATCGCCAGTGCCCGCCGTTTCGAAATGCAGATGAAGATTATCAGTAGCGTGGATGATAACGCGGGTCGTGCCAACCAACTGCTGTCGATGAGTTAATACAGGACATTTTATGATCAGTTCATTGTGGATCGCCAAAACCGGCCTGGATGCGCAGCAAACCAATATGGATGTGATTGCCAACAACCTGGCAAACGTCAGCACCAATGGGTTTAAGCGTCAGCGCGCGGTTTTTGAAGACCTGCTGTACCAGACGATTCGCCAGCCGGGCGCTCAGTCTTCTGAGCAGACAACGCTGCCGTCCGGTTTGCAAATTGGTACCGGTGTGCGTCCGGTTGCGACCGAGCGTTTACACAGTCAGGGTAACCTGTCGCAGACCAATAACAGTAAAGATGTGGCGATTAAAGGCCAGGGCTTTTTCCAGGTCATGTTGCCGGATGGTACATCAGCCTATACCCGTGATGGCTCGTTCCAGGTGGATCAAAACGGTCAACTGGTGACGGCGGGTGGTTTTCAGGTACAGCCTGCGATCACCATCCCGGCTAACTCGCTCAGTATCACTATCGGGCGTGATGGCATCGTCAGCGTGACGCAACAGGGGCAGGCCGCACCCGTTCAGGTGGGGCAGCTCAACCTGACCACTTTTATGAATGATACTGGCCTGGAGAGTATCGGTGAAAATCTGTACACCGAAACGCAATCCTCCGGTGCGCCTAACGAAAGTACGCCGGGGCTTAACGGCGCGGGTCTGCTGTATCAGGGGTATGTCGAAACGTCTAACGTTAACGTGGCCGAAGAACTGGTGAATATGATCCAGGTTCAGCGCGCTTACGAAATTAACAGTAAAGCGGTATCGACCACCGATCAGATGCTGCAAAAACTGACGCAACTCTAAAGTGATGTCCGGTGGGGTGTGAGCCTCACCGGCGCACTGATTTTGAAGATCATGGCAATGCGAAAATACGCGCTTCACCCTTACCCAATGATGGCCCTGTTGGTGGTTTCACTGACAGGATGCGCCTGGATCCCGGCGACACCGCTCGTGCAGGGCGCGACGACGGCTCAGCCCATTCCAGGTCCGACGCCGGTGGCGAATGGATCAATCTTCCAGTCTGCGCAGCCGATTAACTATGGCTATCAGCCACTATTTGAAGACCGTCGCCCGCGTAATATTGGCGATACGCTGACCATCGTATTGCAGGAAAACGTCAGTGCGAGCAAAAGCTCCTCTGCCAATGCCAGTCGTTCTGGCAAAACAAACTTTGGCTTTGATACGGTTCCGCGCTATCTGGAAGGGCTGTTCGGGAACGAGCGTGCCGACGTAGAAGCGTCTGGCGGCAATACCTTTAATGGTAAAGGTGGCGCAAACGCCAGTAACACATTCAGCGGTACGTTGACCGTGACGGTGGATCAGGTGCTGGTGAATGGCAATTTACACGTTGTGGGTGAAAAGCAGATCGCCATCAATCAGGGCACGGAATTCATCCGCTTCTCAGGGGTTGTTAACCCGCGCACGATCAGCGGCACCAACTCCGTTCCGTCAACACAGGTTGCGGATGCGCGAATTGAGTATGTCGGCAATGGCTACATCAATGAAGCGCAGAATATGGGTTGGCTGCAGCGTTTCTTCCTTAATTTGTCGCCGATGTAAGCGAGGGCTCCAGTGTTTAAATCTCTTATTGGAATGGTACTGGTCCTGGCAACCACCTTTGCGCATGCCGATCGTATTCGCGACCTGACCAGCGTTCAGGGCGTGCGTGAAAACTCGCTAATTGGTTACGGGCTGGTGGTCGGACTGGATGGGACGGGCGACCAGACCACTCAGACGCCGTTTACCACGCAAACGCTCAATAACATGCTTTCCCAGTTAGGGATCACTGTGCCAACCGGCACCAATATGCAGTTGAAAAACGTGGCGGCGGTGATGGTTACCGCATCATTCCCGGCATTCGGTCGCCAGGGGCAAACCATTGATGTGGTTGTCTCTTCAATGGGTAACGCCAAAAGCCTGCGCGGTGGTACGCTGCTGATGACGCCGCTGAAAGGTGTGGATAGCCAGGTGTACGCGCTGGCGCAGGGGAATATTTTAGTGGGCGGCGCGGGTGCGGCGGCCGGTGGTAGCAGCGTTCAGGTTAACCAGCTCAACGGTGGACGCATTACCAATGGCGCCACCATTGAGCGTGAGCTGCCCAGCCAGTTTGGCGGTGGCAACACCATCAATCTGCAGCTTAATAATGAAGATTTCACTATGGCGCAGCAAATTACCGACACCATCAACCGCTCTCGCGGCTTTGGTAGCGCTACGGCGCTGGATGCCCGAACCATTCAGGTGCGGGTGCCGAGCGGCAATAGTTCGCAGGTTCGTTTCCTTGCGGATATCCAGAATA
Organism: Citrobacter sp. Marseille-Q6884; assembly: GCF_945906775.1. Taxonomy (NCBI): domain Bacteria; kingdom Pseudomonadati; phylum Pseudomonadota; class Gammaproteobacteria; order Enterobacterales; family Enterobacteriaceae; genus Citrobacter; species Citrobacter sp. Marseille-Q6884. Next base: position 668,614 of record NZ_CAMDRE010000002.1, read on the forward strand.
TGGAAGTGAACGTTACGCCGCAGGATGCGAAGGTGATTATCAACTCCCGTACCGGCTCTGTGGTGATGAACCGTGAAGTGACGCTGGACAGTTGTGCTGTTGCGCAAGGCAACCTGTCGATTACCGTTAACCGCCAGGCGAACGTCAGCCAGCCGGATACGCCGTTTGGCGGTGGGCAAACCGTTGTGACTCCGCAAACTCAGATCGATCTGCGCCAAAGCGGCGGTTCGTTGCAGAGCGTCCGTTCCAGCGCCAATCTGAACAACGTCGTGCGTGCACTGAATGCCCTGGGCGCAACGCCGATGGATCTGATGTCTATCCTGCAATCCATGCAGAGTGCGGGTTGTTTACGCGCCAAACTGGAAATTATCTGATGATTGGCGACAGCAAACTGCTGAGCAGCGCGGCCTGGGATGCGCAATCACTGAATGAACTGAAAGCGAAAGCGGGCCAGGACCCGACGGCGAATATCCGTCCGGTCGCCCGCCAGGTTGAAGGGATGTTCGTACAGATGATGCTGAAAAGCATGCGCGAAGCGCTACCGAAAGACGGGGTGTTCAGCAGCGACTCGACGCGTCTGTACACCAGCATGTATGACCAACAAATCGCCCAGCAGATGACCGCAGGTAAAGGTCTGGGTCTGGCTGAAATGATGGTTAAGCAGATGACGCAAGGGCAGGCGCAACCGGCTGAAGAGGCACCGCAGGTGCCGATGAAGTTTCCGCTGGAAACGGTGACCAGCTATCAAAATCAGACCCTGACGCAGCTGGTACGCAAAGCTATCCCTCGCACAGCAGAAAGTAACGATGAGCCACTCTCAGGTGACAGCAAAGACTTCCTCGCCCAACTCTCGCTGCCGGCCAAACTGGCGAGCCAGCAAAGCGGGGTTCCGCATCACCTGATACTGGCGCAGGCGGCGCTGGAATCCGGCTGGGGACAACGACAAATTCGTCGCGAGAATGGCGAACCCAGCTTCAATATTTTTGGGGTCAAGGCCTCGGGAAGCTGGAAAGGGCCGACAACCGAAATTACCACCACCGAATATGAAAACGGTGAAGCGAAAAAGGTGAAAGCCAGATTCCGTGTCTATAGCTCTTACCTTGAGGCACTGTCGGATTATGTGGGGCTAATATCCCGAAATCCGCGCTACGCGGCGGTAACGGGCGCTGCAACCGCTGAACAGGGCGCACAGGCCTTGCAGAATGCCGGTTACGCAACTGACCCTAACTATGCGCGTAAATTAACCAGCATGATCCAGCAGCTGAAATCGATGAGCGAGAAAGTGAGCAAAACGTACAGTACGAATCTCGATAATCTCTTTTAAATAGCTCAAGTCTACGCATCCGCTGCCGATAATAACGAGTATTGAAGGATTACAAGGAACCTCCATGTCCAGCTTGATCAACAACGCTATGAGTGGACTCAGCGCAGCGCAGGCTGCGTTGAATACTGCCAGTAATAACATCTCCAGCTATAACGTTGCCGGGTACACACGGCAAACGACAATCATGGCGCAAGCGAACAGCACGCTGGGTGCGGGGGGCTGGGTAGGCAATGGCGTCTATGTTTCTGGCGTGCAGCGTGAATATGATTCATTCATCACCAATCAGTTACGTGCGGCGCAGAACCAGAGCAGCGGCCTGACGACGCGTTATGAGCAGATGTCGAAAATCGACAATCTGCTTGCCAGCAAAACCAGTTCCATTTCGACCTCAATGCAGGACTTTTTTACCAGCCTGCAGACGCTGGTCAGTAACGCGGAAGATCCGGCGGCGCGTCAGGCGCTGATCGGCAAAGCGGATGGTTTAGTGAATCAGTTCAAAACCACCGATCAGTACCTTCGCGATCAGGATAAGCAGGTTAACATTGCGATTTCCGCCAGCGTTGATCAGATCAATAACTACGCGAAGCAAATTGCCAGCCTCAACGACCAAATCTCCCGTTTAACCGGTGTCGGTGCGGGTGCTTCACCTAACGACCTGCTTGATCAGCGTGACCAGTTGGTGGGTGAGTTGAACAAGATCGTTGGCGTGGAAGTCAGCGTTCAGGATGGCGGTACGTACAACGTCACCATGGCGAATGGTTATTCGTTGGTGCAGGGGAGCAATGCGCGTCAGCTGGCGGCGGTGCCTTCCAGTGCCGATCCTTCCCGTACAACGGTGGCCTATGTTGACGGCGTTGCCGGCGATATTGAGATCCCTGAGAAACTGCTCAATACCGGTTCACTGGGGGGATTGTTGACGTTCCGCTCGCAGGAGCTGGATCAAACGCGTAATACGCTGGGCCAGTTGGCACTCGCCTTTGCCAAAGAGTTTAATACCCAGCATAAAGCCGGTTATGACGCCAACGGCGATCAGGGCAAAGATTTCTTTGCCATTGGCAATCCTTCCGTAACCAGCAATGCTAAAAACACGGGCAAAGCGGTGTTAACCGCGGAAGTGGATGACAGCTCGAAAGTGCAGGCCACCGATTATAAGGTCGAGTTTAAGAGTGGTAAGTGGCAAGTCACGCGCCTGGCCGATAACACGACGTTTGAAGCCAAACCGGATGCCAGCGGCAAGCTGGATATTGATGGCCTGAAAGTGACGGTGGCGCCATCGACAGGGGCGAATGAAAACGACAGCTTCATTCTGAAGCCGGTCAGTGACGCTATCGTAAACATGAAAGTCATGGTGACGGACGAGTCGAAAATCGCCATGGCGTCAGAGAAAAAAAACGATCCAGCCGCTGATACAGGTGCAAGTGATAACCGCAATGGTCAGAAACTGTTGGATCTGCAAACCAAGGCGACCGTCGGGAATAAATCCTTTAACGACGCGTATGCCACGCTGGTAAGCGATGTGGGGAACAAAACCGCCACGCTGAAGACCAGCAGTACCACGCAAAACAATGTGGTCACGCAGCTCTCTAATCAGCAGCAGTCCATTTCCGGGGTTAACCTCGACGAAGAGTACGGCAATTTGCAGCGCTATCAGCAGTATTATCTGGCCAACGCCCAGGTCCTGCAAACGGCGAACTCACTCTTTGATGCACTTCTGAATATTCGTTAAGGGAGAGGGATTTAATGCGTATTAGCACTCAGATGATGTACCAGCAGAACATGCGCGGCATCACCAACTCTCAGGCTGAATGGATGAAGTTCGGTGAGCAGATGTCAACGGGTAAACGCGTGATCAACCCGTCAGACGATCCTATCGCCGCATCGCAGGCGGTTGTACTGTCCCAGGCTCAGGCACAAAACAGTCAGTATACGCTGGCGCGTACATTCGCAACGCAGAAAGTCTCGCTGGAAGAGAACGTCCTGGGACAGGTCACAACGGCTATCCAGGCAGCGCAGGAAAAAATTGTTTATGCAGGGAACGGCACATTAAGTGACGATGACCGCGCATCGCTGGCCACCGATTTACAGGGTATCCGCGACCAGCTTATGAACCTGGCGAACAGCACGGACGGCAATGGTCGCTACATTTTCGCCGGCTACAAAACTGAGTCCGCGCCTTTTTCTCAGGCCAATGGTGATTACACTGGTGGAAGCAAAGATGTCACTCAGCAGGTGGATGCCGCGCGTACTATGGTGATTGGCCACACGGGCGACAAAATTTTTGCCGATGTCACCAGCAATGCGGTTCCCGAGCCGCCAGGCAGTACCCAGGAAAAGAACCTGTTCAAAATACTGGATAGCGCCATTGCTGAACTCAATAAGCCTATTGCGGGTAATGATGCGGCAAAAGATGCTGCAGCAGCGGTCATCGACAAAGCCAACCGCGGTCTGAAAAACTCGCTCAACAACGTGTTGTCTGTTCGTGCAGAATTAGGGACGCAACTCAGTGAACTCAGCTCGCTGGATTCATTGGGGGCCGATCGTGCATTAGGACAAACTCAGCAGATGAGTAATCTGGTGGATGTTGACTGGAATGCGGCAATCTCTTCTTATGTCATGCAGCAGGCGGCATTACAGGCATCGTATAAAGCGTTTACCGATATGCAGGGAATGTCATTGTTCCAGCTAAATCGATAACGTCCTTTTTTGAAACATATCATGAAACTGGATATGTTTGTCTGCCCGCTCCATTTACACCCCGGAGCGGGCATTTTTTTAGGCAATGGTCGCCTGACTCACCCGCGCTTTTCCTGTTAAGCGTATCGCCAGCGCAATCACACCACTGAGGGTTGCCAGTCCTACAACACCTTCCCAGTTCGCCACCCTGTAAACCTGGCTTCCAAGCACGGAACCCAATGCCATTCCGATAAATACCAGGGTAAACAGCAGAGCATTCAGACGCCCTCTGGCCTGTGGCTCCAGGCTGTACACCAGATTCTGATGAGCAACCAGACTGGACTGGAGGCCAAGATCGAAGCCTACCGCTGACAAGGCGATCAGCAACCACTGACCGTGCACCGGCAGGGCGGGCAACAAAAACATCATTGAGAAAGAGAGGGTAACCAGCAATGCGCCCAATTGGGTGACCTTTTCGGCGCCGACTTTATCTGCAAGATGACCGGCTAACGGCGCAGCCAGCGCCCCGGCGGCTCCGGCAATCCCAAAAGCACCTGCCACCGCACTGCCCATGTGGTAATGCTCAGATAACATCACCGCCAGTGTGGACCAGAAAGCGCTAAACGCTATCGACAAAAACCCTTGTGCCAGCGCAGCGCGGCGCAAAGTGGGGTAGCGTTGCCAAAGTTGCGCCATGGAGATCATCAGTGATGGATAGTTCAGTGTCGAATGCGCCGCAAAGCGGGGCAATACCGTCCACATAATCGCGCTAATCACCGCAATACTGACGGCCGCGAGCTGATACATTTCACGCCAGCCAAACGCCTCGCCCACCAGACCACTGACGGTACGTGAAAGGAGGATACCCAGCAGAAGACCGGTCATGACCGTGCCCACCGTTTTACCCTGTTTTCCTTCTGGTGCAAGAATTGCCGCCGCGGGGACAATATCCTGAGCCATGGTTGCCGCCATCCCCATCAGCAGGCAGACCAGTAACAGTGAATGAAGTTGTCCGATAAAACTACATGCCAGAAGAAGAACGGCTAGAGAGAGGCTTTTCAGCAAGATTAAGGTCCGGCGGTCATAACGATCGCCGAGCGGCAGTAAGAATAAAATCCCGAGCGCATATCCTGCCTGGGTAAGCGTCGGCACCAGCCCCATACCGGTAATATTCAGGTGCAGATCCTGACCGATAAGCGGCAGCAGAGGCTGGGCATAGTAGATAGCGGCAACGCTGAACCCGGCGCCGAGTGCCAGAATAAAGATGACCCAACGGGAAAGTGCGGTGTGTGTGTTCACGAATGATTCCTCAATCACGGATGTGCGGCTATTTTTATCTTTCAGTGGCTGGCGCGGTAGCGAGCGCAGTGGTAAAACTGTTATACGTTTGACGTATGATGAATAGCTAAATGATCAAAACAGAGCGTATAGATAGGGTGGAGTTGATGCGTACGTTTGTACGCATCGTTGAGGCCGGATCGCTCTCTGCGGCGGCAAAGCAGATGGGGACGACTCAGGCAACCATTAGCCGACGGCTACAATCGCTGGAAACCTTGCTCGGCGTTAAGCTGATTTTACGCACCACCCATGCGATGAAACTGACGGATGACGGTGAGCGCGCCTATGATCATGCTAAGCACATTATTGATGCCTGGCTGGCGCTTGAAGATGGGTTAAATGTGACGGAAGACGATCCGGTGGGTACGCTGCGTGTCAGAGCTCCCCATGCTTTCGGTCAGCAACAACTTCTTGAGCCACTGTTGCAATTTTTGTCGCGCTACCCACAACTGTCAGTAGAGTGGATGCTCAATGATAAAACGGTTGAATTTCTGAGCGATAATATCGATTGTGCTATCCGGGTGGGAGCCGAGGTTGATCCGGCAACGGTATCGGTATTACTGGCTGAGGTTCCCCGCTGCATGGTGGCAAACCCGGGGTTTATCGCGCAATATGGCGAACTCTCGCATCCTGAACAGTTATCTGGGTTGCCCTGGATTGCGGTAAGTACGTTTTATCAGCACAGCGTGTCGTTATTTCATTCACCCAACAATGACTCCCGCACAGTGAATATCTCGCCGAGATTAAGCACGGACAGTATTTATGTCGCGAGAAATGCAGCCCTGGCAGGGCTGGGCGTGGCAATTGTTTCTCGCTGGATGGTGGAAGAAGACCTTGCTCAGGGGCGGTTAGTTGAATTGCTGCCAGACTGGCATGCCGCACCATTACCTGTGCATCTGGTGTATCCGTGGGCGCGTTACTATCCGACCCGCTTACGTAAATTTTTAGCGTTGATGAAGGATGTTATGCCCCAACTGGCAGGGATGAAGCGTGTAGAGAAGGTATAAAAAAGCCGACCCGGAGGTCGGCTTTTTTGTCTATAACGGCTTACTCAACCGGCTGCGGGCGTGCAGCTGGCGCAGTTGCCTGATGTGTGGCGCTGTGACCACCTGCCGCACCTTTACCGTCAAAGGCAAAAGCAGGGCGCTGCCAGTCGCTATGACGCGGCGCTTCCGGCACATATTCTGGTGCTGGTGCGCGGGTCATCGGCGCAGTTGCATAGCTGTGAACCACTTTTGCGTCCACGGCAGCCGGTGCACGTTCTGCAACGACTTCAGCCGCTACGGCTGGAACAGCCACTTCAACGTCTGCTTTTGGTTCTTCAGCAACAGCGGTTTCAACCACTTCAGCCACCACTTCTGGCTGAGTAGCCACAACGGCAACCGGTGCTTCAACGACAGGCGCTTCAACAACCGGCGCTTCTACAACGTCAGCCACAGGTTCGGCTTCAGCCGCGATTTCTTCAGCTACAGGTACGTCCGCTTCAGCGATGACCTGAGGTTGTTCCTCAACAGGTGTTGCGATCACTTCCGGATGCGTTGTTTCCACAACGACAGCCTGAGGCTCTTCTGCAACGACAGTTTCAGTCACCACCGGCGCTTCTGTTACGGTTTCTGCGACGGTCTCAACAACAGGTTCTGCAGCAGCAAGGATTTGCTGTTCAGCGACAACCGGTTGAACCGGCGTAACATCCTGTTCGCGCTGCTCTTCAACAACCTGCATATCCTGAGGACGAGCGACAGGGTAGCGGATCCACACTTTACCGGACGCTAATTCCGGTGAAGCACAAGCGACCGTGATTGGCATCGGTGACTGGAGCGGATAACGCTCGTCACGATAGCGACGACGACGCTGCCCACTTACGCGCAGATGGCGAGGCGAACGGCGAGAACGACGTGGCATACCGTTGGAGTCACGCGCTTCGCTGTTATCTTCTTGCTCCGGTGCAACGACCGCAGGCAGATCGACTTTCGCCAGTTCGGTGCGCGGTGCCGGTGCGGACTGAGCAACAGGTGCCGCGGCAGCCGTTTCAGCAACCATGGCTGCGGTAGCGACATCAGCCTCAACCGGAGCGCTTTCCGTGTAACGGACTTTCTGGTTCAACTGGCGCTGTTTACGACGAGTCTGAGGCTGACGTACGCGCTCTTCCTGTTCCGTATCCTGTACCGGTTGTTCTGCCAGGTTCAGTTCTTTAACTTCCTGCTGTGCCTGACGCTTATCATCATTACGACGACGGTTGCGTTCACGACGCGGAGCCTGTTGATCATCACCTGATTTCGCTTTGTCAGCGGTATCGTTGGACTGCTGGCGGTTATCACGGGATTCCGCGTTTTGCTGCTGCGCCTGGCGACGGTTACGGCGATTGTCATCGCGGTTTTCGCTGCCTTCGGCACGTTCATTGCGGTTATCACGATCGCCACGGTTATCGCGATTATCACGGCGGTCGTTACGATCGCGACGATTGTTCTGACGTGGTTTGCGGCGATCCTGCTGGCGTTCAGATTTCTCTTCTGCTTTCGGTGCAGGTTGCTCAACCGGTTTCACTTCTTCGCTACCACCGAAGATAGACTTCAGCGCGCCGAGGAAACGGCTAAACAGACCCGGTTGCGCGACACTCGCTGCCGCAGCGGCTGCTTTTGGCGCGGCAACGGCTTTAACCGCTGGCTCCTGCAGGGCAGGGGCCAGCGGAACGTCAGGCATAGCGAAGGTGGCAAGCGCCGGTTGCTCTGGCTGTTTACGCTCGACGTACTCTTCTTCTGTCGGCAACGCCATCGCTTCTTCATGCAGTTTCGGCAGCAGATAGCTCAGGGTTGGCGTTTCTTCCCCTTTGCGTACGCGCAGTACGGAGTAGTGCGGAGTTTCCATCTGATCGTTTGGTACGATCACGCAGCGCACACCGTTCTGGCGAGTTTCAATCGCATTTACCGCAGAACGTTTTTCGTTGAGCAGGTAAGAGGCAATCGGCACAGGCACGATGGCGTGCACTTCCTGGGTATTTTCTTTCAGCGCTTCTTCTTCAATCAGACGCAGAATCGACAGTGACAGCGATTCGTTATCACGGACGGTGCCAGTGCCGGAGCAGCGTGGGCAGACGTGATGACTGGATTCGCCCAAGGACGGACTCAGACGCTGACGGGACATTTCCAGCAGACCGAAGCGAGAAATATGGCTGATCTGAATGCGCGCTCTGTCCTGACGTACGGCCTCACGCAGACGGTTTTCTACCGCGCGCTGGTGGCGAACCGGGGTCATATCGATAAAGTCGATAACGATCAGACCGCCGAGGTCGCGCAGACGCAACTGACGAGCAATTTCATCGGCAGCTTCAAGGTTAGTGTTAAACGCCGTTTCTTCGATGTCGCCGCCGCGGGTTGCGCGTGCGGAGTTGATGTCGATAGCGGTCAGCGCTTCAGTGCTGTCGATAACGATTGAGCCGCCGGAAGGCAGACGCACTTCACGCTGGAAGGCGGATTCAATCTGGGATTCAATCTGGTAGTGACTGAACAGCGGGATTTCGCCGGTGTACAGTTTGATTTTGCTGCTGAAATCCGGACGACCCAGTGCGGCGATGTGCTGACGCGCCATCTCCATAACTTTCGGGTTATCGATAAGGATTTCGCCAATATCCTGACGTAAGTAGTCACGGAAAGCACGAACGATGACGTTGCTTTCCTGGTGGATCAGGAACGGAGCAGGTCGGCTTTCAGCGGCTTTTTGAATCGCTTCCCAGTGTTTCAGGCGGAAACTCAGATCCCACTGCAGCGCTTCGGCAGATTTGCCGACGCCTGCGGTACGCACGATAAGCCCCATGCCATCAGGCAGTTCAAGGCTCGCCAGCGCTTCTTTTAATTCGGTTCGGTCATCACCTTCGATGCGACGGGAGATACCGCCCGCGCGCGGGTTGTTCGGCATCAGAACCAGATAGCTACCCGCCAGACTGATAAACGTCGTCAGCGCAGCGCCTTTATTGCCGCGTTCTTCTTTATCGATCTGAACAATAACTTCCTGGCCTTCGCGCAACACATCTTTAATGTTTGGACGGCCATGGGAGTTGTAGTTGGCAGGAAAGTATTCGCGGGCAATTTCTTTTAACGGGAGGAAACCGTGACGTTCAGCGCCGTAATCAACAAAAGCGGCTTCCAGACTCGGTTCAATACGGGTAATTTTACCTTTGTAGATGTTGGCTTTTTTCTGCTCGTGTCCAGGACTTTCGATATCCAGATCGTACAGACGTTGCCCATCTACAAGGGCGACACGCAACTCTTCCTGCTGAGTTGCGTTAATTAACATTCTTTTCATCGTAACTTACTCATTATTCTTACATTGACGACTAAGCTGCGGGCAGAGTAATGCCTTTCCGGGTGTGAACCGATGGCCTCGTGTCTATTCGCGTCGCCAACCTCACGGTTATCGTCAGCTCAAAGAGGCGCAGAGTGTCGGTTGCCTGTATTTCATACGGAAACACAGCGCAATTATCAGGGGAACAGTCTGGGAAAACTCTCCAGAGAAGCTTCCATTATGCTTGTGTCTTTCACGCTGTAAGTGGCTTAATCTGCTCACCCCAGTCACTTGACGTTAGTAAGCTCCAGGGGATTCCCAGACTTGCCGCCGACCTGCAACGCGAAATTCATACAGCATTTACCGGTAAGGACTGCAACCCGCAGCCCGCTAACTGCCTGAAAGATCAATACGTCTTACGCCATTGCTGCGTTGATGATCGGTCGGGCAAAATTGGGTCATTCCGGAAAAGTTCTTGTTTTAACAAGATTCAACACGGAAACAAGTTCATTATTCCACTGCTAACCTTGTTATAGCAAGATGACTTTTGCCATTTATCACCCGGTTACTCACAGTTTTTACACTTCCGCGTGGTGATTGGTTTAATAACCACCAAATCGGCAATGTCAAACCTAAGTAATAGGGTATAGCAGTAAATATAAGCATAGAAAAATGTGTGGCGCGAATCTTGATGGCTATTTAAAATCGGCCCCCATGAAAACAGAGACTCCAGCCGTAAAAATAGTTGCCATTACTGCCGACGAAGCAGGGCAACGCATCGACAACTTTTTGCGTACCCAGCTTAAAGGCGTACCAAAAAGTATGATTTATCGCATTTTGCGTAAAGGCGAAGTGCGGGTGAATAAAAAGCGTATTAAACCCGAGTACAAGCTTGAAGACGGGGATGAAGTGCGCATTCCACCTGTACGTGTGGCCGAACGTGAAGAAGACGCTCTTTCACCGCATTTGCAAAAGGTCGCGGCACTGAGTGATGTCATTTTATATGAAGATGACCATATTCTGGTGCTTAACAAACCGTCGGGTACCGCCGTACACGGTGGTAGCGGACTCAGCTTCGGTGTGATTGAAGGCCTGCGCGCACTGCGCCCTGAGGCGCGATTCCTGGAGCTGGTGCATCGTCTCGACCGCGATACCTCCGGCGTCCTGCTGGTTGCGAAAAAACGCTCCGCGTTGCGTTCGTTGCATGAGCAACTGCGTGAAAAAGGGATGCAAAAAGATTACCTGGCGCTGGTAAGAGGCCAATGGCAGTCGCATGTCAAAACCGTACAGGCACCGCTGTTAAAGAACATTTTGCAAAGCGGTGAGCGTATTGTGCGGGTGAATCAGGAAGGTAAACCGTCAGAAACGCGTTTTAAAGTGGAAGAGCGCTATGCGTTTGCCACGCTGGTGCGTTGCAGTCCGGTAACCGGGCGTACTCACCAGATTCGCGTACATACCCAGTATGCCGGGCATCCTATTGCTTTTGACGACCGCTATGGTGATCGTGAGTTTGATCAGCAACTGGCGGGCACGGGACTCAACCGTCTGTTTCTGCATGCTGCGGCATTGAAATTTACCCATCCGGGGACAGGGGAAGTTATGCGGGTTGAAGCACCGATGGATAAACAGCTGAAGCGCTGTCTTGAAGTGTTACGTAGCAAAGCCTGATGACGCGTTGCTTGTCAGGCCGACCCTTACAGTAGGCCTGACAAGACGCTTTCGCATCGCTCTTTACCCAATTGATCACGCCTTAAGCGGGTTCATCTCTTCGCGACGCAGCATCTGACACAAGGCTATCAGTGGCAAGCCAATTAATGTGTTAGGATCGCGGCCCTCCAGACGCTCGAAAAGCGCAATGCCTAAACCTTCGCTTTTAAAACTGCCAGCACAATGTAACGGACGTTCTTTGCGCACATAATCTTCAATTTCCACTTCACTTAAATGACGAAAGTGAACGTCAAACGGTTCGACTTCGGTCTGTAAATGCCCGTTTGCGGAATTATACAGCGCCAATCCGGTATAAAAGGTGACAATATTTCCGCTGGCTTTGGTTAATTGTTGTCTTGCTTTTTCTTCGGTTAATGGCTTGCCGGTTATTTCTCCATCAAGCACGCAAATTTGATCGGAACCAATAATCAGATGCGACGGGTAGCGATGGGCAAGGGATTGCGCCTTTTCCTGTGCCAGACGTGACACCAAATGCCGTGGTGTTTCGCCGGGTAAAGGCGTTTCATCAACCTCAGGCGCTGCGCATTCGAAGGGTATGGCCAGTTTTTCGAGCAACGCGCGACGCCAGGGAGAGGTGGACGCAAGAATAAGTTGAGGCATATTTTTTCCCCCGCATATAGCGTAATGATGAGAGCCATTTTAAACTATGGACTTCGTCCTTCAAGCTGGCTGCGATGGCTTGTCGTGATCGATTTTAAGTCGATGACCCGCAATGTGTGCGAATTATTGGCAAAAGGCAACCGCAGGCTGCCTTTTTCTTTGACTATATGACGTTACAAAGTTAATATGCGCGCCCTATGCAAAAGGTAAAATTACCCCTGACTCTTGATCCGGTTCGTACGGCTCAAAAACGCCTTGATTATGAAGGTATCTATACTTCTGATCTGGTTGAGCGTGTCGCCGATTCTGTAGTCAGTGTGGACAGTGATGTGGAATGCTCCATGTCGTTCGCGATCGATAACCAGCGCCTTGCCGTGATAACCGGTGATGCAAAGGTTTCGGTTACGCTCGAGTGTCAGCGTTGCGGGAAACCGTTCCCACTTCATGTTCACACAACATATTGTTTTAGTCCTGTCCGTTCTGACGAGCAGGCTGAAGCACTCCCGGAAGCGTATGAGCCGATTGAGGTTAACGAATTCGGTGAAATCGATCTGCTTGCAATGGTTGAAGATGAGATTATCCTCTCCTTGCCGGTAGTTCCGGTGCATGATTCTGAACACTGTGAAGTGTCCGAGGCGGACATGGTCTTTGGCGAATTGCCTGATGAAGCGCAAAAACCAAACCCATTTGCCGTATTAGCCAGCTTAAAGCGTAAGTAATTGAGGAGTAAGGTCCATGGCCGTACAACAGAATAAACCAACCCGTTCCAAACGTGGCATGCGTCGTTCTCATGACGCTCTGACCGCAGTCACCAGCCTGTCTGTAGACAAAACTTCTGGTGAACAACACCTGCGTCACCACATCACTGCCGACGGTTTCTACCGTGGCCGTAAGGTAATCGCTAAGTAATCACGCATGACTCAACGAATTTCGTACCTCTGGTATGAAGGACGAAGAGTACAAGCGTGATGAAGCTTAGTGAGGCTTTCCCCGGGTGACTGGGGAAATACCTGACCAGGCAGCGACGATACCTTGACACGTCTAACCCTGGCGTTAGATGTCATGGGGGGAGATTTTGGCCCTACCGTGACAGTGCCTGCAGCATTGCAGGCACTGAATTCTAATTCGCAACTCACACTTCTTTTAGTCGGGGATCCCGATACAATCACGCCATTACTTGCCAAAGCTGACTTCGAACAACGTTCACGTCTGCAGATTATTCCTGCTCAGTCAGTTATTGCCAGTGATGCCCGGCCCTCGCAGGCTATCCGCGCCAGTCGTGGAAGCTCTATGCGTGTTGCCCTGGAGCTCGTGAAAGAAGGTCGAGCACAAGCCTGTGTGAGCGCTGGTAATACGGGCGCGCTGATGGGACTTGCGAAACTATTGCTCAAACCCCTTGATGGGATTGAGCGTCCTGCGCTGGTGACGGTATTGCCGCATCAGCAAAAGGGCAAAACGGTGGTGCTGGATTTAGGCGCCAACGTGGATTGCGACAGTACGATGTTGGTGCAATTTGCCGTCATGGGTTCCGTGTTGGCAGAAGAGGTGGTAGGGATTGCCACTCCTCGGGTTGCGTTGCTCAACATCGGCGAAGAAGAAACAAAGGGTCTCGACAGTATTCGGGACGCTTCTGCTGTGCTAAAAACAATCCCCTCCATCAATTATATCGGCTATCTTGAAGCCAATGAGTTACTGACGGGCAAAACTGATGTGCTGGTCTGTGACGGCTTTACAGGGAACGTCACATTAAAGACGATGGAAGGTGTTGTAAGAATGTTCCTTTCACTGCTGAAGTCTCAGGGTGAGGGTAAAAAACGGTCGTGGTGGCTGCTGTTATTAAAACGTTGGTTACAAAAAAGCCTAACGAGGCGATTCAGTCACCTCAACCCCGACCAGTATAATGGCGCCTGTCTGTTAGGATTGCGCGGCACGGTGATTAAAAGTCATGGTGCGGCCAACCAGCGAGCTTTTGAGGTCGCGATTGAACAGGCAGTGCAGGCGGTGCAGCGACAAGTTCCTCAGCGAATTGCCGCTCGCCTGGAATCTGTATACCCAGCGGGATTTGAACCGCTGGACGGTGGCGAAAGCAAACATTCACACGTGCACAGATAACAGTGCGGCTGGGAGTGTCGTCAACGTTCCAGTGATTTGCTCGCCGCGGTATATAACCAAAAAGTGACTGAGCGTACATGTATACGAAGATTATTGGTACTGGCAGCTACCTGCCTGAACAAGTGCGTACTAACGCCGATTTGGAAAAAATGGTCGAGACATCTGATGAGTGGATCGTCACTCGTACAGGTATCCGTGAACGCCACATTGCAGCACCGAACGAAACCGTTGCGACGATGGGCTTTGCCGCCGCAAACCGTGCGCTTGAAATGGCGGGCATCGACAAAGAACAAATTGGTTTAATTGTGGTGGCGACCACATCCTCAACGCACGCGTTTCCGAGCGCGGCGTGCCAGATCCAAAGTATGCTGGGGATTAAAGGCTGCCCGGCGTTTGACGTTGCCGCAGCGTGTGCCGGTTTTACCTATGCGCTGAGCGTTGCCGACCAGTATGTTAAGTCTGGCGCGGTAAAACATGCGCTGGTGGTGGGGTCTGACGTACTGGCTCGTACCTGCGATCCAACCGATCGCGGAACGATCATCATTTTTGGTGACGGAGCTGGTGCAGTCGTACTGAGCGCATCAGAAGAGCCAGGTATCCTCTCCACGCATCTGCATGCTGATGGTCGCTACGGTGAACTGCTGACGCTGCCTAATGCCGATCGCGTAAACCCGGAAAACCCGATTCATTTGACCATGGCGGGTAACGAAGTCTTTAAAGTGGCGGTTACCGAGCTTGCTCACATCGTTGATGAAACGCTGGAAGCAAACAACCTCGACCGTTCTGCGCTCGACTGGCTGGTGCCGCATCAGGCAAACCTTCGTATTATCAGCGCGACAGCGAAAAAACTGGGCATGTCGATGGATAATGTCGTGGTCACGCTGGACAGACATGGCAATACCTCTGCTGCTTCCGTACCGTGCGCGTTGGACGAAGCTGTCCGCGACGGGCGAATTAAACCAGGGCAGTTGATATTGCTGGAGGCCTTCGGGGGTGGATTCACCTGGGGCTCCGCGCTGGTTCGTTTCTAGTATAAGGATTTTAACATGACGCAATTTGCATTTGTGTTTCCTGGTCAGGGTTCTCAGACCGTCGGGATGTTGTCTGAAATGGCAGCAGACTACCCGATTGTTGAAGAAACTTTTGCTGAAGCTTCAGCTGCACTGGGCTATGATCTCTGGGCACTGACTCAGCAGGGTCCGGCTGAAGAATTGAATAAAACCTGGCAGACCCAGCCTGCGTTGTTAACCGCTTCTGTCGCGCTGTATCGTGTATGGCAGCAGCAGGGTGGTAAGACACCTGCGCTGATGGCTGGTCACAGCCTGGGTGAATACTCTGCACTGGTGTGCGCGGGCGTAATCAATTTCGCTGATGCTGTGCGCCTGGTTGAACTGCGTGGCAAATTCATGCAGGAAGCTGTACCGGAAGGCACTGGCGGCATGTCCGCGATTATTGGGCTGGACGATGCCTCTATCGCGAAAGCCTGTGAAGAATCTGCTGAAGGTCAGGTGGTTTCTCCGGTGAACTTCAACTCACCAGGTCAAGTGGTTATTGCCGGACACAAAGAAGCCGTAGAGCGTGCAGGCGCGGCCTGTAAAGCGGCTGGTGCTAAGCGTGCGTTGCCGCTGCCAGTAAGCGTGCCTTCTCACTGCGCGCTGATGAAGCCTGCGGCAGAGAAACTTGCCGTTGAGCTGCAAAAAATTACCTTTAACACGCCGACTGTTTCCGTTGTGAACAACGTTGACGTGAAATGCGAAACCTCTGCTGACGCGATCCGCGACGCGCTGGTTCGTCAGTTGTACAGCCCGGTTCAGTGGACCAAAACCGTTGAGTTTATGGCGTCCCAGGGTGTCGAGCATTTGTATGAAGTTGGACCGGGTAAAGTTCTCACTGGTTTGACAAAACGTATTGTTGATACCCTGACGGCTTCGGCACTGAATGAGCCGGCGGCACTGTCTGCGGCACTTTCGCAATAAAAGAGGAAGACCATGAGTTTTGAAGGAAAAGTCGCGCTGGTAACCGGTGCAAGCCGTGGCATAGGCCGCGCAATTGCTGAAACACTCGTTGCCCGTGGCGCGAAAGTTATCGGTACTGCCACCAGCGAAAACGGTGCGCAGGCGATTAGCGATTATTTAGGTGCAAATGGTAAAGGTCTGATGTTGAATGTGACCGATCCTGCATCTATCGAATCTGTTCTGGAAAATATTCGCGCAGAATTTGGTGAAGTCGATATTCTGGTCAATAATGCCGGGATTACTCGTGATAACCTGTTAATGCGCATGAAAGATGACGAGTGGAACGATATTATCGAAACCAACCTGTCATCTGTTTTCCGTCTGTCAAAAGCGGTAATGCGAGCTATGATGAAAAAGCGTCATGGTCGTATTATCACTATCGGTTCTGTGGTTGGTACCATGGGAAATGCGGGTCAGGCTAACTACGCTGCGGCGAAAGCGGGTCTGATTGGCTTCAGTAAGTCACTGGCTCGTGAAGTTGCGTCCCGTGGCATTACTGTAAACGTTGTTGCTCCGGGCTTTATTGAAACGGACATGACGCGTGCGCTGTCTGATGATCAGCGTGCGGGTATTCTGGCGCAGGTTCCTGCGGGTCGCCTTGGTGGCGCTCAGGAAATCGCCAGTGCGGTTGCATTTTTAGCTTCTGACGAAGCAAGTTACATCACTGGTGAGACTTTGCACGTCAACGGCGGGATGTACATGGTTTAACCACGATGAAAAATATTTGCGTTATTGGGGTGAATGGCCTCAAAATAACGTAAAATCGTGGTAAGACCTGCCGGGATTTAGTTGCAAATTTTTCAACATTTTATACACTACGAAAACCATCGCGAAAGCGAGTTTTGATAGGAAATTTAAGAGTATGAGCACTATCGAAGAACGCGTTAAGAAAATTATCGGCGAACAGCTGGGCGTTAAGCAGGAAGAAGTAACCAACAATGCTTCCTTCGTTGAAGACCTGGGCGCAGATTCTCTTGACACCGTTGAGCTGGTAATGGCTCTGGAAGAAGAGTTTGATACTGAGATTCCGGACGAAGAAGCTGAGAAAATCACTACTGTTCAGGCTGCCATTGATTACATCAACGGCCACCAGGCGTAAGTGAACATCTCCAGGCGGTCATTCGACCGCCTGAGTTTTATCTTTTTATCCCACTTGAATTATTTTCCCTCCCTGGAGGACAACCGTGTCTAAGCGTCGTGTAGTTGTGACCGGACTGGGCATGTTGTCTCCTGTCGGCAATACCGTAGAGTCTACCTGGAAAGCTCTCCTTGCCGGTCAGAGTGGCATCAGCCTGATCGACCATTTCGATACTAGCGCCTATGCAACGAAATTTGCTGGCTTAGTAAAGGATTTTAACTGTGATGACATTATCTCGCGCAAAGAACAGCGCAAGATGGATGCCTTCATTCAATATGGAATTGTCGCTGGCGTTCAGGCCATGCAGGATTCTGGCCTCGAAATTACGGAAGAGAACGCCCACCGTATTGGCGCTGCTATCGGCTCCGGTATTGGCGGTCTCGGTCTTATCGAAGAAAACCATACCTCTCTGGTAAACGGTGGACCGCGTAAGATTAGCCCGTTCTTCGTTCCGTCGACGATTGTTAACATGGTGGCCGGTCATCTGACCATCATGTATGGCCTGCAAGGGCCAAGCATCTCCATCGCAACGGCCTGTACATCAGGCGTGCACAACATCGGTCATGCCGCACGTATCATTGCATACGGCGATGCAGACGCGATGGTTGCCGGTGGTGCTGAAAAAGCCAGTACTCCGCTGGGCGTCGGTGGCTTCGGTGCTGCGCGTGCGCTGTCTACACGTAATGACGACCCGCAAGCGGCAAGCCGTCCGTGGGATAAAGAGCGTGATGGTTTTGTGCTGGGTGACGGCGCAGGCATGGTGGTACTGGAAGAGTACGAGCATGCAAAAGCGCGTGGCGCGAAAATCTATGCTGAAGTGGTCGGCTTTGGGATGAGCAGCGATGCTTACCATATGACGTCACCGCCGGAAAACGGTGCAGGTGCTGCCCTGGCTATGGTCAATGCACTGCGTGATGCGGCCATTGAACCGGGTCAGATTGCCTATGTCAACGCACATGGCACGTCCACCCCGGCAGGCGATAAAGCTGAAACCCAGGCAGTGAAATCTGTCTTTGGTGATGCTGCACGTAGCGTGATGGTCAGCTCGACCAAATCCATGACCGGACACCTGCTGGGTGCGGCGGGCGCGGTAGAGTCTATTTTCTCTATCCTGGCGCTGCGCGATCAGGCGGTTCCGCCAACCATTAACCTGGATAACCCGGATGAAGGTTGTGACCTGGACTTCGTTCCACACGAAGCGCGTCAGGTTAGTGGCATGGAATACGCACTGTGCAACTCCTTTGGTTTCGGTGGTACCAACGGTTCTGTGATCTTTAAGAAGATCTAAGAGTCACAAGTGATGCTTCAGCGTCCTTGCTAAATAAAAAAGGTCCGTATGCCGGGCCTTTTTTTATTCGTTTTTCTACCCTTGTCCTGGGGTACTCATCCTGCCAAACTAGCGAACCACAATAAGGAGCTACCATGTTCTTAATTAATGGCCGTGAGCAGACTATGCTGCCTGCAAGCGATCGGGCTACGCAGTTTGGTGATGGCTGTTTTACTACCGCGCGAATCATCGACGGCCAGGTGTGCTTTCTTGCGGCGCATCTCCAGCGTTTACAAGATACGTGTCAAAAATTGCTGATTGCTTTCGATAAGTGGGCGGAACTGCAGCGGGAAATGGAAACGCTGGCAGCAGGGCATGTGCATGGCGTGCTGAAAGTGATGATTAGCCGTGGCAGTGGTGGTCGCGGCTATAGCGGCGCGAATTGCCATGCGGCAACCCGTATCCTCTCCGTTTCGGCTTATCCTGCACACTATAAGGGTTGGCGAGAACATGGCATTACGCTCGCGCTAAGCCCCGTACGCCTGGGACGTAATCCGTTACTTGCCGGCCTTAAACACCTGAACCGCCTTGAGCAAGTATTGATCCGCTCTCATCTTGAGCAGACGGATGCGGACGAAGCGCTGGTTCTTGACAGCGAGGGATGGGTTACGGAATGCTGTGCGGCTAATTTGTTCTGGCGTAAAGATGATGTGGTTTACACTCCCCGGCTGGATCAGGCCGGCGTGAACGGGATTATGCGACAATTCTGTATTCGGATGCTGGCACAATCCCCTTTCAGGGTTGTCGAAGTGTATGCCGGAATAGAGGACGTTATGCAGGCGGATGAAATGGTCATCTGTAATGCGTTAATGCCTGTTATTCCTGTGCGTGCATGTGGTGACATGCTGCTGTCTTCACGTTTGTTATTTGATTTTTTAGCCCCACTTTGTGAGCACCCAAATTAGTCATGAAAAAATTTTTACGTGTTGTTCTGTTATTGCTGATAGTGCTGGGCATTGCCGCGGGAGTGGGAATGTGGAAAGTTCGCCATCTGGCGGACAGTAAATTATTGATTAAAGACGAAACAATTTTCACGCTTAAAGCGGGTACGGGGCGTCTTGCATTAGGTGAACAGTTGTATGCGGACAAAGTGATTAATCGTCCGCGTGTATTCCAGTGGCTGCTGCGTATCGAGCCTGATCTTTCGCATTTTAAAGCCGGAACCTACCGTTTTACACCTGACATGACTGTACGGGAGATGCTGCAACTGCTGGAAAGTGGTAAAGAAGCACAGTTCCCATTGCGTCTGGTTGAGGGGATGCGCCTGAGCGATTACCTCAAACAGTTGCGTGAGGCGCCGTATATCAAGCATACCCTGAGTGATGACAACTACGAGACTGTCGCTCAGGCGCTGAAGCTGGAAAACCCGGAATGGGTGGAAGGCTGGTTCTGGCCGGATACCTGGATGTATACCGCGAATACCACTGACGTGGCGTTGCTGAAGCGTGCGCATCAAAAAATGGTCAAAGCGGTAGATACTGTCTGGGAAGGACGTGCCGAAGGTCTGCCTTACAAAGATAAAAATCAGCTGGTCACGATGGCGTCGATCATTGAAAAAGAAACGGCAGTGGCCAGTGAACGCGATCAGGTGGCCTCAGTCTTTATTAACCGTTTACGTATTGGCATGCGACTGCAGACCGATCCGACCGTGATTTACGGGATGGGGACACGTTATAATGGAAAATTGTCGCGCGTGGATTTAGAAACGCCGACCGCCTATAACACCTATACCATTACGGGACTGCCGCCGGGTCCGATTGCCATGCCAGGAGAAGCCTCGCTGCAGGCTGCTGCGCATCCGGCAAAAACACCGTATCTCTATTTTGTGGCTGACGGTAAAGGTGGCCACACGTTTAACACGAATCTTGCCAGCCACAACCGGTCTGTGCAGGATTACCTGAAAGTGCTTAAGGAAAAAAATGGGCAGTAATTACATCGTCATCGAAGGCCTGGAAGGCGCGGGAAAAACCACAGCACGTGATGTCGTGGTGGAGACACTTGAGCAACTGGGTATTCACGACATGATTTTTACCCGCGAGCCTGGCGGAACCCAGCTTGCTGAGAAATTAAGAAGCCTGGTGCTGGACATCAAATCTGTTGGCGATGAGATTATCACCGACAAAGCAGAAGTCCTGATGTTTTATGCGGCACGCGTACAACTGGTTGAAACGGTGATCAAACCTGCGCTGGCAAAAGGGACATGGGTCATTGGCGATCGTCATGACTTGTCAACTCAGGCTTATCAGGGCGGGGGACGCGGTATCGATCAAACCATGCTGGCGACGCTGCGCGATGCGGTGCTGGGCGACTTCCGTCCTGATCTGACTCTTTATCTGGACGTGACGCCAGAAGTCGGTTTGAAACGTGCGCGTGCGCGCGGCGAACTGGACCGCATAGAACAGGAGTCGTTTGATTTCTTCAATCGCACCCGAGCCCGTTACCTCGAACTGGCTGCCAAAGACACCCGCATTCGTACTATTGATGCCACACAGCCGCTTGACGCGGTAATGAGTGATATCCGCAGCACCATTACCCACTGGGTGAAGGAGCAGGGCGCATGAAATGGTATCCATGGTTACGACCGGATTTTGAAAAACTGGTAACAAGCTACCAGGCGGGTCGTGGTCACCATGCGTTACTGATTCAGGCGTTACCTGGCATGGGTGACGATGCGTTGATTTACGCTCTCAGCCGCTATTTGATGTGCCAGCAGCCGGAAGGGCATAAAAGCTGCGGACACTGCCGTGGCTGCCAGCTGATGCAGGCTGGAACGCATCCTGACTATTATTCTCTTCTCCCGGAGAAAGGGAAAAGTACGTTGGGCGTTGATGCCGTACGTGAAGTCAGTGAAAAATTGTACGAACACTCGCGATTGGGCGGTGCAAAGGTGGTGTGGCTGCCTGATGCAGCCCAGTTGACCGATGCCGCTGCCAATGCCTTATTGAAAACGCTGGAAGAACCACCGGCACAGACCTGGTTTTTCCTCGCCTGTACAGAGCCTGCACGTTTATTAGCGACATTACGTAGTCGCTGTCGTTTGCACCATCTGGCACCGCCGGCAGAGTCGTACGCCATTTCCTGGCTTGCCCGTGAAGTGACGGCTTCACAAGATGCCCTGCTTAGCGCATTACGCCTGAGTGCGGGTTCTCCCGGTGCCGCATTAACGTTGCTACAGGCAGAAAGCTGGGCGCACCGTGCCGATTTCTGCACGGCGCTGGCGAACACCGTGCACTCTGGCGACTGGTATAGCATGCTGGCGGCGCTTAACCATGAACAGGCCGCGGTGCGACTACATTGGCTGGCGACACTGTTAACGGATGCGCTTAAACGCCCCTATGGTATTTCCCATTTCACGAATGCTGATGCTCAGGCATTGATATCATCAATCGCTGAACGGTTATCCGTTGCGCAGATTCAGGCAATACTCGGTGATGTTTGTCATTGCCGTCAGCAGTTGCTAAATGTGACGGGTGTAAACCGTGAACTGGTATTAACCGATCTTATCCTCCGTATTGAGCATTACCTGCAACCAGGCATTGCACTGCCTGTTCCCCATCTTTGAGAGAGACATTATGTTTTTAGTCGACTCACACTGCCATCTTGATGGCCTGGATTATCACTCTTTGCATAAGGACGTGGATGACGTGTTGGCGAAAGCCGCCGCCCGTGATGTGAAGTTTTGTCTTGCCGTGGCGACAACCCTGCCCGGGTATCGCAGCATGCGTGAACAGGTCGGTTTGCGCGACAACGTGGTTTTTTCCTGCGGCGTGCATCCATTAAATCAGGATGAACCGTATGAAGTAGAGGATCTGCGTCGCTTTGCCGCAGAAGAGGGCGTTGTGGCGATGGGCGAAACCGGGCTGGACTATTTTTACACGCCGGAAACGAAGGTGCGCCAGCAGGAGTCATTTATCCATCATATTCAGATTGGTCGCGAGTTGCAAAAGCCGGTGATCGTCCATACCCGTGATGCGCGTGCCGATACGCTGTCGATTCTACGCGAAGAAAAAGTGACGGATTGTGGCGGCGTACTACACTGTTTTACAGAGGACAGAGAAACTGCGGGCAAGTTGCTGGATCTTGGTTTTTATATCTCATTTTCTGGCATTGTCACTTTCCGTAACGCTGAACAATTACGTGATGCTGCGCGTTATGTTCCTCTGGATCGCTTACTGGTTGAGACCGATTCTCCCTACCTTGCGCCTGTACCGCATCGTGGTAAAGAGAATCAGCCTGCGATGGTTCGTGATGTCGCAGAGTACATGGCCGTATTGAAAGGTGTTGCCCTTGAAGAACTGGCGCAGGCAACCACTGATAACTTTGCCCGCCTGTTTCACATCGACGCATCTCGCCTGCAATCCGCCGTTAGCTGAGTTTTTTTAAAGCTCGTAATTAATAAATAAAGCGAGTAAAGTTCACCGCCGCAAAATGGGCGGTGAATAACCACTTTGAAACATTCGGATACGCATATTATCGGAATGTGCGAATTTTGCGGCCATTCACAGCTGAACTGTGATAACCGTCAAACAAAAACGAAGTGAATTATTTTACTCTGTGTAATAAATAAAGGGTACTTAGATGCCCTGTCCACGGCGAGGTTCTCCCCCCTCGCCAATGCGTGAGAACGTAGAAAAGCACAAATACTCAGGAGCACTCCTAATTATGTTTAAGAATGCATTTGCTAACCTGCAAAAGGTCGGTAAATCGCTGATGCTGCCGGTATCCGTACTCCCGATTGCAGGTATCCTGCTGGGTGTCGGTTCCGCTAACTTCAGCTGGCTGCCAGCCGTTGTATCGCACGTAATGGCAGAAGCAGGCGGTTCTGTTTTTGCAAACATGCCGCTGATTTTCGCTATTGGTGTTGCGTTAGGCTTCACCAACAACGACGGTGTGTCTGCACTGGCTTCCGTTGTTGCCTACGGCATCATGGTGAAAACCATGTCTGTTGTTGCGCCGCTGGTTCTGCATTTACCTGCTGAAGAGATCGCCGCTAAACACCTGGCAGATACGGGTGTTCTCGGGGGGATTATCTCCGGTGCGATTGCAGCGTACATGTTTAACCGTTTCTACCGCATCAAACTGCCTGAGTATCTGGGCTTCTTTGCGGGTAAGCGCTTCGTTCCTATCATTTCTGGTCTGGCTGCCATATTCACAGGTGTGATCCTGTCCTTCGTTTGGCCGCCGATCGGTACTGCGATTCAGACGTTCTCCCAGTGGGCTGCGTATCAGAACCCGGTAGTGGCATTCGGTATCTACGGCTTTGTTGAACGCTGCCTGGTACCGTTTGGTCTGCACCATATCTGGAACGTTCCATTCCAGATGCAGATCGGTGAATACACCAATGCCGCAGGTCAGGTGTTCCACGGTGATATCCCTCGCTATATGGCGGGTGACCCGACTGCGGGTAAACTGTCTGGTGGCTTCCTGTTCAAAATGTACGGTCTGCCGGCTGCTGCTATCGCAATCTGGCACTCTGCTAAACCGGAAAACCGTGCGAAAGTGGGCGGTATCATGATCTCCGCGGCGCTGACCTCGTTCCTGACGGGGATCACCGAGCCGATCGAGTTCTCCTTCATGTTCGTGGCGCCGATCCTGTACATCATCCACGCGATTCTGGCAGGTCTGGCATTCCCGATCTGTATCCTGCTGGGTATGCGTGACGGTACATCGTTCTCTCACGGCCTGATCGACTTTATCGTTCTGTCCGGTAACAGCAGCAAACTGTGGCTGTTCCCGATTGTCGGTATCGGTTATGCGATCATTTACTACACCATTTTCCGTGTGCTGATCAAAGCGCTGGACCTGAAAACTCCGGGTCGTGAAGACGCTACTGAAGAGAGCAAAGCGGGCGCGACTGGCGAAATGGCTCCGGCTCTGGTTGCAGCGTTCGGTGGTAAAGAGAACATCACTAACCTGGATGCGTGCATTACGCGTCTGCGTGTCAGCGTTGCTGACGTTGCGAAGGTGGATCAGGCTGGCCTGAAGAAACTGGGTGCAGCAGGCGTTGTGGTTGCCGGTTCCGGTGTTCAGGCTATCTTTGGGACGAAGTCCGATAACCTGAAAACTGAAATGGATGAATACATCCGTAACAGTTAAGTCGTAAAGAAGTTGGGGAGAACTAAGGCAGCCTGAGGGCTGCCTTTTTTATTGATTAATGCGTCCGGGTACGAATCGGCGCAGTTGCCGCGAACAGCCACGGACGTGCGTCACTGTCCACACGCGGTGACAATGTCTCTCTGACCTGCTGGTGGTAATCATCAATCCACTGCTTTTCTGTTTCGCTCAGCAGATGTAACTCCACCAGACTTAAATCGATAGGTACCAGCGTTAGCGTTGAGAACCGGCAAAAGCCCGGACGACTGTCGATAATCTCGACCTGATTTTCTATGCGGATCCCATATTGCCCGGCCAGATAATATCCCGGTTCGATGGTAATAATGTTGCCCGCGACCAGCGGCCAGGGATTCACTTTCTTAGCGATTCGATGTGGTTGTTCATGGATAAGCAACTGGTGGCCCACACCATGGCCCGTGCCATGATCGTAATCCAGGCCCAGTTCCCAAAGTGCCCGACGGCTGAAGGCATCCAGTTGATGGCCCTGGCTGCCGCTGGGAAATTGCAGCGTTATCAGGGATAAAAAGCCTTTCAACACGGCGGTGTAGTGCAGGCGGCGCTGTGGATCTTGCGGACCAAAGGCGAGGGTACGCGTCGTATCTGTGGTACCGTTTTGATACTGGCCACCGGAATCATTTAAATACATTGCCTGCGAGGTGATTGGCGTATCGGTCTTTTCGCTGGAATGATAATGACACATCGCTGCATTGCTGGCAGACGCTGAAATCGTACCAAAGCTTTGCTCAATAAAACCGGGCTGCTTCTGGCGAAAAGCCAGTTGCATTGCCTGCGCTTTCAGTTCCGTGACGGGGTTACCTGCGGCCTCACGCAAGGGGACTTCATGCGCCAGCCAGGCCAGAAAATTGACCCAGGCTGCGCCATCCTGCTCATGGCATTCACGATACCCCGCCAGTTCGGTCTCATTTTTACACGCTTTCGTTAGGGTAATGGGATCGGGTGCCCAAACCACTTCACCGCCGTGCTGTTCAATAGCAAAACGCAAAGCGACAGGAGCGTAGTCTTTATCAACCAGAAAACGTTTCCCGTGCGCCAGCTGCTGGCAACGGGGCAGGAAATGCTCTTGCGGTGTCAGGGTTAACGTATTCAGCAGAGATTCAGGTAACTGCTTTGTTTTGTTGGCATCAACAAACCACTCAAGCTCGCCTGTACGATGCAGCAGGGCAAAGGAAAAGGGTACGGGAACCATGTTGAGATCTGAACCGCGGACATTGAGCAGCCAGGCGATGTTGTCCGGGAGCGTGATCGCCAGCGCGTCAGCCTGATGCTGAGCGAGCTTATCGATGATGCGGACACGCTTTTGTGCACTGCTTTCGCCGCTTATCTCAACCGGCATTTCCCGGATGATACCGCAGGGTGCTGCCGGGCGATCCTGCCAGATTGTGTCGAAAGGATCGCGCTCCAGCGCGACCAGTTCACAATGGGTCGCCGACAACGATTCGAACTGGCTGTTGACCATTAACAGCGGTTCAAAACCGATGCGCGCCCCTGATTCGACATGCGCCTGTAAATAATCGGCCAGGGGTTCGTCGTGCAGATGGTGAATTTCAAAATCATCCAGGGAGACTTCATTGCGAACCTGGACCTGATAGCGTCCATCGACAAATATTAACGCGCGGTCGCGAAGGACTAACGCCATACCAGCAGAGCCGCTAAAGCCGGTCAACCAGGCCAGTTTATTGTCGTGTGGGGTACAATCCTCGCTCTGATGAGCATCGGCGCGCGGAACAATCATACCATCCAGCCCCTGGGATATCAGAAGATTGCGCAGAGCGGATAGGGGAGTTGAGTTGTGCATAATTACCTTCAGGCCTTAACGGAACGGCGGTTCGTTGAACGTGCGTAATTTACGGGAGTGTAGCCGGTCGCCTTCAGCGCGAAGACGATCGATAGCCCGGATGCCAATCTGCAGGTGCTCGGAAATAGCACCTTCATAAAATCGGTTAGCCTGCCCAGGCAGTTTAATTTCACCGTGAAGCGGTTTATCAGAAACGCACAGTAGCGTGCCGTAAGGGACACGGAAGCGGTAACCCTGGGCAGCGATAGTGGCGCTTTCCATATCGATAGCCACGGCGCGACTGAGGTTAAAGCGTAGCGCAGAGGCTGAGTAGCGTAATTCCCAGTTGCGATCGTCGGTGGTGACGACCGTACCGGTGCGCAAGCGTTGTTTGACTTCTTCTCCGGGCATACCACTGACGTCTTTAGTGGCGTCATACAGTGCACGCTGCACCTCTGCAATGCTCGGAATAGGGATGTCCGGCGGCAGTACGGCATCCAGCACATGGTCGTCACGCAGATAGGCGTGGGCAAGGACATAATCGCCAATCGCCTGGCTTTCACGCAGGCCGCCGCAATGTCCAATCATCAGCCAGACATCCGGGCGAAGAACGGCCAGGTGATCGCAAATAGTTTTGGCATTAGACGGGCCGACGCCGATGTTGACCAGCGTGATTCCCTGACCGTCAGCGGTGATTAAATGCCAGGCGGGCATCTGGTGCTTTTTCCACGCCAGATCGGAGATAGCTTCTTCCGGGGCTTCGGTTTCAGCGGTGATCCAGATCCCTCCCGCACAGGACAGCGCGATATACGGACTGTCTGGATCGAGGATCTGGCTGCATCCCCAGCGTACGAACTCATCAACATAGCGAGTGTAGTTGGTGAACAGAACAAAAGGCTGGAAATGTTCGACTGGCGTACCCGTATAGTGGCGCAGTCGTGCCAGTGAAAAATCGACCCGTCGGGCGTCGAAGTGCGAGAGTGGTGAGAATTCTGCCGGATGATAAATACCGTCTGCGGTTTCATCGCCAATCTGTGACAGTTCAGTCGTAGGGAAATGGCGCGTTAATCCGGCGCTCATGGAGCGGTCAAGCGTCAGTTCAGAGCCGTCGATGACATAGGGATAGGGGATTTCATGCCGTGATGGTTCAACGGAGATATGCGCATCGTAATCCTGGTATAGCAGGGTGAGCTGTTCTTCAAGATAAGGGCGAAAAAGCGACGGACGGGTAATCGTCGTGGTATAGCATCCTGCATGGGTAAAACGACCGTAGGCGCGCGTTTTCGGGGGATTTGTGGCGCTGCCATCCCAGGTTACCGAAAGTGAAGGGTAAACAAAAAGACCTTTATCTCGGGCGATGACGTCAGGAAGTATCCCGGTTTCAATGTACTTGCCAATGGCGCTACGCAGAGCCTTAACCGACTGCTCATACAATGCGTCCAGTTTATCCAGTGCCTGAGCCGGGGTCAGGCTGGAGCCCTTAGTGTTCATGCTTGTCTCCTTGTTCCACAGATGTGCTGCTCTTCCGATAATATGTCACAGAAATGTGAAACAAAAGTCAGTCGTTGAGGAAGAATAGGCGAAGACCTGACGGTCTTCGCGAAATGACTTAGCCACGCGACTTATCTTTCATGAATATCGCGGTGGCGGCGGAAATGAGACAACCTGCCATCAGGTAAATGGCAACACTGTGCCAGTCGCCGCCGAAGAAGGTGACCAATGCTGCGGCGATAAAAGGGGTAAAGCCGCCGCCAACCACGCTGGCAACCTGATACCCCACACCGGCGCCACTGTATCGATAACTCGCGCCAAACAGTTCTGTAAACATAGGCTGTTGTACGCAGACCACCATGTCGTGTGCGATATTTGCCAACATAATCGCAAAGAACACAATCCAGAAGAGGGATTGCGCTTCGAGTGCCATAAAGAACGGAAACGCGCTGAGGGTCCCAACCAACGCTCCGGTAATATAGACCCGACGGCGACCAAAGCGATCGGCAAGCCAGGCAAAGCATGGGATGGTCAGACAGCTCAATCCGCCGACCAATAGCCCGATATTCAGAAACAGTTCACGGTCCAGGCCCAGATTCTGTGTGGAGTAGTTAAGGGCGAAGGCCGTGACAATATACATCGTCAGTAATTCGCACAGGCGCAGGGCGATAATTTTTAAAAATGCCCCTGGATGGCGGGCTAGCGCCTCAATGACCGGCAGTCGCTTATTCACCTGCGGTTGTTCCTGCTGCTGTTCGAACTCCGCTGACTCCTCCATTCTGTTGCGCATCCATAATGCGCCGAGCACCAATACGATGCTAAACAGGAAGGGGATTCGCCAGCCCCAGCTCAGAAATTGTTCATCGGTTGTTTGCGAACTGATCAGAGAGACTAAGCCCGTCGAGAGCAGCAGTCCGACACCGTAACCGACTTGTACGCCACTGCTGTAGAAGGCTTTTTTATTTTTGGGCGCGCTTTCGACAGAAAGTAACGCTGCGCCTCCCCACTCGCCGCCAACGGCAAATCCCTGAATGGCGCGCAGCGTCACCAGCAGAACGGGAGCCCACCAACCGATAGTGTCAAAAGAGGGGATAATACCAATCAGCGCCGTGGCGATGCCCATCATCCAGACGGTGAGCATCAGCATACGCTTACGACCGAGGCGATCGCCAAAGTGCCCGAAGATTATCCCGCCTAATGGACGAAACAAAAAACCGACGCCAAAGGTAGCAAATGCTGCGAGCGTGCCCATCGCAGGGCTGATTTGTGGGAAAAACTCGCGGTTAAAGACAAGGGCGGCAGTGATGCCATAAAGCAGAAAATCATACCAGTCGACAACGGCACCCGCGAAGCTGCCAAGTGCTGCACGTCGGGCGCGGGTAAGCGAAGATGAGTCCTCCTGAGGACCCGTGGAGATGAGGGTGGAATCCATAACTGTCCTGTCTGTACTGTTTTTTTTAATTATTAGTATCGAAATTAGGTTACGCACATTGCAGTCGATATATTAACGACAGTGATGAGACTACCGCGACAGGCGGAAAGAGAAAACGATTTTATCCCTCACCGGAGGGCAAGATGAAAAATAAGACGATTGGGAAAGCTAAAAAGCAAAAAGCCCGCTCAGTTTCCTGAGCGGGCTTCTTAAATTTGGCTCCTCTGACTGGACTCGAACCAGTGACATACGGATTAACAGTCCGCCGTTCTACCGACTGAACTACAGAGGAATCGTGTGAACGAGGCGCATATTACTGACCTCGCCATATCGTGTCAACAGTAAAATTAGCACGTCATTTCAATTGGTTAATTAATCTGCAAAACTCGATATTAATGCACATTTGATGAGCGATAATCATCATTATCCCGGTTGTCGCGTAATCTCTGCATTGGGTTCTGGCGGTAAAACTGGAAGAAACGTTGCCATAATGCGGGGAAACGTGGGGCAAATAATTCGGGGGCGCTGAAAAAGTACTCGGATAATACCGCGAAACATTCGGCAGGATCGGTTGCTGCGTATGCATCTATACTGCACGCGGTTTCACCGACCAGGTCGATTTCATCCTGAATATTGTTCATTGCGGCATGCAGATCATGCTCCCAGTTAGCAATATCTCGCAGAGGGATCGATGGGATACCGTTGGCGCGATCGCCGTTACGCATATCGAGTTTATGCGCTACTTCGTGAATAATCAGATTGAAACCAGAGGCATCGAAGGAGTCCTGAATATCGAGCCAGTTAAGGATCACCGGACCCTGCTGCCAGCTCTGCCCGGACTGAACCACGCGTTGGTTGTGTACAAGGCCAATATCGTCCTCCCACTCGTCATCCACAACGAACGGGGCAGGGTAAATGAGTACCTCGTGAAAACCATCAAGCCACTCAATACCTAATTCCAGAACAGGTAAACAGAAAAGCAGAGCAATACGCGCGCTTTTAAGTGGATCCAGCTCAAATCCCTGCAGTGCTACCAACCTTTTTTGCTGTAAAAAGCGCTCAGCCAGGGCAATAAGTCTGGCTTGTTCTTGCTCAGTGAGATTCACCAGAAGAGGGATTGCCAGGGCGTCATCCCACGGCCAGTCATCATTTCGGGTCGTTTCTTGCTCTTTCCAGGGCCACTTAATCATCGTTTTGCTCGCAAACTCGTCACTTGAACGAAATTGACGGAACGGGTTCTGTTAAAATGCCAAATTACCTGGCATTATGGCAACCATCAACACGGAGAGATGCCAGAGCGGCTGAATGGACCGGTCTCGAAAACCGGAGTAGGGGCAACTCTACCGGGGGTTCAAATCCCCCTCTCTCCGCCACTACAGCACCTTACCCCACTGAATCACACACCTTTTAGCGTAAATCTCATCTTTCAGTATGCCATTCATCTTGGATTTGCTCAGTATCGTCCTGGGATCTCCTGGACAAACTGACTGCAAAACACGTTATCACTTAGCAGGCATTCAAGGTAGAGCTTTGCCAGCAAGTCATTCATTTTGTGAACTAAGTCGTATTACGTAACCGGTATGCATGCTGCTGCATGAGAACGTGTTCTGGCGACGAAGATAATGCCGAAGAGGTATATGGCTTTGTGCCGTGAGGAAGAGCGGATTCGCTTATTATTGTGATGTGAAATCTGAAAGTCTATTAAGACATTTCTCTATTCTTGACGGATAATTCTTATATATTCCGCTCATCTTTCATCGTTTCATCTGGATTCTATTTAAGATTCTCACCACGCATCTTATCTCTGCCTTGAATCTTTCTTCTGTCTATTTTTCATTTATGAATTTGATAAATTCAGATGGGTTTACTCTTTTCAATTCCTATTTGTGAGATATTTCTTATTTTTTGGTTTTTAAATTATCGGTATTGATTGAAATCAATTTCATATCATTTTCATAACAATATGCCAGTGATTACTGTTCTTGTGAAATATATAACCGATATTTATACGAAAAAGAGTCGCGATGCTCTGGTTTTCAGTATGTTTTCCTGACTTTATCAGAGTAAAATTCTTAGTTTTAGTCCAATAATAGATCTTCGATCTGTCAATTTGATAAATGCATGCATAATGTTCTATCATTGCGTGCCAGTAGTTGTAGTATGAATAATATTCAAAATGACAAACAGAGGGATGAACTGATGGCTGACAGCTTCCAGAGTGAAGTGCCGAAGGCGCGTATAAATTTAAAACTGGATTTGCATACAGGCGGTGCGAGTAAGAAGACAGAGTTGCCACTGAAATTATTGGTTACAGGCGATTTTAGTAACGGTCAGGATGCGTCACCGGTATCAGAAAGAGATAAGATCGATATTAATAAGAATAATTTTAACAGTGTTCTTTCTGAATATTCTCCAAAAATTAATCTCACAGTAGAAAATACTTTAGCGGGAAATGGCAGTGAGGAAAATATCCGTCTGTGCTTTCGGGATATGAATGATTTTACGCCTGAACAGGTGGCCCGTCAGATCCCTCAACTTAAAGCCATGCTGGCTATGCGCAATCTTCTGCGCGATCTGAAAGCGAATCTCCTGGATAACCAGACTTTCCGAAAAGAGCTTGAAAAAATCCTGATTGACCCTGCGTTAAGTGCTGAATTACGCAGTGAATTGTCTGCTCTGGCGCCTGAACAGCCCTGAACACTAGCTATGTATTAACGGATTCATTAAGGAATGCTGATGTCTGTAAAGAATGAAAATGCGAGTGCTGGCGAAAGCATCGTGCTGGAGCACCCGGCTACAGGTGGGGTCTACGCCTCCCTGTTCGAAAAAATCAACTTAAGTCCGGTATCAAAACTGAGTGCCCTTGATATCTGGCAGGATAGTCAGGCGATGTCGGATGCGACAGCAGATGAGCGTCTGACGGCAGGGATGCAAGTTTTTCTGGAATGCCTGAGCAAAGCGGGTTCAACGGTCGATAAACTCGACAAAACACTGATTGATCATCATATCGCCGAACTGGATTACCAGATTAGTCGCCAACTGGATGCTGTTATGCATCACAAAGCGTTTCAGGATGTCGAATCTCTATGGCGTGGCGTGAAATCACTGGTGGATAAAACCGATTTTCGCCAGAACGTGAAAATTGAGCTGCTGGATCTCTCCAAAGAGGATTTACGTCAGGACTTTGAGGATAGCCCGGAGATCGTTCAAAGCGGGCTTTACCTGCAAACGTATGTTGCAGAGTACGACACGCCAGGTGGTGAGCCCATTGGTGCGGTTATCTCTGCATATGAGTTTGACGCATCCGCGCAGGATGTGGCGTTACTGCGTAATATTTCTAAAGTCTCTGCTGCTGCACATATGCCTTTTATTGGTTCCGCGGGACCAAAGTTCTTTCTCAAGGATTCGATGGAAGACGTGGCGGCGATTAAAGACATCGGCAACTACTTTGACCGCGCTGAGTACATCAAATGGAAATCCTTTCGTGAAACAGACGATTCACGCTATATCGGTTTAGTGATGCCGCGGGTGCTTGGGCGTCTGCCTTACGGCCCGGACACCGTGCCAGTACGTAGCTTCAACTATATAGAGGAAGTGAAAGGCCCGGATCACGATAAATATTTGTGGACCAATGCCTCGTTCTCCTTCGCCGCCAATATGGTGCGCAGCTTTATCAATAATGGCTGGTGCGTGCAGATTCGTGGGCCGCAGGCTGGTGGTGCAGTGCAGGATTTACCCATCCATTTGTACGATCTCGGCACAGGTAATCAGGTGAAGATCCCTTCAGAGGTGATGATCCCGGAAACCCGCGAGTTTGAATTTGCCAATCTGGGCTTTATCCCACTGTCATATTACAAAAATCGTGATTATGCCTGCTTCTTCTCTGCAAACTCGACCCAGAAACCTGCGTTGTACGATACGGCGGACGCCACGGCAAACAGTCGTATTAATGCGCGCCTGCCTTATATTTTCCTGCTGTCACGTATTGCGCATTACCTGAAGCTGATTCAGCGTGAAAACATTGGCACCACCAAGGACCGCCGACTGCTAGAACTGGAGCTCAATACCTGGGTACGCAGCCTGGTCACTGAAATGACCGATCCGGGTGATGAGTTGCAGGCATCACATCCGCTGCGTGATGCAAAAGTTACGGTGGAAGACATTGAAGACAACCCCGGTTTCTTCCGCGTGAAGCTGTATGCAATCCCGCATTTCCAGGTCGAGGGTATGGATGTCAATCTGTCACTGGTTTCCCAGATGCCGAAGGCCAAGTCTTAAGGCGAGGGGAAATCAGGGATGAAAATTTTTCGCCCACTTTGGGAGGATGGGGCTGCTCTGGCCCCGCAACAGTTCCAGCAGCAAGCTCGTTGGAACGCACATATTGCCGATACGGTCGCAGGGATGGGGATTTCCCATCCCTGGGGCGTGGTGAATGTTGAATTTGATGATGCCGCACTGGCGTTGTCGCGCCTGAATACCATCCGTCTGGTTGTGCGTTTTCAGGACGGTACGATTGTCGATACGGACCTGGCGGATAACCTTCCGCCGGTTTGCGATTTATCCGCTGCAAACGGCAGCGAGGCCGTTGAGGTCGTTGTGGCATTGCCGCTACTGAGTGCCAGTGGCGGCAATCTGGATAATGGTCAGGACAGTGAGCGCCCGCGTCGCTGGAAAGCCGAACGTATTGTAGTCCAGGATCTGGCAGGCCATGAAAGTGGTGAACTGTCCATATTACGTAATGCCGTCACCCTGCGCTTATCCACGCAGGAAAATACGGCATGGTTGACCTGCCCAGTGGCTCGTCTGGCTCGTAATGCTCAAGGGCATTGGAGTCGAGACTTGTCGTTTATCCCGCCGATGTTATCCGTTGCTGCAAGCCCTGTGTTGGTGGCTGAACTGGGCGATCTGCTGGTTCGTCTGCAAGCTCGCCGCCGGCGTCTGATGGCAATGCGTCGGGAAAGTAACGCGCGTTTGGCCGATTTTGCGGTCGCTGATGTCTCTCTGTTCTGGCTGCTCAATGCTCTGAACAGCGCTGAGCCCGTACTGGCAGAATTGTTGCAGAGCCCGGGGCGCCACCCTGAACTCTTCTATCGTGAACTGACCCGTCTTGCCGGCAGCCTGTTGACGTTTTCGCTGGAGCATGACACCGGGGATATTCCTGCTTATCAGCACGAAGAACCTGAACGCGTGTTTCCACCGTTGCTGGCGTTACTCGATAAGCTGCTGGAAGCCAGTCTGCCATCGCGTGTGATAAGCATTCAGCTTGAGCATCAGGAACAGATGTGGAAAGGCTCGCTGCATGATGCGCGCCTGCGCGAAGGGGCGGATTTCTACCTCTCTGTACGTTCATCCATGCCAAATCACGAACTCCAGACTAAATTTCCGCAACTGTGTAAGGCAGGCAGCTTTGAGGATGTCTCGGATGTTGTAAATGTGGCCCTGAGCGGGATGGTGATCAAACCTCTGTCGCATGTGCCTGTGGCAATCCCTTTACGCCTGGAGAACCAGTATTTCTCACTGGATCTGAGCTCAGATGCGGCCCGGTCAATGCTTGAAATGGCAAGTTGCACCTTCTACACCCCGCGTTCACTGGGGGATGTGAAACTTGAACTCTTTGCGGTGCTGCGTACATGAATAAATCCACTTTCAGACAGATAGAACAGATCTTCTACCCTGGCTGGCTGATGGTCAGCCAGTTGCGGGGTGGGCAGGAAGTCCGGGATGGTGAAGGGCTCTACCGCCGGGCGTGCCGACTGGTTCAGGAAGCACGTACTGCGTTGGCGGATGCAGGCTACAGCGATATCAGCCGTGATCATATGATCTACGCGCTATGTGCCTTGCTTGATGAAAGCGTCCTGAACAGAGGAACTACCGATGATGGTTACCTGATCTGGCGACGCGACCCGCTGCAGGCTCATTTCTTTGGTACGTTGAACGCAGGTGAGGAATTGTGGGAGCGCATCCGCGATTTGCTCAAAGAGACTGCGCCGGACACGGCAGTATTGACCTGTATGTACCGCACTCTTCAACTGGGATTCGTTGGCCAGTACCGGGCTCAGGACGATGAGCGTCGTGAAGACGTGGTACGAGCGCTGAGTGAGCGGGTGCCCGCTTTTACGCTGGCGCAGGATGCCCCGGTTGTTGTAAGCGCCTCTGGTCTGCACAGTGGTCGCCGTCTTTACTGGCTCTCCTGGTTCCTCGGGGCGGCGGTACTGGCTGCGATGTGGTTCTTCCTCTCTTCTTCTCTCACCGAACTGGTGAGCCAGACGGTCAGGCCGGGGTAAACGATGCGCGATGTTTACCAGAGTCTGTTAACCGCCCTCGGCGCTGTTTTGGCGCTGTGGCTTATCCTTGGCTTCTGGCCGCTGTCAGTGGGCAGTCGTGTGGCGTTAAGCCTGCTGGTTACTCTGGTATGTGGAGTAATGCTCTGGCACCAGAATCGGGCATACAGAACAAGAATACAGGCAATTAGAGATATCGAGGACGACAGTCTGCCGCCGGAGGATTTTCACGGAGCAGTCATTCTGGTTTGCGGTGATAACACTGCGCTTTTCGCTAACGGTTCGCGGCATCGCGAGACTCGTCAGGGCTGGTATCTGTGGGTAAAAGATGCAGAACAACTCCCTTTGCTGGTCCAGCATTTATGTCAGGTACGTCCGGCGCTGGTTACGCAGATTTCGACAATGCTTGCTGTGCTGCCAGAATGTCACACATCGAACGATGATTTTACTCAGAGTTTACGGGGCTGGCAGCGAGCAGTGGTGCAGTGTCGCGCTGCGCTTGGCCGACTCCCGCCGCTGTGGACGATAACCTGGGTATCACCTCCTGCAGCCTGCCGGGATGCCGAGCCGGTCTGGTTTAGCACTGTCAGCAACCGTGCGGGTATTGAGGTGTATCGGCCCGGGCAGGGCAACCAGCCACTGACAGACTGGACGCGTGAAACGGAGGCAGGGGAACGGCTGTCCCGACTGAGTCAGGGGCTGTGGCTTGACAGTCTTTTAGCCTGGCAGGCTATTGCAATCAACAGTGTGCTTTCTGTTCGCCAGGGTGAACTGCCGGCCCTGAAACCCTGCGCCCAGGGGGTATGTCTGGTACCGGTCAACGGTGTCGCCAATAACCTCTGGCAACAGCACATTGCCGCCATCACAGCGCTGCAACCTGATATCGCGGTCAGCGCTGAGCCCTTACCGCTGCCCGAACAGCTTTTGCCTGTACTACCACGTCGTCGTGGTGTCAGCCGTCGGATGGTGTTCTGGCGTTACGCTGGGCTGCTGGGAAGTTGTTTTCTTGCGCTGGCGATGCTTGCGTCGTGGGTGAATAACCAGCGTCTTATCCGCAATGTCGGAGACCATCTTGCGTTATACCACCACCTCACAGGCACGCCGACTGCACCTAAACTCCGCGCGCAACAGCGTCTTCGGGCCGACGGCGCACTGCTGGATGACTGGCAGCGTCGAGGTGAACCCGTTCGCTATCGCCTTGGTCTGTATCAGGGGTTGCGTCTGGTGCCTGCGGTGGAAGCTGCCGTGAATAACTGGGCACCACCACCTCCTCCTCCACCGGTGATCAAAAAAATTGTCCAGGGACCACAAACCCTTCGTCTGGACAGTATGTCGCTGTTTAGCTCTGGCAAATATGACCTTAAGCCGGGCTCCACGAAGTTGCTGATCAACTCGCTGGTCGGCATTAAAGCCAGACCTGGCTGGCTGATAGTGGTGGCTGGACATACCGATAACACTGGCAATCCCGGGCTCAATCAGACGCTGTCTTTGAAACGCGCTGAAGCGGTGCGCAACTGGATGCGCGACACCGGTGATGTGCCCGAAAGCTGTTTTGCGGTGCAGGGCTATGGCGAAGGCCGCCCACTCGCAACCAATGACACGCCGGAGGGCCGTGCGCTTAATCGTCGTGTCGAAATCAGTCTGGTGCCACAGGCGAATGCCTGCCAGGTCCCGGACAAAACCCCCGCGTCATCTCAGGATGATGACGCATCACTACATAATGGAGAGTAATTCCATGGCAATTCCAGTTTATCTTTGGTTGAAAGACGATGGTGGCGCGGATATCAAAGGATCTGTGGACGTTCAGGATCGTGAAGGCAGCATCGAAGTGGTTGCTCAGGAACATAACCTGTACATCCCGACAGACAATAATACGGGCAAGCTGACCGGTACCCGTATCCACACTCCGTTCCTGTTTACGAAGGAAATCGATTCCTCAAGCCCCTATCTGTACAAGGCGGTGACTACCGGGCAGACCCTGAAGTCGGCAGAGTTCAAATGGTACAGAATCAACGATGCGGGTCAGGAAGTTGAATATTTCAACACCAAACTTGAGAACGTGAAAGTGGTGAAAGTGGCGCCGAAAATGCACGACATCAAAGATCCGGGCTTCGAGAAGCATAACCACCTTGAGCAGATCGAACTGCGCTACGAAAAAATCACCTGGACCTATAAAGACGGCAACATTATTCATTCCGATTCCTGGAACGAACGCGCTACCGCGTAACGTCGATGCGGACAGGATTTCCTGTCCGCAGTTTTTTGCTGAGCGTCTGTTATTGCGGGCATTCAGCAAAGAATCACATAAATCTGCCTGACCTGATGCGCTTGGGTTCCTTAAAAAGAAGGAAAGCGATGGGCGGTAGCATGTCCAGGAACCGATAAAGAGAGAGACTCATGGAAAATCCAGCCATCCTGCTTCGTCGTCTTAACCCTTACTGTGCCCAGGCACTGGAAGGCGCGGCCTCCTTGTGTCAGACCCGCGCACATGCGGAAATTCTGCCTGAACACTGGCTACTCAAACTACTGGAACAAGGAGAGGGCGACTTGACGGTGCTGGCGCGCCGCTACGAATGGGATATTGATGCGGTATGGCAGGAGATGCTTGCCTGGCTGGATACTCTGCCACGCTCGGTACGTGGTCGCCCACAACTTTCTGACTCTCTTCAGATGCTGATGCAGGAAGCCTGGCTGCTGGCATCACTGGCGGGTGAAGAACATATCCGCAGCGTACACCTGCTGATGGTTCTGGCGAGCAAACCTACGCTGGCGCGCTGTAACGGTCTTTGGCCATTGTTAACGTTGGGGCAAAGCCAGTTGGATCGCCTGCGTCCGCTCCTGGACGCTCAGTCTGAAGAACGCCCAGAGGTACAGTCTGATGTCAGGCTTCAGCAGAACTCAGGAGGAGAGGTGACATTCGTCGGTCGCCCGGTTGGCGTGGTGTCAGAAGGCGAACGTGATCCTGCGCTTCAGAACGCGCTGGATAAATTTACTCTTGATGTGACGGCAAAAGCCAGTGAGGGCTGTATCGACCCGGTGTTTGGGCGTGATACAGAAATTCGGCAGATGGTGGATATTCTCTCTCGTCGGCGTAAAAACAACCCGATTCTGGTAGGCGAACCTGGCGTCGGTAAAACGGCGCTGGTGGAGGGGCTTGCGCTCAGAATCGTAGAAGGTAACGTACCGGAGAGTTTGAAATCCGTCACGCTGCGTACCCTTGATCTGGGTCTGTTACAGGCGGGGGCTGGCGTAAAAGGTGAATTTGAGCAGCGCCTGAAAAATGTTATTGATGCCGTACAGCAATCACCGACACCTGTTCTACTGTTTATCGATGAAGCGCACACCATTATTGGTGCAGGCAATCAGGCGGGGGGCGCAGATGCCGCGAATCTGCTGAAACCTGCGCTGGCACGGGGTGAGTTGCGAACTATCGCTGCCACCACCTGGAGTGAATATAAGCAGTATTTCGAGCGTGATGCGGCGCTTGAGCGCCGTTTTCAGATGGTGAAAGTGGACGAGCCTGATGATGAAACGGCTTGCCTGATGCTCAGAGGACTGAAATCGCGTTACGCCGAACACCACAATGTACATATCACTGATGGTGCGATTCGTGCAGCAGTGACGTTATCGCGACGCTATCTGACGGGGCGGCAGTTACCGGACAAAGCGGTCGATCTGCTCGACACCGCTTCTGCCCGGGTGCGGATGAGTCTCGACACTGTGCCGGAAGAGATCACCCGCCTGAAGACGCAGTTAACGTCGCTCGGTATGGAGATGCAGGATTTACTGGAAGATATCGCTCTTGGCAGCAATCAGCACGGTGAGCGTCTGGGCATTATTGAGCGACAGCGTGCGGAGCTTGAAAATACACTGGAGTGCCAGGAGGCGCGTGTCATTCAGGAACGGGAGGTCGTACAGCAACTGATAGAGTGTCGTCAGGACATCAGTCGCCAGGTCGATATCCACACGTTACAGGTGCAGCTGAAAGAAATTCAGCAGCATGGCGCGCTGATTCAGTTGGATGTGGATACCCGCACTGTTGCCAATGTCATCGCCGACTGGACCGGGGTGCCACTCTCATCATTAATGAAAGACGAACAGACGGAATTGTTGGCGTTGGAAGCTGAAATGGGGAAACGGGTTGTGGGGCAGGACACTGCGTTGACCGCTATTGCCAGACGTCTGCGTGTAGCTAAAACCGGTTTGACATCAGAGAACGGACCTCAAGGCGTGTTCCTGCTGGTTGGCCCGAGCGGGGTGGGCAAAACCGAAACCGCGCTGGCGCTGGCCGATATGCTGTACGGGGGAGAGAAGTCCCTTATCACTATTAATCTGTCGGAATATCAGGAACCGCACACTGTCTCCCAATTGAAAGGTTCGCCTCCGGGCTACGTCGGTTATGGCCAGGGCGGTATCCTGACTGAAGCGGTACGCAAGCGTCCTTACAGTGTGGTGCTGCTCGATGAAGTGGAGAAAGCCCACAGAGATGTGATGAACCTGTTCTACCAGGTCTTCGACCGTGGTTTTATGCGCGACGGCGAAGGGCGTGAAATCGACTTTCGTAACACCGTTATTCTGATGACCTCAAACCTCGGCAGCGATCACCTGATGCAGTTGCTGGAAGAAAAACCGGAAGCCACGGAAGGCGACCTGCACGAACTGCTGCGCCCGATCCTGCGTGACCACTTCCAGCCTGCGCTGCTCGCCCGCTTCCAGACCGTGATTTACCGCCCGCTGGCTGAGAACGCGATGCGTTCTATCGTGGAGATGAAACTTAGCCAGGTCAGCAAGCGTCTGAACCGCCACTACGGCCTGACCACGGATATCGACAAGAGTTTGTATGACGCATTGACCGACGCCTGTCTGTTGCCGGATACCGGTGCGCGAAACATCGATAGTCTGTTGAATCAACAGATTCTGCCGGTGCTAAGCCAGCAGCTTCTGACGTATATGGCGGCGAAACAGAAGCCGACTTCACTGACATTGGGCTGGAGTGAGGAAGAGGGGATTGGGCTTGCATTTTCAGGCGCAGCTGAACGCTAATCCGGGGGCAGGGAATGACCATTCATGATGTTAGCAAGAAAAAAAAGAAGAACGATAAGAAACAAAGCGACGACTCCGTCAGAAAACTGACCTCCGGGGAAGTAGCCTTAGCCAGAACGGTATTCGGCAACCGGATCGATTACGAGAAGGTAAAAATCCATCGCGGTAGCTATCTGCCATTTGGGTTGCAGGATGAACATACCGCCATGACGCCTAATGGTGAAATATATTTCCGGTATTGGTATCGCGATGACTTCTCAAAAAGTTTGCCATTTTTACGTCATTTATTTATTCATGAAATGAGTCATGTCTGGCAGAGAGAGAAGGGAATGAACGTCATTGCCAGAGGATTGATAAGCTGGTTGGTGAGCTATCGGTATGTGCTCGATGGACGACTGTTAAGCGAATATCCAATGGAACAACAAGCTCAAATAATTGCAGATAATTTTGCTTTGCAAAGTGAAGGGTATTACGGCTGGTTAAAATTGAGGATTGACCATAGTATAACGTTAGATGGCGATATTTCTGAGTCTTTCATTAAACAAGGGTATAAAACCGCGTTAAGAGGATTTCCATGGTGATTCCGATAATTTTTCGGGTTCTGCGAACAAGCCTGTTTTTTATTATATGTTTGCAAACCTTAACCGGATGTCCGGGGCCTGGTGACAGACTGGAGCCAGATGAGGAGGGGTATATTATTTTTAATAATGGGAGTGTTTGCTTCTCTGTCAATGGTGGCGATGACTACGTATTAAAGTACATATCTATTAATCCTCGAGGAACAAACTCCAAAGATGAAAAAATAATATTCAGCCCACAGTTGCAGATAAATAATGAATTGCTTTGTATTCCACCATCGTTTTATAAATTCAATAAAGATGGTCAGTATTTCATTCAGGCCAGCTTTGCCTCTTTAAGGCATACAGACCGTCCTCGACGTATTGTTTCAGCGCTGGAGGTGAGTAAAGGCG
Source organism: Citrobacter sp. Marseille-Q6884 (assembly GCF_945906775.1). Classification (NCBI taxonomy): domain Bacteria; kingdom Pseudomonadati; phylum Pseudomonadota; class Gammaproteobacteria; order Enterobacterales; family Enterobacteriaceae; genus Citrobacter; species Citrobacter sp. Marseille-Q6884. Next base: position 710,274 of record NZ_CAMDRE010000002.1, read on the forward strand.
TGGTTCATAGCATACGACCCAACGATATGGAGATCCTAAGGCCGTATGATGAAATAATTAAGAATTGATGAATAGCAGTATCGGAGGTAAGTAATGAAAGTAATTTACTTTATTGTGCTCGTTATTGCCGTCGTGCTGTTTGTTCTGGATAGCTTTATATTCAAGTCTATTAAGCACGTAATACAGATTAGCGGTGATGGCAAATACAGCATGAATAATTTTGAAATGCTCGTGTTGCTGGTTAAAACCCTTGCCTGCGTCCTCGGGATTGGAGCTGCAATCACTTTTTTTCGTACTCGCAGAGTACCCTTGATTAAACCTGTTACTTGCCTGTTGGCAAGAAAGTCATGGACTGCAAGTTATCCCATGGAGTCAACATCATGAGTCTGACAGATACGCTTAAGAACACCCTGTCTGCGCTAACTGAAGGCGGACTGAACCGCTACCGCCTGGATATTCCGTCCTGCACAGCCTCACTGGATGTGGAAGAGTTTAACGGTAATGAGTTCATGAGCGAGCTTTATACCTATACCATCATATTTACCAGCAGCGATCAGAATATCAGTTCAGCGCAACTGCTGACCAGGCCTGCCACGCTGACCATGGGAACCGGACCACTGTTGGGGCTGACTGGGCAGAAAGTGGTACATGGTGTGGTGACGCATTTTAAGCGTATTTGTGGTTCGCGCGACCAGGCGTCATACCAGATTATTATTGAGCCGTTCCTGTCTTTGCTGCGCAAGCAATTTCGTACCCACCGTTTTTTTGTTAATAAGTCGGTACCGGAAGTGGTTGCAGAGGTGCTCACGGAACATGGCCTTAAAGGCTGGGAGTATGAGTTTACCCTCAAAGCCGACTATCCAAAGCGCGAACAGATTAACCAGTATCAGGAAAACGACCTCGATTTCATTGAGCGTCTGCTGGCCGAGGTGGGGATATTCTACTTCTTCACCCTGCAGCCTGACACGCAGACAGAGGTGGTGCACTTCGCGGACAAGCAGAGCGCCTGGACGTTCGGTAAAACGCTGCCGCTCAACAGCCCGTCGGGAATGAATGACAATGCGGCGGATGCAGTATGGGGTGTCAATGTCCGGCATAATGTGGTGGAGCGTTCGGTCACGGCCAGTGACTATAACCACCGGGCGGCCCAGAATGTCCTGACTTCCGTTCCGGCGGACATGACCCGCAGCGACGGGGAAGGGAACACCTACGGCGATGTGTATCATTACCGCCCGCGTCACCTTGAACGTGGCGACAAAATTACGCCGGCGGCAGAAACCGGTAATTTCTGGGCGCGCCTGGAGCATGAGCGTTTTCTGTCCGGACAGACGACTATCAGCGGATACAGCAATGATGCCCTGCTTTCTCCGGCCCAGGTGCTGACCATCAGTGAACGAGTGGTACCGCCGACACTGCCATCAGAAACGGACAACGGTATTATCATTATCCGCACGGGCTATATAGCCAGTCGTAAAGATGCCCTGATCGTGATGTGGGAGGGGATGCCTTATTACGAGAACCGCTGCTGGCGTCCTGCCGCTAAAAAGCGCCCGGTAGTGAGCGGTACCCTGACGGCCCGTGTTACCAGCGCCAGGGATAACGATATCTATGCCTGGCAAGATGCGTCGGGCATGTACCGGGTGAAATTCGATGCTGACCGCGACGATAAACGCCAGGGCATGGAAAGTATGCCGGTGCGTTTTGCCAAGCCTTACGGCGGGGACAAATACGGCTTTCACTTCCCGCTGATACAGGGCACTGAAGTCGCCATTGCGTTCCATGAGGGCGATCCGGACCGCCCGTATATTGCCCATGCGCTGCACGATTCCCGGCACGTGGACCATGTCACTGAAGCCAACAGCATGCGCAATGTTATCCGTACAGCCGGCCTGAACAAGCTGCGGATGGAGGACAAACGCGGTGAAGAGCACGTCAAGCTCAGTACTGAGTACGGGGGTAAAACGCAGCTCAATTTAGGCCACAACGTCAATGCTTCCAGGGTTCTTCGTGGCGAGGGGGCGGAGTTGCGCACTAACGACTGGGTCAGCGTCCGTGGTGGTAAGGGAGTTCTGCTTACTGCAGATGCTCAGCCTGACGTCGGCAGTAAAATGCTTGAAATGGACAGGGCTGTAGAACAACTGGAGCAGGCACTCACGCTGGCAAGAAGCCTCCAGGCAGCTGCGAAAGGGGCACAGGCAACGGTATGTGATATCGACAGCCAAAAGACGCTTAACAGCTCACTGAAATATCTGAAAATGCCAGGAATGCTGGCCAGTGCACCTGCTGGTATAGGCATTCTCAGTCCTGAGGCTGTCCGGCTTGCTTCAGGCGGGGCAAGTATTGGCCTCATGTCAGGTAAAAACACCGATATCAGCACCGGGCAATCGTTCACTGTAGCGGCAAGCGAGGCTGTAAGTTTGTTTGCACAGGCCGCAGGAATGAAAATGTATGCCGGGGCAGGGAAGGTTGATATTCAGGCACAAGCTGACGCCATGAATGTCTCAGCATTACAGGACATCACTGTCGCCAGTGGTCAGGGGAGCGTGAAGGTAAATGCCAGCAAGGAACTGATTTTAAGTTGCGGTGGTGCTTATATAAAGCTTAGCGGCGGGAATATTGAACTGGGATGTCCGGGGAATATTTTGCTGAAAGCGGCCAATGTTAACCAAACGGGACCAGCAACACTTGATACTCCGCCTCTTACTTTCCCTAAGGGGTATGGTGGAACGTTTACTGTTACCGATCCTGAATCAGGGGATATCAAACCATTCACCAATTATAGAGTAACCTCTCCAGATGGTGAGGTGCTTGAAGGAATATCTGACTCGTCAGGGAAGACTGCACCGTTTTACTCATCGACACCTGGTAATGTAAAAATTGAGTTTCCGCGTGAGCAAAAGGATGAAGGACCTGGGCATTGGGTTACTGTTGATCATGATTATCACGGGTTGAAGAATACTGCAATTATGGCAATCAACCGCTTAACTTCTATGGGAGATGAGGGGCGTGTTTTTGGTTCAGAAGGGAAGGACTATATGAATACGAAAAGAGATAAAATCCAGGAATGGCAGCCTTTGCCATCTGATGCTACAGACGAAATAGCGCAGCAATCAGCTGTACGTCGTTATGGAGAACAGAGAAAAGTAACGCAAACCTTTCTTGAAGGTGACGACGCTTGGGCTGTTACAGGTCAGTCGTGGCATTGGCAACCAGTTATCGCTGATGATGTCTATGAGGGGAACAAATGAAAGTAATCTTAAAACGAAAACATGTACTATATTTTTGGGCTGTTTTTGATCTCTTTTACATTGTCAGATTTATCTGGTTGAACATCTCTCAGGGACGAATTCCTTTAATTGATGATATATTGTCTTTTAGCAATATTTATCCACAGCAAGGTGCATATTCTTTAGTCCTTTTTTTATTTTCATTGCTGCTTAATATATCAATTATTTTTTCTGCTGTAATGTTCTTAAAAAAGTGGAAATATGTAAGTTGGATAGTTCATTTTCAAACGCCATTCAGACTATTTTTCATGAACCCTTCTATTTCAATATTGCCATGGATGTTCAAAACTATGTCAATCAAAGTTGGCGCGATGTTTCTTGCCGCTGTATTCTTATCAGAGATAATTAAGGTTGGGACATTTTATCTTACAAGAGAAAAGAGCTCATGAATTTTTTAAATCTGAATAAAGAGGGATGTTTATGGCAGGAAATTCATTAGTGACATCTGTGACGCATACAGAGGCAAAAGCTACGGCGGGAAGGCAAAAACCTTATTGGGTTGAGTTTCAATTGGTAGATGAGCAGGGTGATCCCGTGGCAAATATGCCATGGACAGTGGAAAGCACTCATCCTGTTTCCGGGCCGGTAGAGGGATTCACTTATTCTGGTCAGAGCGATGCTGACGGATTTATCCATATTGATATGCCGCATGGTCTGGAGCTGAGGCTGACGTTAGATGGCAATCAGCTGGCTACGGAAATGGAAAAACGTGCTTTACGCGTTAGTCGCGATGCGGAAAATGATTCTATTGTGCGTCCTGAAGCTGAAGAAAAAGGGTATATCTGGCATTATGCCGTTATCGGTGAACTTTGTCGAACTTCACCAAACTTAGAATTAAGACCTGGGGAAATGTTACCTGCATACCACTTTCCTGCAAAAACAGCATTTAAGGGATTCAAATTCCTAACGAATGAACTTGAAAAGCGTCATGTAATAGAAATATGCCCTTTCAGAGCCTGGGAACTTGTTCTGCATCATCAAAAGGACTATTCCATTGCGAACGGAATTAATCTTGGGGCAGCAGCAACGCTTGCCTATGCAGATGACAGTACTCTGGATACGGTGTCAATTACGCGCTTTTTTATTAACCAGTGCCAGGATCTATCCCGCTTACCTCAGCTTTATAAAGACGGCTCTGCATGGAATACGTTAGTACAGGATATTCCCTTTAGTGAACGATATCATCCCCCGGTATTTATGGATACCTCACGAGACACGTCACCTAAGGAAGACGAGAAGAACCCACTTGGAACAGCCCAGAGAGAGGATGATACTGCTGCAACAAAGGCAGACGGTGATACGCAGCTTTATTATGTTTATAACGCGGATAAGGTGATTGTTGCCTGGCGTGGAACGGCCAGCTTGTTTGATGTGGGAACGGATCTTGCGTTTAGACCGGTAAATTCAGAATTATGCGATAGAGACAAAACGCAATGTACTCCGTTACTACCTGCTGGGAAAGTGCATACTGGGTTTTGGAGCGGATATAATCGGGTTGAAAAGAAATTTAATAAAGAAATACTAGAATTATTAAAAACCATTGAAAGTAGAATGTTATTTATCTGTGGTCATAGTTTAGGTGGGGCCTTAGCTCTTATTCATGCTGCAAAATTAAAGGGTTATAATCCTTTACTTTACACCTATGGGATGCCGCGAACATTTACCCGCGATGCCGCGGTGCAATTGTCGGAAATTACCCATTTCCGGCATGTTAATGATAATGATCCTATTCCAGCCGTACCTGCGGAAGCCAACCTGGATAATGAGCTATATAAACTCTGGGGATGGCTGGGGGGGACGCTAGGTTTTTTCTGGTCGCTGGGCGAACTCCTGGCTTACCAGATGGTTACTTGGGGAGATTGCTTCTGGCATCACGGCAATACGGTCGCCTTTCTCACGGCCACTCAGAGTCGGGAATGGAAAGAGTGCAAAAGAGAGCTGCCGACTCCGGCGGGGTGTATTACCATCAGAAATACACTTCCCTTTAAAGCTAAACTTTATCTGGTTCCTGCCCTGGCGGAGCAGGAGATGCAGCAGGCTGGTCAGAAGCAGAAAGAGTTTAAAGCGTCATTAACGCAGACAGATATAACTGACTTTTTCCCAAAAGGGAGTAATCCGAACAGAGGCGTTAATTTAAATCTTTTTGAACACTATATGACCTCCTATATGCCCTATATGTATAACAAAGTGTTAGAGTTGATTGATAATGCCGGGATAGTGGAAAAACGTACCTTTACTGAGCATCGGTATAACGTTGATTCATTCAGAGAACAAATGGAAGAAAATAAAAATGATATACCGGAGAGAGAGGTAGCAAGAAATAACATCTTTCTGAATATAGAAGGACTGCTGGATGCATCGCTTTCCCCTACGCTGTCCATGCCGTCTGGCAACGATACGCTTTTGCGGTTTGCTCAATACGGAGAAGAGGTAATAGAAAATGCATAATCAATCAAAAATTATTCTGCTTTCCCTAGTAATGTTGACCGTGTCGGGTTGCAATATGAGCCGGGCCGTAAACAAAACGTTATCCCCACCGGCAGATACAAAATGGGTCAATGTTGAAGTAAAAAATCCGTCTCAGTATACAAAACCCTTCCCGCTTGAGGTCAGATACATATCATATGAATGTCAGAAAAAGAGAGTGAGTGGGTTTGATGGTTCAGTGATCACAGAACCCAGCTATAACGTTATTGGGATCCCCATGCAGCAAGAGAGCGGGGATGTCTGGAAAGCAAAGGTTGCTATGATCGGGGGGGGCTCATGTAAATGGACCTTGAGTGCGGTTAATTTAGGTATAGAGTATATAGACGCTACACATCTTGGCAAAGATCTTGTACCTGGCACTGCGGTAGGGGTATCGCTCGCTTTTGATAATAATTCTTCTAGAAATGGGCAGTTTTATATGGTAACAGGTAATGTCTTAAAATTAGCACCTAATTATTATCCTTTGATTCATACTAACAAAAGGATTCAGAAAAATGATGCATTAGAGCTTTTTGGTAAAAAAGATTTTATACAAAAAAGAATTGTTTTCAATGTCAATAATGATGTTGTTGTCATATTTTCACCAAAACTTGATGAGTCAAAAGTTGTAAAAATGGTTGCGCCAATAGAGTATCGAGTGGGTGCATATTATAAAATAATATATCCTGATGGAACTGTTGTATCTGATGGATCCACTCACCCTGATATAAGTAAAGTAGAAAGATAGGGATGAATAAAAGATCTAAGGCATTGCTCATTTCCTTTTTATTTCTCTCTACGGCTAGTTGCAGTATGAGCCGTGCTGTAAACAAAATGTTATCCCCGCCGGCAGATACAAAATGGGTCAATTTTGAAGTAAAAAATCCGTCTCAGTATACGAAACCGTTTCCGCTTGAGGTCAGATACATATCACATGAGTGTCTGAAAAAAAGAGTTGGTGGCTTTGATGGTTCTGTTATCACAGAACCCAGTTATAACGTTATTGGGATCCCCATGCAGCAAGAGAGCGGGGATATCTGGAAAGCAAAAGTTGCTATGACTGGTGGCGGAACATGCAAATGGACGTTGAGTGCGGTCAATTTAGGTATCGAGTATATAGATGCTACACATCTTGGCAAGGATCTTGTTCCTGGTACGGCGGTAGGTGTGACCCTCGCCTTTGATAATGATGCTTCTCGTAATGGACAATTTACCTTTGTCACTGGAGATGTAGATTTATCTCCTAAATATTATCCTTATATAAGAGAGAAGAAAATGGGGGGGGTAGAGAATAGCTTATCTCTAATTGGTAAGAAAGACTTTCTGTCATTGCGTGTTGGTGAGATTAGTTCTGTGAAGTTTTTCCCTGAAATAGATGAGATGAAAATAACAAGATTTGTCGGGTTAGAGAAAAAAATAAAAGGTAAGTATCCAAAAATCATTTATCCGGACGGAAGTGTTGCTCCTGAAAAAACTCTTTTCCCTGATTTTGATAAGGTCGATAAAATGAATGTTAATTGATTTTTATTTAATGTTCGAGGATTCAACATGACAAAAGGCTTAGTTTTGCTTGGTGACAATACCTCTCACGGCGGAAAAGTGATCTCCGCTTCTTCCAATATTACTGTTGACGGGAAAAAGGCCGCGTTAGTTGGCGATATGGTCAGCTGCCCGGTAGATGGGCATGGAACTAATTCTATCGTGGAAGGATCACCGCACCGGACATTTAACGGTCGCGCTGTTGTTGTCGATGGCTGCAAATGTCAGTGCGGTTGTACAGTAATTTCAAGTGCGCAGAACAGCACAGTAGGATAATCAATGGGCTGGGAAAGGACGAAAGCAACAACAATGGAGTTGCCACCTGAGCCATCTTTTACGGGATGGCTGTTGGCAGGAGGCGTAGCCGCGGTTGTGGGCATTTTGCTGTTTATCCTACATGCGTCAGGCATGGTTAAGGCACTGGCTGCATTTAATATCTGGTGGCTGGCATCCAGCCCGGTTCTTGGCTGGTTTTTCCTGTTTTGTTTACGGGGGTGGCTGTGGGGCAGAACAGTCAATGAACATCAGTTTTTGCAGAAGGAGGCGGAATACGGACAACAACAGTGGGAAGCTTGGGCTGGACGCTATCTGGCCGTTCTTGGAAGCAGCATACTGCTACCTTCCGGAGTGACCTCTGACGCTATTGCTAAATCAGATGCAGCAGATGCGCCGCAATTTCTTTCACTGACCAGCCATTTTGATGCGCAATTGGTTAATTCCACCTCCTTGCTCGAACTGGGCCTGGCCGGTGTACAAAACGCGATCGCGATGTTGCCTTCTACAGTGCCGTTCAACGTCACCATTGTGAGCGACATGATTTCACCGGACTTCGAAATCCGGTTTCGCGAAGTATGGGGAAGAATTTACCCTGGCCATGCGCTAACAGGCTCAGTTTCGTTTTGTAAAACCCTTTCTTTCGTCTGGATCGCAGATCGCCTTAAAAATTCCGTTTTCGATATCGATTTGATCCTGATATTGCAGAATCAGGGGGCTGAACAGTATTCCGACGCACTCGCGACCATGATACTTACCAGCGATGATGTTGCTGATAAATATCAGCTTCCCCATTCTGCCCGCATATTGCGACCAATGCCTCTGGACATGGAAAATTTCGGAGTGGATATGGGATTGTTCCTCGAAACACAAACGTTCGCCTGTCAGACACCAACCGTGTTTTGTGACTACGGGGACTGGAATGATCGGTTTGCTGAGTTGATGACAGCATCCCAGGCATATCAAACACCATGGGTGCCGCAGGAAATTGATGTACTGGAAAAATATAATGGTATTCCAGGGGCAAGCAGTGCGTGGCTTTTAGCCACATTACTGTCCGACATCGTGTCAGTTAACAACAAACCTGTTTTAGGGCTGTTTACCTCAGGTACTGATCGTTTTGTCAGTACTGTTACTTTAGGGAGTGGAAATAATGATGCCGGGTAGATCATGGAGCAGAGGAGGGCTTGCCGGCATAATAGCCTTCATCTCAGCAGTTATAGTGGCCTTGATCCTTCATTTTATCCCCTCGCATGGCCTTGATACCCGACTGAAGCAAGTTCTTGCATTTGCTGTTGTATGGTTAGTTTTGCTTATTGCTTTCTATACGCCGTTAATGTTCCGCTTCATGCAGGAAAAGTATCATCGTTTGCTGGAACAAAAGAACAATGCGTTGCCTTCTGATGAGTCAAGAGTAGCTCGGGCCCCGTCACGCAACGTCACCGTCGACACCATTCGTGAATCCATGCGTAACCTTTATGGTCGTCGCTGGCCCGGCAAGCTCCGCATCCTGCTGATAACCGGCACCGTCTCTGATGTGGAGCAACTGACTCCGGGCCTCACCGCGCAGCTCTGGCAGGAAGACCGCGGCACGCTGTTGTTGTGGGGCGGTGATCTCAACACGCCAGCCGACAGCGCATGGTTAACTGCACTGCGTAAACTGCGTCGCCGCCCGCTGGATGGGCTGGTGTGGGTTACCTCGGTGTTCGACCAGATGTCAGCCCCCGGCCTGGAACAGCCATTGCCGGTGCCTTCAGAAAGCACCATGGATTCTCTTTCTCACGCCATCAGCGAACGTATGGAAACGCTTGGCTGGAAGCTCCCGCTATATGTCTGGTCCTTGCATCCTCGCGCAGGCAAGCAGGAAAGTCGTATTGTTCAGGCGACAGGCTGTCTGCTGCCTGCCGGATGCCGTACTGAAGGATTAGCAGAACAGCTCGCAGCGCTGACGCCGGTACTGATCTCGCAGGGACTGCAGCAGACCTGTAATGATGTGAATCACAACTTTCTGTTGCGACTTGCTGACCAGCTCATTCGCAAGCCGGAGAGCGTGACCGCGCCGCTGTCGGTGATGCTCAATCCATACCGTCCGTTGCCGCTGGCAGGGGTTGTGTTCAGCCAACCTTCTGCCGGTGCTGAGCGCGCGGTTCGGCACCACTGGGGGATGGACAAGCGCTGGGATATTCTTCCTGATTCTGTTCGCGCGCTTCCTGAGACATTGCGTCCGCGCAAACCAGGTATCCCCTGGCGCAACGTGATGGCTTCTGTCGTCGCTCTGGTGATGATGGGGTGGGGCGCGTGGATGGGACTCTCTTACGTGACCAACCGTAACCAGGTGAACGACGCGAATGCCCAGGCTGCGATGGCTGTCCGGCAAAATCAGCCGCTGGAACAGCGCCTGCATGCGTTGTCGGAACTGCAGAAAACACTGGCTCGTTTGCAGTTCCGTTCTGAACATGGGGTACCGTGGTATGAACAGGCCGGGCTGAGCCAGAATAACGCGCTGCTGGTTGCGCTCTGGCCGCGCTACCAGGAGTGTGCATTACCTCTGCTGCGTGATGCGTCAGCGGAACATCTGCAGCTGCAGGTTAGTGCCTTTAATGCACTCCCGCCGGGTAGCCCGCTGCGCGAGCAGATGGCGAAAACCACTTATGATCAACTGAAGATCTACCTGATGCTGACCCGCCCGGAACATATGGATGCCGCCTGGTTCAGCTCTGCACTGCTGCACGACTGGCCGAAGCGTGATGGCGTGAAAGACGGTGTCTGGCAGGGCATGGCTCCGTCATTGCTGTCGTATTATGGCGCACAGCTGCCCTCTCATCCGGAGTGGAAACTCCGCCCTGATGAGAATATGGTCAGCCAGGCGCGCTCCCTGCTGGTTCGCCTGATGGGGGTGCGTAACAGCGAATCGACTCTCTACCAGAAGATGCTATCGCAGGTGGCACACCTGTATGCCGATATGCGTCTCGAAGACATGACGGGTGAGACTGATGCTTCCCGGTTGTTCAGCACCTCTGACATTGTGCCGGGGATGTTTACCCGTCAGGCCTGGGAGCAGTCGGTACAGCCGGCCATCGAGAAGGTGGTGAAGGCGCGCCGGGACGAGCTCGACTGGGTACTTACTGACAGCAAGCGTCAGGCAATGACACAGGATGAAACCTCTCCGGAAGCGCTGAAGAATCGCCTGACAGAACGCTATTTTGCCGACTTTAGTGGCGCCTGGCTGGGGTTTCTCAACAGCCTGCGCTGGAACCAGGCTGCTACGCTGTCGGATTCGATTGACCAGCTGACCCTTATGGCCGACGTACGTCAGTCTCCGTTGGTAGCACTGATGAACACGCTGAACGTACAGGGCCGTACCGGACAGATCGGCGAAGCGATTTCCGATTCTCTGGTGAAATCAGCGAAGAATCTGCTGGGCAACGATACCCGGGATGCCATTGATCAGAGTGTCGATGTTCACGGGCCTTTGGATGCGACTTTCGGCCCGGTACTGGCGTTGATGGACAAAAAACGCACTGATGCGCAGGATCAGAGTCTGCAGTCTTATCTGACTCGGGTGACTCAGGTGCGCTTGCGCTTGCAGCAGGTGACCAATGCTGCTGACCCGCAGGCGATGACCCAGACTATTGTCCAGACGGTATTTCAGGGTAAAGCCGTGGACCTGACCGAAACGCGTGATTACGGCAGTCTGATTGCTGCCGGGCTTGGTCAGGAGTGGAACAGTTTTGGTCGCACCGTGTTTGTGACCCCGATGGAGCAGGCATGGCAGCAGGTATTGACGCCGGCGGCCGCCAGTCTCAATACCCAGTGGCAACAGGCAGTGGTGAATGAGTGGAATAGTGCTTTTGGCGGGCGTTATCCGTTCAACAACTCCAGCAGTGATGCCTCCTTGCCACTGCTTGCGAAGTACCTCAATGCGGATTCCGGACGTATCGCACAGTTCCTGCAGACACGCCTCAAGGGCGTACTCCACCGCGAAGGCAACCACTGGGTGCCGGACAGCATCAATTCGCAAGGGCTGTCCTTTAATCCGGCGTTTCTCAATGCCATCAATACTCTTAGTCACATCTCGGATGTGGCCTTTACCGAAGGCAATGCGGGAATGCATTTTGAACTTCGTCCGGGCACCGCTGATGGCGTGATGCAGACTGACATGATTATTGACAGCCAGAAGCTGACCTATGTCAACCAGCTTCCCACATGGAAACGCTTTAGCTGGCCAGCGGATACCGAAGCTCCTGGCGCGAACCTGAGCTGGATCAGCACTCAGGCCGGGACCCGCCAGTATGCGGATATTTCAGGAGCCTGGGGTTGGATACGCTTGTTAGAGGAGGCGACCGTCAGCGCTTACCCGGCGGTAGGCAGTAGCTACAGTCTCAGTTGGAAAGCTCCGGATGGACGCCCGCTCAACTACACCCTACGAACAGAAGCCGAAGAAGGCCCGTTGGCGCTGCTGAAGCTGCGTCATTTCCGTCTGCCGGAGACCATTTTCAGCACTTCCGGGGAAACACTGACAGGACAGGCCGTCAGTGCAGAAAATGATACAGGGGAGATGTACTGATGAGCACGCTTAATGCCTTACTGATCGCCTGCCAGGCCGAACAGGAGTGGTTGTGTGCAGCCACTCGTGAACGCGTGGCGCAGTGGGATAGCTGGCTGCATCCGTTATCAGAGATGTCTCCTGTTGGAGAAGATCCGGGCTATGACGATGACTACCAGCAGATACGCGAGGAAATTAATAAGCTCTCTGGAGCAAACACAGAGCTTATATGCTTACTTGCTGAAAAGATTTTAACCACCACCGCCAAAGATATCCGGGTGGCGACCTGGTACTGCTGGGCAAAGCTGCACCGTGAAGGCGAGCAGGGGCTGGCCGAAGGTCTTGAACTGCTGGCTGGGCTGATTGCGCGTTTTGGCGCGCAATTGTATCCGCAACGTGATCGTAGCCGCAAGGCCGCACTGGAATGGCTGGCAGGCTCGCGTATGACCGATTCCCTTTCTCTGTACCCGGAGGTGGTCAGGGAAGAGGCGGTGCGAACTACTGGCGCGCTATTGTTGATAGCACAACTTACCGAAAATGAGCCGGAGGAAACCCGTCCTGAGCTTAATGCATTGTATGGCGCACTGGAAAGTCGCCTGCAGAAAGCCGGAGGTGTGGATGCCGTGGTGCCGCAAAATGCCAGCATCAGTGAAACACCTCTTTCGCCCGGCCACACGGATGCTCCGGTAATAGGGCGCATTACTTCAGGTCAGGATTTACTGGCTCAGGCCCGGACGCTCACCGAATACCTGCGTGAACAACCCGACGGTTGGCTGTCAGCACATCACTTGATGAAAAGTTTGCGCCACGACACTCTGCGGGCCATTCCTGCCCCGGATGCACAGGGCCGTACGCGCATCGAACCACCAAGAGCAGATCAGCGTGCGTTGCTCAAGCGCCTCTACCTGCAACAAAACTGGGCTGAAATGCTGGAGACCGCGGACAGTACCTTTTCTCGCGGAGCGAATCATCTGTGGCTGGATTTGCAGTGGTATATCCATCAGGCGCTGACGAAGTCAGGCAAAGAGGCGCTGGCTGACATTATTGCAGCTGACCTGAAGGGGTTGCTGACACGTCTTTCCGGGCTCGAAACCCTGGCGTTCAGTGACGGTACGCCGTTTGCGGATGAAGTTACGTTGAACTGGATCCAGCAGAGTGTGCTGGACGCTACGGGCGGATGGGGGAATAACACGCAGTCAGCACAAATCGCGGCTGGCAACGACGATATCCTGGCACTTGAGCCAGAAGCGGTGGCTGTCGCTGACAGTGATGGACCCGATGCGGCGCTGGGCTGGTTACAGTGCCGTCCTGGTATCACTACTGCGCGCCAGCAGTGGCTGCTGCGTCTGCTGATGGGGCGTATCGCAGAACAGTACGGCAAAAATGAACTGGCAGTGTATCTGTTTACAGAACTGGGCGCGCGGGCCAGTGAAGTGACGCTCATCGACTGGGAACCTGAGCTGTTATTTGAGGTACAGGCCCGTCATCTGAAACTCCTGCGACTGAAAGCCGGTCGCAGTGAAGCTGATAAGGTGCGACTGACGCCAGTGATGGATCAATTACTCGCCGGGTTAGTTGCAGTTGATCCGGCACGTGCGGCCATCCTTTGCGGTTAGATCCACAGGAAAATGAACAAATGGAAGATTTAACCCTGCGTTATTTCGATGCAGAAATGCGCTATCTGCGTGAAGCTGCAAAAGAGTTTGCACAGACCCACCCGGACCGGGCAGCGATGCTGGATCTGGACAAAGCGGGCACACCGGATCCGTATGTTGAACGCCTGTTTGAAGGCTTTGCCTTCTCAATGGGACGATTGCGCGAAAAGATTGACGATGACTTGCCAGAACTGACCGAAGGGCTGGTCAGTATGCTCTGGCCACATTACTTGCGGACCATTCCGTCGCTGTCGGTAGTCGCCCTCACGCCAGCTCTGCATGCGATGAAAATGGCGGAACTCGTACCTGCGGGTCTGGAAGTGTATTCCCGCCCGGTGGGGCCGAAAAACACCGTCTGCCGCTATCGCACCACGCAGAATGTGATGCTTAACCCTCTGAGTATCTCAGGCATTACCATGACCACCGAACCTGATGGTCGCTCACTGTTACGGATGCGGTTTGCCTGCAGCAGTCAGGCGGACTGGTCCCATGCCAATCTCAGCCATTTGAGCCTGTATCTCGGGGCGGATGCACCGGTCAACAGTCAATTACATCTGATGCTGACGAAGCGGCAGGCTGCATTGTATATGCGCCTGCCCGGGCAGACCGACCGTATCCGTCTTGATGGCTATTTCTCACCGGGTGGATTTGGTGAGGAAGACGGTCTGTGGCCAAAAGGCGAAACGGCGTTCAGCGGTTACCAGTTGCTGCTCGAGTACTTTACCTTCCGGGACAAGTTTATGTTTGTCCATCTCAATGGGCTGGACGGTATTACGCCACCGGCCGGGACGGAATATTTCGACATTGAAGTGGTGTTCACTACGCCCTGGTTATCAGATATGCCGGTCACTGATGACGCTATTCGCCTGCACTGCGTACCGGTTATTAATCTTTTTACCCTGGAAGCGGATCCCCTCACCATTACGGGTCTTGAAAGTGAATATCTGCTGCGGCCCAAACGGCTGCAGGACGGGCATACTGAGATTTATGCCGTGGATTCTGTCACCGGCTCAAATCGGATCCATGACGCGGAGTACGTCCCGTTCAGCAGCTTCCGCCACAAAGGCGGGATGATGCGTCGTCATGCACCGCCACGTTACTACCACACCCGTGTGAAACGCGGTGTCACCGGGCTGTATGACACCTGGCTTATTCTGGGTGGTCATCAATGGGAAGATGACCGGCTTGTGGATCGCGAAGCCGTATCGCTACAAATTACGGGCACTAATGGTCAATTACCGCGTCGGGCGCTCCAGAGCACGCTGCTTGACCGCTGTGAACAGATCGTCGATACGCAGCTCTCGGTGCGCAATCTCTGTAAGCCCACGCTGCCGGTCTATCCACCTGCAGAAGACCGTTTTCACTGGCGGGTATTGAGTCACCTCGGCTCAGGCTTCCTGAATATGATGAGCACCGCCGAAGTGCTGCGCGGTACTCTGGCGCTGTATAACTGGCAGGACGATGAACTGAATACCCGGCGTCTGGAGGCAATACAGCATGTGGCGCATCATCGCTTGCAGCGATTCGAGCAGGGCTATCTGCTACGGGGGCTGGATATTGAAGTAACGCTCGACAGTAACGGATTTACTGGCGAAGGCGATATCCATTTATTCGGCGAAATGCTTAACCGTTTTTTTGCGCTCTATGCCGACATGAACCAGTTTAACCAGCTTACCCTTATCGTTCAGCCAGAAGGAAAATGCATCCGGTGGAAAGAGAACCACAGTCCGCGCCTGCCCAACTAATCGCGCAGTTGGGCGACCGGCTGCCGCACCTTAACTTTTACCGTTTTTGCCAGTTACTGGAGCAGAGCCAGCCGGATAAACCCGTGATCGGCAGCACCTGGCAGTTGCGTCATGAACCGGTGCGCTTCCGGCCACATGCAGGGATGGGGTTCCCGGCATCCGAAATCAAAGGGGGTGAACCACCTGAGTCTCCGCACCTGCCACCCACGATACGTATCACCTTTATGGGGCTATACGGCGTCGAGTCCCCGTTGCCTACGCACTATATCGATGACATCACCCAGCGGCGGGAAGGTTACGAGGTGACCGCCGATTTCCTTGATATCTTCAACCACCGACTGATTGCTCAGTATTATCGTATCTGGCGTAAATACTCATACCCGGCGAGTTTTGAAGAGGGCGGTAAAGACAGCATATCGCAGTACCTGTTGGGGCTGGCCGGGCTCGGGATTGACGGCTGTACGGACAGTATCGCAACACCGGCTTCACGTTTTCTGGCGCTGTTGCCGGTCATGCTATTGCCGGGACGTACTGCGGAAGGGATGGCTTCATTGGTACGCCTGCTGGCGCCCAATACGCAGGCCAAAATCTGGCACCATGACAAACGTCGTATACCGCTGAAGAAGCCGCTCACCATGAGCATTAGTCATCCAGTCACCCTGACAAACCGTCCGGTGATGGGAAACTATGTCACCGATGTGAATAGCCAGGTGTTGATGAGGCTGACTACCGCTGATCCAAATGAGGTACAAGAGTGGTTGCCGGGGGGCGCGCTTCATACAGACTTAATGGCGCTGCTGCATGTCTGGCTTGGTTCACGCCTTGATGTACGCCTGCAACTGAGTGTCGAGCGCAGTCTGCTGCCTGACGCCACGATGAGCAGTAAACCCAAAGCAGGTGCGGTACAACTGGGCCGTACAGCGGTGATGCGACCACTGAATTCGGTGCATACGACAAAATACCCAAAAACAATAACCATCAACCTGGGGCGCTATGAGCGAGTTCAGGAAAACATTCACCGCAGGGAGACCGATGAAGATGGCGATTACCGCTGGTAAATTCCCCCAGGCCATGCTGGCCGCGGGCATCACACTGATACTGGCAGGCTGTGGGCTGACCCAGAGCGTCACAGAGGGTACCGTCGCTGTGACCCGGTCAATTTTTTATAAACAGGTGAAAATCCTTCACCTGGACATACGTGCGCGCGAGGCGGTGAATAGCAATGCGGGTGGCGTGGCGCTGTCCACCGTCGTGCGTATTTATCAGTTGAAAGACCGCAAAACCTTCGACAGTACCGACTACCCGTCACTGTTTAAGGCTGACAGTCAGGCCATCAATGCCGATTTGGTGGCAGAGAAGGATATCCGCCTGCAGCCCGGAGGGACGGTGATGGTTGATATGCCAATGGAGGAAAGTGCGCAGTATGTGGCGGTGGCAGGGATGTTTATGTCGCCAGACCAGGAGAAAAACACCTGGCGCGTCGTGTTGAGTCGTGATGATCTTGACCCGGATAACGCCCGCGTCATTGAGGCCGGTAATAACCAGTTAACGCTGGTAGCGGTAAAGGATAAATGAGATGCCACGTCCTTCTCTCTATGAAACCCTCTTTGGTAACTTCACCGGTGGTCTTGATATGTGCCAGGTCAGTGAACAAAACCAGGTGATTTTATCCGTGCTCGATAACATGCAGTGCATTCTTAACTGTCGCGCAGGCTCGCTGGCCCACTTGCCGGACTATGGTCTGCCGGATATGACCAAAATCCTGCAGGGAATGCCAGGAACCGCTCATCAACTGATGAGTACGCTGTCGTCTGTATTGCTGAAGTACGAGCCAAGACTGAAAAATATTACGGTCACATTGCTCGATCAGACTCAGCCGGGTGAACTGTGCTACGCCATTGATGCAGAACTAAAAGGCCTTGGGCTGGTTCGCTATGGAACGGAGTTTATGCCGGAAGGACGCGTCCTGCTTCGTCACCTGAGGCAACAGCAATATCTTTGATTTAACCCCTTATTACACTGGTCTCACCTGCCTGCCGATAGCATCAATGCGGTATACCTGACGGTTCTCTTGCGAGTCACTGAGCAAGACGGATTACGTCAATCTGTCAAATGGATATCTGGTCATGAATGACATTCACTCCCGTAAAATTAATACTGGCGGCGATCCGCGCCCGCTGGCGGATTATGCCGCTTTGCGCGATGAGCTTGCTAAACTTTCCCATCCTGCGCGACCTGATGTTGACTGGGGGCGCGTTGAGCAATTGAGCCTGTCATTGTTTCGCCAGAACGGTGTTGAGCTGCAAACTCTGTGCTGGTATACGCTGGCGCGCACACGAATTACCGGGCTGGCAGGGCTTAATGAAGGCCTGGCGATTCTGGAAGCGTTGCTGACCCATCAATGGGGAACGTTCTGGCCGCAGCCGGTTCACGCCAGAATGGAGATTCTCACCGGATTCAGTCAGCGCCTGCAGGCGGTATTGCGAACGCTAAACCTGAATTATGGTGATTTGCCACAGGTTTACAAAGCGGAAGAGTACCTCAATGCTATACGTGAGCGTCTACAGCGTCTGGAGTTGAAAAACGCCAGCCAGATAGGGGATCTGTGTGCATTTATGCACAATGCGGTTATACGCCTTGAAAATATCGATGCGAGCAACAGTATGCCGGTTACAGTGCCGTTGTCGGCGTCATCCGTTGGCTTAACTGAACCGCTGGTGTACATAGTCCATGAGGCTCCCGTTGTGCCACAGGTCGTGACTGAGTCAGGTGAACCCACTCGCTCGCGGCCGTGGAGAAGCTTTGTGGGTGGGGCGCTGGCCATGCTGGTGTTGGGATCTACGGGATTGTGGGGCTGGCAGAAACTCACCCCTCCACCCAGCAGCCCGTTGCCCGTTGTGGCAAATGAATCATCCCTGGAGGCGTTGTCACAGTTTTCGCCGCTGTGGCTACAGAATTACGGTTTCGTGCTGGCTGCATCCGCAGCACCTTCAGATGCTGAAAAATTGAAAGCTCAGTGGCAGCGTTATATCAGGAGTCATGCCATATCTGATTCATCGCTCGCTGGCTGGCATGCGGGAATGGACGGCCTTCAGGCATTAACGCAGCGTCTGAACGCCCTTGATGAGCGTAAAGGCAAATACCTGACTGGCTCAGAACTGAAGTCGATGGTATTTACCATCACACAAGACTTTAGTCGTGCGACGCCTGTTGAAGAGCAACTTTTCCTACTCAGCCAATTTCCCTCCGGGACGCCACTACCAGACGCTCAAATATTGCAAACGGATATGCATCTTAGCCAGCTCATTAACCGTTATATGCTGATAAAACAGCGAGCAGAAACTTCAACACCGTAAAAGCATCAGGGCTGTTCATATAAAATAAAAAGCCCGCTTCAGATGAAACGGGCCTGTAGGTTTGGCGCAGGATTAGAACTGGTAGACTAAACCAACGGCAACAATGTCATCCGTTGAGATACCATTATTAGCGTAGAAGCTATCGTCTGCATCCAGCAGGTTGATTTTATAATCAACGTAGGTAGACATGTTTTTGTTAAAGTAGTAAGTCGCGCCAATATCCACATATTCCACCAGATCTTTATCGGTGTATTGGTAGACGCCGTTTTTATCTACACTCTGGCCGCCCAGATCCTGGCCTTTAGACAGCAGATAAGAGATAGCAGGGCGCAGACCAAAGTCAAATTGATACTGAGCTGTCACTTCAAAGTTCTGTGTTTTATTGGCGATGCCGTCAGCGTCGCCATACGCGGTCATATTGCGGGTTTCCGCATACATGGCGGCCAGGTAAATATTGTTTGCATCATATTTAGCACCGACGGTCCAGGAATCAGCGGTATCACCGCCTGCAGTGACACTGTTTTTGTCGTGAGAACCGTGCGCGACCTGATTATTGGTACGGTCTGAATGAGAGTAGGCAGCCCCTAAACTTAAGCCAAAATCAAAATCATAAGAGGTAGACATACCGTAACCGTCGCCGTTCTCTTTGGACAATTTACGGCCACCGGTATTACCTGTACCTTCGCCAGAGCCTGGGTTTTCATTGTTACCCTGGTATTGCAGTGCAAAGTTTAAACCGTCAACCTGACCAAAGAAGCCCTTGTTACGATAAGTGGCAACGTTATTAGTACGGCCAGTCATGTAAACATCGGTTTGAGCCCAGGTATCGCCACCAAACTCTGGCAGCATATCTGTCCATGCTTCAACATCGTAAACAACACCGTAATTACGGCCGTAATCAAAGGTACCATTCTCACCGAAGCCCAGACCGGCAAATCCCAGACGCGTCCATGAGTTCCCATGATCTTTTTCAGTTGTATTAGCCTGGATGTTATATTCCCACTGACCAAAGCCAGTCAGCACATCATTGATCTGTGTTTCACCTTTAAAACCCAGACGAACATAGGTCATGTCGCCATCGTCATTCGCGTTATCAGAAAAATAATGCAGGCCATCAACTTTTCCGTAGAGATCAAGTTTATTGCCATCTTTATTATAAATTTCAGCTGCGTTTGCTGCACCAGCGGCTAATAAAGCCGGGACGATAAGTGCCAGTACTTTTCTTTTCATTATGTATTTCCTTATGATAATAAATTTTATGAATATGTAGTGTTATCCTGAAAACTACAGCTGGATACTATTCTATTAAGTTCATTGTTTTTAAAAGGTAACATGTAACAAATATATTTAATATATTTCAAAGTGTTTCAATTGGCTTTATTATAATTAAATGTGAATGTGTTTTGTATGTGTTATTTCTTGTTTTTATTGTTTATTACTGCGTGGCTATTGTTTATCTTTAAATATAATTGATATGAATATTCATTAATGAATGTGTTCTGGTTTTTTAATAAAAACAAATAATGAAAAAAGATATTGGATTAATTTTACATATATATGTTTTATTCTAAATTAGAAGTATTCATTTACCGTGTGGTTTGACAGGCGTGTTTTTGATAAGGTCATCTTCTTTTGTGGAGAGCGACAGCATGGATTTACAACATTGGCAGCGGCAGTTTGAAACCTGGTTACGCAGACATCATGTTGACCAGGATGCCGCTCATGACCTTTTTCATTTTCGTCGGGTGTGGATAACAGCACAAACGTTGGGTGACGGTGTTGAGGTTGACTGGCTGGTGGTTCTGACAGCGTGTTATTTCCATGACCTGATCAGCTTGCCGAAAAATCATCCTGACCGACATCGTTCATCGGTGCTGGCCGCGCAGGAAACCTGCCGTGTGTTGACGCGAGACTTTCCTGATTTTCCCGTGGATCGTTTACCTGCTGTCAGTCATGCCATTGAAGCGCACAGTTTTAGTGCCAAAATCACACCCGAGAGCATTGAAGCAAAAATTGTGCAGGATGCAGACAGACTTGAAGCACTTGGCGCAATTGGTCTGGCTCGCGTATTTGCGGTTTCCGGTTCCCTCGGTGTCGCGCTGTTTGATGCAGAAGATCCCTTTGCACAACATCGGGAGCTTAACGATAAGCAGTATGCGCTCGATCATTTCCAGACCAAGCTGTTAACGTTGCCGCTGACAATGCAAACCGAGCACGGTCGGCATTTGGCGCAACATAATGCAGACTTTTTGTTGACGTACATGGCGAAATTAAGCGCGGAGCTGAAAGGGGACTATGAGATGTTGGATCTTGCCGCGATTCAGCCTCTTAACGCGCGCCAGCAGCGATAATAGCCGAAACGTAAACCCCTCTTTTTTATGTTAACCTGTGGGTAATTCATTTCGGGCGGTTAAATGTATGCAGGATAATTTTTCAGTAGCAGGCTCCATAAACCTGATGACAGACGATAACGGGGTCGCCGTACAGGTGATTTTGGCTAAGTTGCTTGAAATATATGACGTAAAAACGCTGGTTGCCCATCTTAATGGCATCGGCGAGAACCGCTGGAGTCCGGCAATCTTCAAGCGCGTGGTCGCGAATGAAACATGGCATCGCCTTAGCGAACGTGAGCTTGCCCACCTGCATACCTTGCTACCAACGCCGCCGGCGCATCATCCACATTATGCTTTTCGATTTATCGATCTTTTTGCCGGTATTGGCGGCATACGCCGTGGCTTTGAGGCGATAGGCGGGCAGTGCGTATTGACCAGCGAATGGAACAAGCATGCGGTGCGTACCTACAAAGCGAACAACTATTGTGACCCGCATCAGCATCACTTTAATGAAGACATTCGTGATATCACTCTCAGCCATCATGATGGCGTAAGCGACCAGCAGGCAGCTGAACATATTTGCCAGCATGTCCCTGAGCATGACGTACTGCTAGCCGGTTTTCCCTGTCAGCCGTTCTCTCTGGCGGGTGTATCAAAGAAAAATGCGCTAGGACGTGCACACGGCTTTGCCTGTGATACGCAAGGCACGCTCTTTTTTGACGTGGTGCGCATCCTTGATGCACGTCGTCCGGCAATATTTGTGCTCGAAAACGTCAAAAACCTGAAGAGCCATGACCAGGGAAAAACGTTTCGCATTATTATGCAAACGCTGGATGAGCTGGGTTATGACGTGGCAGATGCTGCGGATAACGGGCCGGACGATCCTAAAATTATTGATGGCCAACACTTTTTGCCTCAGCACCGCGAACGTATTGTCCTTGTGGGGTTCCGCCGCGATCTGAATTTGAAAACAGACTTTACCCTGCGCAATATTGTTACCCGTTATCCACAGCGGCGGGTGACGCTGGCTGAACTCCTTGAACCCACGGTTGATGCGAAATACATATTGACCCCGGTCTTGTGGAAATACCTTTATCGCTATGCGAAAAAGCATCAGGCGCGGGGGAACGGGTTTGGCTACGGCATGGTCTATCCCGGTAATCCCGATAGCGTAACGCGTACATTATCTGCGCGTTATTACAAAGACGGCGCAGAAATCCTGATCGACCGTGGCTGGGACATGGCGTTGGGTGAGCAGGATTTTGACGATCCGCAGAACCAACGGCATCGCCCGCGCAGGTTAACGCCAAGAGAGTGCGCACGTCTGATGGGCTTTGAATCCCCACAAGGCTACCAGTTCCGTATTCCGGTCTCAGATACCCAGGCCTACCGCCAGTTTGGCAATTCGGTCGTAGTACCTGCATTCGCGGCGGTTGCCAAACTGCTGGAGCCGAAAATTAAACAGGCCGTTGCGCTGCGTGAAAAAGAGACTCTGCATGGCAGACGTTCACGATAAGGCAACGCGCAGCAAAAATATGCGGGCGATAGCGACCCGCGATACGGCTATCGAAAAACGGCTTGCCAGCCTACTCACAGAGCAGGGTGTCTCATTTCGCGTGCAGGATGCGGCGTTGCCCGGCCGCCCTGATTTTGTCGTTGATGAGTATCAGTGTGTCATTTTCACCCATGGCTGTTTCTGGCATCGCCATACCTGTTATTTATTTAAAACGCCCGCCACCCGAACGGACTTCTGGCTGGATAAGATCGGTAAAAATGTTGTGCGCGATGAACGGGACCGGGAGAAACTGCAGGTGCTCGGGTGGCGTGTACTGATTGTCTGGGAGTGCGCCTTGCGTGGGCGTGAAAAACTGGATAATGAAGCGCTATCTGAACGTGTCATTGAGTGGATCTGCGGCGGTGGTGCCAGCGCGCAGATCGACACTCAGGGTATTCATTTACTGTAACGATTTCTCTGACGGGGTGACGACGGCGTCTGATTTAACGGGGAACAGGTATTTACCCAGCGTCACCAGAATCACCGCGAAAACAATCACGCCCAGCGCCAGCCACTCAATGAGCGCCAGACTTTCTCCGCCCAGACCGGTGCCTAATAACACCGCCACTACCGGGTTGACGTAGGCATAACTGGTAGCCAGAGCAGGGCTTACATTGCGAATCAGATACATATAAGCATTAATGGCGATAATCGAGCCAAACAGGGCCAGGTAACCTACCGCCATAAAACCGGAAAATGACGGCATGGTGGTCAATTTTTCGCCGGAGAGAAACGATGCGCACATCAGCACAATGCCGGCGGCTAACATTTCAATGGCGCCTGCCATCATGCCAACGGGTAACGTTATACGCGAACCGTACACAGAGCCAAACGCCCAGCTCATTGAGCCAATCAGGATCAACACCGCTCCCCACGGATTGCCACTCAAGTTTCCACCGCTATTGAGCATGATGATCCCGGCAAGACCGATCGCAATCCCAAGCCATTCCAGCTTGCGTGTTTTGATACCAAAAAAATAGCTAAAGCACAGTGTAAATAGCGGTACCGTCGCGACGACAACCGCAGCGATGCCGGAAGGAACGTTTTGATGTTCCGCAACAGTCACCAGGCCGTTACCCTCCGCCAGCAGTAGAATACCGATCAGTGCTGCATTGAGCAGGGGACGTAAAGGCGGAAGTTTGTGACCGCGAATAAGTAAGAATGCGGTTAACAGTATTCCCGCAGCGAGAAATCGTACGCCTGCCATCATGAGCGGTGGCCAGCTTTCAACACCGATGCGAATAACGAAGTACGTGGAACCCCAAATGATGTACAGCGCGAAAAGCGCGCTGAAAAGTGGTAACAATTGCCTGAAACGCATAATCCCTCACGGTGGAAATAAAAAGGTGCAACATAGTAAACGTCAAAACTATCATGCTGGCGAGATTTATAATTGCCTGCTGTTGTTAAATATTTGTTGACCAGAGAGGTCGGTTTCAGCATTCCGTGTTTTACTTCATACTAATGACTGCAAAAGAAGAATATTGAGGGTAAAAATTTTGGCAGGAAGTAGCTTACTCACTTTACTTGATGATATCGCCACGCTTCTCGACGATATCTCCATGATGGGAAAACTGGCCGCGAAAAAGACGGCGGGGGTGTTGGGGGACGACCTGTCTCTAAATGCGCAGCAGGTCTCAGGGGTACGGGCAAATCGCGAACTCCCGGTTGTCTGGAGCGTGGCAAAAGGATCTTTCGTCAACAAAGTTATCCTCGTGCCGCTGGCGTTACTGATCAGCGCTTTTCTTCCCTGGGCTATTACGCCGTTATTAATGATCGGCGGGGCGTTTCTCTGTTTTGAAGGTGTGGAAAAAGTGCTGCATACGCTGGAAGCGCGTAAGCATAAAGAAACCCCGGAAGAGCGCCAGCTGCGCCTGGCGTCCCTTGCGGCCCAGGACCCGATGACGTTTGAGAAAGATAAAATCAAAGGTGCCGTGCGGACTGATTTTATTCTCTCGGCTGAGATCGTTGCGATTACGCTCGGTATTGTGGCTGAAGCGCCACTGTTAAATCAGGTGCTGGTCCTGTCCGGTATTGCTTTAGCGGTGACCATTGGCGTGTACGGTCTGGTGGGGATCATCGTTAAACTCGATGATATCGGATACTGGTTGGTAGAAAAGACCAGCGCACTTGCGCAGGTGTTTGGAAAAGGACTGCTGGTGGTCGCTCCCTGGCTGATGAAAACGCTGTCCGTTGTGGGTACGCTGGCGATGTTTTTGGTCGGTGGCGGCATTGTCGTGCACGGAATTGCGCCGTTGCATCATGCGATTGAACATTTTGCCCAGCAACAGAATACATTCATGGAAATTATGCTTCCAACCCTGCTGAACCTCGTACTCGGGTTTATTATTGGGGGGATTGTCGTACTGCTGGTGAAAGCGATAGCAAAAATGCGAGGCGTTTCGCACTAATTGTCACGCTGTAAATTATGCAAAAAAGCGGGTTGTCGTCTAAGGTGAAAAGGTTTCTCTTGATACAGGAGGCAGGTATGGTCTTTTCTGTCAGTGAGGAAGTCACCGTGAAAGACGGGGGCCCACGGATGATCGTCACCGGATATGCCAGTGGTATGGTGGAGTGTCGTTGGTACGACGGTTTTGGCGTCAAGCGTGAGGCATTCCGTGAAGATGAGCTTGTGCCGGGTGAGCGAAGGCAGCGCCAACAAGATGTCTGAATTTGACACTCATCCGTAACCCGGTGATCTCCCAAGTATTAGTTATATTTATCATTCTGGTGAGAATTATTTACTTGTCAGGCAAAAAAATTGCAGATAAGGTGAGTTTCACATCAGATTTCCTGGTGTAACGAATTTTCAAGTGCTTCTTGCATAAGCAAGTTTGATCCCGACCCGATAAGGGCCGGGATTTTTTTCGCCCTCAGTCAGCGATTGATTTCCGACACGCTAAAATCGTGGATATCAAGCTCGAACGCTTCAGCCAGTTCATGCCATGTGTGGTAATCACGACCGTCAACGCTGACGCGTTCCGGGTCATCGTGGCTTCGATGAATTTCGCTCTCGCAGATTTCGTTGATTGCCTTCAGCAGAGCGTCCACATCGACGCTAACTTCGCGTTTGGCCGTATCGCTGTACTCTTTCGCGGTTTTCATCCTCATACCTCTCAACCGTTACGGATACCGGGCGCGCGCAGCAAAATCTCTGATGCGCACCCTCTAAGTATAGACTGTCGAGAAAACCCGCAATCGCGCGTGCCGGGCGCTGCCAGAAAAGGGAATTTGTTCTACACTGGCACAAAGCCACAGGAGGAAAACGATGAAGGTGAATGATCGGGTTACAGTCAAAACGGACGGCGGTCCTCGTCGGCCGGGTGTGGTGCTGGCCATCGAAGAGTTTAATGAAGGCACAATGTACCTGGTTTCGCTTGAAGACTACCCGCTCGGTATCTGGTTCTTTAATGAGTCAGGTCACCCGGATGGTATCTTTGTGGAAAAACTGGAGTGAAGTAACACGTTTCCCGTTTATCCTGACTGGTGGCATGCCCACCAGTCAGAACGTTCTACCGCATATTCACAAAGATACCGTTGGTGACATTATCCGTAAGCCGGACAACGTGGTAGATAACCTGTTTATTATGCGTCTTGATCTTTCGTTTTATATTCCCCTTATGGGATGACACCGTTTTGGCTTTGATATTCATTTGGTCTGATATCTGTATTGTTCCCTGACCGTCCATCCACATTCGTAACATGCTGGACTCGGTCCGACTTAATGACAGAGTCGGCAGGTTCACATCCACAACAATATCCACTTCCTTTTTCAGAATATCGCCAAGAAGCTCATCCAGTGAATCAGGTTTAATCGATTTAGAACTGATCAGTAAATTTTTTCTTACTAAGAGATATTCATCAAAATGTACGTTGGCAATGGCCATAAATACAATAAATAATGTACTGGGATGTTGATTAATGATTTGCTTTATTTGCTGACTGTTAGCGGGATCGTGGATGAAACAGTCCTCATTAATAAACACCACAGCGGGTTGAAGCGAGCCACAGGCGATGCTGAGTTCATCAACGGTTGAAATGTTGTTGATTTCCCTTTTTTTCACTCCCCGACTTACCAAATACCCGGTCAGCCCTAGCCGGGTGTAACTGCATAAATCCATAATAATCGTTGACATGGCATACCCTCACTCAATGCGTAACGATAATTCCCCTTACCTGATTATTGCATCACAACTAAACGGAATAATAACGACCCAAGATGACGCTTTCGCTGTTTTCAGGCGAATTTACTATCCCGTAAAGTTGCGTATAATTTGCCAGGAAACATCTTAAAGTAAAGTAAATGTTGCATTATGTGAGTGAGCGAAAAGCAAATAACCCACGAGAGGGTTATCCTGGTGAATGTTGTTGCTTTTTTAATTTAAGACAATCCTTAGTAAAACAGGATAAACATTAAGGACTATTATTTAATGGCATTTCGCTGACAATATCAGCCAGCAAATTAAAAATTTCGCTGAATAAACGCTCACAGAATGGCGCAATTAATGGCATGAGGGCCGCCATTAATGAAATACCCACAGTCAGGGTAAGTGGAAAGCCAATCACAAATACAGACAGCTGAGGCGCCATTCGATTTAGCAACCCGAGCGCGAGGTTGAGGGTGAGTAACAGCGTCATCACCGGCAGAGCGAGCATAAGCCCGTTGAGGAAAATTAAGCCACCTGCCCGGGCGAGGGCCAGGAACGCATTGCTGTTAACCGGATTACCGCCGATGGGGAGCGTATGAAACGTATCCACCAGCAGGGAAATCAGCCATAAATGCCCGTTGAAGGTCAAAAACAGCAGCATCGCCAGCATATCCATCAGGCGGGCGAGTACGGGCATATTCAGGCGGCTGCCGGGATCGAAGAATGTCGCAAAGGAGAGACCCATTTGCAGGCCGATGAGTTCCCCGGCGGTACGGACTGCCGCAAACGCAAACTGCATGGTGAAACCTAATGCAATGCCGATCAGGATCTGTTGCAGGGCCAGCCATAATGCGCCGACGGAAAAGATCGGCACATCAACAGCGGGAAGCGATGGGGCGATAACGATGGTGATCATCAGCCCCAGTCCCAGTTTTACCCGTTTGGGAATGGCGCGCTCACTGAGAATTGGCGCGGTAGAGATCAGGGCGAGTATGCGCAGCAAAGGCCAGAAATAAAGGTTCAGCCAGTGGAGCCATTCAAGGCTGGTTACCTGCAGCATCGCGTCATCTACCCGATGATATAGGGTAAATTGCTGAACAGCGTACGCACGTAGTCCAGTAACAGGTTAAGCATCCACGGACCGGCAACGATGATGGCAATAAAGACGGCGACAATTTTGGGAATGAAGGATAGCGTCATTTCGTTAATCTGGGTCGCGGCCTGCAGGATACTGATAATCAGGCCGGTGACGAGAGCCACCAACAACAAAGGCGCGGCGAGGGCAAGGGCGACTTTCATCGCCTCTGTGCCCATCATCATGACCGATTCAGGTGTCATTTTGCGTCCCTAACTGTAAAAGCTTTGCGCAAGCGAGCCGACAAGCAACTGCCAGCCGTCAACCAGCACAAACAGCATCAGCTTAAACGGTAACGCAATGGTGGCGGGCGGCACCATCATCATCCCGAGTGCCATCAGCACGCTGGCGATGACCAGATCGATGATCAAAAAAGGAATGAAAATCGTAAATCCAATCTGAAAGGCCGTTTTCAGTTCGCTGGTGACATAAGCAGGCAGCAAAATGCGCATCGGTACCGCTTCCGGTCCCTGCAACGGACCGCTGTTTGCCAGGCGAGCAAACAGTGCCAGGTCAGCCTCACGGGTCTGACGGAGCATAAACTCACGCAATGGCTGAGCACCTTTCTCCATGGCTTCCTGCATGGTGATCTTTTCTTCGCTGAAGGGCTGATAAGCATCGACATAGATTTTGTCGATCACCGGCGACATGATGAAAAAGGTCAAAAACAGCGCCAGACCGAGCAACACCTGGTTCGGCGGTGCAGACGGGGTACCCAGCGCATTACGCAACAGCCCGAAAACAATGATGATGCGGGTGAAGCTGGTCATCATCAGCAAAATGGCGGGCAGGAACGTCAGCGACGTGATAAAGACCAGCGTCTGTACAGGCAACGACCAGCTTTGCCCACCGCCGGGAAGCGGCTGGCTTACTAAACCGGGGAGCTGGGCGAAGGCCGCAGGGCTTATCAACAGCAAACCTGACAGCGTAAGGGATAACAAACGGCGCATCAGGATCTCCCGGAACGCTTGAGCAAACTCTTCATCATGGCCTGGAAATCCGCAGGGGAGGCCGGTTCTTCTTCTGCAACGGCGGGTGCCGGGGGAAGGGTGTGCAGTACGTTAATCTGCGATGCTGTAACGCCAAGAACCAGACGAGCATCCTCGACCTCAACAATCACCACGCGCTCACGCGGGCCTAATGACGTGCTGGCAGCCACTTTAAGCCCGCGCGTACGGGGGCCTCTGGGAGCAAATCCCAGACGTTTAATCACCCAGGCTGCCGCCAGGATCAACACAATGATCCCAAGCAGCGCACCGCTGACCTGCACCAATGGCGATCCGGGGAGAGCGGCTGGCTGAGAGACTGTGGCCTGGGTTTTCATCGTTAACGGCTCAGACGGCGCATACGTTCTGACGGCGTAATAATGTCAGTAATACGTACGCCGTATTTATCCGCGACCACCACGACTTCACCCTGGGCAATCAGATAGCCGTTGATCAGAATATCCAACGGTTCTCCCGCCAGACCGTCTAACGCAACAACCGAACCCTGCGTCAGGCGCAGCAGCTCTTTAATGGTCATCCGCGTGCGACCCAGTTCGACGGTCAGTTTGACCGGAATGTCCATGATCAGGTCGATATCCTGCAATGCGCCGCTGACATCGCCGCCGCCTAACTGCTGGAATACCGCATCGGCCGCACTTTTGGTGGTCGTCGTTTTTTGCTCATTTAATGCGTCAGCCCACAGATCGTCCAATGCGCCAGTGTTCTCATCGGACGGATTATTCATGTCACTCATTTGGGCTGTTCCTCATTCAGCGAATTCAAAATCGGGTTTATCAAATGTTCTACGCGTAACGCGTACTGACCGTTCACGGTGCCGTATTGGCTGGTCAGCACAGGCACGCCGTCCACATGAGCAATAATGCGGTCGGGTTTTTCAATTGGCAGTACATCGCCGGGTTTCAGCTTTAAAATTTGAGAAAGTCGCAGCGGAATGTCGGCAAAATTCGCCACCAGTTCCAGCTCTGAATGCTGAACCTGACGCACCAGGTTATTGCGCCAGTTCTGATCTTCATTACGTGAGTTTTCCAGCGGTGGGTTAACCAGCAGTTCACGCAGAGGCTCAATCATGCTGAAGGGCAGGCAGATGTTAAATTCACCGGTCAGGTTGCCAATTTCGACATGGAACGGTGTGTTCACCACGATATCGTTAGGCGATGTCGTGATATTGGTAAACTTCACCTGCATTTCAGAACGCACGTACTCCACTTCCAGCGGGTTGATCGCTTTCCAGGCATCGCTGTAGCTTTCCAGCGCCAGCTTCAGCATGCGGTTGATCACGCGCTGTTCAGTATGGGTAAATTCACGGCCTTCCACTTTGGTCGGGAAGCGACCATCACCACCGAAAAGGTTATCGACGGCGATAAACACCAGACTTGGCGAGAACACCACCAGACCTGTCCCGCGTAGTGGTTTCAGGTGGATTAAGTTCAGGTTGGTCGGAACCGGCAAATTTCGTGCAAATTCGTGGTACGGCTGAATACGGATCGCACCCACGGTAATATCCGGGCTGCGGCGTAACAGGTTAAACAACCCCATTCGGAACTGGCGCGCGAAGCGCTCGTTAATGATCTCCAGCGCCTGTAAACGCTCACGTACCACGCGGCGCTGTGTATTGGGATCATAAGGACGAATGTCGCTTTCGCTTGCAATGCCGGAAACGGGTTCGTCTTTCGTTTCGCTATCGCCGTTAAGCAATGCGTCGATTTCAGCCTGAGAAAGAATACTGTCGCCCATGTCTTTACCGCAGAATAAAAGCTGTATAAAGAACGTCGGTGACAACCTGTTTCGGCTGACCAACAACGAGCGGCGTCGCGAGTGTCTCTTTGATGGCGGCAATCAGTTGTTGCTTGCCGTCTTCTGTCGCGAGTGTGGCGGCGTTCTGTCGGGAGAACAGCAGCAGCAAACGGCTGCGGACTTCGGGCAGGTATTCATTAAGACGCGCGCGCGTCGCTTCGTCTTTCATGCGTAGTGTGATGCCGATATACAGTACGCGATCCGCATCACCCAGATTGACGGTAAACGTATCCAGTGCAAAGAAGACCGGGGCCGGCGGTGGGGCAGGTTCCGCTTTGACGCTGGCGGATGGCTGCTGCTGCATGCGCCAGTAGCTATAACCCGCTGTTGCGCAGGCGGCGAGGGTAATTAATACCAGCAGAGGGATCCAAATTGCGCGTTTACTCTTTTTGTTCATCGCGGAGTCAGTCATCAGATACGGGCTTCCTGTTTCGGTACAGCTTATGGCCTGATTATCCCGTGTCCTGACCACAACAAAGCGTGGAAAAGACGCGGATAATCATGCTACCTCTGGCGTTAGGCGAAGATGTCTACCGCGCCATCACCGCGTGCCGCAGCGTGCAATGAGGCCGGTGTTGCCATCACGGCGTCATCTTCAGCGGCAAAAATATCGTGTCCCTGACTACGGCCAGTCTGTTGTTGTTGCGCAGAAGACTGCTGTTGACCCGCGAAACTTTCGCTGCTGATGCTGCTTTGCCCCAACTGAATCCCACTTTCAGCCAACTGAGTGCGCAGCATCGGTAACGCGGCTTCCAACGCGGCACGAACGTGGCTGTGCGGCGACACCATTTGTAACTGCGCCAGGTTGTCATCCAGTTTGAGTGAAATCTGTACCTGACCCAGATCCTGCGGATGCAGTCGCAGTTCAGCACTTTGCTGACCCTGACGCGTGAATAAGGTGACGTGCTGGCTCAGCGATTGCTGCCATTCATGGCTTCCCAGCGGCGCGCTCAACACGGGAGCGGCTGTCGGCAGAGGCTGTGCGTGTGGCGAACTGCCAGCCAGCGGAGCGACTGCGATACCCGCAGTGGTAGGGGAAGGGGTGCTTTCAATCTCACTTCTGGCCGCAGCGGCCGCTGTCAACGGGGTGATTGTTGGATTGCCGGACGGATCTGCGCTACTGGTGTGCAGTGCAGCCTCGGTTTTGCCTTTTTTCACATCGCCTGGCGCGAGTTCGACGGCATTATCCGCAGCACCGCCGTGCGCCGTACCGCGTAAAAGCGCGGTCAATGCGCTATCCGCCGGTGCTGATGGGGTTTCTGCAACAGGTGTCACGATCTGCTGTCCTGGCAGCATGGCAAACAGCGCGCTCAGGCTGGCGAGATCCTCGTCGCTCAGAGTGGTGGTGTTTTCATCCTGTTGGGCGGTTTTGCCCAATGCTGTCAGCGCATTAAGCTTCGTCGATGGCGTCAGTGTTGACAGCAGTTGCTGTGCATCCGTCAGATCGGTCAGTGAGGCATCTGTCTGTGCCGCTTTTTGTGTCAGAAGGTCGGCTAATGTCGTGGCGTGTGCTGTATCGCCATTTTTTTGCAGCAACCCTTTTTGCAGTTTGCTGCCTGCCGCCTGTAAATCAGCCAGCGACAGCGGGGCATCTTTACTCTGAGCATCGCCCGCGCCTAATGCGCCAGCCAGTAGAGCCAAAAAATTCTCGGGTGAATCTACCGCTTTTCCTGACTGAAGACCTGCGGCTACGTCGGTGTCGGGGGTAATCAGTTGGGGCAAAGTAATCATTCGGGTTTCCTCATAGCTGCGCGCTGAGCAAATTCATCCATTTTCTTCTGATCCAGGCGGTTTTCAGCCAGTAAAGCCGCCGTCGTTTGTCTGTCCTGCAGGGTCTGCCACGCCTGAAGCCGTTGCTTTTTATCGCGCCAGCTGCTCAGCGCCTGGTCAACTTTCTGCGTCCACTGGTTAAGCTGTTGGCGGTGCTGCTCAATGGCTTTTTCCAGCGTCTGAATAAATTGCTGGTAGTTAAGCCAGCGGTTACTGGTAATTCCCTGACCCATATCGCTGTTGAGATTGGTGCGGTACTCATGCTGATAGTCGATCAGCATCTTTAACTGTTCTTCTGCCTGCTGACAGCCACGACGCATTTCTCCCAACAGAATCGCGGCGTCATCGACCTCTTTTTCCGCCAGATCTTTCAGTGTGGCCAGCGCACCATGTTGTGCCATGACTTATGCTCTCCTGCTTTATCACGCCCCAGGGAAAATCAGCTCCAACGCCTGCAGAGAGTCTTCCCAGTCAGCGCGCTCAAAGATGCCTTGCTGCAAAAAGGCTTCCAGTTGCGGCCACAACGCGATGGCTTTATCCAGCATCGGGTCACTGCCTTTGGCATATGCTCCCACGCTGACTAAGTCACGGTTACGCTGGAAACTGGACAGCAGCTGTTTAAAATTACGCACCCGCGTGTAGTGCTTTTCACTGATAAGCGACGTCATTGCGCGGCTGATGGATGCTTCAATATCAATGGCCGGATAGTGGCCAGCTTCGGCGAGATGACGTGACAGCACGATGTGTCCGTCCAGAATCGCACGGGCAGAGTCCGCGATCGGATCCTGCTGATCATCACCCTCGGTCAGTACGGTATAAAACGCGGTCACTGACCCGCCGCCATGAATCCCGTTCCCGGCGCGTTCGACCAGCGCGGGTAATTTGGCAAACACTGACGGTGGATAACCTTTGGTTGCAGGCGGTTCACCGATAGCGAGAGCAATTTCGCGCTGTGCCATCGCGTAGCGGGTGAGGGAATCCATAATCAACAGGACGTGTTGCCCGCGATCGCGAAAATCTTCGGCAATGCGTGTGGCATAGGCCGCTCCCTGCATACGTAACAGCGGTGAGACATCAGCCGGAGCGGCAATCACCACGGAACGTGCGCGACCCTCGGTGCCGAGAATGTTTTCGATAAAGTCTTTCACTTCACGACCACGTTCGCCGATCAGTCCGACGACGATGACATCGGCCTGGGTGTAACGCGCCATCATGCCGAGCAGGACGCTTTTACCGACGCCTGAACCGGCGAAAAGCCCCATACGCTGGCCACGACCAACGGTGAGCAGCGCATTGATCGGGCGTACCCCGGTATCCAGCACGTGCTCAATGGCGGTTCGTTGCAAGGGGTTAAACGGCGGCGTAATTAACGCCCCGGTTTCGGTGGTATCGGGGGCGGGCAGACCGTCGAGCGGTTTACCGCTGCCGTCGAGCACGCGTCCAAGCAGGGCCGGACCCAGCGGTAATTGTTTCCCGCTTTGCAGACCTTCTCCGGCCATGTTTTTGGCGTAAACGCGCGCGCCGGGCAGCACGCCTTCAACTTCTTCGAGCGGCATCAGAAACAGGCGTTGACCGTTAAAGCCCACCACTTCACTTTCGACTTCCTGGGTTTCGTTACCTTCCTGGCGTTCAATCACGCAGGTTGCGCCCAACGGCAGTTGTAAGCCGGTCGCTTCCAGTACCAGCCCCGTTGCGCGGGTCAGGCGTCCGTAGCGGCGGACTGACGGAAGCAGCGACATTTTCTCTTCGAAGTTATCCAGCGTGTTGAGCCAGCGAGTCAGGCGAGTGGTCATTACACAACTCCTGGTGCGGCCAGGCGGCAGAGCTCTTGCCAGCGCGTTGCTACGCTGGCATCCAGATCGCCTTCGTCAGCCGAGACTTTACACCCGCCGTGATGCAGCGTGGGATCGCCGCGCAACCGCCAGCCGTGCAGACTCAGAGTCGCCCCCAGCATTTCTTCGACACGCTGAAGATCGTCCGGGTGCACGCGCAACTGCGGCTTACCGCTAAACAGCGGCTCCTGTTGTAACAACTGTTGGATTTGCTTAATCAGCGCAGCGTTATCCACGATAGGCGTCTGACCGATCACCTGACGCGCGGCTTCCAGCGCCATTTGCATCAGACGCGAGGCGATCACGCTGTCGAGGGCATCCAGCGTATTTTGAAATTCGCTCACCAGTTGCTGCATGCGCGCGTGAATGGGCGCATGCTGCGCGCGCGCCTGGCTCTGACCCTGTTCCAGGCCCTGTGCCAAACCCTCCTGATAACCTTGGTCATGTCCTTTTTGACGACCTTCCGCCAGACCCGCGTTATAGCCTTGTTCGTGCGCCTGGAGCTGCAACTGCGCAAGTTGTTGTTCAAGTTGTTGTTCTGCAGACAGTTGCGGTTCTTCTGCGTCGTCGGTTAACGGCGTTGTGCTGTCATCGGCCAGAACGAACTCTGCCATGGGTGGCGCGAGGTCGTCCGGCGTCCAGACTTTCCACGGCAGTTCGTTAGACATAGGTATCCTCGCCGCTGCCGATTACCATCTCGCCGGTTTCGGCCAGACGACGCACAATAAGCAGGATCGCTTTCTGTTCGTTTTCCACCTGAGACAAACGCACCGGGCCACGGTTGGCGAGGTCGTCGCGCAGGATATCGGCGGCACGCTGCGACATGTTGCGCAGGAACTTCTCGCGCAGCGGTTGTTCTGCGCCTTTCAGGGCAATCAGCAACGATTCGGAATCCACTTCCTGCAGCAGACGCTGGATGCTGCGGTCGTCGACGTCCACCAGATTTTCGAAAAGGAACATCTCGTCGATAATTTTCTGCGCCAGTTCGCCGTCAAATTCGCGCACGGCGGTAATAACCGCTTCTTCCTGCTGGGTTTTCATCAGGTTGATGATTTCTGCTGCGGTTCTCACGCCGCCCATTTTGCTGCGTTTGAGATTCTGACCGTCGAGCAGGCCATTCAACACTTCGGTCAATTCCGCCAGTGCGGCTGGCTGCACGCCGCCAAAGGTGGCAATACGCAGCATCACATCGTGGCGTAAACGTTCGTCGAACAGCGCCAGAATATCGGCGGCCTGGCCACGCTTGAGGTGTACCAGAATGGTGGCAATAATCTGCGGGTGTTCGTCGCGGATAAGGTCGGCGGCGCTTTGCGGCTCCATAAAGTTGAGCGTTTCAATGCCGCTGGTGGTATCACGGGTTTCCAGAATATCTTCCAGCAGGCTGGAGGCGCGTTCTTCGCCCAGCGCTTTCACCAGTACGGAGCGCAGGTATTCGTTGGCGTTGATGTTCAGCGCCGCAAACTGCTCGGCTTCCTGCTCAAATTCGGCCAGCACCTCCGTTAACTGCTTATTGGAGATCTGCCTGACGTTGGCCATCGCCGTGCTGAGTGCCTGCACTTCGCGCGTGGAAAGGTGCTTAAACACCTCCGCCGCGCGATCTTCGCCAATGGTCATCAACAAAATGACGCTTTTATCGGTGCCGCTAAGATTACTCATGTTCGTTATTTATCCACTGGCGGATGACCAGCGCCACGACGCGCGGATCGTTGTCTGACATTTCACGAATACGCTGGCTCATGACTTCTGCACCCAGACGCTGATTCGTACGACGTTGCTGAGTCTGCTCGTCTTTGCTGAGGCGAACTTCTACCGCTTCTTCGGTTTCCTGACGGATACGCGTTTGTTCTTGCGCAATTTTCGCTTCTTCGCTGCGACGTGCCAGCTGAGGACGTACGGCTTTACGCCACAGGATCCAGGCGACTAACAGAACCAGCAACCAACGTCCGGCGGTCATCAGCTGTTCAATAAAGGACTGCTGCTGCCAGAAGGGGAGCTCTCCACCGCTGTCGTCGGTCGCCGTGAAGGGAGAATTCACCACATTCAGGGTATCGCCACGCTTGTCGGAGAAGCCCATTGCTTCACGGGTCAGATCTTCAATTTGTTTCATCTGATCGGCGGTTAACGGCAGCGGTTTACCATCCGGCAACGTTTTATAGTTGACGACCACCGCCACCGACAGGCGTTGCACATCGCCTACGTTCATCCTGGTGTGACGAATGGTGCGGTCAACTTCATAGTTGCTGGTTTCATTGCGCTGGGTATTACGTGGACCGGCGTTGGTGTTATTCGCCGTTTGCGTCGTTTGTGTGTTCTGCGCATTTTGTTGATTCGCCGGTGGCGTAGCGATTGGCGCGGTATTTGCCGGGGCCGGTTGATTCGATAAGGCGCCTGGCACGCCGCCTGGGTATCCGCTACCTATCTGTTCACTGACGTTAAGCTGACGGGAACGTAGTACAGCCTGCGAGTCATCACCGTTCGGGCGGTACTGCTCTTCGGTTTGCTCTTTGTTGGCAAAATCCAGCTGTGCGGTGACCTGCGCATGTACGTTACCGTTACCGACGATAGGAGAGAGGATCGATTCGATACGACGCTGAACGCGACCTTCTACGTCACTGGCGTATTTTAACTGTGCATCGTTCAGATCGCGGCTACTGGTATTCGACTGGGTTAACAGATGACCGGCCTGATCGACCAGGGTGACGTTGCCCGGCGGTAACCCTGCAACAGCGCTGGAAACCAGATGGGTGACAGCGCTAATTTGTCCTTCGTCCAGCGCCCGACCCGGTTCCAGGTTTACGGTAACGGAAGCAGAAGGGGATTTTTGCTCACGGACGAACAGCGACGGTTTGGGCAAGGCCAGGTGGACGCGGGCGCGTTTGACCGGCCCCAGCGTTTCGATGGTACGGGCCAGTTCTCCTTCCAGCGCACGCTGGTAGTTAACCTGCTCGCTAAACTGGCTGATACCAAATTTTTCCTGATCCAACAGTTCAAAGCCTACCGCGCCGCCTTTCGGCAAGCCTTGCTGTGCCAGACGCAAGCGCAGTTCATGGACTTTATCGGCAGGAACTTCGATGGCGCCGCTACCTTCGGTGAAACGATAGGGCACGTTCATCTGCGTCAGTTGGGTGACAATCGCGCCACCATCCTGATCGGAAAGGTTGCTGAACAGCGTGCGGTAGTCAGGCGCTTTGGCCCACAGAACCATCGCCACGACGATAGCGACGGCGGCAGCGCCCGCCACGATCAGTGGAATTCTGGGATTTGCGCGCAGGCGGTTTAACCACTCGAGAGGTTTAAGTGGGGTTGCAGTCGATGCTGTCGCACTCATCTCGCACCTCGTGGATTATCGTGGACGGCGTTTTTTGCAAAGTGGAACAAGACTCACTCCCGGGTCAGCAAACTCGAAAAATTGACGGTCTCATTATTTGCGGTTTCAAATTTTTCTATGCGCCAAAAACCGAGGTTTTTTATCGTTATTTAACGCCTTTATCCTATTGACGAACTGGTAATCTCAGCTACGTAAAAAAACATCCAGGGGATCAGAATGTCGGCAATACAGGGGATTGAAGGGGTCATCAGCCAGCTACAGGCCACGGCGATGTCCGCAAAAATGCAGGATGTACAGCCACAATCGACCGTGAGTTTCGCCGGTCAACTGCATGCGGCGTTGGACAGAATCAGCGATACGCAGACGGCTTCTCGCGTTCAGTCAGAAAAATTTGCGTTGGGTGAACCGGGTATTGCGCTAAACGATGTGATGACCGATATGCAAAAAGCATCTGTCTCAATGCAGATGGGCATTCAGGTGCGTAACAAACTGGTGTCGGCGTACCAGGAAGTGATGTCGATGCAGGTGTAGGTTCACTAACCTAATGATATTTATAGTTAATACCCATCCGATCCTACTGCGTGGGGCATGGATGGGGCAAACTCACTCAATTTCTGGTTGAGTATGAGTACCTGGTCATGATTGTTTTCCGCCATCCAGGATCCGTAAACCCTGTAAACCATTTGTGCATCGGTGTGTCCCATTTGCTTCGCGATGAAGTTAGGGTTGGCACCGGCAGCTAACGACCAGCATGCGTAAGTATGTCGTGATTGGTATGCTCTGCGATAACGAACTCCGGTGCGTCTCATTGCCGCCTCCCACGACTGGTTGATCGATCCCACTGCGTAATGATGCCCTGCACGGCCATTGCGCGATACTATTTGTGGGTTGAAAACGAATGTGCATGGATGCACATCAGCACGACCATATTCACGCAGTTTCACCTCAACCTGATATTGCTTTCCTAACCTGGTCATTTCAGCCTGGTTCTTCAGCACATCGATGGCTGGCTGAATTAGGTTTATGATACGGTCCGTTCCGGCCTCAGTTTTTGGAAGGGTGAACTCCTTCGTTAAAGTGTGGTTGCGACGGATCATCATCGTTCCTGCTTTCAGATCGATATCTTCCCATGCCAGCGATACCAGTTCCCCATGCCTAACCCCCGTGTACACTGCCAGCGACCACATGTTTTTCAGTTGTTGATGAGTACATGCGTTAATGAGTCTGACGAACTCCTCTCGTGTGAGTGGATCTGGTTCAGTACGTGACCGTTTAAGCATGGAAATACCGCTAAACGGATTTGCCTTAACATAACCACTGTCCGCAGCGAAGTTAAACATTCCTGACATCGTTCTCATGTAGTTGTTGACCGTTCTGACAGACCGACCTTTTATCGGCGTTTTCTGTCCTGTCTTCAATACGTGATAACCGGTTAATAACTCCTTCCTGATAAACAGCAGGTCTTCCTGCGTCACAGCAGATACCAACTTATCGCCACCAATTCTCGGCACCATGTTGCGCGTTATTGATGAATAGCGCGACATCGCATTGGTGCTGATCTCCATACGCTTCAGTTCAAGCCACTTATTCGCCAGCTCAAGCACGGTGATCTCCTTGCTCTCCACCCCAAACTTTCTCAGGTTCGGTGAGTCCGGGAACTGAGCGGCATAGTTGAAGTTTCCGGTCTTAATCGCGAAGCACACCGACGCGCGCAGCTCGCCAGCGATCTTTCTGTTTTTTGGTGTATCCGGCACGCCGAGGCTTTCACGCACCCGGCTGCCTTTATAGATGAACCATATGCGGAGCGTTCCGCCGTGGTTCTCCACGCCTGTTGGGTATGCTGACTTAGCCATTATTCCCTCCTGACGTCCAAGAGCCTGCTAAGCATAAACGGATCTTCATTGGCGCGCACCAGGCTGTTTCTTTGACATGCTCTCAACCCACTGGTCGACAGCCTTTCTGTTGTACATGCATTCGCTGTTCTTCTTCGGCACACCGTCCGGGGAAACGTGAAGATATTCCCGTCCGATCATCCAGCAATTTTTGCGGGCCCGCTCGATAGTGCCCGGGCGAAGGCCGGTAATCTCGACGAGCTTTTCTTCGGTTACCCAGTCGTTAGGTACGATTAAGGTCATTTCGCTCATGCTTTTCTCCAGGTAAAAAGAATGCCCTCACAATGGAGGGCAAATGGTGGATAACGTGGCAGTGCATTCGCACCCAATAGCCAGCTCATAACTGGCTATCAGTTGCGTCAATTTCCGGTACTTCCGAGCAAGAGAGTTGCGTTTCCTTCTTTGTCCCGGTAGACCTCGAAATACTCAGTCCATTTATTCTCATTCGTGCCTGGTTGTGGCGTAAAATCTCTGACCTCAATATTCCCTCCCTGGTCGTAGTGGGTTGTACCGCTCTCGTGATAGATGACCTGAACGACGGCATCCTGCGGCATCGTCTTCAGCCATTCTATAAACGCCTGTACGTCCATAATCTCTCCTCATGCCGCCCGCATAGCGCGGAGGCGTTTTAAGTGTTCTGCTGTTTCAAGTTCGGCTCGTATCTGTGCCGCCTCGTGTGGGTCGAGGTGCTCGAAGTCGTTATTAAATCGGTCGATTGAAGCGGTGTTGATCCGCCCCTGTCGCCAGTAGCGGACTATTTAGGATGTGCAACTGTGGATGATGACTGGCCAGTTATGCTGGTCAGCGTATATCTGACCCCGTTGAATTAGCTGGAAAATTGAGTAACTCCTGCATCATGAGGAAGACAATCATTGCGGCGCGGAGTGGGTTAGTGTCATAGTATGATTTCGTGGTCGCGTTATTGAGCGCGTAAGATTTCCATTCGCTATTCTTCCATTCATGCCATTCGATATTAATTTTGCGTTCAACGATAATCGGCCATGCGTCCGCCGGGTTGTTGCAGTAGTCAGGGATATCTATTTGGTTCCATCCATCACCTGATGGGCCGCAATCGTAAAAGCATGAATTATCTGCACTCAGGCACATATGTTCGATGTCTGGGCTGAATACCGCTAACACCACGCAGTTAATCTCAAAGTCACTCATCTTGCTGTAATCCATCACATCCTCCCAATCTTCTTACGCAATTCCATATCGCTCTGGCATCCGACGCACATCGTGCATCCCGGATACGCTTTCCGGCGCGCATCCAGTAACTTGTCGCCGCATTCCTCACAGTGCGTTGCTGATACTGCTGAGTGGTTGAGTCTGTGAGCCTGAATAGCGTTTTCGCGCATCATCTCTTCGAGAGCGCTGGCTTGGTCGATGATTTCAGATGTCATGATTCGGAACCTTTTATAAAGATAATCCAGTGAGTTTTGTCGCTCTTACCGGTGCGCTGACCGATGATTGGCTTAACGTCAGTCAAAGCTAAAATCTGGCTGACAGGTATCTGAGTTTCATTCCATTTGAAGATGAGAACGCCTTGTGGCCATAGCACCCTGAATGCTTCAGCGAAACCGGCGCGAATGTCGTCACGCCACGTTTCTTTGTTGAGCCGCCCGTACTTTTTCCCCATCCACGCGTTATCGCCGACACGTTCTAGGTGCGGCGGATCGAACACGACGACAGGAAAAGTGTTATCGGCAAAGGGTAGGGCGCGGAAATCAGCTATAAGGTCCGGGCTGATAACCAACTGGCGACCGTCACAAAGCACGTGTTCTTCTGCGCGAATATCGCTAAACACTGCTCTTTCGTCCTGCTTGTCGAACCAGAACATGCGAGAGCCGCAGCACATATCCAGAATTGAAACTTCGCTCATAATCACTGCTCCCTAAACTGTCGGTTAATTCGGTTGAAGGTGAACGCCAGCAATAAAAAAGGCCGACATAGCGACCTTGTGATTCGTTTGGTTAGCGTCATGCTGCGTCCTCAATCTGGTTTAAGCAGGGAGAATGCTGCTGCAGCCACTCTTGGAACCTGTCCATTGCCAAGGGCTTTAATTCTGTCCACCCCGAAGGCCACATCATCAGCCACTCTGCGTAGTTTGGGCAGATGTTCAGGCCAGGCGTTTCCTCCCCGCCATCCTGCAAATGCTTCCATGCTAACCAGTCCTCCAGGTTGTGACGGTGCTCCCCGGTTCTCGCTCTGCACCATGCTATCCCATGACTTCCCATGCTTGCCCTTGGTGTAGGCTGCAATCCAGATACGGTCACGTCGATGGGGCGCTCCAAGGTCTGATGCTGATAAACAACACCATTCCGAATCAAACCCCATTTTGGCAAGGTCACTAATGACCATTGCAAGTCCTCTTCCCACAAGCAAAGGTGAGTTTTCCACGAATGCGAATCTAGGTCGTACCTCACCGATGATTCTTGCCATTTGCCTCCAAAGTCCAGATCGACTTCCGTCGATTCCTGCTCCTTTTCCTGCTCCTGATATGTCCTGGCATGGAAACCCGCCAGAAACGACATCAACAATTCCCCGCCACGGTTTTCCGTCAAAGCTACACACGTCAGACCAAATCGGGAAAGGTCGGAAAATTCCATCGTTTTGTCGTTGCGCGAGAACTTGTGCGGCGTAGGCATCACGTTCAACTGCGCAGACTGTTCGCCACCCAAGGAGGTGTCCACCGAGTACTCCTCCACCAGCGCCTGCGAAAAGAGCCAACTCATTCACATTTCCTCCCGTTCAGGACTTCTCGTATCCCATCCATTCCGCTCAATATTCACAGCCAGCCGCTTATCTCCGACCTCTTCGATACTCCTACCAGTAATCTCGGCTACTTCTGCGTTGGTGTATCGCATGAGTATTGCTAACTCTTCAGTTGACCATTCACGCATAGTTAATCCTCCGGATCGGGCCAGCGCGTCACGCTTGCTTCTGACTGAGTAAATGGAGCGACCGGTTGCCTTGGCTATCTCTTCCTCTGAGAACCGACCAAATAGATGAAGCTCGGCTGCCGTCCATGGTCTGCCGGTCATCTTTCTGATAAGTGGTGCACCAATACGTGATGCCTGGCGAGTGATTGCCGCTTCGGAACGCTCAA
The DNA here is from genome assembly GCF_945906775.1 of Citrobacter sp. Marseille-Q6884. Taxonomy (NCBI): domain Bacteria; kingdom Pseudomonadati; phylum Pseudomonadota; class Gammaproteobacteria; order Enterobacterales; family Enterobacteriaceae; genus Citrobacter; species Citrobacter sp. Marseille-Q6884. Next base: position 753,044 of record NZ_CAMDRE010000002.1, read on the forward strand.
GCTTTTCTGCTATTTCTGAGCGGGACATCTTCATCCCAACCTCGTGCAGAAACAGGTTTTCAAAGGGTTGCCAAAGTTCGCTCATTGGTTCTCCTTAAGGCGATACACACAGCCGCCGATCGTTCCGTTTCCCCATTCCTCAGCGACCAGGTGTTGCTGTATCTGGTCCAGCGCCGGGCCCGAGATGAATCTTTGTTGCATCTCTAAGTTAGGTGCCCATCCCTCGTAATATGGCTCGTGGTAATTGAGGGTGATTCCTTCTGAGTGGCTTAGTGCGCCTGCTGAAGTTTTCCATCTATGGAACGCAGTGATATTGTTCCGCGCGTCCTTGCGCAGAATGCTGAGGATAGTTTCTGGAGTCATATCGATAACGGCGATGCCGCCCGCTGTTAGATAGGAGAGGCGGTTATGCCGCCTGTTTGAGTTCTCTGATTCGAATGCCGGTAACGTCTTTGCACTTCGCCTGATGCTCAGAAAATCCGTTTAACAACTTCCACGTTTCTTCATAACGAGCTTTCAATTTCACGCCGTCGTTTTCTTTGCTGGCATATTGGGAGAAATCGGCGAGCACCTTGTCAGCATCCACGTCTTGATATGGTTCTGACTCGTTGATTTGCTCTGGTGACTGTGTTTCTGGCTGATGAACAACTGTTCCGTCAGGTAATGCCCAGGCTGGAAGGGAAGGCGGTTTCCAGTAAAACACGCCAGCCTCTTTTGACTTGGCATAATGGAATCCTGGTGCCCGCTGTGCCGATACAATGGCGAAGCCTTCCTCCAGGTTGTAGAGGTAACGCCCGATACCCCACTGGACAGCTGCACGCTTCATAGCTCCTGAGCGACCACCTTTAACCGCTTCTACTTGCGTGTTTTCGGCTGCGTCCCACTTGGTGATCCACTCGCCATCAACTTTGATGGAAATACCGCACTCAACCCCTCCATTGTTCGGGATATCGCGATACTCGTTACGCCATCCAGCCTTACCACATACCTCATCAAGGCGCTTCATGATTGCCCTGTTGGTTACGTAGGCCAGCACTTTTGCCCAGATACCGTTATTATTTTTTCCCGCCTGCTGAATGCGCCATTCAATATCTTCACTGGCAAATGGCGCATCTAACTGATCCAGATTCATGTAAAATCCCCCGCAAATTCGGCCATGCTGATAATCGGATTCTGTTGCTCAGCAGCCAGGTTAACCGGCTCATCTTTTTCATCTGGAGAAACGAGAGCAACATCAGCCATCATCCGAATGAAAGAATCATCATCCCATCGCTCTGCTACGCTCATGCCGCTCGCTCCTGATGTGTGATTACATAACCCTGTTCAGCAAGCCATTCGAGAACTACAGCACCATCTAACTGCGGGAGGACTTCTCGTGTGTCTACCGTTCCATCAAGCGTCACGCCATCAAGCTCTAAGACCTGATTACGCTGGCTGTCCAGATATCCATGAGCGTGGTCATATTTGAGTTTCAGTTTCATATGCACCTCAGTAGTTAATTTGTGTTCTCGGTACCAGACCATCCATCAGCGCTTTCAGGACTTCGATAGCCTGGTCGCGTGAGATGCTGGTATTAGCGGTGAGTGCGTTTACGATTTCAGTGCCAACGGCTTTGCGGTGCTTCACGTCAGCTTCACGCTTTGCCTTTTCGTCAGCGATGCGTTTCTCTTCTTCCAAACGGGCGGCTTCTTTCGCTTCAGCTTCACGCTTAATGCGATCTGCTTCTTCCTGAGCTTTTCGCTGTTCCGCTTCAATGGCTGCTTTCTTCTCTGCTTCAGCTTTCGCCGCGGCGTCTTTTGCTTCCTGCTCTGCGCGTTCTTGTGCTTGCTTAGCCAGTAATTCAGCCTGTGCTCTTGCTGCAATCGCATCCTCTTCGCGCTTCTTCGCTGCCGCCAGTTCAGCGGCTGCTTTCTCTTCGGCTTCTCGCTTGGCCTGTTCTGCTGCCTGACGCTTTAACTCTTCTTCATGAGCAATGCGCTGGCGTTCCGCTTCTGCTTTTTTCTCAGCCATTTCACGGTCGAATGCATCGTTCATCAGCAAAGCAATTTCATGATCGGATTCGAACTTCTTCCGGTCTTCCTCGGCTTTAATTTTGGCGGCTTCCTCTGCCTTAATTCGCTCCTGCTCAGCCTCCCACTCTGTTAGCGGTCGGCGCACTTCATCTTTCAGCGCATCCAGACGCTCACGAACAATACGGCGACTCTCATCAATCTGCTTTGGCAATGCTTTCAGTTCTGCTACAAGGTCTTTACCGGCGTTGTCGATGTATGTTTTTGAACGCGCAACCTTGTGCGCCATGGATGCGATAGCATCACGGCCTTTCTTGGTTGATACATCCGGTACCAGGCTGCGAGCTTCTTTCTCGATTTTTTCAATGATGGGATCGAGTTGCTCGTTATTGGTGAATACAGCCATTGCGCTCGATTTTTCGATAACGACTAAATCCGTTACTTCACTCATGGTCTCTCCTGAAATTTGGTTGTGCGCTTCCCGTCTGCGAAAGGCCGGACAGGGAGTGATTAAAGTGGGGGGGTTACTTGCCTAGTGCTTTGGCGATTACGTAGCTAGCCATCATTAGAGGATGTTCTTCGTGACAATCATCTGGACACACACCGCAGACGTCTTCTGCGTAATCTCGAAGCTTCTGTAGCGCTTCGAGTAATTCAGGTGCTGCTGATATTAATTGCGCATCCTCTCGTTCGTTTCTGGTTGCAATTTCAATGTACGTGTCGCCCATAACCACGCCGTGGAATGTCGTCATCATTTCATTCACATTTCTGATTGTGTATTTCCACGGACCAGGCGTTCCTTTGAATTCTTCCATCACACCCTCACTTCAAACGAGTTACGATTTACCCTGACTCCAAGCGCTTTACGCTGGGCCTCAATTGCCTGTTGCAGCATCACCGAATCTTCCAAATAGCGAGCAATGGCTTTCTTGCTCAGTGATGCGCGGAGCTTGTGCGAGTCAACAATGACCTGATTAACGATGTGACCGAAGCCATTCTTAATCATCTGGTCACGGTTCATTACCAGCTTGTGGCGAACGTTGCCGACTTCTACCAGTTGCCATGAATGACCGTTTGCAATCTTTGTCACTGTGTACTGCTTGTTGTTGTGGGTGACTGTCATGATGCCTCCCGGGCGCGGAGCATTGCGTCTGCGATGTGATACGCATCAACAGCTAATTCTCTGTACTGCGGTGAGTCCGGGCCACCACCAAATGAATGTCCGTCGTATCTACGCACAATTGCTGCCATCGCTTTTATTGCCATGTAATCACGCAGCGTCATGCCTTCAATTGGGTAGTTGTGATCGCTTCCAGCAACTGGAAACGCTGGGCCGCCGTTATTTTCTTTGCTCATAATCATCTCCGCGCTTAAGCCGCGCCGCTGAACGTAAAGACCTCTGCATGCAATTTTCATCACTGCAAAATTAAGCGGTGGATAGCCGCCGTGATACCACAGCACCCTCGTGAAGGAGCTGTGGTATCAGCAATAAAAAACCCGCCGAAGCGGGTCTATTCAGTCGGTGGGTGAGGTAGCGGCATCCAGTGGGTTACGTTTATTGGGTGCCACTCGATGCCGTAGTTGTGCTCATAAACCTGTGCGTACCAGCCAGCGCCTTTCTTGTTGAATTTGTCGTACTGCCCAACATGCAATTCAACGCCAAAGTCCGGAAGCGGCCAGATTTGAACAAACTCGTCGCTATCTGGCATCCGCTCACTGCACTTAATCCACTCCATCGCCTTACCCTCTGTTTGTATCGTGAGCTAATAAAAAGTCCGCCATCAGGTAGCCTCAGCTTGAATTAGTGCCGGGATTTTTATCCACGCCCGGCGCGTGGTTTCCCGCTATTCCCCAACAGCAAGAAATCGCTTACTCTTTAATCTCCCCAACAGTAGAAAGGATATATTCATGCAAACCATGCGGACCGTGTGCCCTGACTGTGGAAGTGAGATGTTCAACCAGCCCGATGATTTTGACTTTGAGACAAATTTCACCGGCGTCAGTTGTGCTGACTGTGGTCGCGAAATCACTAAGGACGATGTTGTCAATCAGGCCACGGACACGGTCAAAAAACAGCTCGACGACATGCTCAGGAATTCCCTCAAAGGAACTGGCTGGAAGTTCGACTAATTTCAAAAGCTCCCCGAACTGAGTAAGAACCTCACTGGCGTCTACGTTAAGCAGTAGTGGCGCCGTTTTTTTATCTGCCATACACACCTCATAAGTTAATTAACGCGCCGTAACCGAATCTTTGCTATTGCGATATCAAATCAGCGGGGTAGATTTGCCGCGTGATTTCTGCACCGCGTGAATTTTGTTGCCGAACGGGTTGCTGTCTTTTTGAGAGTTCAGATGCATTCTTCTCTCCAGCTTTAATCTGTTAGCCTGATGGAATTCGGCAGCCTTAAGAATCTGCGTAGCCATTTCGTTTTTGATTGGCTCTACAGCCTTACCAATACGATTTACAGAACGCTTGAATTTAATGGCTCTTGAGCTCTCTGGCTTGGCGCTCACCCCAACCAACAGGGGATTTGCAGCTTTCCATTCGGCCTGTTTCTCTGCGCGGCGTTCGCGGCGGCGTGCTTGTGCATCCATTGTGAATCTCCTGTCAGTTAGCTTTGGTGGTGCCGCGCCGGATGCTGATCTTCCGGTTGCTGTCGGTGCAGCTGCAATTCACGACACCCCAAAGCTTTCTGCTTTGAATGCTGCGCTTTTTCAGCGCCAGATTTTTAAGAGCATCACCGTCCTGGTGAGTAGTGCGTCCTGCTGATGGGGTTAATATATGCGTTATGCGCAAATGCGTCAAGCGCATAATTATAGTGAAAAGGGTGTTGCTGCTTTAAATTAATTTATGCGTATGATTCAAAAGGAATTAAAAAATTTACTGATATTGCTTAAGGCACAAAAAAACCCGCCGGAGCGGGTTATTTATATGAGGTTTTGTGTTAACCGTGTCTGCGGAACTGCTGTGACTGGCTTAGCATTACTCTACCAGATACGTGAAGCATCGCAGCCTCTTCAGGGCTTATGCTCCACTCTCTATACTTTGGGTTGTCCGAGATTACGAACAGATCATTTTTAACTTTTTGAAGACGTTTGACGAAAGTATCACCATTGAAATCGAAAACGTAAATACCATCGCCATCGAAGTAATTGACTCTGATATCCACAAAAATCAAATCGCCCGGCTCAATGGTTCCCTGCATACTATCGCCGCGCACATTGATAAGCTTCACTGATTTTTGAGGGATGCTACCAAATATAGATTTTGCCTGGTCAACGTCATACTCAATTGATCGGACAACCTCCACAATGTCTTTTGATGGCGAGCCATTGCCTGCGCTGGCGGAAACGTTAAGAACATCAACCCTATACACATCCTTTTCCTCTCGACTGTTTAGGGAATCTACACTGTATGAATCTACAGTATTTCCCTCATCATCGGAAGAGAATAGTACAGCTACAGGAACATCGAGAGCTTTCGCTATTTTTCTTAGAAGCTGATCGCTATACCCTTGAATGCCACGCTCAAGGCGTGAAAGGTTACCGACGTCGCTATCTACAAGAAGCGCCATCTCATTCAATGTGTATTTATTTTTCTTCCTAAGAAGTCGTATCTTTTCACCTACTTTCATATCTTCATTAGAAAACATTTATGCGTCCTTCGCAAAGCGCCTTGCGCAAAATTTGCAGATGGATTAATATGCGTCTAACGCATTATGGAGGTGCAATATGTGTACACCACTTAGAAAAATGCGCGTAGAGAAAGGTCTGACAATTTCTGAAGTTTCCAAAATGACAGAAATTGACGTTGGCAACCTGAGCCGAATTGAACGCGGTATGCAGGTTACATCTCTGGAGACAGCTGAAAAGCTATCCAAGTTCTTCGAAGGGAAGATCTCAGAGATGCAGATTCTCTACCCGCATCGGTATATGGCAGCCTAAGAAACACCGCTCTTATCACATCTCAGCCCTGAAAAAGGGCGATTCAAAACAACAAGTCTTTATGGCTATGCGTGTCCGCGCATGGCCTTTAACCATTTTTTACACCAAAGGAATTATCACAGATGGAAAACTCAATTAACCGCAACAAGGTCAATGCCCGTCGCATTGAATCCTGGTTGCTAAACCGTATCGCCATGAAAGGTGGAAGCAACGTAGCTAAAGAGATTGGCGTCGATAAGGCACAGATAACCCGCTGGAAAGAAACGTGGCTGCCGAAGATGGCAATGCTGTTGGCAGTTCTTGAGTGGGGTGTGGTTGATGACGATATCGCAAGGGTTTCAAAGCAAGTTGCTCTCTACCTTGAAGAGAACATTTTGACGAACGTCAGAAAGAAAAAATCCCCGGCGGCAACCGAGGATTCAGATCAAATCACCATGCAATTCTGAGTCGAATAACTGGATCAATTCACAGGAGTAATTATGCCTGGACAAAACAGACAAGTAAACCATGACAGATGCAATGGAGAATGATTTATGGCCCGTTCACGAAACATAAAGCCAGGCTTTTTCACCAATGATGAACTGGCTGAATGCTCTCCATATGCCCGCCTACTTTTTGCCGGGTTGTGGACTATAGCTGACAAAGAAGGGCGATTGGACGATCGCCCAAAGAAAGTAAAAGCAATGGTGCTGCCTTTCGATGATGTGGACTGCAATGATCTGCTTCAACAGCTTCACAGCCATAAATTCATCAACCGATATCAGGTAAATGGTGATTCATACATCCAAATAAATAACTGGAAGAAGCACCAGAACCCTCACTGCAAAGAAGCTGCTAGTGAGATACCAGAACCAGTAGAGAACAATGACAGCACCGGACAAGAACAGTGCAAGGACGATAAAGAGGAAGACAAGAAGGATACTGATGAACCTCAAGTCATTGAAAATAATGAAGCACCAGAAAAGCACCATGCAAGCACAGTGCAAGAACAAGTAGAGAACAATTTAAATCCTGCTGATTCCCTTAACCTGATTCCTGATTCCCTCATTCCTCATACTGATTCCCTTTCTAACACCCAAGCCGCTGATGCGACTTGCGAAGGGTCTGAGGCTGATGTCCATAAAATTTCAAGTCGCTATGCATTCGAAGGAAATATCGTTCGGTTAAACCACAAGGACTACGAAGCCTGGAGACGCCTGTATCCGAACATTGACCTGAAGTACGAACTGGAAAAGCTGGATATCGAATTTAGCCATGAGAAGCCAAAGAACTGGTTTATCACTGCTAGCCAGAAACTTAGCTACCAGAACAAGCAAGCGCTATCCAGACCGGTACGCAAGGTTGCTAATGGCCTTCAGTCTGAAGGTTTTGCGTCGAAGGACTACGGAAAAACTGAAATCCCATCCTGGGCTCAGGAGTGAACATGACACTGGACGAAAAGATTTTCTCTCTGGAAAAGATGCTTTCAGAGCTATCACAGCCACCGTTAGAAATTCCAAACAGCACTGTTGAGTTTGATGATGCCACCTGCGAAATACATGGACCGTTTCAACAGCGCCGACGCGTATCGACTACGCACATAAAAATACCAACCGTTCCGTCTCGTTGCCCTGGTTGCATTCGGGATGAGCTAATCGAACTACAGGCTGAAAAAATTCGCATCGATGAGGCATCTCGCAAGAGAAATATCGAAATGCTGATGGAGGCGTTAGACATACCAAGCCGTTTTTTGTTCTGCACCCTACAGAACTACGAGCCAGTAAACGACGATGCTCAACGCGTTCTGAAAGTCTGCCAGGCGTACGCTAACCGATGGCCTGAGCGATTGAAGAAAGGTGGTGGACTCGTAATGTGTGGCAAGCCTGGAACCGGTAAGAACCATCTCGCTTTTGGTATCGCTCGGATCGCCATTGCTGAGCATCAAAGCTCGGCTGTATTCACCACCGCTCTGAAAATTGCCCGAGAGTACAAATCAACCTGGTCGAAGGGTTCAACGCGCACTGAAGACGATGTGATCCGCTACTTCACCAAGCCAGACCTGCTGATCATCGATGAGGTAGGGGTACAGTTCGGAAGTGATGCCGAGAAGCTGATCATGTTCGAAATCATCAACACCCGATACGAGCGCATGAAGCCAACCATCCTGATTAGCAACCAGACCAAAGAAGAACTGGCAGCATTCATCGGTGAGCGCGTCATAGACCGCATGAGCGACGGCGGTGGCTGCACTCTGTCATTCACCTGGGATTCATACCGATCGAAGGGGGCCGCATGATGGACAGCTTAAAGCAACGCATTCTCGATTACGTATCAGCCAACCAGCCCGCCAAGGTTGACCTGATTTACAAGGAGCTTGGCATCTGCCGTAACCGGTACTACGAAGAGGCTAAGCAACTCCGGTTCATGGGTATGTTACGCAGCGTACCGGGTATCGGTGTATTCCCCGGAGAAGATGCTTATCAGCACTGGCTGAAAAATGGCGGCTACGAAGAAATCCGGCAGCGCGCTGTCGATGCAAATCTGAGTAGCCAGGAAGCGAAGGGGATGAAGAAACCGCGTAACAGTGATGACCCGAAGATGTTCGGACCATACGACCCGGCGAAGAATGGAGTCGTTGCAGAGTTCATGCAAAGCGATGCGAGAAAGCGGCTGATGATGGTTTACGGGAGATTAGGAGCATGAAAGAGACACGTAACACGCGAGAAATCATTGAGCAGGAATATAACGAATTTCCCGAAACCATCCTCCACGCTGAACTGTGCCGCGCATGTGCTCGCGTAGACGGTCGCAGCATCAAGCAGTCACTCAAGGCATTTGCTCTGGCACGTATCGAAAAGGTTGAGAGCAAGCCGCTTAAGGGCGCACTGGAGCAGATGGCATCCAGCATGTTTCCAGAGACAGAGATAGCCCGTATCCGCGCCTGTGTAGGCCGCATGGAGTCGGCACTGGTTAAGACATTCGGAGTGAAGCGAGCATGACTGAAGCCTACATAGCAGAGCTATCTGCAAGCGTGGCCGTGATAGTCGGCCTTTTTTATGCGATACGCAAAAACATCGATTAACAGGCTCGCATCGCGGGCCTTTTTTATGAGGGTAGGATTATGAGCGTTAAACGTTATTGGTCATACGCTGGCGGCGATTCCTCAATGCAGGAAACGGAAACCGGTAATTACGTGAAGTACGAAGACTACGCATCACTTGAAAGAAAAAACATTGAACTGGCAGTACAGATCGCTAACGCCGAGAGCAAGTGCAGGGAGCTGGCAGGGGTAGTTGCTGAGAACGCTGATTTAAAATCGCTGATTGAACAGCATGCAGGCTCTATCGCTGTATGCCCAAATTGCTCACATGAAGAGCCGAGCGAAACTGACGACATAGTAGCGCTTTATCGATCAATGGAAACCCCGGGCACCAAAGTTTTCATAGCTGAAGTGGGTGCTCAGGCTGTGGAAGCATGCGCAGAGTCATTACTGTCAAATGACGATATTGGCATTAACAGCGAGTATGCACTGATGCGTGACTTCGCCGCCCAACTTCGCAAAGGAGCCGCGCTATGAGCAAGTCAATCGCAGATGGCGCAAAACTGACGCCAGAAACATTCGCTGATTTTATTGAGCGTCTGAAATATCACCATTGCGGAGAAGGTGTTAGTCGCCATATCACCGCCGACCCAATTTTCATGGTTCAGAAGGAGTCAACAATTTACGGTATGGACACCGATTATTGCGATGGCCGTTTCGTAGCGTTCGAAGATAGCGTCTGGTTTTCCCCGCAAGAATACTGGGATGACCTGGACGATGATGAACAGGCTGATCTCAACGCTGAATGTGAGGAAACATACGACACGCCATTCACAGAGCTTTGTGAAGATACTCAGTGGTCTGTTCTAGAAGATCTAGAAAATCACACTGTAAGCGGGTTCAAAAAAGAATGGCAGCACGTAAACGCGCACCTTACCAGAGAGGCTGCGGAGGCGTTCATTCGACGAAAACAACACGACTACCCACCGCTTCGAGTTTACGTCGAAAGCATGTATTTCGGGTGGGAGTATCGGGAAATCATCAATGCTCTTTGTGATGGACGCTTAGTTCTCGCAGATACCCAGGAGGCAGCCCAATGAAAGCACTCAACAAACAGGCGCTGCGTAGTCAGAGCGTTGAAGGTTCTTTTTACCTGGTCGAATGCTGCAATTGCGGTGAAATGTACCCAAGCAACCTTTTGGATGGTGGGGAGGCAATTGCTGACTCTGGAGATTACGGTGATTGCTACTGCCACCTGTGCGGAGCAGATGACACGGAACGTGCAGATTGGGGAGATGTAAATTCGAATGAAGCAAAGGCGTGGAATTTTCAGCAGAAACGTATTGAGGCGCTGCTGGATGATTTGGAAGCCGCAGAGAAGCGCATAGCGGAACTGTCTGCTAGCCACAGCAAATTGCGCGACACAATGGCTGGCATCCACAACACAATCCGAATGGATGGCGGCTATACGCCACTGGCAGCAATACTCAATGCCGCTAAACGCGCATATGAAGAATCAGCCACCGCCGCTGGCATTGGCGTGAAGGGAGAGTGAGATGGAAAACGTTAACTTTGTAGTGCAACTACTGAAGAGTGACGAATGCGTAACGCTCATGGCCCACGCAGAAGTCAGTAAGGATGAGCTTATCGACGAAGCCATTCGCCAGGGTGAGATTGAAGAAGATGAGCGAGAACGCTTCGATAAGGCCGAGTTTTGCGCCAGCAAGTGGATGAAGGCAGTTCCGCGCGCTGGCTACTCAACCTACTACTACGAATCGCGTGAAGGTGTTCGCGGAGCATTCAAAGCAACCTGTCTACAGTATCTCTGGTAAGGACTAACCCATGACAACTAACCACCCGGCGCACGGTCCCGTATCACTCGAGAGCCTGCACCAGATAAGCGAAATACTCAGCAAAGCATCAGCACAAAGTGGCGGCGGTAATCTCGGCTACGCAATGGCTGATGCTGTGAAGGTGATTGATGGGGTAATAGCGACAACGAATATAGAGCCAGTAGCGTGCATTGACCGAGCGAACCTTGATTACCTAGCTGACGGGTGTGACGGGCATGTATGGGCTACGTCATACGCTGAAACCGGCGATGTTCTGCTCTATACCACCCCGATAACGCCAGCAGTGCCGGATGAAAAACGGGATGATGACGGTAGCGTTACGTCAGATTTCGACCACGGCTGGAACGCCTGCCGCGCCACCATGCTTCAGGGTGCCGATGGCAAGCCTGAGTTAACAGTCTGGTACGGTGCAATGCCGGAAACGAACGGCAAAACTAACTGGACCGCTATGCTGCATCGCAAAGATCACCACCCGTGGGAAGGCATCACAATCGACCGTTCCGAGTATCCTGGCCGAGTACGCTATGAAGCTGACCGCATGCGTCACCTTATCGGTGAGCTGGCGGATAAGCCGGATATCCTAGCTTACGATTCAGATGCTCACAGCGGATGCGTTGAACCTGTAACGACGGCTTACAAGTTGCGCGATGCGGTGGAAATCATCCGCAACTCAGGAATAGAAATCGACGCTGAGAAAATCTTTGCAGAGCGTGACGTTCTCAACACTCCAGATTGTTGGTGCAGAACATGCCGGCCAGTTACCGTAACAGACATGCGATTCGTCGTCTGCCCTGATTGCGGCAACAAGCGCTGCCCGCACGCCAATGACCACCGGAATGCATGCACAGGAAGTAATGAGCCAGGGCAGGAAGGTAGCGCGTACCCAGCGGCACCGCAGCAGGAGGTGAAGTCAGCGCTTGAACATGGGATGCAGCGTTACGCCGGAGCTATGCAAAAACTGTCTGAAGGGGATAAGTGATGGCTAACCTTCAACTGGCAGTTAACGGTGAATACTTCGACCAGATGAAGTCAGGAGAGAAGACGGAAGAGTATCGCCTGGTTAATAAATACTGGTGTCGCAGGCTATCGCATGGTCACAACCAAAAGCTACCGCGACGATTTGATCGCCTTATTATCACCCGCGGATATCCAAAGCGTGATGATATGAGTAGGCGTATCGATGTCCCATATGCTGGATATGAAGTGAAGGTGATAACTCACCCTCACTTCGGGCCGGAGCCGGTTAAAGTGTTCGCTATCAAGGTGAATATTTAATACTGGCGCAACGTCAAGCAACATTACTCACCCTCAAAATTAGTGTTATAATTAGGTCGCAGTCGGATTGAGCACCCGGTTGTGACCTCTGCATCTGATTGGGAAATTAGATGCGAAACACAAAGAGTACTTCAAACCACCTGTCACAGATGCAGAAATGCACCTGCGATTTTCTGCATTCTGCGTTACCTCTCGTAGGTGGCGTATGAAGCAACAATTCCACCTCGTAAACGAATCCGTAAAGCAGAACGCCATCAACTACATTCGTGAGTTGCCGGTCGACGCTAAGCGTCCACTGATTCTCGACATCAAAGAGATGACCCGCACTGCTCAGCAAAACCGTAAATTATGGCCTCTGCTGAAAGACCTCTCCGATCAGGTTCTCTGGTTTGGAAACAAATACGACTCAGACGACTGGAAAGATTTGATAACCGCAATGGTCGCAAAGTCCAATAAGCAGGAGCAACGAATGGCTCCAGGTCTGGATGGCGGAATTGTGATGTTCGGTCAACGTACCAGCAAGATGACTGTGCGCCAGATGGTAGAAGTCATCGAGGCAATCTACTGGTTCGGCACTCAGCAGAACGTCAAATTCAGCGACAAGTCACGCATTGAAATTGAATGGGCTAAGCAGTGGGGTGATCGCAATGCGTAAACCAACCAGCCGCAGCTGCAAAATCTGCAAGACCAAATTCACCGCTATCTACGACAACGTATGGTGGTGCTGTCCTGAGCATGGCTTCGAGTACAGCCAACTCCTGTTAGCCAAGAAGAAACTGGCAGCCGAGCGCAAGCGCAAGCAGGAGGCGCAGCAGGAACGCCGTGAGCTGAAGGTTAGGAAAGCCGCACTTAAACCTCTCAGCCACTGGATCAGCATTACTCAGCGCGTTTTCAATGACTACATCAGGGCCAGAGATGGGAAGGTTTGCATTAGCTGTGGCAGCAAAACCGCCATCAGTTACCACGCTGGTCACTACAGAACGACAGCTGCAGCATCTCAGCTTCGGTTCAATGAAGATAATTGCTCCAGCCAATGCGCCGCATGCAACGTTCATAAGTCAGGTTCAATCACAGAGTATAGGTCTGGGCTTATCAAAAAAATTGGCCTTCAGAGAGTGTTGGACCTCGAATCAGACAGCCGAGTAGTGAAGTACACAAAAGATTCACTAGCGGAAATCCGTCAAACCTACCGTAAGAAACTCAAGGAGATCCTCAATGATTAAGAGGAAATTATCTGTCACGTCTGGGCAGAAGTTCAACAGATTAACTGTCGTGGATCCTTGCGTACGAAAAAATGGCGATATTTACCATTTCTGCCGGTGCGAATGTGGCGTTGAACGGCTTTTCCTCGCGCGAAATATTGAGAGCGGTAAGTCAAAAAGTTGTGGCTGTCTTTCCAGAGAGAAGGCCAAAGAGCGGGCAACGCATGGCCTTTCAAAATCCCCTATTTATATGACCTGGTCTCGCATGTGTCGACGTTGTGATAACCAAAAGGTTGCTAGATATAAAAACTACGGCGGAAGAGGGATTAAGGTCTGCGAACGTTGGAAAAACTTTGAGAACTTCTATGAAGACATGGGAGATATTCCAGGACCTGATTTCTCAATTGGGCGCATTGATAACGATAAAGATTATTGTCCTGAAAATTGCAGATGGGAGACAGCGGAGCAGCAGCAGAACAATACAAGCAGAACCATCTGGATAGAGCACGATGGCTTGCGCATGAGCTTGACTCAGTGGGCAAAGAAACTCAATCAGCCATATTCACTCCTAAAAAATCGACATGCCGCAGGTTGGAGCGCCGAGGAGATCCTTTCAGATAGAAAGGACCAGCGTAAATTCATCACCTTCCAAGGCGAGACGAAGCTTACGACAGAATGGATGAGAGATTTAGGCATCCCCATTTCGTCGTTCTACCACCACGCCAGAAAAGGCCTAACCAAAGAAGAAATAATTGCTCTGTATGCAGGCAACGCGAGAGAGGATAAGTCATGACCCGCACCGATATCGACAACTATCAGCGCTCGTCAGTAGAGCGTGCTACCAGGCTGACTCCTTACGCAAGAAGCGAAATAGCCCGTCTGGATGTTGAGACAGCAGAACTTCAGAAACGCATCGATCGGAACAACGAATTACGCCGTGAAATCATCAACCGCGCAAACATGAACAAGGGGCCGTCAGCATGAAACTGGAACTAACTGCAGATCAACATCGCTGGATAGATAACTGGCTTCACCTTTGGGGCGCGTGGGCTCAGACCGGTAAAATCGACAAATCGATGATTAACATGATCGCCAATTTCATGGCGACAGTCGAAGGGCAACAATCCAGCCGACCGATGTGTAGTGATGATGATGGCATGCTGATTGATGCAGTGCTGCGTCATTACCTGAAGAACGTCGATGAAAACGCGTGGCGGGTAATTTTCGCTTACTACGTCTGCAACTCCAGCGAGATACGGATCGCCTCATGGCAGCATGCTGTCAGCAAACCACGCCTGATGAAGACCCGCGCCGGTAACCAGTACAAGCGCCCGAGCCTTTCTACTACTCGCAGAGAAGTGAAAGAAACCATCAATGCAGCGTTGTTCTGTTTGTATCAACCGCTGCAAAATGCTTTCAACGGTCGTGAAAGTGTGAGGAAAGTTGCAAAAAATGTTCACAACGTGCTTGCATTCCAATGAACAAATGAGCATTATATTTAGTGTAGGTTGCCGTATTTGCGTTTAACCTATACAGACATGAAGCCAGAGGTAGTTATGTTTTCAGCAGGTAATGACACGAAGGAAGGTGTTGAGTACATCACTGGTACTGATGGCGTGAAAAGGCCAATGTCTTATTACAAGGCTGCGGCTGAACGGGCAAGAAAGGAAAATGAACCTCAAAAATATGGTTCTTTTTTTGATTTTCTTGATAATCCGCAATGGCCATTCTGAATATCAAACAGGTCGCTTAGGCGGCCTTTTTTATTGCACCAAATCCCTACCAGGACCATAAGAGCGAAAGCTCAACGCACTACCCTCATCTTGCCCACTTCGCCGTGGGCTTTTTTATTCGCGCCCATCCATACAGCTAACCACTTACTCCTTGAACGCAATGGGTGAGGCGCTTCTCTCTACGACACAGCACCCGCTAATTACGCGAGGTGAGAGCATGTATCGAATGGACAAACTAACAACGGGCATCGCCTATGGAGCTTCAGCCACCAACACCGGCTACTGGTTGTTGCAGCTAACAGATCGTGTGTCTCCATCACAATGGGCGGCAATTGGTGTCATTGGAAGTCTGGTGTTTGGCCTTCTGACGTATCTGACAAATCTCTATTTCAAAATCAGAGAGGATCGGCGTAAAGCCGCACGAGGTGAATAATGTCTCCAGCATTGCGGAACAGCGTACTTGGTGCCATTGGTGGCGGGGCTATTGCTATAGCTTCTGTGCTGATCACCGGTCCGAATGGTAATGATGGACTCGAAGGCATCCGATACGAGCCGTATCAGGATGTTGTTGGGGTGTGGACCGTGTGCTGGGGTCATGCCGGCAAAGACATTATCCTCGGCAAGACCTACACAAAATCCGAGTGTCAGGCGCTGCTTGATAAAGACCTGAACACCGTGGCGCGTCAGATTAACCCGTACATTAAGGTTCCCATTCCAGAAACGACTCGAGGGGCGCTTTACTCATTTGTCTACAACGTCGGCGCTGGCAACTTCAAAACATCCACACTGCTACGCAAAATCAACCAGGGTGACATCCAAGGTGCATGCGAACAGTTAAAGCGATGGAATAAAGCCGGTGGCGTTGTCTGGAAAGGATTGATTACCCGGCGTGAAATTGAGCGTGAAGTCTGCGAGTGGGGGCAGAAATGAGCCGGTTAACCGCAATCATCATTGCCGTTGTCGTCTGCATCATCGTGTCGCTTGGCTGGGCTGTTAATCACTACCGCGATAACGCCTCCGAATACAAGAAACAGCGCGACGAGAAAACTAAGGCGCTGAATATGGCTAACGACACTATCACCGACATGCAGACCCGCCAGCGTGATGTTGCTGCTCTGGATACCAAATACACTCAGGACTTAGCTGATGCGAAAAAGCAGCTTGATGATTTGCAGCGTTGCGTTCGTGATGGCAAGTGTGGGTTGCGCGTCAACGCAAAATGTCCCACGAACGGAGCGACCGGCACCGGCAGCCTGGGCGATGCTTCCGGCCCCCGACTTACAGACTCCGCTCAACGGGATTATTTCACCCTCAGAGAGCGAATTGCCACAGTGACTAAGCAGGTCGAATATCTGCAGGACTACATCAAGACGCAGTGCCTGAGGTAAGAGGTGAGAAAGCGAGAGCGCGAAGTAACATTGCTCTACGGAATATCACTCATACGCGATGACGTTCTCAATCATCCTGAGATAAAGCCAACGCTGGCTGACAGAATAATCACCCTCATACACCACTTTTTCTACATCGCATCTGCGCTTGTTATCGCAGCGTCAGGATTCGCATTCTTCATCTGGTCATCGACATTTCTGTAAGTCGATGCAATACAACAACCGGAGCCAACAATGGCAGAGCTAAATACCATGACTGACGAACAGAAATTCAAGTTAGAAATTTACAAGCTGGTCATGAGCCAGAATGCGGCCGCTGAAGAAGCTTTCTCCTTTATCGGGACTGACCAATTGAAACTGGAGTTGTTCAAAATCCACTTTCAGGCAGGCGGCGCGAATTCAGATGTCACTACTCGAACGATTGAGGCTGTGCGCAAATCGAAAGAAGCGTTGGGCCTTTTCACTACCGGAGCATGATATGACCACTGTTGCATGGGACGGAAAGACATTGGCATCTGACACCCAGGCTTCAACTGGTGATGTCGTTTGCTCTCTCAGTGAGCAGAAGATTTACACTGCTCCATCATCAGGATGGGAAGTGTACGGAGACAAGATCGTTGCCGTTGGGTGCTCTGGTGATTGCGGAGCTGAAATGGAACTGCAAGAACTCATGACGAATGGCCTGACATATGCCACTGAGTTTCTCCCAACCTTCGGATTCTCTGCCATAGCTATTATTGGCCACGGTCGAGCGTATGTAATTAGTAAAAAAGAAGGTGATACCCGGGCAAATATTTCGCTTCAGGTTGAGCCTTACGCCATAGGTTCTGGTGGATTAATTGCCAGAGCTGCAATGCGATGCGGTAAAGACGCTCGTGATGCTGTACGGGTAGCGATTGAGATGGATTGCTACTCAGGCGGCAATGTCGATTCATTCACCATCGACCAACTGCCATACATCATTGTGGGGAAAGATTAAATGACACTTAAAAAAGGTCGAAGCAAAAAAGTTATCGGTGAGAACATCGCAACCGAAATTAAAGCCCACTAAGTGGGCTTGGTGGTGGAGTTTGGTGCGTGCGGAGTGTGCTTCATATGCCTCAATGAATGGCAATTTGGGCATAACGGAATCAGATTACTAGGGTGATTGTTAAGTCTGTTTTCGTCATCATGATGAACTCCAATTATTCTTGGCTCTTCATCATATCCGCAATCGTGACACTTATTTAACATGCCCCTAACAAGCATCCATTTTCTTGCTGTTGTAAATGATGCTGGTGATTCACTCCCCATTACCCGGTAATCAAAAGAGCATTGCTTACTGCAGCAATCTTTATCGGCGCTGGGTGATGTGAAAAAAGTCTCATTGCAAAAAAGACATTTTTTCTCAACCGTCCCTTTCTTGTTCATCGCTTTGTAGTAACAAGATCTTGAGCAATATTTTGCTTTGTTTGAGCGGGATGATATGTGACTAAACTCATTTCCGCACGTCACGCAGTTCGCTATTACCTGCACCTTAGCTGCATGCGCCAGACATGAGCGAGAGCAGTATTTAAAAGACTCAAGTCTATTTTTAGGTACGTAAACAATCTTTCCGCAATGTTGACACGGCAATTCAGATCCAGTTTTTAAATAACCCATAGGTGATTTATGCCCTTATCGAAAGGTAGTGATAAAAAGACGATTAGCTGAAATATCAAGAAGCTAATTGTACAAGAAAATAAGCCAAAAGACCAGGCGGTCGCAATTGCTATGAGCAAGGCCGGTAAGAAAAAGAAAGGAAAATAATTATGCAGAAACCGGACTGGGAAAGGATTGAGGTTGATTACCGGGCCGGTGTTCTTTCTGTAAGAGAAATTGCATCAAGCCAGGGAATATCTCATACCGCCATAAACAAGCGGGCAAAAGGTGAAGGGTGGGAGCGAGATCTAAACGCAAAGATTAATGCCAAAGCTGATGCCTTGGTTTCCAAGCGCGAGGTTTCCACTAAGGTTTCCACCGGAAACTCAATTTCAGAAAAGCAGATTGTCGAAGCCAATGCGGAGGTTATCGCTAATGTTCGCATGGAGCATCGAGGCGATATACGAAAGGCTCGGGCGCTAACTAATGCGTTGCTGAATGAGCTTGATGCTGAATGCTCTGACGTTCCGGCTCTTGAGCAGCTTGGTGAGTTGCTAAGGCGAGAAGATGATAAGGGAATGGATAAGCTAAATGACCTTTACCACAAGATCATTAGTTTACCTGGCAGGGTGAAAGCCATGAAGGATTTAGCTGATAGCCTGAAAAACCTTATCGCACTTGAGCGACAGGCCTATGGGCTAGATAACCCTGATGCAGGTAAAAATATCCCCCTCAAAGATAAAACTGACGACGAGCTAACGCGGCGCATTCAGGAGCTAATGAATGGAAAATCTGACG
Source organism: Citrobacter sp. Marseille-Q6884 (assembly GCF_945906775.1). NCBI lineage: Bacteria > Pseudomonadati > Pseudomonadota > Gammaproteobacteria > Enterobacterales > Enterobacteriaceae > Citrobacter > Citrobacter sp. Marseille-Q6884. The sequence continues at coordinate 771,886 of NZ_CAMDRE010000002.1, forward strand.
CGGGAGCAAAAGCTTGAGTTGGTTCAGCTTTTAGAAGAACAAAAGCGACGCCAGCACGTCTATAGGTATCGCGATTACTATGCGACGCGCTATGACTGGCAAAAGAAATTTATTTCCCACACCGCAAACTTTTCACAGGTTGCGCTGATCGCCGCTAACCGAGTTGGTAAAACTGACACTGCAACATTCATTGATGCCATTCATGCTATTGGAGATTATCCAGATGACTGGGCAGGTCATAGGTTTACGCATGCTCCCCTGATCTGGTGCCTTGGGTATTCAGGTGAAAAATGCCGTGACTTACTTCAAACCCCTCTAATTGGCCGTAAGACGGATAAGGGATGGGAAGGTGGGCTAATACCAGGTGAACTGATCACCGGCACTGAAATCATGCAGGGAACTGCCAATGCCATGCGTTCGGTGTATGTGAAACATAAATCAGGTGGCGTCTCCAAGATTCAGTTCTGGTCGTATTCACAAGGACAGCATGCATTGATGGGTGACGCCGTCGACTGGTTCCACATTGACGAAGAGCCAAAGGATCCGACCATTTACCCCCAGGTGCTGACGCGAACCGCAACTGGCGACTCAGGCAATGGCGGGCGTGGCATTCTGACTTTTACGCCAGAGAACGGGCGCACAGAGTTGGTTATCCAGTTTATGGATTCTCCTTCATCTGCACAGCATTGCATGAATGTAGGCTGGGACGACGCACCTCACCTTAGCGACCGGGTCAAAGAAGAATTGCTAGCATCATTCCCTCCGCACCAGAGAGATATGCGAACCAAGGGTATACCAATGCTTGGGCATGGCCGGATTTATGATGCCAGCGAAGAACTTATCACCTGCGACCCGTTCCCAATCCCCGATCACTGGTTTGTTATCGACGGCATGGACTTCGGTTGGGATCACCCACAGGCGCACGTCCAGTTAGCCTGGGACAGGGATGAAGATAAGTTCTACCTGACCCGCGCATACAAGGCCAAGCAGACATCACCAGCTGAGGCGTGGTTCGCCACCAAGATGTGGGCGAATGGCATACCGACAGCGTGGCCGCACGACGGCCTGCAAACGGAGAAAGGATCAGGGCTCCAGCAGAAGACGTATTACGAGGAGGCCGGCTTCGACATGTTGCCTGACCGCGCTACCTGGGAAGACGGCAGCAACTCAGTTGAGGCTGGCCTGTTCGAGTTGTACGACCTAATGCGCTCTGGGCGACTGAAAGTATTCCGCGGTCTGCGTGACTGGTTCGAGGAATACAACTTCTACCACCGTGACGAAAAAGGCCGCATCGTGAAGATCCGCGACGACCTGATGGACGCCACCCGCTACGCATACATGATGCGCCGGTTCTCCATCCGTTACGGTGATATTGGCAGGCCGAAATTCAATGACTACTCAAACTACAACATACCCTGCGGAGTTGGATGATGGCAGACGATAAAAAGATGGATGACTGGCATCGTAAGGCACTATGCAACTTCGATAACGCCTGGTCAGCGACGCAGGATATGCGTGAGCAGATCATCGAGGCTCAACGATTTGTCAGGGTATCCGGTGCGCAGTGGGAAGGGAGCACCAACGCAGGCTACTCATTCGATGAGGGGCGCTTTGAGCATTACCCGCGCTTCGAACTGAACAAGATTGCTCGTGAGTGTGACCGTATCATTGGCGAGTACCGACAGAACCGTATCAGCGTTCGATTTCGGCCTAAAGATAGCCAGGCATCCGAGGCGCTGGCTGAGAAGATGAATGGCAAGTTCCGCGCCGACTATCAGGAAACATCCGGAGGCGAGGCTTGCGATAACGCTTTCGATGACGCGGTAACCGGTGGGTTCGGGTGCTGGCGAATGTGCGCTGATTACGAAGACGAGATGGACCCGAGCAACGAGCAGCGCCGCGTTAGTCTGCTGCCAGTTTACGACCCGGCAACCTGCGTATTCTTCGATCAGGACAGCAAGCAGTACGACCGCTCTGATGCGATGTGGGCAATGGAGATGTTCTCCATGACCCCGAAAGCGTTTGAGGCTGAATATCCTGAATCAATCGCCGCCAGCCTGAGCAAAGATGACTCCGGCACGCAGTATGACTGGTCAACTCCTGATGCCATCTATGTCGGGCGTTACTACGAAGTGCGGATCGAGAAGGCCAAGCTCAGTGCATGGCGCAATCCGGTCACCAGTGCCACGGCTATATACGACGATGAGCAGATCAAAGACATCGAGGATGAACTGAAAGACGGTGAGTTTGAGATGCTTGGCGAGCGCGAGGTTAAGCGCCGTCGCGTTTACTGCGGGCTGCTATCCGGCGCTGAATGGCTGAAAGAGCCAGAGCGCATCCCTGGTGAGCACATCCCGCTAATCCCCGTCTATGGTCGCCGGTCATTCGTCGATAACCAGGAGCGCATCGAAGGCCACGCAGCTAAAGCGATGGATGCTCAGCGACTGGAGAACCTTATGGTTTCCATGATTGCTGACAATGCCACGCAGGCTGGCGGTGACGGCATCCCGGTAGTGGACGTGGACATGATTCCTAGCCCGCTGTCTGATCACTGGGCAGAGAGAAACAAGAAGCGTCCGGCATACCTGCCAATGGTAAGCCTGAAGAACAAAAACGGCGATATCACCGCGCAGGCGCAGGTCAGCAGCTATACTCCACCCACGCAAATGCCACCGGCGCTGGCAGGGCTTCTGCAATACACAGGAACTGCTATCCAGCAAATCACTGGCGCATCGCAGCTTGAGAATATGCCGAGCAACGTCGCCACCGACACCGTGGACAGCATCTTTAACCGGATGGATACACAGTCCTATATCTACATGGACAACATGGCGAAATCCATGCGCCGCGCTGGCGTAGTGTGGCTATCCATGGCTCGTGAGGTATACGGCAGCGATACACCAATGCGTATCGTTAATGATGACGGAACTGATGACGTAGCGCTGATGAATGGCGCGGTGATCGACCGGCAGTCTGGCGAAGAGGTGGCGCTTAACGACCTGTCTCAGGGCAAGTATGAGGTGACGGTTGATGTAGGCCAGTCGTTCTCTACTCGCCGCGATGCGACGGTTAAATCCCTGCTTGATATGCTGTCACTTATCCCTCCTGGCACGCCGAAGCACGACCTCGTTTCCTCGATGATTCTCGACAACATGGACGGGGAAGGTATTGACGACCTGAAAGAGTACAACCGCAATCAGTTGTTGCTATCTGGCGTTATCAAACCACGAACACCAGAAGAACAACAGATGGTGGCACAGGCTCAGTCGCAGCAGCAAAATCAGCCAGACCCTGCGATGGTTCAGGCTCAGGGCGTTCTCATGCAGGGTCAGGCAGAACTGCAAAAGGCACAGAATGAGCAAATGTCGATTCAGGTTCAGGCTTACAAAGCACAAACAGATGCGCAGGTTGCCGCCGCAAAAGTGGTTGAAATCCTCGCTTCAGCAGACAGCCAGAAGAAAGCAGATGTTCGTGAGGCACTGAAATTATTAGGTCAGTTCCAGCAGCAGAGCGGAGACAATGCCCGTGCTGATGCCGAACTAGTACTGAAAGGTCAGGCTCAGGGACATTCGCAGCGCATGGACGTGACGAGCGTCCTTCAGAACGCAGCACAACAGCAGCAACCACCACAGCAGCAGTAATCAAACCTATCTCGCCATGGTCGTCTTTATGAGGCCGGGCATCCTATTGCCTCCGATGGGCAAAAGCATCGAGTAAACAGGGGTATTTATGTACGGAACGGCAGAAGAAAACGCACCAGAAGTGGAAATCGACAACGACGCGCCTGAGAAAACTCCAGGTGATGTCGAAACTGAAAACGACACTGACAATGGTGAAGCTGATAACCATGAGAATGGTGACGGTGAAACTAATGGCGATGAAGATTCGGAGCAAGAGTTCTATTTCGGTGATGAAAAGCTGGACTCGCCGGCCAGCGAAGAAACGAAAGATCCGGCACTGGTTAAGCACCTGCGCGGCACGATTAAAGAGAAAGAACGCGAACTGAAAGAGCTTCGTCGACAGACTCAGCAGCCAGCCGCTCAGCAACCAGTGATTACCCAGGCACCGCGCATGCCAAAGCTTGATGACGACGACATCGGGTACGACGAAGCCGTCTATCAGGAACGCATGACTAAATGGGCAAAGGAGAACGGTGAATACCTGCAACAGGAACATCGCCGACAGCATCAGGAACAGGAGTTACAGCGCGTTTATCAGGACAAGCTATCCAGTTACCAGCAACGAGTTAAGTCTCTGAAAGTGGCTGGCTATCAGGAAGCTGAACAGTCCGTTATTGATGAACTTCCTGTGCAGACTCAGAACATGATCCTGATGGAATCAGACAAGCCAGAGATGGTTATTCTCGCCCTCGGTCGCAACCCGGATCTGCGCAAACAACTGGCAGACGCTACCAGCCCCGTAGCAATTGGTCGCCTTCTCGGTCAAATCGAATCAAAGGCCAAAATCATGCCTAAAGCAAAAACAACAGCCGCTACTACTCCTGAGGTTAAAGGGATCAACGGCGCTGCAATTAATAATCTCGACAAACTTCTCGAAAAAGCGCGCGCCACCGGTGATTACACCGCATACCGAGCGGCGAAGAATAAAGCTAAAAAATAATCCATCGGAGCTAAAAAAGTATGTCCAGTCAGTTAACTAAAGACCTTGAAATCCTCTTTGAAAACGTCATTGATGGATTTGAGGCATCAAACGTAGTATCTCGTGAGTGCAGCAAGTTCCGCCCGGGAGACACCGAAATGCAACGCGCAGGCGACGTTGTTTATCGCCCTCAGGGCTACCACCTGAAAACCGTGAGCGGCCTTGATCTGACTGCGGCCACAGCAAACTCACTCGTTCAGCGTCAGGTACCTGCTCGCTTCCGTGAGCCAGAGAACGTTATCTACGAGCTGGACGCAAAAGAAATGCGCGATTCATGGCATAAGGAGCAAGCTGGTAAAGCGGCGGGTCGTCAGCTGGCAGCGTGGGTTGATAACCTGATCGTCGATGAGGTGGCCGCCCGCGCTACCAACATGGTCACCATTGGTTCGGCATCAACCGGCAATACTCTCGGCGAAGACCTCTGGAACGCATCTGCAGGCATTGACGCAATGATGCTCTCTATTGGTGTGCCGCAGGGGGGGCAGCGCAAAGCGTTCTACAACCCGTTCAACTACAAAGACCTGGCTAAAGAGCTGGGCTCTCGCGCATATGCAGTTGGTGCAACGCTGACGGCGTATGAGAAAGCTCAGATCCCACCTGTGGCATCCTTCGACAGCTTCCGTGTTGATTACGCTGGCGCGATGAAGGCAGGTTCTGCCACCGCCGTAACTCTTGGTGGCGCAGTAGCGCATAAGGTTACCGCGATGGACTCCAACGGCGCACCAACGGATAACCGTCAGGGAGATATTACCGTATCCGCTGCGGGTGTACTGGATGTAGGTGATGCGTTCACTATCGCAGGTGTTAATAGCGTTCACATGATCAAGAAGGTGGATACAGGTCAGTTGCAGGTATTCCGTGTTCTGGCTAAAAACGGCACAACCGTCACCATTAGCCCGAAAATTCTTCCGCCAAATAACGCTGACGCGCCATCCATTCCTTATCAGAACGTTACCGCTAATCCGGCAAATAACGCGGCGATCACCATCCTCAACAAGAAGGCTGCGGCTTCCAACATCTTCTTCGCTGAGGGTTCAGTTGAGCTGATGTACGGCAAGCTGGCATTCCCGACCGGGCAGGGCCCGCAGGTTATGACGGCAACTACCGAGCAGGGGGCGACCATCATCATGGCTTACCAGTTCGATGCCAAAGCAGGTAAGACGTGGACGCGATTCACCACGCTGGCTGGCGCAAGTGTATTGGTTCCAGAGTTTACCGGCCTAGTACTGGCTAACCAGTAATCTAAGGGGCTTCGGCCCCTTCTTTTTTGGGAGAACGCAATGTCTCAAATAATGCTTTATAAGCTTGGCTCGATGATAACCTGCGGCCCTCACTCGCTGGATTACATTATTGTTGATGAAGGCGATGTGGATGAGCATCTGGATAAAGGCTGGGTGAAGCATCCAGACGATACTGTCCTGCCAGAGCCAGAGCCAGAGCCAGAGCCAGAGCCAGTAGCGAAGAAGAAGCCAGGGCCAAAACCAAAGGCGGCAGATGATGGCGAAAACAAAGGGTGATCTGGTACTCAAGGCCCTGCGCAAAGCCGGGCTTTATTCCAATGCCACGTTAACTGATGCAGACCCGCAGGCAATTGAAGACGCCGTAAACGACCTCGAAGACATGATGGCGCAGTGGCAGGCGAAAGGAATCGACCTTGGCTATCTGTTCGCTGATGCCGCCAATGACGTCCAACCGCTTCCTGATGATGACTCCGGCATACCGTCATGGGCCTACGATGGAGTCTCGCTGAAACTGGCGGTGCAGGTCTGCATGGATAACGTCATTCAACCTTCTGATGCCCTTCTTACGGCTGCTGATGGCGCATATCAAACCATCTGCATTGCGCTGACCAAAGTCCCATCGCTTGAGCGTCGCAACGACATGCCGCGCGGTGCTGGCAATAAAAACACGTTCACCTGGAATCGGTTTTACATCGAGGGTGATGATCCAACCACTTGAGGTGTCGAAATGCCGATCCAGCAACTTCCTCTGATGAAGGGAACGGGTAAAGACTACCGGAACGCCGACTACATCGACTATCTGCCGGTCAATATGCTGGCGACGCCGAAGGAAGTCCTCAACGCGTCGGGATATTTGCGCTCCTTCCCGGGCATAGCGAAGCGATCTGATGTTGCCGGTGCGTCTCGTGGGGCGCAGTACAACACCTCTCAGAGCGCCGTATATCGCGTTATGGGTGGTAAGCTCTACAAGGGTGATTCGGTGGTTGGTGATGTCGCAGGCTCTGGTCGCGTTCCAATGGCCCATAGCCGAACGAGTCAGGCGGTAGTGACTGGCGGTCAGGTAGTTCAGTATCGCTATGATGGTACCGTCCGCATCGTCGCCAACTGGCCCGTATCGAGTGGATACACTCAGTACGAGCTCGGCAGCGCCGGGGATATCTGCCAGTCACGCGGTAACTATGCGTGGACTAAGGCGGGCACTGACTCCTGGTTTATCTCTGACCTTGATGACGAGGTTCACCCCGACAAATACGCTGCCATGATGCGGGCCGAATCGCAGCCGGACGGGATAATCGGAATAGGAACGTGGGGAGATTTCATTGTCTGCTTCGGCTCGACGACGATTGAGTATTTCTCGTTGACCGGGAATGACGGGCGTACCGGTGCGATTTATGCCGCTAACCCGGCTTATATGGTGCCGAAAGGCATTGCTGGCATGTTCTGTAAATGCCCTTATCTGGACTCGCACGCAATCATCAGCAATCCGGCAACCGGTGCGCCATCCATCTATATTGCCGACTCAGGGAAGGCCAGGCCGATTGCGACCGCGCATATTGAGAAGGTGCTGCGTGGTTATACGGCCAGCGAACTGGCTACCGGCGTGATGGAGTCACTGAGGTTTGATGCGCATGAATTGCTGATCGTCCATCTGCCCCGCCACGTCCTGGTATATGACGCGTCAGCCAGCCAGAACGGGCCGCAATGGTCTGTGCTGAAAACTGGGCTGGGTGACGACGTCTACCGCGCCATCGATTTCATGTACGAAGGAAATGCCATCATCTGCGGAGATAAGTCAGCGTCGTTGAAGGGTGAACTGCAGTTTGATATCTCCAGCCAGTATGGCAATCAGCAGGAACACCTGCTCTACACACCACTCATCAAGGCGGACAATGCAAGGCTGTTCGACCTTGAGCTGGAGTCAGCCACAGGCGTGGCGCAGTATGCAGACCGGCTATTCCTGTCAGCCACCGCAGACGGCATCAACTATGGCAGGGAGAAGATGATTGAGCAGAACGCGCCGTTTGTTTATGACAAGCGCGTGTTGTGGCGGCGTATTGGGCGCATCCGTAAAAATATCGGCTTCAAGTTCAGGGTGATCACCAAATCCCCGGTGACGTTGTCAGGCTGTTCGGTGAGGGCTGAGTAATGGCAGACCTCAATACACCGGTGCAGATCCGGACAATGATAATCTCTGCGTCATCTCTTCCGCCTGGACTCTCCCCAGCTTATCAACAGTGGATTCTCGGGCAGGCGGGAGACATAGCGAATGTCGCCAAAAAGGCTAACGCAGCAGGGTCAGGGGCGCAGGATGCACTGGACGAGAACGCACAGCAAAACGTCGAACTGGCAGACCATGAAGGGCGCATCACCGGCAACACCTACGCCATCCAGCTGATTGAGGTTCGCGTTACCACGGCAGAAGGGCAGATAGTCACGCTGAGAAGCGATGTTGACTACCTGCTCGCTGAAGTGGTCAGCATTGAAGACACGCTCGCCGATCACGACACCAGAATCACCCAGGCCGAAGATGATATCTCAGATATCCAGGCTGACTACGTCTCGAAGTCGGCAACCGCAGCGCAGGCGCTTCTGTCGTCGCTGGGTATTACGACTTCACTCTCAGTCGATGGCGTGAAAGTGATTGGCCCGCGTCAAACAGGATGGACGGCAGGAACCGGCACGCCGAATAAGGCTGCATTCAATGCTGACCAGGCGCTCCCGGTAGGCGCGGCATATTCACAGGCAGAAGTTCAGGCCATCGCCACAGCGCTAATCGCTGAACGTCAGCGCACCCTGGCGCTTGAGCAGGCCCTGAGAACACACGGACTAATCAACTAGGTAATCCCATGTTCACAAAAATTGATGCTCTCACCGGGCAGGGATTAATGCGCCTGTGGGGTGTCCCATCGTTTCCCCTCGTTGAAGGTGACCATCTGCTGTGGAACGGCGTCGGCGTCTTCGTCTGTATGGATTTTGGTGACCACGTAGACCTGCACATGGCAATGAAACCGGGTGAACGCCACCGATGCCGGGATGCTGTTTCTAATGTGCTGGCATTAATCGGTAACCGTGAAATTCACGCGCTTATCGAAGAGCAATACAGGCGCGTCTCTAACCTGGCAAGAAAAATGGGATTCGAGCACGAATGCGAATTTGATGGCGCTCGTCTCGATGGAACCGTAACAAACGTAATTAAAATGGTGAGGTACGTATGAGCTTTGTCGGCAAAGCACTAAATTCTGTCGTTGGCGGCATTACCGGGGCCAATAAAGCCGCAGACGCTCAGGTTGGTGCGGCGAGAGATTCCAACCAAATGGCGTGGAATATCTATCAGGATCAGAAAAAAACAAATGAGCCATTCCTGAATGCTGGTCTTTCTGGATTAAAGGGATTGCAGGGGATTGCTGGTCAGCCAATCGACAGAAATCTATCTTTGTCTAATTACTTTTCATCTCCAGAATACCGGATGCAGGAAGATCAGGCTCGCAATAGCATTCTACGCTCCGCACAGGCAACAGGAGGTCTCGGCTCTACGGCAACGGGTAATTTACTCGGTTCAATCGCGCCGCAACTCGGACAGAACTACCTGAACATGATGACCAATCAGCAGAATAATATGTATGGGCAACTTTTAGGTCTGACTAACGTCGGCCTGTCAGCTGCAGGTGCTAACAACGCCGCCGCTGGAGATTACTCCAGTGCCTATGGCAATAACATGGCCCAGATTGGCGCGTCAAAAGCAGGTAAGGCGCAATCTGGCTTCAACTCGCTGATGCAAATTGGTGGCGTGGCCTCTGGCTTCTTCTAAATATCTGAGGTGAATGATGGTTGTTGAACCGATTGATTACTCTGCATCAACTGGCAGGGCGTTGCTTCAGGGGTTGACTGCAGGTCGTGCAATTCAAGGAATCCGCCAGAGTTCTCAGGAAATGGCGGATGCTGCTGCGGCGAAAGAACGACAGAACAGCGCTTATTCTGCACTACAGAATGCACGCCCAGAGGATTTACCAACTCTACGTAAGCAATACCCTGAATTTGCTGATGTCATACAGAAGGAAATTGGGATTCAGGATGCAGAGCATTCGACTTTTGTCAACAAAGCTCTGAACAATCTCTCTGTGGCTTACTCATCTGGAAATCCGCAAATAATGCAGCAAGCTATTCAGGCAGCAAAGCCGGCGCTTGCCTCGATGAATGTCCCTGCTGATGAGGCTTGGCAACTCTACCAGTCAGACCCAAAGCAATTCGGCTCCCTGTTGAAAGCGTCAATGTACGCAACGATGCCTATTGAGAAGCAGGTAGATGTTCAGCAGAATCAGCAGAAGATTGACGAAACCGCCCGCAGTAATCGAGCCGGAGAGTCACTGCAGGCACGCGGGCAGAATATGTCATATGGCGCTCAGATGGCCCGCCTGAATCACGATAAATACGTATACAGGCAGTCACAAGCAGCGCTTAAAAAATACGGCGACGTTCAGGATATGGACACCCTGGCTTTAAACTCTAAAATCGCCTCTACTGGAGTTGATCCTTTAACCGGCAAGCCAGCAACCGGCGCACGAATCAAGGCGGCCAATAATTGGCTTCAAGGGAATGGAAGGTTTAATGAGTCCCTTATTTCAGGGGAGAGGGGAATTGAGAAAGTTAATGACTTTTTGGACAAGAAGTCATTTGAGGGTATCGGCAGGTATGCGGGAAGAATGCCTGATGCAACTACATCAGCAGAAGGCTTGGCGAATAGAAACGCCATAGAAGAGCTGAAATCTGGTGCCTTCGTTCAGAACGTGCAAACCATGAGGGGGCTTGGGCAGCTTTCAAACGCAGAGGGGAAAAAGCTACAAAATCTCATATCGGTACTTGATATTACCCAGCCAGAAGATGTGGTTAAAAAACAATTAGAGGAGATAAAAAGCCAGTATTCAGTCCTGCAGCAGGTAGCGATGAGGGAAGCTGAATCCATGGGTTATAGCTCAAGTGGATACGATACCTATGTTTCACAACGGAAATCGCAGAAAGATCAGCAGCAATCAGGTGGGCAGCAGCAGCCAGCATCTCAAGGCGGCATTACTGAGGGGGCTACGGCCACCAATGAGAAAACAGGTCAAAAAATAGTATTCAGAGGTGGTCAATGGCAGCCAATGTAGGATTACCTGAAGGATTTACCCTTGATGAGCCACAGGCATCAATGGGACTGCCTGACGGGTTTGTGTTAGACGACCCAGGTCAGCCGCAAGAGCAAACGCTGATGCAAAGCGCAGAGCAGGCAGGCCGCGGCCTGGTAAACATCCCGTTCGATGTGCTGCAAGGCGGTGCCAGCCTGATTAATGCCATCAGTCAGGGGTTAGGTGGTCCAAAGGTGCTTGATGATGTATATCGACCGGTTGACCGTCCAACAGACCCATATGCTCAGGCTGGTGAGACAGTCGGTGGTTATCTAATTCCATTCGGAACGGCTGCAAAGGCCGCAGGGGTAGCAGAGAAAGCGCCAGGAGCGATCAATGCAGTAAGCAATGCTGGAAATATGGCGGTTGGTTCATTAGCAGAGGCCGCCAACCAGAAAGGTGACTTTGCAGAAAATACCGCCAAGAACGCTGCTATAAACCTAGGTGCTCAAGGTGTGCTATCTGGAGTTGGCAAGTTGCTTTCACCACGCCAATCTCAGGTGCTTGGAAGCTCTGCCATCAATTCTGCTGATGATGTTTCCCGTTTGGCGAAATCAGGTGCCGGTCGTGAAGCAATATCCGGACAAGCCGCTGGCATTTCCGATGACGTTGCTAGAGCAGCGGAAACGGCAGGCGTGGATGTTAATGCGCTTACGCCTGGGATGCGTTCAGGAAACCGAGGAATTGCTCAAGCTGAAGGCATTCTGGCATCTAAACCAGGGGTTGCTCAAGATGCGCATACTAGGGCATTCGGTGAAATTCAGAGCAAGTTTAATTCTGCCCTTGATGACTTGGGCTCAGAAGTAGGAAGTGCATCTGAAAAGAGTCGGGCCATTATGCAGCGCGTCCTTTCTGGCATTGACAGCATGAAAGAAACTGAAAAATCGGCATGGGATAGCGTCAGATCAACAATGCCAGAATCACGCGCACGGATGTCAAATACAAATGCCACGATTCAGGGTGATATTGAAGCTGGGACGCCTATTACATCAGAGATGAAACAGTTTGTATCAGCATATAACAAAGCAGGTAAAAAAGGTATCACGTTCGATGCAATGAAGGCATGGAGAGGGAAGTTGGCCGATGCCGAGCAAAAGTATATCCGATCTGGTGAGTCAAACATGGCTCGTCGTATGGGAGAGCTTCGTGATGCCGCTACAGAAGACATGCGAGCAATGGCGCAAAATGGCGGATTCATTGACCAATGGACTACTGCAAATGACCTTTCTAAGGCTAGATTTGCCGCTCAGAAACAGGCTGAAGCAGCACTTGGTAAAGGCCTGGCAAATGATGTATTGGTTAACAATGGCGTAAAACACCTCCAGAATTCAGCGAAAACTGGTACCGGGCAGTTCCATAAGATGATCGGCGCGTTGCCAGAAGCTGAAAGAGCACCTGCTATTGCATCAATTCTCCAGGAGGCTGTTTCACAAGGAAGCCGCGGTGGAAAGTCAGAGGCCGCTGGTATCTCCAATATTGCATCAATATTAACTCCGCAAAACATCGCAGCTATCAGCAAGCACTCCCCAGAAATTGGAAGGATTGCCAGAGCTTATGGTGACTTAGCCAGGGCGGCAACGAAGCCACTGCGTTATGTGGAAAAAACAGGCGTACTGGTACCTGTTCAAGAAGGACTGGAAAAAGGATTGCCTAGTGTTGTCAATTCTGTGCTTAAGGGAATCCAGAGCTCGGGGGCAGTTGCCGGTGGGTTCGGTGGTGGAGTTCTTGGCTCGATAGCCGGAACCATTGCTGGCGGTGCGCTTAGGGGCGGTATTGAAAAGATTGGGGCAACAAGGAGTGGGAGATACGCCATTGAGAAGGCGATTCAAGAGGCTGCGAAAGGTGTTCGCGCCGGAGCTAGTTCCAATGCGATGGCGGCAGCGGAACGCAGATTTATGGCTAATAAAGTGGCCGTTAAAGCAATCCGTGACGCCGTTGGCAATGAAGAGTTTCAGCGCTTAACGAGGGCTGGAATTGTAACTTCGCTAAGCGGGATGAATGAGACGAGCGAGTAATTGAAGCCATGGACGGCTTAACTATGGATGGAGTCACGAAATTCTTTACTGGAAAGTAACTGATCTGTTTTTCGCAATTCATCATAGTTTTTGTTGAATCTACGAGCTTCCCCAGGATATCGATTAAATAAAATATTACAGATGAAGCCTATGAACAACTCACATAAAATTGCTAACACTCTGAAAAATAATGGTATAAAAAGCAAAAATGGCTCTCCATAGTCACCATTCCATACAAAATATGCAATCATTCCAAAGTACCATATGGAAATACCTATCCCTATGACGGTGCTAAGTGAAGATGTTAGTACTCCTATTAGGTCTGACAACCTATTAGAAAGTAAATCATTTGAGTATCTTGCAATCATGTATCTCCAGCATTTAGCGGTATCATCTGGATCTTTTGAGTCCTCATGAACAGCAATCGTTCTGCACATCGATGCGGATCGTTTCTTTTCTATCCTTCTTGACCGCCATCCGTTAAAAATGAATATCAATACCTGCAAAGCTATTCCGGCCACAAGAGATAGCAAAGAAATACCAAGAAAACGCCAGCCAGGAGATAACGCTGGGTACTGCCAAATGAAAAAAGCAATCACGGCCAGTGAACCTATCACGTATGCTGACGTGTCACTGTAGATGTCTATTTTTTTCATTTTTTTATCCCTTGCTGTAGATGGTTTTCAGTGTATCAAAAACAATCTTTTTCACTACATCTGATTGTTCATCAGCAAGGCGCTCAGCGTCATCGCGATAGCCAGATACAGGGGAGGGTTCAGATAGTGCGTCCTCAACTATTTTTAGCAGCTCGGAATTCATAGAGCGCCCATTTGCTTCCGCTCTGAATTTTAGTTTTTCTCTCACTTCCAAAGGCATACGGAAGTTAAAGTGTGGGTCGTCTCTAGCCATGCCATCACTCCATGTTTAAGTATTGACATGATAGAAGCACTCTACTATATTCTCAATAGGTCCACGGTGGACCTAAATCAGGAGGAAAATATGAAAGGAATGAGCAAGAATCCGCAGTTCAACCTGCGTTGGCCTAAAGAGGCGTTAGATATTGTTAGGAAGGTAGCTGAAGAAAATGGTCGCTCTGTTAACTCAGAGATTTACAAGCGAGTAATGGACAGTCTGAAGCGTGAGGGGGTGGCGATGTGATCTCGATCAAGGAGATTTTTGAGGGTTTAATGCTGGCAATATTAAATCCTGATTTTGTTCACGGAGAGTCGGTGAATACAGGTAATCAACAAGGTAAAGAGAAGGTGTTTAGCGGGGGACGTACATTTTCAGAAGTGATGATGGATAACGCAAAGGAACCAAAACAGTGAAGCCCCAACTGCTCGAACAGTCAGGGCCTCGGTATCAACAAAACCAGCAAGGAAATATTGACATGACAAGTATAGCAAAAGTACAGCCTGATTTCACTACCTTCAAATTTGGCAAAAGCGCCATTCGTGTAATCGATCGCAATGGTGAGCCATGGTTCGTAGCTGAGGATGTTTGTAATGCACTAAAATTAAGCAATCCGTCCATGTCGCTGAAATCTTTGGATGATGATGAACGGTCTAAGTTCAACTTAGGGCGTCAGGGCGACGCTAACATTGTCAGCGAGTCTGGCATGTTCACTCTGGTCCTCCGCTGCCGTGATGCAGTCAACAAAGGTTCAATCCCTCACTCTTTCCGTAAGTGGGTAACAGCAGAGGTTCTGCCATCAATCTGCAAGACTGGGAAATACGAAGTTACGTCGAGCAATCAACTTCCTCCGGTTTTCCGCTACATCGTAACGCTCAACTATCGCGACGTTGTTACAGGGCAAGAGGAAACGCTTAAGGGGGGTTGTAATACGCCGGAAGAAATCATCCGAGGTACCGCCAAGAAGTTCGGCATTTTCGTTAGCGAAATGCAGCAGATGCCAGTAAACGCCTTCTACTAATCGGCCGACTTTTCGGCCAATCAAACACAACCCGCTCCGGCGGGTTTTTTTATATACAAATTCTACCGCAGCTCGACTGTGGGGATTACTTGCGCCTGGAGCTAAGTTAAATGTCAGACATAACTGCAAATGTTGTCGTATCAATGCCTAGCCAGCTATTCACTCTCGCTCGCCAATTCAAAGCCAATGCTAATGGGAAAATTTACATTGGGCAGATTGATACCGATCCGGTTAACCCTGCTAATCAGATTCAGGTATATCTTGAGAATGAAGATGGTAGCCATGTTCCGGTATCCCAGCCGATTATCATCAACGCTGGCGGGTATCCTGTATATAGCGGACAGATTGCAAAGTTCGTTACCGTACAGGGCCATTCAATGGCTATTTATGATGCATATGGAGTACAGCAGTTCTATTACTCTAATGTGCTTGGTTATGACCCTGATCAATTCTCACAGCTAATCGGTGGACAAGATGGAGCGTATCATGTTGGTTATAATGATTCTAATGTAGGAGATTCCTTAGACTCAATATTCAATAACATTGATGATATTGATAAAAACATAGATACTATTTCTAATGATATTTTATCATTGAATTATTACAACCTATTTGGGAAGCACACAAGCTCCTTACATGGCGGTGGTAAAGCACTGGGGGCTGAAAACTCGTTAATTACAATAACACTTCTTTCTGGGCGTAACGCAGTGATTGATGTAGATATCAGTACTACATCCGATGATATTGCAATATTGCTACATAATGCCGTGGTTGACGGTGTGACGAGTGGAACGGGAAGCATATTTAGCCTGACATATACTCAAGTTAGGGCGCAACGAGTCCTTGCATTTGATAATACGCCGTATGCGGGGACTCCGCTAACGAGCTGGGAAGAATTAATGCGTGCATGCTCTAGGCGTGGCAATCTGGTCACTGCTGAACTTAAAAATACACAGGCCACAATCGGAGCAATGCAGGGAATTTATAACTCAATAAAAAATAACAATATGCTAGGACGTGTAAACCTCCAGTGCCTGAATATATTACGACTTGGTGATTATCGAAGACTTAGTGGTGATAATGACACCCAGTTGTTACTTCTTATTTATGACGGAATGCCAAATGACAATCTTGAAGATGTAATTAATCAGGTAAAGGCAATGCCGCGAGTAGGGTTAAACATCGATCTTAGCTACTCAAGAATATACGACGCATTATCAATGGCTAAATCTAACGGGCTTGTGTATACATTATTTACAGCCATCAACAAAACAGCAGAATTAACAAATCGCGGCGCGTTGGGCGCTGGAATTCAAATGACTCGAGATTTTACGGAGTAATCATGAATTATTTACCAATTTCAAATTTAAATTGTTGGCAAAAAATAACATCAGGAACCGGATCTGTTACTATTCAGAATGGGGGAAGATCTGCAAAGTTCGACGGCGTGGCTGGTTCCGGTGCGCAAATACAGAAAAATCTAGTCCTGAGTCCCAATGGTGTTTATAAGGTTTCATTTTTTGCGAGAGCGACGCGAGGAAATGGAAACGTTTGGGTGGCTGATGGTGCATCAGTCGTGGTGAACAGCCAGCGGGTTCTGACTGATCAGTGGGAACGATATGAGGTTACAGGAAGTTCTAGGGTATTCAGTGATTCTCTGTCGTCTTATGTCAGGATATCTATAGGTATTGCTACTGCCGAAGATGGAGCAATTGAAGTATCTGATGTTTGTGTAGCTGAAGATGTTTCATCATTTGGTAGCCTAAAATGCATTGCAGCTGGTATTATTATTGTTAATAACGGGGCTTATTCTATATCTCAAAACTTCAGCAACATAAATTCTGTTCAGGCTGAAAATACAAATGTTCTTTCTGTTACCTGTCTGCTATTAAATTCAAGTGCTGCCACCCCAATGATATCAATAAGCCACTTGGATGGTGCTGCTGGTTCTCAGACGGTTGGAAGAATCCAACCGATGTATTATGACAAAGCAAGTGGGAAAGCTTTATTTAGATTCATGGATAACAACAATACCACAGTGCCTATCGCCTCGGTAAATTGTGGCTTTTCATTTAAAGCTGAAACAATTTAACTAATTATACGTCAAGAATTACATGTGTTTACGAATAAAATGATAATTAACATTATATAGCCACGTTTTTTTCTGAATCTACTTTCACCGGCTACATATGCAACTGTGAACTAGGCGAGTGAAGATAAAATCTGACACACAAAGCTTTGCATCGGTTTGCAAGGCTTTGTGTGTTTTTCGAAGATGGGGCGTGTGATGGGACATGGGTGGGACAAAAACATCACTAGCTCTAAGGTGAACTAAGACGACTGATGTTTTCGACAACTCTAACCTTCTGTTATTTGGTGCGCTCTTGGACGATCTTTGTCATTTATGAAAAATACATGGTCATATGATGAGCATGCAGGTGTAGTGACCAGAATATTCTCCCGCTGCAGGCGCAACGGGAGAACACGGTTACTTCTGAATCAGATAGCGAATCGTTGGGCCATCCTGCTGAATATCCAGCACCGTATAGCCGTGGTTACGCGCATCCAGCGGGATGTTATTGATCGACTGCGGGCAATCACTCACCACTTCCAGAATTTCACCTTTCTTCAGTTGCGGCATGGCTTCAAGCGTGGCAACGGCCGGGTAGGGGCACGGTTCACCCACCATGTCGAGGCGATAGTCAGGGACGATATTTTTCATGCGATTTCCTTAGCAGGCGTCAGTCCTGCGCGGCGGAAGAAACGTTTTTCCCAGCCGATGATGAGCATCAGTGCAACAAACAACAGCAGATAAGTCACTAACAAACCGCCCAACGGACCAAAGGTGTTGAGCAGATTGACTTTATCCCAGCTGGTGGCCAGCGCAGGCGCAAAATCATCCCAGTAATAAGCCAGAATGGTCGACCCGATAACGTTGCCCAGACCTACCCACCAGTAATGCACCTGGCCTTCTACCGCACGATACATCCAGCCGGTTTCACACCCGCCAGCCAGCACGATCCCGAAACCAAACAGCAAACCGCCAATGACCGCATTTGGACCGGCCCACATGATTTTGGGTTCGACGCCCAGTTGCACGTAGCTGAAAATACCGATAGCGCTGACCGCCATCCCGAAGATGATCGCTTTTGCCATATGGGTACGCCCGGAGATCCACAGATCGCGAAAAGCCGAAGTGAAACAGATCTGCGCGCGTTCAATCAACAGACCAAAACCCACACCGAACAGCATGGCCAGCCCGAGCTTCGGTTTATCCATTGCCGTCAACAGCGCCCAGCCGATCATGCCGATGAACACCAGCATACCGAGACGAAAACGACGACGCGCCTGATCCGGTTTTTGCGTTAACGGTGATGCGGCAGACACCTTCTGCATTTTGACCGGGATGCGAAACATCGGTAGCAGGGTGAAGCGGGCGCCAAACCAGGATCCTATCGCCGTTGCCAGCGCAAAGAACCAGGCATGCAGAGAGAACTGCGGAATACCAGTAAAGAACGCCGCCAGATTACAGCCCATCGCCAGACGCGCGCCGAAACCGGCGATCATCCCACCGATAATCGCCTGCATAATGCGTATCCGGCTACGGGGCATGCGCAATTTGACGTTGTTGGCCCACAGCGCGGCGGCAAAACATCCGCCGAACATGCCAAGGATCATCATGCCGTCGATGCGGGTGAGCGGAGAGCCTTCCAGGTGGATCAGTTTGTAGTAACCCCACTCTTCGGCGTGAACGCCAAACAGCTGCAGGATTTGGCCACCCCAGCGCGTAAATTCGCCGGTAACGGCCCAGAAGGTACCGGTAATGCCGAAGTAGTAAGTGGAGAGAATACCCGCTGCGATGACTGCAGGGGCTGGCGCCCAAAATTTAATTAACCAGGCGTGTTTGAAGTGTTGCCATGACATGCGTTTTGCCTCTGAACTCAGAAGGTATGTAACAAGAAGTGTGGATACTACACCGTTCAGAATTTTTGACTATGAGTAATAAGAAGTATTATTGCCTGGATCAATATTTCTCCGCGCCCCCGAAAGGCTGGCGACATCAGGGGTTTAATGCCACAATCCCATTTTCTTCGCATGCAGGATGAATGATGAAAAAATTAGCAATCGTTGGTGCATTTCTGGTGCTGACAGGGTGTGCCGAGGTAGAAAACTATAACGACGTGGTGAAAACGCCAGCGCCTGCCGGTCTGGAAGGGTACTGGCAGTCAAAAGGTCCGCAGCGCAAGCTGGTCAGCCCGGAGGCGATCGCAAGCCTGGTGGTGACGAAAGAGGGCGATACGCTGGATTGTCGCCAATGGCAGCGGGTGATTGCGCTGCCGGGGAAACTGACGATGCTCTCTGGCGATCTCACCAACGTGACGGTGAAGCGTGAACTCTATGAGATTGAACGCGAAGGCAACACGCTGGAATATGACGGAATGACGCTGCAGCGGGTTGATCGCCCGACGCAGGAGTGCGCTGAGTTTTTGCAGAAAACGCCTCTGGCAACACCACTGCCCTAAGTTGTGCGCCCCGGCGGCCAGTCGCGACCGGGGCAGAGCCTTACAATACGTCTTCAATGACCCATACGCTGACGCTGCCGCCGTTGCAGAAAAACGTCGCCTGACCATTTTCATCCGTTACGACGCTTTCCTCACGATTCCCCAGATAGTCGCGCCAGGTTTTATTTCCGTAGTTCGCACCGAGCGTAATGCTCTTTTCCCCGTCATCACCGTTGGACAACACCACCACGCAGCCCGGATCGTCATCGGTGCCGCTGCGGCTAAACGCAATGCAGTTGGGGTGATCAAAATATAAGGTTTGTATGCCGTGAGCGAAGCGCTGACGCGCGAGGATCAGTTCATCAAGCTGTTCAATGACCGGCATGTCGATGGGATAGGTTTCGCCATCGCCGCCGATATCTTCGTAGTGCGCACCGTACAAATCAGGATAGAAAACGGAGGGTACGCCGTTTTCCCGCAGCAGGATCAGCGCATAAGCCAGCGGTTTAAACCACGATTCGACGGGGGCTTCCAGAGCCTGTAACGGTTGAGTATCGTGGTTGGCGACCAGGGTCACCGCATGAAACGGATCGGCCTCCACCAGCGTGTCGGTAAAAATCTGACTCATGTCATAATCGCGCCCCTGACGAGAGGCTTCGTGGAATTTCATTTGCAACGGGGCATCAAACAGCATGGTTTTGCCCTCGACCTGGTCGATATAGGTTTGCAGTTTGTCCACCTCATGAGACCAGTATTCAGCGACGATAAACAGCGGCTTTGGCGCCACCTCCTGGACGTGTTCGATCCACTCTTTATAAAACCAGGCGGGAATGTGTTTGACGGCATCGAGTCGAAAACCGTCACACTGGGTTTGCTCCATCACCCAGCGCGCCCAGTATTTCAACTCTTCTGTCACCGCATGATTACGAAAATCGATGTTTTCGCCCATCAGGTAATCAAAGTTACCCAGCTCATCATCCACCTGGTCGTTCCAGCCTTCGCCGGTATAATCATTGACGATTTTGAACACGCCGTCTTCGGTCGGGTTTTCAATATGGTCGATGCCGCTAAAGCATTTGTAGTCCCAGATGAATTGAGAATATTGACCGGCACGAGCCGGGAAGGTGTAGCGCGTCCAGCCTTCACACTCGACAATCTCGTCGTCAATTTGTGTGCGGTCATCGGCATTAACACGTTGAACGCGGATGGCTTCTTTCTCGTCTGCGCCCATTTTGTGGTTGACCACCACGTCCAGCAGTACCGCAATATCGTTGTGTTTCAGCGCATCGATTGCCGCCAGCAGTTGGTTTTTATCACCGTACTTGGTGGCGACGGTTCCTTTTTGGTCAAACTCGCCGAGATCAAACAGATCGTAAGAGTCGTACCCGACCGAATAACCGCCAGAGGCGCCTTTATAGGCCGGCGGCAGCCACACCATATTGATGCCGATATCATTGAGTCCGTCTGCGCGTGCGGCAAGTTCCGGCCACAGCTGGCCGCCATCAGGGTAATACCAGTGGAAGTACTGCAATAACGTGGGGTTTTTCATCTTCCGTGCTCCAGAAGTCGATTAGCCGACCTCTGGAGTATGGAAGATTATTCAGACGTAACGGGAAATTATTGTGGGGCAGTGGGCGCGTCGGGAACCAGCAGCATGCCGGAAAGGCGGCCATAGGCGTTATTCAGCGTCTTCTGACGGGTTGACTGACCAATCAGGCCGCTGAGTTCATCCAGGCGCTGCTGCAGTAACGCTTTGAGCAACTGCTCGTTATCCAGTGTCTGTTTAATGTATCCGGCAATCATGTCCTGAATACTTCGTGTCAGATCCGGCGGAGTTTTTTCTTCCATGACCACTTCAATACTTTGCAGATACGTCACTTCCTGTTCCAGTAAAAGGTCCCATTCTCCACGCTGCGCCAGTTCCAGCAGCGAGTGACTGAGCAGCGCGATACGCTGCCAACGGTTGATAAACTCCACGGCTGAGGTCATTAACGAGACTCCTGGGGCGTTGCTTTCGGTGAGATCTGTTTCCAGGCTTCCGCAATGTTGCCGAGTAACCCTTCGACTTCTTCAATGGCCTGACTATCATTGCGCAAGTTGGCTTGCAGCAAACGACGGATCATATAGTCGTATAAGGACGACAAATTGGCTGCCACTTCACCGCCATTTTCCTGATCCAGACCCGCTTTCAGGCCGTTGTCGATAATATTAATGGCTTTGCTTAACGCCTGACCCCTGGCGACGATATCACCCTGTTGCATAAACAGGCGAGCGCGCACCAGGGCGCTGTGCGCGCCATCAAACAACATTTCGATCAGCTGATGTGGGCTGGCGCTCATCACGGCGCTTTCCACGCTGACCTGTGCATAGGCTTTGGTACCGCTCGCGGTATACATACTGACCTCTGTTATCAGGAGTTATTCATTGCACTGAACTGCTGAGTAAGATAAGAACTGGTGCTATTCAGTTTGCTCATCATGGTATCGAGCTGTGTAAACTGCGCTTTGTAGCGTGCAACGGTATCGTCGATGCTGTTGCTGACGGCCACATACTGTTTGGTCAGTTTTTTCAGCGTGGCATTAATACTGTCTTGTGCCGTGTCGATAATGCCGTCATCAGCCAGGTAGCCTTTTACCAGTGAACCGATTTTGGTGGTGACCCCGGTTTCTTTACCGTCACCAACCAGCAATTTCTGCACATCCACGGATTTATCGGTCAATGCTTTCTTCAGTTTGTCATCATCAATTTTCAGCTTACCGGTCTTGGCATCCTGAGTAATGCCCATCTGGCTCAACGTCTGAAAATTTCCGTCATTGGCACCCGATGAGAACTGTCCGCGAATACCGGTCTGAATGGTGCGGATCGTGTTATCACCCAGCAGAACACCATTGCTGGCATCCTGAGCATTGTTACCTGCGTCTACGGCGGTGTATTTGGTCAGCGAACCCATCGTGTCAACCAGCGAGTTATAGGCATCTACCCATGCTTTAATCGCTGCGGTTGATTTATCATTGCTTTTATTCACCGTGACTGTAACGTCGCTGACCAGTTTGCTCAGATTTAACGTTACGCCCTGCGGGGCATCGGTGATGGTATTGCTGCTACGGGTGATATCAATTCCGTTCACATTCAGTTTGGCATCTTGCGCAGGCACGATCTGTTTCATCCCGCCGCTGTTGGTACCGTCGTAAGACAGCATGCCATTCAGCGTATCGTCACCGGTCACCGACACCGTCATTTTGTTCATTTCTCCGCTGTCTGCAGAGGTAAGAACTAACTGAAATTCTTTATCGTTGACTTTGACGATACTGGCGTTAACGCCGCCGTTTGCATCATTTATCGCATCACGAATCCCTTCCAGCGAGGTCTGACCGTTTGTCAGCTTAATCGCCAGCGGTTTTTTTTCCGGATCGGCAAAGTTAATTTCAAGCGTACGTTCAGCGTTGCCGTTGCCTTGCATGGTTTTCGCGTCGCTGACTGTGCTGTTCATGGTCAGCGATTGCGCCTGTGCCAACTGTGTGACGTTTATTTTATAGATCCCAGGCGCTGCGCCCGCCGCCGTGGTGACGCTTAAATCGGTGCTAGTACTGGTTACCGAGGTACTTTTGAATAAGGTTGCGTCATTAAGCGCGGTGTTGGCTGTCTGAAACTTTTCCAGCGCCGCTTTTAACGAGCCATAGCCGGTCAGTTTGGCGGTGAAGCTGCTTTGCTGTGCAGAGATAGGTTTCAGACGACCTTTTTCTGCTGTCTCAAGATTTGTCAGCAACGTGTCCAGTTGCAGGCCGGAGCCAATGCCTAATGATGAAACTGAAGCCATGAATGATCCCTTTTTATGTGCAAACGGTGGTTTAGCACCATATCGGCAATCCGGGGGCAAAGTTTAGAGATATTTTCATAGGAATAATGGGTGGAATAGGGCGGGGTTACGTGGGCAATTCCTGCGCTAAGAAAAAAAACATCACGCATTAAAATATTTCTAAAGTTCGAATTTAAGGTGCCGATACATGGGTTACGGTGAGAAACCGTGGGCAACAGCCCAATAACATCAAGTTGTAATTGATAAGGAAAAGATCATGGCACAAGTCATCAATACAAACAGCCTGTCGCTGTTGACCCAAAATAACCTGAACAAATCTCAGTCTGCTCTGGGCTCTGCTATCGAGCGTCTGTCTTCTGGTCTGCGTATTAACAGCGCGAAAGATGATGCGGCTGGCCAGGCGATTGCTAACCGTTTCACCGCGAACATCAAAGGCCTGACTCAGGCTTCCCGTAACGCCAACGACGGTATCTCTATCGCGCAGACCACTGAAGGTGCGCTGAACGAAATTAACAACAACCTGCAGCGTGTGCGTGAACTGACCGTTCAGGCACAGAACGGTACCAACAACGGTACTGACCTGTCCTCCATCCAGGATGAAATTAAACAGCGTCTGGACGAAATTGACCGCGTTTCTGCTCAGACCCAGTTTAACGGTACCAATGTCCTGTCTAAGAACCAGACTCTGTCTATTCAGGTTGGCGCCAATGATAACGAAACCATTGATATTAAACTGAGTGAAGTTACCGCAAGTACTCTGAATATGGCTGGTTTTAACGTTACTGGGCCGACTGGAACGCCGGGAGCTGTTACCGCTGGAACTGTTAAGAATATATGGGGGCAAACTACAGCTATTGACGCAGCAAAAGTGACCGTTGAGAACACTAATAAAGCAGCTTTAGCTGGCAAACTAGGAGTTGCCGACGCTTCATTAAAGGGAATAGGAGCAGCCGCACTACAGGATAATAATGGCAATTTATTTGCCAAAGTTACTATTAATACAACAGACGCAACTGAAATTGCCACTTTGGAAAAAGCAGGCGTTTCAGTAAAATCTGGTGTAGACGCTGATTTTTATGTGGCTCTAAATCCGGCAGATGCTGTTACTGCTACCGATACAGCGAAGTTTACTATTAGTACAGCAGATTTTTCTGCTAAGTCTCTTAAAACACAAGCTACCGCAAGCCCGCTGAAGGCAATTGATGACGCGTTGGCAAATATCGATAAACAGCGTTCTTCTCTTGGTGCGATTCAAAACCGTTTTGAATCTGCGATCACCAACCTCGGTAACACAGTCAATAACCTGTCTGCTGCCCGTAGCCGTATCGAAGATTCCGACTACGCGACCGAAGTGTCTAACATGTCTCGTGCGCAGATCCTGCAGCAGGCGGGTACTTCTGTTCTGGCGCAGGCTAACCAGACCACGCAAAACGTGCTCTCTTTACTGCGTTAATCTGGCGATAGTTTTTTAAGTCAGTCAGTACAATCAAGGTGGCGAAAGTCACCTTGATTTTTTTTACCGGAGCAAACGTAATGAAAGAAATTTTAATTACTGAACCTGCCTTTGTCGCGGCGTTCAATTGTGTGGGGAGCGATTGTCGCGACCATTGCTGTAAAGAGTGGAGCATCGCGGTAGATAAACCCACGGTAAAAAAATATCTGGCAAATAAAGACAAGGTTATTCAGACCATCGCGAAAGAAAGCATCCAGTTGGTTAAAAAGGACACGCTCAACTGGGGAACGATTGTATTTGCATCTGAATCCGGTAACTGCCCGTATTTTGGCGATGACAAACTATGCATGGTGCATAAACGGTTGGGGGCGAACGCACTGAGTAAAACCTGTGCCATTTATCCCCGTTATTATCGTACCTATAAAAATGATGTCCACCATTCACTGAATATTTCCTGCCCGGAAGTGGTCAGGTTATTGCTGAGTGAGCCTGATGCGATGAAATTTAATGAACGCATCACGTTGCAGCCAGCGCCCAACGCCGCGAAACCGCTTTCGGTCGCTCATAAGGTACTGAGCCTGTTTTGCCTGGATTTGATCGGACGGGCTGACGTTGAGGTTGAACCCGCGCTGTTTGCCGTGGTGAAGTTCCTGCTGTTTCTGGAAAAAATTGAGTCGGTCGATGAATCGACAATTACGCAGATTGAATCTATCCATTCGCAACTGGTACAACAGCTGCAAAACGGCGAAGTGATGGGCGATATTACGGGCGACTATCGTGTTAAAGCATCGATGACCGTACTGATGCAAAATTATTTCCGTACTAAGCGGCTGTCTCGTGGGGGAAATACGCTAACGCAATATATAGATTCTCTGCTGCGGGTGTTGGCGGTAGATAATGAGCTGACGCTTGAAGAAAAAATCGCGGATATCGAACAGGTGTGGCAAGACCTTGTTCTGCCCGAAATCGGCAAAACACCGTTTGCGCTTAAAAACTACATCCTCTACAAATTCTGGCAAAATGATTTTCCAGACCTGACATCAGGAACACCACTGCGTGGCCTGTATATGATTGTGGCGGAATATTATTTCATCAAACTATTGGTGGCTGCACATGCAAAAGAAAGGGGTACTGCGAATCTGGATGATCTGATCAGCGTCATTTATAGCTTTCACTCTTCAAGCCAACACAACAAGGCGCTAGCAGAGGACTTTTATCGCTACATTGAACGTTTGAGAATGGGAGACGATTTGTCTCTGGTCTCCTTACTGGTTTAGCGTGTTACCGGAAAGCATTATATTGGTGCTTTCCGGTTAATTGTTTGATTTTAAGTAAATTTTGTTTTTTACTCTTTGCATGTCGCGTTACAAAAGTCAAATAACCCTTCTTTTATAGCCTTATTCCCCCGATAGAACCCCCTGCAGAAACGGATAATCATGCCGATAACTCATTTAACGCAGGGCTGTTTATCGTGAATTCACTCTATACCGCTGAAGGTGTAATGGATAAACACTCGCTGTGGCAGCGTTATGTCCCGTTGGTGCGACACGAAGCATTGCGCCTTCAGGTGCGCTTGCCGGCGAGCGTGGAACTGGATGACCTGCTACAAGCGGGCGGCATCGGGTTATTGAATGCAGTTGACCGATATGACGCTTTGCAAGGAACGGCATTTACCACTTACGCAGTGCAGCGTATTCGTGGAGCTATGCTGGACGAACTACGCAGCCGGGATTGGGTGCCGCGTAGCGTTCGGCGTAATGCTCGCGAAGTGGCACAGGCGATGGGACAACTGGAACAGGAATTAGGGCGCAACGCGACGGAAACCGAAGTGGCGGAGCGTCTGGCGATTCCTGTACAAGAGTATCGTCAGATGTTGCTTGATACCAATAACAGCCAACTCTTCTCCTATGACGAGTGGCGGGAAGAGCATGGCGATAGCATTGAGCTGGTGACCGAAGAGCATCAGCAGGAAAACCCGTTACAACAGCTTCTTGAAGGTAACCTTCGCCAGCGCGTCATGGACGCGATAGAGGCGTTGCCGGAGCGCGAAAAGCTGGTGTTAACGCTGTACTACCAGGAAGAGCTCAATCTGAAAGAGATTGGCGCCGTACTGGAGGTGGGCGAATCGCGGGTCAGCCAGTTGCACAGTCAGGCCATCAAACGTCTACGCACCAAGCTGGGTAAGCTCTAGGGGCCATACCGTTGCCCCTGAACAATGCCGCATAACGAATTGACTACCAGGAGTTATCATGACGGTGCAGCAAACCAAAAGACGGCCTCTAAGCCGCTACCTCAAAGATTTCAAACACAGCCAGACGCATTGCGCCCACTGCTTTAAGTTACTCGACAGGATCACGCTGGTTCGCCGTGGACAGATTGTTAATAAAATCGCTATCTCCCGGCTCGATACGCTGCTCGATGATGCTGCCTGGGAACAGGAGAAAAAAGAGTGGGTGGCATTATGTCGTTTTTGCGGTGACTTGCATTGCAAAGAACAAAGCGACTTTTTTGACATCATCGGCTTTAAACAATTTTTGTTTGAACAAACCGAAATGAGTCACGGCACGGTGCGTGAATATGTGGTGCGCCTGCGTCGTCTCGGCAATCATCTGACCGAACAAAATATCTCTCACGATCTGCTACAGGAAGGTTTCCTCGACGAAAATCTGGCTCCGTGGCTTCCTGAAACCAGTACCAACAACTATCGCATAGCGCTGCGTAAGTATGAGCAGTTCAAAGCCCACACCCATATGGGACATATGCAGAAATCCTCCTGGACAGCCAGTTCTGATATATATTAAAAACGAATAAGGTGTAACAGAGTCGTGTTTGTGAATGAGAGCAAACGCTCTACACTACAGTCATATACACGTCATCCTTCACGTTGCCTCTGTGTTGGCTGCACTCTTTCACCCCAGTCACTTACTTTAGTAAGCTCCTGGGGATTCACTCGCTTGCCGCCTTGATGCAACCCGAATGATTTTGTGTATAAATAGCAGTCACTAATGACAATATTCGGGGTAACTATGAAATTAGCACTTCTGGGACGTCAGGCTCTGATGGGTGTAATGGCTGTTGCACTTGTCGCCGGTATGAGCGCAAAGACCTTTGCCGATGAAGGTCTGTTAAATAAAGTGAAAGAGCGCGGTACGCTGCTGGTCGGTCTGGAAGGGACCTATCCACCGTTTAGTTTTCAGGGTGATGATGGCAAACTGACCGGTTTTGAAGTGGAATTTGCCGAGGCGCTGGCTCAACATCTGGGTGTGAAAGCCTCGCTCAAGCCGACCAAATGGGACGGCATGCTGGCGTCGTTAGATTCCAAACGTATCGATGTCGTTATCAACCAGGTGACGATCTCTGACGAACGTAAGAAAAAATACGATTTCTCTACCCCGTATACGGTTTCCGGTATTCAGGCCCTGGTGAAGAAAGGCAATGAAGGTGTCATTAAAACGGCCGCTGACCTGAAAGGTAAAAAAGTGGGTGTCGGTCTGGGCACGAACTACGAAGAGTGGCTGCGCCAGAACGTTCAGGGCGTGGATATTCGTACCTATGATGATGACCCGACGAAATATCAGGATCTGCGCGTAGGGCGTATCGACGCCATTCTGGTTGACCGTCTGGCCGCGTTGGATCTGGTGAAGAAAACTAAAGATACGCTGGCCGTGACCGGTGAAGCCTTCTCCCGCCAGGAATCAGGTGTTGCGCTGCGTAAAGGCAATGACGATCTGCTGAAAGCGGTAGATGCGGCGATTGCGGATATGCAGAAAGACGGAACGCTGAAAGCCCTTTCTGAAAAATGGTTCGGGGCTGATGTGACGAAATAATCGTCATCCAGATAAAAAAGGCGCCTTTAACAGCGCCTTTTTTTATTTCATTGCGCCTGAATGTGCATAATAAAAAGAACATCACAACAACGAATACCGGAGGCTGTATGCCGCTGCATAACTTAACGCGCTTTCCACGTCTGGAATTTATTGGCGCGCCAACACCGCTCGAATATCTCCCACGCTTTTCTGATTATCTTGGTCGCGACATTTTTATCAAACGCGATGATGTCACGCCGATGGCTATGGGCGGCAATAAGCTGCGCAAGCTGGAGTTTCTGGCTGCCGATGCGCTGCGTGAAGGCGCCGATACGCTGGTCACCGCGGGCGCCATTCAGTCTAACCACGTTCGTCAGACGGCGGCGGTGGCGGCAAAGCTGGGGCTGCACTGCGTGGCATTGCTGGAAAACCCGATTGGCACGACTGCGGAAAACTATCTCAGCAACGGCAACCGCCTGCTGATGGATCTGTTCAATACGCAGATTGAAATGTGCGATGCGTTGACGGACCCGAATGCACAACTCCAGGCGCTGGCGACGCGATTAGAAGCGCAAGGGTTCCGCCCGTACGTGATCCCGGTTGGTGGCTCTAACGCGCTGGGGGCATTGGGTTACGTCGAAAGTGCATTAGAGATCGCTCAGCAGTGTGAAGGGGCGGTGGAACTCTCTTCGGTGGTGGTGGCGTCAGCCAGTGCGGGTACGCATGCGGGCCTGGCGGTCGGCCTGGAACAACTGATGCCGGGTACTGAGCTTATCGGTGTCACCGTTTCGCGCAGTGTTGCTGATCAAAAACCCAAAGTTGTCGCATTGCAGCAGGCTATCGCCCAGGAACTGGAGTTAACGGCGTCAGCCGATATTCTGTTATGGGATGAGTATTTTGCGCCGGGCTACGGTACGCCTAATGAAGAAGGCATGGAGGCAGTAAAACTGCTGGCGCGTCTGGAAGGGATCTTGCTGGATCCGGTCTATACCGGTAAAGCGATGGCGGGTCTGATTGATGGCATCAGCCAGAAGCGCTTCAAAGATGAAGGGCCAATCCTGTTTATTCATACCGGTGGGGCACCAGCGCTGTTTGCCTACCATCCACACGTATAACGGCAAGGTAGAAAAACACGCATGCAAGAAAGTATCCAACTGGTCATTGATTCGCTGCCTTATTTGCTTAAAGGCGCGGTCTTTACGCTCCAACTGAGTATCGGCGGGATGTTTTTCGGCCTGGTGCTGGGGTTTATCCTGGCGCTGATGCGCCTGTCTCCGCTGCTGCCTGTCCGCTGGCTGGCGCGTTTTTATATCTCTATTTTCCGCGGAACGCCGCTGATAGCGCAGCTGTTTATGATCTACTACGGTCTGCCGCAATTTGGCATTGAACTGGACCCGATCCCGGCGGCGATGATTGGTCTGTCGCTGAATACCGCAGCTTATGCGGCTGAAACGCTGCGCGCGGCCATCTCCTCCATTGATAAAGGGCAGTGGGAAGCAGGAGCCAGTATCGGTATGACGCGCTGGCAGACTATGCGCCGGGCGATCCTGCCGCAGGCTGCGCGTGTTGCGCTGCCGCCGCTGAGTAACAGCTTTATCAGTCTGGTGAAAGACACCTCTCTGGCGGCAACGATCCAGGTACCAGAACTGTTCCGTCAGGCGCAGCTGATTACCTCGCGGACGCTGGAGGTGTTCACGATGTATCTGGCGGCCTCGCTGATCTACTGGGTGATGGCGACGGTGCTTTCCGCACTGCAGAACTATTTTGAAGAACAGTTGAACCGCCAGGAGAAAGAGCCGAAATGAGTGCTATCGAAGTCAGAAACCTGGTGAAAAAATTTCACGGGCAAACGGTGCTGCACGGTATCGATCTTGACGTTAAACCCGGTGAAGTGGTGGCGATTATCGGGCCGAGCGGCTCGGGGAAAACCACACTGCTGCGTAGCATTAATTTACTGGAGCAGCCGGAGGCCGGGACGATCAAGGTCGGTGAGATTACCATTGATACCGCGCGTTCGTTAAATCAGCAGAAAGGGCTGATTCGCCAGCTGCGCCAGCATGTGGGGTTTGTGTTCCAGAACTTTAATCTGTTTCCGCATCGCACGGTGCTGGAAAACATCATTGAAGGTCCGGTCATCGTAAAAGGGGAGCCGAAAGCCGAAGCGACAGCCCGCGCGCGTGAGCTTCTGGCGAAGGTCGGACTGGCAGGTAAAGAGACCAGCTATCCACGGCGTTTATCCGGTGGTCAGCAGCAGCGTGTGGCGATTGCCCGGGCACTGGCCATGCGCCCTGAGGTCATTCTTTTTGATGAGCCGACCTCCGCGCTCGACCCGGAACTGGTTGGCGAGGTGCTCAGCACGATTCGTCAGCTGGCGCAGGAAAAACGCACCATGGTGATTGTGACGCATGAAATGAGTTTCGCGCGCGATGTTGCGGACCGGGCAATCTTTATGGATCAAGGACGCATCGTCGAGCAGGGACCGGCGAAATCGTTATTTACTAACCCTCAACAACCCCGCACTCGCCAGTTTCTTGAAAAATTTTTGATGCAATAAACTGTGCTTAAGCACTCACTGAAATCGTTTTCGGTGAGTGCTAATCGCATAACTATTTATAATTATTGCTTTAATATTAAGCTGAAACGCTGATGACATTATCTTGCGTAGAGTCAGGCTCAAGTAATTTCATTCATGTCCGATAATTTGCATATATAAAATACATTTATGTGTTAGCGTGTTCATACATTCGTGATGATTATCAATCTCAGGGGCATTACCACTTAGTATGCAGGATCAAGATTTCTTCACCTGGCGACGGAGCATGCTGTTACGCTTTCAGGAAATGGCGACGGCAGAGGATGTCTATAATGAATTACAGCACCAGACGCAACATCTGGAGTTCGATTTTTACGCACTCTGTGTCCGTCATCCCGTCCCGTTCACCCGACCCAAAACGTCATTCCACACGACGTATCCCAAAGCTTGGGTCGCGCATTATCAATCGGAAAACTATTTCGCTATCGACCCGGTTCTGAAACCAGAGAATTTCAATCAGGGGCATTTGCCCTGGAATGACTCTTTATTCCGCGATGCTCAGCCACTGTGGGATGCCGCGCGTAATCACGGTTTACGTAAGGGGATGACGCAATGCTTAATGTTGCCAAACCGGGCGTTAGGCTTTTTATCCGTCTCGCGTGCGAGTGTGCGCAGCAGTCGTTTCGCACAAGATGAAATAGAGCTTCGGATGCAATTGCTGGTACGTGAAAGTCTGTCAGTGTTAACGCGGCTGGAAGATGACATGGTCATGGCGCCGGAAATGCGTTTTAGCAAACGGGAAAAAGAGATTTTAAAATGGACAGCGGAAGGGAAAACGTCTTCAGAGATAGCGATGATTCTGTCGATTTCTGAAAATACCGTTAACTTCCATCAGAAAAATATGCAGAAGAAGTTTAATGCGCCGAACAAAACACAGATAGCCTGCTACGCGGCAGCAACCGGACTTATCTGAGTATATTATCGTTCTGAGTGTCAGACGCAAAACCGGCTGAGAGCATCGCTGTCAGCCGGTTTCTTATTACTGACGGTAGGCCTGTTTAATTTGTTTAACAGTGCTGGAAAATACTGCAGCCTGTGTTTCGTCCTCAATCAGCGAGATCTGTTTTTCCATCTTAAGAATCACGCGTCCTGCATCAGCTTGTCCCATTGCCTGCAGCATCAGCGTTAACATGGCTTTCAGGCAGGTAACTTCATTAGCCAGTTCTTGGTTATTCTCGGCAGTGGAAAAGTCAGGCGTACTCATTTATTTTCCTCGTTATGTTTCAATGAAAAAGTGCGATGGCAAATGTCAAGGCGCGGGAGTATACCATAAGCTTTGCTAAAAATAGGAGTGGTTGTTTTTTGTGCAAGCCAGAGACGGCGGCATTAAAATAAACAACAAGCGGCAGCGCATATATTTTCCCCATCCTTTGTATATTTTGAGTTTTTTACTCGTTAATTATTGTTACAACTTTTCTCTTCTATTTAGCATTCCGTGGCTGAATATGAATTTTTTGTCACTATTCTGAAACTGTTATGCAGATATAACCCCGGCAGCAGGCTTTATGCGGTGAAAGTTTCCACGCGTCGTACAATCTAATTTCCAAAAACGAGAGCAAAATCGAATGACAAGCGTTTTTTACAATTCAAAGTTGAGAT
Organism: Citrobacter sp. Marseille-Q6884; assembly: GCF_945906775.1. NCBI lineage: Bacteria > Pseudomonadati > Pseudomonadota > Gammaproteobacteria > Enterobacterales > Enterobacteriaceae > Citrobacter > Citrobacter sp. Marseille-Q6884. The sequence goes on from NZ_CAMDRE010000002.1 coordinate 804,666, forward strand.
AAAACCCGTTAACATAGGAGAGATTAACCATCGGTAGCGTTATCCCTATTCTGGAGATATTCCTTTGATCAACGTTTTTCTTGTTGATGACCACGAACTGGTGCGCGCAGGGATACGACGCATTCTTGAAGATATTAAAGGCATTAAAGTTGTCGGCGAAGCGTGCTGCGGTGAAGATGCGGTTAAATGGTGCCGCTCCAATTCCGTAGACGTCGTGCTAATGGACATGAATATGCCTGGTATTGGGGGGCTTGAAGCAACCCGTAAAATTGCGCGTTCAACGGCTGACATTAAAGTGATCATGCTGACCGTCCATACCGAAAATCCGTTGCCGGCCAAAGTCATGCAGGCAGGCGCGGCGGGGTACCTCAGTAAAGGGGCGGCGCCTCAGGAAGTGGTTAACGCGATTCGTTCGGTTTTTTCCGGGCAACGTTATATTGCATCCGATATCGCCCAGCAGATGGCGCTCAGCCAGATCGAGCCTGAGAAAACGGAAACGCCGTTTGCCAGTTTGTCTGAACGCGAGTTGCAGATTATGCTGATGATCACCAAAGGCCAGAAGGTCAATGAGATCTCAGAACAGCTGAATCTCAGTCCTAAAACGGTGAACAGTTACCGCTATCGAATGTTCAGTAAATTAAACATTCACGGCGACGTTGAGCTGACTCACCTGGCAATTCGCCATGGCCTGTGTAATGCGGAGACATTAACAAGCCAGTGACCGATCAGTTTGATGCAAAAGCTTTCCTGAAAACCGTAACCAGTCAGCCCGGCGTTTATCGCATGTATGATATCGCCGGGACGGTTATCTATGTCGGTAAAGCGAAAGATCTGAAAAAACGACTTTCCAGCTACTTCCGTAGTAACCTCGCCTCGCGTAAAACCGAAGCGCTGGTGGCGCAAATTCAACAGATTGATGTCACGGTGACGCACACCGAAACCGAAGCATTATTGCTCGAGCACAATTACATCAAGCTGTACCAGCCACGCTACAACGTGTTGCTGCGTGACGATAAATCCTATCCGTTTATTTTTCTCAGTGGCGATACCCATCCGCGTCTGGCGATGCATCGTGGAGCGAAGCATGCCAAAGGCGAGTACTTTGGCCCGTTTCCCAACGGCTATGCCGTGCGCGAGACGCTGGCGCTGTTGCAGAAAATTTTTCCGATTCGCCAGTGTGAAAATAGCGTTTATCGCAATCGCTCGCGTCCTTGCCTGCAGTACCAGATTGGCCGTTGCCTCGGTCCCTGTGTGGCGGGGCTGGTGAGCGAGGATGAGTATGCGCAGCAGGTGGATTACGTCCGGTTGTTCTTATCTGGCAAAGACGATCAGGTTTTAACGCAATTGATCGCCAGGATGGAGAAGGCCAGCCAACAGCTTGAGTTTGAAGAGGCCGCGCGTATCCGCGACCAAATCCAGGCCGTACGCCGCGTAACAGAAAAACAGTTTGTGTCTAATACTGGTGATGATCTGGACGTCATCGGTGTGGCGTTTGATGCCGGGATGGCCTGCGTACACGTTCTGTTTATCCGCCAGGGTAAAGTTTTAGGAAGCCGTAGCTACTTCCCGAAAGTGCCGGGTGGAACGGAACTGGGCGAAGTGGTGGAAACCTTTGTTGGACAATTCTATTTACAGGGCAGCCAGATGCGCACCTTACCCGGTGAGATCCTGCTTGATTTTAATCTTAGTGATAAGACGCTGCTGGCGGACTCGTTGTCTGAGCTGGCCGGACGGCGAATCAACGTACAGACGAAACCGCGTGGCGACCGCGCCCGTTACCTGAAGCTGGCGCGTACCAATGCGGCAACCGCGCTAACCACGAAACTGTCACAGCAGTCCACCATTACGCAACGCCTGACAGCGCTGGCGTCGGTTCTGAAATTACCTGCCGTTAAACGCATGGAGTGTTTTGATATCAGCCACACCATGGGTGAACAGACGGTGGCGTCCTGTGTGGTTTTTGATGCGAACGGACCTCTGCGTGCGGAATACCGCCGCTACAACATTACGGGTATTACGCCCGGTGATGATTATGCCGCGATGAATCAGGTTCTGCGTCGGCGCTACGGTAAGGCGATCGAAGAAAGTAAGATTCCGGACGTTATTCTGATCGATGGTGGTAAAGGCCAGCTAGGGCAGGCAAAAGCCGTTTTCGCGGAGCTGGATGTCGCGTGGGATAAACAGCACCCGTTACTGCTCGGTGTGGCGAAAGGAGCCGACCGTAAAGCCGGTCTGGAAACGCTGTTTTTTGAGCCGGAAGGCGAGGGGTTTAGCCTGCCGCCTGATTCGCCGGCATTACACGTTATTCAGCATATTCGCGATGAATCCCACGATCATGCCATTAGCGGGCACCGTAAAAAACGGGCGAAAGTGAAAAGCACCAGTACGCTGGAAACGATTGAAGGCGTTGGACCTAAACGCCGGCAGATGTTGTTAAAGTACATGGGCGGGTTGCAAGGCCTTCGTAACGCGAGTATTGAAGAAATTGCAAAAGTGCCGGGTATTTCGCAAGGTCTGGCAGAAAAGATCTTCTACTCGTTGAAACATTAGGCCCTCTGTAGCAACATAGGGGTAATTTCTCTGACAACAGATAGTTATCCGCCCTATGCAATTTAATATCCCTACATTGCTCACGCTGTTTCGCGTCATTCTGATCCCATTCTTTGTATTGGCGTTTTACCTGCCATTCACCTGGGCACCTTTTGTCTGTGCGCTGATTTTCTGTATCGCGGCGGTCACTGACTGGTTTGACGGTTTTCTGGCGCGTCGCTGGAACCAGAGCACGCGTTTTGGCGCCTTTTTGGATCCGGTTGCCGATAAGGTGCTGGTGGCTATCGCGATGGTGCTGGTGACGGAACACTATCATAGCTGGTGGGTAACATTACCCGCCGCCACGATGATCGCGCGTGAAATCATTATTTCAGCTCTGCGTGAATGGATGGCTGAACTCGGCAAGCGCAGCAGCGTGGCAGTCTCCTGGATCGGTAAAGTGAAAACCACATCACAAATGGCGGCGTTAGCATGGCTGTTGTGGCGTCCGAATATTTGGGTTGAGTACGCCGGGATCGCACTTTTCTTTGTCGCCGCGATACTGACATTATGGTCAATGTTCCAGTATTTGAGCGCTGCACGTGGAGATTTGCTTGATCAGTGATCGTTTCGCCGCAAATTTCAGCAAACGATCATCGGTGGTGAAAAATATCGTTGACTCATTGCGTCAGGTAAGTAGAATGCAACGCATCGAACGGCAGCACTGATTGCCAGACGATAACAAAATCAAGTGATTAACAAAGTTACTTGGTGATGCGGGAATAGCTCAGTTGGTAGAGCACGACCTTGCCAAGGTCGGGGTCGCGAGTTCGAGTCTCGTTTCCCGCTCCAAATTAAAAGCACTGGCGTTTGCGGGTGCTGGCTGAAAAGCCTGAAGATTTCGGCGCGTTAGCAAAGCGGTTATGTAGCGGATTGCAAATCCGTCTAGTCCGGTTCGACTCCGGAACGCGCCTCCAATTTCTTCCCGAGCCCGGATGGTGGAATCGGTAGACACAAGGGATTTAAAATCCCTCGGCGTTCGCGCTGTGTGGGTTCAAGTCCCACTCCGGGTACCATGGGAAAGAATAGAATAATCAAAGCAATAAGCAGTGTCGTGAAACCACCTACGGGTGGTTTTTTTGTTTTTGTCGTTTGCCAGTGGCAGCAAAATGGCAGCAGCGTGGCAGCATATTTTTGTGTTTGTCTATTTTGCCTCTTGGCGGTTATCGAACGGGTTAAGTGCTACCGCAGCATCAAGGTGGTTTGGGGCAAAATGCGCATACCTCATTGTCATCATGATCGTGCTGTGCCCGAGAATTTGCTGTAACACCAAAATATTCCCACCTCGCATCATGAAGTGACTCGCGAATGTATGACGTAGTACATGGGTACGCTGTCCTTTGGGTAGCTCTATACCTGCGCGTGCGAGAGCTGCCTTAAAAGCCTCGTATGCGGGTGAGAAGAGGGCACCACGCTTTTTAGGGAGCATCGCCTGTAGTTGTTGTGAAATTGGCACTGTGCGGTTCTTCTTGCTTTTGGTTTGCGTAAACGTCAGACGACCAGGAAGGATTTGAGATTGCTTTAAGTCTTGAGCCTCGCTCCATCGTGCACCGGTCGCCAGACAAATCCGTACGATAATCCCTAAATCTTTATTTGCGGACTGGTCGCATGCTGCAAGCAATCGGTCAATTTCTTCCTCATACAGAAAAGCCAGCTCCTGATCACCTTCTTTGAACTGCCTGATTCCAGACAGCGGGTTATCTCCTTCCCATTCCCCCAGCCGCTTCATTTCCGAGAATACTGCATGCAGATAAGACTGCTCGCGGTTTACTGTCGCTTCACTCAGCTTCTTCTTGCCTTTCTGATTCCATTCACCACTCAAACGCCGTTCCCGGTATACAGCGAAAGTGTTTTTATCAAAGTGAGAAGCCAATGGATCACCAAGACGTTCGCATATGGCCAGTAATTTCACCTTTCTTTCATCACCAGATGAGAGCGTTTTGCCATGCATCTCGTACCAGCGTTCAACGAATGCCGAAAGAGTCACAGCGCTGTCGTTTACCGGCTGGTTTGCAGCGTTATTCATTAAACGGCGCTCATGGGAGAGCGCCTCCCCTTTGGTAGCAAATTGCTTACGTATGCGTTTCCCATCACGCCCGTAAGGGAAGCACTGACAAAGCCATTTACCGGAGGGTAGTTTTCGGACGGTCAATTACTCACCTCTGCATCATCATCAGATCCTGCATACGCGAGTGAAATGAACATTTCCGCAGCGTTATCAAGATGTGCATAGGTTGATGTAAATTCGATATCTCGACACCTACAGACGAATGGGCGCGTTTGATTTTCTGGTTGGAAGGATAAACTTACAACTGGAGTTTTGCGTGGTTTACCATTTTTGAAAAAGTCACAGACATCCAAACGATTGCAAAGGCCTGCATCATCTTGATAAGTAGCAACATGCCACCCCATACCATGAAGTGTATCGGCAAATGCTAAATGCACTTCTTCGATATTTTTATATAAGCCAACGGAGTATTGTTTTTTCTTACTCTCATTACGTTTTCTTGGCAGGGATGGGAGCCTTGCTACACCAGGTATTTCAATTTTTTCCAAGCTGAATGTTTTTACCGGGTGAGTCGGAGATGATAGGTCCGCTGCTCGCAGCGTAAAGTTATCAAGCAATGTCAGAGGAAGGATATCTCTTGCTGCTCCGGATCGTTCACCTCCGTGATAAATGATTGATAAATTATCTTTGGTATCAATTGACGACCAGATCAGGTCCAGAAGAGGGTGTTCATCATGGATTGTAAATGTTGGTGTATTGCCCTTTTGACCTTCTATATTTTGCGCATCCGACAAGGGGGATAGGTTAAGAAATTGCTCGGTCGACAGCACCTCTGAACCTTGCTGAGATGCCTTTTTTATTTTGCTCGGACCAGCATTTTCACCGCAACAGAGATAGTTAAGATCCTTGGTGACATCACTTCTAACGACATATCCACGAGCCTTAGCAATTTCAATAAGCTCATTTTTGTCTTTTTTCCCAAAACCTGTAAAACAAATAGTCCTCATATAAAACCCCACGAAGTCAGAAAAATAATGAACCTAACAGGAAACCAATTAAGAAGATGACAATGAATTCTTTAGCGTGGGATCGCAGCAATGTAGTGACATCCAATGGAGAGTGATTCTCTCTCGGGGGAGAAGGCGGAATATCTTGTGTTTGCTGGTCCAGCCACGATAAACACATTTGAAGCTGGTTGCGTGTTAGGTCATTCAGTCGACCAGTTCCGAAGTTAACATGGCAATAACGAATCAGTTTCTGCCTCAATTCGCTGTCTTCACTATTTCGAAGGAGAAGGCTAACAAGTGCTTTACTTGCATCTTTATCCTTAGCGCGTTCGAGCATGGACTGCAAAAAGCTAACTGCAGTCTGATATTGGTTGACGGTCATTTCTTCGATACTCGAAACGCCAATCTCTGCATGCAGCTTTTGCCAGATCTCATATGCTTCATTGCCGTAGGAATCAGAAACAAGCGCTACTAGGGCATTAAGTTCTTTTCTCTGCGCCCTAACCAAAGGACGCTCATCGTGAGTATCTGAGGGAATCGCAATGTTGATGGTGTGACGACCATCAAATTTATCGATCTGAACGCGGTTTTCTGTGAAGTCGCGTCCAGCGGTGCGGTTTTGATCTCCAGAGGAATTCACTTCCATACTGCTTCCCTATTTATTTTTTTTCGTTGTAATCCCTGCCAGCCACTCGGTTGCCATTTCCTGACACATTGACTGAGTTTGAGACGGAGTTGCCAGCCGTTAAGGCTGCAAATACAGCAGCTTTGATGGCTAATGGGGCGTTTCTGAAATGATTAATTAGATCATGCTCGTCCCGTGTTAGTGCAACACCACCAGATTCTTGCCCTGTCAAAATGAACTGGACGTTAGCCCCATTGAGGGCGAAGGAACACAAAACATTGCCGCCGGGAACGGCAGCGCCTCGCTCATACTTCCCCCAAATTTCTCTGGATATACCGCAAAGTTCTGCAATGGAGGCTTGATTAAAGCCCAATCTTTTCCGTTCATTTTTCAATCTGATAGCGCATTGAGAATCAAAGTTCATAAAACACCGTTTGACAATGAGAACTACTGTTCTCATAATGTTTTTCACAGACACTTAGCAGATCACAATATACCACTATGACACAAGCACAAAACACACAGCGGGCGCGTACGCCCAAAAACAGCGTAGCGGGAGGGTCTTTACCGCTACGTCTGTCACCTGAAGAACGCACTGAAATTGAAGCAATGGCAGAGGCTGAATGTCGATCTGCTTCAAACATGGTTCGCATAGTTTTTTTGCGCGGGCTTGAGTGCATGAAATCCACACATTTTCCGCAATCTGGTAACTGATACTAGCGTGTGAGGTAGAAATGACGGGCGTGACCATTAATATGAATGTTGCTGCTCCTTATGTATCTCTCAAGGAGTATTCCAGACTAACCGGCATTCCATTTGACACATGCAGGTTAATGGTTCGCGACGGAAGGATAATTATCAGACCTAAAGAGCTATCAGGGGGCAAGGTGGAAGTAAACATGATAGCCATGCTCAAGGATGCCATCGCAAACAGTTGACAGGAAAATCATGAATCATCTAATCCAACTGAGTCGACATAGTTATGTATATCGGGGATTCACTATCCACATGTGTCCTAAAAACTCCAGAACAATGCAGCGCGCATATCGCGTGATGAATGATGGGAATTATTTCGGCAGAGACTTTGCATTAGCAGAGGCAATGCGAACCATTGATAAACTAAAAAATGGTGGAAGAAATGAAACTTGAAATGGCTATCGGGCTTTTTATTTTTGCCGTGTTTGTTTTGAGCCTGATTCAGATCCTGATAAGAATGCACTGTAAAAAGATAAAGCAGAAAAAAGATTAAGCATTATCTGAATTTAGGTCGCGACGTGAAGAAGTGGAGCGCAAGGCGCGAAGACAATTGTAATAGGGGCATTTTATGAACGATAACACGCCGTCACTTGCCAGCCTGTTAAAGCATGGTTGTCAGGTTACGCATTACAGTAACACTCGCGGATGGATTGAAACTCCTGACGGACGTTTCTTTAAGCCAGAACCTAATAAGGTTCGTTTTATTAAAGAAATGAATAAACCGTTTGTTTACACGGTAAAAATAAATAAGGGTTTATTGAGTGCTGTAATCCACCTTTTTAAAAAGTGGGGCTGTAAATGAGTCTGATCGGAGCGCACCAGCTTTCGCAAGCTACCCAGCAAGCAATGCGGAAAGCTCGAAGAGTTAGAGTAGCAAAGGCGGAACTTGCACTACTGAGGATTCAATCGCTTCTTGGCCTGAGTGATAACGAGCTGGTGCATGCCGCTAAAAGAGTGGCAGAACTGGATGTAGTTGCTGAACCATGTATGCCACCAAACAAACCATGAGGTTTATATGTTTACAGAAGAGAAAACATCGTGGGAACGGGAAATGCTGATTCGCGAAGCAGTGGAGAACGCGGAGAAAGGCTTTACTGTTAATTTAAAAAATGGTGCGCGCATTGTTGTAACTCCTGACAGCCCATCAATTGATTTAATCATTTATGGTCTTGAAAAAACAATTCGCGGGAATCATGAGCGGGCGCGAATGACCTTTATTGATTTTCTTTATTACTGGCACGAAAGGTTGTTTAAACAGGTTAAAAGAAAACCTCGCCCTAACCACTAATTAAGCAGGCTTAAATTAACGGCATTTATTTTGCCGGGGATTCGTTTTGCCTTTTTCAGGAGGTTGCATGTCGGTTAAGTCAATAAAGCTGGATGGCGAAATAAGTGATCCGGAGTTTGTAGAGATAAGCACCAACGCACGAAAACACGAGCGCGCCCACCTTTTGGGGTTGCTTCGTATTTTTGTTAGCCAGCTGAAAAAGGAAAGCGCCACACCAGAAGAGATTTATTCATCAGTCGAGCGGTGGATCGCAAGCCGCGAATTAACCATTAACGAGGGTAACAAACAATGAATAACTTCATGTTAGATATTCGCGCGCTGGGGAAAGCGCCAGACTCACCAATCTTTGCTGTTGAGTGCGTTTTCTTCGAGCCCTCGACAGGTCAGATTGGCCCGCAGTTCTATCGCGCCATAAATATCAGGACGGTAGGGGGCATTTATCCTGAAGCTGTTTTGCAGCTCATGAAGGGAGACAACGCGCAGCGCGCTGAGGTTATCAGTGCAACTTGCAGCGAGATTGACGCCATACAGTCCGCCTGCCGGTTTATTAATACCACTGCATCAAAACACGAAAAACTCTATTGCTGGTCTGCGAGCAATTCAGCTGATGTGGCTACGCTGGCTCATGCTCTCTCCCGCTATGGAATCCCAGACCAGGTTCTGCCGCCTTTCGAGATTCGGCATCTCTCTACGTTAATCCACATCGCCGGTATCACCGGATATACGCCGCACCCGCGCCGCTCGACGGCAACCTACATGCTGACCGATGCGGTATATCGGGCTGAGCAGGTTTGCGAGGTCTGGCAGCGCCTGACTTCCCCACACCTCGAATCGTTGTGAGGGCAAGATAATGATCAGATCACCAATCAAATGGGCGGGCGGTAAAACTCGCGTTATGCCGCAGCTGCTGGAGCACTTGCCGAAGGCCGATTGTCTGATTGAGCCATTCGTTGGCAGCGGTACCGTATTTATGAATACGGATTACCGCCGTTATGTTCTCTGCGATAGCAATCGCGCGCTGATTAACTTCTTTCTTCAGTTGAGGGATGACACAGAGCGCCTGATCGCTGTTGCTAGGGACATGTTCAAGCACGGCAACAGTAAAAGCTGGTATTACGGCGAGCGTGACCAGTTCAATACTCTGTCATGGGATGACTCGGAAAGGGATTGTTACGCGACGTTGTGGGCGGCGTCTTTCTTGTACCTGAATCGTCATTGCTACAACGGCCTGTATCGTACGAATAAAAAGGGCGGCTTCAATGTCCCGTTTGGCAGCTTCAAGGCACCCTATTTTCCAGAAGTTGAAATGCGCATGTTTGCCGAAAAGGCGCGGGACACTCACGCAATCTTTCTTTGTAATGACTTTCGCACCTCCATTCCATACATCGCGAAGAACAGCACTGATTCTGTAATTTACTGCGATCCGCCGTACATCCCGACCAGCAAAACAGCCAATTTCACCGCCTACGGCAAGCCGTTCACGTTAGATGACCACCGCGCGCTTGTTTCAATCCTGCTTGATGTTAATCGCCAGCACGACACGCGATCGGTGATCTCCAACAGCGATACCCCGGAAACCCGCGAGATCTATTCCGCTTTCAATCTCCACGCCCTCAGCGTTCGTCGCTCTGTTAGCGCCAAAAGTCGCGATATGGCTGGCGAAGTTATTGGCGTTCTTCGCGTGTGTGATGGTTGCGGCCGTGCTGGCGGTGGTTTCTGCCCGGATTGTGGCCCGGTAATGGGGAATGCGACTTACGACGAGATGTTTTTAGGATTCGACCCTGCCAAAGGCTGTGAAACACAGGAGCCTTTCTGATGACCATCAAAAAGACTCATACGGGCATAGTTATTACCAAAGACGGCCCGCAGCGCAAGAAGTTGCACCAGACGGAATCCATGTGGGTAGTCGGTAAAACAGAGTGCTACCGGAAAGACACTGGCAAACGTCACTTTGCCGAACGTACCCGCCGTCGACTGCTGCTTGATTCAATCGAAGAGATTCGGGAGGTCGCCACCCGATGAACACAGTTGATGCAGTGATCACTCGCGTGCTCGACGTTCGCCCATACCGTCATTTCTGGATCGTTGAGGTGGAGGTGTTGAGCTGGGGCAGGTACAGCAGCACGACCATTATCCGTGATACCGAAAAAGACGCCCGGCAGGTTAAGCCCGGCGACACCGTGACGGTGTAGGTGGTGCGCGATGACGGCTTATTACAACGAAGCGGCGGCGGCATTCATAAGTGCTTATATGGCGACGGTGAGTTATGTCTGATCTCGCCGCGCTAGCATGGGAATGGAATACCAAACGGCAGGCCATCAACCCCCATAAAACCGAAAGTTCAGCCATTGAGTATCTGACACCGAAAGGCGAGCGCAGAGCGCTCGCTTATGGCGATCTGGTTGATACGGTCTACCGCGCACCATTGCGCCCGCGCGAGGGCGAGGCGTGTGAGGCATTTGATCGCAATGGCCGCGCTAACTACCTCCGCCGCCGGGTGCAGGCGCTCCCGGCGTTTATCCGTAAGCGCTTCTCGCAGCACCTTGAAAACCTCGAACGCAGCAAGCCAAAAGACGTTGTGCGCTGGCTGTTCGGTACGTTTGAGCGGCATGTTTTACGCCGTGTTGATGCGGTTAACGCGCAATACCTCCCACAAAGTACGCTCCCGGCGATCCTTCTCCCACTGCGCGATGACTTCCACCTGTTGCCATGGGCAGACAAAAAACGCCTGAAAAGACTGGCGTATAAGCTTGCGAATCTGATGAAAAGCGAGTTTATGCGCGAGTTTGATTTTCAGTATGAGCAAACATCCGATCTCGATTTTTCGTCGATTTACGCGTATGGGGCTATAGCGAGCAAAGCGGCGACGCTCAATATCGCGATCCCCGGATGGGCGCGTTATTGCGATGAAGAGTTGGACGCCGACGAGGCCCTGCGTGCCGCTGGCAGACTTCATTCCGAAAAATGGTGGCTTAACAAAATCCGCCGCATCCATGACTGCTGGCGCGAACATCTAATGATCGCGACCGGCTACGTCAGCAAAGTGGCTTCACCATATTGCTCTGATCCCTGCTTCAGAGAATGGGTGGCGCAGAAAAAAGCGAACTTCGAATTCCTTCAGGCGATGGAGCTGGAAGACCAGGACACCGGCGAGCGCAGCTCATTACTGGATAAGGTGATGGGTAGCGTTTCCAACCCGAAGATAGCGCGGCATGAGCTGATGGTGCGCATGCGCGGGTTTGAGGATATGGCGAATGAAATGGGGCTGGTTGGCATGTTCTACACGGTGACAGCGCCGTCGCGTTACCACTCAACGCATGTCCAGTCAGGCAGACGAAACGATAAGTACCAGCACGCCAGTCCGCGTCAGACGCAAAAATACCTTTGCAAAGTCTGGGCGCGCGTCAGAGCCAAATGGAGTCGCGAAGGTATTCGCACGTTTGGTTTTCGTGTTGCAGAGCCTCACCACGATGGAACCCCTCACTGGCATCTGTTGCTCTTCCTCCGTCCTGAGGAAGTAGAGAATGCAACAGCCATTTTCCGCAAACACGCCATGAAAGAGGACGGTAACGAGAAAGGTGCTTCAGAGCACCGTTTTACCGTTACGCCGATGGACGAGCAATTTGGGTCTGCAACAGGCTATATCGCGAAATACATCTCGAAAAACATCGATGGCTACGGCATGGATGGTGAAGTGGATCTTGAGTCAGGCCAGCCGGTCAGGGAGATGGCAAAGCGTGTACGCGCCTGGGCTTCACGCTGGAACATCCGCCAGTTTCAGCAGATTGGCGGCGCGCCGGTGACCACCTGGCGGGAGCTGCGCCGGTTAGGTGACCGTGAGTTGGTATTGCATCCGGAGCTGGAAGCGGCACGCGCCGCAGCCGATGCACCAGACTGGCCGGGATATACCAACGCTCAGGGCGGGCCATTTGTCGCGCGCGATTGCCTGCGCGTTCGGCTTAACTATGAATTCACCGAAAACGGCAATGATTATGGTGACACGGTCGCCAAAATTACTGGTGTTTATTGCCCTTATACGGGCAGCGAATCCGTCATTTTCACCCGCACCACCGATTACAAGATTGTGCCGAAGCGTAAGCCGTCGCCGGTCGAGATTTTGACCTTAGAAGGCCGCGCAGCGGCCCCTCGGAGTTCTGTCAATAACTGTACGGGGCGCTCCGGAACGGACGAAAAACCACCGTTAAAAGTGGCGGTGCCAGCTGGTACCACACCGTCAAAACCGACGATGCATGCCGGTATTGATCACCCGGACAGTCAGATGACAGAACTTCCGCTGAATATCGAAGATTTGCGCCGATATTCACGCCAGCAACGGCAGGAAATCACCAGCAGACTGAAAAACTTTGGCCGCGAAAGCTCAGATCAAGCCTTCGAGCGTACCGCGCGCGGTCTGCGCACGTCTGTTGATGATGAAACTGCGTTGACGTGGGGGCCAAAAGTGGCCGCAGCGAAAGATATGAGCCTGACACCAGAAGAGGCAGAACAGCGTTGGCGACAACAGCTGCGGACCGAAGCGGAGCTGCGTGCGGATAACTATGCCGCCGCAGTTGCGGAATACCAGAAGAAAAAAGCCGAAGCGGCGCTGCGGCAGGTACAGAAAAGAGAGGCTGCGAAACAAGGCGGGGTCAGCCAGGAAACCATCGCCAGCATCGGCGCGCAGCTGCGTAGTTGCAGGATTTTCGTCAGCGATGATGTTGTGAGGTCGATTGCTGGCGGTGCCCGCGTTCGCCACGGCGGCGGACTGCTCGCCATGAATAATGGCCGGTTGCAGGAAGTGAAGGCATGGCGTGCCGGTGAGAAAGATAAACTGACGTCTGAATACGTGGCGGTGTGTGACCTGGTCACGCGCTGGAAGAAGGCGGCTAAACGAAAAAGACAGGATTGAAGCAGTGAGTGAGATGGTCAGCCATGGTCGCTTTTGACGGTTCTGGCCATTCTATCGAGCAACGTCATTTTAGGCGGTGCTGCAGGTTGGTTTTTTTGGGAACGAGAAAGTTATGAGCTATCTGGGAAGCAAAGCGGCGAGCGGTGTTTATCAAAAAATTATTGCCGAGATGCCACCGCATGACACGTACATCGAAACTCACTTGGGCGGTGGCGCTGTCATGCTACGTAAGCCACCGGCGAAAGTCAGTTGGGGGATTGATATTGATCCGCTGACCATTGAGGCATTTAACCAGAGTAATCATGAATTTCTGGATGCTCTGGGCGATAGTCTGTTTATTGACGTCGGCGACGCGGTGACGTTTTTGGAGCGCTTTGATTATTCTTATGCTGGCCGGGTGCTGATCTACGCTGATCCGCCTTATCTGCATGAAACGCGAAGCAGCTCTGCGCGCTATCGGTGCGAGTATTCTGTTAAAAACCATGAACGATTGCTGACGCGTTTACGCGATCTCCCGGATAACGTCAGCGTAATTTTATCGGGCTATCCGTCAGGATTTTATGACCGCATGTTACATGACTGGCGCGCCCGAGAGTTTCAGGCAATGACGCGCGGCGGGGTGAGGACAGAGAAGATCTGGATGAACTACCAAGAGGGGCGCGCTTATTCGCATACTTTTGCAGGTAAAAATTACAATGATCGCTATCGAATCAAGCGAAAGGCGCAGCGCTGGAAGGAAAAATTTGCAGTGTTACCGCCTGCTGAGCGCCTGGCGATTATGGTGGCGCTCGGCGAGGTTGATCAGGTGTAAAAATGGGGGCCGCGCGGATGCAAAAAGATGCACAAATTTGCACAATTTTTGAAACAACGTTTTTTCCATGCCGCCCCAGCACTGGCGGGGCTTGGGCGGACTGCACAAAGTGCACAAAAAGAGGTTGGTTTAGCGCGCAGGCGAGGCGGGGGAGCAAGCGCGCGCAAAGGGGGTCAGGCAGGGGGTCATATCATCCGCCATTCGCCGCCTGTCGGGCGCTCATGTTGATGGTTGAGCGAAGCGGCAGCGCGAGAGAAGTCGCGCCAGAAGCCCGCTGGCTGCGTCTGGTAGGGGGTGTGGTTTATTTGTGTTTCGCGAGTGGCCGATATGGCCGGAAATGATGGTGCTGCGGGTGGTACCGCACCGCCAGAAATGACGATGCGGCCAGGAGATCACTTCGTGGGTTCAAGCAATGCGTAAGGGTTGAAGCGAATCACCTCCTCACCCAGCCAGTCGTTAACATGCTTCATGGCCTCCATGCAGGGTGTCAGCTCGTTGACGGCGAACACGCGAGCCGCTTTCTCAATATCACCGAATGAACCGTTCCCTTCCGGAATGGCTCCCATCAGTTGCGGCGGCACCCGGTGCGCTGCCAGCATGTCATCGCGGGTGGAAGACTTCACCCCCACAAACTCATCCTTAGCCGATATCTGGCTGAATGGCAGTATTTGCACGGAGTCTTTGCCGCCGTTAGGTGCGTGCAGAAGGATGTTCTTAAACGCCCCGCCGCGCCGGGTATCCGTCAGCGTCTTTTTGAGCTTATCAAGGCTCTCCTGGTCGGCCATCGCGCTGTTAACGTAGACGATGCAGCCAGCGTGCGAGCCGTTGTCGTAGTAGAGCTTTCTGAACTTGTCAGCAGAATGGGCCAGGTTTGCAGACAGCAGGCCAGCGAAATACTCAGGCATGCCGTATATTTCCTGGTGAATATCCGGGCTGAGAACGTGACATACCGAACCCGTTGAAAACATGTGATCCTGTAGCCCGGCCTGAATAAACCAGTAAGTGTCCAGGTCAGAACCACGGCGTGTGTATTTCGCCAGCGAGTGACGAAAGCCAAAGGAACCACCAAGCCGGTTTTTTCGCATCTCAAGATAGCCATTCCCGAAGACAAACCAGTCCAGTGCGAAGGCGGAGAACACCTGGCGGGAAAGAAGTTTGTGCGGGATAAAGCATCCGGCAAGGACATTGCGCTTGAAATAAAGCGCCGACTGGTGCCAGCTCGCATAGCCAAACTGACGGGCGAGGCCATACCAGTCAATAGGGGTTTCGTAGTATCGCCCGTTGTCTGCGCAATACATGTTATCAAGCAGGTCGCTGGCACCACTCACCGGCCATGGGCCGTCGAAGGTGAATGAGTTCATCTCCGGTGACGCTTTCAGTGAGGCGGCGAGATCTGCCTGCTCCCTGGCATACTTCCTGCCGCGTGTGGGTCTTTGTTTGCTCAAGGTTAATACTCCGTAACTGTCATACTGCTGCCGCCTTCTTGTCCCAGCGGTTCGTTAATGGTGGCAAGCATCGTCGCCCATGCGAGATCGCCATGACTGACGCCGCGAGAGCGGTCCGTGTCGTAAGTGACAACGCCTCCAGGGGTAACGATCTTGCGGACAGAGTTGAATGCACCAACCAGGTCAAGCTCACCACGATCAAACTCCCAGCGCCCGCCACGAATCAGCTGTTGCATCTTCAGCACGAGCATTCGCTTGCTGGACGGTGAGAACTGGTAACAAACCGCTGCCGGGAAATGCTTTTTAACCAGCTGATAAACCGCTTCACCAATACCGGTGCCATCGATCCCAATGTGCTGCACGTTGTACCGGGTGAGCATGCCGATAATTAGATTGGCCTGCTCTTCGAACTCCATCCCTCGTATGCGTAGTGTCTCAATCGTGCGGAACTTGCCGCCGGGCACCATCGGCACAGCGTTAACGGATATGGCTCCACTGTCCCCCTTGCCGCTGGCGCCGTTCGGGTCATAGCCAATCCAGACGGGACGATCAGCCATGGGGCGGGCCGCATATGGCCGCCAGTCGGGCCAGTCGTCATAACCATCAGCGCCGCATGCCAGTAGCCTGTTATAGTCAAAGGCGCTTTCACCGCTTTTGATGAACTGGCATCCGTACAGGTTGTCGTATTCCTCCGGGCTGTTCTCTTCCCGGATTTCGTCGATATCAGTCAGATCCCATCCATGGTCGATAGCATCCTGCAACGTGACAATCTGCCTCCAGATCTTGTCCGGGCACATCAGGCCGCTGTTAAGCGTTTTCCAGGATGTATCAAATTCAATGCGCTTGCCATGGCTGCGACCTTTGTTAAATGCTTCACCTGTCCAGAATGGATAAGCCTCATGGCTTTCTGCTGAAGGGGTGGAGAAATAGGTACGCGTTAGACCTTTTAGCGTTGCCATGGCGCCCGCGACTTTTTTCAGGTTGGCAAACTGGCCTACCCAAAAGAATTCGTCGAAATACAGGTTGCCCGTGTATGACTGAGCGGTAGCCGCTGACGTGCCAAGAAAATGCAGCTCGGCGCCGTTGAACAGCTGGATCATGTCGCCGCCCTTGAGCTCCACGTCAACTTCTTCGGCGGCCGAGCGAATGAAACTACGAAACTGGTACGCCTGGCGGCGGCTTGCCGATAAAAAGATTTGGTTGCGCTGATGCTTATATTTCACATCCTCAGACAGGGCGCGCACGAGAGCTTCACGTGCGAAATACCACGTCGCGCCAACCTGACGGCTTTTCAGGATCATGCGATTGCGCCAGTGGTGATTGTCATACCACCCTTTCTGGTGCCAGTGCAGAGAGCCGAGAATGTTCTCCCGCAGCGCGGCAATCTGCGACTCTGAGAAATAGTTTTGCTTTTTGCGGATCTTTTTCTTCGGCTGGGTGGCTGCTGTGCCGTTATCCAGCTTTTTTAGCTGCCGGGTGAGCAGGTCAATCTCTTTGAAATCACCGCCGGTCTTTTTTTCTTTGCCAGTGAGCTGAATTAGCCTGGCATCAATGGATGTTGTCACGCGCTGGATCGGCGGTGTGGTGTCCCATTCATCTCGCTTTTTCCATGAGTAAACCGTGTTCTGGTTGATCCCCATCAGGCGTGCGATCTCTGCTGGCGGGTAGCCCTGCCAGTAAAGCTGTCGTGCACGCTGCATGATGAATGCTTCTTCAATCGCCATTAATCCTCCTCGCTTCCTGCCGGGGAGATTAACCCGCGCGCGCGTACCCTTGCGCTCGCTTTAGGTTGTGGTGCTCCGCTCACAACAACAACGCGTTGAGGGGGGATGCGTCCCCCTGCCATCATCTCCGGGAACTCAGAAAACAAGCGAGTAAACGAACATGGCAGGCACAGCAAAACCACGTAAGAAGTTTCGCGTGGCCGTCTCCGGAAATACCGTTGACGGGCGCGAAATTCAACCGCAGCACCTTCGCGATGCGGCAGCAAATTACAACCCTGAGGTGTATGGCGCGCGGGTCAACATTGAGCACTATCTCTCTATGTTCCCGAATAGCGATTTTGGCGCGATGGGGGATGTGGTAGCCCTCAGCACCGAAGACATCACCGAAGGTGCACTGGCGGGGCGTACCGCGCTTTATGCCGAAATCGAACCATCCGAGCGCATGGTGCAGATGACCGACAAAGGGCAAAAAGTCTATTCCAGTATTGAGCTGCATCCGCAGTTTGCCCTCAACGGCAAAGCCTATGTTGTCGGGCTGGCAATGACCGATACCCCGGCGAGCCTGGGTACTGAGCGTCTTAAATTTGCCTCACAGCAGCGTGCATCGGTGATGGCCTTCAATAACCAGCAGGGTGAGGCGCCGATGTTCACCGAAGCGCTTGAAGCAGAGGTGATCGAGCTGACCGCCCAGCGCAGCGATGAGGGTGCCAAGTGGTTTAATCGCGTGATGAGCATTATTGGCAAAGGTCAGAAAACGGACGATCAGCGCTTCAGTCAGATGCATCAGGTCGTTGAGGCAGTAGCGCAATCGCAATCCGAGCAAATTGATCGCTTCAGTGCCGCAGAGCAGGAGCGACAGGAGGATAAGGCCGCTATCCAGAAGCTGACCACTGAGCTTGCGGAGCTGCGCCAGAAGCTGGGGAGCACTGAAGCTTCCTTCAGTCAGCGACCACCTGCGAACGGCGGCGCCAACGCGCAGCTGGCTGATTACTGATATCCACTACGAGAGCAGAGAACATGGAAAACAATACCCGCCAGCTGTTTGATCAGTACATTGCGCGCCAGGCGCAGTTAAACGGCGTATCGACTGCGGCAGTCGCTGCGAAATTTGCGGTAGACCCGGCGCGTCAGCAGCGCCTGGAGCAGGCCGCACAGGAGAGTGATTCTTTCCTGAGCAAAATTAACGTGTTTGGCGTTAACCAGCAGATTGGTCAGAAAGTGCTGATTGGCAGCAAAGGCCCGATGGCTGGCGTTAACAACAGCACCACCAACCGTCGTAATCCAGGGGCTAACCATTCAATGGAGCCGTTTGATTACATGTGCCGCAAGGTCAACTACGACTACGGGATCAGCTATGAACAGCTTGATGCCTGGGCGCATATGCCGGAATTCCAGCCCCTGATCAGCAAGGCGATGGCTCGCCAGATGTCACTTGACCGCATCATGATTGGTTTCAACGGCACCAAATACAGCGATCCATCAGACCGCGCGGCTAACCCACTGTTGCAGGATTGTGGCATTGGCTGGCTGGAGAAAATCCGTACTGAAGCCTCACACCGCGTGATTTCCGGCGTCACGATCACTTCCCGTGATGAAGATAACAAGGTTATTGCGAAAGGGACTTACGGCAACCTGGGTGCGGCGGTGTACGACGCCAAAAACAGCCTGATGGATGAATGGCACAAACGTAATCCTGACAACGTGGTGATCCTGGCAGGCGACCTGTTGACCACCGGCAACTTCCCGGCGATTAACGCCATGAGCCAGACCAACCCGAACACCGAAATGCTGGCCGGTCAGCTGATTGTTGCGCAGGAACGTGTCGGCAACATGCCGACCTTCATCGCGCCGTACTTCCCGGTCAATGGCGTACTGATCACGCCGTTTAAAAACCTGTCCGTGTACTACCAGCGCGGTGGACTGCGCCGGACGATCAAGGAGGAGCCGGAATACAACCGTATTGCGACTTATCAGTCATCGAATGATGACTTTGTGATCGAGGACTACGGCAACGTCGCATTCATTGACGGCATTACCTTTGCCGAGGCGCCGGCAGGCGGCGCATAACCGCACACTGGCGGGCTTCGGCCCGCCGTTCATCGGGGAAGAAACAATGCTGACACCGGCACAACGACATTTTCAACGAGTCATGGCTGAACGCCATGGCAAGGCAGATGATCTGTCAGAAACAGCGCGTACTGCGCACGAGCAAATTCTGCACCGCATGCGTATGGATATGAGTGCGCTGAAGAAAATTCAGGGCGAACAGGCAAAAGCCGCGCTTAAACGCCAGCTGCTACCCAATTACGAGGGGTGGATTGAAGGAACGCTGGAGGGAGACAGCGGGCGACAGGATGAAGTGATCACGCGCCTGATGATTTGGGCGATTGATATTCGGGATTATCCGCTGGCCGTGCGCATCGGGCGGTATGTCATCGCGCACAACCTGGCAATGCCAGACCGGTTTAACCGCACGGCAGCGACAGCGCTGGTCGATGAGATTTGCGATCCCATTCTGGTGCAGGTCAAGGCGGATGACAGCACTGATATTAAGCCATATCTGGCGGTGCTCGATGAGGTCCAGGAGATCACTGAAAACAGCGATATGCCAGACGTCGTACGGGCCAAGCTGTATAAAGCCCGCGCTTTTGCATTGTGCAACGGCACTGCGGATGAACAGGCGACTGCGCTGGAGTTGTTGCGTCGCGCTCTGAACCTCGACTCCGGCGCCGGGGTGAAAAAGCTGATCGATAAGCTTGCCAGGCAGGTAAAAAAAGCCTCTGCGGAAAATGCATCAGGCAGTGAGGGTGCAGACCAGAGCGGGGGCGAAGGGGGCAATAATCAGGCTGCAGCAACGCCGGAAGTGACGGTGCCAGCTGCCAAAAAGCCAGCCACCAAAAACAACCCCGGAAGCACAACACGTAAAACGGCGGCCCGCAAAACAACGACGAAAAAGCCCACCGCCGATAAAAAATAACCGACTTGCGCCCCGTGCGCTGGCGGCGCGGGCGGAAATCTGCAACGCATCGCGTTAGCTTTTCTCCGTCCGCTCACCGCCAACCTTTTCTGGAGACTACACGATGAGCCTTGTGGCCCCTCGCACAGTTACCTCCTCTGCGGAGGATGTGCCGGACGTGGATGACGGCGGAGAGAAAGTCACCGCCGGGGAGTTCTGGCCCGAGATAGTACTGAGCAACGTCCGTAAGGAGATGCGGATCACCGGTGCGGTTACCACTTCGCGTTTAAAGCAGGTGGTCATTGAAGCCGTAGCCCACACAGCTGATCAGCTGAAGCAATGGCAGGCTGAACAGATTGGGGCCGGATATGCCAGTTTGGCCGCCGTACCGGCCATGGTGATTAACGACGAGAGCGTAAAGGTATATCGCTGGCGCCGCGCAGTTTACAGCATCTCGCGGGCCCTTCTGATCGAGACTTTCCGCGATGTTGACACCACGGGTGACGCGGGAGAGAAGCGCGCCGCCGCACTCGCAACCCAGGCGAATGATCACTGGCGTGATGCGCGCTGGGCTATCTCGGATATTCAGGGCGTGGTCCGTAACTCTGCGGAGGCGTTCTGATGAAAGTGAAGGCATTGCAGGGCGATACAGTGGATTTGTTGTGTCAGCGTCACTACGGCATCAC
The DNA here is from genome assembly GCF_945906775.1 of Citrobacter sp. Marseille-Q6884. NCBI lineage: Bacteria > Pseudomonadati > Pseudomonadota > Gammaproteobacteria > Enterobacterales > Enterobacteriaceae > Citrobacter > Citrobacter sp. Marseille-Q6884. The sequence goes on from NZ_CAMDRE010000002.1 coordinate 825,467, forward strand.
CCAGGGCGTGACCGAGATCGTACTGGCTGCGAATCATGCGCTGGCCGGTCAGATCTTCCTTGATGCCGGGCAGGAAGTTGAACTGCCTGACGTCGACACCTCTGCGACAAAGGAGACTGTTCAATTATGGAGCTGATAAACCGCCTCTGGAACTGGACGGTGTACCTTTGGTCGATGCTGCTGACGGGCGTCGGCATGATGACGCAGAAGGACTGGCTGGCTTTCATTGCTGCGCTCACCGGGATCGTGGTTGCCGTGCTGGGTGAGCTCCATCGCCGCCGAATGTCCCGCATCCATGAAACCAATAATGTTCTGCTGAATGAATTGATCGATGCGATTCGGGACGATACCGAGAACCGGCAGGACGTGAAGGAGTTAATTCGGACTATCAGGGAGTCACCGCGATGAAAAGAGGAATTATTGCCTGTTCTGTTGCGGCGATTGTCTCTCTCGCAGCAGCACTCTGGCCGCAGACGCTGCGCACAAGTCCTGAAGCGCAGCTGAAGATGGCGAAATACGAGGATTGCCGAAAGACGCCGTATTACTGCCCGGCAGGTGTGCTGACCGTAGGCATGGGGTCGACCAGCAACGTGCAGAACCGCGAATACGCCGAGCGCGAGATCGCCGAGCGATGGGTGAATGACCTGTTTCGTGCTGAGAAATGCGTAAACCGCGAGTTTAATGGCGCAGCTGCACCACAACGGGTTTTCGAAGCGCTCACTGACGGCGCATTTAACGTCGGTTGTGGTGGTCTTGGCTGGTACACCAACAAAAAGGGCCAGAAGGTCAGAACAACAATCTGGCGCAATGCGCAGGATGGTAACTGGCAGGGCGTTTGCGAGCGACTCACAGACTTTGTCAACTCCGGCGGAAAACGTATGCCGGGGCTGGAAAGGCGCCGGGAAGAGTTTCGGGACTGGTGCCTCTCAGAGCCTGAGCTAAAGGGGGGGAAATGAAAGCGCTGGGTGTATTTACCGTTTTTATTTCCCTTCTGCTGGTCCTTGCAGGCGTCAGGCTGACGCTGGAGAGCAGTAAACGAGAGGCCGCAGAGACGGCACTTGGAGAAGCTAACCAGAAGCTTAAGCAAACCGGTGATGTGCTGGACGAGGTCAGGGCGTTACGTAACGACGTGAACGAAGTGGCTGCTGGTCTGAAAACACTGGCTCAGAAGCGTAGCGATACAGGGGAAAAGCGCCGTGAAAATATCAAAACTGAGCTGGCCGGTGATAAATGCGCCGCTGTGCCTGTGCCTGACCGTGTGGCTGACAGCCTGTACCAGCGAGCCGCCGAAGTTGGCGCCGGTGATTATTCAGGAACCTTTACCGGAAAGCCTGACGGCAAAAACTGAAACGCCAGCACCGCCAAAACCAATGACATACGGGAGCCTCGCTCCGTGGTCCGATGCGCTGCTGGATGCGCTGGACACATGCAACGCCGATAAGGCGGGTATCAGAGAGCTGGAACTGCGGCGAATCGCCAGGGGGATAAAGTGAAAAAAGCAGAGTTGATGCGTGAAGCCCTGATAGCCGGTAACACCTGGTGTAAGGCCAACCCGGAGCAAATCACCGTCTGGGTGGAAAAAGGCAATATCGGGATTGAAGCGACCGGCGAACCGTCTTTCATGTACCTCTACACCATCAATATTCTCGCCGTGGAATTCCCAGGGGCGGTTGATGATCTGATGCTGCCGATCATGGCCTGGGTCTGGCAATATCAGCCTGATTTACTGCTGAATCCTGACAATAACCGCAAGGTGGAGTTTGACGCTGACATTATCAGCGACGACCTGGCCGATCTTCTGTTCAAGGTGCCGGTCTGGGAGCGCGTCATGGTGGAAACCGTTGACGGGAAGCCCGTCGCGAAGCACCTGAGCGAAGACCGCCCGCGCATCAATGGCGGAGAGTGGGAAGTGGTATTTGGCGGAGGAGAGCTGGCATGACCGATGATGCCGCGCTGTTTCATCAACTCGATCAGGTTTTTGCAGACATCCTGTCCGCAATGGCGCCAGCGAGCCGGTTGCGTACTGCGCGCGGAATAGCGACTACATTACGCCGTAGCCAGAGCCAGCGCATCGGGAAGCAGACAGCTCCGGATGGCACGAAATACCAGAAGCGTCATCGCCGCGTCTTACGCTCCCAGGCTGGGATCGGGTTTGTCTGGCAAGGTGAGGAGCGTCGTCTGAGGAACTGGCGGGCAACCCGTGGAAGCCGGGGACGCATGCTGACAGGCTTTGATGAGGGGAAAGGGGCCGTTCGCTCGTTCTATCGCTCTGATATTGAGCGTTATCTTGATATCAGTTTCAGCGAGACGCGCCGTGATACCACGAAAAGCGATCCTATGTTTCGCCGACTGCGCACAACCCGTTTTCTGAAAGCAAGAGCGACTTCTGAGGGGGCTGTAGTTGGTTTTTCGGGCGCTGCTGCCCGCATCGCCCGCGTTCACCAGTACGGGCTACGGGACAGGGTAAACGACAGTGGCGCGATGGCCAGCTATCCGCGCCGTGAGTTGCTCGGCCTGAGCAAGGCGGACCGCATGGCTATTGCCCGGCAGGTCATTGATTCTCTGGGGGTGAGCTGATGGATCTGGCTGAAGTCATTCGCCTGCTGGAAAACATCGTTCGCACCGGTATGGTGACGGAGATTGACGAGGAAAAGTGGCGGGTAAGGGTAAAAAGCGGAGAGCTGGATTCCACCTGGCTGCGCTGGAACGCACAGCGTGCAGGCGCTTTCAGCTTCTGGGTGCCGCCGTCTGTTGGCGAGCAGGTATGGTTCCTGTGCCTTGGGGGTAACACTACCGCTGCGATCATCGGGGGAAGTCTTTACAGCAACGACAATCCGGCGCCAGGTATATCGGCAAAAGAAATGATCGTGACCGCGCCGGATGGAGCGAAGTTTCGCTATGACGCAGAAGCAGGGGCTTTGCAGGTCAGCGGCATCAAATCAGCAACGATTGAGGCGTCGGTTAAGGTCTTGCTGAAAACGCCGCTGGTCGAGTGTACCGAGATGCTGAAAACCAAAAATTTCACCGTTACGGAAGGCGGCAAAATGCAGGGGGACTTTACGCACTCTGGTGGTGCGTTCATCTCAAACGGTGTCCAGGTTGATGATCATGGTCATGGTGCCGTGCAGCGTGGTGGAAGCTGGACGGAGGGCACGAAATGACGGTGCGCTATACCGGGATGAATCCTGATGGCACGGGAACGCTGACGGATGCCGCCCACGTGTGGCAGTCAGCCAGTGACATTCTTAACACCCCGATTGGATCGCGGGTCATGCGCCGTGACTACGGCTCTCTCGTTCCTGATCTGATTGATGGCCCACAAAACGACGTTACACGCATGCAGCTGATGAGCGCAGTGGTTATTGCGCTGGCGACATGGGAGCCGCGGATCACACTGAGCATCGTGGATGTGCGTTATTCGCAGTCAGGAGCAGTGGAGGCGGGATTGTCAGGGGCTCTGACGGAATCTATGGAACAGCAGACGACAACCTTAACACTCAGGAAAAGCAGCAATGGCAACAGTTGATTTGGCGCAGCTACCGCCGCCGCAAATTATTGAGGTGCTGGATTTTGAAGTGATTCTGGCGGATGTCAAAGCCGTCATGATCGCGGCTTTCCCTGATGAACAACAGGCTTCTGTTGCCGCTGCGTTAAAGCTTGAGTCTGAACCCCTGACCATACTGGCGCAGGTGATTGCCTACCGGGAATTAATGCTGCGCCAGCGAATCAATGAGGGGGCTGCGGCCTGCATGTTGAGCCATTCCGTCTCCACCGATCTTGATAACCTTGCGGGTAACCTGAACACCGAGCGCCTGGTTCGTATTCCGGCTACCGAAACCACCGATGCAGAGATGGAAAGCGATACCGCACTGCGTCTGCGCGCGCAATCCGCTTTTGAAGGGTTGAGCGTTGCTGGCCCTACCGGTGCATACGAATATTTTGCGAAGAGTGCCAGCGGAAAAGTTGCAGATGCCAGGGCAACCAGCCCCTCACCCGCTGTTGTCGTCGTGTCCATTCTGTCTACCGAAGGGGATGGCACGGCGAGCGACGAGCTGATCGCAACAGTAAACGACACGCTCTCAGCGGATGATAAGCGGCCTGTCGCCGACCGGCTAACCGTCCAGTCAGCGGAGATTGTGAATTATGAAATTGACGCTCTGCTTTATCTCTATCCGGGGCCGGAATCTGAGCCGATCCTGAGTGCGGCAGATAATGCACTGCGGACATGGCTGGGAGCGCAGGGGAAAATCGGTCGCGATGTTGCGCGTTCGGCCATTATGGCCGCTCTGCATGTGCAGGGGGTGCAGCGCGTAGTTTTGCTGAATCCTCAGGACGATATCGTGATCGATGATACCCAGGCGGCACGATGTATTTCGCACACCATCAGCGTAGGGGGAACGGATGAATAACAGCCTCCTGCCGCCTTCAGCCAGCACCTTCATGCGGAATGCGGAGAAACCGACGGCGCGGATCAGCGGTATTCCTGTCGACCTTCGAAAGCTCTGGAATCCGGATGAATGCCCCGTGGAGTTTTTACCCTATCTGGCCTGGGCGTTGTCTGTTGATCGCTGGGATAAGCGCTGGTCTGAACAGACCAAGAGGCAGGTAATAAAAGCCTCTTGGCTTGTCCATCGCCACAAAGGCACGATTTCAGCGCTGAGGCGCGTTGTTGAACCTTTCGGCTATTTGCTGAGGGTGATTGAGTGGTGGCAGAACGGCGAGGAGCCAGGCACTTTCCGGCTTGAAATCGGCATTCAGGATGAGGGGATCACCGAGGAAACTTATCGGGAGCTTGAGCGCCTGATCGACGATGCAAAACCCAGAAGCCGTCACCTCACCGGCCTTTCGCTTTCGCTTCAGTCTCAGGGTTATATCGAGATAGGGGCGGGGTGTTACGTGGGTGATACGCTGACGGTATATCCCTATTTTCCTGAAACTATCGCTGTGGGTGGCAATGACTACACCGGCGCAGCAATCCATTTAATTGATACCGTGGAGATCGCAAGTGGCGACTAAATATCTTGCCCTGTTGACCAATATCGGGGCGGCAAAACTGGCAAAAGCCACGGCGTTGGGTACGAAAGTTGAGATTACCCAGCTGGCCGTTGGTGATGGCAATGGTGTACTGCCTACACCGAATCCGGCACAGACTGCCCTCGTACATGAGTTACGCCGCGCCCCTTTGAATATGTTGACGGTGGACCCGGCGAACGCCAGCCAGATCATTGCGGAACAGGTCATACCGGAAGACGTCGGCGGGTGGTGGATTCGTGAGATCGGCCTTTTCGATAAAGATGGCGATATGGTGGCGATTGCCAATTGCGCTGAAACCTATAAGCCTCAGTTGCAGGAGGGGAGCGGGCGCGTTCAGGTTATTCGCGTGATCCTGATTGTCAGCAGCACCGAAGCCGTTACGTTGAAGATTGATCCGGCTGTTGTACTGGCAACACGCCAGTATGTTGACAGCCAGCTGCGCGCGCATGAGCAGTCACGTAATCACCCGGATGCGTCAACGACAGAGAAAGGTTTTGTGCAGCTCAGCAGCAGTGTGACCAGTGACAGCGAATCGCAGGCGGCAACATCGAAGGCCGTTAAAATTGCGATGGACAATGCGAATGCTCGGCTGGCTAAAGAACGCAATCTCGCTGATTTACCTAATCCGGCACTGGCCCGCCAGAATCTGCAACTGGGTAACAGTTCGACGAAAAACACCGGTACAACTGCCGATACCGTTGCGGCGGGTGATGATGCACGTATCACCGGCGCGATGCAGAAAAACCAAAACGGCGGGGATATTCCTGACGTGGCGAAGTTTCTCCAAAACCTTCGTTTGGGAGTTGGCGCTCCTGCCATCGGGATTCCGTTCTTCTGGCCGTCCTCGGCGATGCCTAATACGGTCATGACTGAATGGGCTGATATGGTGTTTCTGAAATTTAATGGGGCGACGTTCTCCGCGTCCACTTACCCTAAGTTAGCACTGGTGTTTCCTGGGCTGACGCTACCTGAATCACGCGGCGAATTCCTTCGTGTTTGGGATGACGGGCGTGGAGTTGACAGTGGACGAGCACTGCTTTCCGCACAACTTGACGCGATGCAAAATTTAACAGGCAATATCGGCGATGCCCAAACATCAGTCAATGCTGCTGTTAAATTTACTATCGCGAGTGGTGTTTTTTCCGCTGTTACTGGTGTGAGGAATTCAATTGGCAATACAACCATAATTGCAGACACTCCAAATAACCCATCATATGTTTCTTTTGATGCTTCACGGCAAGCAAGAACATCCACTGAAAACCGTCCGCGTAATATTGCATTCAACTTCTTGGTAAGGGCTAAATAATGAAACCTGTTTTTGATGAAAATGGCCTGGCAAACGAAGCTGGTGATATCCGCTGTTTTTACTTCAATCCTGTAACCTTCGAATATACCGGCTGGTCTGATGAATACATTAACGTTGGCGTAAGCATGCCTGGGCATTCAACAGACATTGACCCTGGTGATGAAGTGGCGGGGAAAGTAGCTGTATTTAAAAGTGGCGCCTGGAGTCAGGAAGAAGACCATAGGGGGGAGATTGTCTACTCAATCACTGACGGAATGCCATCCACCATTGATTATATTGGTCCTGTTCATGATGGCTACACTACCACCGCGCCTTCAGGCTCGTATGATAAATGGGATGGTGAGAAGTGGGTAACGGATACTGATGTTCAGCACGCGGCAGATAAAGAAGTAGCAAAACAACAACAGCAATCTCTGATAGATTCAGCATTGGCATCAATCGGCATGATACAGCTTAAATTACAGGCAGGGCGTAAATTAACCACTGCTGAAACTACGAGGCTAAATTCTGTTCTGGACTACATTGACGCGGTGGAGGCAACTGATACCAGCACCGCGCCAGATATTAACTGGCCTCTTCCCCCGGAGTGGTAGGCCAAACGGGGTTTTCGGTATCGACTCGCATCAGTAATACCCTGTATCTTTTCCATTCTGACAAAGCGGCGGTTTCTTCTTCCGTCGCTACTCCTGCATCAACAGCATCCTGACGCCAGTTAATCTCTGAGTCAGCCCGCATACGTAAGTTGGCCTTTTTTAATTCAGCGACAGCGCTAAGTTCTTCCTGAGTTGGTGGCGGAATATCTACCCATGCTGGCATTCCTGCTATTACATTTCTGTATTTGCCTTCAGGTGGCTCCTGCATGAATTCAGTTGCAACAGAGTCTTCTATTTCTATTCCATCATTTGGCCACTCTCCTGCCTTTTGATAGGACGACTTTAGCTCTACAGGAAAGAAAGCATTTTTCTTGGCACTGAATACATATTTTTGCATGTTAACGTCCTATAGAAATATAACTAAATCGGTATTGCTGAGAATTGTCACTCGTTGATACACGCCATGACGAATTGCTGATATGTTCAAAATTTACAGAAAGTACAGGCGTAAACGGTCCAGAAGGATTTGACTGGACGGCATCAGACATAACGCTGATAGAAATCAAGGGTTGAGTCGGAAACGGTATAGGGAAGTTACCGCTGATAAAACGAGTCGTGTTTCCTGAATATGTACCAAACTGCACAATGTGCCCGCTTGGTAATTTGAACCACCCTGTGCCAGATGCAAAAGCGCCCATATCCGGTATCTGATTTGTACCTGTCCCCACCTCTCTTTTTGCTGCTTCTTTCAAACCAACGTTTGCCGGAAGACATGGTTACTTCTGACGGTGCGGTACCTAACCTGCAGTACAGCCAGAAATGACGATGCTCGATACAATGCGAGGGACTATGGCATCTAAATAAAGGGGGTTTTTATGCTGATCGGGTATGTAAGGGTGTCAACAAATGACCAGAACACCGCGCTGCAAAGAAATGCACTGGAAAGCGCAGGATGTGAACAAATATTTGAAGACAAAATAAGCGGTACGAAAGCCGAGAGGCCGGGGCTTAAGCGTTTATTACGGACCTTATCGGAGGGTGATACGCTGGTTGTCTGGAAGCTTGATCGTCTCTGCCGGGTCAGCGCCACCTGGTGACCATGATCGAAGAGCTACGCAATCGCGGTGTTAACTTCCGCAGCCTGACAGACAGCATTGATACCTCAACACCTATGGGGCGTTTTTTCTTTCACGTCATGGGGGCGCTGGCAGAAATGGAGAGAGAGTTAATCGTTGAGCGCACCCGCGCCGGTTTGGTTGCAGCTCGTGCAGAAGGACGGATAGGAGGGAGGCGACCAAAACTGACAGAGCAGCAATGGGAACAGGCGGGAAGACTGATCGCCGCAGGGGAGAAACGACAGCGGGTGGCTATTATTTTTGATGTCGGAATATCGACACTTTATAAAAAGTTCCCTTCAACAAGAAGGGAACATGAAGGGGCTTAAGGCATTATTAAAACAGGCCGTTGAGCGAGTCTTTCACCTGGTTTATCGCATTATTTGCACTCGTCTTTAACCCGGCCAGGGCATCGCTGACGGTCGAGCTTTGCAGCTTCTCCCTGTAATCCGCATCGACACGGCTCAGGCTGAGGGTAAATTCGATTTTTTTTGGATTCCCAAATCGGTCGAACTCAGACTTTCCCCGCTCCAGACGTGTTAAAACGTACATACCATAAATACGCCCCGTACCCTCAATAAGCGGCCATGGGCGCCCTGCGTAGCCGACAGTTTCAAGGGCTGACAGCGAGAGATTTCCACCGGTGATTTCCGGGTAAAGGACGCCTGACAGCGTTATATTGTTATCACCAGCGCCAATGTACTGCCAACCGGCTGACTGGTTAACCCGCTCGTTTTTTACGTGCCTCCACTCCTGCGAGTGCTGGAGTTGCTGGTAAGGGGTGGTGCGCAGCATAAAAACGAACATTCCAAAAACCATCATCATAATCGTCACCTATTCTCTGTCGCGGAAAGAACCACGGTTAATTCTGCCGGTGCTGGCCATCGCATCACGCACAACATTGCGCATCATTCTTTCCAGCTCCTGATCCGTGCGTTTGCCAACATCGTTAAAGATAATGTTAAAAATTGGGGCGCCGCCGGTCGGAGCGGTAACGGGAGCTGATACCGGGGCCTGTGTGGCGGCTGTCGCGGAAATAATGCCGCCAGCTGCGGGCGTTGCCACTCGAGGTACTGATTGCGGTATGACACGCGCTTCCTGATATGCGCCCCGCAAAGCTAGGGCACGCGGCAGGTTTTTGAAAATAATGTCACCCGGTCCGACTTTCTTGGTGTTGTCAGCGGTTGCTTTTGTATTGTCTGCGATGCTTTGCAGACGTCGTTGCGTACCGGTATTTCCTGATAGCGGTGAGGCCGCAGGTGGTGCGCCAGTAGCAACTGGCGACTCTGCTTTTTTGGGGGACCAGTTCCATTCCTTCTGGACCATTTTCTTTTGCTGTGGGTCCCACTCCCATGAAACTGGTTTTTTGGGCGCGAGATCGTTGACTTTGGCTCTCGCAGCGTCAATTCCGGATGGAATTAAACCCAGCTTTTCCAGCAAAAGGCTGACTCCTTCAGTCAGCAGTCGCAGGGGGGTAAAGAGTAAATTCAATGCGGTACCGAGTACCTCACCAAATGTTTTCCCGGCACTGGCGCATTTGTCTAGAGCATCACGAGAAAAGTCTATAGGGGTGAATAACTGGCTAAACCAGCTCCATAACTTAGATACACCGATGCCAATTGCATCAAACAATGGGATTAAAAACGAAAACGACTGAATCAGTGGTGACAGACCCAGACTGATACCTGTAAACAGCCCGGAGAAAAACGCCTTGATAGGCTCCCAGAATCGCAATATGAGCAGGCCGGCGGCAACAAATGCCGCAACAATAAGGCCAGGAACGCCGAGTAACGAGGCGAGAATTACCCGTAAACCAGAGAACGCAACGCCAAGTGTCGATACGCAACTGGTCGCTGTGATCGATGATATACCAATCATGCTTAAGGCCAGCCGGAGCTTCGCCAATGGGCCGAGAATGAAACTCGCTGTTAAGCTTGCGATGCCAAGAGCACCGACAAGTACCATAATCGCGCCACCAATCAGGATAAATGTCTGTGTCAGGCGGGGATTTTCTTTAACCCAGGTGCTGGCGGCAGTAATCAAGTCGCTGAGTCCCTGAGTAAGCGATCGCAGAGGGCCATCGGTGGTCTCTTCGACCTGAATGCGGAAACCTTCCCATGCGCTGTCCAGGTTTTTCAGATCACCGCTGAGGTTGTCAGCCATGACCTTCGCCGCCTTCTGCGCTTCACCCTGAGAGCCTCGCAAATCAGCTAGGAGTTTTTGCAGCTCACCGCTTCCGGCAGACTGAACTAAAGTTTGAAGGGAGTTTGCAGCCTCTTCACCTGCAATATCTTTGAAAAACGAAAGTTGATCTGTATTTCCATATTTTTGCGTAGTCCTAAAAAGATCGGTCAATACGTTCTCAATAGGTCGCATTTTCCCTGTGGAATCTGCAACTGTAACTCCCAGTTCCTTCAGGGCATCTTTTGCTTTGCCAACTGGAGAAGCTAGACGTGAGAGAGAGGCCCTTAAACCAGTACCAGCCATACTGCCACGGATGCCCTGAGCTGCCAGCATTCCGACCATCGCGGCTGTTTCTTCTACGCTTATGCCTAATTTTTCTGCGCCAACACCCGCGTAAGTCATTGCTTCGCCAATTCCTCGCAGGTCGGTGTTTGTACGGGTAAATGCTGCGGTCAGCACGTCACTGACCCTGTTCATCTCCTGTGAGTCAAGGCGAAACTGCGTAAGGATGTTAGAGCCAATGTCGGCACTTTCACCAAGATCCATGCCACCGGCGAGCGCCATATTCAGAACGCCAGGCAATGCAGCCTGAATAGCAGCCGGAGTAAAGCCAGCCATTGCAAGAAACGCCTGCCCGCTGGCTGCATCGCGCGAAGTAAATGCGGTTTCGGCACCGAGTTTTTTGGCCTGCGCACGCAGGTCTGCCAGTTGGGAGGCGTCTTTGTTGAGTCGGGTTAATGCCTGAACGCGTGACATTTCCTCATCGAAACCAATCGCAGGCGCCAGGAATGATCCGCCAGCGTAGCCCGCAGCAGCAGTGCCTAGCATCATCCCCATGCCTGCCCCGCGAAGCTTGCCCGCAGTCTCTTTAGCTCGATCATACCCGGCCTGTGCTTTTTGGGTAGCAGCCAGCTGGCGACGTTCGCGCTCAAGTGTCTGGTTGTATTGCTCCGTACGCCTGATGGCACTTTGGATAGCGCCGCTCCCGGTGGTGAGGTTAACGCCATGCTGACGCACTGCCTGCGCGGCTGTGCGCAGCTGCGTTGTTTGCCTGCCGTAGGTTTCAGTCAGCCGGGAAAGTTTGGTACGAAGTGACTCAAGTCGCGCCGTCTGGGCTTCAGTAAGCTGACCGCCTTCGCGTTGTTTCTGGTTGAGGCCGTCAAAGGCTCGCTGGGTGCTTTTCAGCTTCTGCGCAGTATCATTGGCTTGCGAGCGCAACTTATCAAATGACGCTGCGCTTTTTTCCAGGTCTTTGATTGAGGACTGTGTTTTTTTGAGGGAGTCGGAAAGGCCGCCAATGGCTTTACTGGCGGCGTTGACCGGGCGGGTGAGCTTGTCAATTGCACTGAACGCAACGCGAATACTAAGATCCATCGTCGTCATCCTCCTTCTCATAGTTACCGCTTCTGATGGCCGCCCGTTCGCGCCAGGCCATCAGCTCGCGCAACTCCATGCTGTGCATTTCGGAGGGCGGCCAGTGAAATATCACAGCGATGTCGGCGATCAGATCGTCGACATCACTGAATACTGCCTCTCTTACTTGCTCGCCGTCGCCGCCTCGCTCGGTGCGGACGGCGCCGCTTTCGTCAAAAAAGGCGTGATTTCTTCGCACAGAGCTGTAAAGTCGCCGGTCGCCATTGAGGAAATATCGGTGGTTGTCAGCTGAGGCGCAGTGACGCGAGTCAGTAGAGTTGATACCGCGTCATAGTCGAAGTTGAGAACATCAACCAGACGCAGCCCGCGCAGTGAGCCAGCCTGCTTGATTGTGTCGGTGATTGCGACGGATTTAATTTCCTGGTCGCCGCGTTTAATGGGTTGGCTGAGAGTTACTGACATTATTCATTCTCCGGGCGGCCAGGCTGGCCGCCATTGGTAGTGGTTAAAAAAGATTACTGGCCGAGACCCAGGGCGGACGCAATGCGGTCCGGGTAGAGACTCTTGCCGTTGCGCTTGTAGATGAAGTTCAGCAGGTCGATTTCCAGCAAAGGCTTGTCATCCACGGACAGCTTGTAATACGTATTTTTGAGCGCATAAGTATGGCTGGTGTCATCACCCTGCTTGGCTTCGCCCTGGTCGACTTCGGTGATACGTCCGCGCATCTCGACTTCAAGCAGGGAGCTTGTACCGCCGCTGTAGATCTCACCGACAAAGCGCGTGCGTAGTTCGTCAATATCCCCACCCCATTTCAGGATCAGCTCCTCGACCATGCCGCCAACAACCATTGATGCATCCAGTGCGCCTGAATCAAGGCCGAGGTCAACAGCAGCGGAGCCAAGCATCCCGCCACCCTGGTAATCTTCCGTTTTACGGGTAATTTTCGGGAGCGTGACGCTGGGGATCTTCCCGATGTAGTTGTCGCCATCGACAAACATCGTGAACAGGCGGAGTTTCTTCGGAATAGCCATTTATGCACCTCCCAGCGATGCAAAGGCTGGTTCGTAATACTGATCGGTAAACGTCTGGACCAGCGTCAAGTTTTCCAGCGGTGGTACGGGGCTGTAGTTGTAGCGAACAACCGCTTTACCCTGGCGAATACCGGTGGTTGGGTTATCGACAATATCAAACCAACATGCCGCACCAATCAGTTTGCCAGCAGTGACCAGCGCCTGAAGCTTGGCATTGATCCCGCTTACAACGTCTTTGACGTTAGCCGGGGTAAGCGGTTTATCCACGGTGGTGAATTGTGCTTCCGCAATGCTGTCCGCAAGAATTTGAGCCGTCCGGGTAAACACCTCGAAAATATATTCTTCGGTGTCGGTGGTACGGTTACCCCAGAACCGGAAGCCATCGCGTTTGATCAGCGTGGTAATCTCGTTAGCGTTCAGCTCGTTAGCGTCGGAGTCCTCCGCCTGTAACGCCCAGAACACGTCTTTGGAGATACCCAGGACGTTTTTCACCGCAACGTTAGAAAGTGACTTGTGCCAGCCCTGCTCATTATCAATCAGTGCCCGCAGGCCAAGCGCATAGGCAACAGCCGGGAATTCTTCATTAACGCCGGTCTGCGGGTTGAAGGCGATGAAGTTGGGCCAAATCATCATCCCTTCACGCTCGGCGAACTGCTCGCGGTAGGTTTTTGCTTCGGCAATAGTCTCGCAGCCATCACAGTAGCTGTAAGAGAATGCACGCAGCTGTTTCGCAATTACGCGCAGCTGCGCGGTTACTTCCTGCGTGTCGTACATCGGAATGCCGAGGATGCGAGGGCGATAACCGGTTTTCTGCTCTGCGGTCAGCAGGGCAAACATCCCGGTATAGCTTCCGTCAGCCTGTGTGCCACCGATAATGAGCTGGGATTGCGTTTTGGCATTTTCTCCTTCCTTTGCTTCAGCGACACGAACAACAATTACACGCGTGCTGACCTGGTCGGAAATAGCCTTGAGAGATTTATACAGTGAGCCTGTTTTGCCCGCCTTACCCAGCACGCTAATCACGCGAGTGATCAGGACTGGCGTATCAAGTGGAAAGGTGAGGGGATCGGCATCATCGGCCACCGCAACCAGACCAATGACCGTTGAATCAATGTCATTGATCGCGGTCTGGAGGTCGGTGTTTTCTTTGGTGCGCGCCCCGTGGAAAAAGTTGTCGGTCATACTCTACCGCCATCATGTTTAGTGAGTTCATGGTGATATTCGCTGAATTCCGGGCGGCAGACACGTTGCGATGGATGTCGCAGAAAGGCGACAACAAAAGGCTGTTTGTCCTATCGCGCGCGCATGGAAATATTTGCGGGAGGAGAAAGCGATGGTACTGACAACTGACGCAATAGAGAGCGCAAAAAGCCTGCTGAATGCGGGTGCTGAGAAATTCAAAAATTATCCTGGCGACTTGTCACGTGTGCCAGCGTTTAACGTAACGCTTGGCGGCAGGGCGCTGATCATGCTGGATGAGAAACTGATCTCGTTAGAATTAACAGATAACAGGGGCTTTAATGCTGATGAACTGACTATCACTGTTGATGACAGCCAGGGAGATATTGAGTTACCGCCGCGTGGCGCTGAATTATCGGTAGCGATAGGCTGGCAGGGAGAAAAACTGGTACACAAAGGGATTTTCATCGTGGATGAAATTGCGCACTCAGGACCGCCGGACCGTATCGAGATCACGGCCAGAAGTGCAGATTTCCGCGATGAATTTAACGTTAAGCGGGAGGTGTCGTGGCATGACGTTACAGTAGAGCGCATCGTCTCTGCTATAGCTCACAGGTACAAGTTAAAACCTCTCATCTCAGAGCAACTGATGTCCGCCGAGATCGATCATGCAGATCAGACGCAGGAAAGCGATATGTCGTTTCTGACGCGCATGGCGGAAATGCTGGGTGCTATTGCAACTGTGAAAAATGGTTACCTGCTCTTCATCCTGCCTGGTGGCGGTGTCAGCGCAAATGGCAGAGCGTTGCCGGAGTTTTCCATCACGCGCAGCAGCGGAGATCGCCATTCTTTCCGGATTGCTGATCGCGACGCATACACTGGCGTGCAGGCGTACTGGCTTGATATGGATTTCGGGAAAAAGAAAAAGGTTACTGTTAAAAAGCGGAAGAAAACCGCAGACAAAAAGCCGCGTAGCAGCAGCCGGGAAGGGGACTATATTGCCGGTGAAGATGGTAACGTTTTTGTACTCCGTACGACGTACAGCAGTGAGATGGCCGCACAACGTGCAGCCGCTGCAAAATGGCAACAACTCCAGCGCGGAGCTGCTGAGTTCTCTTTAACCCTGGCTTACGGGCGCGCGGATCTGTATCCGGAGATGCACGGAACGGTAACGAAGTTCAAAGACGTCATTGACGGCCAGGACTGGATAATTGCGAAGGCAAGCCACACTATTGACGATAGTGGGTTTAAAACGCGGCTGGAGTTGGAAGCAAAAATACCTGAATGGATTGCAGAAACCGAATCATAGCGGCCATAATATGAGCGAGTTCAACTCCCGCCATGGGAGGCCATTATGTTTAAGTGTCCTGTTTGTGGTGCCGTCGCCCGTACGCGCACCAGTCGCCCTCTTAGTGAAATGACAGTCCGGCATTATCACCAGTGCCAGAATTTCGAATGCAGTATTACGTTTACTACGCTCAACAGCGTTGAGAAGCTGGTAACCAAGCGAGCACCACGCGATAAGTTACCAGCTGATTTCATTCCATCCGATGCTTTCCCCGCTTCGCACTATGGGAGGGATCAGCTTAATTTGGCCCTCTAAATAGTGGCAGCAAAAGTCCAGCCATTACCTGTGATTACCAGCGATTACCATCAAAGAGAGTCTTATTTATCATAAGGTTATGTTTTATAAGGCTCTCTAATAGTTTTTAAAATCCCTCGGCGTTCGCGCTGTGTGGGTTCAAGTCCCACTCCGGGTACCATGGGAAAGAATAGAATAATCAAAGCAATAAGCAGTGTCGTGAAACCACCTACGGGTGGTTTTTTTGTGCCTGAAATTTAATGTCCTGACGCGCTGTATATCTTGTCTCCCTATAAGCGGGTAGCCACCCGCTTATTTATCCCGCAGTTCTTGCGCTAGCGCGATAAACGCTTTCAACCTAGGTGGAACATGGCGCCTGCCGGGGTAGTAGAGGCGTAATCCTCCGAAGGATGGGCACCACTCTTCCAGTACGCTGACCAGTCGCCCTTGCGCGATATCCTCCTGCACAAACCACTCGGAAATAAATGCAATCCCCACGCCGCTGAGTACAGCGCGACGGATGGCTTGCATCTCGTTCAGTACGATACGCGGCGGGATGTTTAGTGAAAATTTTTGCTGATGGCGCTCCAGTTCCCAGTGATAAATACCGCCGTGCGACATGCGCATACCGATGCTGCGGTGTTGCAGTAAATCCTCTGGTGACTGCGGCGTGCCGTGTGTGGCGAAGTATTCAGGTGTGGCTACCACTAACATACGGATATCCGGTGTGAGCGAAACGGCAATCATATCTTGCGGCACCGATTCCGCGAGTCGGATCCCGGCGTCATAGCCTTCCGCCACGATATCAACCATTCTGGATTCACTGGTGATATCAAGACGCATGTGTGGGTAACGCTGCAGATAGACTTCAATCAGCGGCTGATAGAGCAGGGATACGCTCTCCTGCGGAGCATTGATGCGCAGCGTTCCTGTCGGGGTATCTGACGTTGTGGCGATCTCTTCTGAGACTCGCTGAATCTCAGCCAGCGCGGGCGCAATGCGTTCGATGTAGCGCTCACCCGCAGGCGTAAGGGCCACACTGCGCGTGGATCGGTTAAACAGACGTACTTTCAGCTGAGTTTCCTGGCTGGCGACGATTCTGCTGACGGCAGTAGCCGACATGCCCAACTCACGCGCTGCGGCACGAAAACTCAACCTGTTCGCGACGGCCAGAACCACTTCCAGTTCAATCAATCCACTACGATGCATAGATTATCCCGATTTTCGGTACACCCCGTGCAGGATAAACCCTCTTATCATGATGATCATCTGTTTTTATACTCGCTTCATCCACTGAACAGAGAGAGCCTGCTATGCAGCATATCGATAAAATTTACCTTAACGGTGAGTTCGTTACCCCTCACGGCGAAGAATATTTCACGCTTTATAACCCGGCCACTGAAGAAGCTATTGGTCGTGTACGTCTGGCTGATGAGGTCGATGCAGAGCGGGCAATTGCCGCCGCGAAAGCCGCTTTTCCCGGTTGGTCAAAAACCCGTAAAGCAGAGCGCATTGAGGTATTACAACGCATGCATAATGCGGTTGTGGCGTGTGAAGACGCGCTGCTTGACGCCATTGTCACTGAATACGGTGCACCGAAGGTAAGAGGACGCTGGATGGCGCAATATCCTGCCGATGTGATTGCTCAGGCTATTGAAACGCTGGAAAACTTTGAGTTCGTCGAGCAGGCCGGTCATGCGCAAGTGATCATGACGCCGGTCGGAGTGGCAGGGCTGATTACCCCGTGGAACAGCAATGCGGGTTTCATCTGCAATAAGCTGGCAACAGCGATGGCCGCAGGTTGTACGGCAGTGATAAAACCGAGCGAAATGAGCGCGATACAGACGCAAATTATTACGGAAGCTCTGCATAAGGCCAACATTCCGGCTGGCGTATTCAACATCATTACAGGGCGCGGTGAGGTCGTCGGCGATGTCATTAACCATCATCCCGACATTGCCAAAATCTCCTTCACCGGCTCGACGGCGGTCGGAAAACACATTGTCGCCAGCAGCGCGCAGTCGCTTAAGCGCGTGACGCTCGAACTGGGCGGGAAATCGCCGACGATTATCCTTGATGATGCGGATGTTGCGCAATCCGTACCGCTGGTGCTGGCGGCGGGCTTTATGAACAGTGGGCAGGCCTGCGTTGCCGGGACGCGTATTCTGGTGCCGCGTAGCCGTCAGACCGAGTTTGAGCGAGCCATCGTGGAAGCCATTAGTACGATACAGACGGGCGATCCGCGGGATGAAAAAACGGAAATAGGTCCGATGGTCAGCCAGAAACAGTGGCAGCGCGTGCAGGATTATATCCGTTTAGGCATAGAAGAGGGGGCAACACTGCTGGCTGGCGGTGAAGGTCGTCCTTGCGGGCTGGAGAAAGGCTGGTTTATCAAGCCGACGCTGTTTTGCGGTCATAACCAGATGCGTATTGCTCGCGAGGAGATTTTTGGTCCGGTGTTGGTGCTCATCCCTTATGACGATGAGGCTGAGGCGCTGGCGATTGCCAACGATACCCATTATGGCCTGAGCGCGTTAGTGCTCAGCGGTGACCATCAGCGTGGGATACGTCTGGCGCAACAGATTGAGTCCGGCAGGGTGATGGTCAACACGCTGGCCCACGAACCGAAAGCGCCTTTCGGTGGCTTCAAACAGTCGGGGCTTGGCCGTGAAATGGGGAAATGGGGGATGCAGGCTTATCTGGAAGCGAAAGCAATAATGGCAGGGTAAAATCCAGCCAGAATCTTCTCCACATGTCTGTCACAGTTACCTGCGCAGGGGTGCGTTATGCATAAAGCTCCCCCGTGCGGGATTATTCATAAATCCATCCCGGGCAGGATTGTAGTTATGATTCTGAAAGCCATTGATCATGATCGGATCGCCTGCGCCATCCAGGATCACAAACGGTCCGCGCATCCTGTTTCGTGCTTTGAACGTGAAGCCGATATCATCGTCGCCGCCAATCACGATGACACCGCTACCTGTCGCTAACGCGGCGCTTAATTCTCGCTCCCGGCTGGCCTGGTTCTGAAAAGCACTGGCTGCAAGAGAGGATGAGACCATCAGCAGGAGAACGAAGATGGCGTATGAGAATGCCGGTAGTCGCTTCACGATGAATACCTGAACAAAGTGTGGCTATTAAAGTATAGCGTTTAGCGGGTATCCCATCCGGGTTTTCACGGCTGTCATTGAGGGTCAGGAGGGGCAAATTAACCACTATAATGAAAACAGATAACAGGTCATTGCACCTGTCTGCAGACGATCCTGGTGTGGGAGGTGATTATTAAAGACTTACTTCCTCCGACGGTCATGTTTGCCACATTACTCGTCTTTAGCGGCATTGCGTATCCGGCGGCAAATAACATTAGCGTGGTACTGATGCGGTCAGAACAGACCATGACGACTGATCTTATTGTTTCAGCGCAGCAGCGTTTTAATCAAATTCGCACTTATCAAGTCATGATGCGCTCCTCGTCGCCCCAGGGTGAAAGTAAAATTATTCGATATAGCTACCAAAAGCCCGGTTACGTCAGGATGGATTTTACCCAACCGCATTCTGGTGCAGTGCTGATCTATAGCCCCGTCAGCGCAAGCGTGAAGTTATGGCCATTTGGATTGGGCACATTACCCGTTCTGACACTTTCACCCGCTAACTCGCTGATACAAGATGATCGCGGTCACCGGGTAGATCAGTCTGACATTGGTGTTTTATTGGGGAACATTCGTCGTCTACAACGTGATGGCACAACCACCCTCCTCGGTGAGGAGAAACTGTCGGGGCGGACCACAACACATGTCTCCGTGCGGGGACCTGCGACAATGTCCGTTGAGGGGGTTCACCGGTATGACATCTGGTTAGATAAATATCATGGACTTCCCGCCAAAGTGATCAGCTATGCGCCTGATGGACAACGGCTGGAAACGGTCCTGATGGATGCGATGGTCATCGACATCCGTTTTCCTGTGGATTTTTTTACCCCGTAAGGAGTCGGGTCTATGGCCGAATATCAGTTCTCCACCGTCTGGCGGGTTGAGGCTTCGTTGCAGGAGGTATGGGATGTTTTTTCTCATCC
Source organism: Citrobacter sp. Marseille-Q6884 (assembly GCF_945906775.1). Lineage (NCBI taxonomy): Bacteria > Pseudomonadati > Pseudomonadota > Gammaproteobacteria > Enterobacterales > Enterobacteriaceae > Citrobacter > Citrobacter sp. Marseille-Q6884. Next base: position 844,937 of record NZ_CAMDRE010000002.1, read on the forward strand.
GGATCAGTGGCCGGAATGGTGGGCATGTCTCGAAAAAGTCATTGAAATTAAAAGCGGCGACAGCCAAGGGATTGGGGCGTTGCACCGTTATACCTGGAAGGGGGCACTGCCTTATCGATTAACGTTTGATATCAATGTATTGAATATTATGCCTTGTTATCGCCTGGAAGGTGAAGCCAGCGGAGAGGTCGAAGGGAGAGGGGTATGGTCTTTTTCTGACTACGGGGAGGAGACCATTGTCAGGTATGACTGGCATGTCCGGACGACCCTTCGCTGGATGAATTATCTTGCGCCACTGGCGGCTCCCGTATTTCGCTGGAATCACGATACGGTCATGCGTGAGGGCGCAAAGGGGCTGGCGCGCAAATTAGGCACCCGCGTACGTGAGTTTTAATGTTGCCGAATAAACAGGCGATAAAGTATCAGTCCTTGCCCTGATACGTAAACTCACCGCCGTTTTTTATTAATAAGGCGGCGATATCGTCTAACGTTTTATCTAATTCCTGTGCATTTTTTATTCCTGCGTTGCGTAACTTCTCTAAGTTTTCTCGTGATGCGTTATCCAGCGCTGGATCGGCATCATACAATTCAGGCTGTATCCGAAAATATTTAGATTTAGCATCATCTACCGTTGAGGCTATCTGTTGCAAATAATACGCAGTCATTTGTGGTCCACCTTCGAGCGCGATATCAATGGCAGGTTTTGCCCAACCGAACGGTCCCCAGTCTTTAACTTCTGAGAACGAATAACTTTGTAACTTTTTACCGGTACCCAGCGAGATAATAATCATGTCTTTGATGCCTGCGACATTGCTAAATTTGATGGCCTCGGAATACGCGCAGAGTGCGGGATCGTTTGCGACCACACCCCCATCAACCAGTACGAATTTTTGTGCCAAAGGCGGCAATGAGTAAATACGTGCCGCTTCGAAATAGGTGGGGGCTGCAGAGGTTCCCCGTAAGGCATCTCTGACCAGAAAATTCATATTCTTCGCCACTGCCGAATGCTGCTTGAAAATGATTGGCTGACGACGGCTCACATCATAAGAAACAAAGCAGGTTGGTTTTAATAATTCACTTATTTTGGTTTCACCGAAGGCCGTTTTTAATACCCGTTCAAGCTCTTTTGCAGAGTATTTTTCATCGCTGACGCCCCCTAATGAACCAATCGCTTTCCAGACACCAACATCAAAAATGTCATCGCCGTCTTCAAGGTAGAAATTGACGGCTTCCTGAGCAGAATATTTAGGTTTGCCTTTGGCATCAGGGTACACGTAGGCGGAACAAAGAATGGCACCAGTACTGGTGCCGGCGACAAGGTCGAAGTAATCGGCTAATCGGGAGGCGGGTTTTTTGGATAGCTTTTGTAATTTTTTCTCCAGTTCGACCAATATCATACCCGGCAGAATGCCTCTTATCCCACCGCCATCAATTGATAATATTCTCATTGCCATTTTATCTTCCCCACAGGACAGGAAACGTGAACGAGGATTAATGCGGAAATCGGTTTTTACCGGCTCTACGGGTTTATATAAGCAGATTTTGAGCTGTTCGGCGTTAATGAGATTGCGTGATCTTCCTGAGAGCACCCCACGTCGCGACTGTACTTTTATGCCGGTAAATGGCTTAATGACGGCTGCGTAGTCGCTTTTTTCATTCACAGTTAACAGGTCTGTTATTGATGAATAATCACCATCGATCCACCTTCTTATACCAGCGTCTGTCTGCTGTGATGATCGCGTACGGCTTGTACTCCTTTAGCCGTCATTTCACTCATAAAACATGGACAGACAGCAATGCAACGTCGCCAATTTCTCAAAAATAGCGTTCTCCTTTCCGCCGCCGGTTTGGTAGGCCCCTCAATGGTGAGCCAGACGGTACACGCCGCAGAGTCATCAGTGGCTCCCGTGGCGCGTCGGCGTTTTGTGCTATCGCAAACCTACAAGCTGAACCCACCGCAAGGGTCAAGTGGTGAGGTCAAACTGTGGATCCCACTGCCGGTAGACACGGCGTTTCAGCAGATGACTGAACTGGCCTTTAGCGGCAACTATACGCAGGCTTACGTCACCACCAATAATACCTATGGCGCGAAAACGCTCTTTGCCCGTTGGCCCCATTCGCAGGGTGAACTGCTGATCAAGGTGGATATTGATATTGAAACCACCGACTGGGAGCCGCTGAAACAGGATGCGCTAAAAACCTGGCAGGCACCGGAGCAGATTGTTTACCCGCTGGACGTGAAGCCCTACTTATTGCCGACAGCGCATACTCCAGTTGACGGACTGGTACAGGAAACTGCGCGTAAAATTACCGGCAGTGAGCACGATCCATTGAAAAAAGCCCACCTGATCTATAACTGGGTCAGTAGCCATATGGAGCGCGATAATGACGTTATCGGCTGCGGGACGGGGGATGTTGCGGAGATCCTGAAGAGCGGCAAGCTCAAGGGAAAATGCACTGATATGAGTTCTGTTTTCGTGGCACTGGCGCGCGCCAGCGGCATTCCTGCGCGTGAGTTGTTTGGTATTCGCCTGGGACGAGCCAATAAACTTGAGCGCTATTCGAAAAGCGCGTTTGGCAAAGCCGATAGTGCCGGCGTTGCCGATGTCAGCGGAGGACAGCACTGTCGCGCAGAGTTCTATCTGGCCGGTTACGGCTGGCTGCCTTGTGACCCGGCGGACGTCACGAAGATGCGTCTGGCGGAGAAAAAAACGCATCAGGATGCCGATGTACAGGCGGTGAACACCTACCTGTTTGGTAACTGGGAAATGAACTGGGTGGGATTCAACTACGGACGCGATTTCGAACTGTATCCGGCAACAGAGCAGGGCGCAATGAACAACTTTGGCTATCCCTATGCGGAAGTGGATGGCGATCCGATCAATTTCTATGACCCTAAAGCGTTCTCCTACAGCTATGTCGCAACAGAACAACGCTAAAGGGGCTGGACTCACCCTTCTGACGGCCGCTGCGGCTGCCGTCACCGCGGGATTATGCTGTGTCGGGCCGCTGTTATATCTACTGTTTGGCATATCAGCGGCGAGCTTTACTGTCTTCACTCGCGTTGAGTTTTTACGTCTTCCCCTGATGGTGCTGACGTTAGGGTTATTGCTCCAGGTGTTCTGGCGGCTCTACTTTTCCAAACGCTTGTGGTGTTCCCGCTGGCTGACCTTAACGCAGATGCGCATTTTCTACTGGTGTGCCCTGGCGTTGATTGTGCCTGTCTTATTTTACCCAACGCTGGTGGCCTGGTTTTATGAGGTATTTGAATGAAAAAATTTGCGCCGATCGTGTGCCTGTTGCTGCCGTTATGGGCGCAGGCCGCCAATCAAAAAGTGGTGCTGGATATACAAAATATGACCTGCTCACTGTGCGTTATTTCCGTCAACCAGGTGCTACGTGAAACCGAGGGCGTGATCAAGGCAAAATCTTCATTAAAGACCCGGCAGGCTGAAGTGATTGTGCCTGAAAACTTCTCTACTGAAACGCTGGTCAAAGCAGTGGCGAAAACAGGATATACGGCCACGCTCAACCATATTGAGCAACAATAAACCACCTACGGGTGGTTTTCCCTCCATAGACCGGTGTTTTTGTGTATTAACTACCAGAATTACCCGCGTTTCCTGTTACCCTGAACAGGCGGTATCTGTTATCCGCTCATGCCCGGTTGTATCTGTTATCCCACCAGCCATGTAAGATAATCACAGGCAAGAATTTTTGACTAAGGAAAAGCGTTATGAAAACGGGACCATTAAACGAGAGCGAGCTGGAATGGCTGGATGATGTACTGACGAAGTACAACACGGACAAGGCAATTCTGGATGTGTCAGAACTCGATGGCTTGCTGACGGCGGTGCTGAGCTCGCCGTATGAAATTGAGCCAGAGCAGTGGCTGGTTGCGATTTGGGGAGGCGCGCAGTATGTCCCTCGCTGGTCATCTGAAAAAGAAATGACACGTTTCATGAATCTGGCGTTTCAACATATGGCCGACACGGCCGATCGTCTTGATGAATTTCCCGAGCAGTTTGAACCGCTGTTTGGATTGCGTGAAATAGAAGATCAGGAGCTGACGATTGTCGAAGAGTGGTGCTTTGGCTACATGCGGGGCGTCGCACTGTCGGACTGGTCTGCATTGCCGGATTCGTTAAAGCCTGCGCTTGATGCCATTGCGTTGCACGGTACGGAAGAAAACTTTGAGGTTGTTGAGAAACTGACCCCGGAAGCCTTTGAGGAAAGCGTGGATGCCATCCGTCTGGCCGCGCTGGATCTGCATGCCTACTGGATGGCGCACCCACAGGAAGCGCCCGTGAAGGTGCCGGTAAAGGTGGATGCCAAAGTCGGGCGTAACGACCCATGTCCGTGCGGCAGCGGTAAAAAATATAAGCAGTGTTGTCTGCACTAAGTAAAAAGGGGGCATAACGCCCCTTTTTACTTACCCCACTTCCGGTAGCAATCCTGCAGCGATAGAAAACTGCACGCCTATCACCACAATCCCGCAAAGAAAGACCAGGGCGAGAGCCGGGGTTCCACCTGCGACACGCCAGCTCGCCTGCGGGTTGAGCTTTCTGCTCTGCCAGACCAGCATGGATGGAATGAGCAGCGCCAGCACCGCCAGGGCAACGCCGGCATAACCCAGCGCCATCACGAAACCACGCGGGTAGAAGAGGGCGAAGGCCAGCGGTGGCAAGAACGTCACAACGCCAGTTTGCATTCTGCCTGCGACGGTATTACGGCGTTGGAAAAGATCCGCCAGATAGTCAAATAAACCCAGCGCAACACCGAGGAAAGAGGTTGCCAGCGCGAGGTCGGCAAACAGATGTACCGCCAGTTCAACGTGCGGTGAGGCAACGACTTCACGTAACGCCTGCAACAAGCCGTTTAAACCGGCATGGTTGGCTAACAGCCCCATAAATGTTGATGAGTTGATGCTGCCAAGTGTCGCCAGTTGCCAGAAAATATAGGCGACCAGCGGAATGGCGCTGCCCGTGATAAACACCCAGCGGAGTTTGCGGATATTGCCGTTCATATAGCTGACAATACTGGGGACGCTGCCGTGAAAACCGAACGAGGTGAAGATCACCGGAATTGCGGAGAGTGCAAGCCCTTGCTGGAGTGGTAGCGTCAGAAGGTTCACTTTATGGATATGCGGCATCAGCAAAGCGAGCATCACCACCAGGAAGATAATCTTGGCGCTGAATAACAGGCGATTAAACAAATCGACCAGCGATGTCCCGACACAGACAACGCCTCCGGCAACAAAGGTGAACAGCAGTACCCCCATCGTGGGAGAGATGCTGGTGCCCGTCCAGTCACTGATGCTTGACGCCAGCAACTCGCCTGCGCCGCTAATATACGCTGCCGTCAGCGCATACATCAAAAACATCATACTAAAGCCCGTCACCCATTGGCCGTAACGACCAAGATAACGTTTTGCCAGCGTGCCAAGCCCCGTATCCGCAGGCACATGCTGATACACTTCCAGCAGCAACAGCGCGGTGTAACACATCAAAGCCCACAGCCCGACCAATAACACCAGCGTGACACTAAATCCCACGCCTGCCGCCGCCAACGGCATCGCCAACATACCGGCGCCAATCGTGGTTCCCGCCACGATAAAAATACTACCCAGAGTTCTATTCTTCACGCTTTCCTCTGTCCCAGAGATAATCAACGGTTATATCTGCGGCGCAGGTTAAGGCATTACGTTATTTTCGTCAAATGACCGTTACAACTACTGTACAAAAATATTTACGATAATCAGGGCGGTAAGGTGTATTAAAAATGTCATTTATCTGTGCATTGCCAGCACAAACCTGTGTTAGCGCAAAGCAACGTCATTGGGTTCACATTAGGCTACGCACTTTATTGAGGAGGGTGTATGGATTCTATTCACGGTCACGAAGTGCTTAACATGATGATTGAGTCTGGCGAGCAGTATTCAAATGCCAGTCTGGAAGCGGCGATTACGGCCCGTTTTGGTGAAGGCGCGCGTTTTCATACCTGTTCAGCTTCGGATATGACTGCGGCTGAGTTGGTGGCGTTTTTAGCGGCAAAAGGGAAGTTTATTGCGAAAGATGACGGCTTCTCAACGCACGAAAGCAAGATCTGCCGCCATTAAGACGATGAAATAACGGTGGCAGGGCGCCGCCGTTATTTCACGAAATTAGTTTTGAGTATCCAGCGTGGCCAGTTCTTTATCGATGAAATAAAGACCTTCGCCGCTTTTCCCTGCCAGCGTTAACTTATCAATGACAGATTTAAATAATTTCTCTTCTTCATGCTGCTCGGCAACATACCATTGCAGGAAATTAAAGGTTGGATAATCCTGGTGGGTCATTGCCGCATGTGCCAGCTCATTAATTTTCTGTGTGATCAGCTGTTCATGTTCATAGGTCACGCGGAACAGTTCATCCAGAGAAGCATATTCAGCGAACGGTGATGGCACGGTATTAATACACGGCAGGCTACCGGTATCGGTCAGGTAATCGAACAGACGCTGCATATGTGTCATCTCTTCCTGGGCGTGGCGACGCAGAAACGCGGCCGCACCTTCGAAGCTGTGATAGCTGCACCACGCGCTCATCTGTTGGTAGAGCAGAGATGAATAAAGTTCAAGATTCATTTGCTCATTCAGTTTGTCGATCATTTCTGTTTTCAGCATGGTTCTGCTCCACGAACGTTAATTATATATTTACGTGGCGCCACTATAATTTGTTATTTAATTATTTGCAAAAGGTAAAATAATAAATTTAATTATTAAAAATGCGAATGGGAATAAAACGCATTAATGATCTTAAGACGACGGTATCAATGACGAAAATAATAAAAGACCAGCATAAATGTGCTGGTCAGAAAGATTAATAATTGAAAGAGGGGGATTGTGATACCGCCACCCCGTGGCACTGCCAGGCGAGCGTGATTTTTGTATTCAGACACAGAGAGCCTGCATAAACGCTACAGGTTGATACCGGTTGACCAAACGCAACGGCGCTGGCGTACCCCATCCGCTGGCACGCTCTCGTGGCTGTGCCCTGGGCGACATAGTCGTCGGTACGTGCCGTCTGCAGCATCGCTTGATTGTAAGTAAGACGCACCACGCCAGTGATGGCGCTGGCCTCGCTGACCTGAGCCTGTTTAGTGATAGTGCACCCTGTCAGCATGAGCGGCAAAAGGGCAAGGATAAAGGTCTTCATGATCTCGCTCTGAAAGTTCGGTGATACGCTATCCTCGCTTAAACAGTGACGAGTCAATGGGTTGAATAACGTAAAGATCACCAGCGATTAATCACAACGACGCCTTCCTGCTGGCAAATTACGGCGGTTTCGCGGGAAAAGTGTGAGCACATTATTACTTTTTGAAACAAAATTTCATTAAATTTGAAAGTGCGTTTGCAAGATAGTAATGTGACCTAAATGTTATGACTCACGGCGGAACTCCCGCGACGCATTCAGGAGAATACAGAATGAAAATTGCATTGATGATGGAAAACAGCCAGGCAAGCAAAAACGCGATCATTCACAACGAACTTAAGGCCGTTGCGGATGAGAAAGGCTTCCCGGTCTTTAACGTCGGGATGAGTGATGAGCATGACCATCATCTGACCTACATCCACCTCGGCATCATGGCCAGCATTCTGCTCAATTCCAAAGCCGTAGATTTTGTGGTTACCGGTTGCGGTACGGGGCAGGGCGCGATGATGTCGCTCAATATCCACCCGGGCGTGGTGTGTGGTTACTGCCTTGATCCGGCGGATGCGTTCTTGTTCGCACAGATCAACAACGGGAATGCGCTCTCCCTCGCATTCGCAAAAGGTTTTGGCTGGGGCGCCGAACTGAATGTGCGTTACATGTTTGAAAAAGCCTTTACCGGTCGCAACGGCGAAGGCTATCCACCAGAGCGTAAAGAGCCGCAGGTACGTAACGCGGGTATTCTGAACCAGGTGAAAGCGGCAGTAGTAAAAGAAAACTACCTTGATACCCTGCGCGCTATCGATCCTGAGCTGGTGAAAACGGCCGTATCAGGCCCGCGCTTCCAGCAGTGCTTCTTTGAAAATTGCCAGGACAAAACGATCGAAGCCTTTGTCCGTGAAATTATTGGCTAATGATGTTGTCAGCCCGGTGCGAGATGACACCGGGCTTATCTGTTTTTGTTTGACACCGCACTGCCAGCATCACGGGTCAGTCGCAAGGTATCCATCATCCCAATCAGACAAATCATCGCGATCGCCACAAATGCCAGACGGAAACTGATCCCGGGAATATGGCCCAGCGTCAGCCATTCACTGATTTTATCGCCAATTCTGATCCCAATCGCCGCCAGTGAAATCCCCAGACCTACCGCGAGTTGTGTTGCCGTACTGAACAGCGTATTGGCATAGCTCATCTGTTGGGCTGGGACATCTGCGAACGCCAGCGTGCTGACGCCGGTAAATTGAATCGAGCGGAAAACCCCACCCAGATACAGCACCAACAAAATGACCCACACGGGCGTTTGCGGGGTAATCAACGCACAGGCCAACAGCGCCAGGACGTTAAGCGCGCCGTTAATTAACAGCAGTTTCTTAAAGCCCAGCCAGCGTATCAATGGCGTGGTGGCGGGTTTTATCGTCAGATTCCCCACAAACACTGCCAGAACCAGTGAACCGGCATGAAACGCGTTCATACCAAATCCCACCTGAAACATCAGCGGCAGCAGAAAAGGGACGGCGCTGATGGAGGCGCGAAACAGTGACCCGCCGTACATCGTAACGCGAAACGTGGGGACGCTCATGGCATCCAGGCGAATCATCGGCCAGGTGGCGTGGCGAAAATGGCGCAGGGAAAACAAGAACGTGACGATGCCCAGGGCGAACAGCCCGAGGGTAAGCCAGCCCTGCGGTTGCTGTGACCCCAGTAATTCCATGGCATACACCAGGCTGACCATCGCGACAGACGTGGCCATAAAACCGGGTAAATCGAACGGGCGGCGCTCATCGTCACGAATATTCGGGATAAAACGCAGCGCCAATGCGATGGCCAGCAGGCCCAGCGGCACATTAATGAAGAAGATCCAGCGCCAGTTGGCGTAGCTGGTGATAAACCCGCCGAGCGGTGGGCCGATGATTGGGGCAACCAGCGCGGGCCAGGTCAGGGTGGCAATCGCGGTGATTAATTGATGTTTGGGGGTGGTGCGCAGCACGGCGAGGCGACCGACCGGCACCATCAACGCGCCGCCCACGCCCTGGAATATTCGCATGGCAACAAAACCTTCGAGGCTATCCGCCAGGCCGCAAAAAACGGAAGCGAGGGTGAAGATTGCCAGCGCCAGGGTAAACACTTTTCGGGCGCCGAAGCGATCGGCGATCCAGCCACTGGCGGGGATCAGTACCGCCAGTGTGATCAGATAGGCGCTGATGCCAATGTTTAAATCCACCGCCTGCACGCCAAAGCTTTTGGCCATGTCAGGCAGAGCGGTGGCAATCACAGTGCCATCAATAAACTCCATAAAAAACGCCCCGGCAACCAGTAAGGCCGCCGGGGAAAGACCGCGTTTGTTCTCAACCGCTAAATTTTCACTCATGTTGTGCTTGCCATCTCAAAGAAACTGACTGGTACGGTTTTTATTTACGGCGCTGTTGTGATGTTTTCGCCGCTATCGTTTTGACGTCTGAATGGGTACTATGACGACCTTTCTATAAGGAGCTCACTATGTCCCAAACACTGAATGCCGATCAGGAACTGCTCTCGGACGTTGTTGCCTGCCAGTTGGTTATCAAACAAATTCTGGATGTCATTGATGTTATTGCCCCGGTAGAAGTTCGGGAGAAAATGTCCAGCCAACTGAAAAGCATCGATTTCTCCAGTCATCCTGCAGGTGCCGATCCGGTTACGATGCGTGCAATTCAAAAAGCGGTTGCATTGATCGAACTGAAATTCACTCCGCAGAATGAGTCTCACTAAAATAAACCGTTGTTTCAGATTTGAGAAAGGTTTTTTGTGCCTCCGCAATGAGAGGCGCAGTTTGACGGTGAGTCAGGAGTGGACCAGATAGCGATGTGCTGCATCGCTATCTGGTCTAAAGCAAGGGGAAATCGCCGATCAATGCTGCTGGTAATTCACCACGTTTAACAGATGTTTATCCATTTGCACCATACATAATCCAGCGCGTTTGGCGCTGCGCACTTCATCAAGGATCGTTTGTAACAGCACGCCATCCTGCTGCTGTTCTTTTTCCAGTTCGTGAAGAAAATCAATGGTAGGCGCATCGTTTAATGCTTCTGCTTCGTCTGCTAAGCGCGACAACGTTCTGGAACGCTGCTGATATTCATCCAGCGTTTTCTGAAATAATTCTTCCAGAGACGTCAGTTCATCGCCGGGCACATCAATGGCTTTAACGATAGGGTTTGCCCCCGCGTTTTTCATAAAATTAAAGACGCGCATCATTTGCGTGACGTTACTTTGAGCCTGCGTGCGCAGAAACGTCGCGGTGCCTGTCAGACTGTGCTCGTAGCACCATTCGCTGAGGTGAAGGTAGAGATTCGACGCATAAAACTCGAGGTTCATTTGCGTGTTCAGTTTGTGAACAATTCCAACTGCAGCCATATCAATATCCTTATTTCCAGAAAGGAGGATGTACGTCACTCACGCCAGTACAACGGGCTGTCGTTGCACTTCACATCGACGTACATGTAATACTGTTAGCAGAATAAATCCGTTCCGCCGGTCCTTTATGTGATCCAAGAGGCAATACGTTGCCTGTCGAAAATAAGCATAACGCCAGTATGGGTATAAGAAAATCCTTAAATCTTCGTATTTATGTTTTTTTACATATTGTCATGCCGTTATATTCGTTTTCGCGGTGAGATAAATAATGGGATTTTATTTAATGTGCTGATATTAATGCATTTAATGGTAAATTTCCTGTGCGAAACGTGATTTTAACGTCAGGGTATTAATTTCATTTTTGCGCCAGATCAGTTTTGCAGAATTCCAAAAATCAACCCGCCGTAATAATTTGGTATTTCATGTTGGGTTTATCTGAATAACCCGACGTGTGGTGCTGAGATGAATGTGAGAAAAAGGTGACGGACAGTGAATATGTCAATGTTGCGGAATTCGGGGACAAGGACGCACTGGCTGACCTTATGGATTAATCTGCTATATCCCGTTTTCTGCGCCAAAAAAATGCTGCTTTTTTATGTCATTTCCCACTGAATTTATGTACGCAATTACTGTAATTCTGTGGTGTGATGCCGCTCTCTTATGGAGAATCAATTTCCCGCTACAACTACTCCAGCACTGGCGTTGATCTTATCAATAAAAGGTAATGCCTTGTTTTACGTCCGAATTACAAAAAATAGTCTGATATTACCCTACATAAAAGAACGTTAAAGCTGGAGTTAACCATGCACAAATTCACTAAAGCGTTGGCGGCCATCGGTCTGGCCGCGGTTATGTCACAATCCGCTATTGCTGAATCCATGAAGCTCGGTTTCCTGGTCAAACAACCGGAGGAGCCGTGGTTCCAGACAGAGTGGAAGTTTGCGGATAAAGCGGGCAAAGATCTTGGTTTTGAAGTGATTAAAATTGCGGTGCCGGACGGAGAGAAAACCCTTAATGCCATCGACAGCCTGGCGGCAAGCGGGGCGAAAGGGTTTGTTATCTGTACGCCGGATCCGAAACTCGGGCCTGCCATTATGGCCAAGGCACGTGGCTACGACATGAAGGTTATCGCCGTGGATGACCAGTTCGCCAATGCCAAAGGTAAACCGATGGATACCGTGCCGCTGGTGATGATGGCTGCGACCAAAATTGGTGAGCGCCAGGGACAAGAGCTGTACAACGAAATGCAGAAGCGCGGCTGGGATGTGAAATCCACCGCCGTCATGGCCATCACCGCGAATGAACTGGATACCGCGCGCCGCCGCACGTCAGGTTCAATGGCCGCGCTGAAAGCTGCAGGCTTCCCGGAAAAACAGATCTACCAGGTACCTACCAAATCGAATGACATCCCCGGCGCATTCGACGCCGCAAACTCCATGCTGGTTCAGCATCCTGAAGTGAAACACTGGCTGATTGTCGGCATGAACGACAACACCGTACTGGGTGGCGTTCGCGCGACGGAAGGTCAGGGCTTTAAAGCACCTAACGTGATTGGTATCGGCATTAACGGCGTTGATGCGGTGAGCGAACTGTCGAAAGGTGAAGCGACCGGATTTTATGGTTCATTGTTGCCAAGCCCGGACGTTCACGGCTACAAATCCAGCGAAATGCTCTACAACTGGGTGACCAAAGGCGCGGAACCGCCAGTCTTTACGGAAGTGACGGATGTGGTGTTGATCACCCGCGATAACTTTAAAGAAGAGCTGGCGAAAAAAGGGCTGGGCGGTAAATAACGCCACAGACAGTGAAACGCTTATCCGGTCTGCAATCGTCAGACCGGATAAGGCAACACCGCCATCCGGCTACAGGCCAGAACGATACTGACTCACGGAGACTTTATGCAACAGTCTACCCCGTATCTCTCATTCCGCGGCATTGGAAAAACCTTTCCCGGCGTAAAGGCGCTCACGGATATCAGTTTCGACTGCTATGCCGGTCAGGTGCATGCGCTGATGGGCGAAAATGGCGCCGGGAAATCAACACTATTAAAAATCCTCAGCGGCAACTATGCGCCAACCACGGGGACGCTTGTGATCCGTGGACAGGAAGTCTCCTTCGCGGACACGACCACCGCGTTGAACGCGGGTGTCGCCATTATTTACCAGGAACTGCATCTGGTGCCGGAAATGACCGTCGCCGAGAATATCTATTTAGGCCAGCTTCCGCACAAGGGCGGAATTGTGAATCGCTCGCTGCTGAACTACGAAGCGGGGCTGCAGTTAAAGCATCTGGGGATGGATATCGATCCTGCCACCCCGTTGAAATACCTCTCCATCGGCCAGTGGCAAATGGTGGAGATTGCGAAAGCGCTGGCGAGAAACGCCAAAATTATCGCCTTTGATGAGCCAACCAGCTCCCTTTCTGCAAGGGAGATCGAGAATCTGTTTCGTGTCATCCGCGAACTGCGCAACGAAGGGCGCATCATTCTGTATGTTTCGCACCGTATGGAAGAGATTTTTGCGCTCAGTGATGCCATCACCGTGTTTAAAGATGGTCAGTACGTCAAAACGTTTACGGATATGCAGCAGATTGATCACGATGCGTTGGTGCAGGCGATGGTGGGACGTGATCTCGGCGATATCTACGGCTGGAAACCCAGACCGTACGGCGCGGAACGTTTGCGTTTGCATGAGGTGAAAGCGCCAGGCGTGCGCACGCCGATCAGCTTGTCGGTGTGCAGCGGCGAAATCGTGGGTTTATTCGGGCTGGTGGGCGCCGGGCGTAGCGAACTGATGAAAGGGCTGTTCGGTGGAACGCGGATCACGCAAGGTCAGGTTTTTATTGATGAACAACCGATTGATATCCGCAAACCGAGCCATGCCATTGAAGCCGGTATGATGCTGTGCCCTGAGGATCGCAAAGCGGAAGGGATCATCCCGGTGCATTCGGTACGTAACAACATCAATATCAGCGCTCGCCGTAAGCATGTGCTGGGGGGATGTCTGATCAACAACGGCTGGGAAGAAACCAACGCTGACCACCACATTCGTTCGCTCAATATTAAAACGCCAGGCGCAGAGCAGTTAATCATGAATCTTTCCGGCGGTAATCAGCAGAAGGCCATTCTGGGGCGCTGGTTATCGGAAGATATGAAGGTGATTTTGCTTGATGAACCTACGCGCGGTATCGATGTGGGCGCGAAGCATGAAATTTACAACGTGATTTATGCGCTGGCGGCGCGCGGCGTTGCCGTGCTGTTTGCTTCCAGTGACCTGCCGGAAGTGCTTGGTGTTGCCGACCGCATTGTCGTGATGCGGGAAGGTGAAATCGCCGGCATGTTGCTTCATGAACAGGCGGATGAACGGCAGGCGCTGAGCCTTGCTATGCCTAAAGTCAGCCAGGCTGTAGCCTGAATAAGGAGAGTATGATGTCTTCCGTTTCTACATCGGGTTCTGGCGCAGCGAAGTCGGCGCTAAATCTTGGCAGAATTTGGGATCAGTACGGGATGCTGGTGGTGTTCGCCGCATTGTTCCTGGTGTGCGCCCTCTTTGTGCCAAATTTTGCCACCTTCATTAACATGAAGGGGCTGGGGCTGGCGGTATCCATGTCGGGTATGGTGGCGTGCGGGATGCTGTTTTGTCTGGCATCCGGTGACTTTGACCTGTCGGTCGCCTCCGTCATCGCCTGCGCAGGGGTGACCACCGCAGTGGTTATCAATATGACCGAAAGCCTGTGGATTGGCGTGGCAGCAGGACTCCTGCTGGGCGTGCTGTGCGGTCTGGTCAATGGCTTCGTGATTGCCCGTTTAAAAATTAACGCGCTGATCACTACGCTGGCGACCATGCAGATAGTGCGTGGTCTGGCCTACATTATCTCGGATGGTAAAGCGGTCGGTATTGAAGATGAGCGTTTCTTCACCCTGGGGTATGCCAACTGGTTAGGCCTGCCAGCGCCCATCTGGTTGACCGTCGGCTGCTTCATTATTTTTGGCTTACTGCTCAACAAAACGACCTTTGGTCGTAATACGCTGGCCATCGGTGGTAATGAGGAGGCGGCGCGTCTGGCAGGGGTGCCGGTTGTCCGCACCAAGATTATCATCTTCATTCTTTCTGGCCTGGTCTCGGCAGTCGCAGGGATTATCCTGGCCTCGCGTATGACCAGTGGACAACCGATGACCTCGATCGGTTATGAGCTGATCGTTATTTCGGCGTGCGTATTGGGTGGCGTTTCCCTGAAGGGCGGCATCGGAAAAATCTCATATGTGGTGGCCGGGGTGTTGATTCTGGGCACGGTGGAAAATGCGATGAACCTGCTGAACATCTCCCCATTTGCACAGTATGTCGTTCGCGGCCTCATCCTGCTGGCGGCGGTGATCTTCGACCGTTACAAACAAAAAGCGAAGCGTACGGTGTGATGATAAAACGCCTAACTTTTTAGTCTAGCTTCTCCTTATCGCCAGCCGCTATATCGGCTGGCGATTGTTTTTCCAAATGGCGAGCCTGGTCACACTGTCTATACTTATATCCTCATACATCCACTATACGGCGCGATCCGCGCGTCGCACAGACCATGATGAGGAGGAGTACCGGGTGACAGCATTGCTAACCGTAACCCCCGAGCTATCTGCAAACTGTGCTTATTTTTTCGATCTCGATGGCACCCTCGCTGAGATCAAACCGCATCCCGATCAGGTTGTTATCCCCAGGGACATCCTGCAGTTATTACATCGTCTGGCAACGCGCAATGCGGGCGCGCTGGCATTGATTTCAGGGCGCTCAATGGCTGAGCTTGACGCGCTTACAACCCCATATCGATTTCCGCTTGCCGGCGTTCATGGGGCAGAGCGCCGTGATATCAATGGTCAAACCCACATTGTGACGCTTCCTGAGAACGTCGAGCGAGAAATCAGTGCCCGCCTGCATGCTGCGCTGGCTGAGTTGCCGGGCACGACGCTTGAAGCCAAAGGCATGGCTTTTGCGCTGCACTATCGACAGGCTCCTGAACACGAGGCGGCGCTGCTGGCGCTGGCTGAGCACATCACTCGCACCTGGCCGCAGCTTGCGCTGCAACCCGGAAAATGCGTCATCGAGATCAAACCGAAAGGGACGAATAAAGGGGAAGCCATTGCGGCATTTATGCAGGAAGCGCCCTTTGCCGGACGAATGCCTGTTTTTGTCGGCGATGATCTGACCGATGAAGCCGGATTTGGCGTGGTGAACCGCGCCGAGGGAATTTCTGTGAAGGTGGGAAGCGGCGCGACTCAGGCAACTTGGCGTCTGGCTGGCGTGGCGGAAGTTTGGCACTGGCTGGAGCATATCAACTGTCTGCAGCAAGAACAAAAAGCAACACATGACGGGAGAGATGGCTATGAGTCGTTTAGTCGTAGTATCTAATCGCATTGCCTCGCCGGATGACAAAGGGAGCGCCGGAGGGCTCGCGGTCGGCGTGCTCGGTGCGTTGAAGGCGGCAGGTGGGCTATGGTTTGGCTGGAGCGGCGAGACCGGTAACGAAGATCAACCGTTAAAAAAAATCACCCGCAGCAACATCACCTGGGCCTCGTTTAATCTGAGTGAGCAGGATTACGAAGAATATTACTGCCAGTTTTCGAATGCCGTCTTGTGGCCGGCGTTTCACTATCGGTTGGATTTGGTTCAGTTTCAGCGTTCTGCATGGGAAGGGTATCAGCGGGTGAATGCCTTGCTGGTTGATAAGCTGCTGCCGTTGCTGAGCGATGACGACATCATTTGGGTACATGATTACCATCTGTTGCCGTTTGCCTGCGAATTGCGCAAACGTGGCGTGAATAACCGCATCGGCTTTTTCTTGCATATTCCTTTCCCAACGCCGGAAATTTTCAATGCGCTGCCTCCGCATGACATGCTGCTTGAGCAATTGTGTGATTTCGATTTGCTGGGCTTTCAGACAGAAAACGATCGTCAGGCTTTTCTGGAGTGTCTGAAGGCGCAAACGAAGGTCAGTACGCACGGCGACAAGCATCACCGCGCCTGGGATAAAGCGTTTCGCACTGACGTCTATCCTATCGGTATTGAGCCTGATGAAATTGCGCGGCAGGCATCCGGACCATTGCCGCCGAAAATGGCGCAGATGAAGGCGGAATTAAAAAATGTGAAGAATATTTTTTCCGTTGAGCGTCTGGATTATTCCAAAGGTTTGCCGGAGCGCTTTCAGGCCTATGAGGCGCTGCTGGAGCATTATCCACAGCATCACGGTAAGATTCGGTATACACAAATCGCGCCCACATCGCGTGAGGAAGTACAGGCCTATCAGGACATTCGCCACCAGTTAGAGACTGAAGCAGGGCGGATAAACGGGAAATATGGTCAATTGGGTTGGACGCCGCTCTACTATCTCAACCAGTATTTTGATCGCAAATTGCTGATGAAGATCTTCCGTTACTCCGATGTGGGGCTGGTGACGCCTTTGCGCGATGGCATGAATCTGGTGGCGAAAGAGTTTGTCGCAGCACAGGACCCTGACAATCCCGGCGTGCTGGTGTTATCCCAATTTGCCGGGGCGGCGAATGAGCTGACCTCCGCGCTGATCGTTAACCCGTACGATCGTGATGACGTCGCCAGTGCATTAAACAAGGCATTAACCATGCCGCGTGAGGAGCGAATTTCCCGCCATGCCAGCATGCTGGAGACCATTGTCAAAAATGATATCGACAGCTGGCAGGCGAGTTTTATACGCGATCTAAAGAAGGTCGCGCCACGTAATGCGGAGAATCAGCCGCACGATAACGTGGCTACCTTTCCTAAAGAGGCCTGAGTTGCTGGGCGGCGATTAATCGCCTGCCAGCGGAACCAGCAACACATCCACCTGACTGGTACCGACAACGCTTTTCGCTGAGCAGGATGCTCGCGAAAAGAAGCTCTGATTATGGTTGCCGTAAATCACGAGATCGACGCCATGTTTACGGCAAACATCCAGAATGTGTTCGTTCAGCGCTCCGTAGGTAATAAACGTATTTTCAATGGGATACTGCGCGTCTTTACTGAGCTTATCGATAAAGTTCTGCGTTTCCTCCTGCATCACTTCACGGAGATCTTCCAGCATCGGTGCCGCAAACTGGTTATACAGTTCCGGGTCCGAGACAAGGGTAATCAGGCTAATCCGGGCGTTAACAGGGCGAGCAATAGAAACGGCTTTCGCTAACAGCTGGTGACTTTCAGGGGTGGCAGCAACCGCGACAAGAATGTGCGTGTAGCTCATAACTCGCTCCTTAAATATAAGAATTATGAGAGAACTCTTCGGCTTTCATCGGATTACCACAATACTGCAACGTTTCATAGGGTAATAGTGTGAATGCCATCATGCTTATTCATTAATTATTCTTATAAATAGAATAATCACATTCAATACGCTGAAAAACTGTTCGTGTGACTTAAGCAAAACTCGCCGGTAATGAAAACAATACCTTAACATAAATTAAACATACACTAACATTTTCCCTATCATCACCCTGTGATACTCATTAATTAGCTTTATTTTTTAATTTGTTGTTTATAAAGGTTTTTTAAAAATAACGTTTCATTTTGAATATGTGATCAAGCACGCTATTTCTCTGAGTGATATTCACGTTTGTAAACAAAATACTATTCGCTTTTTGTGCAAAAATATTCGTGCCCCAGGAATAGGAATACGGGTTGATAGGTTTAAAAATAAGCAAAATAAAAGCTGTGCTGATGGATTTATGTTAAACGTTTAGCTGGTTTATGTGATCTCTGTCACATATTCTTTAAATTCGCAGTATGGCTCCGTTGTATGTGTAACGGGTGGCGGGTAGAGTTGCGTCGAATTAGGAAAAATCTTAGGCAATTGTAAGAATTAATGTGAGCTTGTAAGGAACGCAGCTTTCTTCAAAAGGGACTGTTTGCACACCACGTTGGTGTGTTGTAACGCTGCCAGATATTTGACCTTTTGCTTTTTTTTACCGGGCCTTCCCGGCGACATCACGGGGTGCGGTTACGCCGCATAAAAATAATGTTGGTTATTATGGATGCAAATAATGCATACATCCGAGTTGCTGAAACACATTTATGACATCAATTTGTCATATTTATTACTTGCACAGCGTCTGATCGTTCAGGACAAAGCCTCTGCAATGTTCCGTCTTGGTATCAGCGAAGAGATGGCGGATACGCTGGCAACATTAACATTGCCTCAAATGGTCAAGCTGGCCGAAACAAACCAACTGGTATGCCATTTCCGTTTCGATGATCACCACACAGTGACTCGCCTGACGCAAGATTCTCGCGTTGACGATCTTCAGCAAATTCACACCGGTATCATGCTTTCAACGCGTCTTTTAAGCGACATTGATGATGCGGCGCGTAAGAAAAGGGCTTGATGATGAGCGAAAAAAGCATTGTTCAGGAAGCGCGCGATATCCAGTTGGCGATGGAATTAATCACCCTGGGCGCCCGTTTGCAAATGCTGGAAAGCGAAACGCAGTTAAGCCGTGGCCGACTTATTAAGCTGTACAAAGAATTACGCGGTAGTCCTCCGCCAAAAGGGATGCTTCCTTTCTCCACCGACTGGTTTATGACGTGGGAACAAAATATTCATGCTTCAATGTTTTGTAATGCATGGCAGTTCCTTCTCAAAACCGGTCTCTGTAGCGGCGTTGATGCCGTCATTAAAGCGTACCGCCTGTATCTCGAACAGTGCCCTCAGCCTGAAGAAGGCCCATTGCTGGCGCTGACCCGCGCGTGGACGCTCGTACGTTTTGTCGATAGCGGATTGCTGGAGTTGTCGGCCTGCAACTGCTGCGGCGGGAATTTTATTACCCACGCACACCAACCCGCAGGCAGCTTTGCCTGCAGTTTATGCCAGCCGCCATCGCGTGCCGTAAAAAGACGTAAACTTTCCCAGAATGCTGCCGATATTATTCCACAACTGCTGGATGAACAGATCGAACAGGCTGTTTAACTGATACGGTGTGGATAAACACTCCAGCAGCGGTAAGCGATTACCGCTGCTTTTTTTTATCCTGGCCTTTGAGTTAACTGCCCGACTGCGCGTCCTGTCATAGTCAATTGTGAAAGGATGATGTCGTGCTTATCTTATTAGGTTACCTGGTTGTTATTGGTACAGTTTTCGGCGGTTATATGATGACCGGCGGACACCTTGGGGCACTGTATCAACCGGCTGAGCTGGTGATTATCGGTGGCGCGGGTATCGGGGCATTCATCGTCGGCAATAACGGTAAAGCCATCAAAGGAACGATGAAAGCGATCCCGTTGCTTTTTCGTCGCTCAAAATACACCAAAGCCATGTATATGGATCTGCTGGCGCTGCTGTATCGCCTGATGGCCAAGTCACGCCAGCAGGGCATGTTTTCGCTTGAACGCGATATCGAAAATCCCAAAGAAAGTGAAATCTTCGCCAGCTACCCGCGTATCCTCGCGGATGCCGTGATGCTCGATTTTATCGTCGATTACCTGCGTCTGATTATCAGCGGCAACATGAACACCTTTGAAATTGAAGCGCTGATGGATGAAGAAATTGAGACCCACGAAAGCGAGTCTGAAGTGCCGGCCAACAGCCTGGCGATGGTCGGTGATTCCTTACCGGCATTCGGTATCGTGGCGGCGGTCATGGGCGTGGTCCATGCACTGGCCTCAGCCGATCGTCCCGCGGCGGAACTGGGCGCGCTGATTGCCCATGCGATGGTGGGAACCTTCCTCGGCATTCTGCTGGCCTACGGTTTTATCTCTCCACTTGCCAGCGTGCTGCGCCAGAAGAGTGCTGAAACCACCAAAATGATGCAGTGCGTGAAGATCACGTTGCTTTCCAACCTGAATGGCTACGCGCCGCCCATTGCTGTCGAATTTGGTCGTAAGACGTTGTATTCCAGCGAACGTCCTTCGTTTATCGAACTGGAAGAACATGTCCGTGCGGTGAGAAACCCAACGGCGCAGCAGACGACCGAGGAAGCATGAAAAATCAGGCCCATCCGATCATCGTCGTAAAACGACGAAAACATAAAAGCCATAACGGCGGGGCGCATGGGTCCTGGAAAATTGCCTACGCCGATTTTATGACGGCGATGATGGCCTTCTTTCTGGTGATGTGGCTCATTTCCATATCCAGCCCTAAGGAACTGATCCAGATTGCAGAATATTTTCGTACCCCACTGGCCACAGCGGTGACCGGCGGAAATCGTATCTCGAATAGCCAAAGCCCGATCCCCGGCGGTGGGGATGATTACACCCAGCAGCAGGGAGAAGTCAACAAAGCGCCGAACATTGATGATCTGCGAAAGCGTATGGAACAAAGTCGCCTGAGTAAATTGCGCGGCGATCTCGATCAGCTTATTGAGTCCGATCCCAAACTGCGTGCGCTGCGTCCGCATTTGAAAATTGATTTGGTGCAGGAAGGGCTGCGTATTCAGATCATCGACAGCCAGAATCGCCCCATGTTTAAAACCGGTAGCGCGGAGGTGGAACCTTATATGCGCGACATCCTGCGCGCCATTGCGCCGGTTCTGAACGGGATACCTAACCGCATCAGCCTCTCCGGTCACACCGATGATTATCCCTACGCGAATGGCGAAAAAGGGTACAGCAACTGGGAGTTGTCTGCCGATCGCGCCAATGCTTCGCGCCGCGAACTGGTCAGCGGGGGGCTGGACGATGGGAAAGTATTACGGGTGGTCGGTATGGCCGCCACGATGCGTCTGAGCGATCGCGGTCCCGAAGACGCCATCAACCGCCGTATCAGCCTGTTGGTGCTAAACAAACAGGCAGAAGAGGCCATTTTGCATGAAAACGCTGAAAGCCAGAATGAGCCGGTAAGTGTATTACAACAGCCGGCGGCACTTCCGCCGGTAAGCGTTCCCACACCGCCACCAGCCAATCCGAGGTGATAGCGTGAGCATGGATATTAGCGATTTTTATCAAACCTTTTTTGATGAAGCTGACGAACTGTTGGCTGATATGGAGCAGCACCTGCTTGATTTGGTTCCTGAAGCCCCGGATGCCGAACAACTGAATGCCATTTTTCGTGCGGCGCATTCGATTAAAGGCGGGGCGGGGACCTTCGGCTTTACTATTTTGCAGGAAACAACCCATCTCATGGAAAACCTGCTGGATGAAGCGCGGCGTGGCGAGATGCAACTCAATGCCGACATTATCAACCTGTTTTTGGAAACGAAAGATATTATGCAGGAACAGCTCGACGCCTATAAAAACTCAGAGGAGCCGGATGCCGCAAGCTTTGAGTACATTTGCAACGCGTTACGACAGTTAGCGCTTGAAGCAAAAGGTGAAACCGCACCGGCGGTGGTGAATGCGGCCAAACTGAGCGTTGTTGACAGTACAACAATGCAGGAAGAAGAGGCGACAACGCCATCCCCCGCAAACGAAGCGAGCAAACGTCGCATCGTTCTCTCACGTCTGAAAGCCAGTGAAGTTGATTTACTGGAAGAAGAGCTGGGCAATCTGGCGACCTTAACGGATGTGGTGAAAGGAAAGGATACGCTGTCGGCAACGCTTGATGGCAATATCGCGGAAGATGACATCGTGGCGGTGCTGTGTTTTGTGATTGAAGCCGATCAGATTGAATTTGAAACGGTTGCTGCCGCGCCTGTCGACGTGGAGGCTGACATTGCGGCTGCGGCTGCGGCTGCGGCTGCGGCTGCGGCCGTGATCGCCGAACCACAGCCGACCGCCGTTGTCCCTGTGGTTAAACCCGCCGCCAGTGAACCGCAGCACGCGCGCGCAGAGCGTGAAAAACCTGCCCGAGCCAGTGAGTCAACCAGCATCCGCGTAGCGGTTGAGAAGGTCGATCAGTTGATTAACCTGGTCGGCGAACTGGTCATTACACAGTCGATGCTGGCGCAGCGTTCCAACGAGCTGGATCCGGTAAACCACGGCGATCTCATCACCAGCATGGGGCAGTTACAACGTAACGCCCGCGATTTACAAGAATCGGTCATGTCGATTCGTATGATGCCAATGGAATATGTCTTCAGCCGTTTCCCGCGTCTGGTACGCGATCTGGCAAGCAAGCTGGGTAAGCAGGTTGAATTGACGCAAATCGGTAGCTCAACGGAACTCGATAAGAGTCTGATCGAACGCATTATCGACCCGTTGACGCACCTGGTGCGTAACAGTCTTGACCACGGTATCGAACTGCCGGAAAAACGCCTTGAATCCGGGAAAAGTCCGGTTGGCAATTTGACGCTTTCCGCTGAACACCAGGGCGGCAACATCTGTATCGAAGTCACCGATGACGGCGCGGGCCTGAACCGTGAACGTATCCTGGCGAAAGCTGTTTCCCAGGGCATGGTGCTCCACGAGAACATGAGCGATGACGAAGTCGGTATGCTGATCTTCGCACCGGGTTTCTCAACCGCAGAGCAGGTGACGGATGTTTCCGGCCGTGGCGTGGGTATGGATGTGGTGAAACGAAATATCCAGGAGATGGGCGGGCACGTTGAGATCCAGTCGAAACAAGGCCAGGGGACGACCATCAGGATTTTGCTGCCGCTGACGCTGGCGATTCTGGATGGCATGTCCGTGCGCGTGGCGGATGAGGTGTTTATTCTGCCACTGAATGCCGTCATGGAGTCGCTGCAGCCGCGTGAAGAAGATCTCCATCCGCTGGCCGGAGGCGAACGCGTTCTGGAAGTGCGTGGGGAGTATTTGCCGCTGGTTGAACTGTGGAAAGTCTTCGAAGTGGAAGGCGCAAAAACCGAAGCAACCCAGGGCATCGTGGTGATTTTACAAAGTGCGGGGCGTCGCTACGCGCTGCTGGTCGATCAGTTAATTGGCCAGCACCAGGTGGTGGTGAAGAACCTGGAGAGCAACTACCGCAAAGTGCCTGGTATTTCTGCGGCAACGATCCTCGGCGACGGCAGCGTCGCGCTGATTGTTGACGTTTCTGCATTGCAGAGTTTAAACCGTGAACAACGTATGGCGATCACAGCCGCCTGATTGAGTAAGAAGGGAATAATATGACCGGTATGAGTAATGTAACTAAACTGGCCGGCGAACCGTCAGGTCAGGAATTCCTCGTGTTTACGCTGGGGGATGAAGAGTACGGTATCGATATCCTGAAAGTGCAGGAAATCCGTGGCTATGATCAGGTCACGCGTATCGCCAACACGCCTGCGTTTATTAAAGGGGTGACTAACCTGCGCGGTGTGATTGTGCCGATTGTTGACCTGCGCGTGAAGTTCAGCCAGAGCGACGTCGATTACAACGATAACACCGTGGTGATTGTGCTGAATCTGGGACAGCGCGTGGTCGGGATTGTGGTGGATGGCGTATCCGACGTGTTGTCGCTGACGACGGAGCAAATCCGTCCTGCACCGGAATTCGCAGTCACGCTGTCTACCGAGTATCTGACCGGTCTGGGGGCGCTGGGCGATCGGATGCTGATTCTGGTTAATATCGAAAAGCTGCTGAACAGTGAAGAGATGGCGTTGCTGGATATTGCGGCAAATCACGTGGCTTAAAATAACGCCGGGCGGTGATGTTGCCTCGCCCGGCTGAACGCTTATCGCTTATAGCCGGGGTGACCCGGCTTTTTTATTGTTATGCTTCCTGCTCAACCAGATCCGTTTCTTCTTCCAGCAACCCTTCTTTCTGCGCCAGCATTGCCGTGGCGATCCCGTTACCTAATACGTTAATCGCTGAGCGACCCATATCGAGGAAATGGTCGATACCCATCAGTAACAGAATACCTGCAACCGGAATATTAAAGCTCGGAATAGTCGCTGCCAGTACCACCAGGGCTGAACGCGGCACACCGGCAATTCCTTTAGAGGCCAGCATCAGTGTCAGCATCAGAACGGTGACTTCAGCGAAGGAGAGGTGAATGTTATACGCCTGCGCGATAAACATTGACGCAAAGGAGCAGTAAACCATCGAACCGACCAGGTTAAAGGAATAACCGATAGGCAGTACGAATGACACGATATTACGTGAGCAACCAAACTTCGTTAACTGCTCCAGCGTTTTCGGATAAGCCGCTTCAGAACTGCTGGTGGTAAAGGCAACCAGCACTGGATCTTTCAGCATGCTGACCAGGCGGAAGACCTCTTTTTTCAGCACCATATAACCTACGGCCAGCAGCACAAAGCAGGTCAGTACGATAGCGACGTAATAACCGCCGATAAACGAGGCATAGTTGAGCAGAATACCCAACCCCTGCGTGGCGATGACCGAAGAGATAGCGGCAAAAATAGCTAATGGCGCCACATACATGACATAACCGGTGACTTTCAACATGATGTGGGAGACCACATCTAACGCAGCGACCAGCGGTGCGTTAAATTTCTCGCCCAGAGAAGCCCCGCCAATCCCGAAGAACATAGAGAAGACGACAATTTGCAGGATCTCATTGTTCGCCATCGCACCTGCGATGCTGGTTGGGATGGTATGAGACAGAAAACCTTTCAGGCTCATGCCGCCGACGGCCAGACCGGTATCCGTGGCTTCCAGTGGAATCGTCAGGTTCAGCCCGCTACCCGGGTGTTCCAGCGTCACAACAAACAGGCCGACGAGAATAGACAGGATGGAAGAGCTGATAAACCAGATCATCGCTTTGCCGCCAACGCGACCGATGGTCGAGGTTTCACCCAGACGCATAATACCGACGGTCAGTGTGCTGAAGACTAATGGTGCAATGACCATTTTAATCAGGCGCAGGAAAATATCGGTGAGCAGCGTAATATTATCCGCCCAGGCGGAAACGACACCCGGTGAGGCATAGGAGTGAATCATCGCGCCAGACAGGATGCCCGCCAGCATGAAGATCACGATAAATAACGTGAGTTTGTTTGCATTTGTCACAAAAAAAAGTCCTCTGTCAGGAATTAACATTTTTCAAACAGATGCTCATTTATTTTAATTATTAAAAGGCATCGAAATATTCATCATATAAATTGGATTAAAGCGTAAGCGGATACAACTTTTTTTAATTTTTTATTCATTTTGTTGTGGTGAAAAAACACTAAATGTGTGATGTGAATCACATAAAAGTGCTGGTTTCGCGTGTGCTCGATAACATAGTGTCCGTAAGGTTATGTTAATCATATGAAAATTATGATGTTTTCTTGTGAGCGATTTGTGGTGGCGGAACGAAACCTCGTTGAGAACGGCCAACGCCGTTGCTGTTCTGCACTGCAGCAGGGTTCACACGTCTGTTGCTGCCTGCTCCTTTGCGAATTTTCCTTTTCCTGAACGTAAAGTTATCGCGCCGGGTGCCGATAACGTTGGTAACTCGTTTTCAGGAAGGTGCCTTATGTTTAACCGTATCCGCGTTGTGACAATGCTGATGATGGTGCTGGGGGTTTTCGCACTGCTACAGCTTGTTTCCGGTGGTCTGTTGTTCTCATCTCTGCAACAGAATCAGCAAAGTTTTGTTATTTCAAACGATCTTCGACAGCAGCAAAGTGAACTCACTTCGACATGGGACTTAATGCTGCAAACGCGTATTAACCTGAGCCGTTCCTCGGCGCGCATGATGATGGATGCGTCGAACCAGCAAAGCAGCGCGAAAAGCGATCTGCTTAAAAATGCGAAAAGTACGCTGGCGCAAGCAGCAACGCATTACGCAAAATTTAAAAGCATCACCCCGTTGCCGGAAATGGCTGAAGCCAGTGACAACGTGGGTGAGAAATATCAGCAGTACCATGCGGCGTTAACGGAATTAATTCAGTTCCTGGAAAACGGCAACATGGACGCGTATTTCGCGCAGCCTACCCAGGGAATGCAAAACGCGCTGGGTGAGGCATTAGGGAAATATGCCAGCGTCAGCGAAAAACTCTACCTGCATGCATTTGATGAAAGCGCGCGGGATTACCACTTTGCTCAGTGGCAACTCGGTGTCCTCGCGGTGATTCTGGTGCTGATCCTGGTGGTGGTGTGGTACGGCATCCGCCATACCTTGCTCAACCCGCTGGCTCGCGTCATTACCCATATTCAGGAAATCGCCAACGGCAACTTAACGCCGTCATTGACCGTGCGTGGTCGCAATGAAATCGGTGAGCTGGCGAGTACCGTTGATCACATGCAGCGTTCGCTGATTGAAACGGTGACCCTGGTGCGTGAAGGGTCGGACGCGATTTATTCCGGTACCAGCGAAATTGCCAGCGGTAACACCGACCTTTCATCCCGTACTGAGCAGCAGGCTTCTGCGCTGGAAGAAACGGCGGCCAGCATGGAGCAACTGACGGCGACCGTGAAGCAAAACGCCGACAATGCCCGTCAGGCTTCGCAACTGGCGAAAAGCGCCTCTGATACGGCGCAGCACGGCGGCAAAGTGGTTGATGGTGTGGTGAACACCATGCACGAAATTGCCGATAGCTCGAAGAAAATCGCCGACATCATCAGCGTCATCGATGGCATTGCTTTCCAGACCAATATTCTGGCGCTGAACGCAGCGGTAGAAGCCGCGCGTGCAGGTGAGCAGGGGCGTGGTTTTGCCGTAGTCGCCGGGGAAGTACGTAACCTGGCAAGCCGCAGCGCCCAGGCGGCGAAAGAGATTAAAGCGTTAATTGAAGATTCTGTATCCAGAGTCGATACCGGTTCTGTCCTGGTGGAGAGCGCTGGTGAAACCATGAAAGACATTGTGAATGCGGTAACACGCGTCACCGACATTATGGGGGAAATCGCCTCGGCCTCTGACGAACAGAGCCGGGGGATTGATCAGGTGGCGCTCGCGGTCTCTGAGATGGACCGTGTGACGCAACAGAACGCCTCACTGGTACAAGAGTCGGCTGCCGCGGCTGCCGCACTCGAAGAACAGGCCAGTCGCTTAACGCAGTCCGTATCGACTTTCCGCCTTGCAACCCGCCCGGCGTCAGCTAAGCCGCGCGATACACGATTACCTGCAGGGGCTCCGGCATCCTATCCACGCCAGGCTATTGAACAAGATTCTAATTGGGAAACATTTTGACTGATCGTTAAACCGCGGCCTGCGCCGCCTGATGGGAGCGTTGATGTTTAATCGTATTCGAATTTCGACCACGCTGTTTTTGATTTTGATCCTCTGCGGTGCTTTGCAGATTGGCAGTAATGGCTTGTCCTTCTGGGCATTTCGGGACGGTTTTCAGAACCTGAATCAGGTCGAACGGAGTAATCAGCAACGCGCTGTATTGGCCCAAACCCGCGCAGTGTTATTACAGGCCAGTACAGCCCTCAATAAGGCAGGGACGTTGACCGCCCTGAGCTATCCGCCAGAGGACATCAAAGCCCTGATGACCCGTGCGCGCGAGAGTCTCACGCAGTCCGAATCGATGTTTAAACGCTTTATGGCGACATCGGATACGTCAGAGCAAGGGAAGGCGCTTTTTGGCGCGACGGAGAAAAGTTTCAACCAATGGCACAGCGATCTGGCGCATCAGGCTACCTGGCTGGAAAACAATCAGTTGTCAGATTTTCTGACCGCGCCGGTGCAGGCATCTCAGGATGCGTTTGATGCGAACGTTAACGCGTGGCAGAGCAACATTGATCGTGTGTTGCAAACCGCAGGTGACCTGAGCCAGCGAAATTACCATATGTCGGGGGTGATTTTCGCCACCATGGTCATACTGGCGGCGCTGTTAACCAGCGGTGCGTTGTACTGGTCGCGCAAGATGATCGTCCAGCCGCTGGCGATCATCGGCAGTCATTTCGACAGCATTGCCGCGGGTAATCTGGCTCGGCCGATAGCCGTTTATGGGCGCAATGAGATCTCGGCTATTTTTGCCAGCCTGAAGAAAATGCAGCAGGCGCTGCATGAAACGGTCAATGAGGTGCGCCACGGGAGCTCAGCGATGCATCGCGGTATTTCGGAAATCGCGATGGGCAATAATGATCTGTCTTCACGCACTGAACAGCAAGCGGCCGCGCTGGCGCAAACGGCGGCCAGTATGGAACAACTGACCGCCACCGTTGGGCAGAATGCGGATAACGCACGCCAGGCATCGGGGATCGCCAAAAGCGCCGCAGACACGGCGCATAAAGGGGGTGAACAGACGTCCCGGGTAGCCAGCACCATGCAGGAGATTTCTGCCAGCTCGCAGAAAATTGGCGACATTATCGGCGTCATCGACAGCATTGCCTTCCAGACCAATATCCTGGCGCTGAATGCCGCGGTAGAGGCCGCCCGGGCGGGTGAACAGGGGCGTGGTTTTGCCGTGGTCGCCGGAGAGGTGCGTAATTTGGCAAGCCGTAGCGCGCAGGCGGCGAAAGAAATTAAGGGGCTGATTGAAGAATCCGTCACCCGGGTACACCAGGGATCGCAACTGGTTGATATGGCGTCGCGCACCATGACGGAAATTGTTAGCTCGGTGACCCAGGTTAACGACATCATGGGGGAGATCGCCTCGGCATCTGATGAACAACGCAGAGGCATCGAGCAGGTCGCGCAGGCTGTCAGCCAGATGGACTCAGTCACGCAGCAAAATGCCGGGCTGGTGGAAGAAGCCGCATCCGCCACCGGACAACTCGCCACGCAGGCCGATAATCTTTCTGCCTGTGTCGCATTTTTTAAGCTTGAAGAGCAAAACGTAGCACAACAAGAATTGGCGCCGCCGAAAGCGGTGCCCGTTGTATCCTGAATGTGATTGAGAAGGCGCTATGACATCATCTCTGCCCAGTGGGCAAACGTCATTATTGTTACAGATGACACAGCGCCTTGCGCTGTCTGACGCGCATTTTCGTCGGATATGTCAATTAATCTACCAGCGCGCGGGGATCGTGCTGGCCGACCACAAGCGGGACATGGTGTATAACCGCCTGGTTCGCCGGTTGCGTACCCTGGAGCTGGATGACTTCGGTCGCTATCTCAGCATGCTGGAGGCCAATCCGAACAGCGCTGAGTGGCAGGCCTTTATTAACTCCCTGACCACCAACCTGACCGCCTTTTTCCGCGAAGGACATCATTTTCCCGTGCTGTCTGACCACGCGCGTCGGCGCAGCGGTGAATACCGCGTCTGGAGCGCGGCGGCCTCTACCGGAGAAGAACCCTACAGTATTGCCATTACGTTGGCCGATACCCTGGGGATGACCCCGGGACGCTGGCGTGTTTTTGCCAGCGATATCGATACCGAAGTGTTGGAAAAAGCGCGAAGCGGTATTTACCGCCTTGATGAACTCAAAACCCTGTCGCCACAGCAGCTACAGCGTTACTTCATGCGCGGTACCGGGCCGCATGAAGGGCTGGTGCGCGTGCGACAGGAACTGGCGAGCCATGTTGAATTTACCAGCGTGAATTTACTGGATAAAAAATACAACGTACCTGGCCCGTTCGACGCCATTTTCTGTCGTAACGTTATGATCTACTTTGATAAAACGACGCAACAGGACATTTTGCACCGCTTTGTTCCACTCCTGAAGCCTGACGGCCTGTTATTTGCCGGTCATTCAGAAAACTTTAGCAACCTCGTGCGCGAGTTTAGTCTCCGCGGACAGACGGTGTATGCGCATGCGCGTGTTAAGGATAAAGAATGAGTAAAATCAGAGTGTTATCGGTTGATGACTCCGCATTGATGCGTCAAATCATGACCGAAATTATTAACAGTCACAGCGATATGGAAATGGTCGCCACCGCGCCAGATCCGCTGGTGGCCCGGGATTTAATCAAAAAATACAATCCTGACGTCCTGACGCTGGATGTGGAAATGCCGCGCATGGACGGTCTCGATTTCCTCGAAAAGCTGATGCGCCTGCGCCCGATGCCGGTGGTGATGGTCTCTTCGCTAACCGGAAAAGGCTCAGAAGTGACGTTGCGGGCGCTGGAGTTGGGGGCAATCGATTTTGTCACCAAACCGCAGTTAGGCATCCGCGAAGGGATGCTGGCGTATAGCGAGATGATTGCGGAGAAAGTGCGTACCGCATCGCGCGCCCGTCTGGCGGCGCATAAGCCTGTTACTGCACCGGCGACGCTAAAAGCGGTGCCGCTACTCAGTTCTGAAAAATTGATCGCCATTGGCGCGTCGACCGGAGGGACAGAAGCCATCCGCCATGTCCTGCAGCCGCTACCGCTTTCCTGCCCGGCGGTGATTATCACGCAGCACATGCCGCCTGGGTTTACCCGTTCATTTGCCGAACGCCTGAACAAGCTGTGTCAGATCAGCGTAAAAGAAGCGGAAGACGGAGAGCGCGTATTACCGGGGCATGCGTATATCGCGCCTGGCGACAAACATATGGAGTTGGCTCGTAGCGGGGCTAACTATCAAATCAAAATTCATGATGGCCCGCCGGTGAACCGGCATCGGCCTTCTGTGGATGTGCTGTTTCATTCGGTGGCGAAACATGCGGGGCGTAATGCGGTGGGTGTGATCCTCACGGGCATGGGCAACGATGGCGCCGCCGGAATGTTAGCGATGCACCAGGCTGGCGCCTGGACTATCGCGCAAAACGAAGCAAGTTGTGTGGTGTTCGGCATGCCGCGCGAGGCCATCAATATGGGTGGCGTAAGCGAAGTGGTCGATCTTAGCCAGGTAAGCCAGCAGATGCTGGCGAAAATCAGTGCCGGACAGGCAATACGTATTTAATGAGGAGCAGTATTTTATGGCGGACAAAGAGCTGAAATTTCTGGTTGTGGATGACTTTTCCACCATGCGTCGCATCGTGCGCAACCTGCTTAAAGAGCTGGGATTCAACAACGTTGAAGAGGCGGAAGACGGTGTGGATGCGCTGAACAAGCTGCAGACAGGTGGATTTGGTTTTGTCATTTCCGACTGGAATATGCCCAATATGGACGGTCTGGAACTGCTGAAAACAATTCGCGCAGACGGTGGCATGTCCTCTTTGCCGGTATTGATGGTAACGGCGGAAGCGAAGAAAGAGAACATTATTGCAGCCGCACAGGCTGGCGCCAGTGGTTACGTCGTGAAGCCGTTCACAGCAGCCACGCTGGAAGAGAAACTCAATAAAATCTTTGAGAAACTGGGCATGTGAGGATGTGATGATGATGCAACCACAAATTAAACCTGTTGATGAACATTCAGCAGGGGACATCATCGCGCGCATCGGTAGTTTAACCCGAATGTTGCGTGACAGCCTGCGTGAACTGGGGCTGGACCAGGCGATTGCTGAAGCGGCGGAAGCGATTCCCGACGCGCGCGATCGTCTGGATTACGTTGTGCAGATGACCGCGCAGGCGGCAGAGCGTGCGCTAAACAGCGTTGAAGCGTCGCAGCCGCATCAGGATGCGATGGAAAAAGGGGCGAAAGCCCTGACCAAACGCTGGGATGAATGGTTTGAAAATCCCATTGAGCTGTCAGATGCCCGTGAACTGGTCACCGACACCCGGCAGTTCCTTGGCGATGTGCCTGGCCACACCAGCTTCACGAATGCCCAATTACTGGACATCATGATGGCGCAGGATTTCCAGGATCTGACCGGTCAGGTTATTAAACGCATGATGGATGTTATCCAGGAGATTGAGCGTCAATTGCTGATGGTGCTGCTGGAGAACATCCCGGAGCAGGGCGCTCGTCCAAAACGCGAAAATGAAAGCCTGCTCAACGGCCCGCAGGTTGACACGTCGAAAGCGGGCGTGGTGGCAAGCCAGGATCAGGTTGATGACCTGCTGGATAGCCTCGGGTTCTGATGTGTGATTGCCGGATGATGAGGTTTGCGCCTCTCGTCCGGCTAACGCGTGATTAATCGGTTGTTGGCGTTAAAGCCCTAAATCCCGTCTTTTTTGTCGCTTACTCTGCCCATTGTTGCATAGCGGTTCTGGCATTATTCCCCTCTATATCTCTATCCAGGGTCTGATGCGTGGCAGAAGAAAGCGACGACGACAAAACAGAAGCCCCCACACCCCACCGACTTGAAAAAGCGCGGGAAGAGGGGCAGATCCCCCGTTCCAAAGAACTCACCTCACTGCTTATTTTGCTGGTGGGCGTGTGCATTATCTGGATCGGCGGGGAGTCGCTTGCTCGCAAACTGGCCGGAATGCTGTCGGCCGGGTTACGTTTTGACCACAGCATGGTCAATGACCCGAACCTGATCCTGAGCCAAATCATCCTGTTGATTAAAGATGCCATGATTGCGCTGCTGCCGCTCATTACCGGCGTCGTGCTGGTGGCGTTGATCTCCCCCGTGATGCTTGGCGGCTTGATCTTCAGCGGTAAGTCGCTGCAACCCAAATTCTCTAAGCTGAATCCGCTACCGGGCATTAAGCGCATGTTTTCTGCGCAGACCGGGGCAGAGTTGCTGAAAGCTATCCTGAAATCCACGCTGGTCGGCAGCGTCACCGGATTTTATCTCTGGCATAACTGGCCGGAAATGATGCGCTTAATGGCGGAGTCGCCGGTCACGGCGATGGGCAATGCGCTGGATTTAGTGGGGATGTGCGCGCTTCTGGTGGTGCTGGGTGTGATTCCGATGGTGGGATTCGACGTCTTCTTCCAAATCTACAGCCACATTAAAAAGCTGCGCATGTCGCGCCAGGATATTCGCGACGAGTTTAAAGAGAGCGAAGGCGACCCGCACGTTAAGGGGAAGATTCGACAGATGCAGCGTGCGGCAGCGCAGCGTCGCATGATGGCGGATGTGCCGAAAGCGGATGTCATTGTGACCAACCCTACGCACTATTCGGTTGCGCTGCAGTATGACGAAAACAAAATGAGCGCGCCAAAAGTAATTGCTAAAGGGGCGGGGCTGGTGGCGTTGCGCATTCGTGAGATTGGCGCGGAGCACCGTGTACCCACTTTAGAAGCACCGCCGCTGGCGCGTGCGTTGTATCGCCATGCTGAGATTGGTCAGCAAATCCCGGGTCAACTGTATGCGGCCGTCGCAGAAGTACTGGCCTGGGTATGGCAGCTAAAACGCTGGCGTCTGGCAGGCGGCAAGCGTCCACCACAACCTGGAAACCTTCCGGTGCCTGAAGCACTGGATTTCATGAACGAGAAGAATACTGATGGCTAATCTGGTCGCGATGCTGCGTCTGCCCAATAATCTGAAATCCACGCAATGGCAAATTCTTGCCGGGCCGATCCTCATCCTGCTGATCCTGTCGATGATGGTGCTGCCGCTGCCGGCCTTCATCCTCGACTTGCTGTTCACCTTTAACATTGCGCTGTCGATCATGGTGCTGCTGGTGGCCATGTTTACCCAGCGTACGCTGGAGTTCGCGGCATTTCCGACGATTTTGCTGTTTACCACTCTGCTACGTCTGGCGCTCAACGTGGCGTCCACGCGTATTATTTTGATGGAAGGACATACCGGGTCGGCGGCGGCGGGGAAAGTGGTTGAGGCTTTCGGTCACTTCCTGGTGGGCGGTAACTTTGCCATCGGTATCGTGGTCTTCATTATTCTCGTCATCATCAACTTTATGGTTATCACCAAAGGTGCGGGCCGTATTGCAGAGGTAGGCGCGCGTTTTGTGCTGGACGGCATGCCCGGTAAACAGATGGCGATTGACGCCGATCTGAACGCCGGGTTGATTGGCGAAGATGAAGCGAAAAAGCGTCGTTCGGAAGTTACCCAGGAAGCAGACTTTTACGGCTCGATGGACGGTGCGAGTAAATTTGTGCGCGGGGATGCCATCGCCGGTATTTTGATCATGGTGATCAACGTGGTCGGCGGCCTGCTGGTGGGGGTATTGCAACACGGCATGAGTATGGGAAGCGCGGCGGAAAGTTATACCCTGCTGACCATCGGTGACGGTCTGGTCGCGCAAATTCCGGCGCTGGTTATTTCCACCGCGGCGGGCGTTATCGTCACCCGTGTGAGTACCGATCAGGACGTGGGCGAACAGATGGTGACGCAGCTGTTCAGTAATCCCAGCGTCATGTTGCTCAGCGCAGCCGTACTCGGTTTACTGGGGCTGGTGCCGGGGATGCCCAACCTGGTTTTCCTGATGTTTACTGCGGCGTTACTCGGTCTTGCCTGGTGGTTACGTGGTCGGGAGAAAAAAGCCCCTGAGGAGCCGCAATCGGTAAAAATGCCGGAAAACAATGCCGTAGTGGAAGCGACCTGGAACGACGTTCAACTGGAAGATTCACTGGGGATGGAGGTAGGGTATCGCCTGATCCCGATGGTAGATTTTCAGCAGGATGGCGAATTGCTGGGACGAATTCGCAGTATTCGTAAGAAATTTGCCCAGGATATGGGCTTCCTGCCACCGGTCGTGCATATCCGCGACAATATGGATCTGCAACCTGCTCGTTATCGCATTCTGATGAAAGGGGTAGAGATTGGCAGCGGCGACGCCTATCCGGGGCGTTGGCTGGCCATCAACCCGGGCACTGCGGCAGGGTCGCTCCCGGGGGAAAAAACCGTTGATCCGGCCTTTGGTCTCGACGCCATCTGGATTGAAAGCGCGCTCAAAGAGCAGGCGCAAATTCAGGGCTTTACGGTTGTGGAAGCGAGTACCGTGGTTGCCACACATCTTAATCATCTGATTGGTCAGTTCGCCGCCGAGCTGTTTGGTCGCCAGGAAGCGCAGCAACTGCTGGATCGTGTTTCGCAGGAGATGCCAAAGCTGACAGAAGATCTGGTGCCAGGCGTGATCACGCTGACTACGCTGCATAAGGTCTTGCAGAACCTGTTGGATGAAAAAGTGCCGATTCGCGATATGCGCACTATCCTGGAAACGCTGGCTGAACATGCACCGCTGCAAAACGATCCGCACGAGCTTACCGCCGTCGTCCGTGTTGCGCTGGGGCGGGCGATCACGCAGCAGTGGTTCCCGGGTAAAGATGAAGTGCAGGTTATCGGTCTGGATACGCCGCTTGAGCGACTGCTGTTACAAGCGTTGCAGGGTGGCGGTGGGCTGGAGCCCGGTCTGGCAGACCGGTTGCTGGCGCAGACTCAGGAGGCGTTATCCCGTCAGGAGATGCTGGGCGCGCCGCCGGTATTGCTGGTGAACCATGCGTTACGACCGCTACTGTCGCGCTTTTTACGCCGCAGCATCCCGCAGTTGGTGGTGTTGTCGAACATGGAACTGTCCGATAACCGTCATATCCGCATGACCGCAACCATTGGAGGCAAATAATGCGTAAGTTGCTTTGGCTGTTATGTCTTCCGCTGATGGTACAAGCCGCTGGCGAAGGCGCCTGGCAGGCAAGTGGTATGGGCATCACGTTAAACTATCGCGGTGAGGCGGCGTCGTCTGCGCCGCTGGTTGCCAGCCAGCCGGTCTCCGGTTTAATGACTCTGGTGGCGTGGCGCTACGAACTGAACGGACCCACGCCTGCCGGATTGCGGGTGCGCTTATGCTCCCAGTCTCGCTGTGTAGAGCTGGACGGGCAAAGCGGCACGACGAATGGCTTTCATAATGTCCCCGCCGTTGAACCGATGCATTTTGTCTGGGAAGTGCCCGGTGGTGGGCGTTTGATCCCGGCGCTAAAAGTTCAAAGCAATCAGGTGATCGTCAATTATCGCTAATGTTCCGTCGGCTTAACCCTGCGCGGGCTGCTGGGCAGGGGGTTGCGGCACGAACAGATGATCCATGATCTGACGCATGACCGGCGCGGCGGTTACCCCGTCGCTGCCGCCGTTTTCCAGAATCAACGCCACGGCGACTTTCGGGTTTTTATACGGCGCGAAAGCGGTATAGAACACATGGTCTCGCAGGCGAATGGGGATCATCTTCGCATTGTACGTCTGGTTTTCTTTCAGGCTAAACACCTGTGAGGTGCCACTTTTCGCCGCAATGCCATAGGGTGCAGTGTGGAAGAACTTATAACCGGTGCCGTTCGGCTCGTTTGCCATGCCAAACATGGCCTGGCGCACCAGCCCCCAATAGGGGGAAGCGGCGGAGGCAATTTGGATCGGCGCTTGCGGTGCCTGATAAGGGGTAATTGACTTGCCGCTCTCTTCATCCTGTAAGAGGTGAGGGGAGATCACTTTCCCGTTGTTAATCAGTGCGACCATCGCTTTCACCATCTGGATCGGCGTGGCAATCCAGTAACCCTGACCGATGCCGACGGAAATGGTATCCCCCTGATACCAGGCTTTTTTATGTACCCGCTGTTTCCAGTCGCGGCTCGGTAACAGACCGTTGTACTCTTCATCCAGATCGATCCCGGTCGGTTTACCGTAACCAAACTGGCTGAGCATGGTGTTAATCCGATCGATCCCCATCATATAGGCCACCTGATAGAAGAAGGTATCAGCAGACTCTTCAATCGCTTTAGTAACATCCAGCATACCGTGACCGGTCTTTTTCCAGTCCCGATAATGGCGTTCAGTGCCGGGAAGTGTCCAGGTCGGCGCGCCGAAGAAGCTGGTCTGCGGCGTGATAACGCCATTGAGTAAGGCCGACATGGCCATATACGGTTTAACCGTTGAGGCCGGAGGGTATAGCCCCTGCGTCACGCGGTTAATTAACGGCAGGTCTTTGTCCTGTAGCAGTTTGTTGTAGTCCTGATAGCTGATGCCTTTAACAAACGGGTTCGGGTCATAGCTGGGATTTGAGACCATGGCCAGTACCGAACCGTCATGGGGATCTTCCACCAGTACCGCCGCACGCTGGCCCGCCAGCAGACTCTCTATATATTCCTGCAGATGTAAATCCAGCGTCAGGTGGATGTCTTTGCCGGCAACCGGCGGCACATCTTTGATCAGACGCACGATGCGTCCGTGGTTATCCACTTCTACTTCCTGATACCCGGTTTTACCGTGTAACTCGTTTTCGTAATAGTGCTCAATCCCTTGCTTGCCGATGTTGTGGTCAGCGGCATAGTTTTCCGCCAGACCTTTTTTATCCAGCGCCTTCAGGTCACTGTCATTGATTTTCGATACATAGCCGAGAACATGCGCCAGTTCTGCCCCGTAGGGGTACTGGCGATCTTCATAGCTGTTAATGGTGACGCCGCTATAGCGAAACTGGTTAACCGAGAAGCGGGCAATCTCCACGTCGGTTAACGCGTTTTTCAGCACGACGGGACGATAACGGCTGCTGGCTTTCAGCTCATGGCGAAACTGATCAATATCATCAGGCGTCAGGTCAACGATGGGGGTGAGTTGCTTTAACAACGCATCCATATCGCTGATTTTATAGGGGGTAACGGCAATATCGTACCAGGTCACGTTGCGCACCAGCGGGATGCCGTTGCGATCATAAATCATGCCGCGCGTCGGAGCGACGGGCAGCATTTTAATGTCATTTTCATTCGAGCGGGTTGTGTAGTACTGGTGCTGACGGATTTGTAAGTTGTAGAGGTTGTAAATCAGGACGCCAAAACAGATGACCACCAGGCCAAAAGCCACTATTACCCGTCGCAGGAAGAGCTTTTCTTCCGCCTCAAAATCTCTGAATGTCATTGACCCGTACCCGATTAATTTGCCGCCTAATGATACGGAGGCAGGGTTGAGATGACAGACAAAAGATGTTCCATCTCTCTACGGAAATGTGTCATTCCTTGTGAGTTGTTACAGATAGCCTCTTACGGACATAAAAAAGGCCTGAGTCCCAGGGAGACTCAGGCCTGTTATTCTGGGATGAACTTACATACGTTCTACGGTTTCGATACCCAGCGTATCCAGACCCAGCTTCAGCGTTTTCGCTGTCAGCTGTGCCAGTTTCAGACGGCTGTTACGAATTTCTTCGCTCTCAGCGCTGAGGATCGGGCAGTGTTCGTAGAAACCAGAGAACAGCCCTGCAAGATCGTACAGGTATGCGCACATCACGTGCGGTGTACCTTCACGCGCAACAACGGTCAGCGTTTCTTCAAACTGCAGCAGACGCGCCGCCAGCTGGGCTTCGCGAGCTTCATTGATGATGACCTTAGCGTTGGCAAGCACGCTTTCGTCGATCTCCGCTTTACGGAAGACTGACAGGACACGCGTGTAGGCATACTGCATATACGGGGCGGTATTTCCTTCAAACGCCAGCATGTTGTCCCAGTCGAAGATGTAGTCGGTGGTACGGTTTTTCGACAAATCCGCATATTTCACCGCGCCGATACCTACCGCAGTCGCCAGTTTTTCCAGCTCGTCGGCAGGCATATCCGGGTTCTTCTCCGCGACCAGACGGCGTGCACGCTCCAGCGCTTCATCCAGCAGGTCGGCCAGTTTCACCGTACCGCCAGCGCGGGTTTTGAACGGTTTACCGTCTTTGCCGAGCATCATGCCGAACATGTGGTGTTCCAGCGGTACGGAGTCAGGCACATAACCGGCTTTACGCACGATGGTCCACGCCTGCATTAAATGCTGATGCTGACGGGAGTCGATGTAATACAGCACGCGGTCGGCATGCAGTGTTTCGTAACGATATTTTGCGCAGGCAATATCGGTGGTGGTGTAGAGATAACCGCCATCCTTTTTCTGGATGATGACGCCCATCGGTTCGCCTTCCTTGTTTTTATACTCATCAAGGAATACAACCGTTGCGCCTTCACTCTCAACAGCCAGACCTTTGGCCTTCAGATCGGCAACAATGCCTGGCAGCATCGGGTTGTACAGGCTTTCACCCATCACATCGTCACGGGTCAGGGTCACGTTCAGACGGTCGTAGGTTAACTGGTTTTGTGACATGGTGATGTCAACCAGTTTGCGCCACATTTCGCGGAAGTATTCGTCGCCGCCTTGCAGTTTCACCACGTAGCTGCGAGCGCGTTCGGCGAAGACTTCATCTTCGTCGTAATGCTTTTTCGCGTCACGGTAGAAACCTTCCAGGTCAGCCAGTGCCATTTCACCGGCATTTTCCTGCTGCTGTTTTTCCAGCCATGCGATAAGCATCCCGAACTGTGTCCCCCAGTCGCCCACGTGGTTTGCACGGATCACATGGTGACCGAGAAACTCCAGCGTACGGACCGCGGCATCACCGATGATGGTAGAGCGCAGGTGACCGACGTGCATCTCTTTCGCCACGTTCGGTGCCGAATAGTCAACAACGATGGTTTGCTTCTCTGGCTGCGATACGCCCAAACGTTCGGAGGCTAACGCTTGCTGGACGTGCTGAGCCAGAAATGCCGGGTCGAGGAAAATATTAATAAAGCCCGGACCCGCGATTTCAACCTTGCTGGCAATCCCGTTGAGATCCAGATGAGTCAGCACCTGCTCTGCCAGTTGTCGCGGCGCCATACCCAGTTTTTTGGCAACTGCCATCATGCCGTTGGCCTGATAGTCGCCGAACTGTACTTTTGCTGACTGACGAACCTGCGGTTCGCAATCTGCAGGCGCACCTGCAGCAATCATGGCCTGACTGACTTTTTCTGAGAGAAGAGCCTGAATATTCACCGGAATACCTTACATTTATGAAGCGGGGAGATGTACACCGCGCCAGTTTAAGAATTTAGGGCGGGAGTATACTGCAAATGCCCGTTGCCGTCAGCATCGCGAGCACCGTACGCTGGCTAAAATACAGGCAACGTCATTACGCATAATCATTCATTTTACGTTCGAAAAAATCAGCGGTTGGATGGCGCTGTGCAACAGAGTAAATTAGCGGCCTTGAATACCGATAAGAGCTCTCATTATGGCGAACTGGCAGACTATTGACGAACTGCATGATATTTCCGCAGATCTACCGCATTTCGTACTGGCGTTTACAGAACTTTCCACGCGTCTTGGCCTGGATGTTTCAGGGCTTGAAGCCGATCACATTTCTCTGCGCTGCCATCAAAATACCACCGCTGAACGCTGGCGTCGCGGGTTCGAGCAGTGTGGCGAGTTGTTGTCGGAAAATATGATCAACGGCAGGCCGATTTGCCTGTTCAAACTGCATAAGCCGGTTTGCGTGGCGCACTGGCAGTTTACGATTGTTGAGCTGCCGTGGCCGGGTGAAAAACGTTACCCGCACGAGGGATGGGAACACATTGAAATCGTTCTGCCAGGCGAGCCGGAGACATTGAATGCGCGGGCGCTGGCGCTGCTCTCTGATGAAGGGCTGAGCCAGCCTGGGATTTTCGTCAAGACCAGCTCGCCAAAAGGTGAACGTGAACGTTTACCGAATCCGACGCTGGCAGTCAGCGATGGCAACGTGACCATCAAGTTTCATCCGTGGTCAATTGAAGCGATTGTGGCAAGCGAACAACAGGAGTGAACCATGGCATTGTTGGAAATCTGCTGTTACAGCATGGAATGTGCACGCACGGCGCAGCAAAGCGGTGCGGATCGAATTGAACTGTGTTCAGCGCCGAAAGAAGGGGGCTTAACCCCGTCGCTGGGCGTGTTGCGATCGGTACGCCAGCACGTTTCCATCCCGGTGAATCCAATCATCCGTCCACGTGGCGGGGATTTTTGCTACACCGATGGGGAGTTTGCCGCGATGCTTGATGATATCGAGATGGTCAAAGAACTGGGGTTTTCAGGGCTGGTGACCGGCGTGTTGGATGCCGATGGTCATGTTGATATGCGGCGTATGGAAAAAATAATGGCGGCAGCGGGAGCCTTAAATGTCACGTTCCACCGGGCTTTTGATATGTGTGCTAACCCATTAACGGCGCTGAAGAATTTAGCTGATTTGGGCGTCGCAAGAATACTGACTTCCGGGCAAAAATCAGATGCAGTGCAAGGTTTAACAAAAATAATGGAACTTATTGCGCAGGCGGGTGCTCCAATCATTATGGCCGGAGCAGGGGTTCGCGCCGCGAATTTGCCTCTGTTTCTGAATGCAGGCGTGCAGGAAGTCCACAGTTCTGCCGGCGTCTGGTTGGCTTCTCCCATGCGTTATCGCAATGCGGGGTTGTCGATGTCTTCGGATGCGCAAGCGGATGAGTATTCCCGCTATGCGGTAGACGGGGCGGCGGTTGCTGAAATGAAAGCAATCATTGCCTGCCATCAGGCCAACTGATTTTACCGTTGCATCATGTCGCCCAATATGATGCTTGCTCGTACCAGGCCCCTGCAATTTCAACAGGGGCCTTTTTTTATCTTTCTCCGGCATATTTCGGCCTGCAACTGTGTTGGCAATAACTCTGCCCACCCCTGGGCCTCGCCCTTGCGGGCGCTGTTCACCCGGGGATTTACTGCGTCGCCACCTTGTTGCAAACCGAACTATTGTGGAGAAAATGTGCCACCCGGCAAAAATGACTAGGGTTTACGTGCAATCAAAACCGCACGCTGTGGGGCGGGGTAGCCTTCAACCGTTTTGCTGTGGTCGTTCGGGTCGAGGAAATCGGCCAGCGATTCGGTCACCATCCACTCGGTACGACGCTGCTCTTCTGTGGTGGTGACGCTCACGTCAGCGATACGCACATCGACAAAACCGCATTTCTCTAGCCAGTTTTTCAGCGCCAGCGCAGACGGAATGAAATAGACGTTACGCATTTGCGCGTAGCGATCGCCCGGCACCAGCACGGTATTTTCGTCGCCTTCAACCACTATCGTTTCCAGCACCAGTTCGCCATCTTGTACCAGCTGATCTTTCAACTGCCAGAGGTGTTCCAGCGGAGAACGGCGGTGGTAAAGCACGCCCATCGAGAAAACGGTATCAAAGGCATTCAGCGCCGGAAGCTGCTCAATCCCCAGTGGCAACAGATGTGCACGTTGATCGTTACCGAGCAGTTTACGCACCGCTTCAAACTGGCACAGGAACAGCTGTGTCGGGTCAATGCCGACCGCCAGATGCGCCCCTGCGCCAATCATGCGCCACATGTGATACCCGCTACCGCAGCCCACGTCGAGGATCGTTCGCCCGGTCAGATCGGAAAGATGCGGCAAAACGCGATCCCATTTCCAGTCAGAACGCCATTCGGTATCAATATTGACGCCGTACAGCGAGTACGGTCCTTTACGCCACGGCATCAAGTTACGCATCAGGGTATCGATGCGCTTGAGCTGACCGTCGCTCAGCGGCTCCTGGCTCTCGGCGGTAACGCTATGCAGTAAATCCAGACGGTATGGCGTCAGTTCGGGGAGAAATTCCACCGCATTTGACCATTGCTTGAACAGACCATGCTGCTCGCGCTGCCAGGTCGCAATTTGCGCCGGTAGCGTTTCCAGCCAATGGGAAAGGTGGTTTTTGGCGATAAGCTGATAAAAATTACCGAAGTCGATCATGCTGAAACCTCAGCTTTTAGCGCCACCAGGGAACCAAAGTTGAAGCACTGGAACCAAAGTTCACTGTGCTCAAAGCCCGCCTGGCGAAGACGCGTTTTATGGGTCTCGACCGAATCGGTTAGCATGACGTTTTCCAGCATGCTGCGCTTTTGGCTGATTTCCAGTTCGCTATAACCATTGGCTCGCTTGAAGTCATGGTGCATGTTGAAAAGCAGTTCACCCACGTTGGCATCTTCGAAGCTGAATTTCTCTGACAACACCAGCGCGCCGCCGGGGTTCAGGCCCTGATAAATCTTATCCAACAATGCCTGGCGCTCAGGCGGCGCAAGGAATTGCAGGGTAAAATTCAGCACCACCATCGAGGCGTTTTCAATCGTGATGTTGCGAATGTCCCCTTCGATAACCTCTACCGGCGTTGGCGCTTTATAGGCGTCAATATGGCGACGGCAGCGCTCTACCATGGCCGGGGAGTTATCGACGGCAATGATTTTGCAATTATCATGGTGAATATTGCGACGCACCGAGAGCGTCGCAGCGCCCAGAGAACAGCCCAGGTCGTAGACCTGTGAGTTGGGTTGCACGAAACGTTCGGCCAGCATCCCAATCATGGAAATGATATTGGAGTAGCCGGGAACGGAACGCTGGATCATATCCGGGAAGACTTCAGCAACCCGTTCATCAAAGGTCCAGTCACCCAGACTGGCGATAGGCGCAGAAAAAAGCGTGTCGCGGTGAGACATAACGTAAAAATCCGGGAAAAATAAAGTGGCGTATTGTGCGCTAATGCAGGGAGAAAACCAACTCCCAGGGCATATACCAAAGATTCGCCAGCACCATCAGCAACAAGGCGCACCAGGTCGCGCTCATGCCGGAACGCCGCCAGCGGAACAGCCGGTGGTGAAAACCGTAATAATGCATCAGTCGCCCGGCAATCAAAATGATCCCGCAAATATGCACCATCCACGTTTCCGCGCCGTTCATTTCCATAAAGAGCAGCAACACTAATGCAAGGGGAATATATTCCACCGCATTACCGTGAATACGGATAGCGCTTTGCAGTTCACTGAAGCCACCGTCACCATAAGCAACGCGATATTGCATGCGCAGGCGGACGACGTCAAAAGAGAACTTTATTAACAATAACGCACCCAATACGGCATAAAGCGCGCTTACCATACAAACTCCCTTTAAAATGGTTGATGGCACTGTCTATGATAGGTGGCATTTTCAGAAAAGAGAAGATTGCTGTGGAATGGACGGAGCAGTGCCTATTTCAGGTAATACACTGCGCAAATCCGCCCACAGGGTATCAACCAGCTCGGGAGCCTGCGCAATATCAGGGGTATGTAAAAAAAGATAAGGCGTAGCGGTCTGTTCCCAGAGCGGTAATTTCTTCAGCCACACGGCAAATAATGCCCGATTTTGCGCCATGTTATCGCTACCGATAAATCGCACGATAGGATGATTTGCCGTCATCACCGCATGTACCGGAACTTTGGGTTTTTTACGTTGTGCGTCGCGTATTGCTTCAGTGTGAGGAATAGCAGCGTGTACCGGACGGCTATCCAAAACGACCCGATTGACCCCACGTTGATGCAGACCACGATTGAGCTGCTTCTCTTCTTCACCTTTGGCAAAGAAATCAGGATGGCGAACTTCTACGCCGTAGGTAAACGTTTTTGGGAGTGCATCGAGAAACTGCCAGAGTGCAGGGAGATCGCGCGGGCCAAAAGTGGCAGGCAATTGCAGCCAGTACTGCCCGATACGGGCGTCCAGCGGTGACATGCGCGTTAAAAATTCCTGCACCATATCATCGCAGTTCTGCAGTGCGGCCTGATGCGAAATGGTGGCTGGAAATTTGAAACAGAAGCGAAAATCGTCCGTTGTTTGCGCATGCCAGCGAGCAACAATTTCGGCTTTTGGCAACGCGTACAGCGTGGTATTTCCCTCCACGCAGTTAAAGTGGCGGGCATATTCTTCAAGGCTGGTGATACCTAGGCGCACCCACTTCGGATGCGACCACTGCGGTAAACCGATATAAATCATAGCGCTTGCAGGATCTCGTCAACGCTGCGTACGCGCGCAATACGCGGGAAAATATTCGTCATGCTGCCCTGATGCTGGTCAGC
Source organism: Citrobacter sp. Marseille-Q6884 (assembly GCF_945906775.1). Taxonomy (NCBI): domain Bacteria; kingdom Pseudomonadati; phylum Pseudomonadota; class Gammaproteobacteria; order Enterobacterales; family Enterobacteriaceae; genus Citrobacter; species Citrobacter sp. Marseille-Q6884. The sequence goes on from NZ_CAMDRE010000002.1 coordinate 889,568, forward strand.
GCTGGCGGCGCTGCAGGCATCTTCCGCGATGATCAGACTGAATCCTAACTCCCAGGCGTTACGTGCCGTGGATTCGACGCCAATGTTCGTAGAGATCCCGCACAGGACAATCGTGTTAACGCCGCGACGACGTAATTGCAGTTCGAGGTCAGTACCGTAAAACGCTCCCCACTGGCGTTTGGTGACTTCCAGATCGCTGGCGCATTTGCCCAGAGCGTGCGGATAATCCCACCAGTTAGCGGGTAACGCTTTGGCCGGTGCCTGGGCATCAACCGGTTGCTTCAGCGCTTCAGCATAATCGTCAGACCAGCCGACACGAACCATGACGACCGGCGAACCGTGCGCACGGAATTTTTCCGCGAGGCGCGCGGTGCGGGCAACCACGTCGTTTGCGGTGTGGGGACCGCCAGCGAAAGGTAAAATACCTTCCTGCAGATCGATAACAACGAGGGCCGTCGTTTTAGCGTTCAGTTCCAGCATGGTAACTCCAGTAAAAAAAGAATTCCGTTACACCTTAATCGCGATTCGGTGTGAAAGGGGCGACAATTTTTGTTATTTTTTGTGAGATTACGCAATACCCGCGTAGGAAACACGCGTACAGTCAGTACCGGACTGAGAGTCTATCCCGGTAGGCTCTTATCGTGCGGCAGAATTTCCAGTATAATAGCCGCCTTTTTTCATTCAGTTGTGACATTCAGCTAAAGCTGCGACTTCGTCATCTGCAAGACAGGTGACAATCCGCCTGCGGCAAAGTTAAGGGATATCTCATGCGTACAGAATATTGCGGACAGCTACGCCTGTCCCACGAAGGGCAGCAGGTGACTCTGTGTGGTTGGGTCAACCGTCGTCGTGATCTTGGTAGCCTGATCTTTATCGATATGCGCGACCGCGAAGGTATCGTGCAGGTGTTTTTCGATCCGGACCGTGCGGACGCGTTAAAGCTGGCCTCCGAACTGCGTAATGAGTTCTGCATTCAGGTTACGGGCACCGTGCGTGCGCGTGATGCGAAAAACGTCAACGCCGATATGGCGACAGGCGAAATCGAAGTACTGGCGTCCGATCTGACCATCATCAACCGCTCAGAATCACTGCCGCTGGACTCAAACCACGTTAACACCGAAGAAGCGCGTTTGAAGTATCGCTATCTGGATCTGCGTCGCCCGGAAATGGCGCAGCGTCTGAAAACCCGCGCTAAAATTACCAGCCTGGTTCGTCGCTTCATGGACGACCACGGTTTCCTCGACATCGAAACGCCGATGTTGACCAAAGCGACACCGGAAGGGGCGCGTGACTACCTGGTGCCTTCGCGTGTCCATAAAGGCAAGTTCTACGCGCTGCCGCAATCTCCACAGCTGTTCAAACAGCTGCTGATGATGTCTGGCTTCGACCGTTACTACCAGATCGTAAAATGCTTCCGTGATGAAGACTTACGTGCAGACCGTCAGCCTGAATTTACCCAGATCGACGTGGAGACGTCCTTCATGACCGCACCGCAGGTGCGTGAAGTGATGGAAGCGCTGGTGCGTAATCTGTGGCTGGAAGTTAAAGGTGTAGATCTGGGTGATTTCCCGATCATGACCTTTGCCGAAGCAGAACGTCGTTACGGTTCCGATAAGCCGGATCTGCGTAACCCGATGGAGCTGGTGGACGTTGCTGACCTGCTGAAATCTGTTGAATTCGCGGTGTTCTCCGGTCCTGCGAACGATCCGAAAGGCCGTGTAGCGGCTCTGCGCGTACCAGGTGGTGCTGCACTGAGCCGTAAGCAGATCGACGACTACGGTAACTTCATCAAGATCTACGGCGCGAAAGGTCTGGCTTACATTAAAGTCACCGAGCGTGCGAAAGGTCTGGAAGGGATCACCAGCCCGGTTGCCAAGTTCCTGAATGCTGAAATCATTGAAGCTATTCTGGAACGTACTGGCGCACAAGACGGCGATATGATCTTCTTCGGTGCCGACAACAAGAAAGTGGTTGCCGACGCGATGGGCGCACTGCGCCTGAAACTGGGTAAAGACCTGAACCTGACCGACGAATCCAAATGGGCACCGCTGTGGGTTATCGACTTCCCAATGTTTGAAGACGACGGTGAAGGCGGCCTGACCGCGATGCACCACCCGTTCACCTCGCCGAAAGACATGACTGCGGCTGAGCTGAAAGCGGCGCCGGAAGATGCGGTTGCCAATGCGTACGATATGGTCATCAACGGCTACGAAGTGGGCGGTGGTTCTGTACGTATCCACAACGGGGACATGCAGCAGACCGTATTCGGCATTCTGGGTATCAACGAGCAAGAACAGCGCGAGAAATTCGGCTTCCTGCTGGATGCATTAAAATATGGTACACCGCCGCATGCGGGCCTGGCGTTTGGTCTGGATCGCCTGACCATGCTGCTGACGGGTACCGACAACATCCGTGACGTTATTGCCTTCCCGAAAACCACGGCTGCTGCGTGTCTGATGACCGAAGCGCCAAGCTTTGCTAATGAAGCGGCACTGGCGGAACTGAGCATTCAGGTTGTGAAGAAAGCCGAGAATAACTGATATGACGTACAAACAGCCTGTCTCGGTGTTAGTCGTGATTTATGCAGAGGACACCGGGAGAGTGCTGATGTTACAGCGACGCGACGATCCTGATTTCTGGCAGTCGGTCACCGGCAGCCTCGAAGAGGGTGAAACCGCGTCGCAAGCCGCCATGCGCGAAGTAAAGGAAGAGGTCGCCATTGATGTTGCGCGTGAGCAACTGACCTTAATTGACTGTCAGCGCACGGTGGAGTTTGAAATTTTTAGTCATTTACGTCATCGCTATGCGCCAGGAATCGTACGCAATACCGAATCCTGGTTTTGCCTGGCTCTTCCCTCTGAACGAGAGATCGTGTTCACCGAACATTTGACCTATCGTTGGGTTAACGCAGCTGAGGCTGCACGGTTAACCAAATCGTGGAGTAACCGGCAGGCGATTGAAGAATTTGTAATTAACGTTGCCTGAAAAGGCGCGCTTTTTGGAGATATTATTTATGGCAGGTCATAGTAAATGGGCCAACACCAGACATCGTAAAGCTGCGCAGGATGCTAAGCGCGGCAAAATCTTCACTAAGATCATTCGTGAGCTGGTGACAGCGGCTAAACTTGGCGGTGGCGATCCAGATGCCAACCCGCGTCTGCGTGCAGCGGTTGATAAAGCGCTGTCTAACAACATGACCCGTGACACCCTGAACCGTGCTATCGCACGTGGTGTTGGTGGTGATGATGATGCGAACATGGAAACTATCATCTATGAAGGTTACGGTCCTGGCGGCACTGCTGTGATGATTGAATGCCTGTCTGATAACCGTAACCGTACCGTTGCGGAAGTGCGCCATGCATTTACCAAAACCGGTGGTAACCTGGGTACTGACGGTTCCGTGGCTTACCTGTTCAGCAAAAAAGGCGTGATCTCCTTTGAACAAGGCGACGAAGACACCATCATGGAAGCGGCGCTGGAAGCGGGTGCTGAAGATGTTGTGACCTTCGATGACGGCGCGATTGACGTCTACACCGCGTGGGAAGAGATGGGGAAAGTTCGCGATGCACTGGAAGCTGCTGGTCTGAAAGCCGATGCTGCTGAAGTGACGATGATCCCATCCACCAAAGCGGATATGGATGCGGAAACGGCACCGAAACTGATGCGTCTGATCGATATGCTGGAAGACTGCGACGACGTTCAGGAAGTTTACCACAACGGTGAAATCTCTGATGAGGTTGCTGCTACCTTAGAATGATGGGGTTCAGCCATAAATTAACAGGAGATGCGTGATGTCTATTATTCTCGGCATTGACCCGGGATCGCGCATTACCGGTTATGGCGTAATTCGTCAGGTAGGCAGACAGCTGACGTACCTTGGCAGTGGTTGCATTCGCACCAAAGTGGATGATTTACCGTCGCGCCTGAAGCTGATTTATGCAGGCGTGTCGGAGATTATCACGCAGTTTCAGCCTGATTATTTCGCCATAGAGCAGGTCTTTATGGCGAAAAACGCTGATTCAGCGCTGAAGCTGGGACAAGCGCGTGGGGTGGCGATTGTTGCTGCCGTAAACCAGGATCTTCCGGTGTTTGAATATGCCGCGCGGCAGGTGAAACAAACCGTCGTGGGGATAGGTAGCGCGGAGAAAAGTCAGGTGCAGCACATGGTGCGCACCTTACTTAAACTTCCGGCCAATCCTCAGGCCGATGCAGCGGATGCGCTGGCCATTGCCATTACCCACTGTCACGTCAGCCAGAACGCCATGCAAATGAGCGACGCCCGGCTGAATTTGGCGCGTGGTCGATTACGTTAGTGATAAATGAGGCTGGATATCTATCCAGCCTTTTTTTATGATAGCGCATTACCTTTTAGCCATTAACGCAGGAGCGTCGTGTGATAGGCAGACTCAGAGGCATTATTCTCGAAAAACAACCCCCGCTGGTATTGCTTGAAGTGGGCGGCGTAGGCTATGAAGTCCATATGCCGATGACCTGCTTCTATGAGCTGCCAGAATCCGGAAATGAGGCCGTTGTTTTCACTCATTTTGTGGTACGTGAAGACGCCCAACTGTTGTACGGGTTTAATAACAAACAGGAACGCACGCTGTTTAAAGAGTTGATCAAAACGAACGGCGTTGGACCTAAACTGGCCCTGGCTATTCTTTCTGGTATGTCCGCGCAGCAGTTCGTTAATGCGGTGGAACGCGAAGAACTCGGTGCGCTGGTCAAACTGCCGGGCATCGGTAAGAAAACGGCTGAGCGTCTGATTGTCGAAATGAAAGACCGCTTTAAAGGTCTGCATGGTGATCTGTTTACACCGGCGGCTGACCTGGTGTTGACCTCCCCGGCGAGCCCGGCGACGGATGATGCCGAGCAGGAAGCGGTTGCCGCACTGGTGGCGCTTGGCTATAAACCACAGGAAGCCAGCCGTATGGTGAGCAAAATTGCCCGCCCGGATGCCAGCAGTGAAACACTGATTCGTGAAGCGCTCCGCGCTGCATTGTGAGGTAAAGGATGATTGAAGCAGATCGCCTGATTTCGGCCGCCAGCACCACGCCTGAAGACCTGGTGGATCGCGCGATCCGACCCAAGTTGCTGGAGGAGTATATTGGCCAGCCTCAGGTTCGCTCGCAAATGGAAATCTTTATCCAGGCGGCGAAACTGCGCGGTGATGCTCTCGATCACCTGCTGATCTTTGGGCCTCCCGGGCTCGGTAAAACCACGCTTGCCAACATTGTTGCCAATGAAATGGGCGTTAACCTGCGCACGACTTCGGGTCCGGTGCTGGAAAAAGCAGGGGATTTGGCGGCGATGCTCACCAACCTCGAGCCTCACGATGTGCTGTTTATCGATGAAATTCATCGCTTATCGCCTGTCGTGGAAGAAGTGCTTTATCCGGCGATGGAAGACTATCAGCTGGATATCATGATCGGCGAAGGACCGGCAGCACGTTCGATAAAAATCGATTTGCCCCCGTTTACCCTGATTGGCGCGACCACCCGCGCCGGCTCCTTAACCTCTCCGTTGCGTGACCGTTTCGGCATCGTGCAGCGCCTTGAGTTCTATCAGGTTGCTGACCTTCAGCACATCGTTGGGCGCAGCGCACGATATATGGGTCTGGAAATGAGTGACGAAGGGGCGCTGGAAGTTGCCCGTCGCGCACGTGGTACTCCGCGTATTGCCAACCGTTTATTACGCCGGGTGCGAGATTTTGCCGAAGTGAAGCATGACGGCACCATCTCTGCAGAGATCGCTGCTCAGGCGCTGGATATGCTTAATGTCGATGCCGAAGGGTTTGATTACATGGACCGTAAGCTGCTGCTGGCGGTGATTGATAAATTCTTTGGTGGACCGGTCGGGCTGGATAACCTTGCCGCCGCGATTGGCGAAGAGCGCGAAACTATTGAGGATGTGCTGGAACCGTATCTGATTCAGCAAGGTTTTTTGCAACGTACGCCGCGCGGACGTATGGCGACAGTGCGCGCGTGGAATCATTTCGGTATTACTCCACCGGAGATGCCTTAAACGCTGAACTGGCCCGGTAAGCAAGCCGCTACCGGGTCATACACACTTTAGCTGGCCTGCTTCTTCATCATGCTGAAGATAAACAGCAACGCGGCGCACAGCACCACGGAGGGACCCGCGGGTGTGTCATAGAAGGCCGAGAAGGTCAGCCCGCCTGTAACCGCTATCATTCCTACCCCCACGGCAACGCCAGCCATCTGCTCTGGCGTACGTGCAAACCGACGTGCAGTTGCTGCCGGGATAATCAGCAGCGACGTGATAATCAACGCCCCGACGAACTTCATTGCGACACCTATGGTGAGCGCGGTGACCAGCATCAGCAACAATTTTACGCGTTGTAGCTTCACCCCATCGACAAACGCGAGGTCAGGGCTGATGGTCATTGACAGCAGGTTGCGCCACTGCCAGAAGAGAATCGCCAGAACGATAACCACGCCAATGGCGATGGAGATAAGATCTTCTGGCGTCACGGCAAGCAGATCGCCAAACAGGTAGGCCATCAGATCCACACGAATGTTGGACATCAGACTGACGACAACCAGCCCCAGCGACAACGCGCTGTGCGCCATAATGCCGAGTAAGGTATCAATCGCAAGGTGAGGGCGCTTTTCCAGCCACACCAGACCGGCTGCCAGCATCAGGGTGACGGCAATCACCGCATAGAAAGGATTGACATCCAGCAGCAGGCCGAAGGCGACGCCTAGCAGTGATGCATGCGCCAGCGTATCGCCAAAATAAGACATCCGACGCCAGACCACAAATGAGCCGAGCGGGCCAGCGGCACAGGCCAGCATGATCCCGGCTAACCAGCCAGGTAATAACAATTCAATCATGAGTGACCATTTCCCCGGCGTAAGACGATACGACCCTGTAAATCGTGGCGATGATTATGGTTGTGACGGTATATTCCGAGTTGTTCAGCGCCGCGTTGCCCGAACATAGAGATGAATTCCGGATGCATAGAAACCACTTCAGGCGTGCCGGAGCAGCAAATGTGATGGTTCAGACACAGCACCTCGTCTGTTTTCGCCATCACCAGATGCAGGTCATGAGAAACCATCAGCACGGCGCAATCCAGTTCACGCCGAAGCTGATCGATAAGGTCATACAACGCAACCTGACCGTTTACATCCACGCCCTGAGTGGGTTCATCCAGCACCAGTAACTGGGGTTTGTTCAGCAGTGCGCGCGCCAGCAGGACGCGCTGGGTTTCCCCGCCAGACAGTTTTTGCATTGGGGCATTCAGCAGATGCCCGGCCTGAACGCGCTTCAGCGCAGGCAGAATATCCGCTTTTTGCGTACCTGGGCGTAGACGCAAAAAGCGGCTGACCGTCAGCGGGAGCGTGGTGTCCAGATACAGTTTTTGTGGCACATAACCAATGCGCAACTGCCCGTTGCGCTTGATAACACCTTCATCAGCCGCTACAAGCCCTAATACAACGCGTACCAGCGTTGACTTTCCGGCGCCATTCGGGCCGAGAAGCGTTAAAATTTTGCCGGGTCGAAGTTCAAGCGAAACGTCAGAAAGGACGCGGCGTTGACCATAAGAGACCGAGACATTTTCCAGTGAAACCAAAGTCGTCATATCAATTTTAGTCTTGCAGAAGTTATAGAATGTTATAATATCACATTTCTCACATTCGTTACGATGATTGGTCGCATTATGTTACATAAAAATACGCTTCTTTTCGCAGCATTATCCGCTGCTCTTTGGGGTAGTGCAACACAGGCCGCAAATGCCGCTGTCGTAGCCTCGCTTAAGCCGCTGGGATTTATCGCTTCAGCGATTGCGGATGGGGTAACTGATACTGAGGTTCTTCTGCCTGATGGGGCCTCCGAACATGATTATTCATTGCGTCCATCAGACGTAAAACGCTTACAGGGCGCGGACTTAGTTGTTTGGATTGGTCCAGAGATGGAAGCGTTCATGGAAAAATCTGCCAAGAATATTCCTAATGAAAAACAGGTAACGATTGCGCAGCTGAAGGACGTGAAACCGTTACTCATGAAAGGGGCGGATGATGACGATGATGATCATGGTCACGGTGATGCGCACGGTGAAAAAAGTGACGAACATCACCATCATGGTGATTACAACATGCATCTTTGGCTCTCCCCAGAGATAGCGCGGGCTTCAGCGGTTGCAATCCATGAAAAATTAGTGGAACTTATGCCGCAAAGTCGAGCCAAACTTGACGCCAACCTGAAGGATTTTGAGGCACAATTAGCCGCAACCGATAAGCAGGTAGGTAACGAGCTCGCACCGCTCAAGGGGAAAGGGTATTTCGTTTTTCATGATGCCTATGGCTACTACGAAAAACACTTCGGACTGACACCGCTTGGTCACTTTACCGTGAACCCTGAGATTCAACCTGGTGCGCAGCGTTTACATGAAATAAGAACACAGTTGGTTGAGCAAAAAGCAACCTGCGTTTTTGCTGAGCCACAGTTCAGGCCAGCGGTCGTTGAAGCCGTTGCGAGAGGGACATCCGTTCGAATGGGAACGTTGGATCCCCTCGGAACAAACATCAAACTGGGTAAAACAAGCTATTCAGCGTTTCTGAATCAATTAGCCAACCAGTATGCGAGCTGCCTGAAAGGAGATTAATGAGGAAGTGAATACGTGCAACAGATAGCCCGCTCTGTCGCTCTGGCATTTAATAATCTGCCCCGACCCCACCGCGTTATGCTGGGGTCGCTTACTGTTCTTACATTGGCCGTCGCTGTCTGGCGGCCATATGTGTACCATCCTGATTCTGCACCCATTGTCAAAACCATCGAGCTGGAAAAAAACGAAATTCGTTCTCTGTTGCCTGAAGCCAGCGAACCTATCGATCAGGCTGCGCAGGAAGATGAAGCCATTCCTCAGGATGAACTGGATGATAAAACCTCTGGCGAGGTGGGCGTCCATGAATATGTGGTTTCGACTGGCGATACCCTGAGCAGTATTCTGAATCAGTACGGTATTGATATGGGTGATATCAGCCAGCTTGCTGCTGCGGATAAAGAGTTGCGTAACCTGAAAATTGGCCAGCAGCTTTCCTGGACGCTGACCTCGGAAGGGGATTTACAGCGTCTGACCTGGGAAGTCTCTCGTCGGGAAACCCGTACGTATGATCGTACGGAGACAGGTTTCAAAATGAGCAGCGAAATGCAGCAGGGTGACTGGGTTAACAGCCGCATTAAAGGCACCGTCGGCGGCAGTTTCGTTGCCAGTGCAAAAGATGCCGGACTGACCAGCGCTGAGATCAGTGCGGTGATTAAAGCCATGCAGTGGCAGATGGACTTCCGCAAACTGAAAAAAGGCGATGAATTCTCGGTTCTGATGTCGCGTGAGATGCTGGACGGCAAACGTGAGCAAAGCCAGCTGTTGGGCGTACGCTTGCGCTCTGAGGGCAAAGACTATTACGCGATCCGCGCGGAAGACGGTAAGTTTTATGACCGTAACGGTACGGGCCTTGCAAAAGGGTTTATGCGATTCCCGACGGCGAAACAGTTCCGTATCTCCTCAAACTTTAATCCGCGTCGCCTGAATCCGGTGACCGGACGCGTTGCCCCTCACAAAGGCGTCGATTTTGCGATGCCACAAGGGACACCGGTCCTGTCCGTGGGTGATGGTGAAGTGGTTGTCGCGAAACGCAGCGGCGCTGCAGGGTACTATGTGGCGATCCGTCATGGTCGTACCTACACCACACGTTATATGCACCTGCGTAAGCTGCTAGTGAAGCCAGGGCAAAAAGTGAAACGTGGCGATCGCATTGCGTTGTCAGGCAATACCGGGCGTTCAACCGGTCCGCATTTGCACTATGAAGTATGGGTCAACCAACAAGCGGTGAACCCGTTGACGGCAAAACTCCCGCGTACGGAAGGGCTGACCGGCTCGGATCGTAATGACTACCTGGCGCAGGTGAAAGAGGTTCTGCCTCAGTTACGCTTCGATTAATAAACACACCGACAGAGCCGGTACGCAATGCGTGCCGGCTTTTTTATTTTGTACGGGGCACGGTGCGCCGCTACACTATCAGCAGATTGACTTTTCGCTATACCAGACACTGGAAGAGCATGGAAACGAAAAAAAAGAATATTGAGTACATCCCTGAGTTTCATAAATCATTTCGTCATCCGCGTTATTGGGGAGCCTGGTTGGGCGTAGCGGCGATAGCCGGAATTGCGTTAACGCCTGCAGCATTTCGCGATCCCGTTCTGGCGAAGCTGGGACGGTTTGTTGGACGGTTGGGGAAAAGCTCCCGCCGTCGGGCGCTGATCAATTTATCCCTCTGTTTTCCTGAACGTAGCGAAGCGGAACGCGAAGCAATCGTTGATGAAATGTTTGCAACTGCGCCTCAGGCAATGGTGATGATGGCCGAGCTGGCGATACGGGGCCCGGAGAAGATTCAGCATCGCGTTGACTGGCAAGGTCTGGAAATCATCGAAGAGATGCGCCGCAACGATGAGAAAGTGATTTTTCTCGTGCCGCACGGTTGGGGGGTAGATATCCCCGCGATGCTGATGGCCTCTCAAGGTCAGAAAATGGCTGCGATGTTTCATAACCAGGGGAACCCGGTATTTGATTATGTCTGGAACACGGTACGCCGTCGTTTTGGCGGTCGTTTACATGCGCGTAATGATGGTATCAAACCGTTTATTCAGTCGGTTCGTCAGGGATATTGGGGATACTATTTGCCGGATCAGGATCATGGTCCTGAGCACAGCGAGTTTGTTGATTTTTTTGCAACCTACAAAGCGACATTACCGGCGATTGGCCGCCTGATGAAGGTCTGCCATGCCCGCGTGGTGCCGCTTTTCCCGGTGTATGATGGCAAAACGCACCGTCTGACGATTCAGGTACGTCCGCCAATGGACGACATTCTGACGGCCGATGATCACACCATCGCCAGACGGATGAACGAAGAGGTGGAGATTTTTGTCGCTCCGCATCTCGAACAATATACCTGGATTTTAAAGCTGCTTAAGACGCGTAAACCGGGTGAAATTGAACCTTATAAACGCAAAGACCTCTACCCTAAAAAGTAAAAAAGAAAGCCTCTCTGATGAGAGGCTTTCTTACATAGAGAACAAACGCGGTTATTACTCTACGGTCAGAATACGCGTTGTGTTAGTCGAGCCAATGGTGCTCATCACATCGCCCTGAGTGACAATCACCAGGTCACCGGATACCAGATAACCTTTGTCGCGCAGCAGATTAACCGCTTCATTAGCTGCCACTACGCCGTCGGTTTCGCTATCAAAGTGAACCGGCGTGACACCACGATACAGAGAGGTCAGGTTCAGCGTGCGTTCATGACGGGACATCGCGAAAATAGGCAGACCGGAGCTGATACGTGATGTCATCAGCGCGGTACGACCGGATTCCGTCATCGCGATGATTGCCGTTACCCCTTTCAGGTGGTTAGCCGCATACATCGCGGACATGGCGATCGCTTCTTCGACGTTATCAAACTGGACGTCCAGGCGGTGTTTGGAGACGTTGATGCTTGGGATTTTTTCTGCACCCAGACATACGCGAGCCATTGCCGCAACGGTCTCAGCAGGATACTGGCCTGCGGCGGTTTCCGCTGACAGCATCACGGCGTCTGTGCCATCCAGCACGGCGTTGGCAACGTCCATGACTTCCGCACGGGTCGGCATTGGGTTGGTGATCATCGATTCCATCATCTGCGTGGCGGTAATCACCGCACGGTTCAACTGACGTGCACGACGGATCAGTGCTTTCTGGATACCCACCAGCTCAGGGTCGCCAATTTCAACGCCCAGGTCGCCACGTGCCACCATCACGACGTCAGATGCAAGGATGATGTCATCCATTGCATTCTGGTCGCAGACGGCTTCTGCGCGCTCTACCTTGGCGACAATTTTCGCGTCACAGCCTGCATCGCGCGCCAGACGGCGTGCGTAGTTCAGATCTTCACCACAACGTGGGAAGGAGACCGCCAGGTAGTCAACGCCAATCTGCGCGGCGGTAACAATGTCGGCTTTGTCTTTTTCGGTCAGGGCTTCAGCGGAGAGGCCACCACCCAACTTGTTGATGCCTTTGTTGTTGGAAAGTGGGCCGCCGACGGTGACTTCGGTGAAGACTTTCATTCCCTGTACTTCCAGCACTTTTAGCTGTACGCGACCGTCGTCCAGCAGCAGGATATCGCCCGGCACAACGTCAGCGGGCAGTCCTTTATAATCAATACCGACTTTTTCTTTGTCGCCTTCACCTTTGCTGAGGTTGGCATCTAACAGGAATTTGTCGCCAATATTGAGGAATACTTTACCTTCTTTAAAGGTTGATACGCGGATTTTAGGTCCCTGCAGGTCACCCAAAATAGCTACATGACGTCCCAGTTTTGCGGCGATTTCACGGACTTTGTCCGCCCGCATTTTGTGATCTTCTGGAGAGCCGTGAGAAAAGTTCATTCGTACGACGTTCGCACCCGCAGCGATAATTTTTTCAAGGTTGTTATCGCGGTCAGTTGCTGGGCCTAACGTGGTAACGATTTTGGTTCTGCGAAGCCTTCTGGACATGTAATACTCCGTTGACTGAAACAACTAGGTGTTGCGTGAACATTGATCCGGCCGTTCTCAAACATTAACGGTAAAAATGAACGACCCGGATGATAAAAGGGTAGAACATTGTTATTGCTTTTAGCGGTCATCACTCTTGATGAGTAATTCTTTATCAAAACGCGATTCCTTGAGCGCTTCCTTGACACGCTTCAAGTTATCTCTAAATTTCGCGCCTCGGCGCAAAGTAAATCCCGTAGCCAGCACATCTATCACGGTCAGTTGAGCAAGTCGAGAGACCATGGGCATATAAATGTCAGTATCTTCCGGTACGTCGAGCGTAATTGCCAGCGTGGCTTCGCGCGCCAGCGGTGTTCCGGGAGAGGTGAGCGCAATCACCATGGCGTCGTTTTCTCGCGCCAGTTGCGCCAGTTCAACCAGGCTCTTGGTCCTGCCGGTATGAGAAATGAGCACAATAACGTCGTCGTCGCTACAATTCATACAACTCATGCGTTGCAGGACGATGTCGTCCGAATAGATCACCGGAACGTTAAAGCGGAAAAATTTATTCATGGCGTCATGGGCAACAGCGGCGGAAGAACCCAGGCCGAAAAAGGCAATTTTCTTTGCCTGGGTTAATAAATCTACCGCCCGGTTGACCGCCGAGTTATCCAGAGACTGGCGCACATGATCCAGGCTGGCCATCGCCGATTCGAAGATTTTCCCCGTGTAGGATTCTACGCTGTCATCCTCATCCACATTACGATTAACATAAGGGGTACCGTTTGCCAGACTTTGCGCCAGATGCAGTTTAAAATCAGGAAAACCGCGGGTGTCCATACTGCGACAGAATCGATTGACGGTCGGTTCGCTGACATTGGCTTCCAGAGCCAGTGCCGCAATGCTCGAATGGATTGCCCGGTCGGGTGAAGTAAGAATGACGTCGGCGACTTTGCGTTCTGATTTGCTCAGGTGTTCCAGTTTTAACTGGATTTTTTCCAGCATATTCATGATGTAGGTAGACTCATGGGCCATGGGCAAAAACGATTTCAGCGATACAGGAAACCGAGAGATAATTCTGATAGATATTACCCCTGCAACAGCAGGAACGGGGCAAAATGGACAGAAAAGTTGTTGTTTTTTTTCATTACATGATCGGAGTCAGGTTTTCTTACTTCCCCATGCGTACGAAAAAAAGCGACTTTTTTGTCCATTTTGCTGCGGTAAACGCCAAAAAAGAGGCTGTTTGCGGTAACAGCACGGCCGGATAAGCGTTTACGGTTCACTGAATCACGTAAAAGCAGTACAGTGCACTGTAATAAAATTACAACCAGTGTCTGGCAAAAGCACCAGGCACTCAACTGAGGAGAATGACATGGCGGTAACGCAAACAGCCCAGGCATGTGACCTGGTCATTTTCGGCGCGAAGGGCGACCTGGCGCGTCGGAAATTGCTGCCTTCCCTTTATCAACTGGAAAAGGCCGGTCAGATAAACCCGGATACCCGTATTATCGGGGTAGGGCGTGCCGACTGGGATAAAGCAGCCTATACCAAGGTTGTCCGCGAAGCGCTTGAAACCTTCATGAAAGAAAAAATTGATGAAGGTTTGTGGGACACCCTCAGTGGTCGCCTGGAATTTTGTAATCTGGACGTCAATGATACCGCTGCATTTACCCGTCTGGGCGAGATGCTGGATCAGAAAAATCGCACCACCATTAACTATTTCGCTATGCCGCCAAGCACCTTTGGCGCAATTTGCAAAGGGTTGGGTGAAGCGAAATTGAACGCTAAACCTGCACGCGTGGTGATGGAAAAACCGTTGGGTACATCGCTGGCGACCTCCCGCGAAATCAACGATCAGGTGGGTGAGTATTTCGAAGAGTGCCAGGTTTATCGTATCGACCACTATCTCGGTAAAGAGACCGTGCTGAACCTGCTGGCGCTGCGTTTCGCCAACTCCCTGTTTGTGAACAACTGGGATAACCGTACGATCGATCACGTCGAAATTACCGTGGCGGAAGAAGTCGGCATTGAAGGTCGCTGGGGCTATTTTGACCAGGCCGGCCAAATGCGTGACATGATCCAGAACCACCTGCTGCAGATCCTGTGCATGATCGCTATGTCGCCGCCGTCTGATCTGAGCGCCGACAGTATCCGTGATGAAAAAGTGAAGGTGCTGAAATCACTGCGCCGTATTGATCGCTCAAACGTGCGTGAAAAAACGGTTCGTGGTCAGTACACCACCGGCTTTGCTCAGGGTAAAAAAGTCCCGGGCTATCTGGAAGAAGAAGGCGCAAATAAGAGCAGCAATACGGAGACCTTTGTTGCGATTCGCGTGGATATCGATAACTGGCGCTGGGCGGGCGTTCCGTTCTACCTGCGCACCGGTAAGCGTTTACCGACGAAATGCTCTGAAGTCGTCGTCTACTTCAAAACACCTGAACTGAATCTGTTTAAAGAGTCCTGGCAGGATCTGCCGCAGAACAAGCTGACGATTCGTTTGCAGCCTGATGAAGGTGTTGATATTCAGGTACTCAACAAAGTACCGGGTTTGGACCACAAGCATAATCTGCAGATCACCAAGCTGGATCTGAGCTATTCCGAAACCTTCAATCAAACGCACCTGGCTGACGCCTACGAGCGTTTGCTGCTGGAAACCATGCGGGGTATTCAGGCGCTGTTTGTACGTCGTGATGAAGTGGAAGAAGCGTGGAAATGGGTTGACTCGATCACCGAAGCCTGGGCGATGGATAACGACGCGCCGAAGCCGTATCAGGCAGGGACCTGGGGACCGGTTGCCTCCGTGGCAATGATCACCCGTGACGGTCGTTCCTGGAACGAATTCGAATAAAAGATCACCTGCCCATTAGGTGTTATTTTACCGGTAACATGATCTAACACAGATTGTAGAATAATTTTTGCACTTTTAAGCCTCGCGTGGATTCACCCGCGAGGCTTTTTTTATTACACTGCCTGAAACGATTTTGCCCCTGAGCTACGGCTAGTAAGCGATTCAGAATAATTTAACTATCCTGAAACGCATTGTTAATCCGACCGCTCTGACAGATAAATTTTAGGAGCCTCTATGAATCCGAATTTGTTACGCGTAACACAACGTATCATCGAACGTTCTCGTGAGACACGTTCCGCCTACCTTGCCCGTATCGAACAGGCCAAAACCACGACCGTTCATCGTTCACAACTGGCATGCGGGAATCTGGCGCACGGATTTGCCGCCTGTCAGCCTGATGACAAGGCGTCGCTGAAAAGTATGTTGCGTAACAATATCGCGATCATCACCTCCTATAACGACATGCTCTCCGCGCATCAACCGTATGAACATTATCCGGCCATCATCCGCAAAGCACTGCATGAAGCCAATGCGGTGGGGCAGGTTGCTGGTGGTGTTCCTGCCATGTGTGATGGCGTGACCCAGGGCCAGGATGGGATGGAGCTTTCATTGCTGAGCCGCGAAGTGATCGCTATGTCTGCAGCGGTTGGCTTATCCCACAACATGTTCGATGGCGCGTTGTTCCTCGGTGTTTGCGACAAAATTGTCCCGGGGCTGGTGATGGCGGCGCTTTCGTTTGGTCATCTGCCTTCAATTTTTATCCCATCAGGTCCAATGGCGAGCGGTCTGGCGAACAAAGAAAAAGTACGCATTCGTCAGCTATATGCAGAAGGCAAAGTTGACCGTATGGCACTGCTTGAATCTGAAGCCGCGTCTTACCATGCTCCGGGTACGTGTACGTTCTACGGTACGGCTAACACCAACCAGATGGTCGTGGAGTTTATGGGGATGCAACTGCCGGGTTCCTCTTTCGTCCACCCCGATGCGCCACTGCGTGAAGCGCTGACGGCTGCTGCGGCACGCCAGGTCACGCGTCTGACCGGTAACGGCAACGAATGGATGCCGATCGGCAAAATGATCGATGAAAAAGTGGTGGTCAACGGCATCGTGGCGCTGCTGGCGACCGGCGGCTCTACCAACCATACGATGCACCTGGTGGCAATGGCGCGTGCAGCCGGCATTCTGATCAACTGGGATGATTTCTCCGATCTGTCCGACATCGTGCCGCTGATGGCGCGTCTGTACCCGAATGGTCCGGCGGATATTAACCACTTCCAGGCGGCGGGTGGTGTACCGGTACTGATGCGCGAGTTGCTCAATGCTGGCCTGCTGCATGAAGATGTTAACACCGTCGCCGGATTCGGTTTATCGCGTTACACCCTTGAGCCATGGCTGAATGAGGGTGAACTGGACTGGCGCGACGGCGCAGCGACGTCGCTGGACAGCAACGTGATTGCCTCTTTCGACAAACCGTTCTCTCATCATGGTGGAACCAAAGTGCTGAGCGGTAACCTGGGACGTGCGGTAATGAAAACTTCAGCTGTTCCGGTAGAAAATCAGGTGATTGAAGCGCCTGCGATTGTTTTTGAAAGTCAGCATGATGTGTTGCCTGCTTTTGAAGCGGGTCTGCTTGACCGGGATTGCGTGGTGGTGGTGCGTCATCAGGGACCAAAAGCGAACGGAATGCCAGAATTACATAAACTCATGCCGCCACTTGGTGTATTATTGGACCGTTGTTTCAAAATTGCGTTAGTTACCGATGGACGTCTTTCGGGTGCTTCAGGTAAAGTGCCTTCAGCAATCCATGTAACACCGGAAGCCTACGATGGTGGGCTGCTGGCAAAAGTACGCGATGGCGACATCATTCGTGTGAATGGACAGACAGGTGAATTGACGCTGCTGGTTGATGAAGAGGAACTTGCCTCTCGTCAGCCTCACATTCCTGACCTCAGCGCATCGCGCATAGGTACAGGACGTGAAATGTTCAGCGCGTTGCGCGAAAAGCTGTCCGGTGCGGAGCAGGGCGCAACCTGTATCACTTTTTAAGACTTATTTTGTAATCAGGCGAGAGAAAACTCTGATGAAAAACTGGAAGACAAGTGCAGAAGCAATCCTGACCACTGGCCCGGTTGTACCGGTTATTGTGGTTAACAAACTGGAACACGCTGTGCCGATGGCAAAAGCGCTGGTTGCAGGGGGCGTGCGCGTTCTGGAAGTGACCTTACGTACCGCATGTGCGATGGATGCTATTCGCGCGATTGCGAAAGAAGTCCCGGATGCGATTGTGGGCGCAGGTACTGTACTGAATCCACAGCAGCTGGCAGAAGTCACAGAAGCAGGCGCACAGTTTGCAATTAGCCCAGGTCTGACCGAGCCTCTGCTGAAAGCCGCTACCGAAGGCACGATTCCACTGATCCCAGGTATCAGCACCGTATCTGAACTGATGCTGGGTATGGACTACGGTTTGAAAGAATTTAAATTCTTCCCGGCAGAAGCTAACGGCGGCACAAAAGCGCTGCAGGCGATTGCAGGTCCGTTCTCCCAGGTCCGTTTCTGCCCGACTGGTGGTATCTCTCCGGCGAACTACCGTGATTACCTGGCGCTGAAAAGCGTACTGTGTATCGGCGGTTCCTGGCTGGTTCCGGCGGATGCGTTGGAAGCAGGTGATTACGATCGCATCACAAAACTGGCTCGCGAAGCGGTTGAAGGCGCGAAACAGTAACTGCGTAAAAGGCCCGGTGCGATAGCGCTTACCGGGCCGGTTTGCCGTACAGAACGTCAGGCCGGATGCGACGTCAGTGTCGTTATCCGGCTTTTTTTAACCTGTAACCTTAACCTGCGCTGCTGCGTTTTTGGCTTTTTCAACGGCCTCATTAACGTTTTCTGCGCTCGCCAGCACGACACCCAGACGACGTGTCCCGTCAATTTCCGGCTTACCGAATAACCGCACCTGCAAACCGCTCCCTACAGCCGCCTGAACGTTATCAAACGTGACATTCTGACTGGTCAGTTGCGGCAGAATAACCGCCGATGCCGAGGGGCCATACTGACGGATTGTGCCAACCGGGAGCCCGAGAAACGCGCGAACGTGCAGCGCAAATTCTGACAGATCCTGCGAAATCAGCGTCACCATGCCTGTGTCGTGTGGGCGGGGGGACACTTCGCTGAAAATAACTTCATCACCACAAACAAACAGCTCAACGCCGAACAACCCGTGCCCGCCGAGCGCCAGCACGACTTTACGTGCGATCTCCTGCGCGCGCGCCAGCGCCAGTTCGCTCATCTGTTGCGGCTGCCAGGATTCGCGGTAGTCGCCATCTTCCTGACGATGGCCTACCGGCGCACAAAAATGCACACCATCGATGGCGCTTACGGTCAGCAGGGTGATTTCAAAATCAAAATTAACTACACCTTCGACGATCACCCGCCCGGCACCTGCGCGGCCACCCTGTTGAGCGTACTCCCAGGCCTCGGCGAGTTGTTCGGCTGAGCGGATAAAGCTCTGTCCTTTACCGGAAGAACTCATCACTGGCTTCACGATGCAGGGAAATCCGATTTCGGCAACGGCCTCGTGAAAGCGGGATTCACTCTCGGCAAAGCGGAAAGAGGAGGTTGGTAAGGACAATTCTTCTGCTGCGAGGCGACGGATACCTTCGCGGTTCATGGTCAGTTGTGTCGCGCGTGCACAAGGCACAACGTTCAGACCTTCCTGCTCCAACTCGACCAGCATACTTGTGGCGATGGCTTCGATTTCCGGCACGATGTAATGCGGTTTTTCGTGCTCGACAACCTGACGCAGTGCGTCGCCATCCAGCATATTGATGACGTATGAGCGGTGGGCAACGTGCATCGCCGGTGCGTCGGGGTAACGATCCACGGCAATGACTTCCACGCCCAGGCGTTGGCATTCAATTGCGACCTCTTTTCCCAGTTCACCTGAGCCTAATAACATCACTCGCGTTGCTGCCGGACGCAGCGCTGTGCCTAATAACGTCATAAATTAATCCCCTGTTTTATCTGGGCGCAGTATATACGAAAACGTTTGCGTCTGTCTTTATTACCAGGTTGATTTCGTGGGTAAAAAAGAATATGCTGTATATAAATACAGGTAATTTAAGAGGCTGCAAAAATGACGGTTGAAGTTAAATACGTAGTCATTCGGGAAGGTGAGGAAAAAATGTCGTTTACCAGCAAAAAGGAAGCCGATGCGTATGACAAGATGCTTGATACAGCGGATCTGCTCGATACGTGGCTGGAGCAGTCGCCTGTCGCGCTGGAAGATGAGCAGCGTGAAGCGCTCTCCTTGTGGCTGGCTGAGCAGAAAGATGTGCTGAGCGCGATCCTGAAAAACGGCAAACTGCCGTCCCCGCAGGTGGTCGAAAACGAAGATTCGGCTGAGGATGATACCCAGGCTGCCTGAAACGACTTGCGCTCCTGACATTTTGTACCATGCTTTTCCCTGAGTCATTGTGCAATCCCCAAAAAATTTCGAGCCGTATTCATACGGCCTGAAGGACGAAAGGGATATAAGGAGAAAAGAATGTATAAAAAAAGAGCGTTGTTAAGCCTGCTGTTGTTATCTGCCAGTGTGTCAGTTTTCGCGGCAAATACGGAAAGTCAGTCAGTCAATTTTCCCAACTGTGAAGGCCTGAATGCCGAAGGCATTGCGGCCAGTGTCAAACGCGACTATCTGCAAAATCGGATTGTGCGCTGGGCTGACGACCAAAAAAAACTCGGGCAACTTGATCCGGTTGCCTGGGTGAATCCTCAGGATATCACCGGTAAAGACGGGCAATGGATGGTACCTCTTACCGTTCGCGGGAAAAGCAGCGACATTCAATATCAGGTTAAGCTTGATTGCAAAGCGGGCACGGCGGAGTACCAGTCACGTCAGTAGCTGAATTTGCACATCTTTTGAAGGTCTGAACACTTCCTGACATCCCCTCGGGTACGCTTTGATGATTATTCGTCTGTACTTGAGGGGCAAAATGGCTAACTGGCTAAATCAACTACAATCTCTTCTTGGGCAAAAAGGATCATCTGCATCATCCTCCGGTGAGCAAGGGCTGAGCAAGCTGCTGGTTCCCGGTGCGTTAGGTGGCCTGGCGGGTTTACTGGTCGCCAATAAATCCTCACGTAAGTTACTCAGCAAATACGGTACCAGCGCACTGCTGGTCGGTGGCGGCGCAGTGGCCGGCACCGTGCTATGGAACAAATACAAAGATAAAGTTCGTGTCGCTCATCAGGATGAACCGCAATTTGGCGCGCAGAGTACGCCGCTGGATGAACGTACCGAACGCCTGATTCTGGCACTGGTCTTTGCGGCAAAAAGCGACGGTCATATTGACGCGAAAGAGCGTGCGGCCATCGAGCAGCAATTGCGTGAAGCGGGTGTTGAAGAGCAGGGGCGTGTGCTGATTGAGCGAGCCATTGAGCAGCCGCTCGATCCTCAGCGTCTGGCGCAGGGTGTGCGTAACGAAGAAGAGGCACTCGAACTTTACTTCCTGAGCTGCGCGGCGATTGATATCGACCACTTTATGGAGCGCAGCTATCTGAATGCGCTGGGCGATGCGCTAAAGATCCCACAGGATGTCCGGGAGGGCATTGAGCAGGATCTCAGACAGCAGAAACAGGCATTGCCGGGTTAAATAGTTCCTGTTGAGGAGCACGTTTCGCTTGCATCATTGCTGTCTTTTGCCACCCTTATAGGATGTTTAAGCAGAAGAACAATGACATGCTACCAAAAGCTCCTCGTATTCCACATGCCATGACGCAGCATGGCGACACGCGCGTTGATAATTATTACTGGTTGCGAGATGACACCCGCTCGCAGCCAGAAGTGCTGGACTACCTGCAACAAGAAAATGCGTATGGCCGTCAGGTGATGGCCTCGCAGCAGGCATTGCAGGATCGTGTGCTGAAAGAAATTATCGACCGAATTCCCCCCCAGGATGTTTCCGCACCTTATGTGAAAAATGGTTATCGCTACCGGCACATTTATGAACCGGGATGCGAATACGCTATTTATCAACGCCAGTCGGTACTCAGTGAAGAGTGGGACGAATGGGACATCCTGCTGGACGGTAACCAGCGAGCCGCCCACAGCGAATTTTATACACTGGGAGGCTTAGCGGTTTCACCCGACAACACCATCATGGCGCTGGCTGAAGATTATCTTTCTCGCCGGCAATATGGCGTTCGTTTTCGTAATCTGCAAAGCGGTAAATGGTACCCGGAGGTCCTGGACAATGTTGAACCAGAACTGGTCTGGGCGAACGATTCACAGACTTTCTATTATGTCCGCAAACATGACACGACGTTACTCCCGTATCAGGTCTGGCGGCATACTGTCGGCTCGCCATCCACGCAGGATCAACTGGTGTATGAAGAAGCCGATGACATGTTTTATGTCAGTTTGCATAAAACCACTTCGCAGCACTATGTTGTCATCCATGTCGCCAGTGCAACCACCAGCGAAGTGTTGCTGCTGGATGCTGAACTGGCGGATGCCGAACCGCTGGTCTTTTTACCGCGGCGTAAAGACCATGAGTACAGCCTCGACCACTATCAACACGCGTTTTATCTGCGTTCTAATCGCCAGGGGAAAAACTTTGGCCTGTACCGTACCGGCGTGCGTGACGAACACGCCTGGGAAGAACTGATCCCCGCGCGTGAGAATGTCATGCTGGAAGGATTTACCCTGTTTACCGACTGGCTGGTGGTCGAAGAGCGTCAGCGCGGTTTAACCAGCCTGCGGCAAATTAACCGCAAAACGCGCGAAGTGGTTGGGATTGCCTTTGATGATCCGGCTTATGTGACGTGGCTTGCGTACAATCCCGAGCCAGAGACATCGCGTCTGCGGTATGGCTACTCCTCAATGACGACGCCGGACACGCTGTTTGAACTGGATATGGATACCGGAGAACGACGTGTGCTCAAGCAGACAACTGTCCCCGGTTTTGATGCCGCCAATTACCGCAGTGAGCATGTGTGGATAACCGTGCGTGATGGCGTAGAGGTTCCGGTATCGCTGGTTTATCACCAGAAATATTTCCTGAAAGGGAAAAATCCTTTACTGGTGTACGGTTACGGCTCTTATGGCGCCAGTATGGATGCGGATTTCAGTAGCAGCCGTCTGAGTCTGCTGGATCGCGGTTTTGTTTATGCTATCGCCCACGTGCGCGGCGGCGGTGAGTTAGGACAGCAGTGGTACGAGGACGGGAAGTTTCTGCAAAAGAAAAATACCTTCAATGATTACCTTGATGTCTGTGATGCACTGCTAAAACTGGGCTATGGCTCGCCTTCATTGTGCTACGGCATGGGGGGAAGCGCCGGAGGAATGCTGATGGGCGTTGCCATTAATGAACGCCCGGAGTTGTTTCACGGCGTAATTGCCCAGGTGCCGTTTGTCGATGTGGTGACCACGATGCTGGATGAGTCCATTCCACTGACCACCGGGGAGTTCGAAGAGTGGGGCAATCCGCAGGACGCCGAGTATTACACCTACATGAAAAGTTACAGTCCGTACGACAATGTAACCCGGCAGTCTTACCCGCATCTGCTGGTGACAACCGGGTTACACGATTCGCAGGTGCAGTACTGGGAACCGGCAAAGTGGGTGGCGAAACTGCGAGAGCTGAAAACGGACGACCACCTGCTGCTGCTATGCACGGATATGGATTCCGGGCATGGCGGTAAGTCCGGTCGTTTTAAATCCTATGAAGGTGTGGCCCTTGAATTCGCATTTTTAATAGGACTGGCGCAAGGGACACTGCCTGGTCAGGCTATAACTCAGGCGTTATCCAGATAGTGCTTGAGGGTCAGTCGCAGTTCCGGGCTCATATTGTCAAGGTTATTAAATAACCAACGCAAATAGCCCGGATCGCGTTCAGCCACTTCAGATACCGCTTTACCGCGGTATTTACCGAAGGTAAAGGTGGTCAACAACGCGGGACGGCCAGTTATGTCGACCATTTGTTCTGCTGACCAGCCAGAGGTGTTCATGATGTCGATCAGCAGGGCTGCCGTGATGTAGCAATCATAAAGCGCGCGGTGATGATGCAGGCCAGATGGCGTCTGCACGTTCAGTTTGCGGGACTTATAAAGCGCCATGTTACTGTATTTAATTCCCGGCCACAGGCGGCGGGAGAGTTTCATGGTGCAAATCCATTCACCGGGCATCTCGGGCAGAACCCGACGGTCAAAGCTCGCATTATGCGCCACATACCATTCGCTGCCGTAATAGTGCGGGATGACCTCTTCAATCCACGGCTTGTCCGCCACCATGGCTTCAGTGATACGGTGAATCGCCATCGCCTGAGGGCTGATAGGACGGTCGGGGCGCACCAGGTGGCTCATAGGATTGACAATCTTTCCGTCCACCACATCGACAGACGCGATCTCAACAATGCCTCCCTGCAGGCCACAGGTTTCAGTATCTATTATGCGCAACATGCCGGGCTCCTGACCGAAAACGACTAGCGTAATGGAATGATATCACCTTGCCAACCCTGAGCGGTGCGTTG
The DNA here is from genome assembly GCF_945906775.1 of Citrobacter sp. Marseille-Q6884. NCBI lineage: Bacteria > Pseudomonadati > Pseudomonadota > Gammaproteobacteria > Enterobacterales > Enterobacteriaceae > Citrobacter > Citrobacter sp. Marseille-Q6884. The sequence goes on from NZ_CAMDRE010000002.1 coordinate 913,478, forward strand.
ACCGGTTAAGAGCAGTGAACCGCGATCGGCGCGGACAATCAGGCGGCCACGTTCATCCCATAAAGCGCTACTGCCGCGCGCATTGGCCATCAGTACTGCGATGGCGAATTTATGTGAAAAACTTTGCAGGCGTGAGGTTGAGGAGAGTAACTCGGGTTCGCTGACGCTTTGGCTGGTGGTAAACAGCGAAAACGTTGGATCAATATCGATACCTTCCGGCTGGCTGTCTACTACGCTGATGGCATTTTGCTGTCTGGCAATGCAGGCCCCGTGGCTTTGATGAAACGTTAATGGTGACGTCAACCAAGGGGAAAAAATGGCAATGCCTTTTACAAAGCGATTGTTATGTTCGACCGGTAAACCCGCGATAATGGTCATGCGATATGTTGCCGCGGCATGGGCGAGTGGCTGTAAGAATATATCATCAGGCGGGGCGGGAAGCGCGTCGCTCTCATCAACGCAGCCTAATAGCGACAGGGACGGAAAAACCAACAACTCACATTGGCATCTCGCCGCCGCCTGAATAAACTGCAGGTGATGTGCGACGTGTTCCGTAAGGGATTGTTTCAGAGGTTCGTACTGTGCTGCAGCTATTTTCCAGTGTGACATAATGACTTCCTTTTCATAGTGTCTACAATCATCCTTAAATTATAGATTAAGAATGTACTTATACTGTAGCAGGCATCATGTAAGGAATCGTAACGTAATATAAGGTTTATTTAACTTTCGGCTCGTAAGGTAAACGCGAGAGGGAAACAGACGCCAGACGGTGTGCAATTAACCGTTCACGAAACCAGTCGCGTAAATGTTCAGGTTGCTCACGCTCAACGACTTCGGCAACGACAGGCATGTTATAACGCTCTTTAAAGGCAACGCCAGCCGCGGCAAGGTCCACATTGACCTTATCCATTTCTGCTTGTTCAAGTTTGGCCAGATTGATGTTCATGCGTTTCTCCTTATCTGTATCCATCGGGCGCAGACGTTACTAAGAGTGGGCATTAATGGCAAGCCCGGCGTGATCATTCTCGACTCGATCATTGTAGAAGGTTATTCTCTATAGATTAGACATAACAAAAAGGAATAGTTGATATGGCTTCTTCTGCATCTTCACTTCGCTACACTCTCATCGCACTCGCTTCCGTTCTGACCGCTCCCGCTGCTTTCGCACATGCTCACCTCACGCAGCAAAATCCGGCGGCGAATGCACAAGTCTCAGCCTCCCCACAAGCGCTGACGATGACCTTTTCAGAAGGGATTGAACCGGCATTCAGCGGCGCGACGCTGACGGGGCCAAAACAGGAACAGATCAAAACAGGCAAGGCGACACGTAATGAACAGGATAAGAAGCAGTTGATTATCCCGCTCGCTCAGTCGCTGGATGCGGGGACCTATACCGTTGACTGGCACGTCGTGTCAGTCGATGGTCATAAGACAAAGGGACACTATACCTTCAGCGTGAAATAACCATGCTGGCATTTACCTGGGTCGCGCTGCGTTTTATTCACTTCATCGCGTTGATGCTGGTGTTTGGCTTTGCGCTGTACGGCGCCTGGCTGGCCCCGGTTTCGGTCCGTCGTTTAATGATGCGCCGTTTTCTACGTCTGCAACGGCATGCGGCAGCGTGGAGCTTTATAAGCGCAACGTTGATGCTGGCGATCCAGGGGGGATTAATGGGCGCTGGCTGGCAGGATGTGCTCTCCGTGGATGTGTGGGGAACCGTCCTGCAAACGCAGTTTGGCGGGGTATGGCTGTGGCAAATTATTCTCGCGCTGGTCACACTGGTGGTGACCCTCATCGTGCCGCGCAGTTTGTCACGGTTGTTGCTGATGCTGACGGTTGCGCAGTTTGTTCTGTTGGCGGGTGTTGGTCATGCGACGTTGCATGAAGGCGTGTCGCGGGCTGTGCAACAGATTAATCATTCTCTGCATTTGGTGTGTGCCGCAGCCTGGTTTGGTGGCTTGCTGCCCGTCCTCTACTGCATGAGAATGGCACAAGGTCGTTGGCGACAGCAGGCTATCTGCACGATGATGCGCTTTTCCCGCTACGGGCATCTTTTCGTTACGGGCGTATTGCTGACCGGCATCATCAATGTGCTGTTTATTGTGGGGTTGTCCATTCCTTGGCATGCGGCTTATGGGCAGTTACTGTTACTGAAATGCGCTCTGGTCGCGCTCATGGTGGCGATTGCGCTCGCAAATCGGTATGTTCTTGTACCCCGTATGCAGCAGGATAATCGTGCTATGACGGACTATTTCATTTGGATGACGAAGCTTGAATGGGGCATAGGGGCCGTAGTGCTGGCCATCGTCAGCCTGTTTGCAACCCTGGAACCTTTCTGATGGACTGGCAAAACGTATGAAAAAATTAGTTATCTCTTTATTATTACTGACAAGTTCAGGTGCTGCGCTGGCTGCGCCGCAGGTCATTACCGTCAGCCGTTTTGAGGTGGGTAAAGATAAGTGGGCATTTAATCGTGAAGAGGTGATGTTGACCTGCAGACCGGGCAATGCGTTGTATGTCATCAATCCCAGCACGTTGGTACAGTATCCGTTAAATGACATTGCAAGACAGCAGGTTGAAAGCGGTAAAACCACCGCAAAACCGATCGACATCATCCAGATTGACGATCCGGCAAAACCCGGTGAAAAAATGAGCCTTGCTCCGTTTGTCGAGCGCGCAGAAAAGCTCTGTTAATTGTCAGATGTACCACTCTGATTTCCAATAAAAAACCGCAAGGATCTCTTCAGAGAACTTGCGGTTTTTGCGTTGTTGCGGGTGACAATCTTCCTTTTTTTCAGGCCACTTTAGTCGCGGACTGGAAAACCTGGCGCTGTCATCTATTCTTAAATGGCAGGGTAACTTAGCCTGCATTAATGCCAACTTTTAGCGCACGGCTCTCTCCCAAGAGCCATTTCCCTGGACCGAATACAGGAATCGTATTCGGTCTCTTTTTATGTCTTTGTTTTTTCATGGGGGTTTTCAGTGCTATCACGAAATCCCACGAAAGTTACTTGAAATTTCCATATCCTGTCTAAACCATATCATATTCTGTACGGCGTTCGTCCAGGTATTTTTGGGGCATTGTTCACTTTTTCTACCTGAACAGCCTTCAGGGATCATTCCCGGCGCGTGACTATCAATCTGAACGCTATGATGACGCTCTGAAAATGTCCTGTAAAACTGAACGAACGCCAGACGGCCAGTTTTTTTGTACGTCGCTCTGAACGTGATGTAAGGACAAATGTCGGCACGCTTTTGTGTGATAAAAAATAAAGTCCAGAGGGCAATTTTGATAATAATGGACATTTTGAGTAATGATTGCTTAATGTTCGCCACGAATGCCAGGTTGCATAGCAGGGTAAACATTCAGTAATATTAATTTGTTTAATTATCATTGATAATGTAATGTGATAATATAAATACCCAAATAATCAATGCTATGTAAGAACGTTTGCATCTGGAAAGGTGAGTCTGATGTTATAAGACCATACCAGAAGTTAATGTTGATATTAATGCGCTGTGATTAGTTATAGATTAATAATGTATATTTTAATCGTTTATTATGTGGCATTAGTACCTTACAAATATGATTCTAACTTTTAAAGTATGTGAGTTAAATGAAAAAAAACAGTTCAAAATACTCATTCTTTTTTATCTCAATTGTTTTTTCCATTCCATTCTTGATCTTTTCTTTTGCTTCTTATTTGTACGTAAAAAAATCAACGGAAAGTAATTTAATTAGCACGATGTCACGGTTTAATGCTAATTCCGCTGCTGCAAGTATCGACAGACCTGTAGATGAAATGACTTTGTTGTTAAGAACGATGTCGAGTAATTTAACTCAGGAGTCAATTGAGCATTATTTATCGCAAAAAAATCTTGATATTGACAGTGTCTTGCCCTCAATAGTGAATTCTACCTTTTTTTTCAGGGCCGCGTTGCTGGCCGACAGCGATAACAAGTTTAAAACCTATCCTGCCGTTTACCCTGATGATTTCGAACCACGTGAAAGACCCTGGTATTATTCATCAGGTATAAAAGATGAAATTACATTTTCAGATCCCTACAAAAATAAACTGCCTCCGTATGAAAATGAAATTACGGTAGATATGAATTTGTTTGATAGCAAATCCAACATCATCGGGAATGTTGCATTCGTTCTCGATTTAAAGGCCATGAGTCGTCCGCTGAAGTCTATCAACGCTCCTTATAATGGTAGGTTTAAGATTGTCTCAGCAGATGGTTCAGTCATCTTATACAAAAATACGAATGAAATATTTCGTCGCAAGGTTCCTCTCAGTTGGCTCGAAAAAGCAAAAGAAAACGAGGGACATTTTTATGACGCCACAGCCAGAGAGTTTGTCTTTTATCGTACTTACAGCAATCCAAACTGGATTGCATTTTCAGTTGTTGACTACGACGAGTTTAAAAACTCAACCGATACAGTGTATGAAATTTTCTATGCATTGTTTGCGGTCTGTCTGACGTTGTATGCGTTAACAGTATATTTGTTTAACTTATATTATAAACGCTTTATGACGAATTTGTTTATGAGTATTAATGGAATGCAGCTTGTCGAAGAAAAAGGGATTGGTGAAGTTTATAATAAGTTAAAAGAACATAATAAAAAATTAACAGAAGCGGTACATGAATCAGAGACGGATACATTAACCGGCATCAGTAATCGTAAGAAATTTAATGCTGATTTGATCGCTGCAGTCGATAAGAAGCATCCTTTCTATTTGGCGATTATCGATATAGATAATTTCAAAACTAGTAATGACACGTTTGGTCATGATATCGGTGACATTGTTTTGACCACGGTATGCGGTATTGGTAAAAAAGTGGTCGAAGATAATCAAGGATCGCATATCTACCGCTATGGTGGAGAAGAAATATGCGTATTGATTTTAAGCGACGATGAAGATGAATGTTTTCAGGTTTTAGAAACGTGGCGTAATATCATTAACCTGAGAAAATGGCGTGAAGAGGGTATGCACGTGAGTTTCAGTGCCGGTCTGACTAAATGGAACGAAACGGATACGCCTGAGCAAATTATCAAAAGAGCCGATGTTTGCTTATACAACGCAAAAACGACCGGGAAAAATAAAATCGTTCTTGGCTGAGTTTGTTAACAGCAACGCATAATAGCCCATATTTCATGGGCTATTATGCGTACACACGACAAATCATGTCTGAAATACCTTCGGTTCACCTCACTCCGCCCCCTGATCGCCCAGACTTTTGCTGCTATGGTTACAGTTAAGTGAAGGTGATATTGGCACTCAGGAGGTCACATGAGACAGCCTGATACGATTTACCAGCGAATTGAAGGCACACGCTGGCGTCATGTCTGGGTCGTGGGGGATATTCACGGTTGCTTTTCCATGTTGATGGATAAATTGCGCCAATGCCGCTTTGACCCGTGGCAGGATTTACTGGTGTCTGTCGGAGATGTTATCGACCGCGGCCCAGACAGTCTGCGTTGCCTGGCGTTGCTGCCTGAAGCCTGGGTTGTGGCTGTCAGAGGTAATCATGAGCAAATGGCGCTGGATGCGCTGGCGAGTGGAGAACAATTACTGTGGGAGATGAACGGGGGAACATGGTATACGCAGGCGGCGCAACCGGCAGCCCGGATCGCGCTTGAAGAGTGTCAGCGATTACCCTGGGTTCTGGAACTGCATTGTCAGCATGGCGTCCATGTCATTGCGCATGCTGATTATCCGAGTGATGAATATAGCTGGCAAAAAGCGATCGATTTACAGCAGGTATTGTGGGATCGCACCCGATTGATGAATAAACGTGGCGGTATTCGCGGGGCGGATCATTTTTGGTTTGGCCATACGCCGCTGCGACATCGTCTGGATATTGAGAATCTGCACTATATTGATACTGGCGCGGTATTTGGCGGAGAACTAACGCTGGTGCAATTGCAATGATTAAAAATCACTGTATTCCTGTGCAGGACGCCAGAAGCGGTCAATATAGTCATCCGCAGGCAAACATCCGCCATTACGAATACGCTGATCGTCCATCGAAATAAGACACTGCTGCTCAGTTTTGTAGACATCGACCACGATATCTTCACAACCGCCATCCAGATAGCAAACAAAAAGAATCAGCGTGAACATTACACCCTCATATCGTACTGCCGTACCGATAGTGTAGAAGAGGTTAGAGCGAGGGGGAAATGAAGGGAAGAAATAACCCGCCTGGCGACGGGTTCTTTTTGGTATCAGGCAAAACGCATGATCCAGGCATCTGACTTACGATCGTAGTGCTCACGGAATAGAACGGAATGTTCCCCATTAAGGAGGGCCGGGACGCTGGTTTCGGCATCCCATGCGTCCAGTTGCATACATAAATCCGGGTCTGATTTACACGGGATGATTAACGTTCGGTCCCCTGGCGTTTCGCCATGTAACTCGGCGTCGTCGATTTCAAAAGCGCCAATGCGCACACTGGTTTTCATGATCGTGCTCTCCGTTAATTTGCTGGTTGTGGTACGACCAGTTAGGTCGCCCATTTTTCAGCGTAGTCAACGTCAGCAAAAGCGCCAGTAAAAACGTGCGTTATCCTGTAAAGAGTTTGCCATCCCGGACAAGATCGCGCGGGTAGCTGTTCTTTAACCGTGAGCCAATGCGTTTTGCCAGACCAATCGGCTGATGCTGGAATGTCACCAGGACATCATCGGCTGTCGGTGCCGTTTGCGGATAGACATCTCTGCCGCGATACCACTCCTCCGCTTCTTCAAGCGTCAGCTCAAACGCAATACGGTGATTGGGGTCGGCGAGAGCGACAACGGCCTCGTGCTGCCAGCGGTAACCTTTATTGTGGGTTTCAGCCAGTTTGATCCCTAGACGGGAAAAACGCACTTTGCCAATCAGTGGTTCAATGTGCGCCGGGAATAACCAGACTTCTTTGTCGCGTTGCCAGAGATGCAGATTGCTATCCCATTGTAGGCCACAAGCGTTAGCCGCTTCGGTGATGTGCGCTGTTTCGCGTCCTTTCAGCGGGCTGAAGGGAAAATTACCAACCTTGTATTTGGGGGCTGGCAGAGAAGGAATTGAGGTGGTTTTACGCAGACGGGCGACGAAGAACCCTTCACAGTCGTAAATCTGCGGGAAGACATGCAGAAACCCTTCCGGCGTCAGGGCACGTTCTGCTTCAGGGAATAAATCTCCGAGCGGAAGAAACTCGACCGCGTCCGGGTAGGTTTCTATCAGCCATTGCATGATAGATTCGTTTTCGTCACGGTTGAGTGTGCAGGTGGAATAGACCAGCGTACCGCCGGGACGTAAGGCATGAAATGCGCTGTCGAGCAGTTCGCGCTGTGTGGCTGCAATCTCGAGATTACTTTCTACGGACCAGTTTTTCAGCGCATCGGGATCTTTACGTACGACACCTTCGCCAGAACACGGCGCGTCCAGCAAAATGGCATCGAAAGTCTCAGGTAGCGCTGCACCAAACACGCGTCCGTCGAAATGGGTTAAGGCAACGTTACTGATCCCACAGCGACTGATATTCGCATGCAGAACTTTGACGCGGCTGGCGGAAAACTCATTGGCCAGAATCGCGCCTTCATTGCGCATGTTGGCGGCAATCTGTGTTGTTTTAGAGCCGGGTGCTGCCGCTACGTCCATGACACGATCCGGCATATTGCCATCGGCAAACAATGCGGCAACCGGCAGCATAGAGCTGGCTTCCTGAATATAAAACAAACCGCTTAAATGCTCAGCGGTGCTGCCGAGAGGCAGAGACTCTTCATCAATGCGTTCGATCCAGAAGCCTTCTTCACACCAGGGAACCGGGGTGAGCGACCAGCCGTAAGGCGCCGTTAACGCTAGAAAATCGGCAACGGAAATTTTCAGCGTATTAATGCGAATGCTGCGTCGTAATGGACGCTGGCAGGCAGCGAGAAAATCATCGAAAGAGAGCGTGGAAGGCATTGCTTCACGCATTTGTGTCAGAAAGGCGTCAGGAAAATAAGCCACTTGGAACCACCGGCAAAAAAATAGGTGCGCAGTGTAGCACATTGGCTCCGGCGCGAGTACGCCGGAGCCGGTGAGATTAACGTGGCAGGGCAGTTCCCCATTCACGCCACTCTTTCGGTTCACTTTCCAGCAACAGGAAGTGTTTACCTTCCTGCGCTTTCGGCGCCAGTGGCGTTCCTGGCGGGGTGGCAAAGGCGATGCCGCCGCGAATGAACTGATTAAAGGTACCGGTTTTCACCACTCCGCCGGTCAGGCCAAAGTCGAGATTGTAACCAGAGGCCAGCCAGAACACGGAGTTATTACGCACCAGGTGTTGATACCGTTTGCTGATACGCATGGCGACCATCACGCGGTCGGAAAGAGAGCCCAGCGTCAACCCGGTAATGGTTCCGACTTCAATCCCGCGGAACAAGACCGGGGTGCCGATATTCAGCGAACCGGCTTCCGGCGCTTCCACCACGATACTCAGGCCATCAAGGTAACGTGAGTCAGTAATGGTCGCTTCCTGCAGTTCGAAATCACGGCGCGGATTGCCGCGTCCGGGCTCAACGTTAATGTAAGGCTGGAGGATCGTATCCAGGTGCTCGACGCCAGCAGCAGAGATTTGCGGGGTGATCACCGAGAAACGCGTGCCGTTACGCGCAAATGTCTGAACGTATTCCGGGTACAGTACCGCTTTGGCCTGAACCTCATTGCGCGTCGTAATCAGTTCAAGGGTCTGAATCTGACCAATATCGATCCCCAGATAACGAATCGGCATGCCGGCGGCGAGTTTACCCGCGTCGAAGGCATGCAGGGTAATTTGCCCACCGACCGCACGCGCAGCGGTTTCGGAGGCATACAGAATACGCTTATCGCCTTTTCGCTGACTGGCGCTGGCGCCACTCAGGTTATCAAAGCTGATTGCGCCTTTGAGCGCCCGTGACAGGGGAGAGGCCTGTACGGTAAGTCCACTGCCGTTAAGCTGAACTTTCGCACCGCCCTCGGCCCAGAACACGCTGTTGCTGGTCAGCAGGTTGCGGTATTCCGGTTTGATATGCAGATCGATATCAAAGGCGTCGGCGCGGGGACGTACGCTAATCACTTCACCCACCTCGAATTTACGGTACAACACCACTGAACCCGCCTGCACATCCGGCAGGGTCTCGGCACGCAGGCTAAGCGTGGTGGTTGGCAGATCGCTCAGGCTATTTTCGATGGCTTTTTCCAGGTTGGCGTACAGCGGGTAGCTGTCTTTCATTTCACCCTTAGTGCCTGGTAAAATGCGTATACCGCCGCTAATCCATTCGCTGGCGCTGGCCCCCAGGAATTCAACGCCATCAATTCCCACTTTGACGTCCACGCGGCTATTGACCACAAATTTACTGTCACCCTGAACCAGCGCGCGATGTTGCGGCTCAATCGCGACAGTAAACGAAACCCCTTTGCTGGACAGTGTACGATTAATAACCTGGCCGACCTGTACGCCGTGCAGGATCAGCGGTTGACCGGCATCAATACCGTAACTTTCCGGTGCGGTCAGCGTGAGTGTCATGACACCGGGGTCGTGCAGGAGAGATTGTTCGCCGGGAACGACCACAAACTGGCTACGTGACTCACCGTCCCCGGGAACCAGTTCGAAGGTTTTTCCTGTGAGCAACGCGCTGAGATTGGCATCGCTTAACGACAATTTGGGACTGTGTAATTCAATGCGTGTCTTGTCCCGTAGCAGCGTGACCACGCTGGGATCGACCGTCATTTCACCGGTGACTTTTCCACCTGGATTCAAATCCAGTTTGGTGAGTTGGCCGACTTCCAGTCCCTGATACATCAGCGAAGTTGAGCCGGCCTTGAGTCCGTCACCGTTGGGTAAATCAAGCTTCACGATCACGCCGCGCTGACTGTGAGCGAGGTCCTGATACAAACCGAAATTGTCGTCTGCGGCGGCAGGTTGAGAATCTTCAGGCGAGTCAAAGGCGATTGCGCCATTCACCAGCGCGGCCAGGCTTTCCAGTTTGACTTTCGCGCCGCTGAGACTGACATCTGCATTCACGCCGGAAACGTTCCAGAAACGGCTGCCTTTTTTCACCAGATTGGTGAATCGGCGCTCAATCAACACGTCGATCGTCACGCCCTGATGATTAGGGTTAATCGTGTAATCATAAACCCGACCGACCGGGATTTTGCGGAAATAAACCAGCGACCCGCTATTGAGAGAGCCGAGGTCGGGTGCATGCAGATGGAGCATTAAATCGCCGTTATTCAGGCGATATTTGGGTTGTGTATCGAGCGCGACAAAGTGATCTTCCGGTTCACCTGTACCAGGCATCATCCCGATATAGTTACCGCCAACCAGCGCATCGAGGCCAGAGACACCCGCCAGCGACGCTTTTGGCGTCACCAGCCAGAACTGCGTGTCTTTGCGCAGCGCATCTTTCATACTGGATTTGATGCTGACGCGTACTTCAATTTTGCGCAGATTTTTGCTGAGGCTGATATCCTGTACCGTACCGACCTCGACGCCCTGATAGCGCACAGGGGTACGGCCCGGCACAATGCCGTCCGCCGACATAAAGTCGATCGTCACGGTGCTACCGCGATCCTCATAGCTTCCCCAAATCAGCCATCCTGCGATCATCAGCGCGATGAAGGGCAGCAGCCAGAACGGAGAGATACGGCGTTTTGTTTTAATCTGCGCTTCAGTCGGCGAAGCGGGCGTTTCCTGACTCATGTGCATCCCAAAGTAATCGGCTGTCCAGCCATTCCACTGCAAGAATAGTCAATATTACCGCTGCGCCGAAATAAAACGCAGCCGGTCCCATAGTAAAAGCGAGAATCTGATCGCGGTTAATCAGCGACATCGTTAAAGCAATAACAAAGAGATCCAGCATCGACCAGCGACCAATCCAGGTCACCAGGCGCAGCAGTAGGATACGCGTACGTAAACCCTGCTCACACTTAAAATGGATGCTGAACAACAACGTAAACATGACGATCACTTTGGTGAAGGGCACCAGAATACTGGCGATAAAGACGATAGCCGCGACGCCGATATTGCTGTTCGCCAGTGACATAATGCCCGACAAAATCGTATCTTCCTGCCGGGCGCCGTTGACATAAATGACGGAAATGGGCAGCAGGTTTGCTGGCAGGAGAAAGACAATGGAGGCCAATAGTGCGGCCCAACATTTTTGGATACTCTGATTTCTGCGCCAGCGCAACGGAATGTGACAGCGAGGGCAGCGTCCACGAGCGTCTGGATAGCCCGTAAAGTGACAACCGAGACACACGCGCAACTGCTCATCTGGGCGACGGGCTGGCCGCTGCGGATAAAAGCGTTCCCACAGTTGCTCTACATTGAGATGAGACAGGGTCAGAATACTGAGGATCACCAGCGCAATAAAAGCAAAAAGTCCCACACCGGGTTGCAAAAACGCGTAGTCCTGCACTTTGATGGAGGCAACGCCGATACCCACCAGGTAGATATCCAGCATCACCCACTCTTTGAGCCTTTCCAGCATCAGCAATACCGGACGCAGGTTCATGCCCAGAATATTTCCAAACCACAGATAAGCGATTGAGGTCACGAGTATGATTGGCGCGCCTGCCACGCAAAAGAGCACGAAGGATGCGGTCAACGGATCGCCTTGTCGGGTCATCTGCCAGATCCCCTGAAGGACATTGGCGTCGATACGCACCCCTAATAAATGGATATGTAAGAGCGGTTCTCCCCAGGCGAAGGGCATCAGCAATAGCATCGTAACGGCCATTGCCGCCAGTCGTGTTAAGGACCAGTCGCGCCCGTCACGGATTTTCGCCTGGCAGCGTGGACAGTATGCACTTTGGTGCGAACGCATCTTCGGCAGGCTAAATAGCATGTCGCATTCGGGACAGCGTTGGTAATGCGCGCGCGGTAGCGCCTCACCGATGGACCTGATCGCTATTTTTTTTCGTGGCGTAATGCGTGGAGTCGTTAAGGCCATGTATCGCGGATCAAAGTGTTAGAGTAATGTTATCTTAACTCATGACGGGAATGATCTTGAGCATTAACGCATTTAATGTTTATTTTAGTAGGCTGCAGCGATAAGTAAGACAACTAAGTGATTACATAATGAACAAAACAGAGCTATACACGGATCTGAACCGTGATTTTCAGGCATTGATGGCAGGTGAAACAAGTTTTCTGGCAACGTTGGCGAATACCAGTGCGTTGCTGTACGAGCGTCTTTCAGAAGTGAACTGGGCCGGTTTTTACCTGCTTGAGAATGACACGCTGGTGCTTGGCCCTTTCCAGGGCAAGATTGCCTGTGTGCGCATCCCGGTCGGGCGTGGTGTATGTGGTACAGCGGTCGCGCAAAACCAGGTACAGCGTATTGAGGACGTTCACGCCTTTGATGGGCATATTGCTTGCGACGCTGCCAGCAATGCTGAAATAGTATTGCCGATAACGGTTGAAAATCAGCTGATCGGCGTGCTGGATATTGATAGCACGGCGTTTGGGCGATTTACCGAAAAAGATGAACAGGGGCTGCGTACGCTTGTCGCCCAGCTTGAAACCGTGCTTGCAATGACGGATTACAAAAAATTCTTTGCGCCCGTCGCAGGATAATCAACGGATAACGTAGCAATTACTGATGGCGTCATTATAATGACGCCTGTTCATGCCTGCGCTTGTTGGCTACGTCCGTTGTAATCAGGAAATTTCATGGAAAATCAACCTAAGTTGAATAGCAGTAAAGAAGTCATCGCGTTTCTGGCCGAACGCTTCCCGCAGTGTTTTAGTGCGGAAGGCGAAGCGCGCCCGCTGAAAATTGGCATTTTTCAGGATCTGGTAGAGCGAATTGAGGGGGAAATGAACCTCAGCAAGACGCAACTTCGTTCTGCCTTACGTCTCTACACTTCAAGCTGGCGCTATCTGTATGGCGTTAAGCTGGGCGCAACACGTGTCGATCTCGACGGCAACCCATGCGGTGAGCTGGATGAGCAACACGTTGAGCATGCGCGTAAACAGCTTGAAGAAGCAAAAGCCCGCGTTCAGGCGCAACGTGCAGAGCAACAGGCGAAAAAACGCGAAGCGGCAGCTGCTGCTGGTGAAAAAGAAGATGCACCGCGTCGTGAGCGTAAGCCACGTCCAGCGCCGCGTCGTAAAGAAAGCGCAGAGCGTAAACCTCGCGCTGAAAAACCAGCTGCGAAAGCACCACGCGCGCCTCGCGAAGAACAGCATACCCCAGTGTCTGATATTTCAGTGCTGACGGTAGGGCAGTCCTTGAAGGTGAAAGCAGGTAATAATGCGATGGATGCCACCGTATTAGAAATCACCAAAGATGGCGTCCGTGTACAGCTGAATTCGGGTATGTCTTTGATTGTACGCGCAGAACACCTGGTGTTCTGAAACGGAGGCCTGGCCTGGCATGAACACTTTTTTTAGGCTTACTGCGTTAGCTGGTCTGCTTGCATTTGCAGGCCAGACTCTCGCTGCAGAAGACATCACGCGTGCCGATCAAATCCCCGTATTAAAGGAAGAAACGCAACATGCGACGGTGAGCGAGCGTGTGACATCGCGTTTTACGCGTTCACACTATCGCCAGTTCGATCTGGATCAGGCGTTTTCGGCAAAAATTTTCGACCGCTATCTGAATCTGCTCGACTACAGCCATAACGTGCTGTTGGCGAGCGATATTGAGCAGTTTGCTAAAAAGAAAACTGCCCTGGCCGATGAACTGCGTACAGGCAAGCTGGATGTCTTTTACGATCTCTATAATCTGGCGCAAAAGCGCCGGTTTGAACGTTATCAGTACGCATTAAGCGTGCTGGCGCGTCCAATGGATTTCACGGGTAACGACACCTTTAACCTGGATCGCAGTAAAGCGCCATGGCCGAAAAGCGAAGCTGAGCTCAATGCGCTGTGGGATGGCAAGGTTAAATTCGATGAGCTGAGTCTGAAACTCACCGGCAAGACCGATGCTGAAATCCGCGAAACGCTGACGCGTCGTTACAAATTCGCGATTCGCCGTCTGGCGCAGACCAACAGTGAAGATGTGTTCTCACTGGCGATGACTGCCTTTGCGCGCGAAATCGATCCGCATACCAACTATTTGTCCCCGCGTAACACTGAACAATTCAATACCGAAATGAGCTTGTCTCTGGAAGGTATTGGCGCAGTTCTGCAAATGGATGATGACTATACGGTCATTAACTCCATGGTGGCGGGCGGTCCGGCAGCCAAGAGCAAGGCGATCAGCGTAGGCGATCGTATTGTCGGTGTGGGCCAGACGGGCAAAGGCATGGTTGACGTGATTGGCTGGCGTCTTGATGACGTCGTTGCGCTGATCAAAGGGCCAAAAGGCAGCAAGGTTCGTCTTGAAATTCTGCCTGCGGGTAAAGGGACGAAGACGCGTACGGTAACGTTGACGCGTGAACGTATTCGTCTTGAAGACCGTGCAGTCAAAATGTCGGTGAAGACCGTTGGCAAAGAAAAAGTTGGTGTGCTGGATATTCCTGGTTTCTACGTTGGCTTGACGGATGACGTCAAAGTTCAGTTGCAGAAACTGGAAAAACAGAACGTCAGCAGTGTGGTTATCGACCTGCGTACCAACGGCGGGGGAGCCTTGACCGAAGCGGTGTCGCTTTCTGGTCTGTTCATTCCTTCTGGCCCGGTTGTACAGGTTCGCGACAATAACGGCAAGGTACGTGAAGACAGCGATACCGACGGCGTTGTTTACTATAAAGGCCCGCTGGTCGTGCTGGTTGATCGCTTTAGCGCGTCGGCATCCGAAATTTTTGCTGCGGCAATGCAGGATTACGGTCGCGCGTTGATTGTGGGTGAACCGACCTTCGGTAAAGGTACCGTACAGCAGTACCGCTCTCTGAACCGTATTTACGATCAGATGCTGCGCCCGGAATGGCCGGCATTGGGTTCTGTGCAGTACACCATCCAGAAATTCTACCGTGTGAACGGCGGAAGCACGCAGCGTAAGGGCGTTACGCCGGACATCATCATGCCGACAGGTAATGAAGAGACTGAAACCGGTGAGAAGTTCGAAGATAACGCGCTGCCATGGGATAGTGTCGATGCGGCAACCTATACTAAGTCCGAGAATCTGACGCCGTTCGGTCCTGAATTGCTGAAAGAGCATAATGCACGTATTGCGAACGATCCTGAGTTCCAGTACATCATGAAGGACATTGCGCGTTTCAATGCGATGAAGGATAAGCGTAATATCGCCTCTCTCAATTACGCTCAGCGTGAGAAAGAGAATAACGAAGACGACGCCCTGCGTCTGGCGCGTATCAACGATCGCTTCAAACGCGAAGGCAAGCCGCTGTTGAAGAAACTGGATGATCTGCCGAAGGATTACCAGGAGCCGGATCCGTATCTGGATGAGACGGTAAAAATCGCGCTCGACCTGGCGCATCTTGAAAAAGAGAAGCCAGCGGAACAGCCCGCAACCAGTCAGTAACGTCAAACAGGCACAAGAAATTGTGCCTGTTTTTTTAACAAGCGCATGAAGTCGTCAGCCAGATACAATAAAATGTAAAGTTGTGTCTTTCTGGTGACTTAGCACCTATGGATGCTTGAAAATAGCCGCAAGACCCATACGATATGGGTAATCGCATAGTGCGTTTTGTTAAATTGAGGTTAAAAGAAAATTATGATGCGAATCGCGCTCTTCCTGCTGACGAACCTGGCTGTGATGGTCGTTTTCGGGCTGGTATTGAGCCTGACAGGGATTCAGTCAAGCAGCGTTCAAGGCTTGTTGATTATGGCACTGCTGTTTGGTTTTGGTGGTTCCTTCATTTCGCTGCTGATGTCCAAATGGATGGCGTTAAAATCCGTTGGCGGGGAAGTGATCGAGCAACCCCGTAATGAAAGAGAACGCTGGCTGATGAATACGGTAGCGAATCAGGCTCGTCAGGCCGGGATCGCTATGCCGCAGGTCGCTATCTACCATGCGCCAGATATTAACGCGTTTGCAACCGGTGCGCGCCGGGATGCCTCGCTGGTGGCGGTCAGTACCGGTCTGTTGCAAAACATGAGCCCGGATGAAGCTGAAGCCGTTATTGCCCATGAAATCAGCCACATTGCCAATGGCGATATGGTCACCATGACGCTGATCCAGGGCGTAGTGAACACCTTTGTTATCTTTATCTCGCGTATTCTTGCGCAAATTGCCGCCGGTTTCATGGGTGGAAATCGTGATGAAGGCGAGGAGAGCAATGGTAACCCGCTCATCTACTTTGCCGTCGCAACGGTACTGGAGCTGGTGTTTGGTATCCTGGCAAGCATCATTACCATGTGGTTCTCACGTCATCGTGAATTCCACGCGGATGCCGGTTCAGCAAAACTGGTAGGTCGCGAGAAAATGATTGCGGCGCTGCAACGTCTGAAAACCAGCTATGAGCCGCAGGAAGCAACCAGCATGATGGCATTCTGCATTAACGGTAAATCCAAATCGTTGAGTGAGTTGTTTATGACCCACCCGCCACTGGATAAACGTATTGAAGCCTTGCGTAGCGGTGAATACCTGAAATAAGCCGCTGCAGAACAGGAAAAGCGCGTCGTAGGACGCGCTTTTTTTACGCCTGAACCCGGGGTTGCGTAATACGCAAACCACTGACAACTGCCGCTATCGCAGCCAGTACGCCTGCGGTGATCAGCGAGACGTGTGTCCCGCTGTCGCCAAACTGGTTCAACATCAGCGCCACCAACGCCGCACCACTACTCTGTCCCAGTAAGCGTGCCGTGCCCAGCATCCCGCTTGCGCCTCCGCTGCGTTCCCGTGGCGCGGAAGTGATGATGGTGTGATTGTTTGGCGACTGGAACAGACCAAATCCCGCTCCGCAGAGAATCATCGGCCAGATGATATTAAAATCCGTGGGTGAAGAGGGCAGGAGCACCAGCGAAAATAATCCACTCGCCATAAGCGCCATTCCCAGCGCACCTAACAACCCGGCATGGACGCGTTCAATTAAATAGCCGGCCAGCGGCGCCATGACCATGGTGGCAAGCGGCCATGGCGTCAGCAGCAACCCTGTTTCGACTTCGCTACGTCCTAACACCGTTTGCAGAAAGAACGGCAATGAAACCATGGCCAGCATCTGCGCGCAAAAGGAGCAGATAGAGGTACAAATGGAGAGCGAAAAGAGCGGTATGCGCAGGAGATCGACCGGTAGTAACGGGACAGGCAGTGCAAGTTGGCGGCGGATAAAGAAAAACCCTACTATCAGTAACCCTGCAAGTTCGGCGCCTGTCAGCGTAAGTGATTGTCCTTGTGCAAATCCACTGAGTGCCGTAATCAGCAAGCCAAAGGTAAGCGCGTTCATCACCGCACTGGGCAGATCAAAGCGGGGTTTATTGCTGCGAGGGGTATTGGGTGGCAGAAAACGCATGGCTAATAGCAGCGCGATAATACCCAGCGGGACGTTAATCAGGAATAACCATTTCCACGAGGCAATAGAGAGGATTGCCGCGGCAATGGTGGGGCCCGCCGCTGAGGAAACCGCGACGATAAAGGAGTTAATGCCCATTCCTCGGCCAAGTTGGCGATGGGGATAAATCAGCCGGATCAGCGCCGTGTTGACGCTCATCAGCGCCGCACCGCCAAAGCCCTGAGCGACGCGCGCCAGCGTCAGCATGTGCAGAGAATCTGACAGGGCACAAAATAGCGAAGCCAGCAGAAAAACGACCAGACCACATTTATAAATGCGTCGATAGCCAAACATGTCACCCAAAAAGGAAAGAGATAACAACGAAACCACAATAGCAATTTGGTAGGCGTTCACGATCCAAATTGAACTGGCAGGCGATGCCTGAAGATCGGTAGCAATAGTCGGAAGGGCAACGTTAGCAATTGCGCCATCCAATACGGCCATAGAGATGCCAATAATAATGGTTAAAATTGCCCCATAACGCTGGGGCAATGGCAGACCATCTGCCTGGATTTTTTCCATAGGAAGTCGATATCGTCGGAAATTATGATGAGAATAATGATTTTAGCATTGATATTCAGGTGTTATGTCGCAGATTTGTAACTAAGTAAGCAAAGATGGATTGCGAGCGCCGGTACGTGAAATTATAATAAAAACCGGTTCTGATTTTTATAAAACACTCGTAATGAGGTGATAAATGGCTATCGCAGATCTGGACAAACAACCCGATTCTGTATCTTCCGTGCTGAAGGTTTTTGGCATTCTGCAGGCGCTGGGTGAAGAGCGCGAGATTGGTATTACCGAATTGTCGCAACGCGTCATGATGTCAAAAAGCACCGTTTATCGCTTTTTGCAGACCATGAAAACGCTGGGTTATGTGGCACAAGAAGGGGAATCCGAGAAATACTCTCTGACCCTTAAACTGTTTGAGCTGGGCGCTCGCGCGTTGCAAAACGTTGATTTGATCCGTAGCGCTGATATTCAGATGCGTGAGTTGTCGCGTCTGACAAAAGAAACCGTGCATCTTGGTGCGCTGGATGAAGACAGCATCGTTTACATCCACAAAATTGACTCGATGTACAATTTGCGTATGTATTCTCGTGTCGGTCGTCGTAACCCGCTATACAGCACCGCTATTGGTAAAGTGCTGCTGGCATGGCGTGACCGTGAAGAAGTGAAACAAATTCTGGATGGCGTTGAATACAAACAAAGTACCGATCGTACGATAACCAATACCGATGAATTGCTGGTGCTGCTGGATAAAGTTCGTGAGCAGGGTTATGGCGAAGATAATGAAGAGCAGGAAGAAGGTCTGCGCTGCATTGGCGTACCGGTGTTTGATCGTTTCGGCGTGGTCATCGCAGGGTTGAGTATTTCATTCCCGACGTTGCGTTTCTCAGAAGAACGTTTACACGAGTATGTTGAAATGCTGCATACGGCAGCGCGTAAAATTTCAGAGCAAATGGGTTATAACGACTATCCATTCTGATCTGACAAATAAGCGTCATGTAAAAAAGCCCCAGGTGTTTTTTACCGGGGCTTTTTAATGACTAATAGAAGGGGCGTAGTAACAAATACCTTACCGATTTTTCTGTTCTTATTTTAACCGTTATCGACAACCACGGTGCTTTTCCTTAACAGGGGGCAATCCGACAGGCCAATGATACCACTGTTAGTGTGGACATATTGCGCGGTACTTGTCCCGCGGGCGGTAAGATATTGACATTGCAGACCCAGACCCGCCGCATTCTCCTTACTTCCTATCAAAACACCATAGCCGCTCAGTAATAAACCGATCCAAACCAGAGCTAACAACACAATAGCGCGGATAATCAGACGCATTACAACCTCTTATCATTTTTCGTTATTATTAGATTAGCCTGTACATGGTATGAAACAAGTGAATCATTCCTAAAAACATCTAATGCCGTTACAGTTAACGCTGGGTTTAGGTACCGCATGATAATTTATCGGCATAAGATGTAGATTCGAGAGTGGAGTGGGAGTGAAAAAAATTCGGTGGGTGGTGCTGATTGTTGTCGTGTTGGTATGCATACTGATGTGGGCGCAAGTGTTCAACATCATGTGCGATCAGGATGTGCAATTTTTCAGCGGAATTTGCGCCATCAATAAATTTATTCCGTGGTAAGCGCATTTTTGCAACTGTTGATTACCTTCTTGTGCGGCAGTGGTAAACTACGCTGTCTACATTGAGGTGGTGAAATGAACGAAGTTTTGAACTCTGGCGCGTTAAGTTTTGTGCCTTTTGTTGTATCGGTGGTGGTTCTGGTTCTCGGGCTTGTGTTGTGGTTCTTCATCAATCGGGCAAGTTCGCGTACCAACGAGCAGATAGAACTGCTTGAAGCGTTGTTAGATCAGCAAAAACGACAGAATGCATTGCTGCGTCGTCTTTGTGAAGCTAACGAACCAGAAAAAGCAGCGGAGCCTGCAGCGCAAAACCAGGACAGCGATGATGATATCATTCGTCTGGTAGCGGAACGGTAGTACTCAGGAAGACAGGGTGAGTTCTGCTGAGGGTATTCTCAGAAGCATCATCCTGTCGTCAACGATGTCAGATGATTTTCTTCTGTAACCATCACATCTATGTGCACTGACGTGCATGTTACCCCATACATTTCAGATGCTCTGACCAATTAATTTCATATCCCCGGTTGGAAATAAATATAATTACCCATACGACAATAATATGATTATGTCATTTTTGTGATAATGATCGGTTTTATTATCAGCGAAACGTTTCTCTTACTTTTTTTGTGCATTGTCATCAAACTTACATTATTTTGGTGAAAAATCAGAATGCGGATCTCATTTTTACGCTTGTGACATTTTATGCATTACTAAGCATAAAAAATGATAACCAGCAAAAGCCGTGATAGATAATCTGGAACAACCGAACCTATTGAGCTATGGTAAGAATGCCCCTGCAATGGCGCCAGTCAGCGGGAGCAAGGTGAGGGCGGCGAGGATATATCACTACGCAGTCTGTCGCATAACTGTGCAGTTACCGTTTGATGAACTTCAGGAATTGTGCGACTGATCGAGACACGTTTAAAAATGGCTTGCCATTATTAACGTTGTATGTGATAACACGTTTTGGGTTAAACGAGGTACAGTTCTGTTTATGTGTGGCATTTTCAGTAAAGAAGTCCTGAGTAAACACGTTGACGTTGAATACCGCTTCTCTGCCGAACCTTATATTAGTGCCTCAAGCAGTAATGTCTCAGTTTTATCTATGTTATGCCTGCGGGCGAAGAAAATACTCTAAGGAATTTTGCAAATGGCAAAGATTAAAGGTCAAGTTAAGTGGTTCAACGAGTCTAAAGGTTTTGGTTTCATTACTCCGGCTGATGGCAGCAAAGACGTGTTCGTACACTTCTCCGCTATCCAGGGTAACGGCTTCAAAACTCTGGCTGAAGGCCAGAACGTTGAGTTCGAAATTCAGGACGGCCAGAAAGGTCCGGCTGCTGTTAACGTAACAGCTATCTGATCGATACCACTGATTTGAAGCGCCCAGGCGCAACAATCTCAGATATAAAGCCTCGCTCATGCGGGGCTTTTTAATTCAAATTACGTCTAAATGTTTCCGAAAGCCTTTCTATTAGCGCTTTGTTGCAAAGGCATGATGTTCGTAGCATTGTTTTACCCGCTTTATCCCGCCAATTCCCGTTAAATCAGTCACCTGAATAACAAGCTTGCTGGAGACCAGGTGAAAAAGAAAAACGACGGCGATGCTCGCAATTTTACACCCGTACGTTTTGCCCTGCTTTGTGTGGCAATATTATTAAGTCTGGGATTGCTACTCGGCCGGGTTGCGTGGCTACAAATTGTTACGCCGACGAATCTGGTCAAGCAAGAGGACATGCGTTCTCTCCGCGAGGTAACAACGGCCTCGCCACGCGGAATGATCACCGACCGGGAAGGGCGGCCGCTGGCGGTAAGCGTACCGGTCAACGCCGTCTGGGCCGATCCGAAAGTCATCACAAGCAAAGGCGGCGTGGGCTATGACGCGCGCTGGCAGGCGCTGGCGAAGAACCTGCACCTGTCGCTTAGCGCACTGGCGCAACGCGTTAACAGTAACCCTGCCGGACGCTTTATCTATCTGGCGCGACAAATTTCACCTCAGCAGGCTGAATGGGTTGATGATCTCAATCTGCCGGGCATTAATCTGCGCGAAGAGTCCCGTCGCTTCTATCCTGCCGGTCATGTCGCCGCCAATCTGATTGGCTTTACGAACATTGATGGTCAGGGCATTGAAGGTATTGAGAAAAGCTTCAATTCGCAGTTGATGGGAAAACCCGGCTCCCGCCTGGTGCGTAAAGATAAATTTGGGCATGTGATCGAAAACATCACGGAAGTGTTGCCAGTGCCTGCGCATGAACTGCAGCTGAGTATTGATGAGCGTTTGCAGACGGTCACGGAAGATGCGCTGGATAATGCCGTGACGTGGAATAAAGCCGAATCCGGGGCCGCCGTGCTGGTCAGTATCGCAACCGGTGAAATTCTGTCGATGGCCAGTTTCCCCGACTTCAATCCCAACAACCGTGATGGCGCAGTGCTGGATGATTTTCGCAACCGCGCGATCAGTGACACCTTTGAACCGGGCTCTACCGTCAAACCGTTGGTGATCATGACCGCACTTCAACAGGGTATTGTGCAGCCTGATAGCGTGATTGATACTCATCCCTTTAATGTAGACGGGCACCGGATTCGTGACGTCGGCTTTTACCCTGAGCTCTCGCTGACCGGTATTTTGCAAAAATCGAGCGATACCGGGGTGTCTCATCTCTCGCTGGCGATGCCTGTGCAACGCCTGCTGGATACGTACAAAAACTTTGGTTTTGGTGATCCAACGGGTCTCGGCTTAACCGGCGAAAGCAGCGGTTTAATGCCCCAGCGACGTTACTGGAGCGATCTGGATCGCGCGACCTTCGCGTTTGGCTACGGATTGATGGTGACGCCGCTACAGTTGGCGCATGTCTACGCCACGATAGGCAGCTTTGGTATCTATCGGCCGCTTTCAATTACACGTATTGACCCGCCCGTGATTGGGACGCGTGTGATGCCGGAGACACTGGTGCATCAGGTTGAACATATGATGGAAAGCGTCGCGTTGCCAGGCGGTGGGGGAACAAAAGCGGCAGTACGAGATTATCGCGTCGCTGTTAAAACCGGGACAGCGAAGAAAATTGGCGATGACGGTAAATATGTCGATAAATACGTGGCGTACACCGCAGGCGTTGCTCCGGCGAGCGACCCCAAATTCGCGCTGGTGGTGGTAATCAACAATCCGCAAAACGGGGCGTATTACGGTGGTGCGGTTTCAGCGCCTGTCTTTAGCCAGATCATGGGGGATGTTTTGCGTCTGGAAAACGTGAAACCGGATGCGATGCCTGCCAACTCGGATCATTTGCTGGTTATGCACGGCAATCACGAACTTTCTCCGTCGCTGTAAGTTATTTTCCCAGGGCGCAATTCGCGTTACACTTGCGCCCTTAAGTCACCTGCCGGAGTTGTCATGTCGTTTTCCTGTCCTCTTTGCCACCAGCCCCTCACTCAAGCGAAAAACAGTTTTGTCTGCCCTGGGCGGCATCAGTTTGATGTGGCGAAAGAAGGGTATGTCAACTTACTTCCTGTTCAGCATAAGCGCTCGCGCGACCCAGGTGACAGTGCTGAAATGATGCAGGCGCGTCGGGCATTTCTTGATGCCGGACATTATCAGCCGCTGCGTGATGCCATCGTGAATGTGCTGAAAGAAGCACTGAGTTCAGACGACGCGACGATTCTGGATATCGGCTGTGGTGAGGGGTATTACACTCATGCATTTGCCGATGTGCCGGGGGCTCGCGCAACGTTTGGCCTTGATGTCGCGAAAGTGGCGATTAAGGCCGCAGCCAGACGCTATCCGCAAGTGACCTTTTGCGTCGCCTCCAGCCATCGTCTGCCTTTTGCCGATGCGTCAATGGACGCCATCATCAGGATCTACGCGCCCTGCAAGGCGCAAGAACTGGCTCGTGTGGTGAAACCGGGAGGATGGGTGATCACGGCGACGCCGGGGCCGCGTCATTTGATGGAGCTGAAGGGCTTGATCTATGACGACGTGCGCCTGCATGCGCCACATGCCGAGCAACTGGACGGTTTTGAACTGAAACAGAGCATTGCGCTGGGGTATCAGATGCAGCTCAATGGCAGCGAGGCTGTCGCATTACTGCAAATGACGCCGTTTGCCTGGCGAGCAAAACCGGAAGTGTGGGAAGCGCTGGCGGGGGAAAAGACCTTTAACTGCCAGACAGACTTTAGCATTCATATCTGGCAGCGTATCAATTAACCGTGGAAGTGAGCCCAGAGGATCTGGGCGCCAATTCCGATCAGAACCACCCCGCCCAGGATTTCGGCCCGTTTGCCTAGCATCGGGCCAATAAAACGACCAATCATCATACCGAGTGTGGACATGATCAGCGTAGCGCAGCCGATGGCCAGCGCAGTGGCGATGATGTTTACCTGCAAGAATGCCAGGCCTACACCGACGGCCATCGCGTCAAGGCTGGTGGCGATAGCGGTAGTGACCAGTAACCAAAAACCGTGGCGACGCTGTGGCTCTTCATCTTCATCGCCATTGTCGCGGAAACCTTCGATGATCATTCGTCCGCCTAAAAATATCAGCAGGATGAAGGCAATCCAGTGGTTCCACTCGAGGACGAATTTACTTGCCAGCATGCCCATTCCCCAGCCAATTAACGGCGTCAGGGTTTCGACTGCGCCAAAAATAAGGCCAGTGCGTAGCGCTTCAGAGAATTTGGGTTTATGCAGGGTGGCACCTTTGCCAATTGATGCAGCGAAAGCATCCATCGACATGCCGAACGCGAGGAGAACAGTAGCGGTGATATTCATAACAGCATCCTGACCGGGGTATCCATTAAACACATCACTGCCCCCAGTAACCATGCACGCCAGAACACGCAGTTCATACGGTATGCATTGCAGTTGATGTGTCTATGGTCTCGCCTGACTAAACCTGAGTGTTCAGTCCGTACGCGCCACGTTTTTCAACGAGTATGTTGACACGTACATTTCCGGAGTCTGGAAATCGGCTACTCCCCAATGACGGGCGCAACCTTAACATATTTTGAGAATATAAAACAAGAAAGGAGGAAAATATTATTTGACTTCTAATTGAAAACGATTTTCATTTAGATTTAATTATGGATAAAACGTTAAATAAAATAACAAGCGGGGAAATGGAATATAGCCTTAGCTATGTTTAATGTTTACTGATATACCGAAAACATAGTTCAGGCTATATTTCTAAGTTATTGATTTGAGATTAGTAATTTATATATCTTCTCAAGGTCGTCTATATTTCGTACGCGGATGAGCAATCGCCGCTGTTCTAATTGCATAACCAGCACGCCATCTTCCGATAAATTCATCTCTTTAATCCGGTTATATTCAACCCAAACATTGGCGAAGAAAAAACCTTTTTGTTTAAAGATGATTTTGGGTGTACGGATCCAGAACAGATACAACCCCATCAATACCAGTGCACATAATAACCATGTGGTAAATTGCGCCCCGTGGCTGGTGATATTGTTGTAGATAAGAATGACGATCAACCCAATGAAGATAACGCTATCAACACGGCTGCGCGGCAGCAGGAGAACAGTAAGCAGAGTAGGGCCATTACGGCGGGGCATGATGAACTGATCGTAAATGGCGAACGCCAGTAGCGATAAGATAAAAAGAACCAGCACCAGGTCCGTGATAGTCATGAATCCTCAACCCTCTAAATAGAAAAACCGGGGGCAAGCCCCCGGTGATAGACAACACTCTTACAGGCCGAGCAGACCGACAGCGTAACCCGCGATACCGATGACGAAGAAGCCAACGATGATCCACAGTGGGTTCACTTTCTTACGCAGCAGCCACATACAGGCGAAGGTCAGCAACAGCGGTACCAGGCCAGGCATCAGCTGATCAAGGATAGTCTGTACGGTGGTAACACGTGTCTGGCCATCCTGACCCGTGATAGTAGAAACTACCAGCGGGATGTTGACGTGCGTCCACTTGTTAACCAATGCCCCCATGACAAACAGGCCGAGGATTGACGCCCCCTCAGTCAGTTTTTGCAGGAAGCCGCCGCCCATATCTTTAACGATATCGACACCTTTACGGTAACCGTATGCCACACCGTAGTAACGGGTCGCCAGACGAACCATGTTGAACAGGATAAAGAACAGCAGTGGTCCAAGCAGGCTGCCGCTCATCGCGATACCTGCGCCGAGTGCGGCGAATACCGGACGTACAGTACCCCAGAAAATCGGGTCGCCCACGCCTGCCAGCGGACCCATCAGACCAACTTTGATACCGTTGATAGCACCATCGTCAATCTCTGCGCCGTTAGCACGCTGTTCTTCCATCGCCAGCGTTACGCCCAGTACAGGCGCTGCGACGTACGGATGGGTGTTAAAGAATTCCAGGTGACGTTTAATCGCTTGTTTACGTGCGTCGTTGTTTTCCGGGTACAAGCGGCGGATAGCCGGTACCATGGAGAAACAAAAACCCAGCGCCTGCATACGTTCGAAGTTCCATGAACCCTGAAACAGGTTAGAACGAATGAACACGCCACGAATGTCACTCTGAGTGAGTTTTTTCTCGGTGGTAGTTTTAGTCATATCAACCATTTCGCTCACCTGCTAGTCCAGTTCGTTATCAAGATCGTTGTTACCCGCCGCCTGTACTGGCGCACCGGCTACGCGGTTATATTTCGGGCTCAGCTGAATGTAGAGGATGGCCATGACTGCACCAATCACACCCAGAGCAACCAGGTTGAAGTTAGTGAATGCCGCGGTGACAAAGCCGAGGTAGAAGAATGGCATCAGGTAGCCTGCGCGCATCATGTTGATGACCATCGCATAACCGACGACGACAATCATACCACCCGCAATGTTCAGACCGCCGGTCACGACTTCAGGGATGGCGTTCAGCATGCTCTGTACTTCACTGGTACCGACAGAAATCGCTACGATAACCGCCGGGATAGCGATACGCATAGCCTGCAGGAACAGCGAGGACACGTGGATCCAGGAGAGCGCTGTCAGGTTGCCGTTTTCGGCTGCCTTATCCGCTGCGTGCTGGAAGGCGACGGTGATGGTACGAACGATGATGGTCAGAACCTGGCCTGCTGCGGCCAGCGGGATTGCCAGCGCGATACCGGCACCAATGCTTTGGTGACCCGCGATAACCAGAACGGTAGAAATAATAGAGGCCAGTGCGGCATCGGGTGCAACGGCGGCACCGATGTTCATCCAGCCCAGGGCGATCATTTCCAGGGTACCACCGATGATAATACCGGTTTTCATATCCCCGAGAACGGCACCAATCAGCGTACAGGCCACCAACGGACGGTGGAACTGAAATTCATCGAGTACCGACTCCATACCCGCGATACATGCGACGATGAACACCAGCACAATCTGAAGAGTGGTAATCTCCATTGTACTTCTCCTATTGCTATACAGACTTAAGTGTGAAAACTAAGTAAATGCCTGGGGGCTATTTCGCCGCTTTGGCAATCAAATCCATCATTTTCAGTTTCTGATCGGTAGAAACCTTACGGGCCTCAAGCTCGATGCCGCGCTCGTTGAGTTTCTTGAAGGCTTCGATGTCTTTCTCATCGACAGAAATTGCGTTGTTAACCTGCGTTTTCCCCTGACGGAAAGCCATGCCGCCAATGTTTACGGAGGTAATCTTCACGCCACCTTCGACGATACGTTCAACATCGGTTGGATTGGTGAACAGCAGCATCACACGTTCGCCTGCGTATTTCGGGTTGTTGTAGACGCGGATCATTTTCGCGACATCAACCACGTGCGCTGTCACACCCGGAGGGGCGACCTGAGTCAGCAGCGTTTTACGTACGGTATCGGCAGCCACTTCATCACTGACAACAATAATGCGGGTAACGTTTGTTTCTTTGGTCCAGCGCGTTGCAACCTGACCGTGGATTAAGCGGTCATCAATACGCGCGAGGCCGATCTGCATATAATCGTTCGGGCCCATCGGTTTAGTCGGTGCGGCGGCTTTGGGTGCTGCTGCTACTGCAGCCGGCGCGGCTTTTTCGACCGGTTTGGCTTTCAGCGCTTTTACGCCTTCGCTTCCGGTTTCCACGGCCAACGCAACTAATTCGTCGAAGCTTGGATTGTCATCACGTGCCATGAACGTTTCGACCAGCATCGGAATGTTCACGCCCGCGATCACTTCGTAATGCTCTTTATCGACGACAATGCGGCTCGCAGCGTTGAATGGACTGCCTCCCCATGTGTCAACGAGAAACAGCACGCCTTTACTGGTGTCGAGTTTTGCCAACTGAGCGTTGTACTTTTCAATCAGCGTTTCGGCATTTTCGCCTGGAACGAAATCGATCCAGCCGACATTTTCCTGCTCGCCTAACAACATCTCTGCTGTTTTAAGTAACTGCTCTGCAGCCCAACCATGTGTGCCTATAACAATAGCAATGGTCACTTGCTACCTCCTTTATTATCGTTAACACATCAACGTGAAGATGTATTTTGAATCGTCGTCCGCAATCGAATCGATTCAGATAAGGGTTACAAAGAAAAACGTATGATTTTCGTGAATTATTTTAGATATCGAAAAAATTATTTTGTGTGATGAAGATCCGTTAATTAACTTCCGGTTAAAAGAAATTTCGAAGAGTAAAATATCTCCGAAACAACTTATTGCAAAGGAAGGTAAATCTTTGCTAAAAAACGGTTGTCTCTGTTATGTTTAGCATATGTTTAACTAATCAGGAGTATAGGGCAGTAGCCCACCGTATGGATCGTCACCGACGTCATTTCACCTTTAGGCCTCTCCGCGCCTGTCTGTTTGGCACTTTTTGCCACAAAATTTATCTGCATATTGCTTCAACGCCTGACGTATTCAGGACGCAAACTGATCATTCCTTAAGCAGGAGCTTGTCATGGAACTCTTAATGGACCCGTCGATTTGGGTGGGTTTGCTCACGCTTGTTGTTCTCGAAATCGTTCTGGGTATTGATAACCTGGTCTTTATTGCGATTCTGGCCGATAAGCTGCCGCCAAAACAGCGAGATAAAGCGCGTCTTATCGGTTTGTCGTTAGCGCTGGTTATGCGCTTAGGCTTGTTGTCCGTGATTTCATGGATGGTGACGCTGACCAAACCGTTGTTCACCGTGATGGACTACGCGTTCTCGGGGCGTGACCTGATTATGCTGCTGGGGGGGATATTCCTCTTGTTCAAGGCCACCACTGAGTTGCATGAGCGGCTGGAAAACCGAGAGCATGATACCGGGCAGTCAAAAGGCTATGCGAGTTTTTGGGTCGTCGTGACGCAGATTGTTATCCTGGATGCGGTCTTCTCCCTGGATGCGGTGATTACCGCGGTCGGTATGGTTAACCACCTGCCGGTTATGATGGCGGCGGTCGTGATTGCGATGGCGGTGATGCTGCTGGCGTCCAAGCCACTGACGCGATTTGTGAATCAGCATCCGACGGTTGTGGTGTTGTGTCTGAGCTTCTTGCTGATGATTGGTTTAAGCCTTGTCGCAGAAGGGTTTGGCTTCCATATTCCGAAAGGTTATCTGTACGCGGCCATTGGCTTCTCGATTATTATCGAGCTGTTTAACCAGATTGCCCGTCGTAACTTTATTCGCCATCAGTCAACGCTGCCGCTGCGCGCGCGCACCGCAGACGCCATTCTTCGCCTGATGGGCGGTAAACGTCAGGCGGGTGTGCAGATGGAATCGGATAACCCGGTGCCAGTTCCGGTG
The DNA here is from genome assembly GCF_945906775.1 of Citrobacter sp. Marseille-Q6884. Classification (NCBI taxonomy): domain Bacteria; kingdom Pseudomonadati; phylum Pseudomonadota; class Gammaproteobacteria; order Enterobacterales; family Enterobacteriaceae; genus Citrobacter; species Citrobacter sp. Marseille-Q6884. The sequence goes on from NZ_CAMDRE010000002.1 coordinate 942,707, forward strand.
CCTGAAGGGGCGTTTGTCGAAGAAGAACGCTATATGATCAACGGCGTGCTGTCCCTGGCGTCACGTTCATTACGCGGCATTATGACGCCCCGTGGTGAAATTAGCTGGGTAGATGCTGATCTGAGCGTGGATGAAATTCGTGAACAGTTGCTCTCTTCTCCGCATAGCCTGTTCCCGGTGTGTCGTGGCGAGCTTGACGAAATAATCGGTATCGTCCGGGCAAAAGAGTTGTTAGTGGCGCTTGAAGACGGTGTGGATGTGGCGGCGATTGCTTCTGCGTCACCGGCTATCGTGGTACCGGAAACGCTGGACCCGATTAATCTGTTAGGTGTCTTACGTCGCGCCCGCGGTAGCTTTGTTATCGTCACCAATGAGTTTGGTGTGGTGCAAGGTCTGGTTACGCCGCTGGACGTACTGGAAGCCATCGCTGGCGAGTTCCCGGATGCGGATGAAACGCCGGAGATTATTGCTGATGCAGGCGGCTGGCTGGTGAAAGGCGGGACCGATCTGCACGCGTTACAGCAAGCGCTGGACGTTGATACGCTGGTGGATGAAGACGAAGACATCGCCACCGTGGCCGGGTTAGTCATAGCGGCTAACGGTCATATTCCACGTGTAGGTGATGTTATTGAGGTCGCGCCGTTGAGCATTACGATTGTCGAAGCCAATGACTATCGTGTGGATTTAGTTCGCATTGTTAAAGAACATATTGCTCACGACGAAGACGAGTAATCGGGTTTAACGCAGCGGTACAGCGGGCATGATATGCCTCCCGTTGTGCCGGGCGGGCGGTGGTGTACTGCCCGCCAACCATTTTGGGAAGTCGCGAAGCGGCATTGGCTTAGCGTAGAGAAAACCCTGCAATATATGTACGCCATGTCGCCGCAAATGCTGCGCCTGCGCCTGCGTTTCAACACCTTCCGCCACCAGTTCGATATTCAGTTTTTTACCCAGCGCAATAATGATGTCGATAACGGTTGAGTTCACGGCGTCAGTGCCGATCGCTGAAGTAAATGATTTATCTATCTTCAGCACATCCGGGCGCAACTTCTCCAGCCACGAAAGTGAACTGTTGCCGGTACCAAAGTCATCAATCGCCAGCTTAGCGCCAAGGCGGTTCAATTCACGCACAATCCGATAATCCACATCCAGTAAGGCATCGCGTTCGGTCAGCTCGATCACCAGTTGTTGAATGGGATGCTGACTGAACCAGTACTGATTGAGATCTTTTAACAGCGTGCCGTGGCGAAAATGGCTGGCGGCGACATTAATACCGATGTGAAACTGGCTGTTCATCGGGAAGACGTGGCGTTGCTGAATGGTTTCTGCGATGACATGACGGGTGAGGGGGACAATCAGGTTGTGCTCTTCCGCAATAGGGATAAACACGTCCGGTGAAATCCACCCCTGGCGCGGGTTATTCCAACGCAACAGGATTTCCACCCCCATGCATTGCTGAGTCTGGGCATTGAGCAGGGGCTGACAAAATAGCTCAAATTCACGTTGGGCAAGCGCCAGGTTAATTTCCCAGGAAAAGCTCATTCTGTTGGCTGTCGCAAGCCAGGCAAGGTATCCCACTAACAAGCTGAGCATGACCGCCAGCGGCAATTGCGTCGGTAAGTGCTTAAACGCCAGTTCACTGGCCCCCGGTCCGGTGACGCTGATGGTGAAGGGAAAATGCTGTGATGAGAGCTGGTAGCGTTTTTCATTATTGAGCTCGGGTAAGGTATCCACAACGCCTTGCCCATAGAGCAGGTGCTGGTTGCCAACGGTCAGACTTGCATTGGTGATTTGCGGCGGCTGAGGCTCAAGCAGCATGCTGGATAATAAATCGATATTGATAATTTCCACCACGCCATCGTCACCACTGGAAGAAGAGGGATACCACTGCGTCAGTATAGGACTGCCTTTGATCAGTGCGTGGTCAGTGGAAAGCAGCAGTCGTGGCTCCCGGCTGGGCAGTTCAGGCTGAAGCTGGCGTATTGGGATATTGCGATAACCAAAAATGCTTGAACAATAAAGAATCCCCCCCTGAATCAGGTTGATGGAGCGTACCGTCTGCAGTCTGGCAGCGTGTTTGCTCAGGGGTAAGCGCGCAACGGAACAGGGTAAACCAATCAACGGCAACAGAATATCGCGTCCGGCCTGCAACGGAAGGAGCACGTCGTCCAGTGCTTCTACGGCATGATTCGCAAAAGTGACCGTGGAATGGTGATTTAAATTACGCTCCGAAATAAATCGTGCAGACAATGTAAGGATGAGTGTAAGAAGTGCACAAATCGTGCAGACGATTAAGCGATTACGGCGATAGTTTTTGATGATCCGTTGTGCTGTTTGCATGCGGGCCGCCCGATAAGCCGTTGGTCACATAAGCCAATGGCAACAGAGCAAGTGTAGTGGGGAAAATTACAGTAGACGAGGGAGAGGGTGTAAATTCGCCCATCCGTCGCAGATGGGCGAAAATGAAGTATTAGTCACACTGAACTTTAATCGCCAGACCACCGCGTGACGTTTCACGGTATTTGGCGTTCATGTCCTTGCCTGTCTCATACATGGTTTCGATGACTTTATCCAGCGAGACACGCGGCGCACTGGTACGGCGCATGGCCATACGTGCGGCGTTGATCGCTTTCACAGAGGCAATCGCGTTACGCTCAATGCACGGTACCTGAACCTGTCCTGCAACCGGGTCACAGGTTAAGCCCAGGTTGTGTTCCATACCGATTTCAGCGGCCACACAGACCTGCTCCGGGCTTGCGCCGAGCAGCTCTGCCAGACCGGCTGCCGCCATGGAACATGCCACGCCGACTTCGCCCTGACAACCGACTTCCGCACCAGAGATAGAGGCGTTCATTTTGTACAGCGCACCAATGGCACCGGCCGCCAGGAAGTAACGGGTATAGATATCCGGGCTGACGGATTCGATGAAATGATCGTAATAGGCCAGCACGGCAGGCACGATACCGCAAGCGCCGTTGGTTGGCGCCGTCACCACGCGACCACCGGCGGCGTTCTCTTCGTTGACAGCCAGCGCAAACATGTTGACCCAGTCGATCACGTTCATCGGATCGTTAGAGAGCTTATCGCTGGAGACCAACATACGACGCAGGGCAGACGCACGACGCGGAACACGCAGTGGCCCAGGCAGAATACCTTCGGTGTTCATGCCACGATCGATACATGCCTGCATGGTTTGCCAGACATGACCAAAATACTCTTCAATCTCTTTTTGGCTGTGCAGTGCCAGTTCGTTCTGCATCACCATGCCAGAAAGGGACAGACCGGTGCTGTTGCAGTATTCCAGCATTTCAGTGGCGGATTTGAACGGATAAGGAACACTGACTTCGTTCGCGGCATCCTGGCCAAAATGTTCTTCATCAACGATGAATCCACCGCCAATGGAATAGTACGTTTTGCTGTAAATGGCGGTTTCGCCGTTATACGCGTGGATCTGCATGCCGTTTTCATGCAGCGGCAGATTGCCATTGTGAAAACGCATGCCGTCATTTTGCGGGAAATCCACTTCGTGCTGTCCCTGCGCAAGCAGCAGGCGACCACGCGTTTCTACGTCGCGGATAAATCCGGGAATGCTGTCAATATCCACGGTTGCAGGTTCATTACCTGCCAGACCCATAATAATGGCGATATCGGTGTGGTGACCTTTACCCGTGAGCGACAGTGAACCATACACGTCGACGGCAACACGGGTAACGCTGTCAAGCAATCCTTTTTCGACCAGGTCATCGACGAACTGTTTACCCGCCTTCATAGGCCCTACGGTGTGGGAAGATGAGGGACCAATCCCCACCTTAAACATGTCGAATAGACTAATCACGATAATACTCCTACAGGGCGACTGGGCTTTCCAGTAACGATGTTATAACTGCGCATAGTGTAAGAGGGAACGCGGCGATCGGCTTAACTATTCACATGAATTAAACTAATAGATAACCGCGATTTTACTAATATTGTGACGGGAGTTTCAGGTTGTGTCTTCCGCGCGTAAAGATAAGTATAGTCAGGGCTTCACGCCAATTTGCAGTGCCAGCTCACGAATTATCCCGGCTGTCATTCCCCAGACGAAATAATGCTCATACCAGGATAACCATACGCGATGAGAATCGCCACGACGGTAAATATCCAGCGGATGATAACGTCCCAAATGCAGAGCCTGCGCCAGCGGCATTTCAAAAACAGCGGAGACTTCATCTTCACTTGCGCGATAAGGCAAATTCGGCGGGATAATGCCGACCACCGGCGTGACCTGAAATCCCGTTACGCTGTCAACCGGAGGCAGAACACCGATCACCTCAACGCATGAGGGGGGAATAGCCACTTCTTCTTCGGCTTCCCGCAGCGCCGCGGCGATCAGCGAGGCATCGCTGCTGTCCACCGCACCGCCGGGGAAGGCAACCTGCCCGGCATGTTTACGCAGATGGACGGAACGCTGAGTCAGAAGGAGTCCCGGTTGTGGACGTCGCACGACGGGAATCAGCACAGCAGCCTGGCGCTGGTTTAGCGCTTCGCGGTTGATTTGCGGACGCAAAAGTTGGAAGCGCGACAGGAAATCATTGAGCGTCAGGCTGTTGTATTCCACGGTTCAGTTCTCCAGTTGGTGCAAAATACGATTCACTTTATCAAACGTTTCCTGATATTCCGCATCTTCCTGACTGTCCGCCACAATGCCGCCACCCGCAGAGCAGTAGATTTGTCCGTCAATCGCGGTCAGTGTGCGGATGGTGATACTGGTATCCATATTGCCGCAAAAGCTCAGATAACCAATGCTGCCGCACCAGGCGTTTCGTCTTTGTGGCTCCAGTTCATCAATAATTTCCATCGCCCGCACTTTCGGCGCGCCGGTAATGGATCCTCCCGGGAAGGCCGCGCGTAGCAAATCTGTGGCGTGTAGCGCTGCGGGCAGCTGCGCGGTGATGGTGCTGACAAGATGGTGCACCGCAGGGAAAGGTTCGACCACGAACAGTTCTGGAACTTTAACCGACCCTGGCACGGCAACGCGACCAATATCGTTACGCATCAAATCGACGATCATCAGGTTTTCCGCGCGATCTTTTGGCGAATTAGCCAGCTTTTGCGCCTGCAGACGATCGGCATCAGGGGCGTCCAGTCTGGGTAACGTCCCTTTTATGGGGCGCGTCTGGATCTGCTGATTTTCTAACTGGATAAAACGTTCCGGCGAAAGGCTGAGGATCGCACCGTCTTCAAAACGTAAAAATGCGCTGAACGGGGCGCGGTTAGCGTGATTGAGTCGCACAAAGGCTTGCCACTCATCCCCCTGATAACGCGCCTGAAAGCGCTGGGCAAGGTTAACCTGATAACAGTCGCCGCTGTGCAGGTAGTGCTGCACCTGACGGAACTTTTGCCCGTACTGTTCACGGCTCATGTTCGATTGCCATGCTGATGTTAAGGCAAACGGTTCTGCCGGGCGGATTTGCTGCTGTTCCAGCCAGTTCAGGCGAGCCTCAACATCGCCATGGCTAAGCAGCGAAACGGTTTGCCGCTGGTGATCGACAATCAGAGCCCAGTCGTAAATCCCGACCGCCATATCCGGCAGGGCGATATCCTGTGCGGCTATGTCCGGGAGAGATTCAAAGCGGCGACCCAGATCGTAACCGAACAGGCCCAGTGCGCCGCCCTGAAAGGGGAAGTCAGGATGGTATTCTGGTTGAATCGCCAGCGACGTTAGCGCAGAGCGTAGTACCGTCATCGGGTCATCAACGGTATGAGTGATACCGTGGGAGCAGCGCAGAACGGTCTCTTCGCCGCAGGTGACCAGCGTTGTGATCGGATCAGCAACCAGTATATCAAAGCGATTATGCGGATGATCTGCATGACCAGAATGCAACAGCATCGCCCACGGCAGATGGCTTAAAGTCGAAAAATAGCGTTCAGCGGCATCCTGACGCCAGGGTAATGTGATTACTGCGGGAGATAACGTCTTCATCTGTCCTGACTCGTTACTACTCTACTGGCTTACTGCCCGGTAGCATGAAATAATTAGCGCTGACAATTTAGCAGGAGTTAACAATGTTTGCAGGTTTACCTTCACTCAGTCATGAGCAGCAGCAAAAAGCGGTAGAGCGTATTCAGGAACTGATGTCACAAGGGATGAGCAGCGGACAAGCGATTGCTCTGGTTGCTGAAGAGCTACGCGCCACCCATACCGGCGAGCGGATCGTGGCGCGTTTTGAAGATGAAGATGAGTAACGTCGCTTACACCGCGGCGATAATCTTTATCTCTACTTTGTATTTTGGATTCATCAGTCCGGCCTGTACCGTACAACGAACCGGCGCGTGACCGGCAACAACCCACGCGTCCCAGGCTTTATTCATAGCGGCAAAATCGTTTTTGTCTGCCAGAAAGAGGGTAGCATCAAGAATACGTGACTTGCTGCTGCCCTGTTTTTCCAGTACCGCATCAATTTGCGCCAGCGTGTTTGCCGTTTGTTCGAACGCGTCGGCATCCAGGTTTTCCGGCACGCCGGTGTAATACAGCGTGTTGTTATGGATCACTACGTCAGACCAACGTGCTTCGGCATCAATGCGCACAATCGTCATAAATCATTCCTTATTTACATTTTTCTTAATGGGCTTCAGATTGCGCCAAGACTGCCATAATGTTGCGCCCACGTCACCTCTTCAACTGGCGAAAGACCCGCTGGCCTGACATAATCCCTGTTCAAATGAACAGGGGGTAGTGTGACGGACGATTTTGCAGCAGACGGTCAGTTGGCTAAAGCGATACCGGGTTTTAAACCGCGTGAACCACAACGACAGATGGCCGTAGCCGTCGCGCATGCCATTGAAAAATCACAACCGCTTGTGGTGGAAGCCGGAACCGGAACAGGGAAAACCTACGCTTATCTTGCGCCTGCGCTGCGCGCCGGGAAGAAAGTGATCATCTCTACGGGGTCAAAAGCGCTGCAGGATCAGCTCTACAGCCGCGATTTGCCGACCGTGGCGAAAGCGCTGGAATTTACCGGCAAACTGGCCTTGCTGAAAGGGCGCTCTAACTACCTCTGTCTGGAACGCCTTGAGCAACAGGCGTTAGCGGGAGGCGACCTGCCGGTTCAAACCTTAAGCGATGTTATCCTGCTACGCTCGTGGTCCAATCAAACACAGGATGGCGACATCAGCACCTGTGTCAGCGTGGCGGAAGATTCGCAGGCGTGGCCGCTGGTGACCAGCACTAACGACAACTGTCTTGGCAGCGACTGCCCACTGTATAAAGAGTGCTTTGTGGTCAAAGCGCGTAAAAAAGCGATGGATGCCGATGTGGTCGTGGTCAACCACCATCTGTTTCTCGCTGATATGGTGGTGAAAGAGAGCGGGTTCGGTGAACTGATCCCCGAAGCTGATGTGATGATCTTCGATGAAGCCCATCAGCTACCGGATATCGCCAGCCAGTATTTCGGTCAATCGCTTTCCAGCCGCCAACTGCTTGATCTGGCAAAAGACATTACCATTGCGTATCGCACCGAGCTTAAAGACACCCAGCAATTGCAAAAATGCGCCGACCGGCTTGCGCAAAGCGCGCAGGATTTTCGCCTGCAATTGGGCGAACCGGGTTATCGCGGAAACCTGCGGGAGTTGCTGGCCGATCAACGTGTTCAGCGGGCATTGTTACTGCTCGATGATACGCTGGAGTTGTGCTACGACGTGGCGAAATTGTCGCTGGGGCGTTCGGCGCTGCTGGATGCTGCGTTTGAGCGCGCCACGCTCTATCGCGCCCGCTTGAAACGCCTGAAAGAGATTAACCAGCCTGGATTCAGTTACTGGTATGAATGCACCTCGCGTCATTTCACTCTGGCGCTGACGCCGCTCACCGTTGCGGATAAATTCAAAGAGGTGATGGAACAAAAGCCTGGCTGCTGGATTTTTACCTCCGCCACGCTGTCGGTTAACGACGATCTCCATCACTTCACGGCGCGGCTGGGCATTGAGCAGGCCGAATCAATGCTGCTACCCAGCCCCTTTGACTACACGCGCCAGGCACTCCTGTGCGTTCCGCGCAATTTACCGCAAACCAATCAGCCGGGCGCGGCGCGTCAGTTGGCATCCATGCTGCGGCCGATTATCGAGGCGAACAATGGTCGCTGCTTTATGCTCTGCACCTCGCATGCCATGATGCGCGATCTTGCTGAGCAGTTTCGCGCCACCATGACGCTCCCCGTACTGCTGCAGGGAGAGACCAGTAAAGGACAACTGTTACAGCAGTTTGTTAACGCGGGAAATGCCTTACTGGTCGCAACCAGCAGCTTCTGGGAAGGGGTAGACGTGCGTGGCGATACGCTGTCGCTGGTCATTATCGACAAGCTGCCGTTTACCTCGCCGGACGATCCGCTACTCAAAGCGCGCATGGAAGACTGCCGCCTGCGCGGGGGCGATCCTTTTGATGAAGTCCAGCTCCCGGATGCAGTGATTACGCTGAAACAGGGCGTGGGTCGTCTGATACGCGACGCGGACGATCGCGGTGTGCTGGTGATTTGCGACAACCGTCTGGTCATGCGTCCCTATGGCGCGACCTTCCTGGCAAGCCTGCCGCCTGCGCCCCGAACCCGTGACATTGCCCGTGCCGTTCGATTCCTTGCAATACCAACGGCTGAGTAATTTGTGATGGAGTGTGGTAAGATGCGCGCCAAATTTATTGACCTGATCACGAAGACCCATGCGAATTCTGGCTATTGATACCGCCACAGAGGCGTGCTCCGTTGCCCTGTGGAATGACGGTAATATCAAGGCTCATTTCGAGCTTTGCCCACGAGAACATACCCAACGAATCCTGCCGATGGTTGAGGATATCCTCGCCGCTGGCGACATCACGTTAACTGACATTGACGCGCTGGCGTTCGGGCGCGGTCCCGGCAGTTTTACCGGCGTACGCATTGGCATTGGCATCGCTCAGGGGCTGGCGTTAGGCGCGGATTTACCCATGATCGGTGTGTCTACGCTGGCGACCATGGCGCAGGGAGCCTGGCGTAAAACCGGCGCGACGCGCGTACTGGCGGCGATTGATGCGCGTATGGGGGAAGTTTACTGGGCCGAATATCAGCGTGATGAAAATGGCATCTGGCACGGCGAAGAAACGGAAGCGGTGTTAACACCGGAACAGGCGCATGAGCGCATGTTGCAACTTTCCGGTGACTGGGTGACGGTCGGAACGGGCTGGCCGGCATGGACTGAACTCGGCAAAGACAGTGGTCTGACGCTGGTTGATGGCGACGTGCTGCTTCCGGCGGCTGAAGATATGCTGCCGATTGCCACACACATGTTGGCTGCCGGTAAGACGGTTGCAGTGGAACAGGCTGAGCCGGTTTATTTACGTAACACCGTGGCGTGGAAGAAACTTCCCGGTAAAGAATGAATCTTAGTAGTAAATACCCTGATGAAGATGAATTGCAGATCATGTATGCAGTTTGAACATTACAGGGGCTGGCGCTGAGAAAAGGGAGTCGCAACATGGCGGTTCAAAAACAGGTAATAAGGGGCGTGCTGGCAGGCGCACTGGCGTTAATGCTGAGCGGTTGCGTCACTATCCCGGATGCGATTAAAGGTTCAAGCCCAACGCCACAGCAGGATCTGGTCCGGGTGATGAATGCGCCGCAATTGTATGTCGGACAAGAAGCGCGTTTTGGCGGCAAGGTGGTGGATATTCAGAACCAGCAAGGGAAGTCCCGCCTGGAGATTGCGACTGTCCCCCTCGACAGTGGGGCGCGACCCGTACTGGGTGAAGCCTCACGCGGCAGAATTTATGCTGATGTAAACGGCTTCCTCGATCCGGTTGATTTCCGTGGGCAGCTGGTCACCGTCGTCGGGCCGATTAGCGGCACCGTGGACGGTAAAATCGGCAGTACGCCATATAAGTTCATGCTGATGCAGGTAACCGGTTATAAACGCTGGCATATTACTCAGCAGATTGTCATGCCTCCTCAGCCTATCGACCCCTGGTTCTACGGCGCGCGCGGCTGGCCTTACGGTGGCTACGGCGGATGGGGATGGTACAATCCCGGTCCCGCGCAGGTTCAGACAATAGTAACTGAGTAACTCTTTGTTTTATCTGTAAAAGAAACAGCGGCCAGTCCGCTGTTTCTGCATTAACGTGGATATAAAAAAAATAAATAGTGACGTGCTTCGCAACCTTGTCGTTGTGTAATAAACAAACTGGTACGCTGAGTTAATATTATGTTAACAGTTTGTTTATTGCCTGGGGTTGTGATGACGACAAATACGCATTTTAGAGGTGATGTATTGAAAAAGGTTTGGCTTAACCGTTATCCCGAGGGTGTGCCCGCGGAGATCAATCCTGACCGTTATCAATCCCTGGTGGAACTCTTTGAACACTCCGTAAGACGCTATGCCGATCAGCCTGCGTTTGTGAATATGGGGGAGGTGATGACCTTCCGCAAACTGGAGGAACGCAGTCGGGCATTTGCGGCGTACTTGCAACAAGGTCTCGGGCTGAAAAAGGGCGATCGCGTCGCGTTGATGATGCCGAACCTGCTGCAGTATCCGGTAGCGTTGTTTGGCATTCTGCGTGCCGGAATGATAGTCGTGAACGTTAACCCGCTGTATACGCCGCGAGAGCTGGAACATCAGCTTAATGACAGCGGTGCAGCGGCGATCGTGATCGTTTCCAACTTTGCCCACACGCTGGAGAAAGTGGTCGATAAGACGTCGGTGCAACACGTGATCCTGACGCGAATGGGCGATCAACTCTCTACCGCCAAAGGCACGCTGGTGAACTTTGTCGTGAAGTACATCAAGCGTCTGGTGCCGAAATATCACCTGCCTGATGCCATCTCCTTCCGTAGCGCATTGCAACATGGCTATCGCATGCAGTATGTGAAGCCGGAAGTGGTATCAGAGGATCTGGCCTTTCTGCAATATACCGGCGGAACAACCGGTGTGGCGAAAGGGGCTATGCTTACGCACCGCAATATGCTGGCTAACCTTGAACAGGTAAATGCCACATACGGTCCGCTGCTACATCCTGGGAAAGAGCTGGTGGTGACGGCGCTGCCGCTGTATCACATCTTCGCGTTGACGATGAACTGCCTGCTGTTTATTGAACTGGGCGGTCAGAACTTGCTGATCACCAACCCACGCGATATTCCGGGTCTGGTGAAAGAGTTGGCAAAATACCCGTTTACCGCGATGACCGGCGTCAACACGCTGTTTAACGCGTTGCTGAATAACAAAGAGTTCCAGCAACTGGACTTTTCATCTCTGCATCTTTCGGCGGGCGGTGGTATGCCTGTTCAGCAGGCGGTGGCAGAACGTTGGGTGAAGCTGACCGGGCAGTATCTGCTGGAAGGTTACGGTCTGACCGAATGTGCGCCGCTGGTGAGCGTCAACCCTCATGATATCGACTATCACAGCGGCAGTATCGGCCTGCCGGTTCCCTCCACCGAGGTTAAACTGGTGGATGATGACGATAACGAAGTCCCGCCGGGAGAGCCGGGCGAGCTGTGCGTGAAGGGGCCGCAAGTGATGCTGGGGTACTGGCAGCGACCGGATGCGACCGATGAAATTGTTAAGGATGGCTGGTTGCACACCGGAGACATTGCGGTGATGGACGATGAAGGCTTCCTGCGTATTGTCGATCGTAAAAAAGACATGATCCTGGTCTCAGGTTTTAACGTCTACCCGAACGAAATTGAAGATGTGGTGATGCAACATACCGGCGTGCAGGAAGTGGCCGCGGTTGGTGTACCGTCAGGCAGCAGCGGTGAAGCGGTGAAGATCTTTGTTGTGAAAAAAGATCCCTCGTTAACAGAGGAAGCGCTGGTGACCTTTTGTCGTCGTCATCTGACGGGGTATAAAGTGCCGAAGCTGGTGGAATTTCGCGATGAGTTGCCAAAATCTAACGTTGGCAAAATTTTGCGACGAGAATTACGTGACGAAGCGCGTGCCAAAGTGGACAATAAAGGCTGAGCGTTAAGTCCGTCATCAGAAAGCGCCGGTTAATCCGGCGTTTTTTTTGGCGCAAACCGAAGAGAATATGATTTGAATTACCAAATGATCACCACGGACGATGCACTGGCAAGCTTGTGCGAAGCCGTTCGTGCCTTCCCGGCCATTGCCCTGGACACAGAGTTCGTCCGTACTCGCACCTATTATCCGCAGTTGGGACTGATCCAGCTGTTTGATGGCGAACACCTGGCGCTTATCGATCCGCTCGGTATCACCGACTGGTCGCCGCTGAAGGCCATTTTGCAGGACACGGCCATCACCAAGTTTCTGCATGCGGGAAGCGAAGATCTGGAAGTGTTCCTCAATACCTTTGGTGAGATCCCACAGCCGTTAATCGATACTCAAATTCTGGCCGCGTTTTGCGGGCGTCCACTGTCATGGGGATTTGCCTCGATGGTGGAAGAGTATACGGGCGTGGCGCTGGATAAAAGTGAATCCCGCACAGACTGGTTGGCGCGTCCATTAACGGAACGTCAGTGTGAGTATGCGGCGGCGGATGTCTGGTATTTATTACCGATCACCACAAAGCTGATGGCGGAAACGGAGGCCTCCGGCTGGCTGTCTGCTGCGCTGGACGAGTGTCGTTTAATGCAGCAGCGTCGTCAGGAAGTTCTGGCGCCTGAGGATGCCTGGCGTGATATCACCAACGCCTGGCAACTGCGTACTCGTCAGCTTGCCTGCCTGCAATTGCTCGCCGACTGGCGACTGCGTAAAGCGCGTGAACGCGATCTGGCGGTCAACTTTGTGGTTCGTGAAGAGCACCTGTGGTCGGTTGCGCGTTATATGCCTGGCAGTCTGGGCGAACTGGACAGCCTGGGGCTTTCCGGCAGTGAAATTCGTTTTCACGGTAAAACGCTGATTTCGCTGGTGGAAAAGGCGCAGGCACTACCGGAAGAATCCCTGCCGGAACCGCTGCTGAATCTGATGGATATGCCCGGGTATCGCAAAGCATTCAAGGCCATTAAGGCACTGGTTGCAGAGGTGAGTGCGGAACACAATCTTAGCGTTGAGCTACTGGCTTCGCGTCGTCAGATTAACCAGTTGCTGAACTGGCACTGGAAATTAAAGCCGCAGGCGTCCCTGCCAGAACTGATTTCCGGTTGGCGTGGTGAACTGATGGCCGAGCGGCTCAACGCGCTGCTGCTGGAATATCCGCAGTAAGTCTCCCGTCAGGCCGGGCAACCCGGCCTGATAAATTCTACAAATCAAGCACCAGACGCTTGCCTTTGGCGCGCGAACAGCAGATCAGCATACTTTGCTGGCTGGCTTTTTCGTCGTCGCTGAAGTATTGATCGCGGTGATCGGCTTCCCCTTCAAGAATGGTCGTTTCGCAGGTTCCACATACGCCTTCACGGCACAGACATTCAACTTTCGCCGCTTTGTTATTTTCAATCACCTGCAAAATGGTCATCTCTTCCGGGACGATAAATTCACGTCCTGAACGAGCCAGCACCAGCGTAAATGCCTCGCCGCTCTTATCTTCGACGGCAAATTGTTCAAAGTGCAAGGTATCGTTATCCAGTCCATGGCGGCTGGCCTCATTTCTGACAGCATCGTTCAGTGCGGCAGGACCACAGGTATAGATATGCGTACCGGGCTCAACATCGGCCAACAGCCGCGCTAAATCGAGGCGGGTTCCTTCGGTCGAGAGATGCAGATGAATGCGATCGGCACTGACGTGTTGCGTCATTTCAGCATAAAACGCGCAGTTTTTCTGACTGGGAGAGCAGTAATGCAGTTGCCAGTCAGCGTGTGATTGTTCCAGTTCAGGGATCTGAGATAAGAAGGGCGTGATGCCAATCCCCCCTGCAATCAGGATATGTTTGCGCGCCTGAGGTGCGAGGGCAAAAAGATTGTTTGGTGTGGAGATCGTCAGTGTATCGCCGGGCTTGACGCTCTGGTGCAGGAAACGTGAACCGCCTTTGGAATCTTCCTCCAGACGTACGGCAATTTGATAATGGTTTGTGTCCAGTGGAGAACTCATCAGCGAATAAGCATTACTGTAGCTGTTTGCGCCATCCTGCATCTGCACGATAATATGGCTGCCACCACTGAATGCAGGCAACGGGGCACCCGTAGCGGCCGTAAAAGTGAAACGTTTTACATGAGCGGTGATGGTTTCAATCTGACTGACCCGGACTTCATGCATTTGATATTCAGACATCGCGGTACTCCCTTAAAAATCTGTCCGGCGCGGGGACATTTTCCGCGCCGGAATCTGTCGTTACAGCCCCTGGCAGAGGTATTTCATCTCCAGGTAATCTTCAATACCGTGTTCAGATCCTTCCCGACCCAGACCCGATTGCTTAACGCCGCCAAACGGGGCAACTTCATTCGAGATAAGTCCGGTATTGATCCCCACCATGCCGTATTCCAGTTGTTCAGAAACACGCCAGATACGCGCTGCGTCATTGCTGTAGAAGTAGGATGCCAGGCCGTAAATCGTGTCATTTGCCTGACGGATCACATCCTGTTCATCGTCAAATTTCACCAGTGCGGCAACCGGTCCGAAGATCTCTTCTTGTAACAGCTGCGTATCGGGTTGCACATTACCGATTACCGTGGGGGTGAAGTAATTGCCCCCCAACGGATGGCGTTGCCCCCCGGTTAACAATGTGGCGCCGCGCGTCAGGGCGTCATCCAGCAGTGACTGCACTTTGTCGACGGCAGCGGCGTTGATCAGCGGTCCGGTCTGTACGCCGGGCTCGCCGCCGTCACCCACTTTCAGTACGGCGACCCGGGCGACAAACTTCTCACAAAAGGTGTCATAAACGGCCTGGTGAATATAAAAACGGTTCACACAGACGCAGGTTTGCCCGGCATTGCGGAATTTGGCCACTAACGCGCCTTCAACGGCTTTATCGATATCGGCGTCATCGAACACAATAAATGGCGCATTGCCGCCCAACTCCAGTGAGACCTTTTTGATTGAGTCAGAGCACTGGCGCATCAGCACACGCCCAACCTCGGTTGACCCGGTAAAAGAGAGTTTGCGTACACGATCATCTTCGGTGAACTGCGCGCCAATTTCGCGTGATTTCCCGGTCACAACGTTGATAACACCTGCCGGTATGCCAGCCTGACGTGCAAGCTCAGCCAGCGCCAGAGCGGTAAACGGTGTCTCGTTGGCGGGTTTTACCACCATCGTACAGCCAGCCGCCAGTGCGGGACCGGCTTTGCGGGTGATCATCGCGGCGGGGAAATTCCAGGGAGTGATGGCGGCGCATACACCGACACCCTGGCGGATAACCATCAGGCGTTTGTCCGCCGCAGGTGAAGGAATGATCTCGCCGTTAGTGCGTTTTGCCTGCTCGGCGAACCACTCAATAAACGACGCCGCGTAGACAATTTCGCCTTCCGCTTCTGCCAACGGTTTTCCCTGCTCGGCAGTCATGATTTGCGCCAGCGCCGTTTTATTGTCGAGAATTAAATGATGCCAGGTTTTGAGCAACGTTGAGCGCTGTGCGGCGGTCATTGCGCGCCAGGCGGGGAGCGCCTGCGATGCGGCATCAATGGCTCGCCGGGCTTCTGACATCCCCATGTTTGGGATTTTACCCAGTACCGCACCCGACGCGGGATTGGTGACGGATAACGCGCCATTATCATCGGCATCACACCAGTTGCCGGCAATAAACGCCTGCTGGCGAAACAGTGAAGTCTGAAAAACGGTCATGACGAACTCCTTCGCGTATTAATCCTGAAATACCTGGGCGACCAGATTATGGAAGTGGGCGATGCCATGCTCGGAAATGCCGCTGCCGCTGCTGTCCGCCATAATGCGTCCCTGACCGCGATAACCGCGTGATTTCAGACCTTTTTGTACGCTTTCCACCAGACGTAAATCTTCAGGGCGGAAGACGTTGCGATACCATTCGATCAGTTCTTTCTGCTCTTCGGTCAGCTCTTCATTGGTGAAGTAGATGTCATAGTTTTGCAGTGTGGTTTCGGCATCCACCGGGAATTCATAGATAACCGTCATCATGCCTTTGATGGGCGTGACGTTGAGCATGGTGCAGGGCCACAGCCAGAAACCGTGAAAGGCGGCATCAACACCTTCTTCAAACTTAAATGACTGCTCAGAAGGTTTGGCAAAGCCGTATTGCAGCGTCCAGTTTCCGTGCATTGTGTGCCAGTAGCGATCAACCTGTACTGAATCGGAGAAACCCGGGTGTGCCGGGCCGCAGTGGTAGCACTCCAGATAGTTATCCACGATATTCTTCCAGTTAGCCGGAGTGCGGGTCGTAAAGCGAGCGGCCAGTTTCAGATCGTGTACATCGGGGCAGGCTTCAACAACTTTGGCTTCCAGCCCCGGGAGCTGCTCTTCAACACTGCCCGCGTTCGGATCCATGTTGATAAAGACAAAACCGGCATATTCTTCCAGGCGTACCGGTGTGAGATGGGCTTTCTCACTGTCGAAGTTGGCGACGTTCTCGCAATTACGGGCGTGAGCCAGATTGCCATCGAGCTTAAAAGCCCAGGCGTGGTAAGGGCAGGTAATCACATTCTTCGCTTTCCCTTCGCCGCTCAGCAACTGATGTCCCCGATGCGGGCAGACGTTATAAAAGGCACGCAGAACGTTATCGCGTCCCCTGACCAGCACAATGTTCTCGCCAATCACTTCTCGGGTGACATAGTCATTCGGCTTCGTCAGTTCGCTACTGTGTGCAACACAAATCCAGCTTTTGGCAAAAACCTGCTCTTTTTCGTGCTCAAACGCCTGTTGGTCGGTGTAAAAGCGTGCCGGAATTGTCCAGGCGTCCTGCGGGTTAGCACAAAAATTATTGGGCAGAATAAACTCAGGGCTCAGATTGCTCATTGGATTACCTTTAATTTGTGAGTAAGAGGATGTTTTTATACAGGCGCTTAATGGCCGCCTTTGAGTAGTGTCCCGGCCGGTGGCGTGACGGGCACGTCGGCAGGTGTATCGGGAAGATGACTTTCAACCTGATGGGCAGGAATATGGGCATAATCCTGTTTAACCCAGCGGAGAAAACCGCCGACCTTCACCAGCAAAATGGCGAGGAAGGGGAGTGCGGTCAGCACGACGGTGGTCTTCATGGTTTCCAGCGACGCACCGGTAAACAGAATTGATAAAGGAATCAGGGTAATGACGACGCACCAGAACAGACGTAAACTGCGCTCGGGATCTTCCCCTTCCTGTAGATTGCGTGTGCTGGTCGCCGCCATGGTGTAAGCCACGGCATCCATATGCGAGGCCAGGAAAATAATCATGATTGCCAGGTAGGCCACCAGGAACAGCTTCCCGGCAGGCAGCGACATCAGCACCTGTTGCACAGCGGTTTCACCGCCGAGGGTTGCCATAATCTGTGGAACATCCACCACGCCGTTCACAAACTGGTGAATAGAATAGCTTTCCATCACACCGAAGAAGAACCAGCACCCTACGGTACTGCCGAGGATCAACGCCCAGATCACTTCTTTAATTTTGCGCCCACGGGACACGCGAGTAACAAACATTGCCACGCCCGGGGTATAGGAGATCCACCACAACCAGTAGAATACAGTCCAGTTACGGGTAAATTCGCCGTTACCGAGCGGGTCGGTGAACAGACTCATTTGCAGGAAGTTTTGTGTGGTCAGGCCAATGGCATTAATGATGTTGTTGGTGATGAACTCGGTTGGACCGACGATCAGTACCAGCAGCGGCAGTAAAAATGCGCCCCAGCCCACCATTTTGCTCAGACGTTGCAAACCGTTGTTGATACCAATCCAGGAACTGAGGCAGAAGATGCCGCCTGAGAACAGGATCACGAATGCCTGCACCGTGAAATTATCCGGCAGACCCGTGAGTGCCGATAATCCGCGGGTAAACGTGGCCGCAGTGACCACCAGGGAGATGGTGAGTGCGCCGACGGTGGCTATCAGGAACATCAGATCGACCAGCCGTCCCCAGACTCCCTGCGGATGGACGCCGGTAATTGCGGCGATAATACCGGACAGGCTCAGCCCTTTGTTTTTACGCACATGAAAGTGGTAAGCCATGGTTAATGAAGCCAGGGTATAGGTTGCCCATGCGCTGATCCCCCAATGGAAAAAGGAGTAGGGCAGACTGAATTCCAGTGCTTTTTGTGAGTGAGGGGCGATATTCAGGCCTGGCGTCTGGTAGTAATAGGCCCACTCAGCGACACCCCAATAGAGTGTGGAGGAGCCCAGACCGGCGCAAATAAACATAAACAGCCAGGAAAGCGTACTGTATTCCGCTTTCCCTTCTCCCAGACGAATATTGCCGTATTTACTGGTAGCCAGATAAATGACCAGTCCCATGGCCATCAGTACCAGTATCTGAACGGCTGAACCCAGCATGCGGGTGACGCCGTTAAAAATGGTGTTTGCCGCTTGTGCAGATTGCTGAGGAAAGAGACTCAGTGTGGCGGCGATAAAAAGGATAGCCACCAGGCTGATGGCTATCAGTGGCACATCTTTTTTCTTTACGTTGCTCAACATGGATGATCTCCTGGGCATAATTGCCCGCGTTTGGCATTAGCCTGTCGTTGTTATCATGCTGTAGGGGCAGAATGTGTTGCTTCGATATTTAACAATTTAATTATTTGTTCTTTACATGAATTAAACAATTGCCGGATGCGTGAAGCAATAAAACACGGAACGGAAATAATAAAAGGTGAATTGGCGCAGGTTATTTCGGTAATGGAACGCATAAAAAAGCCGCGTCAGTGACGCGGCTCAAATTAAGTGGTTTGACCTTTAACGAAGCGCCTGACAGATGGCCTCGGCAACCTGCTGTGTAGTGGCACTGCCTTTCATATCCGGTGTTTTCGGACCACTGGCAATAACCTGTTCAATCGCTGCCAGAATGCCATCGTGGGCAGCCTGATAATTCGCATCCCCATTGCCGAGGAAATCCAGCATCATGGCGCCCGCCCAGATGGTGGCAATCGGGTTAGCGATATTTTTGCCGTAGATATCAGGTGCTGAGCCGTGTACGGGTTCAAACAGCGACGGGAAGGTACGTTCCGGGTTCAGGTTGGCAGAAGGCGCAATACCGATTGTTCCCGTGCAGGCTGGGCCTAAATCGGAAAGAATATCGCCAAACAGGTTAGAGGCGACCACCACGTCGAAGCGTTCCGGCTGCATGACAAAACGGGCGCACAGAATATCGATGTGTTGTTTATCCCAGCGAATCTCGGGATAGTGGGCGGCCATCGCTTCAACGCGTTCATCCCAGTAGGGCATGCTGATGGCAAGACCGTTTGATTTGGTGGCTGAGGTCAGTGTCTTACGCGGACGGCTCTGCGCCAGTTCGAAGGCGTAACGTAAAATGCGATCAACCCCGCGACGGGTGAAGACGGACTCCTGAATGACCACCTCATGCTCGGTACCTTCGCCCACGCGCCCACCCAGTGACGAGTATTCCCCTTCGGTGTTCTCACGAACGACGTAGAAATCAATGTCGCCGGGTTTTTTACCCGCCAACGGGCAGGGGACGCCAGGGAACAGGCGAACCGGACGCAGGTTGACGTACTGATCAAATTCACGGCGAAATTTGAGTAATGAGCCCCACAATGAGATGTGGTCCGGCACAGTATCCGGCCAACCGACGGCGCCAAAATAGATGGCATCGAATGATTTTAGCTGCTCATGCCAGTCATCCGGCATCATCTTGCCGTGATGTGTGTAGTACTCACAACTGGCCCACTCCATTTGCTCAAAGCTGAGCGACAAATCCCAGCGCTCGGCGGCGGCCTGAAGCACATGAATACCTTCAGGCAGAACTTCTTTACCAATGCCATCTCCAGGAATAGCGGCAATACGACAGGTTTTCTTCATAGCAGCTCTCACTTGTACGCCATCAAAATTGACTTTCCCCTTATCCTATAATTGACTGATTAATAGTTAATGCCCCTAACTGGTGAAACATAAAACACAGATCATGAACAATCTGCCGCTGCTGAATGACTTACGCGTTTTTATGCTGGTTGCCCGTCGTGCCGGATTTGCCGCCGTCGCGGAAGAGTTGGGCGTCTCCCCGGCATTTATCAGCAAGCGCGTTGCGCTGCTGGAGCAGACGCTGAATGTTGTGCTGCTACATCGCACCACACGGCGCGTGACCATCACCGAAGAAGGGGAGCGGATCTATGAATGGGCGCAGCGGATCCTGCAGGATGTGGATCAGATGATGGATGAGCTGTCCGATGTGCGGCAAATCCCTCAGGGAATGTTACGCATTATCAGCAGCTTTGGCTTTGGCCGTCGCGTTGTCGCGCCTGCGTTGTCTGCGCTGGCAAAACAGTATCCGCAACTGGAACTCCGCTTCGATGTTGAGGATCGTCTGGTGGATCTGGTGAATGAAGGGGTCGATCTGGATATCCGCATTGGCGATGATATCGCCCCCAATTTGATTGCACGCAAGCTGGCAACGAACTATCGCATCCTGTGCGCTTCACCGGCATTCGTGGCGCAGCATGGGATGCCAAAGCAGCTTAATGAGTTGGCAACGTTGCCCTGTCTGGTGATTAAAGAGCGCGATCATCCCTTTGGCGTCTGGCATATGCACAATAAAGAAGGTGAACACTCAATCAAAGTGACGGGGCCATTATCCTCTAATCACGGTGAGATTGTTCATCAGTGGTGCCTGGATGGGCAGGGCATTGCGCTGCGTTCCTGGTGGGATGTCTGTGACAACATTGCCAGCGGACATTTGGTTCAGGTATTACCGGAGTATTATCAGCCTGCAAATGTCTGGGCGGTTTATGTTTCCCGCCTGGCGACGTCGGCAAAAATACGTATTACGGTTGAGTTTTTACGCCGCTATTTTGCGGAGAACTATCCAAAGTTTACTTTGGAATAAACGTGAAAAATAAAAAAGGCAGAATACTCTGCCCTTTTTGCGATCCTGATGCTATTACAAAAGAGGTTATTTTGACTCTTCTGCTTCAGGTAATGTCACGTTAAGTTCGAGGATAGAAATATCGCCGTCTTTTTGTTCAAGCTGTACGGTGACCATTTCGGGATCAATTTGTACATACTTGCAGATAACGTCGAGAATATCCTTCCTCAACTGCGGTAAATAATGCGGTTCTGCGTCACTACGACGACGTTCCGCTACAATAATCTGCAGTCGCTCTTTAGCGATGTTCGCTGTGCTCTTTTTCCGCGAGAGAAAAAAATCCAGTAATGCCATAACTTATCCTCCGAACAGGCGTTTGAGGAAACCTTTCTTCTCTTCTTCTATGAAGCGGAAAGGACGTTCTTCTCCCAACAGACGGTCTACGGTATCCGCATAGGCTTTACCGGCATCAGCATTGATGTCGAGAATAACCGGCTCACCCTGGTTAGATGCGCGCAGGACTGACTGATCTTCAGGAATCACGCCGACCAGCTTGATTCGCAGAATTTCCAATACGTCTTCCATGCTGAGCATGTCGCCTTTATTGACCCGACCCGGGTTGTAGCGCGTGAGTAGCAGATGCTCTTTAATCGGATCTTCACCGTTTTCGGCGCGACGAGATTTCGACGCCAGAATACCCAGAATACGGTCAGAGTCACGTACTGAGGAGACTTCCGGGTTGGTGGTGATGATCGCTTCATCGGCAAAATAGAGTGCCATCAATGCGCCGGTTTCAATACCTGCCGGGGAGTCGCAGACGATGAAGTCAAAGTCCATTGCTTTCAGGTCATCCAGAACTTTTGCGACGCCTTCACGCGTTAACGCGTCTTTATCGCGAGTCTGTGAGGCCGGAAGAATAAAGAGATTTTCAGTCCGCTTATCTTTGATTAACGCCTGATTTAACGACGCATCGCCCTGAATAACGTTGACGAAGTCGTAAACGACGCGGCGTTCACAACCCATAATCAAATCAAGGTTACGCAGGCCGATATCAAAATCAATAACGACAGTTTTCTTTCCCTTCTGGGCCAAACCTGTAGCGATGGCCGCGCTGGAGGTGGTTTTGCCAACGCCCCCTTTACCCGAAGTAACAACAATAATGCGTGCCATAGAAATTCCTTGTTAAAAAGGGATCAATTCAACGGTTGAACTGTCAAAGCGTTCTCTGCTAATTGCAGACGTGCCGCTTTGCCATAAAATTCTGCTGGGATTTTATCACTCAGCCAATAAACACCTGCGATAGACACCAGTTCTGCCGTCAGATGGGTACAAAAAATTTGCGCTTCCCGATCGCCGTTGGCGCCTGCCAGTGCACGGCCTCTCATCATGCCATAAACGTGAATATTGCCATCAGCGATAAGCTCTGCACCTGCACTGACGTGACTTGTAACAATCAGATCACATTGTGGTGCATAAATACGCTGACCGGAACGAACCGGCACATTTATTAATCGTGTTTTTGTGATGGGAGTAACGTTTTGCGGTGGTGCAACGGGGGCAGGAGCCTCAACAGGTGCTGAACGCATGGCTTTTTCTTTACCTTCAGTCAGTAAAGGAAGACCCATACCATCAATTTCTGCCTTAAGTCTGGCGTCTTTACATCCACTCACGCCGATAATGCGCAGACCAGTAGACGTGACAACTTTCTGCAACGCCGACCAGTTTACCGGGCTTTCAAGGCCACTGACATTGATTACCACGGGAGCATGTTTTAAAAAAGCAGGTGCCTGCGCGATTTTGTCTTCCAACGCCTGACGAATAACCTCGGGTTCTGCTTGATGTAAGTGAACCACTGATAAGGTGAAGCTACTGCCTTTAAGCTCGATGGGCGTGTTTGACATCCTGGCCTTACTCAATTTGCTATTTATCATCCCCAGCGCGGGGCGATATTCCGAAGACTATAAGGCATGTTATAGTCAGTATTATATTGAGGCAAGCCACCATTCCGTTAATTCAGAGTAAAAGATATGTTTTGTGTGATCTACCGAAGCAGCAAACGTGACCAGACCTATTTATATGTCGAAAAAAAAGACGATTTCTCTCGTGTTCCTGAAGAACTGATGAAAGGTTTTGGTCAACCGACGCTGGCAATGATTTTACCGCTTGATGGGCGAAAAAAACTGGTGAACGCCGATCTTGAAAAAGTAAAACAGGCGCTCACTGAACAGGGCTATTATTTACAATTACCGCCACCACCCGAAAATTTACTCAAACAGCATCTGTCTGTGGCGAAACAAAATACACCAGACGCTAAATCTTAAACTGTGTTCGGCCGTCGTCTGTCCCGTCGATGCAGTTCCTGAAATCAATCACGACGTTAGGGGAAAATCATGTATCAACATCACAACTGGCATGGTGCTCTGCTGGATTACCCGGTGAGTAAGGTGGTTTGTGTAGGCAGCAATTACGCTAACCATATTAAAGAGATGGGCAGCGTGACGCCGGAAGAACCGGTGCTGTTTATCAAACCTGAAACGGCACTGTGCGACCTGCGTCAGCCGCTGGTTATTCCGGCGGATATGGGGTCGGTTCACCACGAAGTTGAGCTGGCGGTGCTGATTGGCGCGACCTTGCGTCAGGCGACAGAAGAACATGTACGTAAAGCGATAGCGGGATATGGCGTCGCGCTGGATCTGACCCTGCGTGATATTCAGGGTAAAATGAAGAAGGCGGGTCAGCCCTGGGAGAAAGCGAAGGGATTTGATAACTCCTGTCCGCTGTCAGGCTTCATTCCTGTCGCGGAGTTTAATGGCGATCCGCAGAATACCCAGCTTGGTCTGACGGTAAACGGTGAAACTCGCCAGCATGGCTCAACGGCGGATATGATTCATCATATCGTTCCGTTAATTGCTTACATGAGCCGGTTCTTTACGCTTAAAGCGGGGGATGTTGTGTTGACCGGTACGCCAGAAGGCGTTGGACCGTTGCACAGCGGCGACGAGTTGGCCATCAGTTTCCATGGTCAAACCCTTACGACCCGCGTACTGTAATCTCCTCTTGCCGCCTTTTCGGGCGGCAAAACTTGCATCAGCGTGCCAGAGTGGTTATAAGGTGCAACTTTATTGCAATGGCGGATACCCTGATGAGCGACACACCTTTCTGGCAAAGTAAAACCCTGGATGAAATGACCGATGCCGAGTGGGAGTCATTATGCGACGGATGTGGACAATGCTGCCTGCATAAGCTGATGGATGAAGACACGGACGAAATCTACTTTACTAACGTCGCGTGCCGCCAACTGAACATTAAAACCTGTCAGTGCCGTAACTACGAGCGTCGGTTCGAGTATGAACCTGATTGCATCAAGCTGACGCGCGACAATCTCCCAACCTTTGAATGGTTGCCGATGACCTGCGCTTACCGTCTATTAGCGGAAGGAAAGGGATTACCTGACTGGCACCCGTTGCTCACGGGGTCTAAAGCGGCGATGCACGGTGAACGTATTTCGGTGCGCCATATTGCGGTAAAAGAATCCGAAGTGCACGACTGGCAGGACCATATCCTGAACAAACCTTCATGGGCGGACTGAACCGCCCATTCAATAAAGGTACTCAGGATGACGACTTTTTCGCCTGATACATCTCATCTGAGTGGTTGTCATCTTCAACCCAGAAATTAATGTTGAATTGCGCGTCATCGCTTAATTCAACACGATGCCAGTACTGTGGTGGGCTGGTCGCGAACTGACCGGCATTAATGACCACTTTCACCTCAGGCTCTTTCGCGCCTTCATTGGCAAAGCCGAAATAGGTTACCGTTCCTTCCATCACGCAGAGTTGTCCAAAGACGCCTGCTGCTGTGTTGTGATGAGAAAGGAGCGCGGCCGGGACATTGTCTTTGGTAAAGAAGGGGGTGGAGCGTTTGATTTTCCAGTTTGCCGGGATGCGTAAGTGGGACATAAGACATCTCCTTGGTGTTGGCATCTATAAGATGTATTTAATATACATCTTATAGATGCCAACACGCAACGACATCATGGCGAAAAAAAACGCCCCCGAAGGAGCGTTCTGTTAGCGACCGAAGAGGTCACGTTTTTTCGGTTTAAACGGCTGTGCCAGTACGACCAGCACTGCGACAACAAGGTAAGCGGCAAAAATCCCTAACAGCCATTGCGGCATTTCCAGGGTTAAAAAAGACCACTGACGCTCTGCACAATCACCGGATGCGACAAACACCTGCGGTAGCCATTTATCCAGCGGTAACCAGCCTGGGAAGCGCGCGGCAAAATCACAAGTCATGAACGGTGAGGGATGAAGTTGAATCATCGTGTGCTCATACGCTAACTGCAGACCGCGCCAGGCACTGTAAATCCAGATAACCATCGCGACATAGCGCAGGGGGGTTTTTGGCGCAATGGCACCTACGAGGCCTGCACCCATCACGCCGAATAATGCGCTACGTTCGTAAATACACAACACGCAAGGTTTAAGCAGCATGACATGCTGGAACCACAACGCAACGAGTTCCAGCGCCAGGGCGGTTAACGCCAACAATAACCATGCTCCACGACCGCGGGAGCACTGGTTTAAAAATCGCAACATAATCATTTCCCTGCAACATGCGTAGAGAGCGCAGTTTAAACCAATTCACTTTATGCGCCACTAGTGACAATTGAAATATTGTGTAATTGGATAATTATCATGCAAAAAGTCAAACCGGGCAGTGATTTGCCCGGTGAATTGTTATGAGAGTGTAGCTAACCAGCCTATCTGGGTCATCCACTGTGTGACAGGGACCAGCGTGAACTCCACGCAAAGAAGGCCTACTAGTGTCAGAACGAGCGTATAAGGCAGCGCCATCCACACCATGCGGCCATAAGAGAGGCGAATCAATGGCGCCAGCGCAGAGGTGAGCAGGAACAGGAATGCCGCCTGGCCATTCGGTGTCGCCACGGAAGGCAGGTTGGTTCCGGTATTGATCGCCACCGCTAACAGCTCATACTGATTCAGGCTGATTGTCCCGCTTTCCATTGCCGCTTTTGCTTCATTGATATAAATCGTCCCCACAAAGACGTTATCAGAAATAGAAGAAAGCAGACCATTGAAGAGATAGAAAAGCGTCAGTTGCGCATGTTCAGAGGACTGTAAAACAAACTGAATAATGGGCGCAAAAAGCTGCTGATCAATGATCACGGCGACAATTGAGAAAAATACGGTAAGCAGCGCGGTGAATGGCAGTGATTCGGTGAACGCTTTGCCAATGGCATGTTCATCGGTGACACCGGTCAACGACGTTGCCAGGATAATCACCGACAGGCCAATCAAGCCAACCTCTGCCAGGTGCAGGGCGAGGGCAATGACCAGCCATACGCCGATAATCGCCTGAATAATCAGTTTGATTTTATCCTGGCGGGTACGCTGTTGGCGACTCTGATCGTCAAACTGTTGCAGGACTTCCCGCACCTTCTCTGGCAGCGTTTCGCCATAGCCAAACCAGCGTAATTTCTCGACCAGCACACAGGTTAACAGCCCGCAAATCAGCACCGGGACGGTGACCGGCGACATACGCAGGAAGAAGTCACCGAAATGCCAGCCCGCCGCTTTGGCGATGATCAGGTTTTGCGGTTCGCCAACCATCGTCATCACGCCACCTAACGCTGTTCCCACTCCCGCATGCATCATCAGACTGCGCAGAAACCCACGGAACTGCTCCAGCACGGCTTTATTGTGCTGATCGATATGGCTGTCATCGAGCATATTATTGTCTTCCCCACGGGAAGAGGCGACGCGATGATAAATGCCGTAAAAGCCTACCGCGACGCTTATCACCACGGCCACTACGGTCAAGGCATCAAGGAACGCGGATAAGAACGCCGCTGCAACACAGAAGGCCAGCGATAGCAGCATCTTGGAGCGAATGCTGAGCAGCAGTCGGGTAAAGATGAACAGCAGCAGCTGCTTCATAAAATAGATGCCCGCGACCATGAACATCAGCAGTAATAGCACCTCAAGGTTAGCGGCAATCTCTTCACGCACATGCGTCGCGCTGGTCATGCCGATGATAACCGCTTCAATAGCCAATAATCCGCCGGGCAAGAGTGGATAGCATTTAAGCGCCATGGCCAGCGTGAAAATGAATTCAGCAACCAGCAACCAGCCTGCGACGAATGGGTTGATGAAAAATATCAGTGGGTTAACGACTAAAAAGACGAGTAACGCGAGTTTATACCAGTCCGGTGACTGGCCTAAAAAATTGCGCCACATTGCGCGACCCCAGGAGAGCTCCATGGCAATTTCCCTTACCTTTAAAAATGAAATCGTGTTTTTATGTTTGACGGCAAAGCTTAACGGGACGAATGAATGCAGGCAAGCTCTTCACGTGACTGTCGTGCTGACGGGGCGTTGGTGTTGTCCGGAAATGAAGCCTTGATCCACTTTTTCTTCATTGTGTCAGCTATCAGCCAGGTAACCCGTCTGGTATGATAACTGTAACTATGTTTTGCTGTGTAATGGAATTATCACTATGGTCATTAAGGCGCAAAGCCCGGCGGGGTTCGCGGAAGAGTACATCATTGAAAGTATCTGGAATAACCGCTTCCCGCCTGGCACTATTTTGCCCGCTGAACGTGAACTCTCCGAACTCATCGGCGTTACTCGTACCACGTTACGCGAAGTATTACAGCGCCTGGCGCGAGATGGTTGGTTGACCATTCAACACGGCAAACCGACGAAGGTGAATAATTTCTGGGAAACGTCCGGGCTGAATATTCTCGAAACGCTGGCGCGTCTTGATCATGAAAGCGTCCCGCAACTGATCGATAACCTGCTGTCGGTACGTACGAATATCTCGACGATTTTTATTCGCACCGCATTCCGCCAGCACCCGGATAAAGCACAAGACGTTCTGGCAACGGCAAATGAAGTGGCGGACCATGCTGATGCCTTCGCTGATCTGGACTACAACATTTTCCGTGGTCTGGCATTTGCGTCGGGCAACCCAATTTACGGTCTGATCCTCAATGGTATGAAAGGGCTGTATACACGTATTGGCCGCCATTACTTCGCCAACCCGGAAGCCCGTAGTCTGGCACTGAGCTTCTACCGCAAGCTGTCATTACTCTGCGAGCAAGGTGCTCATGATCAGGTGTATGAAACGGTGCGCAGCTACGGTCACGAGAGTGGTGAGATTTGGCATCGTATGCAGAAGAATCTGCCGGGCGATTTAGCCATTCAGAGCCGCTAAGAAAAACCCCTCATCCGAGGGGTTTTGTTTTTTTACAGACCGTTCATTCTCGCGGGGCAACGCTCCAGCAGTTCAACGCTGCCATCCTCATTCTGTTGCTCCAGCAACACATCAAATCCCCACAGCCGATGAACATGTTTCAGTACCTCTTTGCGTCCCTTATCCAGTGGAGCACGGTTGTGCGGAATATAGCGTAAGGTGAGGGAACGATCGCCACGCAGATCCACATTCCAGATCTGAATATTCGGCTCCAGGTTGCTCAGATTATATTGCGACGACAGCCGGTTGCGGATCTCGCGGTATCCCTCCTCGTTGTGAATCGCGGAAATCTCCAGATAGTTATGTCGGTCATCATCCAGCACCGTAAACAAGCGGAAATCACGCATCACTTTGGGGGACAGGAACTGGCTGATAAAGCTCTCGTCTTTAAAATCGCGCATCGCGAAATGCAGCGTCTCCAGCCAGTCCGAACCCGCAATGTCCGGGAACCAGTATTTGTCCTCCTCGGTGGGGGACTGACAAATACGTTTGATGTCCTGGAACATCGCAAAGCCAAGCGCATAAGGGTTAATACCGCTGTACCACGGGCTGTTGTAAGGCGGCTGGAATACCACATTGGTATGGCTATGCAGAAACTCCAGCATAAAGCGCTCGGTGACTTTGCCTTCATCATAAAGGTGGTTGAGGATGGTGTAATGCCAGAAGGTTGCCCAGCCTTCGTTCATGACCTGCGTCTGTTTCTGCGGATAAAAATACTGGCTTACTTTGCGCACGATACGCAGGACCTCACGTTGCCAGGATTCCAGCAGAGGGGCGTTTTTCTCCATGAAATAAAGCAGGTTTTCCTGTGGCTCGGAAGGATAACGCCGCGCTTCGGAAACGGTCTTTTCTTCCTCTTTCTTCGGCAGCGTGCGCCACAACATATTCACCTGACTTTGCAGATACTCCTCGCGGCTTTTCTGCCGCGCTTTCTCTTCCTGCAACGATATTTTTTGCGGGCGTTTATAGCGGTCAACGCCGTAATTCATCAGCGCATGGCAGGAGTCGAGCAGTTTTTCGACTTCATCCACGCCGTAACGCTCTTCGCACTGGGTAATATAGTTTCGCGCGAAGATCAGATAATCGACAATGGAACTGGCATCCGTCCAGCTACGGAAAAGGTAGTTATTTTTGAAGAAGGAGTTATGCCCGTAGCAGGCATGCGCCATCACCAGTGCTTGCATGGTGATGGTGTTCTCTTCCATCAGGTAAGCGATACATGGATTGGAATTGATGACGATTTCATAGGCCAGTCCTTGCTGACCATGCTTATACAAGCGTTCGGTTTCAATAAACTTTTTGCCAAACGACCAGTGAGGATAGTTGATGGGCATCCCGACGCTGGAGTAGGCGTCCATCATCTGCTCGGAGGTGATCACCTCGATTTGATGCGGGTAGGTATCCAGCTTATAGAGTTTCGCCACGCGGTCTATTTCTGCCAGATAGACATCCAGCAGATCAAACGTCCAGTCGGGTCCATCGCTCAAACGTGTGGTGTCCTTGTTCATGGAATCAATCGTAGCCATTCGCGCACCCTCATTGTTGGCGGCACTCTCTGTCTGGAGTACCTCATTTCAAGCATAGAACACAGTGTTAAAAAGCGTGCTCAGGCAGAAAATTTTTCTTTGCGATATCTCGTTAGCGAGGAGTCGAAAAAGAGCATAACCACAAAATTTTATGCTGGATAAAAATAACGGGTAGCAGGAGATACCAAACCAGAGAGTTCCCTACAACCCCCGCTATGTGTGAGATACATCACCATAAAAAAGCCATATGTTGAATAATATTTTCAACTGAGTTATCAAGATGTAATTAGATGATTGTTCTTTTACTGTTAACGGAGTGGCTATGCGAGTTGTCATACTGGGAAGTGGTGTCGTTGGCGTGACCAGCGCCTGGTATTTAAGTCAGGCTGGACACGAAGTCACCGTCATTGATCGTGAACCCGGTCCGGCACTGGAAACCAGTGCGGCGAACGCGGGGCAAATCTCTCCAGGCTATGCAGCACCGTGGGCAGCGCCCGGCGTACCGCTAAAAGCCATTAAGTGGATGTTCCAGCGCCATGCTCCGTTGGCCGTTCGCCTCGACGGAACACAGTTCCAGTTGAAATGGATGTGGCAAATGTTGCGTAACTGCGATACCAGTCACTACATGGAAAACAAAGGGCGCATGGTGCGTCTGGCAGAGTACAGTCGTGACTGTCTGAAAACGCTGCGTGCCACCACTGGTATCGAATATGAAGGTCGTCAGGGCGGAACGTTACAGTTGTTCCGCACCGCTCAACAGTATGAGAATGCCACGCGCGATATCGCCGTTCTGGAAGACGCTGGCGTACCGTATCAACTTCTGGAGGCTAACCGTCTGGCCGAAGTCGAACCGGCACTGGCTGAAGTGACGCACAAGCTGACCGGCGGGCTGCGTTTACCCAATGACGAAACCGGCGACTGCCAGTTGTTTACTCAGCGGCTGGCGAAAATGGCCGAGCTGGCGGGAGTGAAATTCCGCTTTAATACGCCAGTGGATAAGTTGCTGAGCGAAGGCGAGCAGATTTATGGCGTGCAGTGTGGTGATGAAATCATTAAAGCCGACGCTTATGTGATGGCTTTTGGATCTTACTCGACGGCCATGCTGAAAGGGATTGTGGATATCCCGGTTTATCCGCTTAAAGGCTATTCGCTGACGATTCCGGTCGCGCAAGATGACGGGGCGCCCGTTTCCACTATTCTTGATGAAACCTACAAAATTGCGATTACCCGCTTCGACAACCGAATTCGCGTCGGCGGCATGGCCGAAATTGTGGGCTTCAATACGGAGTTATTACAGCCGCGTCGTGAAACGCTGGAGATGGTCGTGCGCGATCTCTTCCCGCGTGGTGGTCACGTGGAACAGGCTACCTTCTGGACCGGGCTGCGTCCGATGACGCCTGACGGTACGCCAGTGGTGGGAAGAACCCGCTTTAAGAATCTCCTGCTGAATACCGGTCACGGCACGCTGGGCTGGACTATGGCCTGTGGCTCAGGCCAGTTACTGAGCGATATTCTTTCTGGACGCACGCCGGCAATACCTTACGAAGACCTGAGCGTGGCGCGTTACAGCCCGGGATTTACCCCATCACGTCCACGGCATTTACATGGCGCACATAACTGATAAGGACGCGAGATGACCCGCCCGATACTGGCCAGCATTGACCTGCAGGCGTTGAAACAAAACTTAGGCATTGCGCGCCAGGCGGCACCCAACGCCCGCGTCTGGTCGGTGGTTAAAGCCAATGCGTACGGACACGGTATAGAACGCGTCTGGAATGCGCTGGGCACCACCGACGGTTTCGCCATGCTTAATCTTGAAGAGGCGATCACCCTGCGTGAGCGGGGATGGAAAGGCCCGATTTTAATGCTGGAGGGCTTTTTCCACGCCGAAGACCTGACCGTCTACGATACCTGGCGTCTGACCACCTGCGTGCACAGCAACTGGCAACTGAAAGCGCTGCAAAACGCGCGTCTGAAAGCGCCGCTCGATGTTTACCTGAAGGTGAACAGCGGCATGAACCGACTGGGTTTTTTACCGGAGCGGGTCTCGACGGTCTGGCAACAGTTGCGGGCGATGCCTAACGTCGGGCAAATGACGTTGATGTCGCATTTTGCCGATGCGGAACACCCGGATGGCATTCAGGAGGCGATGACGCGCATTGAACAGGCTGCGGAAGGGCTGGAGTGTAAACGTTCGTTATCAAATTCAGCCGCGACGCTCTGGCACCCTGAAGCGCATTTTGACTGGGTGCGCCCGGGCATTATTTTGTACGGCGCATCGCCATCGGGACAATGGCGTGATATCGCCAATACGGGGCTAAAACCGGTGATGTCGCTGAACAGCGAGATCATCGGCGTGCAAACGCTGAAAGCCGGTGACCGGGTCGGTTACGGTGGTCGCTATACTGCCCGTGGCGAGCAGCGGATTGGGATTGTGGCGACCGGTTATGCAGACGGTTATCCGCGCCATGCACCCAGCGGCACGCCCGTGCTGGTGGACG
Organism: Citrobacter sp. Marseille-Q6884; assembly: GCF_945906775.1. NCBI lineage: Bacteria > Pseudomonadati > Pseudomonadota > Gammaproteobacteria > Enterobacterales > Enterobacteriaceae > Citrobacter > Citrobacter sp. Marseille-Q6884. The sequence continues at coordinate 974,812 of NZ_CAMDRE010000002.1, forward strand.
GTGTTCGAACCGGTACCGTCGGGACCGTATCAATGGACATGCTGGCCGTTGATCTGACGCCATGCCCGCAGGCCGGCATTGGCACCCCGGTGGAGCTGTGGGGGAAAGAGATTAAAATTGATGATGTGGCTGCAGCAGCCGGAACGGTGGGCTACGAATTAATGTGTTCGCTGGCACTGCGCGTGCCAGTCGTGACGGTGTAACTTTTACCGTATCCTATATCGCCGGGTAAGGCACAGCCGTTACCCGGCAACCCTCGCCGCGTTACTCATCCTCATCTTCGGCAACACGAACCCCGACCTTCAGCACCGCATTATCTTCTTTCTCGGCAACCGTCCAGATCATGCCGGCAAATTCCACCTGGTCGCCCACGACCGGCGCCGCGCCCAGCAATTGCTGAACGATTTCACCCAGCGTCTGCTGCTTATCGCGATATTCGGTGCCATCTTCCAGGCCATAAATCAGTGCGACGTCAGCATATTTGGCGCTGGCTTCGAGAATAAAATCACCGAAGAAACGCTGGTCCAGCGCTACCGGCGGCGACTGGCTGAACAGCTTGCCTAAGGCAGGGAGGTCACGCTCGCGGCCAATGACACAGAGCACGTCGCCTTCACGCAGGCGGGTACTGCCTGACGGGTGAAACAACACATTGTCGCGAAACAGTGCGGCAATACGGGTCTCTTCAGGCATATGCAGGTCACGTAGCGCCGCGCCAACACACCACTTGTCTGCGCTGAGCTGGTAAACAAACTGCTCCCAGGGATTATCAGGATGAATGTCCAGGCCAATACGGGAAACGGGCCAGCCAACAGGCGGCACGACCACTTTGGCTTTTTTCGCTGCCCAGGAAAGCGACGTGCCCTGAAACAGTAACGAGATTAACACCACGAAAAACGCGACGTTAAAGAACAGGCGCGCATTTTCCAGTCCAGCCATCATCGGGAAGACGGCGAGGATAATCGGTACTGCGCCGCGTAATCCCACCCAACTGATAAAAATACGTTCGCGCAGATTGAAGCCCCGGAAGGGTAACAGTCCGGCGAACACCGACAGCGGGCGGGCAAAGAAAATCATCCATGCCGATAAAATCAGCGCCGGTATGGCAATCGGTAGCAGGTCTGACGGTGTAACCAGCAGACCCAACACCAAAAACATGGCGATCTGCGCGAGCCAGGCCAGTCCGTCAAAGTTTTGCAGAATACCAAACCGGTTGCGAATAGGCCGATTCCCCAGCAGGAATCCGCACAGATAGACCGCCAGGATACCGCTGCCTTCAAGGGCGGTGGTCACGGCAAAGACGAGGATCCCGCCGCTTAAGGCCAGCAGCGGATACAGTCCGGCGGGCAGCGAAATCCGATTGATCATTTGTAAAAGCAGATAACCGCCGCCGAGGCCAAGTGCGATACCCAGACCAAACTGCTGAATAATATGCACGGCGAACATCCAGCTTAAACCGGTCTCATGATTCTGGATCATTTCGATAAGCGTGATGGTTAAAAAGACCGCCATCGGATCATTACTACCGGATTCGATCTCCAGCGTCGAGCCAACACGTTCGTTCAGTCCCTTCCCGCCAAGCAGGGAAAAGACCGCGGCGGCGTCAGTGGAACCGACAATCGCGCCAATCAACAACCCTTCGATAAGATCTAAATGAAACAGCCACGCGGCCATCATGCCGGTTAAACCGGACGTAATCAGCACTCCGACGGTTGCCAGCGATAACGCAGGCCCCAGGGCAACGCGAAAGGAGCTGGCCTGCGTGCGCATCCCGCCATCCAGCAGGATAATCGCCAGCGCCAGGTTACTCACCATGTAGGCAAAAGGGTAGTTATCGAAAGGAATTCCCCCGATGCCATCCACGCCCGCTAACATACCAATAGCGAGAAATATCACCAGAATAGGGATACCAAGACGTGATGAGAATGAACTGAGCAAGATACTGCAGGTGACGAGAACGGAACCCAAAATAAAAAGGCTAATAATTGCTGCGGCATCCAACGTTCGGTTACTCCTGAATTACGCTGTTTCGTATTAATAAACCCTAACATAATAACGACAGAAACAGCGTTTTACTTAGCCCTGATAACAGGTTTTTTTACGATTTCAGGACGGGATGGCCTGAGAGGGTGAGCTGAGTGCCATTTTTATCATTTTTCAGTACCGCATTTGCGCCTAAAGGCAGGGTAACGGTGCGTTGTTCATGGCCAAAATCGAGGCCGCTGATCACAGGAATCGCCAGTTTAGCGCGCAAAAATGTGCAGACGGAGTCCAGATCGTATCCGGCATCGTAATCATTCGGTGCACTGCCGCTAAAACTGCCGAGGATAATGGCGTTCTGGCGAGCTAAAATCCCCGCGTGATACAACTGCAGGAGCATACGCTCAACGCGGAATGGATGCTCATTGATGTCTTCCAGCACCAGAATACCGTTATCAATCGCGGGCATCCACGGCGTGCCCATCAGCGAAATAATCATCGCCAGATTCCCTCCCCACAGCGTGCCTTCTGTCGCACATGCCGGGCCTTGTCCCTGCCAGTCGATGGTGAAACGGGCATTGCGCAGCGCCCGCCAGAAATGCTCTTCGGTAAAGTCGTTCAGCGCTTCAGAGCCGAAGTTTGCCGCCAGCATCGGGCCGCTGAAGGTGACAACATTGCCCTGCGCCAGCAAACCGCACTGGATGGCCGTAAAATCGCTGTGTCCGCAGATTAGCAGCGGATTGTGTTGCTGGCGGGTGGCAAGCGCCTGCCAGTGAATATCTTCCAACAAACGGCTCGCACCGTAGCCGCCACGCACGGGCATCACTATGGTATCGGCTGTTTTCAGGTCAACGAGTGAATTGACATCCGCCAGACGCTCGGCTTCTGTTCCAGCAAAACGCTGGTGACGACGCGCTATCACCGTCGAATTTTCGACCTGATGACCCGCCTCGGTCAGCCGCTGGAGGCCGCGTAATGCGGCTTGTTGGTTGATGCAGTAACCCGAAGGGGCAATTAAGTGAAACCGGGACATGGCATTTCCTTGCTACAACTAAAACCAAATGTATATCATGCCGCGTAGGTATGTCGTTGTCACCTCAGCGACAGGTTCCGGCTATAAGGATAGATGACGTGAAATTGAGATGGTTTGCTTTTTTGGTTGTATTACTTGCGGGCTGTAGCTCAAAACAGGATTACAAAAATCCGCCATGGAATGCCGAAGTTCCGGTAAAACGCGCGATGCAATGGATGCCGATCAGTGAAAAAGCCGGTGCGGCCTGGGGCGTCAGCCCACAATTGATCACGGCGATTATCGCGATTGAATCAGGCGGTAACCCGAACGCGGTCAGTAAATCTAATGCGGTTGGGCTGATGCAGTTAAAAGCTTCCACGTCAGGACGGGATGTGTATCGTCGTATGGGATGGAGCGGTGAGCCTTCGACCAGCGAACTGAAAAATCCCGAGCGTAACATCTCAATGGGCGCTGCCTATCTGAGTATTCTGGAAACCGGACCGCTGGCCGGCATTGAAGATCCGCAGGTGATGCAATATGCCCTGGTAGTCTCTTACGCCAACGGCGCTGGTGCGCTTCTGCGGACATTCTCATCCGACAGGAAAAAAGCGATCAGCAAAATCAACGATCTCAGCGCGGATGAGTTCGTCGAACATGTTGCAGATAATCATCCTGCGCCACAGGCTCCGCGCTATATCTGGAAGCTTCAGCAAGCGCTGGATGCCATGTAGTTATCCTGAAATTATTCGCGCACCTTATTCGATTTTTCCCGGGCTTCGCGCTCGAGTGAAAAGATAATCCGCTGTAACTGCCGCTCCACTGCCGGGCTAACGTTGAGAAAACGTAAGCTCAGGCGGGGAGTGGTGATGGTTTCATTTTTCCCGTCGATAACCTTGCGCTCGCTGATTGAGATAAGCTGGGCATCAACGTGGTATACCCCCCATTGCTCCATGTTCAGTTCAATCTGCGAAAAACGCATCCCTTCCGTTAACCCCTCAGGCTTTGGCCCATCCAATAATGCTCCCATTCCACCGAGCGACAAATCGAAGAGGCGAAAACGCAAAAGGCTGTTGTCCGGCATTTTTGCCGAGCAGTGATAGGGCGGATGCAATGGCGCACCGATGCGGAAAAACTCTCTACGCTGGACGAACCACAGCGTAGGCGGGAGCGCTGAGACAAAGGCTGGCAACCGTTGATACTCGCCTTTCTTGAGCTGCGGCAGGGTGAATTCAACTTTGGCTCCCTGCGTTTCGGCGATAATCGAGATCTGGCTAGCTCGCTGCACGGCCTGGTTCTCATATTCCTGACTGCCAAAATCCATGATCAGTTCGTCCGGGTTAACCGCGAGGATCTTGCTGATGAACTGTCCTCCTGCCCATGAAATGCGCAGAGGAACCTGCTGGCTATTCAAGTCCCGGAGTATGCCTAACACCGCTAATGGATTTTGCTTCAGGAACTGCTCATTGTAGTTGCTCACACCTAATGACCCCTGGATGCTGGTTATCGTTGAATTATCGGCATCGCACGACGGAACTTAATACAAATGGATGAAATTTTTTTACCAAACCCAACGAATTAAGTCTGCCGACAAAAAGCACGACGCCCAGGCTTGCCTATACTTATATCTGCTGGCGCAGGAATGTCTTGCGTGTGCGTTCACTGGAAAGAGGGCCTGAAAATGGGAATTATTGCCTGGATTATTTTTGGTCTCATTGCAGGGGTTATTGCCAAACTGATTATGCCGGGACGTGATGGCGGTGGGTTTATCCTGACCTGCATTCTCGGGATTGTCGGGGCCGTCGTCGGTGGATGGCTGGCAACGATGTTTGGTATTGGCGGTGATATCAGCGGATTTAATCTCCACAGTTTCCTGGTGGCTGTCGTCGGCGCGATTCTCGTGCTGGGCATTTTCCGGCTTGTGCGCCGAGATTAACAGAACGGCCCCTACGGGGGCCGTTTACTTCTCTGAATAGCTGGTCGTTAGAACGTATACTCTACTCCCGCCCAGTAATTGCGGCCTTCTTCAATAAATCCTTCGCTATACGCGTAGTGTGTATCAAATACGTTATTCACCGACGCATTAATGCTGAACCCATGGCCGAGGGTGTAGTCCGCGCGTAAATGCGTAATGGCGAAGCCGCCCGCTTTTTGTGAACCATCGGTATTACTGTAGCTGGAGGAACGAGCCTCTTCAGAGAGTGTAATGCTGAGCGGATCCCACGGTTTGAGAGTCATCCAGGCGGTGAGCGTTTGCGTTGGCAGGTCGGTTATCTTGCCGATATCACTGCGTTTGGCATCAGCATGAATGAGGCCGTAACTTAATCCGACATCCAGCATATCAAAGACTTTACCTTTGACGCCCACATCCAGGCCGGTGTAATCCACCTGACCGCTGTTTTGGTTCTGGATAGTATCGGCATCAATATTGTGTGAAAGAATCGCGTCGGTAATGCGGTTGTAATATACGCTGGCTTCGAATCCCCACGCTTTGCTGAATGAACCGTTCCACGTAAGGTCTACGCTGCGGGCGCGTTCAGGTTTTAGCTGTGGATTGACCAGCGCAACCTGGTTATAGGCCGGTTTTGAGGTCGTGTAGCGCTCTTTCAGCGTGGGAAACCGCGTTCTGTCAGAGTAAGACAGCGCTAATGTGTCGGTATTTTCAAAGTGATATTTCGTCATTACCTGCCAGTTAAAGGCTGACTGGTTGTTATCGTCATAATGGGTAATGCTGCCATTTTTCTCGTGCTTCATCCCTTCCAGACTGTCACGCCAGTCGTAGCTTATTCCTGCTACCACATCGACATTGTCTGCTGCCGCCCACTGGTATTCACTGGCCGCAGACCAGGTGCGGTCTTCATAGCGATCGTAAGCCGCGTTTGGCGCGCCTTTTTCGCGATGAACATCATCTTTCCAGTTAACAGCAAAGGAAAGCAGATCGTTCTCGCGCATATCGGCGGAAAGCTGCAACCCTGCACCATCACTGTAATCAGAATAATGACTGTAGCTGCCTTTCTTATTTTTTAAATCAGCAAGGGAGTTGTACATCATCAGTGTATTTTCAAAAGTATCACGGTACAGACGGCTTTTTAGCGTAAAGCGATCGCCCAGATGGGTCGTGCCCTGATAGTAATAACTCTCTTTATCGTATTGCGGCCATTGCCAGTAACGTGATTTCTGGCTGCTGGTTCCGGCGTAGGGCGGATTATCTTTTTCGCCGTCCTGATTAATATACGTCAGGACATATTCATCATCGCCACGCGGGGTAAAACCCAGCTTCACGATGCCACGCTTATCATCGGCAGATGAATTGATCATCTTGCCGTTGCTGCCCGCTACGGGGTTATCCACGCCGTGGGGTAAACCAAGAAAATCTTGTTTCAGTTGACTACCGCTAAGCTGGATATATCCAAGATCGTTGCTGGCACCAAATGAAGCGTGCATATCGTGGGCGTTGTCTTTGCTGCGGCTCCAACCCTGACGATATCCCAGACCCCCTTCAATGGGTTTCATGGGCTTTTTCGTGGTGATATTGATTGCTCCGCCCATCTGGTTTGGACCCTGCAACAGCGAAGAATAACCTTTGGAAACTTCCACAGAAGCGATATCAGAGGTGAGAAAACGGCCTAAATCGAGGTTACCGTCGTAGGGGATATAGATCGGCACGCCGTCGAAAAATACCGGTACCTGACGGCTGTCAAAACCGCGTACTTTCACCTGTTGCTCATTGCGGTTACCCGATTTTTGCAGCACCACGCCGGGGACGACGCTCAGCGCTTGTGCCACATTCTGTTTATCCAGTTGCTGTATTGTTTCCTGGCCGAGAACCGTGGTTGTTGCGGCGGAAGCCGGGCTGGACCAGACGGTCATGGTTTCGCTTTCCTGCCCGGCAAAAGCACTCTGTGTGAAAGCAAGCGACAGCGCCGTGTAAAGACAACTCTTGTTGAAATTCATTATTTTCAGTCCATTTATGAATGTTGAATACCGCGTGCGTCCGGGCTCAGGGTAACTTTGATATCCGCGGGTGGGGCGTAGTAAGGCGCGGAAGTGATAAAGAGTCTGATGCCACAATCGAGGTAACTCGCCAGAGTGGCGAGGGTAATGCCGCCAGTCAGCGCCAGCGTGCAATGGGGGGCCAGAGAAGGTGCCTGACGTGCAATTTCTGCAGCCTGAACGGGGGTAAATTTGTCGAGCTGCAAAACATCAGGCGCGGCGTGTAGCGCAGCCAGCGCTTGCGCAGGCGTATCGGCTTCGACCACAATTTTCTTTTCCGGTGCCTGGCGGCGCAATTGCGTAATGGCCGCCGTCCAGTCGCTTTCATCACTCAGAAAACGGCGATGATTCGCGAACAGCAGTACGGTTTCGGCACATCCTCCGCGGTGGATAATGCCTCCAGCGGCGAGTACCGCTTGCGTGGCCAGCATTCGGGTGCCGGGAATGGCTTTGCGGGTACAGGCTATCTGTGCTTCGGGATAACGGCTGCGGGCAAGGGTCAACATCTTGTCGAGATAGTCTGATACGCCGCAACTCCATTCCAGCACATTCTGTACCGCCTTCCAGCCCTGATGCAGCGCCGCCGCGTTGCCACATGCGCGAACCAGTCGCTGTCCGGTGTTCGCCTGCTCGCCATCCACCAGAAGATCGGTGACGGTCAACCCTAATGAGATGAGCATTTGTCTGGCTACGGCGGTGCCACTGACGCACCCGCCTTTGCGATGATAAAACTCCATGACGCCTGGCTGTGTGCCAATACCCAACGCCCGGGTTGTCAGATCGCCACCCTGAATATCTTCCAACAGCAGTGCGTCGATTTGCGCCTGCGAAAAGTAGATCATCGCAGTGCCTCCCTGGGGACGCTGTCCCACCAGATAAGCGCCCAGTCACGACTGGCAGGGGCAATAGCGCGGGGATCCTGCTGCTGATACCAGTGGTCCAGGCGTTCGATCTCCTCAGCGCTGAGCTCCCCCATGCTCCAGCGTACGTTTTCCAGAAAACGTGACCAGGTGCTGTTGTCCTGCTGACAGTTAGGGCCGCGGATGAAATCCACATGTGCGTGGATGCCCATCTGATACAAGACATTTAACGCATAGATATAGTTGGGCAGTTCAATCACCTCACGCCCCAGGGCGCGCTGAACAGTGGGAGAGACAAAAGAGGAACTGACGAGATGGGTGGTGTAAACCCGCAGTCGTGCCTGATTATTCAGTTTGGTCATCGCCTGGCGCATATCTGCGACCAGCGTTGAACGGGAGGCCACGGCAATGTCGCATTGCGGTAAATCATCCCAGTGCTCTTCCCAGGAACGTTGTACCCATTGCACATAATGGGTTTTCATTTGTCCGGCGCGACGGGCGGCAACGCTCAACATTCCGGGACTGTAGTCCACGCCGTATATCGTCGGTATCTTGTCTGTCAATGCCAGTGAAACAGTGCCAGGGCCGCAGCCCATATCAAACAGTGACTCAACACCTGTGAGGTCGATTTTTTCTACCAGTTGTTGCAGATAACTGTCGGTTAATGAGGCGCAATTTTCTGCCATTTTTTCCGCACGCTTATCCCAGTGTTCTGGTTTTTTCTCGGTTCTGTTCGCCAGAAGCAGCTGCTTGCGGTAAAGGTCAGCAAAATCAATGTCGTCAATGAGCATTGTTATTCCTTAATGTTGAGACCCAAAGAGGTGGTGATGGATTTGTGAGGGCGTCACGCGGTACAGCGTTGCCAGGCGTTCGGCGGTGAGCTGTTGTTCGGGATGCCCTTGTGATACGAGACCATCGGGTTCGACGCGCAACACGCTGTCGGCAATGGCGCGCGCATGCAGTGGGTGGTGAGTGGACATCAGCAAGGCCATGCCGCTTTTTTTCAGCGTCATCAGCGTATCAAGCAGGCGGATCTGATGGCCAAAATCGAGGCTGGATGCCGGTTCATCCAGCAACAGAAGACGTGGCTGCTGTACCAGCGCACGGGCGATCAAGACTAACTGGCGTTCTCCTCCGCTCAGCGTGTTCCAGCGTCTCTCGGCCAGATGGGGAATGTCGAGCAGCGCCAGTTGTTGATGTGCAATTGCTCGTTCTTTGATGCCAGGGACTGCAAATGCCGCCAGTTGCGGGGCAAGTCCCATCATCACCATATCCAGAACGCGGAAAGCAAAAACGCCGTTGTGCGCCTGTGGAACCCAGGCAATAGTACCAGCGCGTTTTCGCTCGCTAAGCGTGTTCACCGCGACACCATCCAGCAAAATGCTGCCCTGGAGCGGTGGAATAACGCCCAGCAGGGTACGCATCAGCGTTGTTTTACCGCTCCCGTTAGCGCCGAGAAGGCAGCAAATTGAGCCCTCAGGCACGTTGAACGAAACATTGCGTAACACGGGGTGTTGGGGGGCGTATCCCAGTGAAGCACGGCGTACGATCAGCAGTGTCATGGACGGCCTCCTCGCAGGAGAAGCAACAAAAAGAAGGGGGCGCCAATAAACGCAGTCAGGATCCCAAGCGGAATTTCCGTGCTACTGAGGGTACGCGCGAGGGTGTCGGTGAGCAGCAGCAAAATAGCGCCAATGCCCATAGAGACGGGGAGTAACTGCTGGTGATTATTACCGGTGAGGAGCCTGCCGATATGCGGTACAACCAGGCCAATCCAGCCAATAATTCCGGCAATGGCGACGGTACAGGCGGTCATGAGCGTGGCGCAAACTATCAGTCCAAGGCGCAGACGAGAAACATTAATGCCCAACGAACGCGCTTCATCATCTGAGAGCGTAAGCAGATTCATTCGCCAGCGGAGCAGTAACAGAGGAACCGAACCCGCCAGGATCAACGGAGCAGAAAACCACAGGTCATGTAACGTAATGGTGGATAAACCACCGAGCAGCCAGAAGGTAATTGAGGGAAGCTGGGTATAGGGGTCAGCCAGCGTTTTGATAAGTGAGATACCCGCGCCACACGCCGTGCCCAACGCAATCCCGACCAGGACCAGCGTTAACACCGGATCGTGGCGGGTGACCCGGCGGGTGATGAGCCAGACGCCCGCCACGACCAGCAAGCCTCCTGCGAATGCATACAACTGAATATACAGGATTGGTAAACCCAGCAGGATGGCCGAACAGGCTCCTAAGCCCGCGCCCGCCGCAACGCCAAGAATATCCGGCGAGACCAGTGGATTACGGAACATACCTTGATAGGTTGTACCTGCTCCCGCCAGCGCCGCACCCAGCAGTAGGGCGGCCAGGATACGCGGCAGACGAATCTGCCAGAAGACGATTTTATCCTGAGCCGTGACGCTATCCTGGCTCATCACAAGGGCAATCACGTGCTGGGTATCCAGACGATATGCCCCAGAAACCGCAGCCACAGTAACGCAAAGCACGGCGGCCACAATCATCAGCATACTGAGGGTGGACGTTTTCATCAGGCCATCACCAGTCTTTGATACTGTGAGTCGATTAGCGTGGTATGCCAGAACAACTGTGAATAGCGTTGCATATCCTGTTTAAAGCGGGCATTCACGTGAGGATCCAGCCAGGCGTGGAGGCGGCGTAGCCCCAGCAAACGGTTGATGCCAGGAGGCGCATCCAGCCAGCCAAACGGCAGGCCGCTGAGGAACAGGATACGTTTGTCGGCAACGGCCTTAACCCCTTGCCAGACAGGATCTTCTTGCAGGTACTGCGCAGTCGTCGCATCCTGCACCAGGATAATATCAGGCTGCCAGCTCAGCAGATTTTCCATTGATACCTGCGTCAATCCTTGTCGTCCGGGGATCTTCGCGACATTGTGTAGCCCCAGGAGCTCTGCGGCTTCGGTATGCAATGAACCTTGTAATCCTGTTTCCAGTCCTCTGGCACCGCGTGCGGCATAAAAACGTCGCTTCGCGGCGGGCGTACGCGAAAAAGTATCGGCTTCTTCAATAAATTGACGGGCAAGCCTGGCTTGCGCGGCGGTACGTGTTTCTGTCCCCAGTGCTTTACCTACGGCATGCAGCTGTTCTGGGGTTTGTCGAAGCTCACCGTTAATCAGCAGCCACGGGATTTGCGTTTGTGCGTTAATTTGCCTTGCCTGAGAAAGCCAGGTTTCATCTGCATTCCCACAGTCAATGACCAGATCGGGTTTCAGCGTTAGCAATGTCTCAAGTGACAGGGTACTGGCGCGACCCGCCAGTCTCCCCAGCTTTGGCAATGTGCGGATATCGTCAACAAAAGGAATAGCTACCTGACGGGAGAAATCGAAGGAGGAAAACCCCACCAGTTTTTCAGGTGCGGCGGCCAGCAGTAACATATCGGCTGGCGCTCCGGCGCTGACAATATGTTGAATCGCATCAGGCTGCGGCAATGTGCCAATGGCAACGGTACGCGGAGGTTGGGCAAAGGCTGGAAGTTGGCGTAATAACAGCGCAGATGCCACGAGCTGGGCAAACATCCGTCTTGTGAGTGGCATGATATTCATCCTGAAAAGGGCTAAATTCGCTATATATTTACATATATAACGAAATAAAACATGTTCAGAATCAATTTCACACCGATGAAAACGCAAGGTAACCCGTAAGTACTATAGGCAATGGAGACAGTGCAAAGCGCAAAGGTGACAAAGAAAAATCCGCGTCGATACGCGGATTTATGGAAGCGGTAATGATGTTAGCGCGAGCATTAAGGGGTCGGCTGAGTCTGCTTTTGGGGTTCAGCAGGCGCTGAGTGGGCGGCAACCGGGCGCGTAGACGGCACGCTGTCACAAGGCTTTTCTTTGGGGCAAATCAGATCGAGCATTTTTAACGTCACGCCGTTGGTCCAGCCAAAACCGTCCTGCAGCGGATACTCACCGCCACCCCCACCGGTGCCTGTGGTGCTCACGTCATACTTCTCAACCAGCTTTTTCTCCCGGTCATACGTGTGCTGAACGTTCGTGAGGAACCGCCAGGTCACGTCCATGGCGACGTTATCCTGACCATAATTTTGCAACCCTTCCGTTGCGACCCACTGGAGTGGCGCCCAGCCATTTGGGGCATCCCACTGTTGGCCGCTTTTGACCGAGGTGGTTGCCAGACCGCCAGGCTGCAGCAGATGCGTCTGGGTTGCTCCTGCAACTTTAGTGGCGCGATCTTTGGCCGCAGCATTGACATACAGCGGGAACAGCGCAGCGGCCGTCAACTGATTACGTACTTTGTGACTCTTCAGGTCATAGTCGGCGTACCAGCCTTCTTTGTCGTTCCACAGCCAGGTTTCGATCCCTTTTTGGCGGGCTCTGGCGAAGCCTTCGTACTGAGTGGCTTTGGCATCGTCGCCTGCGGCTTTACTGGCAAGCGCGATCATTTTTTCCATTTTGTACAGCAGCGCATTGAGATCGACAGGCACAATGCTGGTGGTGCGAAGGGTGCTCAACTGGTTGGGGTTATCCATCCAGCGCGAACTGAAATCCCAGCCAGAGGCTGCGGCTGAGCGCAGGTCACGGTAGATCTCCGTCGCGGGGCGATTTGGGTTACTTTTGGCGGTAGCAATATCTTCAACCCAGGACTCCGGCCTTGGCGTATCGCGGTCATCCCAGTAGCGGTTCAAAATGGTACCGTCGTCGAGTTTGACGACGCGCTTATTCTGTTGACCCGGTTGCAGCACGTCGACACCTTCCATCCAGTAGGTGTACTCTTTGAGCATCTGCGGCAGGTATTTTTTCAGCGCGTCGTTGCCGTCATGCTGCGCCAGCAGTTCGACCATAAAGGCGAAGAACGGCGGTTGAGAACGGCTCAGATAGTAGGTTCGGTTACCGTTCGGAATGTGTCCCCAGGTGTCGATCTCGTAAGCGAAGTTCGCCACCATATCAGAGACCTTATCCCAGTGGTTGCTTTCGGCAAGCCCCAGCATGGTGAAATAGCTGTCCCAGTAATAAATTTCGCGAAAACGTCCACCGGGCACCACATACGGTTCAGGCAGCGGCAGCAACGAGTCCCATTTTTCGGCATCGGTTGTCGAGCGAGTTAACACCGGCCACAGCCCATCAATATGTTCACGCAGCGATTGCCCGGCAGGCGGTACATATTTCTCACCCGCTTTGGGCAGGGTAAAGTTTACGTCCACAAAATGGCGTAAATCGAAACCTGACTGATTTTTCTGCATCCGGTAATCGGCGAGGATCATCAATGGATCGCTGTTAGGCACGGCATCTGCAAACGTCTTCTGATCAGGGAACAGTTTTGCCGTTTGCACATCATTAAACAGAGGGCCAAGCAGAATATCCGGGGGCTGCGGTGTGTTGGCGGGGTATTCTTCAGCGTTGACGGCAAAAGAGGTAAAGGCGAAAAGGGTGCTTGCGAACGTCAGTTTTATTGCAACAGAGAGCAGGCCAGGATGGCGAATTGCTGGCGTTATCATCGGTTAATCTCCTTAGCGGCGTGCCGAAGCTGCGGCATTTACCATGAGAAAACCTTAGTTCAGGATCGGCCGTTGCGCGTGATCGAGACCCCATTTTGCGAACAAACAGACATTTCCGTCGGTCTGGTGGACCCTTGCACACCCTTTGCAACGAAAGGGTGTGCGGGAAAGATTAGCCCGTGCAAACCAACCGGTGCGCAACCCCGTCGAGGGTGAGCGTGTCACCGTTTTGGATGGTGTTGAGCGCCTCGCCTTGCTGGCAAATCCAGCAGATACCCATTTCGCGGGCAATGATGGCGGAATGTGACGCTTCGCTTCCGTGGCGCAGGCAAATCCCTTTGAGGGTTAGCGGATCAAGTTGCAGTACCGTTGACGGATAAATGACATCCGCAACCAGGATGGTCGGGCGTGTAAACGTCGGTATCTGCGCATGTTCTCCCGCCAAATGCCTGAGGGTGCGGGACAGCAAATCGTCAATATCGATATAACGCGCCTGCAAATAAGGGTCGTCGAGTTGCAGATACTGCTGGCTCAGTTCACTCAGAACGCTATGCCATGCATACGCGGCGCTGCACTGCTTTTCACGGATCAACTCGCAGGCCATATCATAGAGTTCAGGATCGTCTAACAGCGTGTGGTGACCTGAGAAGATGGCGGCGATATCGGCGGAATATTTCTCTTCCGCCAGCGCAGTCAAACCGTTCAGATCGTCCAGTGTGTGACGTATCGCGGCCTGTAACCGCTGTTGTTCATCCTGCTCATTTGTGGCTGACAGAGTGGTGATGTGTGGCGAGACAGGGGTATAGCAAAAGGCTTCGCCTGTCGCCTGAGCGGGCGCCTGGCTTGCGTTGTTATCCGTGTGCGGCACTTCTACAGACTCGCCAAAATTCTCTGCGGCAAGCTGTTTGAACGCGGTCAGCGCTTCGTCGGCCTGCTCACCTTTGGCAATTAATCGCAGCGTGTCATTACAGCGCACCTGCAACAAGGCGATTTGATTAAGGCTGTCCGGGACGACGCATTTGCCGTTTTTCTCAAGCAGCATGTCGGCGTTGAAGCCAGACAGGGTGGAGACCAGCTTTGAGGCCGGACGAACGTGTATGCCGTTGTGATTTTTCACCACCACGGCAACCGAACGGGCATCCGCATCGGGTGATAATGACGCGGGTGCGTTTTCCCCCGGGGATGAAGAAGGTAAACCCAGTTGCTCATACTTCGCGTTGAGGGCATTCATGGCATCATTGATGACCCGATCGATATCAGCACCTGCGGCAGCGCTGACTGTCGCCGCCAGCGTACCTTCAACCAGTGGTGCTGCGCACAGGCGGACTTTGGCGGCAATCGCAGGATCGAGCAATTCCAGCGCGGTTTCCGCACTCAGTAACGCACTGCCAATATCCATCATCACCAGCACATGATCCGTATCCGCGACTGACTCAATGGCTTCCATCACCTTAATTGGATCGGTACCAATGGGGTTTTCGGGATCGTCAATGCCTGCGGCAATCGCCAGCTTACAGCCATCGCCCATTAACATCTGTCGGGCTAATACGCCGACACCTTCGCCCAACTGAGCGCTATGAGACACAATAACCAGGTTTACCATTGCCTTATCCTTACTCTCTGGATGCCAGAGCCAGCATTTGCACCATAAACATCACCGATGTTGCGCCGGGATCCTGATGCCCAATACTGCGTTCGCCAAGATAACTGGCGCGACCTTTGCGGGCCTGCATCGTAATGGTGCTTTGCGCGGCAGCTTCCGCTTGCGCACTGGCGGCCTCCAGCGCGGCCTGGACGGTCAGCTTTTGCTCGCAGGACTGGCGTAACGACTCCACAACTGGCACCCAGACATCACACATGGTTTTGTCACCCGGTTCGGCTTTACCACGGCTAATGACCCCTTCAGCGCCATCACGTATCATTTGATAAAGTTCTTCAAGGGTCAGGCTCTGATGCGCCTGGGTGACCTGTGCGGCGCGGATGAAAAAGGTGCCGAACAGCGGGCCGCTGGCTCCCCCGACGCTTGAGAGCAGCACCATCCCGGTATTTTTCAAAATAAAGCCGATATCTTTATCCGCAATGGACGGCAGTTTTTCGACCACTTTGCTGAAGCCACGATGCATATTCAGACCGTGATCGGCATCGCCAATTTCCCGATCCAGACCCGTGAGAAAATCACTCTCAGTGGTGAAGATTTCACCGCAACGGTAGAGCCAGTTAACTATTTGTGTTCTGTTGAGGGACATCATGAATCTCCTTATTTACCCCAATTGAGCGCAGGGGTGTGAACCGGTGCATCCCATAAGTTCAGCGTTTCGTCATCCACTTGTAACAGGGTGATTGAGAAGCCAGCCATATCCAGAGAGGTACAGTAAGAGCCGATCAGATTGCGTTCGATAATGATGCCTGCATCCTGACAGCGGCTCTCAAGGCGGTTATACACGCCAAAGAGTTCGGACAGCGGTGTTGCGCCGAGATTATTGACCAGCGCAATGACGCGGTCCCCGCTTTGTAACGCCCGTTTGGTCTCTTTGCCTTCCTGCCATGCGCCCTGGACGTTATCCCAATGACGTAGCGTGCGGCTGTAGTTGCCGTTTTCCAGCAGGGTGTCAAACATCTCATCCACGGTCTGATCCAGCGAGGAGAAAGCACGGCGATCGATTCCCGGTTCCCCGTGAATCCCCACGCCGAACTCCATTTCATTGTCCTGCAATGTGAAGGAAGGCTGGCCAGCGGCAGGTACGGTGCATGCACTGATGGCGATGCCAATGGAATGCCCCTGATTATTCAGTTTGCGACCGAGTGCCGCACACGCTGCCAGTGAATCTCCGCGTTCTGCGGCCGCGCCAACCAGTTTTTCGATCAACACGGTATTGGCGACACCCCGGCGGCCAGCGGTATACAGACTGTCTTTCACCGCGACATCATCATCCACCACCATGGTGGTGACTTTTATGCCGCTTTCATGCAACAGCTCGGTTGCTGTTTCGAAGTTAAGAATGTCACCAGTGTAGTTTTTGATGATCAGCAGGACGCCTTCACCACCGTCAATTTGCATGGCGCATTCGAACATTTTGTCAGGTGTCGGTGAGGTGAATATCTCACCCGGGCAGGCACCGGAGAGCATGCCCTGACCGATATACCCGCAGTGCATAGGTTCGTGCCCGCTGCCGCCACCGGAAAGCAGGGCGACTTTGCCCATCACCGGCGCATCTGCGCGAGTGACGTACACCGGGTCCTGATGCAGTGCAAGGGAAGGGTAAGCTTTCGCCAGACCGGCGAGTTGTTCATTCAGTACGTCTTCAACACGGTTGATCAATTTTTTCATTTGTTATGCTCCGCAGACAGTCCTGAGATGACTGCAAAAGATCCGGCAGACATCTGATGTAGGGTATCGGTTTGTACAGCGCCACGGCGACCTCTCGCTGCCGATAAGGTTTATTGTGCACGAGGGTAGTCAAAAGAAAATTGACTGAGTGAGCGTTCCAATATGGAACATTCATGGTATGTAATGTTCCATATTGGAACGCTGTGGTGCATTAATCAGCGGAAATGAGAGGTTGGGCAAGATTTTGCGAAGAATGCTGACGTCTGAGGCTGACAACAATAGTTTGGGAAGAGAAATATGGATGCGTTTAGGCGGTGGTTACTTATGCTAGTATTTCGATGTTAATTACAAGGAGTTGTTATGGAACAAGAATCTAAAATAAAAGTCGTAAGAGAAATTTATTTCAGCTTAAATACCTCTCAAAAGATGTATATTAATGTTTTGCTATTTGTTTGCTTGTATAAGTTTTCTCATCTTATTTCTGGCTATAGCGATATAACACGCGGATTTTTCTTTATTACGATAATGTTGTGGGCATTGGCAATATTCCATGATTTTTTGGCGATATATAAGAAAGTTTATGCAACATTGCTGGGAAAAGGTGTGATACTTCTCATGTTTAGCCTGTGTACCGCACTGGCATTTTCTATTTCTGGTCAGGTGATCAATGATGTTATTGGTGTTGAACCTACACGATTTACTAATAGTATAATCATATTATCAATACTCACCATTCCCTTTATTTTTTCGCTTATCATGGGCGTTTTATTTGGGGTATGGTTAGTGGTGTTACCTTTATCGATGTTCTATTACTTCATATTTAATCACGAGATGAAGCGATTTTTACTGCCGGATATGATAGATAATCAAGAAACCATGCGGTTTATGGTTGTAACGCGTTTGGTTCAGTTTATCAGTTTTGCTATTTTTTGCGGATTCATCTATAGCGTGTCTCACCATGCGCTGAATGCTTACTCCGCTTTTATGCGCGATGCGGCGACGAAGATTGTTTTTAATCTGGAAATGTATGAGAAATCACCTTGTACATTAGCGAAGCAAACGCGTGGGGCGCTTATTGATGATGACCATGTATTAGTGGCACGCATTATCGGTAAACAACATTATTTTGAGCTTGAAACATGTAATTACCGCGTAAAAGAGACGGCAAAAAAAGAGGAATAAGAATAAACCACCTGCAGAGCAGGTGGTTTATTGACAAGGCAGATGACGCTCTTACCCCGGATAAATACCGCGGTCTTTACGTGCCAGCAGAATACGCTCACAAGCCACGATATAGGCTGCGGTACGCAGGGAGCAGGATTTCTCTGCCGCTTTCTCCCACACGTGCACCATGGCATCGGTCATGATTTTATCCATGCGATTGTTAATCTCTTCTTCGCTCCAGAAGAAGCTCGCCATGTCCTGAACCCATTCGAAGTAACTGACGGTTACACCACCGGCGTTACAAATAACGTCAGGGACGACGATGATGCCACGGCTTGCCAGCACGTCGTCTGCATCCGGGTACGTCGGGCCGTTTGCGCCTTCGAGAACCAGCTTACAGGTCAGTATTTCTGCACGATGGCGGGTAATTTGGCCTTCGAGCGCGGCAGGGATCAGAATATCCATCTCCAGGCTCCAGAAGGATTCGCTGGCGATGGTTTCTGCACCCGGGAAGCCAGCAATTTGTTTGTGCTCCAGCTGCCAGGCGGTGAGTGCGGCCATGTCGATACCGGTGGAGTTAAACAGCGTCGCGGTATGATCCTGGATCGCCACAACGCGAGCGCCAGCGCTGGCGAACAGGCGAGCGGCTTCACTTCCCACGTTACCAAAACCTTGTACCGCCACGCGAGCGCCTTCAACGGTGATATTGGCACGGCGGGCAACTTCCAGACCGCTGACGAACACACCGCGACCGGTCGCTTTATCACGGCCTAACGAACCGCCGAGGTGGATAGGTTTACCGGTGACCACACTGGTCACGGTGGTGCCGTGGTTCATGGAGTAAGTATCCATCATCCACGCCATGACTTTGCCGTTGGTACCGACATCTGGCGCAGGAATATCTTTCTGTGGCCCGATGATAATGCCGATTTCGCTGGTATAGCGGCGGGTTAAACGCTCCAGTTCACCTTCAGACAGCGAGAACGGATCAACGCGAACGCCACCTTTAGCACCGCCGTACGGCAGGTTCAGTGCTGCGCATTTGACGGTCATCCATGCAGACAGGGCCATCACTTCATTAAGATCAACATCAGGATGATAACGCACACCGCCTTTGCCTGGGCCTCGGGAGAGGTTGTGCTGCACGCGATATCCTTCGAAATGGCGGATACTACCGTCATCCATTTGAACCGGAATATCGACAATCAGGGCGCGTTTTGGGTGACGCAGGGTATCCACCCAATGGGAAAGTTCGCCCAGGTAAGGGGCCACACGCTCGATTTGTTGCAGGTAGGTATTCCAGGCAGATGTGCTGCTATCTGAAGCGTAAGATAACTTATCCATGATAAACCTTAGTTATAAAAGTAATATGTTCTTAATTTAGCCGTGGTATACAGTGAATCTCACCATATACACTTAAATTTAACATTTTTTCAAAGAACTGGCTCGCCGGGAAACGGGTGATTCGGGACGGACTGATATCGAAAATAAAACCGAAATGAATAATTATCTCGTCATTAAGCGTTTATTTGCGCTTTTTGATGGATTGGCGCACTGAATATGCATTTACCCTTAAATTACCTATTTGTCAGATTTATGACACACCTCTAAAAGTAAAAAATATGATAATACTTTGTTCATTATCTTGTTGTTTTTTAGTAATGAGGTGAAGTGTCAGTAGGTGACGGCGATCGTGACGGTGTCGGCGTAGTTATCCGGGGTATAGTTTGCGCTGGGAACGGTGGCATAAACCGAATAAGCCGCGGTGGAACCGGTGCCGGTTCCGGGCACATTATTGAGCGAGGTATTGCCCCATACCGTCCCGGATGGTCCAGGCGTCGAGCTGAGCTGATAAGGGATTTTATCGGTGTTGGATCCCGTACCGCTCATCACCCCGCTGCCCGCCGTATTCCCATTGGATGGCTGAAGCCCGATGGTATAAGGGGTGTTATTGGTGCACGCGACGCCGACGGTGTTCGATGCCGTTGCATTGCGCTGGTTTGCGGTCACCTGGGCAAAATTAATGTTCGTGGCGGAGCTGATACTGCATTGCTTCGTGACCGTTGCGGAGACCGTAAAGGGAAGTCTGGCAGCGACGGTATCGCCGCAGGTAGTCGGTGGAAAGAGGAGTCCGGGATTGAGGGTGACAAACGCAGTTGCCGTGGTATAGCTGTCCTGGTAGGCTCCGGGAACAGCGGCAGTTTGTGGGGTAGTGATTCTGGCGAATACGGTCAGCGTTCCGGTCACTGGCGTCAGGTTCAACAGGTTTAACTGGATCATCGGGAAGGTGGTGCCCGACTGATACTGACTGCCCCATATTTTGCTGTAACCAGCGTCCTGGTAAAGTTGGTAGTTCAGCGTCCTGGCGGGTGTTCCACTTAATGACATATTTCGTGTGGCAATCTGTCCGCTGACGTTTGAGGCGCCAATATTAAAACAGAGGTTGATCCCCGCAAGGGCGTCGCCAAGCTCCTTCGCACAACTGTAGGCAAACGTCATGGATGACGTTGCGCCCGTAGCCGTCAACGGATTTACCGCACCGAAATTGACGGGCTGAACGTTGCTCACCGAACAGGTCACCGCATAGCTTATCACGGGGCAGCCGAGTAAACCGGCGGTGAGTAACAGATATCTTATCCTCACAAAACGCCTCCCGTTCTTATTACTGACACACCAGTGGACCTATCTGGACAATGCCTTTCGCATTGGTCGGGTAGTCAAACTGCACGATGCAGCTACCGTTTTCGGTCTCAACGCGCAGGCGGTTGTGGGGTTCCAGCGTGTCAAACCAGGTCATACCGTCAAAACCGACAATGGATGACTGACCCGAACCGGTGGTGGCATTCGCCATACTGCCTTCCGGGATAGCTTTACCCCGGGAATCAACCAGAATGACCTGCGCCGCGCGTACGGGGGTGATATCAAAACTGACCAGTGTGCCGGAGCGATCCGCAGGGGTTGCATTGGCATCGACGCGCGCGATCCGCATGTTGGCGGGAAGATCCATCGGGTCGATACTGATCTGGTTATTCTGGTAGCTGTTCAGCGAGGTAACCAATAGCAGCCCCTGATCATCGCTGTGCCCGACAAGGTTATTTTGCAGTTTGACCGGAACGTCAGGAATCCCGTTTGTCGATACCACGGCAAAACCATTGTTGATTTCACGGGCTGCGAATACGCCGCCGCCCATGGTGACCAGCGAGCCTGTCGCCCCCGCGTAGCCATAGTGGTTATCAGGCAAGCGGCTAAAGCCGGTGTAGGCTTTCCCGTAACGCCCCAAATACCCTATCTCGGCCTGACCACTTTGTTGCGATGCCTGCTGGCTGGCCGCCACATTCCAGCCCCATCCGCCGTCAGCCGGCGGTGTCTGACTGGCATTGAGCTGGTAGCCGGTTTCATCATTGGTGCGTTGTAGCGTGCTGCTGACGCTGAGGTTGTTGCTAGCGGTGACGGTTACCATCAGATAGAGGCTACGATCGCGTTCATCATCGATATTCTGGTTGAAGCCCGCATTCAGGGAGACTGTATCAGAAATGGATTTGTACCAACTGGCGTTGGCGTAGCGTACTGCGCTTTCGTGGGGATACCGAAACTGCAGATAGCTCAGGCTGATGTTACCGGCGGACGCCATCGAATAGCCAATCACCGTGTTACTGCTGAGCGTCGGTGGCGGTTCACCATAATGGGTTGCGACATCCCGATAATCCCCAATGGTCGCGGTGGTACTGGTGCTGAAATTAAAGGCATCCCCGGACCAGCGGTAACCCACACTGTATAAATAGCCGTTTTTCCCGGCGTCAACGCTGGCGACCAGGGCGGTGGAAAGCGTTCCGCTGCGGCTACCGGGTACCCAGTCGTTGCTGAATCCAGCGTTGATCAACCCATCACTGGTTTCAGCATGCGCACCTGTGGTGAACGTATTGCTCAATCCCCGACGCCAGATGCCGCTGACGACAGGGGCGCTGGCATAATGAAAAGAGTCATAACCATAGTTCTCGCGTACGACACCAAGCTCTGCGGACCAGGATGTCAGTCCCTCCCGTAAGAGCTGTTGATCGTTATAAAACGAGAAATTTTGCACCGTTGTTCTGCCCAGCGCGTCCGTCATCATCACCTGGCCGGTACCCGCGCCGCTGATGTTGGGCATGGTGTTAATCTGAAAACTCCCGGCCGGGACTTCACCGTTGTAGTACTTGACGCCGTTGACATACAGTTCAACGTTTGAGGGCAACGTCGCTGAGCCGAGATAGGCGGGGAGCGGGGTGGTCGGCATATAAGGCTGCAAACCAAAATCGGTGCCTATCTGGATCCCGCCGATGCGGGTAGGCCGCGACCATGTAAGGGCGCTGGTCAGGGTATCGCCAACGGTAACGGCCAGCATATTTTGCGGAAACGAGGCGCGCCATTGGGTATCCAGTCGGTCAAATGTGTTATCCGCATTGGCATCAGTCGAGTATTGCGTAAGCTGGGTGGTACTGAATACCCCGGAACCATTGAAAGCGCGCAACTCGCTAAAAGTATTGAGGCTGCTTTCTTCTCCCTGCTGCGCGTAAATATCATAATTGAGCAACGCGCCGCGCGATGTCGATACGCTCGGCGCGGCTTCTGCAATCGGGTTAAGTTGTGTCGTCGCAAGGTCAAGGGCGCTCAGTGGTGCAGTGAGCGCCAGTGTTTGCTGCTGGACATTGTAGTCAATCGTCAACTGAGCGATATCGCTCAGACTGACGACTCCCCTGGTTTCTGGTGGTAAACGAAAACCTAATTGCCGCAGCGTTTCTGCGCCAGCGTAGAGTTTCTCGCGATCATAACCAAAGTGAACCAGCCCGACTGAATTACCATTTACTGTCACATCGAGATATAAATTAGCGCCCACCAGTGGGGTGGCGTCACTGATAACGCCATTTTTAGTCGGGTTATTATTGAGCGCTTGTGCAGAAACCATACCGGATATTAATGCTCCGTTGAGTAAGCAAAATTTCACCAGAAAGCCGGGCCAGTCAGAGCTCTTGTACAGTTTTTTGACCATTTACTGTTACTTCAACTTTACCGCCATCATGCTTATCACTGGCGGACGGGGATAATATCCACCGCATCGTTGAGCCTGGAAGAACATAGCCTAATAGCCCTGGGGTAATCACTTTTTTAGCACCCTGATGAGTGATAAACGTCGCTGCCGAGAGTTGAGCATGCGCATTACCCTGATTACTGACTTCAAGAAATTTTTTGCCATCCTGTTGTTGCACTTTCCATTGTAATTTCGCCACGCTTTCCGTCTGTGTGGCCGGTTGAATAAATACGGGTACGGAATAATGCAGAATAAACTGGAGCTTATTTTTCTCTAATTTTGCCGGGGGTAATTCATCGATGGATAACCGATAAGCGTCTTCTGTATTGAGAGATGACGGACCGGTGCGAATAACACGAATTAACTGACGCTCACCCGGTGCTAAGGCAAGCATTGGCGGGCTGATGACGAGTCCCTGAGAAGGTGACAACCTGTCACCGTATGCACTCTGACTCCAGCGAAAAACCCGGACCTGGGCATTAAGCACGCTATCACCGGCATTGCTTAACCAGATACCCTCGGCGTTTTGCGTCGCCTGTAGCGTTAACGTTACGGGCGCTATCTGCAACCCGCTTGCGGCGGCGACATTGACGTTCATCGCTATCCCCAGCAGGCATGCGCAGGCACACTGCTGTAAAGGCAGTTTATCGATCATCTGTCTTCCTGAGGTTAATAGTTAACGGTAACCGTTACGACGTCGGCGTAATCGTCAGGTGTGAAGTTGGCGCTCGGCGCAGTAGCGTAAACGGTGAAGTTTTGCCCCTGTCCTGTCCCGATAGAGGCCACTCCATTTCCCACAGACGTTGCGGTTGCGGTATTGCCCCAGACAGGGCCGGTTGCGGACGTTTGATTCAATTGATAAGGCACTTTATCGGTATTCGTCGCTGAATTAGCAACCGAGGACATCGCGCCGCCGCCCGTTGTATTTCCACCGTTGGTTGTGGAAGGTGCCAGACCAATAAAATAAGGCGTAGTTTTAGAGCAGTTAATGGAAATGGTGTTGCTGCCATTGGTATTTGTCGCGGTGGTATTCACTGGCCCAAGCGTAATATTTGAGGCAGAACCCGCAGTAACAGTACAGGCTTTTTGGATAGTCATAAGCACCTGAAATGTGCCATTCGCTGTTGCTGCATTTGCCAATGACGTCATGGAAAACACGGTGCAAAAAAGAATTAAGCGTGTGCTGATGACTGGAGTCATATCCTATACCTCTTTCAAATAACCACATTTTTTGCTTTAAAAAAACAACAATGTGATACAGGAAGCCATGATTAAACCCTAGGATAAGTATTAGTCTTGTGCCAGTTAAGCTAATGAATTTTACTTAGGAAAAAGGTGATGTGGTCTACAAAAAATAATACCCAAGTGTGATTGCAATGTTTCGTTTTAAATACTACTTAAGCCGGTGTTTGGGCGTTTTTTAGTGCGGTCTGAACACCGCTTATCTCACTGATTACCCGTTCATGAAAGGAGGGCGGTGACTTATCCTGAGCTGCGTATGCCCACGAGGACGTCGCGTCATTTCATCTCGCAATACGAATTATTTCGCTCACACGATGTTATTGGCTTTTTATCTGGTAATAGAAATGCATATTAACGAAATATTTTATTACATGTTTTTGGTGATGCTGGGTTTTTCTTTAATTGCATTTTGCCCACGTCTGATTCAGGGTGTTTATAGAACAAAAGGATGTAATTCATTGTGTTTATAGGTTTTTTCATGGTTGTGAATTAAATGTTGTCGCATTAGAACAAATGATGAGGAAATGATAATGAGTGAACGTATAGATGTGGAAAGTATTATAAAGACATTTCTTGAGTGTACGAAAATAAACACCACTTCAGTTCCAGATAATTCAGCACTTCCCAGCAGCCAAAATCAATATAAACTTGCCCAGCAGGTTGCAGGATATTTCGAAAATTATAAGGGCATTAATGTTGTTATCAATGACAATGCCATCACCACTATCACGCTCCCGGCCAATCATGCAGGCCTTCCCTCCATCGTCTTTTTTGCCCACCTCGATACGGCGCCAGACCATGCCGGTGATACGCACGCCGTACGCGTTAAGCATTATGACGGCAAAGCGATTACGCTTGCCGGTACTCAAGAGAGACTGTCGCCAGAGCAGCATCCAGAATTATTAGACTATATCGGGCAGGATCTCATCACGACGGACGGTACCAGCCTGCTGGGTGCGGATGACAAAGCGGCGATTGCAGCGGGCGTCGAAGCGCTGCGCTACCTGGCCACTCACCCTGAGTGTCGTCATGGGGATGTACGCCTGGTGTTGTTGCCTGATGAAGAGATCGGCATACGCGGCGCGAAAGCGCTGGATGTTGCCAGCCTACAGGCGGATTACGGGATTTGTCTGGATTGCTGCGGCGTCGGCGAATATGTGGTGGAAAACTGGTACGCCGGAAGCGCGCGGCTGACCATTAAAGGGGTAACCGCACACCCGATGAGCGCGAAGGGCAAGCTGGTGAATGCGCTATGCCTGGCCACAGATGTTATTGCAGCGCTGCCGGCTAAAGAGCGCCCGGAGCACACTGAAGGACGCGAAGGTTATTATTGGCCCCATAAGCTGACCGGGGATACAGCAAGCGC
Source organism: Citrobacter sp. Marseille-Q6884 (assembly GCF_945906775.1). NCBI lineage: Bacteria > Pseudomonadati > Pseudomonadota > Gammaproteobacteria > Enterobacterales > Enterobacteriaceae > Citrobacter > Citrobacter sp. Marseille-Q6884. Next base: position 1,000,305 of record NZ_CAMDRE010000002.1, read on the forward strand.
CACGCTCGATATTGCGATTCGCGATTTTGAAATAACCGGATACCAGGCCAGGAAAGCGACGCTGCTGTCGATTGTCGAACAACTGAAAGCGCAGTGGGGCGACGATAAAGTGAATATCGACATCAGCGATATCTACGACAATGTCAAACCAGGCCTTGATAAAAACCCCGCTATTATCGCCAACGTGCAACAGGCGATGCGTAATCTGAACATTGTAGAGAAACCGCTCATTATGCGCGGTGGCTATGATGGCAGCGTTATTACTCCGAAAGGGTTGCCAACGGTGAATATCTTCACCGGGGCGCATAACTTCCATTCAACGAAAGAATTTTTGCCGGTTGAATCCCTGCGTCTGGCCGGTGAAATGCTGCTGGAAATGGTCGAACTCAGTGCACAAGAGGTTGTCGCGTGAATAAGTGGATCATTGAAATTGTCCTGTATGCCGTATACATGGTGTTCGGCGCGGTATGGGCGACCACCGGCTCCGTCATGCCACAAATTATGGCCGATTTTCATGTGGATGTGTCGCATGCCGCGTTGATGTCCAACGTGATATTGTGGGCCAAGATCGTCGGCTCGGTGTGCACGGCGATTCTTGTTTCCCGCCTCGGAACGCGTAAATCCTATTTGTTAGGTTGTGTGATGATTGGGCTCTCTGTTTTCATCCCGCTGACTCACGACTTTACCGTTTTGCTGATTATCCGTTTCCTTGGCGGCTTAGGCGGCGCAATTTGTCTGGTGTCTCTGGTGCCTACCGTGGCACGTTATTTTGATAATAAAACCAGCGCCACGCTCAACAGCATAAACTGCACCTCCAACATTATCGGCACGATCATAGCTCTGACTCTGGCAGCCTGGCTGTCAACGCTTCTGGGGGGATGGCGCAATTTACTCGCCGCTTACGGTGTCATTACGCTGGTATTGGGCGTGGTCTGGATGCTGTGCTTTAAAGACGAAGAGCGCAATGTGAAAATGGCGGCTCAAATCACGCGGGCGGAAAAATGGCAGGCGTTGAAAGCAGTGATCTTCAGCCGTATTGTCTGGGGAATGATTGCGCAATATGCCGGTGCGATGATCATGATGGTCTTCATGTTTACCTTTTTGCCGCTCTACTACGCCAAATATGCCCATCTCCCGGCGGATTCACATGCCCATTTAAGCGGCACCGTCAACCAGGTGGGCATTATGCTGGGGGCCATTGTCGGACCGATGTGTAAGGCGAAAGGCTACCATTATAAATCCTGGTTATTCGTCACCAGTATCATTATGGCGATCACAACCTTCGCGATGCTGTTCGCTACCAATGATATGGTTATTCTGGTCTGCTCGTTCCTGACAGGATTCGTGTTTGCCACATGGTTTGCCTTCATTTTCTCCATCCCTAAAGAGGGACTGAAAAATGCGACAACGCAAACCGTGACGTATGCGATGTCCACGTTCTGGTTTGTCACCTTTATTATTGTGACGATCAATAGCCAGATAATCGGCTGGTCTATCGACCTGACACATGGCTTCACGGTTGGATTTACCTGGGTGTTTGCGCTGATGGTGATCTCGCCAGTGGTGGCATGGTTAATTTTCCCTAAACGCCAGAAGACTGTATTCAGCCCGGCATGATGCAATACGATTCGTATAAGGGTTAATGTCGTTATCTCCTGAGAAAATGCCGGATTATCTATCCGGCATTTTTTACTGTGAGGGCATGGCGATTATTTGGCTTGCACCACGCTTATTCATTCAGTTAAGCTCAAACGCTTAACATTGAGTTAAAATCATCACCATGAAATCTGCTGATCACTATATTTTAAAATGTGATACACCGATCACGTTTTATCCCAAAAGAAATAAAATTGTCATTGGGAATGATGACTTTCGTTTGGAACCCTTGCAAACACATTTGCTGCTCTATTTTATCGACCATCGGTCGCAGGTCGTTAACACTCAGCAGATTGCTGCTCATGTATGGCAGCGCAGTCATGTTTCAGATAATTTAGTCCGCCAGGTGATCAGCACGCTACGTAGCCAACTTCAGGACAAATCCAGACCTTATAAATTTATACAAACTATCCCGAAGCAAGGGTATTTATTTGAGGCTGAGGTCGAAGAGGTCTGCGAAGCGGACCATCTCGTTTCGGATGACACTCTCACACCGAATGAACAGGTTCAGACCCCGTCATGTGTTCCGAAGGCAAGGGGCGTGAATACTGTCAAGCCTGTTTCTGTGGCGATCTTTTTGCTTATTATTGCCGTCGGGCTGTTTGTTACCGCTGATTATCTTATCAACTGCCCCGAAGATTCTGTTGTCACGCAAGAGAGTATTATCCCTGTCTATATTCATAATATCGAGCCGGACTCAACCCAGGATGAGGTCGCTGCGAAGAATGTCTATAACGCTATCTTTTATGGCATTAACTCCGCGAAGCGATTGACGGGTTATCAGTATTCATATTTATCCTCTGCAACTAAAAAAGTGTTACCGGAATATGGGTTTGAGTTGCGAGGAACAATAAAAAGAGCGGGCGCAGCTTACGCTCTGAATGTGATTGTTAAAAATAAGAAAACATCGCAAAGCATGACCATCAGTCAAACCTTCGATCATGATAGCTTCTTCTCTTCAATGGGGGATGTTGTGCAGAAAATTAACGCGATCATTGCTCCTGCCAGTTCCGATAATGAAACGGCGAACTATCAGGTGGCATCGGTCAAACGTTATGAAGACTGGCATATGATTTCTGAAGGCATATCGCTTTTTTATCATGGCGAGGGAGGAAAGGCGTTTTATGACGTTGCCGTTCAATTGCAGAATATGAAAGCGCAGGGGCGGGAAAATTATCTGGTCAATGCGTTACTGTCGTACTCGGCATCGCTGAAATATTTACAGTCCGGCGGCGAGGATAACCGCAAACAGTCATTGCAACTGGCCTTGCGCGGGTTCGAAATGAGTCCGCGTTGTGATATCGCGAACCTTGCATTAGGTCTGGCGTTGATTCTGAATCAGCGTGCCGATGAAGCCTATCCTTATCTGGCCTATGCAACGGAAAACGCCACCAGTCCAATTGGCTTTTTTCTCCTCAGTGTTGCAGATAATCAGTCAGGGAATCCAAACGATGCGATGCATAACTACAAGCGTTTTATGGAGATCCAAAAAGAGAGCAATGGCCAACTTTATGGGCTTATCAACGATTCTCAAAACATCACCCTCAGGTCACTGAGCGCGCCATAATCACGTGCGGGGGAGAGAGGTACATTGACTACGGTAAATGTGTCTTTGTAGCCAGCAAATTTGTTTGATTTTTGTTTGGATTAATTTCACATTGCCTTGCATCAACGGATTCAGGCCGTTTTATCAGATACTTACCGGGAATTCTATTTTCCTGGAGATGTGATGGTATGTCCGCGCTATTCAAAAAATTTGCTTTTCAAATCATTCCTGTGCAGATCTTTATCTTTATTTTTTGGTTTAAGAATGGCTTTATTGATAAGGTCATGGGGGTTCTTCTTGGTATTATCACCCCGGATACGGCATATGCAGGCGATACATGGGCTGGCTGGAAAGGATATATCGTAGGGACCTGGGATAAGAGCCAGGTCGCACATTATTTCTTAAGCCCGGTATTTGACTATGTGTTCCCGGTGTTGATTATTCTGCAGTGTTTACCCTTTGTGCTGATCATTATTTCTGTATTGAAAGGTGAGTTTCTGGCAAACAAAGAACGCCCATGGTTAATCTACGCCGCGTTTGCTTCGCTCTTTGTGGCGGGGTGTATGGTGTTTACCCAAACATTATCCGGTGCCAGCGATGGTCAATATCTTTGGCAATTTATCGGCTTTAGCATGGTTGCCATTATGTTTATCCGAAATGAGCAAAAAAGATAATCAGTTTCCGCTCAGGGATTTTGATTAAGGCAATATACCAGACAGGCTATCGGTAATAGATAGCCTGTCTGGCGTTTTAAGCTGAATCACCGGATTAGTTAAGTCTGACAGGCATGCCCGAGCGCATCACCAGCGCTTGCTTCAGTGTTTCTTTTTGCACCTGCGGATCATTAACGACCGGTAAAAGCGATGTCGGTATCAATGCGGGTGTTGATGGATTTACCGTTGCATCCTTTTCCGACTCGGATAACTGATGATGCACTTCAATATAACGCGCACCATTTTTTTCGACAGTTGCTTTAACCGGTTGATTCACAAATTCTACGCGTGTGCCGACGGGCACTTCACTGAACAGCGTTTTTAGATCATCTGCACGTAATCGCACGCAGCCATGACTGACGCGTAAACCAATACCAAAATTCGCGTTCGTGCCATGTATTGCAAACTGGTTGCCAATATACATGGCATACAACCCCATTGGATTATCAGGCCCGGCAGGCACTACGGCGGGTAAAATATCTCCCTCAGCGGCAAATTCACTGCGCTCATTTGGGGTTGGCGTCCAGGTGGGACCGACTTTCTTTTGCCGGACAGACGTCACCCAGTTTTCCGGCGTATCGTGGCCAATTTGTCCGATCCCAACCGGGTAAATCTCGACGGTATTCTGGCCTTTGGGATAGTAATAAAGTCGCATTTCAGCGGTATTGATGACAATACCTTCATGCACGGTGTCCGGCAGAATACTCTGCAAAGGAAAGGTTAATACTGTCCCGGGCGTGGGAAGATAAACATCGACGCCGGGATTGGCATCCATCATGTTGCTCATTCCAACATGGTGCTTTGCCGCGAACATTTCCAGAGGCTGCTTACTGCCTGCGGGGATTTGTTCATATTCGGTGGTGCCGACGACTCTGTTGCCTGTCTCTGGAAGGGGGAAGGTAACGGCTGATGCGGTATTTATACCGGTTCCTGCAACGAAAAATAACAGTAATGCCTTAATATTCATATACATTTGATTTGTATGACAAATTACTTAGGGCTTCATTCTACGTATATCTGCCACTCTGATCCATCATTTTTAAATGTAACAAATGACGTCATTTTTGCCGGTTTTCTTTATCTCTGGCAGGGCTGCGGTTGCCTGTAAATGCCTACAGAGTACGCAGTGAAAGGGCGTTTAAAATGCAAATCATCATACAAATAATGCAACTCATGCCCAAATAAGTGCATTTCATTCCGTGATTAGTGCACTTCATTCCGTTTAACTCTTTTCGTCAAAAAGAAAGAATAAGGTAGCGCGTAGAAACCGACTATCGAGGAACGTCCTATGCAGTCTCAACCGCAACAACGTAAATATCCGCCACGTACCCGTTGGCTGACATTTATCGGCACCCTGTTATCCCAATTCGCGCTGGGTTCCGTATATACTTGGTCTTTATTCAATGCACCCTTTGCGGGCAAACTGCATTCCACTATTCCGAACGTAGCGTTTACGTTCGGTATTCTTTGTCTGGGGCTGGCGATAGCCTCTTCCTTCGCCGGGAAACTGCAGGATCGCTTTGGTGTTAAGAGCGTGACGACAGCCTCTGGCGTATTGCTGCTAATTGGTCTCGCGGCGACGGGCTATTCAAGCAATCTGATGTTTTTGTGGGTCACTGGCGGTGTGCTGGTGGGAATTGCTGATGGGGCAGGTTACCTGCTGACACTGACGAACTGTGTTCGCTGGTTCCCTGAAAAACGCGGTCTGATTTCGGCGTTTTCCATCGGCTGCTATGGTTTAGGTTCTCTGGCGTTTAAATTCATCAACATGGATCTGCTGGCATCCTTTAGTCTCCAGTCTGCCATGTTATGGTGGGGGGTTATCGCTTGTGTGATTTGTGTCATCGGGGCGCTGATGATGACCGATGCGCCGCATCAGAACGTGAAAGTGGCCGGCGGGGCGATTCAGAAAGATTACACACTGGGTGAAGCCATGCGCAAACCGCAGTACTGGCTGCTGGCATTGATGTTCACGACGGCGATGATGGGCGGGTTGTATGTGGTCGGTGTGGCGAAAGACATTGCGCAGTCTATCGTTCATCTGGACGCAATGACCGCCGCTAACGCAGTGACCGTCGTGGCTGTGGCGAACCTGTTAGGACGTCTGGTCATGGGGATTATGTCGGATAAAGTCCGTATCATCCGCGTTGTCACCTTCGGACAGATCATCTGCCTGGTGGGTATGGTGCTGCTGAATTTCGTCCATCTGCACGAAATGTCATTCTTCTTTGCGCTGGCTTGTGTGGCGTTTAACTTCGGTGGACACCTGACCACATACCCGTCGCTGGTGGCAGAGTTCTTCGGTTTAAACAATGTGACCAAAAACTATGGTGTGATTTATCTGGGATTCGGCATCGGTTCATTCCTGGGATCGGTCATCGCTTCTCTGTTCGGCGGGTTTCAGGCCACATTTTGGGTTATCTTCATCCTGCTGATTGTCTCCGTGGTGCTTTCGCTGACGATTCGCCGTCCTGCTGCGACTGCGGCACGGAACAATGAATTTGCGCGTTCGCTGTAAGTGATGTGCTTGTCCTGTGTTGACCAAAGGTCTCGTAAGAGGCCTTTTTAATGGAGTGATTTTATGCCGACTTATTTTTGCCGGGTGCCGCGTGACCTTCTCACACATGAGCAGAAATCGCGTGTGGCTAATGCGATTACTGCGCGTCATAGCGAAGCGACGGGAGCACCGACCTTTTTTGTCCAGGTCATCATTGATGAAGACAAAGGCTATGATCGCTATGTTGGCGGTTCTGCTGCCGGTGATCACATCTGGATTAATGGCGATTTGCGGGAAGGGCGCTCCCGTGAGCAGATTGAAAGCCTGATGCTGAATATTGTGCAGGATGTGGCGGATATTTCCGGGATAAGCCGGGAAGATATCTGGATTTACATCAATACGCTGTATTGCGATCACATGGTTGAGTTTGGCAAAGTTCTGCCACTGGCCGGGTGTGAAGCGCAATGGTTCTCCGGGTTGCCAGAGGCGTTAAAAAAACGTCTGCAAGCGCTGGATTCGACACATAAAGAGATGCTCTAAATCCAGACAGCCCGTTTGAATCGAGTGTTGTCGCCCAGGGTCACGAGGGTTATCAAGGTCTTACAGAGTGAAAATCGTAAGACCCTGACAGCTCGTTTGTCGCCCCATCTGTAGGTCAATCATTTCTACTCTCTTGATGTGCTCACTCACCCGCAGGCTGAGCGCAACCGATACCCTTTCCAATTACGTAAATATTCATTTCTACGCAAAAAATAGTCACTCAGATTAATTCCCGTCATGTTAGTATCAGCAATGAAATCAGCGAACTTGTTTTTTATAAAACATAAAATTTCATTAACACTTCAGTTTTAAATATTACGTTTTAAATACATCGCGGGTGCGTTATACGACCTGGTTTCAGATGGTAAGGTTTAATGTTTTAATGCAAACATTAAAATTAAGTCAATTATATTTATTACGCTTTAACATTACATTTTCAATCTACGTCGATCATGTGGCATGGCAAATAACAGAGTAAATGCTGGATGTTAATGACTCGTGAAGGGAGTGCTGACATCTTATGTCAAACAGTGTGAAAACAAACACAGAATCATTCAGTGGTATTACCAGGCTTGAGAGGAAAGTATTTCCGCTATCGCTGTTAAATACCGTGATAATTTTTCTGGTTATTGCTTTTGCCGGTACTTTCTTTACCGTTTATAACTACATCAGCCATGAAACCGATGCCATTCTCGATATCATGATTGATAAATTGATTCATTCCAAAGGACAATCCGTCAAGAATGCCATCAATTATTATGTCAACATTCCGCGCCAGGCTAACTTAATTATTGCCCACGGACTTCAGGAAAGTGGTGAAGCGATACCCTCCCTGTCCCTGGTACAATCGGAATTACAGAACATCGTTGATAATGTGTTTAATGAAAACAATTATCTGAGCTCGGTTGCCTTTGGCAATATACATGGTGACTATGTCGGCATTGCCCGTAAAAAAAACTCGTTGTCTGAAGAGTACCTTACCCTCAAATCACCCGAAACGAATAACGAGTTAACCTTTTTCAACGGTACCACCCTGACGTCCGGGGTTGAGGATGTTTTGTATGGTTATGACATGTCGATCAGGCCATGGTACGCCATCGCCAGTAAAACACGCCGTTCAACATGGACACCGGCATACCGGGATATGAACTCCACGAATGGTGTCAGTATTTCATACAGCTCGCCGACCTATAACAAAAATGGACAATTCACCGGTGTCGTCTCAAGTGACTTGCATCTTACTGAATTAAATACTTTTTTGGATACGGTTAAACCGTTCCCGAACAGTTTGCTGCTGGTTTTAAACAATAATAACCAAATTGTGGCGTCGAACGATGCCAGCCTGACTACCGGTAAATCGCAAGGTCGCCTGGTGGATCAGAAAGGGCTGACGCTGCCGCTGATCTCCTCATCCTCTTCGATGTCCGCACGGGCAGCGGGTGGGCTAATGAATACGGTCGAGAAAAACAGCCTGGCAGAATTTCATCTTAACGGTGAGCGTAATTTTGTCCTGTTCATGCCAATCGGTCAGGAGCTGGAGTTACTCGACTGGAAAGTGGTCATTATTGTGCCTGAAGTGGCGCTAATGCAGGAAATGAGCCACGCCCGTCATCTGGCATTGATCATCTGTCTGGCGATTTTTACCCTCGGATTAGCGTTGATTCTTGTGGTGGTCTCCCGGGTGATTTCACCGCTAAAACTCATTACGCAGAAAGCAGACAAGCTGGTCGATCAGCCCTGGATATTATCTTCAAATAAATGGCGTTTTCCGGAAATCGCCTACCTCGATCTTGCCTTTTTCCGTTTATCCCAGAAGGTGAGCCGGAGTTTCTTCGCCCTTGAGAAGCAAATTAATGAAGATGCCTCAACGGGGCTCATGTCGCGCGCGGGTTTGTTGCAATCACTGCGCCGCGCACCGGACAGACACTATAATCTTCTGGCGGTGGTTTATACCGCCAGCCTGAGTTCCATTACCAACCTGTTAGGTAGTGAATACGCGGAACAGTATCTCAGCGACTTTATCGAAGTCATGAAGAAAAACCTTCCGGCCGGGACATTATTATGCCGTGACTGCGTCGATAAATTTATCATTATTTACCCAGGCCATTTCAGCCAGCAGATATGCGCCTATTACCAGCACCGGCTTGATGTGTTATTTGGCGGAGCGAATACGTACACCACCCATAATGTCAATAAGTATACATTTACCGGTTATGTCGGCATGGTGTATGAGGATATTACGGCTGATACCGTGCACAGCAGTATTATGAATGCCTATATTGCGTTGAAAAAGGCTCAGCAGGATGAGCAGTCGCGGGTCAAGCTTTACGAGCAATATATGCGTGAACAAGAGCTGCGTAATATTCGTCTGCATGAAAGTCTGCGAGATGCGCTTATCAATAATGAGTTTTATCTGGTTATGCAGCCGATTGTGGATCTACAAACCACAGAGAGCGTAGAAGGGGAATGCCTGATTCGCTGGCAATCGCCGCAATGGGGGCATGTCTCACCGGACTGCTTTATTACGCTGGCAGAGGAAACCGGTCTGATGCTGCCTTTAGGCAACTGGATTATTGAGAAGGCATGCGCTGAACTCGCCACCCTGATAAGTCGGGGCGCGTCGCCGGACTTCAAGCTGCACATTAATGTCTCCGCCAACCAGTTGCTCCAGCACAATTTTTCAACCCATTTGCTGAAAACCATCCAGCAACAGGGTCTGGTCAATCAGAACATTTGCATTGAAATTACGGAAACGGTGCTGCTGCGTGAAATTGCCTATATCAATGAAACGCTTTGCTCTTTGCGTCAGAAGGGTATCAGCGTGGCGATTGACGATTTTGGCTCCGGTTTTTCCAGTCTTTCTTATCTGCACAAACTGCCTTTTGATGCCATTAAAATCGATCGCCAGTTTGTCGCTGATGTCCTTAACGATAAGAAGAACGCGTCAATTATCTCCTCGGTCATTACCCTGGCTGAAGGTTTTGGCGTCCCGTTGATTGCCGAAGGGATCGAAACGGAAGAGGTCCGTCAACGCTTGCTGGCGTTAGGCTGCCCGAAAGCGCAGGGCTATCATTTCTGCCGCCCCGCGCCGTTCAATACCTACACATTCAGCGACGGAAAACTGATTTACCGTTAAGTGACTGCTCCGTGCAGGGGATTAGAGTGCGATTTCCGAGAGTCGGTTACGACCACTCTGTTTCGACTGGTACAGGGCGATGTCGGTCATTTTTATCGCGTATTCGAGGGTTGTCCGTTCGCTCATAAAACAGGAGACCCCAAGCGACAGCGTGATATTCGCGGCATAGTCATCAGTGAATAAATCGCACGTATTCAACAGGCAACGACCGCGCTGTACCGCTTCCTGTAAGGTCGAGTCCGGCAGCAGAATGAGGAACTCATCGCCCCCGATACGAAAAATAACATCGCTGCTGCGGGTGCATTTTCGTAAATGCCCGGCCATCCGTTTTAATACGACATCACCAAAATCATGGCCTTTCGTGTCATTGATAAACTTAAAGCGGTCGATATCGATCAGAATGAGTGAAACGATTTTTGCCGAGCCCGCCAGATTCTCATGATAGGGTTTGAGCGCGCGCCGGTTATACAGCCCCGTTAACGGATCGGTCAGCGTTTCCGCATGCAGTTCGCCGATTCTGTCATGCATACTGCCAATACCGGTTTTCATCATTTTACGCAGGCGCTGCGCTTCAAAATAGAAGGCGCGAATGCTATCGATCTGTTGGGTAATGGTCGGTGCGCCCATACGGTCCGCACATTCCGCCAGTTTATTTAACGGGCGAGAGATTTTGCGCGCCGCAATGGCAATGAACACCAGCGTAATGAGCAGTACCGGAATGGTGGTCTTCAGGACTTCCAGCATAACCTGCCGAATGGCCTGGGTGATCGTCTGTCCTGTCGTCAGGGTAATGACGGTCCAGTCTACCGCCGACATTTTGGCAAAACCGACAATCACTCTCTTACCATCGGTCTGATTGACCTCGCTGACACCTTCTGAATGATTGCCGATGGCCGAAAGAATCGTCCCGGCAAGCTTACTGCCAATTTTATCCTCTTCTTCATGATAGAGGATGGTGCCGTCGTTGCTGACCACTACGGTGTTGGTATTGATACGGTGAAAATGGTTGCGCATCATATCGGAGAGCATATTCCTGCTTTTAAGATAGACAGTTCCCGCAACATAGCCCTGGTATTCGCCCGTCGCATTTTTCAGTGGCGCAGTGACCATGACGATAAGATTGCCCATTACAGAATAGAGGGGCTGACTGATATTGGTTTTATCCAGCTGATAATTTTTAACATTGATTTGAGTATTTTTACCTATTGCATTGAGTCGCGTTGGTGCCACGGCGATCACGATATTCTGTCGGTTAACGATACCAACCGAATTAAAAAAGTTATTTTGCTCAAATACCAGTTGTGTCAAGCGTTCCAGTTGTTGTGGCTTATCCATGCCAGCGCTGGCTGCCAGTGCGGTGTGTTCAAGCTCTCTTTTCGCTGAATTGAAAAAACCATCCAGCGTAGAGGCCAGTTTCGATGAATACGCCAGATCATCTTTTTCTGCGAACTCGGTTAATAGCCTTTTTTGCACAAAATAGACTGAAGCTAAGTTATTAAGGAAAGTTATTGCCACGCTGACAATAACCAGCAAAACAATTACAGTCTGCAATTTAATAGTTAATGCTGACTTTATGGAATTATTCTTAATTGTTTTCCACATTGTTAATGAAATTACCCCAGAATCTCGCTAGTGCGAAATTAATTAACTTGGTAGGCGATTATTAGTTTCTCATCATAACAGCAACGGCACGCTTTGTATTGTGTGGTAAGTCTTTTTATCTGTGCTTTTTATTCCCGTGCTGAAGTTATAGTATTTGACTTTTTATCAAAACCCTATTTCATTTTGTTTGTAATTGGCTAAAAATAATGTACTTAAAGCCGCCAAAAGACGCATCAACAGTACAAAATGTCCTGGTTATCAGTTTCTGGAATAATCTGCATGGCAATGAGCGAAAATGTGGCAAATGCTGGCAGAGGACAATGGGGCTTTAGTTGGGCATTGTTGACAAAGAAGGGCCATCACGGGGGGATTACCGTAAGGCCCTGATGCGGCGTGTGATCAATAAGTCATGTGCGTTTTCAGCGGCGATGTTTATCTCATCACCTTTTTCAACCAGCCGAAAGGATGCCCGTGCGATACGGGATACCTCATGACAGGGTGACGGTCAGGTCTCGTTGGGCATATCTCTATGACACTTCGTGTTTTTAGCGATACACATACAACCCACCAGAAACTCCCCGGCTGAACAACACTTGCCAGAGTTGAATATCCCGTGCACGAAAGGCACCGGCGCATGAGGTCAGGTAGTAATTAAACATACGTTTAAACGATACAGTGTAATGATCACTGATCTGTGGCCAGCTGCGATTAAAACGCGTATGCCAGGCCATTAATGTCAGGTCGTAATCTGCGCCAAAGTTATGCCAGTCTTCGATGACAAAATGAGGCTCAGAGGCGGTAGCAATTTGCCTGACTGAAGGCAGACAACCATTGGGGAAGATGTATTTGTTGATCCACGGGTCAACATTATTGTCGCTTTTGTTTGCCCCTATTGTATGGAGCAGGAACATGCCTCCGGGTTTGAGGCAGCGGTCAACGACATTAAAATAGGTCGCATAATTTTTCGGCCCGACGTGCTCAAACATTCCCACGGAAACAATGCGATCAAACTGCGTGTCCAGATCACGGTAGTCCATCAACTCGATGGAGACATCAAGCCCGCGACAACGTGTGCTGGCCATTTTCTGTTGTTCCGCTGAAATGGTAACGCCGGTCACCTGGACATTGTAATTTTTTGCTGCAAATTCGGCTAATCCACCCCAACCACAACCGATATCCAGTAATGTCATGCCTGGCTGAAGTTGTAACTTCTCACACAGCATGCGTAATTTTTCTTGTTGTGCTGAATATAAGTCAGTGGCATTTTTCCAGTAGCCACAGGAATATTGCATATAGGGGTCTAACATTCTGAAAAAGAGATCGTTGCCAATATCGTAATGCTCTTTACCGACAATCCACGCACGCTTACGTGATTGCAGATTAAAAAGTCGCGCACCGGCGATACGTGCTAAGTCGTGCAGGTTTTTAGGGGCTTTTTCATCCAGTTTGGCGAGCAGGATTTTTTCAAATAAAACGTCCAGAGCGTCGCATTCCCACCAGCCTTCCATATAAGATTCACCTAAACCGATGGAACCTTCCTGGAGAATACGCTTATAAAAATCGGTATTTCGTACCTTGATATCCCACGGGCGCGATCCATTAATCCGAATATCTGCCTGGCTGACAAGATCCTCCACGATCCGAAACCAGTTATCTTTTTTGATCGCTGGCAAACGTTCAACTTCAATACTCATACCCAATCCTCAAAAAAATAACGTAATAAGCCATTTCATATTAAACACGATGGCTGAACGGGTGATGTTAATAGTAGTTACTTAGGCGCAACGTTATATTCAGAATATCAACAGGTGATTTTCTGTTTATTCATCAATATTGCGGAGTAAAATCATTTACTGAAGTTATGTGTGAAGTATCGCACCATACCAGGACGGTGTATCATGAACACGTGCCATGTTGTGTCGAACAGGCGTCAATTTAGTGGGGGGCATCATGCCCAAAACCAAAAAAATTCTGCGCAGTTTTAACCCAGAAAGCCTTGCCAAAGGCGGAAAGATGGCGCGACCTGTCTACTTTCGCACCTATATGTTGGCTGAATACGCGTTGTCAGGTTATCACTACCACCCGTTTATCCAGTTTCACTATGCCCGGGAAGGGTGGTTGTATGTTTCCGTCGAGGACCATTCCTACATTATTCCGGCTTGTTATGGGCTTTGGGTCCCGGCTTATACCCCACATCAGATTCAAACCACCAGTGATGTACTGCTGGAGAACCTGGATATTGACCCCGATTATTTCGCATCGATTGGCGGGAAAGCGGAACTGAAGCTGGTCACAGTTTCGGATTTCGCGCGCAGTTTTATCCATCACGCCAGCCAGAACATACCTGAACTGTACGATGTCAGCGGCAGTGACGGCCGTATGATTACCACATTGCTGGATGTATTGAACGCGCTGCCGGTTTCCGGTATTTCAACAACGTGGCCGACATCACCTGCGCTACTGGCGATGTGTAAGCAAATTACCACCACGCTTGACCAACCGCATTTACTGGAAGAGTGGGCAAAACAGGTCGGTATGTCGCCACGCACGTTTTCCCGGCATTTTCTCAAGGAAACCGGCGTTACGTTCGCCAACTGGAAACAGCAGCAGCGTCTGTTGCATTCCATCCAGTTATTGCGTGAATCCCGAAGCGTGACGGAAATTGCCCTGATGCTTGGTTACAGCAGTACCTCCGCCTATTCCTATGCATTTCGCCAGCTGTTTGGCGTTTCTCCCTCCCGGTATGAAGCGGCGCTGTTGCCCCCTGAAGTGGCGTTAGATGATTTCCCTTCTGCAGCCTCGGAAGCGTAAGAGACGATACACTCAGGCTTTCACGCCCAGGCTTCGGCGAGATTCCGTCTGCCGGATGCGTTCACGGATTAATGCCATGACGCGTTCGCAAACGGGCGGTAATTCGCGCTCCGCCAGGCGTAGAATGCCCAGCGTCAGGGTGAGCGCCAGAGCCGGGTTGGTATGCAGTTTCACCACTTTTGCGGTGTTCAGCATGGCGATGTCAGTGGCGGCAAGAATGGCGTTGCTGGAATCCATCAGATGACGCACTACGCGAAAATCGTTGCTCAGGACTGCAAAATGGTCATAGAGACCCGCGTTCAGCCCATAGAGCGTTTCCATATGCTCGACCGCCGCAGGATCAAAATAGCCGGCTGCAATCACCATCGGCCATGTTTTCATCGTGACAAAATCAATATCGCGGGTTTGCGCCAGCGGATGCTGGTGACTGACATACCACCCGAAACCGCAGGTAAAAAGACTTTCGACAACCAGATCCTGTTGATAGCGCGCAATACTTGCATCGCCGACGAAGAAGTCAATTTGTCGATTGCGTAGCAAATTCAGCAGCGGAGCGGAGGTATCCACGCTGACTTTAACCCGCACTTCCGGCAGGTCATGCAGCAGAGTATCCAGCAACGGGCAGAGGATCTCATCCATCAGCGAGGAGCCCATCCCCAACGCAACGCGCCCCGACTCACCGGATTGCATCATCTGTAAAAGACGTTTCCCTTCATTCTCATTCATCAACATCCGTCGGGCGGTCGCCTCCCAGGCCAGCGCATAGGGGGTCGGGCGCAGGCGGCGATCGGTGCGGGTAAACAACGGCACATTCAACTGCTCTTCCAGCGCGCGAATACTGCGTGACAGGGCCGGCTGGCTGAGATGGACCGCTTCTGCCGCGGCACTGAGCGATGTGTTCTCCAGCAGGGCAATAAAGTGCTGTAACTGACGCGTGTTCATTTTGGCCTCACTTGCACACTTTGCATGAAAATCGGCATTAATCTGCATTTCACGAAAAATAAACAAACAATTAACATTTAGCGAATTGTTGTTCAACGGGAAATGATGATGCGAAACGTAAATTCCGTTTTACCCCGGCCTGTGGTGGCCGTGATATGCGACCGGATCCGCTATTTCGAACATCCGGTGCATGCGGCACCGGAGACCTATCTTCGTGCACTGCATGAGGCCGCAGGGGTGATGCCGTTACTGCTGCCTGTCAGCCCTGAGATGCTGGATCTGCCCACGCTGCTTTCGACGGTTGATGGCGTGCTGCTGCCGGGCAGTCCCTCAAATGTGGCGGCGGAGCGTTACTGTGCTGAACCGCTGCCTGCACACACGCTTACGGATGAGTATCGGGATGAAACGGTCTTTTCATTGCTGCCGCAGGTGATTGCCCGCGGGATCCCGCTGTTAGCGATCTGTCGGGGATTTCAGGAACTGAATGTCTTTTTTGGTGGCACCTTGCACCGCGCGGTCCATGAACGCCCCGACGCGCTGGATCATCGGGAAGGGGACCACGATCGTCCACTGACATGTTGGTACGAGGATCGCCATCGCGTTGCGTTGTCAACAGACGGATTGCTGGCCTCGCTGGTTGGCGAGCAACAGGTATCGGTGAATTCGTTACATCACCAGGGCGTGGACCGATTAGGGGCGGGACTCAGAATTGAAGCGCTCGCGCCTGATGGCCTGGTTGAGGCCTTTACCGCCCCGGCGTCATCCGGGCTGGTGTTGGGGCTGCAGTGGCATCCCGAAATGTCACTGGGTCATAGCCCGCTGGCACAGCAGATCTTTTCCCACTTTGGTGATGCCTGTCGGCAACATCAGCAATCCCGCACTTCACTGAATCTTTCCGGAGAAAATGACAATGCGTCGATCCGCGCCATCGCTGTTTAGTCGTAATTATGCTGAAGCCCGACAGGCTTTTCTGGCGGCCGCAGAGGCTCGTGGCTTACCCATTGATAGCTATATTCTTGATCTGCCCGGAAGTGAGGGCGAAACCCTGGCCACGGATGTGGTGCTGGATGGCCTGAAAGATGCGGCTAACCTGATCATTACGATCAGCGGAGTGCATGGCGTCGAAGGGTATCCCGGTTCGGCCATACAGCGTGGATTGCTTGAGATGGGGCCACTGGTAGAAGCCGACACGGCTGTGCTTCATGTCCATGCGATTAACCCATGGGGGTTTTCCTGGTCCCATCGTACAACCCAGGAAAATGTGGATCTTAACCGAAATTTTGTCGATTTTTCAGCACCGTTGCCGGTTAACGACCGCTACAGTGATATTCACAATTTGTTGCTACCCGCCGACTGGCCGCCCTCGATGGAGAGTGAAGATAAACTGCGGGCACTGGCGAAAGCATGGGGTGATAAAGGCTATCAGTGCGCGGTGAGTCTGGGGCAATACCGCTTCCCGGATGGATTGCACTACGGCGGTGAAAAACCGACATGGAGCAATGACACCTTTCGTACCATTCTGCGTCGTTATGCGACGCGCTGTCAGCGTATCGGTTCACTGGATATTCACACCGGGCTGGGTCCCTATGGTTATGGTGAACGCATTTTGGGGTGTGAAGATGAAAGTGCTTCCCTGCAACGGGCTCGCGACTGGTGGGGAGATACCATTACCTCTGTTAATACAGGCAGCTCTACCAGTGTGCCGCTGACCGGACCGATTCAGGCGGCGCTGTTTCGCGAATGCGAGCAGGCTGAACAAACCAATATCTGCCTTGAATATGGCACTTATCCGCAGTTACAGACCGTACTGGCAATGCGCGGCGCCCACTGGCTTACCCGATATGGCAGCGATGACCCGCGGCAATGCGCGGCTATTCGTCAAAGCCTGAAGGATGCGTTCAATCCTCAGGACCCATGGTGGCAGAACGAGATATGGACGCAGGGGAGAGCGCTGTTCCTGCAGGCCGTTGCGGGCATTAATCGTCATTCCTCATAAACCATTGCTGGAGAGTTGCATGAGCCACATTACTGAACATCATGTTACGCAGCCTGTTCACTGGCGGGTGATTGCTGCCGCTGTTGCCGGCAACGTCTTTGAGGTTTATGACTTTGTCATATATGCCTATTTTGCCGTGTATATCGGTCAGGCATTTTTCCCGGTCAGCGGCGATTACGGCAGCCTGTTGGTGGCGACAGCCACCTTTGGGGTGGGATTTTTTACCCGACCGCTGGGGGCGCTGTTTATCGGCAGCTATGCCGACCGGGTAGGGCGCAAGCCTGCGATGATCCTGACGGTGACGCTCATTACCCTGGGAACGCTCGGGATTGCGCTTACCCCCACCTACGCCACCATTGGTATGGCCGCGCCGGTGATTATTGTGTTGTGCCGTTTGATCCAGGGCGTAGCTTTAGGCGGAGAGGTTGGGCCTGCGGCATCGCTGCTGATTGAGTCTGCACCGGCAAACAAGCGTGGTCGTTATGCCTGCTGGCAAATTGCCAGTCAGGGGATTGCGGTTTTCTTCGGCGGTCTGTTCGGGGTGATCATCACATCGTCTTTATCCGCTGAAGATGTGCAAAGCTGGGGATGGCGTTTGCCCTTTATTGTCAGCCTGCTGATGGTGCCGCTGACGATCTATATTCGGCGTCATCTGCCGGAAACGCTGCAGGAAACGGTGAAACAGGAGAAAAATACGCGGCATCACGTGAAGGGCATGTGGCGTGAGCATCGCAGCATACTCATTATTGGGCTGGGGATCATGATGGTCGCGAGTATCGCCTCGCAACTGATTAACTACATGACCTCCTATGCCATCAAGACCTTACATCTGTCGCCAGGTATTGCGCAGACCAGCATTCTGATGGCCGGGCTGATCACTTTTTTCGGTGCGCTGTTCGCCGGACGGTTATGCGACAAATATGGCCGTAAAAAAGTCCTGATATTGCCGGTTCTGGCATTGAGTGTGGCGATTATTCCTCTGTTTTCATGGTTACATGACGCTCCGGATGCCATGCGGTTACTGACGGTGACCTTTTTTATCTCAACGTTGATTACGTTCCCAACGACGGCGGTGCTGGTCATCGTGCCGGAGATGCTTCCCGCCCACTATCGCAGTACGGGCACGTCGCTGATTTATGCGATTGGCTCAGCAATGTTTGGCGGCAGTACCCATTTCATTTTAACGGCGTTGTTGGCCTGGACGAATCATCCGGTGGCGCCGGCATACTATGTGCTGTTTGCGGCGGCAGTGAGTTTGTGCGCGATGTCGGTGTTACCTGAAACTCGCGGTGAAGCGGCCAAATCCCGTGCCCGCCCCGTCGTTGATTGATGTCTTGAATCGCATAACCGCGCAGATGCCGGTTATGCGTATTTCAACCGGTGCCTGAGACTCAACAGGTGGTCATAACGCTATTTCTGCAGCCAGTTAACCCGCACAAGAGGGGGTTGTGTTTTGGTATCCAGACGGCCGTTTATACTGATCATATTATCGGGTTTAACGGTTCTGCCATCAAAGACGGAACGCGGGATCACGGTATCAATACTGCCGGTTTTATCGCGGAACACATATTTATCGTCCCCCCGATCATCAATGAGATTACCCCGTAGAGAGATGGTCGCACCGTCATGCATCGCTTTAGCTTGTTGAGCCGTCATTATTCGCGCATTTTCGGTGCCACGATACCCATCATCCAGAGCGTGAGGTGGTGGTGGTGCGGTATCTTTTTTTAGTCCGCCGCCACTCTCTTCAGCAAAAGCGGCCGGGATTAAAAAACACCATAAGAATGGTGCCACGGATAATTTCATTTTGCCCCCATTGGGTGGTCAGCTTGACTTATTAAGCCTGGTTGCTATTTCTTAATCTGGCAAACAATACATATAAACCCCATTTCGTCAGGAAAATAACTGCGAGTCTTTAACAGACCCGCAGGACACTCTATTAATTAAAAGATGAGTTCATCGTTAACAGTCAGGAATTATCGGACTTACGGCCACCGCCGTGGCTGCTTTGCCCGCCTTTTTTACCCGCTTCAGATGCGCGTTGCGGATCGTTTTTAAAATTCCCACCGCTGTGCTGACCACCTTTACGGCCTGCTTCAGATGCTTTTTCCCGGTCTTCAGCGAAATTACCGGAACCACCACGATGCTCTGCCATATATCACCTCTATATCGGTTATGTCAGTCAGATACAAAATGCGTTTTGTATCTGTCGTTGCTCAGGGCTTAACGTTAGCGGCTATTTGTGTTAAGTCAAATTTAACTCGGTTATATGGAATTGATTCGTTGTGTTTATTTTCAGTACCTTAAATATTAATCCGCTTCGTTTGTTAGATGTATTTGTTGTGCTCAAAGGGGCGCTAACATACTGAGCTATGGGAGAATTAAAAATAGACGGCCTGAACCAGGATTAATCTTGTTATTTATTTTTGAAAGTGCTCCGGGAAGCGGTAAGGGGGATTATTCGGTACGGTATCGTTTATTTTGTTCTACGCTTACTCATTCGTGTGAAACATAATGTGAGGTGATTAAATGGCTGACCTGAAAAGTGAAAAAAAGTCTGGCAATAATACCCATGCAACGCAATTTCCGGCTCCGCCTTTTGCGCACCAAAAACAACCATTTCCGGGGCTTGCCGGAAAAATGCAACCCCGACCCGATCACGGTGAAGAAAGCTATAAGGGAAGCGGCAAGCTTAATGGTCGAAAAGTATTAATTACCGGCGGCGATTCTGGTATTGGCCGTGCGGTGGCAATTGCCTATGCACGCGAAGGCGCTGATGTGGCAATCAATTATCTTCCCGAGGAAGAAGATGACGCCTGTGAGGTGATTGCGCTGATTAAAAAAGCGGGAAGAAAAGCCGCGGCGATTCCCGGAGATATACGGGATGAAGCATTTTGCGAGCAACTGGTGAGTCAGGCGGTGGATGCCCTGGGCGGGCTTGATATTCTGGTCAACAATGCGGGACGCCAGCAATTTTGTGAGTCTATTGAAGCGCTCACGACAGAAGCGTTTGATGCTACCTTCAAGACCAACGTCTACGCGATGTTCTGGATCACCAAAGCGGCTATCCCCCACCTGCCGCAGGGCAGTGTGATCATTAACACCTCCTCGGTGCAGGCTTACGAACCCAGCGAGATCCTGCTGGATTATGCCCAGACCAAAGCGGCGATTGTCGTTTTTACAAAATCGCTGGCGAAGCAACTGGCGCCAAAAGGGATCCGAGTGAACGCCGTTGCACCGGGTCCTTACTGGACAGTACTGCAGTGCTCTGGCGGGCAACCCCAGGAAAAAATTGAGCAGTTTGGCGCTAATGCGCCGCTAGGAAGACCGGGACAGCCTGTCGAGATCGCACTGTTGTACGTCACACTGGCCGCGCCAGAGAACAGCTATTCCTCCGGCCAGGTCTGGTGTTCTGACGGAGGAACCGGGACTTTATAACCTCGCTGAACAGGCAGATCGTTGACATCCTCGTCTGACGAGCAAAACCGAATGGAGCAGGGATTGCTCACCCCGGGAAATTGATTAAGGCGATTCAACAGTCATTTCCTCTGTGACAAGCTCTTCGCGGCAACGTCAGTTCCTGAGCATACGGGTCAGTTTCCTGGTTTCCAACGCACCCGGTCCGCATAGAATGCAGAACCGGTATTCATACATACAATGAATAGTTAAAGCATTGGCGAAGGAGGAAAATGAGTACAAAAGCGATGTGCAAAAATGATTTACGGTGCGAAAAAAACAGGCCTGTTTTTATCCCTCTGCCTGTGGGTTCTGAGCGTAAAAGGCAGTTAAATAATCTGTAACTAACACAAATTATGTGTGTTTATCTCTTGAAGTGAGTAACAAAATATAAGTTAATTACCGAAAATAAATAAGTGCGGTGAATGTATTAAATGATAATTACTCACATGCACTGAATTGTGTGTTCTTGATGAGCGATAAACTAAAGTAACCAGAATACCCCTCGCGCACCGGCACGTAAAAATATTGTGAATGATAAATGCTATTTTTTTTACATATGCTGAATAACGCATAATACAATTTTATTCTACAAGTGAATTTATTTATTAACATATACCACTAAACTGGGTTTCAAATGAAAATTTATATAGATGCTATCCTTGCAATCATGCCGAGGAGGGGCGAATACACATCCAATAATTGTTAGCTTAACGCGAATAAATACAGCCAGTCATATCGCAATACATCTCTTCGATTTGGGATGACGACTGCCAGTGTTTATCACGCGGGTAATAGTTGCACTTCTAATTATTTTGTTGTGATGTTGAATATTTGATGGCGAGAGCCAAACGAATAAACAAGTGTCTGATATTTAATTATTAACGAAGCATCGTGTTTTGATTAACAAATGGCGTGATTTGTTGCGCCCCGACCCGACGGATTCGGGCACAGGAAATATATTTTATTATGAGATTTATCCAATCAACTCTGGCTATTATTATCGTGTCTTCTTTTGCTTCCAGCGTGAGTGCAACAAGCTTTAATGGAATGAGCAAAACGGACAAAGCAAAGGCTCGCAATACCAGTGTTTCGGTTCAGAATACAGCCAGTCGCGCCGCAGCGGCACAGAGTTCTGGTACAGGAGGCGCATCTGCCGCAGTTCAGGCTCGGAATGCAGCCATTACCGCAGACCACAATGCCAAAATAGGCGCTCAGCTGATCAAGGCAAACCTGACCCGTACGCAGCAGCAGATTGACGCAAATAAAGCGGCAAGACTTGCCGCGCAGAGGACAACGAAACGACAGACACCTGTACCTGGGACGGCTCAACCCTCTGACTACCAAAACCCTCACGCGTTTAACCCGCAAGCGGTATCTCAGGTAAATGTACCGGTGGGGACTAGCCTGAAAAATATTACGCTTGCGAAGAGCGCTGCAGCGGCGAAGAAACCGGCGAACAGCATTATCAACATGTCTGTTTCCCGTATTCCTACCAATACGCCCGTTACGGTGACAATCAACGGAAACAGTATCACGACCACTGCCGGTGTATTAGCGAAGATTGACCCCCAGGCCCAGGTAGCGATGCCGGTGATTTCGGTATTTAGCCCGACACCACGAAAAGGGGGGCAAGACCAACGCTCCAGCTCGAATACACACGGCGAGACTGGGAATGGCAGTCAAAATGCGGCTAATTCCCGCTCAGGAGTAGCGCATGGTTTTGGGGGAAACCACGTTGGTGGTGGCAGCGCGCAAAGCGGTTCACGCAGTGTCGGAAAATGGTAAGTCAGAACAGAGCCTGAGCTGACCGTCTTAAGAGTCCGTGTCAGTACATTGCTGAACAAAAAAGATAAATCTGTAGGGCTCTACAAAATAACGTTATGAGATAGCAAGTAATGAAAAAAATTATCCTTTCCACGGTAGCACTCGCCGCCCTGACGCTTAGCGCACATGAGGCTATGGCCGACAGTGTGAATGATCAGGTCGCAACATTTCGGGCAGAGCGTCATTTTATTGACCGTGCTTATATCCGCTGTAATGAGCGAGTGGCAGAGAAATATCGGAGCCAGCTTTATGGCCTTAACGCAGTAAACGGCAACGCACGAAAACCTGTCGAAGCCGCGGCTGATGCAGAACGTGAAGTCTGTAAGGTGAATCATACACGCAAGGCTACAGCCCTTTTTGAGAAGCAGTCACCCGAAGTCCACGCATTCTATAAACAACGTTCTGCTGAGCTGAAAGCAGAAGCCAATAAAATTGACGAAGAGGCCGCACGCTAATGAAAAAACTGATTCTGAGCACCCTGACACTGGCTATCCTGGTAACGGCACCGGCACATGCTATCAACGCGAAATATCGCGCACAGTTGGAGCGTTCTGGCTGTACACAGATAACGGAAGCTGATGGCACATGTGATATCCATAAAACGAAGGCGCAGAATGCGGCAACTGCCAAACCTAAAACTAATGACGCACATGCAGGTCAGATACGCGCAATGGGCGAGGATATGTTAGGCACCAAAGCCGGTGATGCAGCCGCAGTCATGAAAACTCACGGTTTCCAGCAAACAGACCCTGGCATTTGGTATAACCCGAAAACCAATGATGTGATTAAAACTACAATCCGTGATGGCGTGATTAGCACCATCACTATCAACAAGTAACAAGGCTGGCCACCTGCGGGTGGCCAGGTTGTTTTCAGGGGAGCAAAAAAAATCACAGCAGCCTGGCAATTAAGGTATGGGGTGTCTGGAGCATAACATTGCTCAGGACTATTATGGTGACGTTGTGGATGCATTCCTGCGCGCTAATGCCTTGCGCGAGGCGCTTGGCATTACGGATCCCCTGGCGATCTTTGAATAATTGACAGGACACGTTCGCCGCAGGTGGGCACAATGCAAAGTTTAGCGTTTCGCTTGTTTTCTCTTTTTTGCCAGGCGGGTTACTGTATAGTCCTGGCCAGGATTTAGTGACCCCAAAACAGTTTTGTATCAGTAAAAATCATTGAGCTCTGTAACGAGATAAAATAATGGCATTCGATAAAATTAAAGCCGACACTTATCGTAAATTTGGCGTTTTTTCATGGGGTAAACTATTTACTGGTGCACTAACCAGCAGAACATTTCGCATCATTGTACTTATGCGTTTATCGCAATATTGTGCTGCTTCTCGAACACCACTTCGTTTTATGCAATACCCGTTTAAAATATTGCACCGCTGTGCTGCCCACATGGGGTCAATGGACTTTCCATCGAGTACGCAGGTTGGTGCCGGGCTGGCTATCACTCACGGTTGGGGAATAGTGGTTTCTCAGGGTGCCAAAATTGGCCAAAATGTGACTCTGCTTCATGGTGTAACCATCGGCCAACGCGATGAGGTTTCAGACGGTGGAAGTCGCAGGGCTCATTACCCCGTTATTGAAGATGAGGTATGGATTGGTCCAAATGCTGTCATTGTCGGAGGGGTGGTTATCGGTCAAGGAAGTAAAATTGCGGCAGGGGCATTTGTGACCGCAAGTATTCCTCCTTATTCCGTTGTCGTGGGTAATCCAGGCGTTATTGTTAAAACCGGCTGCATTCCAGACGTGATGAATAAAGCGCCGTTTTTGCAGAAAACAGAAATCGAACCGTCTGAAGTCTCTCACATTCGTTAACATCCCCGGGATCATGTCACGCGATCCCAGGGTGTTTATAACCTACAGGAAGGGAAATCAGCGCTGTGTTTTAAACCGCGCTAACAGGTTTTCAACCAGTACAAAGAAGACCGGAACGAAATAAATGGCCAGCACCGTTGCTGCCAGCATCCCGCCGATAACCCCCGTACCCACCGCATTTTGTGCGCCGGAACCAGCACCGTCGCTTATCGCCAGTGGAATAACCCCTAATATGAATGCCAGTGATGTCATCAAGATAGGGCGCAAGCGCATTTGCGCCGCGTCCACTGCAGCTTCCAGCGGTGTTTTTCCTTCTTTTTGCATAATCTCGACAGCAAACTCAACAATCAGAATGGCGTTTTTAGCCGAGAGGCCCATCGTGGTGAGCAGGCCGACCTGAAAATAAACATCATTGCTCAAACCGCGCAGATCGGTGGCCAGCAAAGCGCCAACAACGCCGATGGGCACCACGAGCATTACTGAAAAGGGTATCGACCAGCTTTCATACAATGCCGCCAGGGCAAGAAAGACGACAATAAGCGAAATGGCGTACAGCATGGGAGCCTGGTTTGTAGACAGTGCTTCCTGGTAAGACAAACCGGTCCAGGCGTAACCCACTCCCGCTGGGAGTTTATTCACTAGGGAGGCCATAAATTTCATCGCATCGCCGCTGCTTTTCCCTTCGACCGGTTGTCCCAGAATCTCCATCGCAGGCTGACCATTGTAGCGTTCCAGGCGAGGGGAGCCGTAGGTCCATTCGGTTGATGAGTAAGCGGAAAGCGGTGTCATGGAACCGGAAGCGTTACGCACGTACCAGTGATTGATATTGTCAGGCAACATGCGAAACGGCGTATCGGCCTGTACATACACTTTTTTAACGCGTCCCTGATTAAGGAAATCATTGACATAGCGACTACCAAACGCTGTGGAGATGGTCTGATTGATGTCCGATAATGCGACCCCCATGGCTTCAGCCTTGGTGGCGTTGACATGAATGCGGAACATTGGCGTATCGTCCAACCCATTCGGACGAACCCCGTTAACCTCTCCGGGTGACTGACTGGCCAGCGCCAGAAGTTCGTTCCGGGCCTGCATCATCTTTTCATGTCCAAGGTTGCCGTTATCCAGTAACTCCATATCAAAACCAGAAGCGGTTCCCAGTTCGGCGACTGCGGGTAAGTTGAATGGATAAACGACAGCATTATTGATGGCGCTCAGGGCTCTCATCGCCCGATGAATAATGGCGGTAACCGAGTTTTCTTCCCCAACACGCTCTGACCACGGTTTCAGGCTGATAAAGGCCAGACCGTTATTTTGCCCTTGTCCGCTGAAACCGAATCCACCCACGGTAAAAACAGACGCGACATTTTTCTGTTCTTTCGTCAGATAATAATCCGTAATTTCGCCGAGGACTTTGCTGGTATTCACCATCGTTGAACCCGAAGGTAATTGCGCGGTGGTCATGAAGACGCCCTGATCTTCTTCGGGCAAAAAAGAGGTTGGGGTACGGAGAAACAGCACAATCATCCCCAACCCAATTACGACATAAACGACCATATAACGGCCCGTACAACGCAAGAGTTTACGGGTGCTGTCCGTGTAATGCTGGGTGCATCGCTCCATAAAGTGATTGAAGCGGGTAAACAGAAAATGCGTTTTTGTCTTTTCGCCCTCGGGAACTGCTTTCAACAGCATTGCGCACAGTGCGGGCGTCAGGCTCATCGCCACAAATACCGACAGCAGCATGGAGGAGATCAACGTAATGGAGAACTGACGGAAGATCTCACCCGTCGCGCCGCTCATAAAGGCCATCGGCATAAACACGGCGGATAACACGACGGCAATACCGATCAGCGCTCTCTGGAGCTGACCCATCGCTTTATGCGTCGCCGCTTTAGGCGGTAAGTGTTCTTCGGCAATGATGCGTTCGACATTTTCAACCACCACGATGGCGTCATCGACCAGCAGTCCTATCGCCAGCACCATGCCAAACATCGTCAGCGTATTAATTGAAAAACCCGCGACAGACAGGATTGCAAATGTACCGAGGATAACAACGGGTACGGCGATCGTGGGGATAAGCGTCGCGCGGAAACTTTGCAGAAAAAGATACATGACGAGGAATACCAGGATGATTGCCTCGATCAATGTCTGGAACACACCCTGAATCGATATTTCGATGAAGGGGGTTGTGTCATACGGGTAAACGGTTTTCATGCTGGCAGGAAACCAGGCCGATAATCTGTTCAGCTCTTTTTTGACGGCCCGGGATGTTTCCAGAGCATTTGCACCGGCGGCAAGCTTAATGGCGATCCCGGCCGCAGGTTTGCCGTTATAGCGAGCGACCGTAGCATAATTTTCCGCGCCCAGCTCAATGCGTGCCACATCACGCAACAGAACCTGGGAGCCATCCTGCTGGACTTTGAGAAAAATTTTGCCAAATTCATCGGTGCTTTGCAGGCGCGTCTGGACAATGATCGACGCATTTAATTGCTGGTCGGGCGACTGAGGCATTCCTCCCAGTTGTCCGCCCGATATCTGATTGTTCTGTATCTTGAGCTGGTTAATAACGTCTTGTGGCGTGAGGTTATATTTGTCGAGTTTTTGTGGGTCCAGCCAGATACGCATGGCGTACTGAGAGCCGAATAATTGCACGCTCCCCACCCCGGCAGTACGACTCAGCGGATCTTTAATATTCGACGCAACATAGTCCGCAATATCATATTGGCTCAGGCTGTTATTATCAGAGATAAAGCCGGCGACCATTAAGATATTGCTGCTGGATTTATCAACGCTGATCCCTTGCTGCTGTACCTCCTGTGGCAACGAAGGCATCGCCAGCTGCAGTTTGTTCTGTACCTGAACCTGCGCAATATCGGGTGATGTCCCCGTCTTGAAGGTCAGGATAATCGACGCATTACCTGCAGCATCGCTGGTGGATGACATATACATCAGGCCATCAAGACCATTCATATTCTGTTCAATCACCTGCGTGACGGAGTCTTCAACGGTTTTGGCATCTGCACCTGGGTAGGCTGCGCTGATAGTGATTGTCGGCGGGGCAATTTGTGGATACTGGGCGATCGGCAGGTTCATTATTGCGATACCGCCCGTTAGCATCATGATAATAGCGAGTACCCATGCGAAAACCGGGCGCTCAATAAAAAAGTTGGCCATGAAGAAGGTGTCCTTAATGCCTGAAATATTACTGTTCAGTTACCGTGTCGGGTTTGTTCAGCGCTGAAGTGCGGACCCGGGCTTTGACGCCTGGACGAACTCTTTGTAATCCGGAAACAATGACCCGATCGCCAGGACGTAATCCCGCAGTCACTAACCACTGATTGCCAACAGCCTTCACCGAGTTTATTTCGCGCAGTTGCACCACGTTGTTTTGATCAAGGATTAGCGCGGTGGCTTTTCCCTGTTCGTTATGTGTCACGCCCTCCTGGGGGACCATCAAAACGTTCTGCTGGGTACCTTCATCCAGTAATGCTGTGACATACATCCCCGGTAAAATTTCACTTTCAGGATTGGGAAACACGGCGCGCAGGGTCACGGAGCCGGTGGCTTCATCGACGGCAGGATCGGAAAACTCAAGCGTACCGGTATAGCGGTAGGGTTTGCCGTTTTCGAGCATCAACTCAACCGGAATTTTGCGTGTTCCCTGTTCAAGTTTGCCGCTGGATTTCTCTTCTTTCAGGCGTAAAAAGTCCTGTACTGACTGCGTCAAATCAATATATATGGGGTCCAGTCGCTGAACGGTGACGAGGGCGTTTTGCTGATTGGCGGTGACGAGAGCGCCAACGGTCACTGAGGATTTGCCGCTAATGCCATCAATGGGCGAGGTGACATTGGCGTAATGAAGGTTGATGGTGGCCTGCTCGAGCTCCGCTCTGGCAACGGCGACATTGGCTTCAGCTTCATTAAGCTGCGAACGCGTTGTGTCATAATCCTGGCGGCTGACATAATTGGATTTTAATAAGGCTGACTGACGGTTTGCCATTAAACGCACATTATTGGCCGTTGAGACTGCCTTTGCCAGCGCGCCTTTGGCTGAATCCAGTTTTGCCTGAAGTGGGGCGGGATCAATTTGGTAGAGGGACGCGCCTTTGCTGACTTTATCCCCCTCTGCAAAGTTACGTTTAATAATTATCCCGCCGACCTGAGGTCTTATTTCAGCTATTTCGAACGCAACGGCTCTGCCTGGAAGCTCGCTTTTAATATTCACTGAAGACGGCGCTAAGGTAATAACGCCTACCTCTGGCGTCATGGTTGTCGGTTTTTCTGACGGTTTATTATCGCAGGCGGTGATAATTGCAGTACTAAAAAATAATGGTATCAACAGTAAGCATTTTCTGTTCATAGTAATCCCTGAAGAATTCGTAAGCACAAATGTTCTTTTATTGCATGCAGGGTGGGAGAGTTATCGGTGAATAACAAAAGATGCTCAAACATGAGAAGGGTCATGCCTATTCGTCGCTAAGGTTTAGCGGATAAAATTACAGATAACAGGAATAATGCATGTTAGCCGAAAGATCTCATGAAGCAGGATGACGCAATAAGGTCTATGCGGACGATGATAAGGATGTGTTGCCGATATCCCGGTCCGATATAGCGTTGCGTCATCTTACCACTGGGATTATTTTACGAGTTCCGGCGTGACTTGAGTCACGGCGTTGGTGTAGTAGGGTGCGCCCCACATCGGTTCAGGCCAGAACGCGCCATAGCCGTAATCCCACAGGTTATAGGTGGTATTGACGGACTCTGTTAAGTGCCACACCTGAATGCCTTGTAAATCGACTTTCACAAAGTCGTACGGGACTTTATTGATGAATCCTTGTTCATCGCCTTGAATTGTCCCTAAAATCGTCACGAAATGATTTCTGTAGTTCACCGGGTCCAGAAACCCTTGTTGTCTGGCAAGAATACGCCCTTGATAGCTCGCTTCTATTTGCGGTTTGGCGTAGCTGTTCAGTGGTAGAACGGCAATTTCCAGCAAGGTATCCTTTTTGGTGTTGATCACATTGATGACTTTACCACCAAAACGGGCTTGCTGACCGGTATATAAACCCGGTTGATTATGTACGGAGATAAAGTTTTTTTGTATATCTGGTTGATTATTGCCTTTTATATTTTCAGGAATTGAAGCGCACGATGCCAGAAAAAATGTAATGGCAATAACTATCACACCTTTTGTTTTGTTCATTTCATTGTCCTGCTAAAAAAGAGAAAACTATCATAACCCTTTGCTTTTTGTTGTCATCCAGGGTTTGGATGAATGTCTAAAAGCATTATTATTGTGGCTTATGGTTATAGTCATCTGTCTGGCAGGAAAAGAAGGGGAGTGTATTAATATTGCCTTTTTATAACGGAGATGAAAAATAGCGCAACTTTTATCAGCGTGAGAGAGGAAAAGTGTCATGACATGTTGTGAATAAATGGTTTCTGCTTTATGTATATAAACAGGTTTTGTTTGTTATCAACTGGAATAAGCTTGCGACTTATTTCCGGGGATTTACGGGGGTGTAGTCACGTTTACTCTCAATATTGACGGCATCCTTGCAGTGCTCACTGAGATACATACAAAAAAATCCACGCAATTGCGTGGATTTTATGGTTTTTTGTTATTCTCATGAGATATGTTGGGATCCCATGAGATAACAAATTTTATTAGACGTTGAACAGGAAGTTCATGACATCGCCATCTTTAACGATGTAGTCTTTACCTTCAGCGCGCATCTTACCGGCTTCTTTCGCACCTTGTTCACCCTTATAGGTGATGAAGTCTTCAAACGCGATGGTCTGCGCGCGGATAAAGCCTTTTTCGAAGTCGGTGTGGATTTTACCGGCTGCCTGCGGAGCGGTGGCACCGACAGGAATAGTCCAGGCGCGAACTTCTTTCACGCCAGCGGTGAAGTAGGTCTGCAGGTTCAGCAACTGGTAGCCAGCGCGGATAACGCGGTTCAGTCCCGGCTCTTCCAGACCCAGCTCAGCCATAAACTCATCACGATCGGCATCATCAAGTTCAGCAATATCGGATTCAACAGCGGCACAAACGGCGACCACAACAGAACCTTCGGCTTCGGCGATTTCACGCACTTTATCGAGGTATGGGTTGTTCTCAAAACCATCTTCGTTGACGTTAGCAATATACATCGTTGGCTTGAGCGTCAGGAAGCTCAGGTATTTGATGGCCGCTTTGTCTTCGTCAGTCAGGTTTTTCAGCGCACGCAGCATGCCGGCGTTTTCCAGCTGTGGCAGACATTTTTCCAGCGCAGCCAGTTCTGCTTTAGCATCTTTATCACCGCCCTTGGCTTTCTTCTGCACGCGGTGGATAGCACGCTCACAGGTATCAAGGTCGGAAAGGGCCAGTTCAGTGTTGATAACATCGATATCGTCAGCCGGATCCACTTTGTTATTAACGTGGATAATGTTGTCGTTTTCGAAGCAACGCACCACGTGACCGATAGCTTCGGTTTCACGGATATTGGTCAGGAACTGGTTACCCAGACCTTCACCTTTAGACGCGCCTTTTACCAGGCCCGCGATATCCACGAATTCCATTGTAGTAGGCAGAATACGCTGTGGCTTGACGATTTCCGCCAGCTGATCCAGACGCGGATCGGGCATCGGGACAACACCTGTGTTCGGCTCAATAGTACAGAACGGGAAGTTTGCCGCTTCGATACCCGCTTTTGTGAGCGCGTTGAACAGGGTGGATTTGCCTACGTTTGGCAAACCGACGATACCGCATTTGAATCCCATGTTTAAATCACCTTAATCTTTTGATATTCAACCTGTTACAGAAAACAGATTGTAGAAAAGTAAATAACTCTGCCTATTATACACAGCACGCGAAAAAAATGCCGCACATCGCTGCTTATTGCGCTTTAAAGGTGTGTAACCGGCTCGTTGCTTTGGTCAGGCCATCTTTGAACAAAATCTCGGTACAACGCGCCGCTTCGTCAATGGCTTCATCAATTAACTTCTGTTCTGAAACAGGCGGTTTGCCTAAAACAAAACCGACAACTTTGTTTTTATCGCCGGGATGACCAATTCCGACGCGTAAACGATGAAAGTTTGGGTTATTGCCTAACTTGCTGATGATGTCTTTCAGACCATTGTGTCCGCCGTGACCCCCACCAAGTTTAAATTTGGCGACACCCGGAGGCAGATCCAATTCGTCGTGAGCGACCAAAATTTCATCGGGATTGATACGATAAAAACTGGCCATCGCGCCGACGGCCTTGCCGCTCAGATTCATAAATGTGGTCGGCACCAGCAGGCGGACATCTTCGCCTTCAAGCGTTACTCTGGAGGTATAACCGAAGAATTTCGGCTCTTCACGCAGGGGGGCGCGTAATCTTTCAGCCAGTAAATCGACATACCATGCGCCAGCATTATGTCGTGTTGCCGCATATTCTGCGCCAGGGTTTGCCAGACCGACAATCAATTTAATCGTCACGTGTTTTGTCCTGAGTGTGTCCATAAACGGCGTGTAGTTTACTGTCTGGCGACGCGGTTGACAAAAAACTGCGTGCGTATGATCAAAAACTGAATAATTGCTCTGCTGGACTATTGGAAATTGAGACTGTTCAGTAGCTTATTTGTAAAGTTTTGTTGCATGGGTGTTTGTAATTGTGATCGCTCCCGCACATGCGAAGGGCAGTGTTGTCTATACTTTACACATAAGGATTAGGGGTATTCCCTGTAGCAACCCAAAGTTCCGGAGGTGACACATGAAACGCAAAAACGCTTCGTTACTCGGTAACGTGCTCATGGCTTTAGGGTTGGTGGTGATGGTTGTGGGTGTTGGCTATTCAATTTTAAATCAGCTGCCGCAATTTAACCTGCCACAGTTTTTCGCACATGGTGCTGTGCTCAGTATTTTTGTCGGCGGTATTCTCTGGCTGGCGGGGGCCCGCGTCGGTGGGCATGAGCAAATCAGCGATCGTTACTGGTGGGTGCGACATTACGATAAACGCTGTCGTCGTGGTGGCGATTCATCCCATCGCCATAGCTAAGTAATGGCTCCAGCGGGAGCCATTAAGATGATGAAGAAAGTCCTGGCCTAAAGACCGGGACTTTTTGTTTTTGAGACAGGCAAAAACGGATTATTCAAACAACTGGAGATGCAGTGCTTTTATAGCGCTATCGGCTTCGTCTGCGGGGAGCAGGAAGCAAAGATTATTACGAGATGCGCCATGACAGACCATACGTACTGCATGTTCTTCAAGCCAGGCAAATACATCTTTAACAACGCCAGATGCCTGAGTCAGTTGATTACCCACCAGTGTCACCAGCGCCAGGCCGGTTTCCACTTCAACGTGACAGTGAGAAGAGAGCTCGGTAAACAATGAGGTGGTCAACGTAGGATCTTCACCGGAAGTGGCATGGGTGGAGTCCAGCGCCAGCGCAATGCTGTTTTCTGACGTGGTGACCAGATCGGCGGCAACAGAGTGACGAGCCAACAGGGCAAACATGCGCGCTAAAAACTGACAAGATGGTTGTTCATCCAGGCTATGTAAGCGCAACAGCGTCTGTTTGCGGCGCACCGCAACGGCACGATAACGCGGTGGATTATCCGTCGTGCTGCACACCAGCGTGCCGCCGGCAGCGGTATTTTTGCTGGAGCCGACAAACACCGGAATGTTTTTGCGCATTGCAGGCATCAACGTCGCCGGATGGAGAACCTTGGCACCGTATGCAGCCATATCGCTGGCCTCGGAAAACGAGATGTGGTCGATACGTTTGGCATTGGGCACGACGCGCGGGTCGGTGGTGTAGATCCCGGCAACATCGGTCCAGATATCGACCCGCGCCGCGTGGAGCGCTTCACCGAGTAACGATGCGGTGTAATCACTACCACCACGCCCCAGCGTTGTGGTGTGTCCTGCGCTATCGCGACCGATAAATCCCTGCGTAATCACCAGCGCTTGTTCAATGCGCGGACGCAGGTGAGTTTCCGCCAGCTCAGCCAGCGTGCGGATTTCCGGCTCTGCACAACCGTAAGTCGCGTTGGTGCGGATAACGCTTCGGGCATCAAACCAACTGGCTTCCACGTCCCGTTCACGGAGTACTTCAGTAAACAGTAAAGAGGACATCAACTCGCCGTGGCTGACCAGTTCATCGCTGAGCGCGGTAGACGGCGCAGTTGCCGCCGTTTGCGCCAGGCGACTGATATTTTCAAGGAGATTATCGATTTCCTTGCTGATCACGGAGGGCTGCTTGAGGCAGGAAATAATATTGTGCTGGATAGTACGTAGAGTCTCGATCTTGTCCATACGCTGATGGCTTTCCAGACCTTCAGCAAGTTCAACAAGCAGGTTGGTAACGCCTGCCGAAGCAGAGAGAACAACTAAACGAACATTGGGATCAGCAAGAACAATGCTGGCGCTGCGGTTCATCGCGTCAAAGTCAGCGACGCTGGTGCCGCCAAATTTGGCAACGATGAAATGTGGGTAAATGCGAGTCATAACAATCTCATATCAGGGCGCCATTAATTTATGGCTAGAAAATTTTTCATTCTCGGCATAAGGGAAGGTCGCTTCGCCTTACGAAATGTCCGCCCGCGAACATTTCTGATGACAACCCAGGAGGCACTCCTGTTGTCGATAACGTGTTTCGCCTGTACGCGTTACCGGGTGATGCGCATTAGTTCTTTATTTACAGAGCGTGTAAATAAGCGCGACATAATAAGTGATTTATCTGAAGGGATCGACTTTTTTATTTTAATTATCGATAAGTAAGTTTAAATGTATACATTAACGCTCTGACGCTGACTCTATTAATGGTGAGTTTTCGTAATGAATTCAATAACACCATGAAAAATTTAAGGATTTATGTTTGCTGTCTCCATTGCGGTGAGTTGTAGATTTTTATACTAAAGAGTAACAACTTATGATGGGTTTGCCCCTGAGGAGTTGTTGTTACTTTTTGTATTTTAAGTTAAAAATCAGCGTTAACTCAGGGGCGAAATAAATGATTGAGTCCTTAGCTAAAACAACATATATTAGCCGCGTTTTTTTACAGGCAATCCTTTTAACCATTTATTCAATCAGGCGTTAATCTACACCTGGTTGTAGGAGTGATATGATGACGGATAAAGTCCGTATTGATACTTTGAATGCTAATTCATTACCGCAGAGCAATGAAACTTTTTTAGCAAGACAGGCTGAGTTTGAATCTAATGTCCGCAGCTATCCTCGTAAACTGCCACTGGCTATTGCCAAAGCGCAGGGTGTCTGGATTACCGACGTAGAAAATAATCAATATCTTGATTGCCTGGCAGGTGCCGGAACCCTGGCGCTTGGTCATAATCATCCTGAAATGCTTAAGAGCATTCAAAGTGTCATCACGAGCGGATTACCGTTACATACGCTTGACCTTACTACTCCATTAAAAGATGAATTCTCATCTTATTTGCTTTCTTTACTGCCAGGTCAGGGTAAAGAGTACTGCCTGCAGTTCACCGGCCCGTCCGGCGCGGATGCTGTAGAAGCGGCGCTGAAACTGGCGAAGAAAGTCACCGGGCGCTCCAGTGTGATCAGCTTCTCCGGCGGCTACCACGGGATGACCCATGGCGCGCTGTCCGTGACTGGCAACCTGTCCCCGAAAGAAGCCGTTAGCAACATGATGGCAGAAGTACAGTTTATGCCGTATCCGCACGAGTACCGTTGCCCGCTGGGTATCGGTGGTGAGGCGGGTGTGAAAGCCTTAACGTATTACTTCGAAAACCTGATTAACGACGTTGAAAGCGGCGTACGTAAACCGGCTGCGGTGATCCTGGAAGCGGTGCAGGGTGAGGGCGGCGTGAATCCGGCGCCGATCGAGTGGCTGCAACGCATTCGTAAAGTGACTCAGGAACACGGCATTCTGCTGATCCTTGACGAAGTTCAGGCTGGCTTTGCACGTACCGGCAAACTGTTCGCCTTCGAACATGCGGGTATTGAGCCGGACATCATCGTGATGTCTAAAGCAGTTGGTGGCGGTCTGCCGCTGGCCGTGCTGGGTATTAAGAAACAGTTCGACGCCTGGTCACCGGGTCATCACACCGGTACCTTCCGTGGTAACCAGCTGGCGATGGCGACTGGCCTGACTACGCTGAAAATCCTGAAAGATGACAACATTGCCGACAAAGTTGCCGCCCAGGGCGAGTGGCTGAAAGGCAAACTGGCTGAGCTGCAGAAACGTTACCCGGTTATCGGTCACATTCGTGGTCTGGGTCTGATGATCGGTCTTGAAATCGTTAAACCAAACGAAGCGAAAGATCACATGGGTTGCTACCCGGCGGATGGCGAGCTTTCTGCACTGTTGCAGAAAAAATGCTTTGAATCCGGTCTGATCCTGGAGCGTGGTGGTCGTAACGGTAGCGTGCTGCGTCTGCTGCCTTCTCTGCTGATCACCAATGCTGAGCTGGAAATTTTCCTCGATAAATTTGAGAACGCCCTGTTGGGCGCTGGCGTTAAGCCGGTTTAATCGGAGTTAATGAACGTGTCAGATAACAACCCGATTCTGTCCGGTTCGGCGCAAAGCATCGCAGCCTACCAGGACGCCATCGAGCAGAGCAGCAAAGCTGTCGTTGAATGGTTAAAACAACCTGAGATGTATCAGGGTAAAACCGTTGAGCAGCTGCGCGAGCGCATCAATCTGAACTTCACCGCTGAGGGCCTGGGTAACCAGGCCACTATTGAGCGGGCAGTTGAGTACTTCCTGAAGGACAGCCTGTCTGTGCACCATGCACAATGCGTGGCGCATCTGCACTGCCCGAGCCTGGTGATTAGCCAGGCCGCTGAAGTGCTGATCAACGCCACCAACCAGAGTATGGACTCCTGGGATCAGAGCCCGTCAGCGACCATCGTTGAGATCAAGCTGATCGAATGGCTGCGTGAGCAGGTCGGTTATCAGGCTGGCGATGCGGGCGTATTCACCAGCGGAGGCACTCAGAGCAATCTGATGGGACTGATGCTGGCACGTGACGCTTTCTTTGCACGTCAGGGGCACTCTATCCAGCAGGATGGTTTAACCGGCGATCTGAGCAAAATTAAAGTATTCTGCTCTGAAAGCGCGCACTTTTCTGTTCAGAAAAACATGGCGTTGATGGGACTGGGTTACCGTTCCGTCACCCAGGTTAAGACCGATGTGTTTTCTCGCATGGATGCTGCAGACCTGAAAGCCAAACTGGCGCAGGCGCAAGCCAATGGTGAGCAGGTGATGGCGATTGTCGCCACTGCCGGTACGACCGATGCGGGCGCTATCGATCCGTTAACAGAGATTGCTGCGTTGGCGGCTGAGCACCAGATCTGGATGCATGTGGATGCGGCATGGGGCGGTGCGTTACTGCTATCTGAGAAGTATCGCCACTTCCTCAACGGTCTTGAACTGGCGGATTCTGTCACTCTGGACTTCCACAAGCAGTTCTTCCAGACCATCAGCTGCGGTGCATTCCTGCTGAAAGATGCGCGTCATTATGAACTGATGCGTTATCAGGCGGCGTACCTGAACTCTGATTTCGATGAAGAGCACGGTGTGCCGAACCTGGTATCCAAGTCCCTGCAAACGACGCGTCGTTTTGATGCGCTGAAACTGTGGATGGGTCTCGAAGCGCTGGGTAAAAAACAGTACGCTGAAATCATTGATAACGGTGTCACTCTGGCGCGGCAGGTGGCGGAGTTTGTTTCTGCTCAACCGGATCTGGAACTGGTGATGCAGCCGCAACTGGCAAGCGTACTGTTCCGTTTCCGTCCGCAGAGCGATGACGTTGCGTTTGTTGCACTGTTGAACCAGCGTATCGGTGACGTTCTGCTGGCCTCCGGTGCTGCAAACGTGGGCGTAACAGAAGCGGATGGCGTGACTTGCCTGAAGCTGACACTACTGAACCCAACGGTTTGCCTGAAAGATGTGAAAGTGCTGCTGGAAAGCGTTAAACAGACAGCTGAACAACTGCTGAACGCATAATCACTTTCCGTTGCGCATAAATAAAAATGGCTCCCTTTCGGAGCCATTTTTTTATTGAACAGTTATTGAATATCTGCCAGAGCGGCGGTGCGGTTCGGGAAGAACGTCAAACGACCCGGGATCGGTTGGATACCCGCGCGCGCCATAGTACGTAGCGGCTGGAACTCCAGGTTACTGATGCGTAACTCGCAACCTTCCGGCAGGCGTTTTACAAAACGCTGGAAAGCATCCAGTCCACCGGCATCCAGCACCGGTACGGCGTCCCACTTCAACACCACGATACGTTTGCCTTCAATACGTGATTCAAGATCGGTAAATAATCCTTCTGCCGCCGCAAAGAACAGCGGACCAATCACGCGCAGAACCAGAACATCGTCTGGTACGTCTACGTTTACCGGAGCCAGGCGTGTCATACGCGCAATGCGGCGCATAAACAGCAGGGAGGCGAGTACGATCCCGACACTGATGGCGATAACCATATCGAACAGTACCGTCAGCGACATACACATCAGCATGACGATGATGTCGTCTTTCGGCGCGTGGCGCAGCAGATCCACCACTTTATGGGCTTCACTCATGTTCCACGCCACCATCAACAGCAGCGCGGCCATGGCAGAAAGCGGCAACCAGGAGAGCAGCGGCGCTAACACCAGCAGGGCGAGGATCACCAGAATAGCGTGGATGACCGCTGAAATCGGTGACGTTGCGCCAGCACGTACGTTTGCGGCAGAACGGGCAATGGCGGCTGTTGCAGTAATACCGCCAAAGAACGGCGCAACGATGTTTCCCAGACCCTGACCAATCAGCTCGCTGTTAGCTTTGTGTTTGGTACCGGTCATTCCGTCGAGCACCACGGCGCAGAGCAGGGATTCAATCGCGCCCAGCATCGCCATGGAGAAAGCGGCCGGTAATAGTGCCTGTAATGAACTCCAGCTCAACGTAAAGTTGGAATCCGGCATATTCCACGGTAATACCAGTTGTGGCAGCAGCTGCGGGATGCCGTTGCCCTGAGAGCCGTCAGCCAGAATGTAGTGGAACTGAGAACCAATGGTTGCGACATGCCCCCCCATGACATTCACGATGCCCATCACCGCACAACCGGCCAGCAGCGCAGGAAGGTGGCCCGGCAGACGAACGCCCAGTCGCGGCCAGAAAATGAGGATCCCCAGCGTGACCACACCAATGGCGGCATCGCCGAGATTAATGGTCGGTAATGCCATAAACAGTGCACCGACTTTTTGCAGGTAGTGCTCAGGAACATGGGCCATTTGCAGACCAAGAAAGTCTTTAATCTGCATAGTACCAATGGTGATACCAATACCTGAGGTAAAGCCTAATGTGACTGACACGGGAATATATTCGATCAGGCGGCCAAAACGGGCGAGGCCGAAAAGGATCAGAAATATCCCGGACATCAGCGTGGCAACCAGCAGGCCTGCCAGCCCAAACTGTTGCGACACCGGATACAAGATCACCACGAACGCAGCGGTCGGGCCAGAGACGCTAAAGCGTGAACCCCCGGTCAGGGCAATAACAATCCCGGCTACGGCTGACGTATACAGCCCGTACTGCGGCGCAACGCCACTGCCAATTGCCAGTGCCATCGCCAGCGGAATAGCAATGATCCCAACGGTTATCCCGGCAATCAGGTCACGGGTAAAGCGTGAGGCGGTATATTTTTCTTTCCAACAAGCGTCGATGAGGGCGCGGAAAGGCATCACATGTGAGGAAAATAATTTATTCACAATAATGTTTCATCCATGAGCGCATCATCTGTCAACTAAATGGCAGGTGAAGGAGGCATAAGTCATACAAATAAGTGTTACAGATAAAAAAACCCGCCGCAGCGGGTTTTTGAGCCGGGCTCGATTAATGCTCGAACATGGCAGAGATGGATTCTTCGTTGCTGATACGACGAATCGCTTCGGCCAGCATACCCGACAGGGTCAACGTACGCACGTTCGGCAGTGCTTTGATTTCGTCGGTCAGTGGAATGGTGTCACAGACAACGACTTCATCAATGACCGAGTTGCGCAGGTTGTTCGCCGCATTGCCTGAGAAGATCGGGTGAGTGGCGTAAGCAAATACGCGTTTTGCACCACGTTCTTTCAGCGCTTCTGCTGCTTTGCACAGCGTACCGCCGGTATCGATCATGTCGTCAACCAGCACGCAGTCACGACTTGCTACGTCACCAATGATGTGCATCACCTGAGAAACGTTCGCACGCGGGCGGCGTTTATCGATGATAGCCATATCGGTATCGTTCAGCAGTTTAGCGATAGCACGGGCACGCACAACGCCACCAATATCCGGGGAAACCACAATCGGGTTATCCAGATTCAGTTGCAGCATGTCTTCTAACAGAATTGGGCTACCGAATACGTTGTCAACCGGTACATCAAAGAAGCCCTGGATCTGTTCAGCATGCAGGTCAACGGTGAGGACGCGGTCAACGCCAACGCTGGACAGGAAGTCAGCGACGACTTTTGCGGTAATCGGTACACGAGCGGAACGTACGCGACGATCCTGACGTGCATAGCCGAAGTAAGGGATAACGGCGGTGATACGGCCTGCGGAAGCACGGCGCAGAGCATCGACCATAACGACCAATTCCATCAGGTTGTCGTTAGTAGGGGCACAAGTGGACTGGATGATGAAAATATCACCACCGCGTAC
Source organism: Citrobacter sp. Marseille-Q6884 (assembly GCF_945906775.1). Classification (NCBI taxonomy): domain Bacteria; kingdom Pseudomonadati; phylum Pseudomonadota; class Gammaproteobacteria; order Enterobacterales; family Enterobacteriaceae; genus Citrobacter; species Citrobacter sp. Marseille-Q6884. The sequence goes on from NZ_CAMDRE010000002.1 coordinate 1,040,487, forward strand.
ATTTTCATTAATTTGTACGCTGACTTCGCCGTCGCTAAAGCGACCTACAGCGGCGTCGCCGAGTGAAGTGTACAGGCGGTTGGCAATACGTTGTGCTAGTTCCGGGGTGGCGTTACCAGCAAAAAGCTTCATATCAGGCACGAGAAGAACCTCAGGCATGCGTCCATTGGTGGAAAGAATCTGCCGAAAACTGTGCGGGCCAGGCAGTATCCTTTCCAGGCGGTGTATTAAAGAGCGCGATGCAACGTCTGGAACAGGGTGACGTTGTCACCGCAACTCAGCTTGCCCGGCTTAAAGCATAGCTCTGTGCAATGGGGAGAGGTTGACACCTTTCGCCACAAAGCCTTCGAGCCATTCCGGGGCTTGCTCAAGCACCTGGCGAGCACGAGACTCAGTGTCAAATTCAGCAAAGACACAAGCCCCTGTACCAGTCAGGCGCGACGGCGCGTATTCTAACAGCCAGGAAAGCGCCGCATCAACCTCGCGAAAACGTTTTCTTGCGATAACCTCGCAATCATTGCCGAATTCACATTTTAGTAACGTTTCTATTGACCTTTTTGGCGTGTTACGGGGGAGTTCGGGATCCTGAAAAATAACCGGTGTTGGAATACTGACACCCGGATGGGCGACCAGATACCATTTTTCCGCCGGATTGACCGGCGTGAGGATTTCACCCACGCCTTCCGCAAAGGCGGCATGTCCGCGCACAAATACCGGTACATCGGCGCCGAGCGTCAGACCTATATCCGCCAGATCATCAATACTCAGTCCGCACTGCCAGAGATGATTCAGCGCCACCAATACCGTCGCGGCATTGGAGGAACCGCCTCCCAGACCACCGCCCATCGGCAGACGTTTCTCAATACTGATGTCAGCACCGCTTCCGGCGGGCAGTTGTCCACGATCGGAGGCTGTTTTCATCAGCAAGCGCGCCGCGCGCACGATCAGGTTATCTTCATGCGCAACGCCATCAACCGCGGTGAGCAGATGAATTTCACCGTCATTACGCAGCGCAATAGTAATATCGTCGCCATAATCGAGAAACTGGAACAGCGTTTGTAATGTGTGATAGCCGTCCGCACGTTGCCCGGTGATATATAAAAACAGATTCAGTTTTGCCGGAGAGGGCCAGTGGGTCATCATTTCACAATCCAGTTATCCATTTTCAGCTTAATACGCTGGTCGCCGTCGGAAAGCTCCATATTTGCGGGCATGGCCGGTTGCGTTTTACTGTCGTACCCGCCGTAAACCACTTTCCAGTTTTTACCGCCCTGACTGTAGTTCACTTCGCTCAGACGGTATTGTTCGTCGAGTTTGTAATCAGTGGCATCGCCTGGCAGGCCCAGGATCCACTGACGCAGGCTGTTTAACGGAATCGGCATTCCGGTCAACTTCCCAATCATCTCTTCGGCGTCGTCAGCGGTATAATGCTTGCCCTTGTTATCGACGAGTTCCACGTTGCCCGGCTGTGCGTTCAGTTCCAGTTCGGTACTGCCCAGCGGGTTTGTCAGCAGCAGACGATAGCGATCCTGGCCGGTTTGCTGCCAGAAAAAGCGAGCATAGACCTTCTGTTGATCGGAAATATACGCAAACGCACCGCGCGTCTGATATTGGTTTAGCGCGCGTACTTCCTGCTGGTGCTGGCGCCACTGCTGGGAGTCAGGGCTTTTACCTGGACCTTTAGGGGCGTTGAGCGTACAGGCGGTAAGAACCAGGGCCGCCAGCGGCAGCAGGCGAATCAGGCGAAAATCAGGCAGGGTCATAATGATGACAAATCCTTGAGATACGTTGCAGTTATAACCCTTAATGCTAGCGCCGACCGGGTACATCGTCTACGTTCACGTTATCTTAATTTAAACCGTAAGCTATTACTCCAAAAGGGGGCTGTCTCTTTTATTGACCGCAGGCATCCTGTATGATGCACCCAGTCTAACCTTATCAACGCTGGTACTATTCCCGCACACATGACCCTTTTAGCGCTTGGTATTAACCATAAAACGGCACCTGTATCGCTGCGAGAACGCGTAACGTTTTCGCCGGACACGCTCGATCAGGCGCTGGACAGCCTGCTTGCGCAGCCAATGGTGCAGGGCGGGGTGGTGTTGTCAACGTGTAACCGCACGGAGTTGTATCTCAGCGTCGAGGAGCAGGACAACCTGCAAGAGGCGCTGATTCGTTGGTTGTGCGAGTACCACAACCTGAACGAAGAGGATCTGCGTAGCAGCCTTTACTGGCACCAGGACAACGACGCCGTCAGCCATCTGATGCGCGTAGCCAGCGGTCTGGATTCGCTGGTGCTGGGCGAGCCCCAAATTCTCGGACAGGTCAAAAAAGCGTTCGCGGATTCGCAAAAAGGTCACCTCAACGCCAGCGCGCTGGAGCGCATGTTCCAGAAATCCTTCTCGGTCGCCAAACGTGTAAGAACTGAAACCGACATCGGCGCGAGCGCGGTGTCCGTTGCATTTGCCGCCTGTACGCTGGCGCGTCAGATTTTTGAATCACTTTCCACGGTCACCGTCTTGCTGGTTGGCGCAGGTGAAACCATCGAACTGGTGGCGCGGCATCTGCGTGAACACAAAGTGAAGAAGATGATCATCGCCAACCGTACGCGTGAGCGCGCACAGGTTCTGGCTGATGAAGTCGGCGCCGAGGTGATTTCACTCAGTGATATCGACGCGCGATTACAGGACGCCGATATTATTATCAGCTCGACGGCCAGCCCACTGCCGATTATCGGTAAAGGGATGGTTGAGCGCGCGCTTAAAAACCGTCGCAATCAGCCTATGCTGTTGGTCGATATCGCCGTACCGCGCGATGTTGAACCGGAAGTCGGCAAACTGTCCAACGCGTATCTGTACAGCGTTGATGACCTGCAAAGCATCATTTCGCATAACCTGGCGCAGCGCAAAGCCGCGGCAGTCGAAGCCGAGACCATTGTTGCGCAGGAAACCAGCGAGTTTATGGCCTGGTTACGCGCCCAAAGCGCGACGGAAACCATCCGCGAGTACCGCAGTCAGTCAGAACAGATTCGTGATGAACTGACCGCTAAAGCGTTGGCTGCTCTGGATCAGGGCGGTGATGCGCAAGCCATTATGCAGGATCTGGCCTGGAAGCTGACGAACCGCCTGATCCATGCACCAACCAAATCACTTCAACAGGCCGCCCGTGACGGGGATAGTGAACGCCTGAATATTCTGCGCGACAGCCTCGGGCTGGAGTAGCAGCACACCAATCTTATTTTTTACAGGGTGCATTTACGCCTATGAAGCCTTCTATCGTTGCCAAACTGGAAGCCCTGCATGAACGCCATGAAGAAGTTCAGGCGCTGCTCGGTGATGCGGGAACCATCGCAGACCAGGAACGCTTTCGTGCGCTGTCGCGCGAGTATGCCCAATTAAGCGATGTCTCTCGCTGTTTTACGGACTGGCAACAGATTCAGGATGATATCGAAACAGCACAGATGATGCTCGACGATCCTGAAATGCGTGAGATGGCGCAGGATGAACTGCGCGAAGCAAAAGAAAAAGGTGAGCAGCTGGAACAGCATCTGCAGGTTCTGCTGCTGCCAAAAGATCCGGATGACGAACGTAACGCGTTCCTGGAAGTTCGCGCGGGAACCGGCGGTGATGAAGCCGCGCTGTTTGCCGGCGATCTGTTCCGTATGTACAGCCGTTACGCTGAATCGCGTCGCTGGCGTGTGGAGATCATAAGCGCCAACGAAGGTGAGCATGGCGGTTATAAAGAGATTATTGCCAAAGTGAGCGGCGATGGCGTGTACGGCCGACTGAAATTTGAGTCCGGTGGCCACCGCGTACAGCGCGTTCCGGCGACGGAATCACAGGGGCGTATTCACACTTCCGCCTGTACGGTCGCGGTCATGCCGGAACTGCCGGAAGCGGAACTGCCGGATATCAACCCGGCCGATCTGCGTATTGATACCTTCCGTTCCTCTGGTGCGGGCGGTCAGCACGTTAACACCACCGACTCGGCAATCCGTATTACCCACTTGCCAACCGGTATTGTGGTGGAGTGTCAGGACGAACGTTCGCAGCATAAAAACAAAGCGAAAGCGATGTCGGTGCTGGGGGCGCGTATTCGTGCCGCCGAAGTGGCAAGACGCCAACAGGCCGAAGCTTCTGAGCGTCGCAACCTGTTGGGCAGCGGCGATCGTAGCGATCGCAACCGTACCTATAACTTCCCGCAGGGTCGTGTAACCGATCATCGCATTAACCTGACGCTTTACCGTCTGGATGAAGCGATGGAGGGCAAGCTGGATATGCTCATTGAGCCAATTGTCCAGGAATATCAGGCCGACCAATTAGCGGCGCTGTCCGAGCAGGATTAATGGACTATCAGCACTGGTTGCGTCAGGCAATAAGCCAATTGCAGAATAGCGAAAGCCCGCGCCGGGATGCCGAGATCATCCTTGAGCATGTTACCGGCAAGGGGCGAACCTTTATTCTGGCATTTGGCGAAACGGAGTTAACCGCAGAGCAGCACGAGCAGCTGGACGCACTGGTGGCACGTCGCCAGTTGGGCGAACCCGTTGCGCACTTAACCGGCGTTCGTGAGTTCTGGTCGCTGCCGTTATTCGTTTCGCCGGCAACGCTGATTCCGCGCCCGGATACCGAATGTCTGGTTGAACAAGCGCTGGCACGCCTGCCTGCTTGTGCGTGCCGCATCCTTGATCTGGGCACCGGAACGGGGGCCATTGCGCTGGCGCTGGCCTCTGAACGCCCGGATTGCGTGGTGACCGCGGTTGATCGCATGCCGGATGCCGTGGCTCTGGCGACCCGCAACACGCAGCATCTGGCCATCAGCAATGTGCGTGTACTGCAAAGCGACTGGTTTAGCGCTCTGCAGGGGCAGCAGTTTGACATGATTGTCAGCAATCCGCCGTATATCGATGAGCAAGACCCGCATCTGGCCCAGGGCGATGTGCGCTTTGAGCCGCTATCGGCGTTGGTGGCGAGCGATCACGGTCTGGCGGATATCGTCCATATCATCGACCAGTCTCGCAACGTACTCACCCCCGGCGGCTATCTGCTACTGGAACATGGCTGGCAGCAGGGTAGCGAAGTGAGAACCGCCTTTTTGCAGGCGGGCTATCTCGACGTTGAAACCTGTCGCGACTATGGCGGCAACGAGCGCATTACGCTCGGACGCTACGCATGATGAATACGTTCAGTGTGCTGTTTAGCATTCATCTTATTAGCATTGCGCTTTCTGTCGGCATGCTGACGCTACGTTTTTGGTGGCGCTATACCGACGCCAGACTGGCATCAGCACGCTGGACGCGGATTGTGCCACCGATTATTGACACCATTTTGTTATTCAGCGGCATGGCGTTGATCGTTAAAACGCACATCCTGCCATTCACTGAACAGGGTACATGGCTGACTGAAAAGCTGTTTGGGGTTATCATTTACATCGTTTTGGGTTTTATTGCGCTCGATTACCGTCGGGCGCGCAGTCAGCAGGCGCGCTTAATCGCTTTCCCGCTGGCGCTGGTGGTGCTGTACATCATCATTAAACTCGCCACCACAAAAATACCGTTACTGGGGTAAGTCATGAGGTCGTTAGCTGATTTCGAATTTAACAAAGCGCCATTGTGCGAAGGAATGATCCTGGCATCGGAGTCTATCCGCCTGGATTTCCCGACACAGTCTGTCTATGACGAGCTTGAGCGTCTGGTCAGCCTGGCGCATGAAGAAATTAGCCAGCTCCTGTCTCAGGATGAGCAACTGGAAAAACTGCTGGCACTTTTTTACGGCGAATGGGGGTTTACGGATACCCGCGGCGTCTACCGTCTTTCTGATGCTCTCTGGCTTGACCAGGTTTTAAAAAACCGTCAGGGCAGCGCGGTGTCGTTAGGGGCAATTTTATTATGGATTGCCAATCGACTGAATCTGCCGTTAGTTCCGGTGATTTTCCCGACGCAGCTTATTCTGCGTATTGAATCACTGGAAGGCGAAATGTGGTTGATCAATCCGTTCAACGGCGAAACGTTAAATGAACACACGCTGGAAGTGTGGCTGAAGGGGAATATCAGCCCGGTTGCCGAACTGTTTAACGAAGACCTGGATGAAGCGGATAATGCGGAAGTGATCCGCAAACTGCTCGACACGTTGAAGTCTTCGCTGATGGAAGAACGACAAATGGAACTGGCACTGCGCGCCAGCGAAGCATTATTGCAGTTTAATCCTGAAGATCCGTATGAAATACGCGACCGTGGATTGATTTACGCGCAACTGGAATGTGAACATGTTGCGTTGACCGATTTAAGTTATTTCGTTGAACAGTGTCCGGAAGACCCGATCAGCGAAATGATCCGTGCGCAGATTAATACTATTTCGCACAAGCAAATTGTATTGCATTAATTAATGACAATTTACCTACCGTTTAAGGCGATCCTATGAAACAAAAAGTGGTTAGCATTGGCGACATCAACGTGGCAAATGACCTGCCGTTCGTGCTGTTTGGCGGAATGAACGTGCTGGAATCCCGCGATCTGGCGATGCGCATTTGTGAGCACTACGTAACGGTGACTCAAAAGCTGGGTATCCCTTACGTGTTCAAAGCCTCCTTTGATAAAGCCAACCGTTCTTCCATCCACTCTTACCGTGGACCGGGCCTTGAAGAAGGGATGAAAATCTTCCAGGAACTGAAGCAAACCTTTGGCGTAAAAGTGATCACCGACGTTCACGAAGCCAGCCAGGCGCAGCCTGTTGCTGACGTGGTGGATGTGATTCAGCTTCCGGCATTCCTTGCTCGCCAGACCGATCTGGTCGAAGCAATGGCAAAAACCGGTGCTGTTATTAACGTGAAAAAACCGCAGTTCGTCAGCCCGGGCCAGATGGGTAATATCGTGGATAAATTCCATGAAGGCGGCAACGACAAGGTTATTCTTTGCGACCGTGGCACCAACTTTGGTTATGACAACCTGGTTGTCGATATGCTGGGCTTTAGCGTGATGAAGAAAGTTTCTGGCAATGCGCCGGTGATTTTTGACGTTACCCATGCGCTGCAGTGCCGTGACCCGTTTGGCGCAGCAAGCGGCGGACGTCGTGCGCAGGTTACCGAACTGGCTCGCGCCGGTATGGCGGTCGGCCTGGCCGGTCTGTTTATTGAAGCGCATCCGGATCCAGCGAATGCAAAATGTGACGGTCCGTCTGCACTGCCGCTGGCGAAACTGGAACAGTTCCTCACGCAGATTAAAGCGATTGACTCCCTGGTGAAAAGCTTCGACGAGCTGGATACTGAGAACTAAGAGCGTGTCGCAGGCCAGAGGGAGACCTCTGGCCTGTTGTTTAAAAGGGTGTTGAGGGCGACCGTCAGGCGCCAAACGCACCATCAATGGTATGCATTGCCCCCGTCACAAACCCTGCCTCAGGGCCTGCAAGCCAGGCAACCATGCCCGCAACTTCTTCGGGTCGGCCGTGTCGTTTTAGTGCCATAAAACTGTGCATCACCTCTTTCAGTGGACCATCCGCCGGGTTGGCGTCGGTATCAATCGGGCCGGGTTGAACCACATTTACCGTAATGCCGCGCGGACCGAAATCACGTGCCAGTCCTCTGGCCAGCCCTTGCAACGCTGATTTGCTCACCGCGTAAGCGGCAAGGCCGGCAAGGGGCATCCGGTCACCATTCACGGATCCAATAATGATAATTCGCCCGCCGTCAGGCATCTGTCGTGCCGCTTCCACAGCCGCGTAGTAGGGGGCGTGGATGTTAATCCGGAACAGGCGATCAACATCGTCAGGATCCTGCTCCAGTGCGTCACCAAACAGAATAATCCCTGCATTAACGACCAGCACATCTAACGGGCCGCTCTCCCGCACCCGGTCGATGACCGCGTTGCGATCGGCGCTATCGGTTTGCGCCGCCTGGGTACCTGTCTCATCAACAAGCGCTTTGGCAGCGTCTGGGGAGCCTGAATACGTAAAGGTCACTGATGCGCCATCGGTGGCAAAACGGCGCACGATCGCCGCGCCAATCCCACGACTGCCGCCAAGTACCAGAACTGACTTGCCGTTAAATGAGGACATGAGAGACTCCTTGGATAATTATGTAGTGATCGATATATAATGTCCGCACTGTTTTCTGTCAATGGATTTGTAATGAGCACTACAGAATGTCCTCGCGCGCCGGGTCGACCACGCAATTTTGATCCAGAGCTGGCCGTTGCCAAAGTACAGCCCTTATTTCACGCACATGGATACGACGCCGTCAGCGTAGCGGATGTTACCGAGGCGTTGTCGATCAAGCCGCCGAGTTTCTATGCTGCCTTCGGGAATAAAATCGGTCTTTATGAGCGTGTACTTGGTCGCTATGTACAAACCGATGCGATCCCTTTTGATGACATTTTGCGTTCCGATAAACCGGTTGCTGAGTGTCTCGCTGCTCTGCTTGAGGAGGCGGCGCGACGCTACGCCGCAGATCCGCACGCGGCAGGGTGTCTGGTTCTGGAGGGAATGCACAGCAACGATCCGCAGGCGCGGAAGGTCGCACGGGATTTCTATTCGCTCGCCGAACATAAAATTCATGATTTCATCGCACAGCGACACCCCAATGAAGCTGACAGACTGACCGATTACGTCAGTACCACGATGCTGGGTCTATCGGGAAAAGCGCGTTGCGGGCACTCGCTTGAACGCCTGCTGGCCAGCGCGCGGATCGCAAGCCTGGGGCTGCGTCACCCGCTTTCCTGATGTTCGCCGCACTCAATAAGAAGGGGAAAGCGGTGAGTTCATGGCTATCCATGCTGCAGGGCGTAAAAGAAAACGGCCCTGAGAAGGGCCGTGGATTTCACCTGAAATAATCATCAGGCAAATATTGTCATCAGATAGGCGATGAAGAGCGCCAGGTGTGCCGCGCCGTTAAGCACGTTGGTGCGTCCGGTGGAGAAGGAGATATGGCACAGAACTAACGATGAAACCATCACAATCATCTCCGGTGCGCCCAGAGCAAACACGAGGTCGTTGCCTGTCGCCCATGCAATCAGCGTCACAACCGGTACCGTCAGTGAAATCGTGGCTAATACCGAGCCGAAGAACAAATTCATCGCCCGCTGCACCTGATTGTTCAGCACTGCTTTTAGTGCGCCCAGACCTTCCGGGGAGAGGATCAGCAGGGCAACCAGGAAACCGGTAAAGGCGACCGGCGCATTCAGTTCGGTTAACAGCGTCTCCAGCGGGCTGGCGTTCATTTTGGTGACCGCGATGACCGCGATCAAATGGATAATCAGCCAGGTTGCGTGCCAAAAGTTACTGTGCGCGGATGGCTTTCCATGATGTGGGTCGTCGTCGTCACCCTCATCTTCATGCTCATAAATGAACAGGCTCTGGTGCGTTTTGGTCTGAATGAGCAGAAATACGCCGTACATCGCCGCGGAAATTAATGCCACCAGCAACGCCTGTGCGGTGGTGAAATTCGCGCCCGGTAATGCCATCGGAAACACCAGCACAATAATGGCCAGCGGAAATAAGGCGATTAAATACTGTTTAATGCCAAACAGGTTCATATATTGGGTGGCAAATTTACGCCCACCTAACAGCAATGAAAAACCGACCAGTCCGCCGGTAACGATCATAATGATGGAATAGAGCGTATCGCGCATCAGCGTAGGCGCGGCATCGCCGGTCGCCATGAGTGCGGAGATTAAGCTGACTTCCAGAATAACTACCGACAGGCTGAGGATCAGCGATCCATAAGGTTCGCCAAGTCGGTGTGCTAATACGTCTGCATGACGGACAACGCTAAATGCGCTGCTTAAAATACCAACAAGGGCAAGCGCATTAATGCCGATGACCACTGGTAGTGACTGACTGCTTCCCCATAAGAACAGGACTACCAGCGCCAAAATCGGGAAGACGAGCGAGGTCTCCTTGTGGCGGGTTTTTACCGCCTCATGTACATGTGTCATTTAAATTACTCTCCATCTCTGCAGGTATTTATAATTATAAAAGTATTAAAGAATGTAAAAAATAACAGAAAACGTGAATTGACAGGTGATTTTTTACGAAATTTTACGGCATCACTTATTTTCATTATCAAGTCGGTGAAAAGAGCGATCTTGTTTATAGAGTATTTAATTAACAGTAAGTTAGATTGCGACAAGATCAATAATAGTTCTCTGTTGGCGTATCGCCATATTGTTAGCCACACTTAAGGTTTAGCCCAAAAAGTGGAGTTCACAATGCCCTATAAATCCAAAAGCGATCTGCCGGAGAGCGTACAGCATGTCCTGCCAGCTCATGCGCAGGATATTTATAAAGAAGCATTCAACAGTGCTTGGGCACAGTATAAAGATAAATCTGACCGTCGCGATGATGCCAGCCGGGAAGAGACCGCGCATAAGGTGGCGTGGGCTGCGGTCAAAAATGATTATCAAAAAGGCGATGATGATAAATGGCATAAAAAGACGTAACAGCATCAATTATAATGTCTTTATTAATTGACCCGGATCGGGCGTTAGCGAATCGTGCTGCGCCGTGTCGTTGTTGCCTTGCAAGCAACCGGTGAATTGCCTATTGTCCTGCTATTGGTTTCAAAATGAGCAGTAAAAAAGCCCGGAAGGCGTCAAAAAAGTTGTCGCAAGGAAGCTGCAGTGGCGGAGGTGTAAGGTGTTAACGCGTGATTTTTTATTGAATGCCGATTGTAAGACGGCATTTGGTGCTATTGAAGAATCACTACTCTGGTCAGCGGAACAACGGGCAGCCTCACTGGCCGCTACGCTCGCTTGCCGACCAGATGATGGACCGGTGTGGATCTTTGGTTATGGATCGTTGATGTGGAACCCGGCCTTAGAGTTTGAAGAGTCCTGTACCGGGACGTTAGTCGGCTGGCACAGGGCATTTTGTCTGCGTCTGACCGCAGGTCGCGGAACGGCGTGTCAGCCTGGACGTATGCTGGCCCTGAAAGAAGGTGGGCGTACGACCGGCGTAGCCTATCGTTTACCCCAGGCGTCGCTGGAGCAGGAACTCTCTTTGCTGTGGAAGCGAGAAATGATCACCGGGTGCTATCTTCCTACCTGGTGTCAACTGGCGCTGGATGATGGACGCACGGTGAATGCGCTGGTCTTTATTATGGATCCACGACATCCGCTCTTTGAGTCTGATACTCGCGCGCAGGTTATCGCGCCGCTCATTGCCGCTGCCAGTGGGCCACTGGGCACCAACGCACAGTATCTGTTCTCGCTGGAACAAGAGCTGATCAAGCTGGGTATGCAGGATGATTGTCTCAACGATCTGGTGGTCACGGTCAAAAGACTGTTGGGAGAGAACCTGCCGGAAGGCGTTATGCGGCCAGGGTTTGCCTGAGAAGTGCCCGATAGCGCGTACGCGTATCGGGCATGTTAACATCAGGCTGCAATATAACTGATTGAGTGCTCCAGCGACTGGCTGTGGCTGTCGATCAGCACATTCCAGACGCCGGTATACGGTACGGTCAACCACGCGTTATCACGATCCTGCACGCTTAAAATATCAGACTGCGTGTCTTTGACGTGATTTTTTTCGCTCATCAGGTGGATATGACAACGCTCAGAACACCGCACAACCACCGTATCGCCACCAAATAACTTTAAACTTGCCTTCACTAATGCCATTTTTTACCCCGTTCTTGAAAACAACGTACTTTCTGTCGAAAGTGCTGCGTGATGTTGTTCACATTTCACTCATTGCATAACACCAAAGGGGGAGTAACGGGATGCTGATTTTGATCAAAAAACGGCATAACGATTAAACAAAAATGACAAAATACCTCAAACGGGTTGAAAGGGCGTGCTAACGTTCAATAAAAGTACGCCCGGGTAAGATTAAATCGGGAAATTTTTGACTCTTTCAGTGTGCTTGCCTGAAATCTGGTCGATCAGAAGGTCAGAACCTTATCAGCCGCCAGCGTCCATTGCGCCAGCTCTACCAGTGTGCCGACTTCCACACCGTCAATTAAAGGTAGTGCGGTGATCCCACGACCATCGGTGCAGGTTTTGCACAGTTTTACCGGAACATGTTGTGCGGTCAGGATCTCCAGCATTTGCTGAATATTGTAACCTTCTGCCGGTTTCTGCCCACGAATCCCCGCGGTCACCGCGTCAGACATCAAAAACAGACGCAGGTCGAGGTCGCCCTCCTGTTCGCGCAGGGCAATAGCCAGACGCAGACTATTAAATAACGATTCGCTTCCATAGGCCGCACCGTTCGCGACGATCACTATTTTTTGCATGTTGACTCCTGTTATCGGGGGATAGGCTCATTGTCGTCATCATGTTACTCCGTGTTGCCGCGGATGGAAAAGAAAGCGGGGCGGAAGAGATACTTTCCAGCCAGGGATAATCCTGAAAAGGGAAAACAGGGCTGCAAAGCGTGCGTGAAAACGTTATGGTTTAAGTTATGTAAGGTGCTGTGAATGATTGATGTAAGAAACCACTGACGATTTGAGCCGTTTTGTTTGTTGTCTGCTATTTCTTCTCCTACTCTTGCCGCAGGCAGGGGGTATTGCCAGTGCGCACACTTCCTTTATCCAACAGGCTGAAAACCCTTTCGACAACAATCATGATGGTCTGCCTGACCTCGGCATGGCGCCGGAGTCGCGTGCCGGAGAAAAGCATCTGGCTGAAATGGCTAAAGCGTTTGGCGAAGCCAGTATGACCGATAACGGCCTGGACACCGGTGAACAGGCGAAGCAATTCGCGTTTGGGCAGGTTCGGGACACGGTAAGCGAACAGGTGAATCAGCAACTTGAATCCTGGCTTTCACCCTGGGGAAATGCCAGCGTCGGGCTACAGCTCGATGATGAAGGCAGTTTGACCGGGAGTCGTGGAAGCTGGTTTGTACCCTGGCAGGATAATCAGCGTTACCTTACCTGGAGCCAGTTGGGGCTGACCCAACAGGATGAGGGGCTGGTCAGCAATGTGGGTATCGGACAACGCTGGGTTCGGGACGGTTGGTTGTTAGGCTACAACACGTTTTATGACAACCTGCTGGATGAAAATCTGCCCCGGGGTGGGTTCGGCGCGGAAGCATGGGGGGAGAATTTGCGTCTGTCCGCCAATTATTATCAACCGTTGTCCGCCTGGCAGGATCGGTCAGCGACGCAGGCGCAGCGAATGGCGCGCGGATACGATCTCACGGCACGAATGCGCGTGCCGTTTTATGCGCATCTCAATACCAGCGTCAGTGTCGAACAATATTTTGGCGAGCAGGTCGATCTGTTTCATTCAGGAACCGGATACCATAACCCGGTGGCGGTAAACCTGGGACTGAGCTATACGCCCGTTCCGTTGATTACGGTGACCGCTCAGCACAAGCAAGGGGAAAGCGGGGTGAGCCAGAATAACCTTGGTTTAACGCTCAACTATCGCTTTGGCGTACCGCTGAAAAAGCAGCTGATGTCCAGTGAGGTGGCCAGCAGTCAGTCATTACGTGGCAGCCGCTATGATGATCCGCAGCGCAATCAGTTACCCACCCTGGAATATCGCCAGCGCAAATCACTTTCCGTCTTTTTGGCAACACCACCCTGGGATCTCAAACCGGGTGAAACGGTTTCGCTGAAGCTACAGGTACGGAGTCGGTATGGTATTCGCCATCTGACGTGGCAAGGTGACATTCAGGCGCTGAGTCTGACGGCGGGGACGAACAACAACAGTGCACAAGGATGGACGATTATTATGCCGAAGTGGAACAGCAGCGAAGGGGCAACCAACCGCTGGCGGCTGTCGGTAGTGGTGGAAGACGGGCAAGGCCAGCGTGTCTCTTCCAATGAGATCACGCTCTCACTGACCGAACCGTTTATTAGCGTGTCGGGAAATGATCCTCATTAAACTGACGTATCAGAAAATGCGTTCCTGATGCACCCATACCGCCGCTTCAACGCGCGATTTGAGCTTCATTTTCTTCAGCATATGTTTCACATGGACTTTAACCGTACTTTCAGTGATGTCCAGACGACGGGCAATCATCTTGTTCGGCAGACCCTGAGCGATCAGCTTCAGAATGTCACGTTCGCGCGGCGTAAGTTGCGTAACATCACGGTCAGACGTGGCACGGTTGGCACGCAGACTGGCTGCCAGAACAGGCGTTAAGGCTTCGCTCAGCACCATTTCACCTGCTGCCGCTTGTTGCAACGCTTTCAGCAGATCTTCCGGCTCCATGTCTTTTAACAGATAACCGTCGGCACCGCGTTTCAGTGCAGTCACCACGTCTTCCTCATGGTTTGACACGCTGAATACGACAATGCGACCAGATAACGATTTCTCACGCAGCTTATCGAGTGTTTCCAGACCGTTCATACCTGGCATGTTCAGATCCAGTAAGATCAGATCAGGATCCAGAGATTCCGCCAACTCGATACCCTGCTCGCCATTGCTGGCTTCGCCGACCACGGTAATATCGGATGCCATGCTGACAAGCTGTTTAACACCGGTTCGCAGCATGGGATGATCGTCGATCAACAGGATGGTTGCCGGTTCCAGATTACTCATGGGTATCTCCTTGGACTTCTGTGAAGTTTGTTTCGGGAATAAAAGTGACAGCAACTTCGGTACCGCCTGTCTCTCGACGGCGTACACGGCAATCGCCGCGCAAGCTTTGCGCACGATCGCGCATAATAATCATGCCGTAATGGTTACTGCGTTCGGCGTTTTCCGGTACGCCGCAGCCGTTATCTTGCACGGTCAGTTTGACCTGTTTGCCATTTTGCACCACCGTGACGGTAACGTCATTGGCACGGGAGTGTTTAAGGGCATTACTCAGGGCCTCACGAGCAATTTGTAACAGGTGAATGGCCTGATGCGAAGGCACCAGACGTGGCGGCAACTGATAATCCAGCTTAACCGCAAAGCCAAAACGGGCGCTGTATTCCTGACAGCTGGCTTCCAGCGCAGGCCGCAAGCCGGGTTCCGTCAACTGCAAACGGAAGGTGGTTAACAGTTCACGCAACTGCGCCCATGAGGCATTCAGCTCGTTACGAATCTGGCTAAGCAGCTCGCGGCTCGTTTCCGGGAGCGCATCGCCTTGCATCTGCAAACAGCTGACCTGCATCTTCATGCATGAGAGCGATTGTGCAATAGAATCATGGAGTTCACGTGCAATGGTGGCACGCTCTTCCATGACAATCAACTGCTGCTGGCGCTCCTGGTGTCTGTCCAGTGCCAGCGTAGCGGTCAGTTGTTCCACCAGAGTGTCCACCAGTTGCTGTTGGTCATGGCTGAGATGACGGCCATAAGGCAAGGTGGCGAGCAGAATTCCGTACTGGGTGTGGGCATCAGTCAGCCGCCATTTCAGCGTGCTTCCTCCCTCAATCGCGGGTAGCGTACCGCGTGGGCACAGATGACACCCTTTTTCATCGCAGCTGAGACTGGACTGGCAGGTGAATTCCTGATGGTTATCTTCATCCTCCAGGTCATAAACCCGCAGCTCAATATCATGCAACTGCGTCAAATTTTGCAGACCGTTGAGCACCGGAGAGAGCCGCTCACACAACGGTACCTGAGAGTGCAGACGCCGATTGGCTTGCCACAGGAACGAGAGGATCTGGTTTTTATGTTCCAGGCCTGCTGTTTTCTCCTGCACCCGTTGTTCCAGCACGGCGTAACTTTCGGCCAGTTCCTCTGACATGTTGTTCAGTGCGGATCCCAGCGCGGCCATCTCATTACGCCCGCTGATATGCGCACGTTGGGTAAAGTCACGCTGACTGACCGCACGCGCCATCGCCAGCAGTTGTTTCCATGGCTGCAGCAGGCGTACGCGTAGCCAGATAATGGTGAAGACCAGCAGTAATGCCATCAATATCGCCATCAGGCGATGCAGCAGAACGACGCGTTCAATACGCAGTTCAGTGGTATGGTCAAAAGCCGTCACCAGCCGATCCAGTCCTGCGACAAAGCGCGAAACATCTGCCGCGACCGCATCGCCATTTTTCGCGTGCGCAAGTCCTGGCGCCAGTTCGGTGTGCCAGTAATCCTGTAATGCTTTTAACTGAGCTTGTTGCCCGTCACGCTGCGCGGCACGCGTTAACTCCGGGCTAAACGCCGTTTTTTCCATCTCATCCAGCAGGGGTTGATCCCGAGCATCCAGCGGCACAGCGGCCAGCAGGCGATAACTCTGCATACGCAGTGAACCTGCTTTGTTGATGGCATGAGCGCTACCCTGAACTCCTTGAACCAGCCAACCGGAGACAGCCATACCGGCCACACCGATAGCGGTGGAGAGCAAAACAATGAGCGCCACCTGGTTGACCAGCGTAAGCGGGGAGAGACAACGTTTAAACATGGTGACTTCTTCCTTCCGGTTTTCGTTGAGCAGAAAACCTTATTGAATGACGATTCAGCCGTAAGCAGTGGCGTTATTCTCGGCGATACACCGGAGTATACCCATACCTCAAATGGGCTACCCCTTAATTGCCGCGGGTAGGGGAGATTCCGGACGCAGGGGAGTAGGGGACGACAGAGGCGTGAAAAACCACATCTTTTTTATCGATGTCAGCTACTCATTAAGGGTGATGACAATTTTTAGGCATCAATAATGACGGCTTTTCCTTTGATTTATATCAACTTACCCCCGGCAGTAAACCCTAATGTTGCAGGCATCGAAACAAGTATCAGAGGTGTCTATGAGTCACTCATCTGCCCCGGAAAGGGCATCTGGAGCTGTAATTACAGAATGGCGGCCGGAAGATCCCGCCTTCTGGCAACAGCGTGGTCAGCGTGTCGCCAGCCGTAACCTGTGGATTTCCGTCCCTTGTCTGCTGCTGGCGTTTTGTGTATGGATGTTATTCAGTGCCGTTGCGGTGAATCTCCCGAAGGTGGGTTTCAACTTCACAACCGAACAGCTGTTTATGCTGACAGCATTACCGTCGGTCTCCGGAGCACTGCTGCGCGTACCTTACTCCTTTATGGTTCCACTATTCGGTGGACGTCGTTGGACGGCCTTCAGCACCGGCATTTTGATCATTCCCTGCGTGTGGTTAGGCTTTGCGGTGCAGGATACCTCCACGCCGTTTAGTACGTTTATTGTGATCTCTTTGCTGTGCGGCTTTGCAGGGGCAAACTTTGCTTCCAGCATGGCAAACATCAGCTTCTTCTTTCCTAAACAGAAGCAGGGTGGCGCGCTGGGTTTGAACGGTGGTCTGGGCAATATGGGCGTCAGCGTGATGCAGCTGGTTGCTCCGCTGGTGGTTTCGCTCTCCATCTTTGCTGCATTTGGTAGCCACGGCGTTGAACAACCGGATGGTACGCAGCTGTATCTGGCCAACGCGGCGTGGATTTGGGTTCCGTTCCTCGCTATTTTCACGCTGGCTGCATGGTTCGGTATGAACGAACTGGCTACCTCAAAAGCGTCACTCAAAGAGCAATTGCCGGTACTGAAACGCGGACATCTGTGGATCATGAGTCTGCTGTATCTGGCGACCTTTGGCTCTTTCATTGGGTTCTCCGCCGGTTTCGCGATGCTGTCAAAAACGCAATTCCCGGATGTGCAGATCCTGCATTATGCCTTCTTTGGTCCGTTGATTGGCGCTCTGGCACGTTCTGCAGGCGGTGCAATCTCTGACCGACTCGGTGGGACGCGCGTGACGCTGGTGAACTTTGTTCTGATGGCCGTTTTCAGCGCCTTGCTGTTCCTGACCTTACCAACAAACGGTGTGGGCGGTAGCTTTATTGCCTTCTTTGCGGTGTTCCTGGCGTTGTTCCTGACGGCCGGTCTGGGGAGTGGTTCAACCTTCCAGATGATCTCCGTTATCTTCCGTAAGCTGACGATGGACAGGGTCAAAGCGGAAGGGGGCTCAGAAGAGAAAGCCATGCGTGAAGCGGCAACCGACACGGCGGCAGCGCTGGGCTTTATCTCAGCCATCGGCGCAATCGGCGGCTTCTTTATTCCGAAAGCATTTGGTACCTCTCTGGCGTTAACCGGTTCACCGGTGGGCGCGATGAAACTCTTTCTGATTTTCTATGTTGCCTGCGTGGTTATCACCTGGGTGGTATACGGACGGCATTCTAAAAAATAAAAAAGTAACTGTTGATTATCCATTGCGCGGTGTTAGACCGCGCTTTTTTTTATCTTACTTTAGTTACAACATACTTAATTGTGAATTCAACGCTCAGGTCTGCCAAAACGGAGCGCGTAATATGCCTGGCAGGGGGCATACCCCTTAATACCCACTTCTAAAGAATTTAACATTTTCATGAGAATCGATTTTTAAAATTCCTTTTTAAATCAATGGATTATTTGTCATTAAAATATCCCACTTAGGAGGTATATAAAAATTAACCTCCCTTTTTCATCCCTGTCTGCCTTGATCGTTATCAATTCCCACGCGCTTTCAGAGCGTTACCTTCGCCACAACGTTAAGCAATGTCGATTTATCAGAGGGCCGACAGGCTCCTACAGGAGACAACCGATGAGTAAATTCCTGGACCGGTTTCGCTACTTCAAGCAGAAGGGTGAAACCTTTGCCGATGGGCACGGCCAGCTTCTCGAAACTAACCGGGACTGGGAGGATGGATACCGCCAGCGTTGGCAGCACGACAAAATTGTGCGTTCAACCCATGGGGTAAACTGCACCGGTTCATGCAGCTGGAAAATCTACGTGAAAAATGGTCTGGTCACCTGGGAAACCCAGCAAACCGACTATCCCCGCACCCGTCCGGATATGCCTAATCACGAACCTCGCGGCTGCCCGCGTGGCGCGAGCTATTCCTGGTATCTCTACAGCGCTAACCGCCTGAAATATCCGCTGATGCGCAAACGTCTGATGAAGATGTGGCGTGAAGCGAAAAAGTTGCACAGCGATCCGGTAGAAGCCTGGGCATCCATCATTGAAGACGCTGACAAAGCAAAAAGCTTCAAACAAGCGCGTGGTCGTGGTGGATTTGTGCGTTCCTCCTGGCAGGAAGTGAATGAACTGATTGCCGCGTCTAACGTATACACCGTCAAAACCTATGGTCCTGACCGCGTCGCGGGCTTCTCTCCGATCCCGGCGATGTCAATGGTCTCCTACGCGTCCGGTGCTCGTTACCTGTCCCTGATCGGGGGAACCTGCCTGAGCTTTTACGACTGGTACTGCGACTTGCCGCCGGCTTCCCCGCAAACCTGGGGTGAACAGACTGACGTGCCTGAGTCTGCTGACTGGTACAACTCCAGCTATATCATCGCCTGGGGCTCTAACGTTCCGCAGACCCGTACGCCAGACGCCCACTTCTTTACTGAAGTCCGCTACAAAGGCACGAAAACCGTAGCGATCACCCCAGACTACGCCGAAATCGCCAAACTGTGCGATCTGTGGCTGGCACCGAAACAGGGTACCGATGCCGCAATGGCGCTGGCGATGGGACACGTAATGCTGCGTGAATTCCATCTCGATAATCCGAGCCAGTACTTCACCGACTACGTGCGCCGTTACACCGATATGCCGATGCTGGTGATGCTGGAAGAGCGCGACGGCTACTATGCGGCAGGTCGTATGCTGCGTGCTGCAGATCTTGTTGATGCGCTGGGTCAGGAAAATAATCCGGAGTGGAAAACCGTCGCCATGAATACAAACGGCGATATGGTTGCACCTAACGGTTCAATCGGTTTCCGCTGGGGCGAAAAAGGCAAGTGGAACCTCGAACAACGCGACGGTACATCAGGCGCAGAAACTGAGTTGCAACTCAGCCTGCTCGGTAGCCAGGATGAGATCGCTGAAGTGGGCTTCCCGTACTTTGGCGGCGAAGGCACCGAACACTTCAATAAAGTCGAACTGGAAAACATCCTGCTGCACAAACTTCCGGTTAAGCGTCTGCAACTGGCGGATGGCTCTACCGCGCTGGTCACCACCGTCTATGACCTGACGCTGGCCAACTACGGCCTGGAACGTGGTCTGAACGATGAAAACTGCGCGACCAGCTACGATGACATGAAAGCATACACCCCGGCCTGGGCCGAGAAGGTGACCGGCGTTTCCCGTGCGAACATCATCCGCATTGCACGTGAATTTGCTGATAACGCGGATAAAACCCACGGCCGTTCGATGATTATTGTCGGTGCCGGTCTGAACCACTGGTATCACCTGGACATGAACTACCGCGGCCTGATCAATATGCTGATCTTCTGCGGTTGTGTGGGGCAGAGCGGTGGTGGTTGGGCACACTATGTCGGCCAGGAAAAACTGCGTCCGCAGACCGGCTGGCAGCCGCTGGCGTTTGCTCTTGACTGGCAGCGCCCGGCACGTCATATGAACAGCACCTCTTACTTCTATAACCACTCCAGTCAGTGGCGTTATGAAACGGTCACTGCGGAAGAGTTGTTGTCACCGCTGGCGGATAAATCCCGCTATACCGGTCATATGATCGACTTTAACGTCCGTGCTGAACGTATGGGCTGGTTACCGTCTGCGCCGCAGTTGGGGACTAACCCGCTGCGTATCGCCGAAGAGGCGGAAAAAGCAGGGATGAATCCGGTGGATTACACCGTGAAATCTCTGAAAGAAGGCTCTATTCGCTTTGCGGCTGAGCAGCCGGAAAACGGTAAAAACCATCCGCGCAACCTGTTCATCTGGCGTTCTAACCTGCTGGGTTCCTCCGGTAAAGGCCATGAGTTCATGCTGAAGTACCTGCTGGGTACTGAGCATGGTATTCAGGGCAAAGATCTCGGTAAACAGGGCGGCGTGAAGCCAGAAGAAGTGGAATGGCAGGACAATGGCCTCGACGGCAAACTGGATCTGGTGGTGACGCTGGACTTCCGTCTGTCGAGCACCTGTCTCTACTCTGACATCGTACTGCCAACCGCGACCTGGTATGAAAAAGACGACATGAATACCTCGGATATGCATCCGTTTATTCATCCGCTGTCTGCTGCAGTTGATCCCGCCTGGGAATCGAAAAGCGATTGGGAAATCTACAAAGGGATCGCGAAGAAATTCTCCGAAGTGTGCGTCGGCCACCTCGGTAAAGAAACCGACGTCGTGACGTTGCCAATCCAGCACGATTCCGCTGCTGAGCTGGCGCAACCGCTGGATGTGAAAGACTGGAAAAAAGGCGAATGTGATCTGATCCCGGGTAAAACCGCGCCGCATATTCTGACGGTTGAGCGTGATTATCCGGCGACTTACGAGCGCTTCACCTCTATCGGCCCGCTGATGGAAAAAATCGGCAACGGCGGTAAAGGTATCGCCTGGAACACCCAGAGCGAAATGGATCTGCTGCGTAAGCTCAATTACACCAAGGCAGAAGGTCCGGCGAAAGGCCAGCCGATGCTGAATACCGCAATTGATGCGGCAGAAATGATCCTGACCCTCGCACCGGAAACCAACGGCCAGGTGGCAGTGAAAGCCTGGGCGGCGCTGAGTGAGTTCACCGGACGCGACCATACGCATCTGGCGCTGAATAAAGAGGACGAGAAGATCCGTTTCCGCGATATTCAGGCGCAGCCGCGCAAAATTATCTCCAGCCCGACCTGGTCTGGTCTTGAAGATGAGCATGTCTCTTACAATGCCGGTTACACCAACGTTCATGAGTTGATCCCATGGCGTACGTTGTCTGGTCGTCAGCAGCTGTATCAGGATCACCAGTGGATGCGTGATTTCGGGGAAAGCCTGCTGGTCTATCGTCCGCCAATCGACACCCGTTCAGTAAAAGAAGTGATGGGGCAGAAATCGAATGGTAACCCGGAAAAAGCGCTCAACTTCCTGACGCCGCACCAGAAGTGGGGTATCCACTCCACCTACAGTGACAACCTGCTGATGCTGACGTTGGGTCGCGGTGGCCCGGTAGTGTGGATGAGCGAAGCGGATGCGAAAGCGTTAGGCATCGCGGACAACGACTGGATTGAAGTCTTCAACACCAACGGTGCGCTGACAGCCCGTGCAATCGTAAGCCAGCGTGTGCCGGAAGGGATGACCATGATGTACCACGCGCAGGAACGTATCGTGAACCTGCCGGGTTCAGAAATCACCAGCCAGCGCGGCGGTATTCATAACTCGGTGACGCGCATTACGCCGAAACCGACGCATATGATCGGTGGCTATGCCCAACTGGCATACGGGTTTAACTACTACGGCACCGTCGGCTCTAACCGCGATGAGTTCGTCGTTGTCCGTAAGATGAAGAATATTGACTGGTTGGATGGCGAAGGTAATGACCAGGTACAGGAGAGCGTAAAATGAAAATTCGTTCACAAGTCGGCATGGTGCTGAATCTGGATAAGTGCATCGGTTGCCACACCTGTTCAGTCACCTGTAAAAACGTCTGGACCAGCCGTGAAGGGGTGGAATACGCGTGGTTTAACAACGTGGAAACCAAACCGGGCCAGGGCTTCCCGACAGACTGGGAAAACCAGGAAAAATATAAAGGCGGCTGGATCCGCAAGATCAATGGCAAAATCCAGCCGCGCATGGGTAACCGTGCGCTGCTGCTGGGTAAAATCTTCGCCAACCCGCATCTGCCGGGGCTTGATGATTATTACGAGCCATTTGATTTTGATTATCAGAACCTGCACACCGCGCCGGAAGGCACTAAAGTGCAGCCGATTGCGCGTCCGCGCTCGCTGATCACCGGCGAGCGTATGGCGAAAATCGAGAAAGGCCCGAACTGGGAAGATGACCTGGGCGGTGAGTTTGAGAAGCTGTCGAAAGACAAAAACTTCGAAAACATGCAGAAGGCGATGTACGGCCAGTTCGAAAATACGTTCATGATGTACCTGCCACGTCTGTGCGAGCACTGCCTGAACCCGGCCTGTGCGGCGACTTGCCCGAGCGGTGCAATCTATAAGCGTGAAGAAGATGGCATTGTGCTGATCGATCAGGACAAATGCCGCGGCTGGCGTATGTGCATCACCGGCTGCCCGTACAAAAAAATCTACTTCAACTGGAAGAGCGGAAAGTCTGAGAAGTGCATCTTCTGTTATCCGCGTATTGAAGCGGGTCAGCCGACCATCTGTTCAGAAACCTGCGTAGGGCGCATTCGTTACCTCGGTGTGTTGTTGTACGACGCCGATGCGATTGAGCGTGCTGCCAGCACTGAGAACGAGAAAGATCTCTATCAGCGTCAACTGGACGTGTTCCTTGATCCAAACGATCCCGCGGTGATTGAGCAGGCGCTGCAAGACGGTATTCCACAGAGCGTGATTGATGCTGCGCAGCAGTCTCCGGTATACAAAATGGCCGTGGACTGGAAGCTGGCGCTGCCGCTGCATCCTGAATATCGCACGCTGCCGATGGTCTGGTATGTGCCGCCGTTGTCACCGATTCAGTCTGCGGCTGACGCGGGGGAAGTGGGTAGCAACGGGATTCTGCCGGACGTGGATAGCCTGCGTATTCCGGTTCAGTATTTGGCTAATCTGCTGACGGCAGGGGACACCCAGCCGGTGCTGCTTGCACTGAAACGTATGCTGGCAATGCGTCATTACAAACGCGCAGAAACCGTTGATGGCAAAGTGGATACTCGTGCGCTGGAAGAAGTCGGTCTGACCGAAGCTCAGGCGCAGGAAATGTACCGCTATCTGGCGATTGCTAACTACGAGGATCGTTTCGTGGTCCCAAGTAGCCACCGTGAGCTGGCACGTGAAGCCTTCCCGGAAAAAAGCGGTTGCGGTTTCACCTTCGGCGATGGTTGCCATGGCTCAGACAGCAAATTCAACCTGTTCAACAGCCGCCGCATCGATGCTATCGATGTGACCAGCAAAACGGAGCCGCACCAATGATTGAACTCGTCATTGTTTCGCGTCTGCTCGAGTACCCGGATGCTGCCTTGTGGCAGCATCAACAGGAACTTTTCGATGCACTCGCGTCATCTGAAAACCTGGACAAAGAGGATGCCCAGACGCTGGGCGTTTTCCTGCGCGATTTAACGGCACAGGACATGCTGGATGTCCAGGCAAGCTACAGCGAACTGTTCGACCGTGGTCGCGCGACCTCGCTGCTGCTGTTTGAACATGTACATGGTGAATCTCGCGATCGCGGTCAGGCCATGGTTGATCTTATGGCGCAGTACGAGCAGCACGGTTTACTGCTCGACAGCCGTGAGCTGCCGGACCATCTGCCGCTGTATCTGGAATACCTGGCGCAGCTACCGAAGAACGAAGCGTTGGGCGGACTGCAGGATATCGCACCGATTCTGGCGCTGCTCAGCGCACGTCTGCAACAGCGTGAAAGTCGCTACGCTGTGCTGTTCGATCTGCTGTTGAAACTGGCGAATACCGCTATCGACAGCAACAAAGTGGCTGAAAAAATTGCGGATGAAGTGCGTGATGACACTCCGCAGGCACTGGATGCGGTCTGGGAGGAGGAGCAGGTTAAATTCTTCGCTGACCAGGGTTGCGGCGAATCTGAAATCTCTGCGCATCAGCGTCGTTTTGCCGGGGCCGTTGCGCCGCAGTATTTGAATATCACCACCGGAGGACAGCACTAATGCACTTCCTGAATATGTTCTTCTTTGATATCTACCCCTACATTGCCGGGGCGGTGTTTTTGATCGGTAGCTGGCTGCGTTATGACTACGGGCAATATACCTGGCGTGCGGCCTCCAGCCAGATGCTGGATCGTAAAGGGATGAACCTGGCGTCAAACCTGTTCCATATCGGGATTCTGGGCATCTTTGCGGGTCACTTCCTGGGGATGCTGACGCCGCACTGGATGTATGAAGCATGGCTGCCGATCGAAGTGAAACAGAAGATGGCAATGTTCGCGGGGGGCGCCAGCGGTGTAATGTGCTTGATTGGCGGCGTGCTGCTGTTGAAGCGTCGTTTGTTCAGCCCTCGAGTCCGTGCTACCACGACGGGGGCGGACATTCTGATCCTCACCCTGCTGGTGGTTCAGTGTGCACTGGGGCTGCTGACCATTCCGTTCTCCGCGCAGCATATGGACGGTAGCGAAATGATGAAACTGGTTGGTTGGGCGCAGTCTGTGGTGACTTTCCACGGTGGTGCATCCGAATACCTGGACGGTGTGGCATTTATTTTCCGTATGCACCTGGTGCTGGGGATGACATTGTTCCTGCTGTTCCCGTTCTCGCGTCTGGTGCACATCTGGAGCGTACCGGTGGAATATCTGACCCGTAAGTACCAGGTGGTGCGTGCGCGTCGCTGAGATACGTTAGCGTTGACGATAAACCCTGCTTCGGCGGGGTTTTTTTATGGCTGCGGCATAGTCTGTATTGTGGGAGGGTGGAACTGTTGTCGATCCGGTATGGGCATGAACATGTTTGACTCGAAGCTTCTCATACTTCCACGCATGGGCAGAATATAGAGTGATGTCGCTGGATTTGGTGTCGGTAGTTTCAGGATAAGATGGTGGTGGGGGAAGGATTACTCAGCGCTACGCGCTTCGCCCTTCGGGTCGTTGCCTGCGGCAACGCTTTCTCGCTACGCTCGAACCGAACCCTGGTCGAAGCTTCTCGTCCTTCCCCGCATGGGCAGAATATAGGGTGATGTCGCTGGATTTGGTGTCGGTAGTTTCAGGAGAAGATGGTGGTGGGGGAAGGATTCGAACCTTCGAAGTCGATGACGGCAGATTTACAGTCTGCTCCCTTTGGCCGCTCGGGAACCCCACCAGGGGTAATTCAAATTTTGAGGTAATGCTTGAGATGATTGTGGGGGAAGGATTATTCGTCGCTTCGCTCCTCACCCTTCGGGCCGTTGCCTGCGGCAACGTTCTCTCGCTTTCGCTCGAGTCGAACCTTAGTCGAAGGTTCTCACCCTTCCCCGATGAGTGCAAACATTAACAATCTCACCGAAGTTACCACATCGCTGTGGTGAATAATGGTGGTGGGGGAAGGATTCGAACCTTCGAAGTCGATGACGGCAGATTTACAGTCTGCTCCCTTTGGCCGCTCGGGAACCCCACCACGGGGCAATGCTTTTACTGGCCTGCTTCCGGTTGGAAGCGGGGCGCATCATATCAAATGATGCGCCGCTGTAAAGCCTTCAATTGATAAAAAAGAACTGGTTGCCTGATTTTCACGCGTAAAGACGTAAAGGTAACCAATTCAATTATCAATTGATTACAGAATAATCGTTCTGTTGCCGTAAACAAAAACGCGCTGAGCCAGAACCTGATACAGGGCACGGCTTAATACATTTTTTTCTACGTCGCGACCTGCACGCATCATATCTTCTGCGGTATAGGTGTGATCCACATGGATTACGTCCTGCATAATGATAGGGCCCTCGTCGAGATTATCGTTGACGTAGTGAGCCGTGGCGCCAATGATTTTAACACCACGCTCATACGCCTGATGGTACGGACGTGCGCCAATAAATGCGGGCAGGAATGAATGGTGAATATTAATGATCTTATTCGGGAAGCGTGAAACAAATGACGGAGTCAGGACACGCATATATTTCGCCAGCACCACATAGTCCGGCTGGTGTGCGTCGATCGCATCGGCCATTTTTTGATCGTGCTCTTCGCGCGTTAATCCTTCGTGGCTGACCAGCTCAAAAGGAATATCGAAGCGTTCAACCAGAGAGCGCAGTGTTTCGTGATTGCCGATAACGGCTGCAATCTCGACATCGAGCCCGCCATAATTGGCTTTCATTAACAGGTCACCCAGACAATGCGCTTCTTTGGTGACGAGAATAACGATGCGGCGACGTCCTGCTGGTGTGAGTTCGCGAATGGAACCTTCTGGTAAGGCGCTATCCAGATCCGTCAGCAACGTGACGTCATTAAAAATACCTTCCAGTTCGGTACGCATAAAAAAGCGCCCGGTACGGTGATCAACAAACTCATTGTTTTGCACGATGTTCAGCTCATGCTTGTAACAAATATTGGTGATCCGTGCGATCAAACCTTTTTGGTCGGGGCAGATAGTGCGAAGAACTTTACGTTGTTGTGAATGCATTGCCGGGGTAATCCTGTTGATAATGTTTGCATCATTGATGCTGTCGGGCATTTTGGTTAGCCGCAGCACTTTTTAAATTTTTTACCTGACCCACAAGGGCAGGGATCGTTTCGTCCTGGTTGAGGGCGCGTTCCGTCAATATAGTACCACTGACCGTTTTCCTTTAAAAAACGAGAACGCTCGATAATGGCGCCTGTTTTGCCCTGCTCAGAAAAACGTGCCACAAAGCTGACATACCCGACATCATCTGAATCTGACGTTGCTTGTTCAAAAACGGTCAGACCGAGCCATTCGGTATGCGCAAATCCTGCGACAATATCATCCCGAAAGGCAGCTGCATTGCAGTCCGGGTGCCAGGTTTTGATCAGGTAATCTGCGTCTTTCATCACAAAAGCACAGTAACGAGAACGCATGAGGTGTGACGGCGTAGGTGCTACTTGCGCACCGGACACATAACGGTAGCAACATAGGCTATACTCGACAGCGCTACCACAGGGACAAAGCTGAGACACAAATTATCTCCCTGGAATAAAAAAACGGCGTAAAAACGCCAGGGTGGCACTATGTTAACTGAGCGGTGGCGATGTTGCTACGTCTGCAATCCAGGGGAAGTCTGTAGGTACAATGAGAAAAATTAAAATAGGGCTGGCGCTAGGTTCCGGCGCAGCGCGAGGCTGGTCGCATATTGGTGTGATAAAAGCCCTTAAACATATGGGCATTGATGTTGATATCGTTGCAGGGTGTTCTATCGGTTCGCTGGTTGGCGCTGCCTATGCCTGCAATAAATTACCCGCTCTTGAACAGTGGGTTTGCTCCTTTAGTTATTGGGACGTTTTACGTCTGATGGATCTCTCGTGGCGTCGTGGAGGATTGCTGCGCGGCGAACGGGTATTCAATCAGTACCGCACTGTTATGCCGGTGGAAGCAATCGAGCAATGTTCACGCCGTTTTGCTACCGTCGCAACCAACCTGAGTACGGGGCGGGAGCTATGGTTTACCGAAGGTGATTTGCACCTTGCTGTCCGCGCCTCCTGCAGTATTCCTGGTTTGATGTCTCCCGTTGCACACAACGGTTACTGGTTGGTGGATGGCGCGGTTGTTAACCCTGTCCCTGTCTCTCTGACGCGTGCGCTGGGAGCCGATATCGTTATTGCGGTTGACCTGCAGCATGACGCTCACCTCATGCAACAAGACCTGCTCTCCTTCAACGTCAGTAATGATACCGAATCGAGCGATGATGAACTTTCATGGCATGCGCGACTGAAAGAGCGTTTGAGCAATATTACGGCCAGGCGCACCGTCACCGCGCCCACGGCGATGGAGATCATGACGACCTCAATACAGGTTCTGGAAAACCGTCTTAAGCGCAACCGAATGGCGGGTGACCCTCCAGATATTCTGATTCAGCCATTTTGCCCACAAATCTCTACGCTGGACTTCCACCGTGCAAGTGCCGCAATTGCAGCCGGGCAGTTAGCCGTCGAGAAGAAAATGGATGAGCTTCTGCCCTTAGTGAAGACCAACATTTAACGCATTTTTTATCAACACTTAAGTAAATTCTGACAGGCGTGAGTAGCAATAGCATGCCACTATTTATTAAAGCCAGTCAGGGGGGAGAATATGACGCAGCCATTGGTCGGAAAACAGATTCTTATTGTTGAAGATGAGCCGGTATTTCGGTCTCTTCTGGACTCATGGTTTTCCTCTTTGGGAGCGACAACGGCGGTAGCTGGCGATGGGCTTGATGCGCTGGAGTTACTGGGTAGCTTCACACCCGATCTGATGATTTGCGATCTGGCTATGCCGAGGATGAACGGCCTCAAACTGGTTGAGTACCTGCGTAATCGTGGCGATCAGACGCCGATTCTGGTTATCTCTGCGACCGAAAATATGTCCGATATTGCCAAAGCACTACGACTGGGCGTGGACGATGTATTATTGAAACCTGTGAAGGACCTAAACCGCCTGCGGGAAACGGTCTTTGCGTGCCTCTATCCCAATATGTTTAATTCCCGAGTTGAAGAAGAAGAGCGGCTGTTTCGTGACTGGGATGCCATGGTTGGTGATCCTGCTGCCGCGGCGAAACTACTGCAGGAGCTTCAACCTCCGGTTCAGCAAATTATTTCTCAATGCCGAATTAACTATCGGCAACTGGTTGCAGCCGACCAGCCGGGGCTGGTGCTGGATATCGCGCCGCTCTCTGACCACGATCTCGCTTTCTATTGTCTCGATGTGACGCGGGCAGGGGACAATGGCGTTCTGGCCGCACTGTTACTCCGGGCGCTATTTAATGGTTTGTTGCAGGAACAGTTAGCTCATCAAAATCAACGCTTGCCAGAGTTAGGCGCATTATTGAAACAGGTCAATCATTTGTTGAGACAGGCCAATTTACCTGGACAGTTTCCACTGCTGGTGGGGTATTACCACAGTGGATTAAAAAATCTGATACTGGTATCCGCGGGGCTGAATGCGACATTAAATACCGGTACCCATAATGTGCAAATCAGTAATGGTGTTCCGCTGGGCACGTTAGGGAATACTTATCTTAATCAGCTAAGCCAACGTTGTGAGTCCTGGCAGTGCCAAATATGGGGGGCAGGTGGTCGCCTGCGGCTGATGCTGTCTGCGGAATGAACAAACGGGAGGGTGGAGAATGAAATTGCTTCACCTCTCTGGCGTTGTGAATGCTACTATCAGCGCCAGATTTATTCGTATTTATCTTAATTATACCGACGCGCGTCCTTTTCAGACCAGAAGCTTGTCGCGGTACTGATATACTCGGATGCGATACAGATTGATGAACACGTTCAATACATGAACAGTCCAGGAGAGTTTTAAATGGCTGCCCTTAATTCAAAAGTCAAAAAGGCCGTTATCCCGGTTGCGGGATTAGGAACCAGGATGTTACCGGCTACGAAAGCAATCCCGAAAGAGATGCTACCGTTGGTTGATAAGCCATTAATTCAGTACGTCGTAAACGAATGTATTGCTGCGGGCATCACTGAAATTGTTCTCGTGACGCACTCGTCTAAAAATTCTATTGAAAACCACTTCGATACCAGCTTTGAACTTGAAGCGATGCTGGAAAAACGTGTAAAACGCCAGCTGCTGGAAGAAGTACAATCTATTTGCCCGCCGCACGTCACTATTATGCAGGTACGTCAGGGGCTGGCAAAAGGCCTGGGCCATGCGGTATTGTGCGCACATCCGGTTGTAGGCGATGAACCTGTTGCGGTCATTCTGCCTGACGTTATTCTTGACGAATATGAATCTGATTTATCCCGCGATAACCTCGCCGAAATGATCCACCGTTTTGATGAAACGGGCAGCAGCCAGATAATGGTAGAGCCTGTTGAAGACGTAACGGCTTACGGCGTTGTGGATTGCAAAGGCGTTGAATTAGCACCGGGCGAAAGCGTACCGATGGTTGGCGTTGTTGAAAAGCCGAAAGCCGATGTTGCACCATCTAATCTTGCTGTTGTTGGTCGTTATGTCCTTAGCGCAGATATCTGGCCACTGCTGGCAAAAACGCCTCCGGGAGCCGGTGACGAAATTCAGCTGACTGATGCCATCGATATGCTGATCGAAAAAGAAACCGTTGAAGCTTATCACATGAAGGGTAAAAGCCATGACTGTGGTAATAAGCTGGGTTATATGCAGGCTTTCGTTGAATACGGTATTCGCCACAATACTCTCGGCGCTGAATTTAAAGCGTGGCTTGAAGACGAGATGGGTATTAAAAAGTAACACAACGGTATTAATCAGAAACGAACGGCGCTTTAATCCAGCGCCGTTTTTTTATACATAATCCTGACAGATACTGCGCGAAGTACAGGTAAAAAAAATCCCGCCAGTGGCGGGATTTTAAGCAAACTAATTCTGAATTATTCCTTGATCAGGAAGTCGTCCAGTTGTTTACCTTGTTCTTCCATTGCTTTTTTGATCACAGCCGGTGTACGACCCTGGCCAGTCCAGGTTTTAGTTTCACCGTTTTCATCAACGTAGCTATATTTAGCCGGACGTGCTGCGCGTTTAGCTTTAGTGCCGGATTTAACAGCAGCCATGCTATTCAGCAGTTCGTTCGGGTCAATACCGTCAGCAATCAGCATTTCACGATATTGTTGCAGTTTACGAGTACGCTCTTCAACTTCAGCGGCAGCAGCGCTTTCTTCTTCGCGACGCTCGCTAACAACAACTTCTAATTTTTCCAGCATTTCTTCAAGCGTTTCCAGAGTGCATTCTCTTGCCTGCGCACGAAGAGTACGGATGTTGTTCAGAATTTTAAGTGCTTCGCTCATTGTAGTAATCTCAAACTTATATTGGGGGTGGTTTGTTGAGCTAATAATAGAGCGATAATTTCAGTTGTGCAATAGCCAGGAATGTAAGGAATTCAAAATTGCACTTTATTTAGTGTCTGTATTAATTCTTCTGGCTTAAATTCTCCATGGAAGTGGGCACAAAAAAGGCTTATTGCGGAGGGGGACTCTCTTCTGTCGAGAGTAAAAATTCAAGATTCAGGTCACATTTTATGATGTTGGAATAGTATCTCTTTGCAGTAATTTCAACCTTTTGTATTAGTTTTGCTTACTGAAATTCGCTATTACGCGGTTGCGGCGGCGGGATTCAATAACAATAAGGGCAGGGTTTCTTTATTGATGCGTGATGATAAGCGGTATTGATGAATTTCTAGCGCACTATTTGTGAAAGAATGTGTATATACCCGCCCGGCTTCAGGCTGTTAGCGCTTTGCTTGCGTACAATCGTGCTGTCAGATACTAAAGTTAGCTACCGGGCGTTCATCCTGTCACTCACATTATATAGGGGCTATGGATGATGTTTGCTCAGTCTTTTATACATGCTGGGTAGCAACGCCACCCCGACATGTTTGTGAATTATGATACAATCCTGCCCATATTTATTTACCCAGGTGAGGGCCTCGGTCAATGGCACAGCTATATTTTTACTATTCTGCAATGAATGCGGGTAAGTCAACTGCATTGCTGCAATCTTCGTACAATTATCAGGAACGTGGGATGCGTGCCGTTGTATATACGGCGGAAATTGACGACCGCTTTGGTGCAGGAAAAGTAAGTTCACGTATAGGACTGTCGTCACCTGCAAAATTGTTTAACCAAAATTCATCATTGTTCGAGGAGATTCGTGCGGAGAATGCCCAGCAAAGAATACATTGTGTGCTGGTGGATGAGTCTCAGTTTTTGACGCGGCAACAGGTTTATGAATTATCCGAGGTTGTCGATCAGCTGGATATTCCGGTGTTGTGCTATGGCTTACGTACCGACTTTCGTGGAGAGTTATTTGGCGGCAGCGAATACCTGCTTGCCTGGTCAGATAAGCTGGTTGAATTAAAGACCATATGTTTCTGTGGCCGTAAAGCCAGCATGGTATTACGTCTTGATCAGGCCGGACGACCTTATAACGAAGGTGAACAGGTGGTTATAGGCGGGAATGAGCGTTATGTATCGGTCTGTCGTAAGCACTATAAAGAGGCGCAGTCCGAAGGCTCTCTGACGGCTATTCAGGAACGTCACAGCCACGATTAATCCCTCCCTTCCCGGATACGCTAATACACGCAGAGTAGGGCGCAGAGCCCTGCTCTGTCGCTTCTTCTGACATCATTCTCGTCTCTTCTCTCTACGGAGTTCTGCAGGGCCATTCATCGGCTCTGGCAGGTCTCGGTGTGTCCTGAGTTTATATAGCTCAAGGCGAAAAAAAACGGCCCCAAAGGGCCGTTTTGTGATGCGAGAACTTATTCGACTGAATTAAGCGGATTTCTTCGCTTTTTTCTCAGCTTTTGGCGCTGCAGCAGTTTCAGTTTTCGCGGCAGTTTCACCTTCGTTATACTCACGTCCGTAGAAGGTATCCAGCAGGATTTGCTTCAGTTCGGAGATCAGTGGGTAACGCGGGTTAGCACCGGTACACTGGTCGTCAAACGCGTCTTCAGACAGTTTGTCAACGTGTGCCAGGAAGTCAGCTTCCTGAACGCCAGCTTCACGGATAGACTTAGGAATACCCAGTTCAGCTTTGATTTCTTCCAGCCATGCCAGCAGTTTCTGGATTTTAGCCGCAGTACGGTCGCCCGGTGCGCTCAGACCCAGATGATCTGCGATTTCAGCGTAGCGACGACGTGCCTGCGGACGGTCGTACTGGCTAAATGCAGTCTGTTTGGTCGGGTTGTCGTTCGCGTTATAACGAATAACGTTGCTGATCAGCAGGGCGTTCGCCAGACCGTGAGGAATGTGGAACTGTGAACCCAGTTTGTGCGCCATTGAGTGACATACACCTAGGAAGGCGTTAGCGAACGCGATACCCGCGATGGTCGCTGCACTGTGAACACGCTCACGCGCTACCGGGTTCTTAGAACCTTCACGGTAGGACGCTGGCAGGTTTTCTTTCAGCAGTTTCAGCGCTTGCAGCGCCTGGCCGTCAGAGAATTCAGATGCCAGTACAGAAACGTAAGCTTCCAGAGCGTGAGTCACCGCATCCAGACCACCGAAAGCACACAGTGACTTCGGCATGTCCATGACCAGGTTAGCATCAACAATCGCCATATCTGGAGTCAGTGCGTAGTCTGCCAGCGGATATTTCTGACCAGTTGCATCGTCGGTAACAACGGCGAACGGAGTGACTTCAGAACCGGTACCGGAAGTCGTGGTGACAGCGATCATTTTCGCTTTCACGCCCATTTTCGGGAACTTGTAGATACGTTTACGGATGTCCATAAAGCGCAGCGCCAGTTCTTCGAAGTGGGTTTCCGGGTGTTCGTACATTACCCACATGATTTTCGCGGCGTCCATCGGGGAACCACCACCCAGTGCGATGATAACGTCTGGTTTGAAGGAGTTAGCCAGCTCAGCACCTTTGCGAACAACGCTCAGAGTCGGGTCAGCTTCAACTTCAAAGAACACTTCAGTTTCAACGCCAGCGGCTTTCAGAACAGAGGTGATCTGGTCAGCATAACCGTTGTTAAACAGGAAGCGGTCGGTCACGATCAGAGCACGTTTGTGACCATCGGTAATCACTTCATCCAGTGCGATTGGCAGTGAGCCACGACGGAAGTAGATAGATTTCGGAAGTTTGTGCCACAACATGTTTTCAGCTCGCTTAGCAACGGTTTTCTTGTTGATCAGGTGCTTAGGACCAACGTTTTCAGAGATGGAGTTACCACCCCAGGAACCACAACCCAGAGTCAGGGAAGGTGCGAGTTTAAAGTTGTACAGGTCACCGATACCACCCTGAGATGCCGGGGTGTTGATCAGGATACGCGCAGTTTTCATCATTTGACCGAAGTAAGCGACGCGCTCTGGCTGGTTGTCCTGGTCGGTGTACAGGCAAGAGGTGTGACCGATACCGCCCATAGCAACCAGTTTTTCAGCTTTCTGCACAGCGTCTTCGAAATCTTTAGCACGATACATTGCCAGAGTCGGAGACAGTTTTTCGTGTGCAAACGGCTCGCTTTCGTCAACCACTTTAACTTCACCAATCAGAATCTTGGTGTTAGTCGGTACGGAGAAGCCTGCCAGTTCAGCGATTTTGTATGCCGGCTGACCGACGATTGCTGCGTTCAGTGCACCATTTTTCAGGATGATATCCTGAACGGCTTTCAGCTCTTTACCTTGCAGCATGTAGCCGCCGTGGCTAGCGAAACGTTCGCGAACGGCGTCATACACGGAATCAACCACAACAACAGACTGCTCAGAAGCACAGATTACGCCGTTATCGAAGGTTTTAGACATCAGTACGGATGCAACAGCACGTTTAATATCAGCCGTTTCGTCGATAACAACTGGAGTGTTACCTGCGCCTACGCCGATTGCTGGTTTACCGGAGCTGTATGCTGCTTTAACCATACCTGGACCACCGGTCGCAAGGATCAGGTTGATGTCCGGGTGATGCATCAGCGCGTTGGACAGTTCAACGGAAGGTTGATCGATCCAGCCAATCAGGTCTTTCGGTGCACCAGCAGCGATAGCAGCTTGCAGAACGATGTCAGCCGCTTTGTTGGTTGCATCTTTAGCACGCGGATGTGGAGAGAAGATGATGGCGTTACGCGTCTTCAGGCTAATCAGTGACTTAAATATAGCAGTTGACGTCGGGTTGGTCGTCGGGACGATACCACAAATAATACCAATCGGTTCAGCGATGGTGATGGTACCGAAAGTGTGGTCTTCAGCTAAGACACCACAGGTTTTTTCATCTTTATACGCGTTATAGATGTATTCAGAAGCAAAGTGGTTTTTGATCACTTTATCTTCAACAATACCCATGCCGGATTCGGCAACAGCCATTTTTGCGAGAGGAATTCGAGCATCTGCGGCAGCCAGAGCGGCGGCGCGGAAGATTTTGTCGACTTGTTCTTGAGTGAAACTGGCATATTCACGCTGGGCTTTTTTTACGCGCTCTACGAGTGCGTTAAGTTCAGCGACATTAGTAACAGCCATAATGCTCTCCTGATAATGTTAAACTTTTTTAGTAAATCATCTGCTCGATACGAGAGTATAGACAGATCGACGAAAATTTGTATAACGTTTTGAAAATCAAACGGTTAATTAACGCCCACTTTACTTTGATTTACTAAAAGAGCTTATACGCTAGCGCCAGTTAACTCTAACGCGTTACTTCCAGGTGGCGTAAGCAAGATTACTCACTTCTGAGTAGTAATTGCGTGATCCAGATCAAATTTACGCAAAGCTGACACCTTTCAGCAGGCCCTTTTAGCGTTTATTGGTAAGTGTTAATAAATTGAGGTGGTGAATAAGGATAACATTAGCATATTTAATACATATTGATAACACCGAGAAAGGGTAGAGAGTTTATACACATATATGCAGATAGAAGGTGAACTATGCTGCCAAAAGGCGTATCTTCAGCGCGGTTTTAATCACTTTTTATGACTCATTTTTATCCGGCTAACGCTTCGGAGCTAACCGTGATCCAAACGCTATTTGATTTTCCTGTTTATTTTAAGTTTTTCATTGGGTTATTTGCATTAGTCAACCCGGTGGGGATCATCCCCGTCTTTATTAGCATGACCAGCTACCAAACGGCTGCGGCGCGCAATAAAACAAACCTTACAGCCAACCTGTCAGTCGCGATCATTTTGTGGACATCATTGTTCCTTGGTGACGGTATTCTGCAACTCTTTGGTATCTCAATCGATTCATTCCGTATTGCCGGCGGTATTCTGGTGGTGACGATTGCGATGTCGATGATCAGCGGAAAACTTGGGGAAGATAAGCAGAACAAACAGGAAAAATCAGAAACTGCCATACGTGAAAGTATTGGTGTTGTTCCGCTGGCATTACCGCTGATGGCGGGGCCAGGGGCGATCAGTTCGACTATCGTCTGGGGAACGCGCTATCACAGTGCGATAAACCTGTTCGGTTTCTTTGTTGCGATTGCGCTGTTTGCCTTATGTTGTTGGGGGCTGTTTCGCATGGCGCCCTGGTTGGTTCGTCTGTTGGGGCAAACCGGTATCAACGTCATTACGCGTATTATGGGGTTATTGCTGATGGCATTAGGTATCGAATTCATTGTTACCGGGATCAAATCCATTTTCCCAGGTCTGCTGACCTAACAAACAGGTTTACCGCACACGGAGCTGGGAACAGCTCCGTTTTTTTTCATTATCAGTAAAACTTCTCACGAAAGTTGAAAATTGTCATTGAAATACGAAAAGCTTCTGAACGTCATATCACATATTATCCGTTGATTTAAAAGATAATTGTTTTTTCATCTGCATGCGCTAACACAGAAGACACTGTTATTTTATTAACATCATACTCTGGGGCTTGCTGAAGGATTATCGAAATGTTATTAGTTATTTCAACGTCGATTTTAGATGAATGTGCTAATTAATAATCAATTGTTAAATTTATGTGCACTTTGACGCAGTGTGGGTATCGGACAGGGTAACCACCGTCGGTGTTGACATAGCTTGTTGATTTTAATGGTTTTAATATAAAAATAGCTCTGTTCTCGCCTCTTCTTTGTGAGATTTTTTTTCGATAAAAGAGAATTGGTTAACAAATTTGCAAAATGTATTGGCGGTTAAGAAACGCATTTGATACTTTCCGGCCAGGTATTTTGCAGAAGATTTCACGCTGATGAGAATCGTTTTCAATTAGCTTCTCTCCGCAGAATAATAGCGTGCTTCCGGCAGGGGAGGTACGTAGAGAATCGACGCAAGGCGGTCATACGAATCGCCAGAATAAATAAAGTCGGTGATAGCAAGCAGTAAACAATAACGACCTGACAGCAGAAAATCTCCGGTGCTGGACAGGAATCCGAACAGGATTAACAGTCTGGTTAAAAAGCCAGCTAATAATAATGAGGGAGTACAAACACAATGACTAACATCACTAAAAAAAGTTTGGTAGCTGCGGGGATCCTAACTGCGCTCGTTGCGGGTAATGTTGCAACGGCGGCTGTTGTACCTGCAGGCGTGCAGCTTGCTGAGAAGCAGACGCTGGTGCGTAATAATGGTTCGGAAGTTCAGTCACTCGATCCGCATAAAATCGAAGGCGTACCAGAATCCAACATTAACCGCGATTTGTTTGAAGGATTATTAATCAGTGACGTTGACGGCAAACCATCGCCTGGCGTCGCTGAAAAATGGGAAAATAAAGATTTTAAAGTCTGGACATTCCATCTGCGTAAAGACGCAAAATGGTCTGACGGCACGCCGGTTACCGCTGAAGATTTCGTTTACAGCTGGCAACGTCTGGCTAATCCGAATACCGCTTCACCGTACGCCAGTTATTTGCAGTACGGTCATATTGTCAATATTGATGATATTATCGCCGGTAAAAAGCCAGTCACCGATCTCGGTGTAAAAGCGATTGATGACCATACTTTTGAAGTTACCCTCAGCGAACCGGTTCCTTATTTCTATAAACTGCTTGTTCACTCCTCCGTTTCCCCGGTACCTAAAGCCGTTGTTGAAAAATTTGGCGATAAATGGACTCAGCCAGCAAACATCGTTTCTAATGGTTCATACAAACTGAAAGACTGGGTTGTCAACGAGCGTATCGTGCTTGAGCGTAATACCAATTACTGGGACAACGCTAAAACCGTGATTAACCAGGTAACCTACCTGCCAATTTCCTCTGAAGTGACTGACGTTAACCGCTATCGCAGTGGTGAAATCGACATGACCTATAACAACATGCCGATTGAGTTATTCCAGAAGCTTAAGAAAGAGATCCCGAACGAAGTTCACGTTGATCCGTATCTGTGTACCTACTATTACGAAATTAATAACCAGAAAGCACCGTTCAACGATGTGCGTGTTCGTACTGCCCTGAAGCTGGCGCTGGATCGTGACATTATCGTCAACAAAGTGAAAAACCAGGGCGATCTGCCGGCATACAGCTTTACGCCTCCGTATACCGATGGCGCGAAACTGGTAGAGCCAGAGTGGTTCAAGTGGTCACAGGAAAAACGTAACGAAGAAGCGAAAAAACTGCTGGCTGAAGCGGGTTATACCGCTGAAAAACCGTTAACCTTCGATTTGCTGTATAACACTTCCGATCTGCATAAAAAGCTGGCTATCGCTGCGGCCTCTATCTGGAAGAAAAACCTGGGCGCAAATGTGAAGCTGGAAAACCAGGAATGGAAAACATTCCTCGATACGCGTCACCAGGGGAATTATGATGTTTCGCGTGCGGGTTGGTGTGCAGATTACAACGAACCGACTTCCTTCCTGAACATGGTGCTGTCAGACAGCTCCAACAACACCGTTCACTATAAGAGCCCTGCATTTGACAAGCTGATTGCAGATACCCTGAAAGTGACCGACGAAGCGCAGCGCAGCGAGCTGTATTCGAAGGCAGAGCAGCAGTTGGATAAAGACTCTGCGATTGTGCCGGTTTATTACTACGTCAACGCCCGTCTGGTGAAACCATGGGTCGGCGGATATTCCGGTAAAGACCCGATGGATAATATCCACGTGAAAGACTTGTATATTATCAAGCATTAATGGCAAGACGTGGGGCAATTCATTTTGCCCCACAGTGTCTTTTTCATCGAACTATAAAACCTCTTTGACAGCACATCTGGTGAAAGAGGTATAAAGGCACACGCCAGAAGGTACGGGCAATGTTAAAATTCATATTACGCCGCTGTCTGGAAGCGATTCCGACGCTGTTTATTCTTATTACAATTTCATTCTTTATGATGCGCCTTGCGCCGGGAAGTCCTTTCACCGGTGAGCGTGCGTTACCGCCAGAGGTTCTGGCGAATATTGAAGCGAAATACCATCTTAATGATCCTATCTCGACGCAGTACTTCAGCTATCTGAAGCAGTTGGCGCACGGTGATTTTGGTCCTTCATTTAAATATAAAGACTACACGGTTAACGACCTGGTTGCCTCCAGCTTTCCCGTTTCTGCGAAACTGGGTGCTGCGGCCTTTCTCCTGGCGGTTGTTATCGGTGTGAGTGCCGGCGTGATTGCCGCGTTGAAGCAAAATACACGCTGGGATTACACGGTAATGGGGGTGGCAATGACCGGGGTGGTGATACCCAGTTTTGTTGTCGCGCCCTTATTGGTCATGATATTTGCAATAACGTTGAAATGGCTACCCGGTGGTGGCTGGAACGGCGGGGCGCTGAAATTTATGATCCTGCCGATGGTGGCATTATCACTCGCGTATATCGCCAGTATCGCCCGTATCACCCGCGGGTCGATGATTGAGGTGCTGCACTCTAACTTTATTCGTACCGCACGTGCGAAAGGGTTGCCGATGCGGCGGATCATTTTCCGCCATGCGCTGAAGCCTGCATTGCTGCCTGTGCTGTCCTATATGGGTCCGGCGTTCGTCGGCATTATTACCGGTTCAATGGTTATTGAAACCATCTATGGATTACCGGGTATTGGGCAGTTGTTCGTCAATGGCGCATTGAACCGTGACTACTCGTTGGTGTTGAGTCTGACCATTCTGGTGGGGACGCTGACCATCGTGTTTAATGCGATTGTCGATGTGCTGTACGCCGTTATCGACCCGAAAATTCGTTACTGATACTGGAGCTCGCTATGATGTTAAGTAAGAAAAACAGCGAGGCACTGGAGAATTTCAGTGAAAAGCTGGAGGTTGAAGGTCGTAGCCTTTGGCAGGATGCTCGTCGACGCTTTATGCATAACCGTGCGGCGGTAGCAAGCCTGGTGGTACTGGTCATCATCGCACTATTTGTGACGCTGGCCCCCATGCTGTCGCAATTTACCTACTTCGATACCGACTGGGGAATGATGTCCAGCGCGCCGGATACGGAATCCGGGCACTATTTCGGTACTGACTCATCCGGGCGTGACCTGCTGGTGCGTGTCGCGATTGGCGGGCGAATTTCGCTGATGGTCGGGATTGCGGCAGCGCTGGTGGCGGTGATTGTCGGGACGCTGTACGGATCGCTGTCGGGTTATCTGGGCGGTAAAATCGACTCGGTGATGATGCGCCTGCTGGAAATTCTTAACTCCTTCCCGTTCATGTTCTTCGTGATTTTGCTGGTGACCTTCTTTGGGCAAAACATCCTGCTGATTTTCGTGGCGATCGGCATGGTTTCCTGGCTGGACATGGCGCGTATCGTACGTGGTCAAACCCTTAGCCTGAAGCGTAAAGAGTTTATCGAAGCAGCACAGGTTGGCGGGGTGTCTACGGTGCGTATCGTTATCCGTCACATTGTGCCAAACGTGCTCGGCGTGGTGGTGGTGTATGCGTCTCTGTTAGTGCCAAGCATGATTCTGTTTGAATCCTTCCTGAGCTTCCTTGGTTTAGGTACCCAGGAGCCGTTAAGCAGTTGGGGCGCGCTATTGAGCGATGGTGCCAACTCGATGGAAGTATCGCCGTGGTTGCTGCTGTTCCCGGCAGGTTTCCTGGTGGTCACTTTGTTCTGTTTTAACTTTATTGGCGATGGCCTGCGTGATGCCCTCGACCCGAAAGACCGTTAAGGAGTGCAGCCATGAGCGTAATTGAAACCTCAACCGCGCCGCTCGCGCAACAACAGGCTAACGCACTGCTGAACGTTAAAGATCTTCGCGTGACCTTTGAAACCCCTGATGGCGATGTCACTGCGGTAAACGATCTGAACTTTTCGCTGCGTGCCGGTGAAACGCTGGGTATTGTGGGTGAATCCGGTTCAGGAAAATCGCAAACTGCGTTTGCCCTGATGGGGCTGCTGGCGGCCAATGGCCGTATCGGTGGATCTGCGACGTTTAACGGACGTGAAATTCTGAATTTACCTGAGCGCGAGCTGAACAAGCTGCGTGCTGAGCAAATTTCGATGATCTTTCAGGACCCCATGACCTCACTAAACCCGTATATGCGGGTTGGAGAGCAGTTAATGGAAGTGCTGATGTTGCATAAAGGCATGAGTAAAGCCGAAGCGTTTGAAGAGTCGGTCAAAATGCTGGACGCAGTCAAAATGCCGGAAGCGCGTAAGCGCATGAAGATGTACCCGCATGAGTTTTCCGGCGGTATGCGTCAGCGTGTCATGATTGCAATGGCGCTACTTTGTCGTCCGAAACTTCTGATCGCCGATGAGCCTACAACCGCACTGGATGTGACGGTTCAGGCGCAAATTATGACGCTGTTGAATGAACTGAAAAGTGAATTCAATACCGCGATTATTATGATTACGCATGATTTGGGTGTGGTCGCCGGGATTTGCGACAAAGTTCTGGTGATGTATGCCGGTCGCACCATGGAATACGGCAGCGCGCGCGATGTCTTTTATAAGCCTGTTCATCCGTATTCTATCGGTTTGCTCAGTGCGGTACCTCGTCTGGATGCCGAAGGCGAAGAGATGCTGACTATCCCGGGTAATCCGCCAAACCTGTTGCGTTTGCCGAAAGGATGTCCGTTCCAGCCTCGTTGCCCGCATGCGATGGAAATCTGTAGCAGTGCTCCGCCACTGGAAGAGTTTAGCCCGGGCCGACTGCGCGCCTGCTTTAAACCGGTGGAGGAACTGTTATGACAGCGGTGACTGAACAACGTAAAGTACTTCTCGAAATCGCTGACCTTAAAGTCCATTTCGATATCAAAGACGGCAAGCAGTGGTTTTGGCAGCCGTCGAAAACCCTGAAAGCGGTTGATGGCGTAACGCTGCGACTGTATGAAGGTGAAACGTTAGGCGTGGTGGGCGAGTCGGGCTGCGGTAAATCGACCTTTGCGCGGGCGATTATCGGTCTGGTGAAAGCCACCGACGGTAAGGTTGCCTGGCTGGGCAAAGATCTGTTGGGAATGAAACCGGATGAATGGCGGGACGTTCGCAGCGATATTCAGATGATTTTCCAGGACCCGCTGGCATCGTTAAACCCGCGTATGACCATCGGTGAAATTATTGCCGAGCCGTTGCGTACCTATCATCCTGGTCTGCCAGGTCAGGAAGTGCGTGACCGTGTGAAGGCGATGATGATGAAAGTGGGGTTGCTGCCAAACCTGATTAACCGCTATCCGCATGAGTTTTCAGGTGGACAGTGCCAGCGTATCGGTATTGCTCGCGCACTGATTCTTGAACCGAAGCTGATCATTTGCGATGAACCGGTTTCCGCACTGGATGTGTCGATCCAGGCGCAGGTGGTTAACCTGTTGCAACAACTACAGCGTGAAATGGGATTATCGTTAATCTTTATTGCGCACGATTTGGCGGTGGTTAAACATATCTCCGATCGCGTGCTGGTGATGTATCTGGGGCATGCGGTGGAGTTGGGGACGTACGATGAGGTGTATCATCATCCTCTGCATCCTTACACCAAAGCCCTGATGTCCGCGGTGCCGATCCCCGATCCTGATCTGGAAAAGAATAAAACAATCCAGTTGCTGGAAGGTGAACTGCCGTCCCCCATTAACCCTCCGTCTGGCTGTGTGTTCCGTACACGCTGTCCGATAGCCGGGCCGGAATGCGCGAAAACGCGGCCGGTTCTTGAGGGAAGTTTCCGACATGCTGTTTCCTGCCTGAAAGTAGACCCGCTATAATCGTGAGGGCTGACATTCGTCAGCCCTTCTTTCTGGTGAGGTTAATGTGTCTGGCTTAGTGTCTTCTGTCCGCCGTACGCTCTATCGTAAATTGTTCGATTTAAACACGCGTTCAGGCCGTCGTTTTGAAGGCATGTGTGCGCTGTTTGCGTTACTTAGCGTCATTGTTATCTTCGTTGAGTCAGGTGTTGGGACGCAATACCATTTTACTTATGATGAGTGGCGCTCTTTTGTCTGGCTCGAGATATTTATTACGCTGGTCTTCACCATCGAATATCTGCTTCGATTGTGTTGTTGGGCTAATCCGGCTAAATACGTTTTTAGCTTTTGGGGGATTATCGATTTAGCCACCATCTTACCGCTGTATGTGATGTGGCTATGGCCAGAAATCAGTCTTAACTATGTTTTTGCCTGGCGCGCGATGCGTGCTATCCGCGTGTTACGTATTCTCAAACTGCTGCGTTTTATGCCCTCGCTGCGCATCTTCTGGAGCGCAATTAAAAGCGCGAAGCATCAGTTGATTCTGTTCTATTCCTTTATCGGCATTCTGATGATTATTTTTGGTACGTTGATGTACCTTATTGAAGGGCCGAACTATGGGTTTTCAACGCTGAATTCGTCGGTCTATTGGGCAATAGTGACCGTCACGACGGTGGGATATGGTGATATCGCTCCGCATACCCCATTGGGGCGTATCGTGGCGTCGGTGCTTATCCTTATCGGTTATTCGGTGATTGCCATCCCGACAGGATTGATTACCACGCACATGAGCAGTGCGTTTCAGCAGCGCCAGAATCAGCGTAAGTGTCCTCAGTGCCAACAGAGTCAGCATGAATACAGTGCGCAATTTTGTAACCGTTGCGGGAGTAAGCTACCGGATTAAATGAAAAAAGCTGCGAAAGCAGCTTTTTTGTTTGATTACTCGCGCCAGAGAATGTGGCAGAGTTTGTGATCTTTTTCGCGACATAACAGCACGCGAGCAAAAATATCGTTAATCTCGCCATCTTCTGTATCGGCCAGACCAATCACTACTTCGGCAAAAAAGTCAGGGTTCAGGTCAAAATCAACGTGTTCCTGCCAGTCTTCAGCAAGGTCAAATAACTCTGCGCCGCCACGTTCCTCAAACTGCAAATTGAACAGAATGATGTCTGCCGGATCGAGGTTGTCCGCAGCCAGTTCGAGAAAAATATCATAAGCCTGCTCAAGCGTTTCATCTTCAGTCAGGCGATTGTTCAAATCCATATCCATAATGACTACCTGTATACCGTCTGGTGAGCACGTTTTACAGCAACGGGCTAAAGAAGTAAAACAGTCGCTCTGCAATCCGCTGCCAGACGGGACGTTTCATCCACTGGCGTGCATCAAGTAAGCGGGAACGCGAAATATAATCGTCCTGCACCGCGGCAAGGTCACCGCCAAATCCGGCATCGTCAATCACCAATGTGATTTCAAAGTTTAACCACAGACTGCGCATGTCCAGGTTAACGGTACCGACCAGGCTCAGTTCGCCATCGACCAGTACGCTTTTAGTGTGTAACAAACCACCTTCGAACTGATAGATTTTGACGCCAGCGGCAAGCAGTTCGGTGAAGAAGGCCCGGCTGGCCCAGCCGACCAGTACAGAATCATTCTTGCGGGGAAGAATAATGCTGACATCCACGCCCCGCTGCGCCGCCGTACAGATGGCATGCAGCAGATCGTCACTGGGGACGAAGTAGGGGGTGGTCATGATTAAATATTCGCGTGCCGAATATGTAGCAGTCAACAGAGCCTGATGAATCAGATCTTCTGGGAACCCCGGACCTGACGCAATCGTATGGATAGTGTGCCCGCTGGCTTGCTCGAAAGGCATGATGTTGACATCAGGCGGCGGCGGTAAAATACGCTTACCGGTCTCAATTTCCCAGTCACAGGAATAGACGATACCCATGGCGGTGGCTACCGGTCCTTCCATTCGCGCCATCAGATCAATCCATTGCCCAACGCCCGCATCCTGTTTGAAGAAACGCGGGTCTACCATGTTCATACTGCCGGTATAGGCAATGTAATTGTCGATCATGATCATTTTACGGTGCTGGCGCAGATCCATTCGACGTAAAAAGACACGCATCAGGTTAAC
Source organism: Citrobacter sp. Marseille-Q6884 (assembly GCF_945906775.1). Lineage (NCBI taxonomy): Bacteria > Pseudomonadati > Pseudomonadota > Gammaproteobacteria > Enterobacterales > Enterobacteriaceae > Citrobacter > Citrobacter sp. Marseille-Q6884. Next base: position 1,085,408 of record NZ_CAMDRE010000002.1, read on the forward strand.
CTTCAGCGCTTCGACGACCTCAATGCCCGCATTACGCATCATGGCAGCCCACGGGCTACGGAAGAATGCCACGCTGCCTGCAGAATCCAGCATCAGGCGACAGTGAATACCTCGCCGTGCGGCCGCCATTAAGGATTCTGCGACCTGATCGGCCATGCCGCCGGGTTGCCAGATGTAAAACACCATCTCAATATTATGTCGCGCCAACTGGATGTCGCGAATAAGCGCCTGCATGACATCATCAGAGCTGGTGAGTAGCTGGAGCTGATTCCCCTTAACGCCAGCAATCCCCTGACGCCGTTCACAAAGCTTAAATAAGGAGGAGGCGACGCTGCTGTTTTCCTGCGCAAAGATATGTTTGCAGGCTTTGAGGTCGTTCAGCCACTTGGCTGTGGATGGCCACATCGCCCTGGCGCGTTCGGCACGGCGCTTGCCAAGATGCAGTTCACCAAAGGACAAATAAGCAATGATCCCTACCAATGGCAGAATATAGATGATCAAAAGCCAGGCCATTGCGGAGGGCACTGCGCGTCGCTTCATCAGAATGCGTAACGTTACGCCAGCAATGAGTACCCAGTATCCCAGAATGACCAGCCAACTCACCACGGTGTAGAAGGTTGTCATAAATTTAAAAATCCTTTTGAAAGCGTATTCTTATGAGTTTACGCATCAGGATTCATCTGGCAAATAAAAACACGGGAAAACCGCTGGTCTGCATTCGGTCTGGCGGTATAATGTTCGCTCTGTAACTGGAAGAGTCGTTAACATGAAGCGTAGTAGAACGGAAGTGGGGCGCTGGCGGATGCTGCGTCAGGCTAGCCGCCGTAAAGCACGTTGGCTTGAAGGACAATCGCGTCGTAACATGCGTATCCATACCATCAGAAAGTGCATTCTCAATCACCAGCGTAATTCGTTGTTGTTTGCGATCCACGGTATCTGAGTCCAAAAGGGCACCGCTGGCGGTGCCCAATGAAGTCTGAATCGTATTTCGCCATATCCCTTTGTTATTTTTCCTTTCAGCCATTTTCTTCAACGCTGTTCACGATTCGTTTATTGTTTACCTGGATAACATTTGTGACAATGTAACGATAATAGCCATATTATTATAAATACTTATTGTTTTTTGCAGCGATTAAATAATGGAGTTAGGATGAAGCGTATCGTGGCACTCATGTTGAGTTTTACATTATCCGGGTGCACAGCAAGTGACTGGATTGAAGCCGCTGGTGGAATTATGCAGGCTACAGATCAAAATCAAAAAGACGCCAGAATAGAGCGTATTAACGCCGCTAACAAAGCTGCTGGTTATTAAATTTCCCCCTAAATATCTCCACTTCATAAGCGACATAAACGGGCGATGAAGTGGTGTTCTTTCTACGTGTTAAATAAAAAATAATTTATTAAATTTAATGTGTTACGTGTAATCTTGTCGTTATGGCATGTCGCCCAAACGAGGGGTTCTTATCAAACCGCACAACACTAACACTGCAAACCTGATAGTCGTACGAAAAGCAGACTACAATATCGTTGAGTTTGAGAGTAATAAAAAGAGATTTTATCTATAAGTCGGCTTTATCCACACCGCTTACATGATTCTGGCTTTAGCTAATCAACGAGTATTAATCTAATGGGGTTATAATAAAGGTGCATCGCTTATTGGGTATGCAAATGCACCTTCGGGATTATTATAAGCGGATAAATAGTCAACCGGCTTATTAATATTAATATGGCTATTTTGCTAAAATACTTTTTTAAAATGTCATTTAGACCATTTCGAAGAATTTCGCATAAAAACGTTCTGTTACGTTGAACCCTTACGCCATCTGCCTTTCAGCCCCTGAGCCATCACTCTTCGAGTACAAGTGTTACATTGCGGGTATCTTTGAGCAACGAGTTTTGTGTACACTTTTGCGTACTCGCAAGCCAGATGTGTACACATTCAATGATTACCGACACAAAGCTCAGGAAGTCCCTGGGCAAGAAACGAGATGATATCGAAACCATTTCAGATTCTCATGGGCTGAATGCAAGGATCAGTCAGGCTGGTAAAGTTTCTTTTTTCTACCGTTACAGATGGGAAGGTAAAGCTGTAAATCTTAATGTCGGTGATTATCCTGCAATGAGTATTGCTCAGGCAAGAGAAAGGCGTCAGCAGTTCAGGACATGGCTTACCGAAGGCTTAGATCCGCGGGAGCAAGTAAAACTGGAAAAGCTCTCGCGTGAAGGTTCTATGACAGTGGCTGAAGCATTCAATTATTGGATCGAAAAACACTGCATCGCGAATCAGCTAACAAGGACTGATTATTATCAGTTGGTATTCAGCAAGCATGTCGATGAACCGATGCGAAACGTGAAAGTCGATAACTCGACAAAAATGCACTGGATAGAAGTCTTTGGCCGGTGCGTTTCTTGCTGGTAGTGAGTGGACGAACCGCAGCTGGGAAACAAAATGGGCTGATCGTGATAGTGAGGAATCTTCGCAGACTGCGAACGCACAGACCGCCGCCCGCATGATTGAACAAGGGCGCATTATTGCCCGTGATGAGGCTGTAAAAAATGCACAAGCGAAAGCCGCTAAATCAGCTGCCACTGCTGCTGGTCTGTCTGCCACTGTTAACCAGCTGCAGCAACAAGCCAAAAAACTTGCCACCCGCCTGGACGCCGCAAAGCACACCGCAGATCTTGCCGCTGCCATCAGAAGCAAAACAACCGACACAACCACCGGAATGCTCGCCAACATGCTCGGAGATATTGCAGCAGAAGCTAAGCGATATGCTGGAATCGCTGACGAACGCTATGCCGCCGGGATGACGTGTGAACGCATTTATGACTTGGTGAGAGAATCCAATAACAATCCGGTGTCCACGCTTTAGCATTACACAAGCTCTTCTCTGAAGGGCTTCGATAATGCTAAATTCCCACACTTATAAATGGGGGATGTATGGAAACAAATACGGCGGAAGTGGTTACTCAAATACCATGGGCAGCGGTGATAACTGGATTAGCAGGATTGGCAGGTGCACTTGGCGGCTCCTTTCTTACGAACCTTTTTGCTGAGAAACGGTGGGATAAGCAAGTTAAAAGTGAGTCAGAAAAAGAGTCCAGAAAGCTAATGCGTGAGAAGAGTGAGCAAACGTTCTTCGCGATGACAAAATGGAGTAAAGAAATTTATTTCTTTTATTCCGCGAGATTAGGTTATTTGCAAGGCAGCATTTCCGAAGAGTTATTGGATAAAGTCATAAGAGAAAAAATTAATACGTCCACTCATGGAGAGGTAGATGTATTAGTAAAACTCTACTTTCCAGACTTCAAAAGCGAGGTTGAAGCAATCTTTGAAAAGCTGGATAAATGTAACAAAACTTTTGGATTATCGGAGTCCGGGAAGCTTACAAAAGCTAATGCGCTGGAAAAGATGATTCCGTTAGTAACAGACGTTGAGAAGTCTATGGAACAGCTTTCAGATAAATTCTGTGAATGGATAACGACTAACATTAGATAACCGCCTCTGGGCGGTCTTTTATTGCCATCACAAAGGGCTTTACAGCAGGCATTCACTGAGTGCCTGCTGTAATGCTACATTATCCTCTGAAATCAGGAGGGTGTATGGGGACTTATGAAGAAGCTGCATTACTTGCCCATCGAATAATTGTTGATAAACATAAAGATCCGGCAGATGCGTGGACTGATGCGATTTTTGCACTGAGTGAAAGTCCTGCTGTAAGAAACAAAGTATGCCTAAAGGTAACGTTCATAGCTTTAGCTGAGAGTGGGTTCTTACAAGGAGTTGATTCCAGGGAACCGACAAGAAAAGTGGGTATTCTTTGGAAAAGAGTCCAAGAGGCTGCACAATATATTCTACTACATCCTGATGCGACTCATGACGAGCTATGTGAATCACTCGGCTATTGGGACAGGCAAGGCTCATTTAAGCTAATTATGACGCTATCTAAGTATGAAGTTCTTCAACAACCAGCGTAATAGTATTGCAGTAAACTTCCATCGAGTGCATGAACTCGTGATTCTAAGGGGAAAAAAAGCCCTGGAGAGAGCCAGGGCAAAGGGTTCTCAGTGGATATTCTCTAAGTTTGTTACTTGGAGTGGCGGTATAAGAACATATGCTGATTTGTATGACAAATGAAATCATGGCATAGCACCCATGCCTTGTATCTATTCGGCTATGGCATGTTCTACAGCTAGGATGTGTTGTCTAAACAGACGAAGAAAGACATCCAAGCACACAATAAAGTGTGGCAGGCGAAATGCCGGAAGTAACAATTCCAACGCTCACCTGCGGGTGGGCTTGATAATGTCGAGGCGAGGACAAAATTATGACAATACCGGGTAGTTGAGCTCCCTGCAGCAGTACGTCAGGGAGCGGTGTCAAAATTAGGTTAGAGCGGTAACCTCAGAATTGAATTCTAAGACTGGTTATTATCAGTAATTCGTGACGCATCGCTTTGAGCAAGCATTTCCTGAGCTTGAGAGCTAAAGCCTTTAAATTTGATGACTCGTTTAGTAATTCTGCGACCGCTACCGTGAGCCCCTAAAGAGAGGCCATCACCTTCTTCCTGTTTTAAACCTACGCCACCCTTGCCAGACGTATCATAGAATTCTTCAATTTCTACTTCTTCAGCAATAAGTATTCTTCTTGCTATTGAAAGTTCTTGCTCAACTTTAGCTTGCTCCTGAAGCACTGAAGATTGAATATTTGCCTTCGTTGCGTCTTCATTCAGTTCTTCAGCAGAAATATCGCTGTTTGTCGCCGAGGAGCTAAAAGCATCCATTGTTTTTCTCACAGCCAATTCAATGAGATATCCCGTCGGATTCCAGATTGGAGAAGTAAGCACTATGACTCCTTTTTTTGCTTAGGTATGTAGTTAAGTTTACGACATGCTGTCCAGATACTTTAGATAAAAGCGAAAACTTATGGCACTCACCGACAAGCAAGAAATGTTCTGTCGCGAGTACCTCATCGATTTAAACGCCACGCAGGCGGCTATTCGGGCGGGGTACAGCGCTAAAACTGCAAACCGTATCGCCGCTCAGAACTTGTCAAAAATTGACATCCAGAACAGGATCGCCGAACTCAAAGCGTGAAGTGGTCAACTAAAACTGGCCACAGCTTTAGAGTTTTTCCAGTATCGGTTTTCCGATTCGTTTGGGGGTAACCCACCGTTATAGTCATGCGGCCTTAGCGAGCTGTAATAACCGACGATATAGTCTGTGATCGCATGAGCAGCTTCGCTAAAGTTTATATAACCTGTCACTGGCACCCACTCGTTTTTCAGACTTCTGAAGAAGCGTTCCATCGGGCTGTTGTCCCAACAGTTTCCACGTCGGCTCATACTCTGCCTGATCCGGCAACGCCACAGTAACTGCCGGAACTGCCTGCTTGTATAGTGGCTACCCTGGTCACTGTGGAACATCACTCCGGCTGGTTTACCGCGAGTTTCCCACGCCATTTCCAGCGCTTTGATGGTCAGCCTGCTGTCTGGTGAGAATGACATTGCCCAGCCCACCGGTTTCCTTGCGAACAGATCGAGAACAACAGCGAGGTAAGCCCAACGCTTGCCTGTCCAGATATACGTCACATCGCCGCACCACACCTGATTAGGCTCTGTCACTGCGAACTGTCGCTCAAGGCGATTCGGGATAACGATGTGTTCATGACCACCGCGTTTATACCGGTGGGTAGGTTGCTGACAACTCACCAGCCCCAGTTCTTTCATGAGCCTGCCGGCAAGCCAGCGTCCCATTCTGAAGCCTCTCAGGGTTGCCATAATCGCTATACTTCTTGCGCCAGCAGAGCCATGGCTGATGTTATGCAGCTCCAGAACCTGACTGCGTAACACCGCTCGCCTGCCGTCTGGCTTTTCGGGGCTTTTTTCCCAGTATTTGTAGCTGCTGCGATGAACCCCGAACACGTGGCAGAGTGTGACCACAGGATACTGCGCTCTGAGTTTCCCGATTAACGAGAACTGTTCAGGGAGTCTGACATCAAGAGCGCGGTTGTAGATTCAATCTGTCAATGCAACACCCCTTTCAATTATCTCTTTCGGTGTTTTGAACTTCAGTGTCTTTCTCGGTCTGTTGTTTAGCTGAGCAGCAACCAGATCTAGTTCATGTTGAGTATATTGGGCAAGACATGTCTTTTTAGGAAAGTACTGCCGAATTAGCCCATTTGTGTTCTCATTTGTTCCCCGCTGCCAAGGACTCTGAGGATCGCAGAAGTAAACTTTAACGCCGGTGCTGACAGTAAATTCTAGATGTCTGGCCAGTTCCATTCCTCTGTCCCATGTCAGTGATTTTCTGAGTTCTGACGGTAAACTCAGGAATTTGTCGGTAAGAGCCTGATTTACTGAGACAGAATCTTTGCCCCTGAGTCTAAGGATGATCGTATAACGTGATTTTCGGTCTACAAGTGTGGCTATATGAGAGTTTTTTGTACCTGAGACTAAATCGCCCTCCCAATGCCCCAGAGAGCGTCTGTTATCGATATTTCGGGAACGTTCGTGAATTGGTGTTCCGTTCACTATGTTAATCGTACCTCTTTCGCCTTTGCGGGTATGACGCCTGCCATGGCGAAGGCTATGCGACCGTCGCAGATGCTGTATATTCAGGTGGTGTAGCGCTTCACGGCTACGAAAGTACAGCGTTTTATAAATTGTCTCAGGTGATATTCGCAGCGTTTTTTGACGTGGTTTTGTTCGCCTTAACCATCCTGATATTTGCTCTGGAGACCATTTCATCTCCAGCTTTTCCAGAACAAGCTTTCGCAATGGTAAATTTTGATCCAGTAAGCACGGTTTTGGCCTTTTCGCCATTCTGTTGGCTCGGTTATTAGCATCAACAGCTTTGTAATAGCGTCTGCCCCGATTACGCTGAACTTCACGTGAGATCGTCGAAGGACTGCGATTCAGCGCAGTAGCTATCGCACGAATGCTCATTTTGGCTGACAAACCAGCTCGTATCTCCTCGCGCTCAGACAGTGTCAGGTGAGCTACAGCCCGCTTACGCTCATGGGGTTTTATGCCGCCAGTATCCCTTAACATAGTGAAGATCGTTCCGGGTTTTGAACCCAGGATATTCGCTATTTCACTGAAGCCTGTTCCGTTCTTCCATAGTTCAAAAACAGAGGCTTTTTCCTCTGCTGTAAATGTTCGTCTCATTCAAAAAACCTCCGCAACCCCATGTTTTCACATAACTGTTGCGTTGACCAATTGAATCTACAGTAGCCTTTTTTAATATGTCGTTTTCCATTTCAATGCGTTGTAGCTTTTTCTTCAGCTCACGTATTTCAATCTGTTCCGGGGTTATAGGGGAGGCTTTAGGTATTTTGCCCTGTCGTTCATCCCGCAACTGCTTTACCCATCGCGTCATGGTAGAAAGACCCACATTCATAGCACTGGCCGCAGCTGCAACGGTGTAGTTCTGATCAAGGACCAGTTGAGCGGATTCGCGTTTAAACTCTGCGCTGAAATTTCTTTTTTTCATTGGGACACCTGTATTGTTCTGAGATGAGCATATCACCTCTGTTCAGGTGGCCAAATTCAGTAAACCACTTCATTACCACGGAACTGGCCGCAGGGGACTTTATTGTTGCCACCGTTGGCGGTGTGCCATATACCCTCCCGGTTAAAACGGTCACCAACAATACAGCCCTGACGCTGGTCAGCAACTTCACCGGACCAACACAATCAGGTTCAGCCTGGTCAGCCGTTCCTCGTTTGGCGCTTAATATGGTTACCGCCGCGCTGGTGGCTCAAAGTGCAGAAGCACTGCGCGGGCTAAACTATGACAAACAGAACTGGCAGCAGGTATTCAGTGGTACGGGAAATATCACGGTAAGGCTGCCTGACCAGTCGGAGTTTAGCGGACCATCATGGAAATATCTGTCCGATAATATGGCGACAAAATCTGGTGGTGCGGTGCCAGTCAACCAGGGCGGGACAGGAGCTACAGATGCGGCCGGGTCACGTAAAAATTTAGGACTTGGTAGCGCAGCCATTCTTGATGCAGGTCCGGATATCGGAAAAGTCATGACCGTAGGGTTTAATTCAGTTGGTATTGGGAGTGTTAATGATGCCGGGGTACCACCTCTTGGCAACTACAATCGGACTGATATACCACGGGGAATATATACTGGAGCTCCGACAGCCCCCGGAGCTCCTGGTTCGAATGGTGGCGCAATTGCATTAATCATGAATGGTTCGTATGGTTTTCAACTTGCAAAACAAAACCTGTATTCAGCGCTGCAGTACAGGGAATGCAGGGCGGGCGCATTTGGTGACTGGTGGACGCTATATTCAAGTGGCAATACGACAAGGGCTTCGGACGGCACATTAAAAGCCGCATCACCCATAGTTAAGCTATTTGCCGACGGTAGCGTGGAAACTAATGAAGAATCGCAAGGCGTAACAGTAACGCGGCAAGCTGTTGGTGAATATCTGATTGAAGGATGCATTGGGCTAAATGCAGATGCTGCGTGGGGCGGCATAGATGGTGGTTTCGATATCCCGACCGACAGGAATAAACAACCTCGTATCTGGCTTGACTACAAAGTAAATGCGGATGGTTCAATTGTGATTAAAACATATCACCGTATGCATGCCTCCGCACCGGAATTTGCCCGGAACAGAATAGGGCACACAGATGCAAACCGGACATTTACTGAAATTGTGGCTGACGGAGAGCCTGTAGACATTCCGGCTGATTCTTTTGTTTCAGTTCGTGTGGAAATGCCGGTGAACAGCATCTGGAATCAGAAACAGAAGGATATACTGGAGGCGATGGAAAAAGCTGAATATGAGCGCCAGCAAGAGACCCAACCGTGAAAATCGATAGTTGCCGCAACCACACCGTATGCAAGAACGGGTTGCGGCTGGCTGGCGAACGTTCGATAGTGCGAGTATTGAATGATTGCCAGTCGTGGCTACAGGGGGGCTGTGGTAAAAATGTATACCCGATCTTCAAAAAAACTTGTTCTAATAGCCCAACTGCTTGGGCTATTAATATTTGTTTTATTTATGCACTTTAAGCAATCATCCGTTAACACGAAATTCAATATTCGTGCTTATATTAATAATGGGTTTTATCTAAAATTGTTTTCTTTGAGGTACATGATAGCCTGATCAGGATGATCACTAAATAAGCCATCTACACCTTCTACTTTGTACATTAGATCATATAAAGCATTAACAGATTCTATATAACTTGGTAGTGCGTCAGATGAAACTGTAAATGGTATAACTTTAAGTCCATTTTTGTGGGCGTACTTGGTTAAATGTGAAACAGTGATTTTGCCATCGCCCTTGTTAATTAGTATTTGAAAATCTGGTGAGATAGCATCAGCGTATTTTGCGATCTCCGCCAATTCTTGGGGGGTAAACGTTAAATTGTCATCATGATTACTCTTCTCGCCATCTTTAATATTTTTTTTAGCATTCAATTTGTTGTAGGCGATAAGTTGTGTTAGTTTAACATTGACACCTGTTTCTGGCCCTATACTAAATTTTATACGTTTCAGCTCATTTGGATCAATACATTGAATGTATATGTTATCTGTTTTAGAAGTGTAACCATATTCTTTTAAAATACTTAGAAGAGATTTGGATATATCCTTACCTTCTTTCATGTGAAATGCTGGGTTCTTTATTTCAATAAATAGTCCTCTATTTTGTTTTGTTGATTTATTGAGCCCTTGGATAAATTCAATTTCATCTTCAAGAGTGTGTAGTCTAAAATTTGAGGTAAATATAGGAAATCTATTCGGGTAGATAGGGGTAGGTTTATTATTAATATTCCTGAAGCGGCTTGTGGCATGCAGTTGCAAGATTTCATCTAGTGTAAAATCTATTGCATAAAATCTACCATCAGGTCGTGATCTGCCTGGGAATTTTATAGCTACATCAGTTACGTCGTCTAGAAAAAGATCATGGAGAATTACTAATCTATTATCCTTTGTTAAAACTACGTCTTGTTCAAGATAGTCTGCTCCTTGGGCGTAAGCAAAAGCTTTAGCTTCAAGGGTATGTTCAGGGAGGTAACCGCTTGCCCCCCGGTGCGCAATAACAACTTTTTGAGAGGGAAATACTGAAAACGAAAGTGTTAAAAGCATTATTAGTGTGGATTTTTTAACAAACATAATCTTTCCTATGAATTAACTTACTCGTAGAATAATGTAAGTAAATGTCAATCTCAACACAAATACGCCACATTTGCAAAGCAAGGTAATACGGCACAACTGTATTCGAATTAGAACGATCAACTTGATAGCGGACTGGTTGTATATCACAAAGATGGCAGCGAAAGTCTTTACTATACTTGTGTTCATTTGTGGATTAATCACGCAGGTTTTATCAAGTTTGCTCCCTGATTCTTTGATCCTACCCACGTAATATGGACACAGGCCTAAGCGAGGTTCTGGTTTTCAAATTGTTCCGGACTGAGGCCGCCACACCAACTGTGCCGTCGCCAGCGATTGTAATCACATTCGATATAATTAAACACCGTTGCCCGCATTATTTCCCGGCTGATAAAGTGTTCTCCATGGATACATTCCACTTTCAGCAAATGAAAGAAGCTTTCCACACAGGCATTATCGTAGCAGCAACCTTTTGCGCTCACGCTTCCACGTAGATTATGCCGCTTCAGTTGCGCCTGATAATCTGCTGAACAGTACTGGCCTCCACGGTCCGTGTGAACGATAACGTTCCGGGGCCTCTTACGCCGCCACAGCGCTATCTGCAGGGCATCGCAGGCCAGTTGCGCCGTCATGCGTGGCGACATTGACCAGCCAATAACGGCACGTGACCACAGATCAATGACCACTGCCAGATACAGCCAGCCTTCATCTGTACGTAAGTACGTGATGTCTCCCGCCCACTTCTGGTTCGGGCCACTGGCGTAAAAATCCTGCTCCAGCAGATTTTCTGACACAGGCAGGCCGTGTGCGCGGTAACTGACCGGGCTGAACTTCCGGGAGGCCTTTGCCCTCAGCCCCTGACGGCGCAGGCTTGCCGCCACGGTTTTTACGTTAAAGTGGTAACCCTGAGCACGCAGTTCATCCGTCAGGCGTGGTGCACCGTAACGCTGTTTTGACCGGGTAAAAGCCGCGAGGACAACGCTGTCGCAGTATTGGCGGAACTGCTGACGCGTGCTTATCCTTGTCCGCCGCTGACACCACGTATACCAGCCGCTGCGGGCCACCCGGAGCACGCGGCACATTGCTTTGATGCTGAACTCAGCCTGAAGTTTTTCAATAAAGACATACTTCATTTCAGGCGCTTCGCGAAGTATGTCGCGGTCTTTTGGAGGATAGCCAGCTCTTCATCCCGTTCTGCCAGCTGGCGTTTGAGACGTGCAATCTCGGTAGACATCTCCAGTTCACGTTCAGAAGACGTCTGCTGATTTTGCTGTTTACTGCGCCAGCTGTAGAGCTGTGATTCATACAGGCTGAGTTCACGGGCTGCGGCAGCAACACCGATGCGTTCAGCAAGCTTCAGGGCTTCACTGCGAAATTCAGGCGAATGCTGTTTACGGGGTTTTTTACTGGTTGATACTGTTTTTGTCATGTGAGTCACCTCTGACTGAGAGTTTACTCACTTAGCCGCGTGTCCACTATTGCTGGGTAAGATCACTTCACATTCCCCACGGTGCGTGATACCGCGTGCCAGATAAATTTATCAGCCGGCACTGAACCGTCGGCTGCTATTTCCTCCGCTTCTTTTCCTCCAACATCCTGCCTCATCCATTCGCGAGCAGCTTCTGGCGACAATACCAGCGGTCGCCTGTCGTGAATATCCACCAGTCCTTTGTCGGCTGCAGACGTCACTATGAGAAAACCTTCAGCTTCATCCCCGCGTTCGAAGGGGATGCTGCCGATCGCTGCCATGAATATCGGATTGCCGTCGGCGCGATGAATGAAGTAGGGTTGCTTCTTATCTCCTTCCTTTTTCCATTCAAACCATCCGTCAGCAAAGCAGATTGCGCGGCCATGTTGCCACAGAGACTTAAACATTCTGCTGGTGGCCGCCGTTTCAACGCGGGCGTTAATGAGAGGCGGCTTATCCCACCAACCTGGAGCGTAACCCCATAGCACGGGATCAAGATGCAACTGCTCATCTCGTTCGCTCAACAGTAGAACTTTTGTGCCTGGCGCAACGTTGAATCGACCGATCGGTTCCGGGTCATAGGGGATATCACGGTCAGTTTCGTTAGCGAGAAGGGCGAGATAGTCTTCACGCGTCATTGACTGTGAAAAGCGTCCGCACATAGAAACCTCCAGCCAGATGTCAGACTGAAAGTATAAGTCGTAGCGAAAAAAAAGGGGGCGCTTAGATTAATGTGTACTTAAATGCGCCCTTTATTATTGATTGTGTTGACTGTCTTTCGTTATTGCTTTGAATTTAAATAATATTTAATTTATTCAAAACACTTTTTTAAACGGCTTTACTGAAACGTGCGCATAAACGCCAGCGGCCACATAAGGGTCGGCTTCAGCCCATGCCTGTGCGGCTTCTAATGATTCAAATTCAGCAATGACTGTCGAACCGGTAAAGCCCGCAACGCCTGGATCGTTACTGTCTACTGCAGGCATGGGGCCAGCAGTGAGCAATCGTCCTTCATCATGGAGCAGTTGCAGGCGTGCCAGATGGGCCGGACGCACGGAAAGGCGTTTTTCGAGAGAGTCTGCGATATCTTGAGCATAAATAACGTACAGCACGGGAAAAGCTCCTTGAACGGTAAAAGTCGTTAATTACGTTATTGGAAAGGTCTGGTAACTGCAACGTAAAGATAGCCAATTTGTTAAGACCACATGATAAAGAGGGTTTATTTGCATGAAATTGCGTTTTAAATGCCGCTTACCGTGTCGGTCTTGTTGAATATGATTGCTATTTGCATTTAAAATCAGGGCCTGGTTTTTTAACTGATACGATTATGACTTCAATGACCCTTGATTTACCTCGTCGCTTTCCCTGGCCGACGTTACTTTCTGTCGGCATTCACGGTGCTGTAGTGGCGGGTCTGCTGTATACCTCGGTACATCAGGTTATTGAACTGCCTGCGCCAGCGCAGCCGATCTCTATCACGATGGTCGCGCCTGCTGACCTCGAACCCCCTCAGGCAGTTCAGCCGCCACCAGAACCTGTCGTCGAGCCTGAACCGGAACCTGAGCCGATACCGGAGCCGCCAAAAGAGGCGCCTGTGGTCATTGAGAAACCGAAGCCCAAGCCAAAACCGAAGCCGAAACCGGTGAAAAAGGTCGAAGAACAACCGAAACGTGACGTTAAACCGGCTGAGCCACGTCCGGCCTCGCCATTCGAGAATATTGCGCCAGCGCGTCCTGCGACCAGCACCACTGCAGCGACAACCAGTAAACCTGCAGTCAGCGTACCGGCAGGCCCACGTGCGTTGAGCCGTAACCAGCCACAGTATCCGGCGCGTGCGCAGGCTCTGCGTATTGAAGGTCGTGTAAAAGTTAAGTTTGATGTGACGTCAGATGGGCGAGTTGAGAATGTCGAAGTACTTTCCGCGCAGCCTGCCAATATGTTTGAGCGTGAAGTGAAGAATGCGATGCGTCGGTGGCGTTATGAAGCCGGAAAACCCGGTTCTGGCCTGGTGGTGAACATCGTCTTCCGCCTGAACGGGGCGACACAAATCGAATAAGCGTGATAAACAAGAAAGCCTCCATTTGGAGGCTTTCTTGTTTTATGGCTGAGCTGGTATCGGACGGGGTTTTCCGTCTTTATCAACCGCAACATAAATGAATAATGCTTCGGTGGCTTTATAGCGCTGACCAATAGGCTCTGACGCCACTTTCTTTACCCACACTTCAATATTAATACTGATCGAGGTTGTGCCGCGTTTCACACAACGCGCGTAGCAGCAGACGACATCACCCACGGCGACAGGGCGTAAAAAGCTCATACCTTCCACACGCACCGTTACCACTCGACCGTGTGCGATCTCTTTGGCCTGAATAGCGCCACCAATATCCATCTGTGACATCAGCCAGCCGCCAAAAATATCGCCGTTAGCATTGGTATCGGCAGGCATGGCCAGAGTGCGTAAAACCAGTTCACCCTGGGGGGTGTTATTCGTTGTTGTCATTGTAGAACCGACTGTAGAGAAAGATTACAGGCGCGATGCTACTATGATTTGCGGGCTGAGAACAGAGGGGAGGCGGTGTGTGGAGCGGATGCAGACCGTACTCGTCGGTAACGAGGGAAGTTACCGGATAATAATTCGCCAGATCCACAGACGCAGATCTGGCGAACGCGTATTACGATTTATCTTCCTGCGGCAGATGGCGGTAAATATAGACTCCGCTCAGCAGGGTGAAGAATAACGTCAGCGCGGTTAACCCGAATACTTTGAAATTAACCCAAATGTTTTGCGGCAGCCAAAACGCGATGTAGATATTCGCCAGCCCACACAGAATGAAAAACACAGCCCAAGCCAGATTAAGCTTCGACCATACCGGCTGCGGTAGCGTTAACTCTTTACCTAACATGCGCTGGATCAGCGGCTTTTTCATCACCCACTGGCTTACCAACAGGGCGCCGGCAAACAGTCCATAAATAACCGTTACCTTCCACTTAATGAATTCGTCGTTGTGGAAGAAAATGGTCAGGCCGCCAAATACGGCAACCAGCACAAAGGTGATCAACGCCATCTTCTCGACTTTGCGATAGCGAACCCAGCTGTAAATTAAAACCACGGCCGTCGCGACGATAAGCGCCGACGTTGCTGCGTAGATGTCATAGAGCTTATAAAAAGCGAAAAAGACAACCAGCGGTAAAAAATCAAGAAACTGCTTCATTCTTCGATTCCATCATCAAAAAGCATCGGATTTCAGGGCCGGATGCATTCAGGGTTTATTGGCGAATCAACATGTACAGGCGAAACAAGTAGATCAGCAACACGGCAGAAATCATATTGCTCAACGTATTCGCCAATACCGCGCCGACGTTCGGCGTAAGTACTGCAAAGTTTGGTGCAAACAGCAACAGCACTGTTTTTGCCAGCAACCAACCGATCACGGCGGGTGCAACCAGTCGCATATTAGACCATGCCAGACGCATGCTGTTGCGCATGGCCGCAAATACGCCCATTTTGTCCTGAACCATCATGACGGGGGCCAGTGCGAGCAGGATCGCCAGCAGAATGCCCGGTACAACGACCAGCATAATACCGACTTGAACCAACAGGGTAGTCAGAAAAATCAGAATAAACAATTTGGGTAATACGGGGGCACTGGCACCAATGGCGCGTAATGCGCTGACCCGATGACCGGCTGAAATCAACTGAATCATCAGGATCACCCCTCCTGCGAGGATTGCATTCCCAATCAGTCCAGAAAACGTCGATGCTGCGGATGCGCGTAACAGGATTTGCTGCTGTTCCGGCGTCATGTTTTGTACCAGATCAAACAGTCCCACGCTGTTGGTTAATTGATCCCCTTCACTGAGCTGCGCAATTTGTGCGTCGCTGGGAGAAAAGGCATGCCCTAACACCACTGTGATAAACGCACACAATAACGATACCAGCAAGATGGTAATAAATTGATTACGGAAAAAGTTTCCCGTGTCACGGTAAACGGACTTCGCCGTGATAGACATGCACTCTCCTTGAGTTTTGCAGGTGTTCATTTGCGGGCAATTGTACCCTGGATAACTCTACAGTGGCAGCATCGCGAGATGTATTGAAAAGCATATCTTTGTAAAGAGATCGTCATCTTCGACGGATAAGCCAGGCCTTTTTTCTTTGCGCTGACCCGGTGATTTGGCGTTGCGTTGTCACGCTTTTTAATAATGAAAATGAATACTTATAGTAAAAATATACAGAATTTGATTTAAAACATATTAACCAGGATTTCTAATGCACGTTCTAAATTGATGTGGATCAGTAAATGTTAATTTTTCGTTCCTAAAGTGAGCATTGATCGCGCACTTATTACTCCGATGTAGGTATATTCTTCACGTTTTTATAACCATAACGATGGAGCGGATATGAAAAAATTAACAGTGGCAGCATTGGCATTAAGTACTCTTCTCTCTGGGAGCGTGTATGCGCATGAGGCGGGAGAATTCTTTATTCGTGCAGGTTCTGCGACGGTCAGACCGACGGAAGGCGCGGGTGGGACGTTAGGCAGTTTGGGTGGATTTAACGTCAGTAACAATACACAGCTTGGTCTGACATTCACCTATATGGCAACCGACAATATTGGTATTGAGTTATTAGGCGCAACACCGTTTCGCCACAAAATAGGCACTGCGCCGACAGGTGATGTGGCGACCGTTCACCATTTGCCGCCAACGTTAATGGCGCAGTGGTATTTCGGTGATTCCAGCAGCAAACTGCGCCCTTATGTTGGGGTGGGTGTTAACTACACGACATTCTTCGATGAAGATTTTAACAGTAATGGGAAGGATCAAGGGTTATCCGACCTGAGCCTGAAAGATTCCTGGGGTGCGGCAGGCCAGGTAGGTATGGATTACCTGATTAACCGTGACTGGTTAATTAACATGTCAGTGTGGTACATGGATATCGACACTACCGCGAGCTACAAACTGGCCGGCGCGCAGCAGCATGACAGCGTACGCCTCGATCCGTGGGTATTTATGTTCTCTGCGGGTTATCGCTTCTAATCTCTTCAGCAAAACCTCAGCAACATTTTCTGCAAAACTGGTCATCAAATGGCCAGTTTTTTTTATTTTCTGCCTGTATAACTGTCGTTACTCACGATGACTTTGCGGCTATATCCCGGAAAACCTGCGTGACCATCCCCGCCTTGATCTGTCCTTAATAAAATACTACTGTATATAAATACAGTTATCATAAAGGCAGATCATCATGTTGTTTTTCCAGCCTACGCAACGCCGGGAAATTGAAACCATCCCGCTCTTCAGTGACCGGGTTCCCTGCGGTTTTCCCTCGCCAGCTCAGGACTATGTTGAGAAACGAATCGACCTGAATGAGTTATTAATCCGGCATCCCTGTGCAACGTATTTTGTAAAATCGTCTGGCGATTCCATGATTGGCGCAGGGATAAGCGATGGCGATCTGTTGGTTGTCGACAGTTCCAGAAAAGCCGTCCATGGGGATATTGTGATTGCTGCCGTTGACGGCGAATTCACGGTTAAACGTCTGCAGCTCCACCCGACGGTAATGCTGAAACCGGAGAACAGGGCCTGTTCGCCCATCATGCTGAGTTCTGAGGACACACTGGATATATTTGGTGTGGTGACATTTATCGTAAAAGCGACGACCTGATTATGTTTGCACTGGTTGATGTGAACTCGTTTTATGCCAGCTGTGAATTGATATTCCGTCCCGACCTGAAGGGAAGGCCGGTTGTTGTGCTTTCAAACAACGATGGCTGCGTCATCTCCCGAAACGATGAGGCTAAAGCCGTCGGGGTTAAGATGGGCGCACCGTATTTTAAACAAAAGGATGTGTTTCGCCGCTACAGTGTGGTGTGTTTCAGCAGTAACTATGAGCTCTACGCGGACATGAGTCACCGGGTGATGACGACGCTGGAAGCATTGTCTCCCCGCGTGGAGATGTACAGCATTGATGAGGCATTCTGCGACCTGACAGGTGTAAGAAATTGCCGTGATCTGACCGACTTTGGCAGGGAAATTCGAGAAACGCTACGACAACGTACTCATCTGCTGGTGGGAGTGGGTATTGCACAGACCAAAACGCTGGCAAAACTGGCTAATCATGCGGCAAAAAAATGGCCCCAGCAGACGGGCGGTGTGGTGAATTTATCGAATATTGAGCGCCAGCGTAAACTCATGGCGGCATTTCCGGTTGAAGAGGTCTGGGGGGTGGGACGCCGTCTCAGCAAAAAGCTGGAGGCTATGGGAATCAATACTGTATTGGATCTGGCGGATACTGATATCCGTTTTATCCGCAAGCACTTCAATGTGGTACTCGAAAGAACGGTGCGTGAATTGCGTGGTGAACCTTGTCTGGCGCTGGAAGAGTTCGCACCTGACAAACAGGAGATTCTCTGCTCCCGCTCGTTTGGGGAAAGAATTACCCGGTATGAGGATATGCGGCAGGCCATCTGCAGTTATGCGTCAAGGGCAGCGGAAAGACTGCGCGTAGAGCATCAGTATTGCCGGTTCATACTGGCTTTTGTCAAAACATCTCCGTTTGTACCCAATGAACCGTATTACGGTAACAGTGCGTCGGTGAAGTTGCTCACGCCAACTCAGGACAGCCGGGATATCATTGCTGCGGCAACCCGAAGCCTGGACGCCATCTGGAAAGAGGGGCATCGCTATCAGAAAGCGGGCGTCATGTTGGGTGATTTTTTCAGTCAGGGTGTGGCTCAGCTCAATCTGTTTGATGATAATGCACCGCGTCCGGGCAGTGAGAAGCTGATGGATGTGCTGGATCGTCTGAATGCTAAAGATGGCAGGGGAACGCTGTATTTCGCCGGGCAGGGCATCCAGCAGCCGTGGCAGATGAAGCGTGAAATGCTCTCCCCACGCTACACCACCCGATACACCGATCTGCTTCGAGTCCGTTAAGGGCGAGAGAAAAGTCCGGTGAATCATAACCAGACAGCTACGCTTATAGAGGTATCCAATATCGGGAGGGGTTATGCTAACTCATTCTGAAGCAAAACGATGGGCCAGCGTCATGCTTAAAGCCGCATTATGTGATGGCATGAAACACGAAGAAATTTCCCGGCAAGTGCATCTTGTGTGTGATCATCATGGAAAGGAGTGCCTTGAAGCGCTCATAGAGGAAATTCTGGTCGAGGCGGGTCGAATAGGGCCTAAACATAGCGACGGACAACTGAGACAGCATTGAGTCTGTGCAGGGGGAACAGAGCAAGAGGAAATCGACGCGGTATTAACAGAGCTCCCACTCTGGCCCCTGAATTTTCACCTCCCCAATGCCTTGCATAACGGGGGAATGTGAACGTATCAGCGGATGCCGCGCCGCTCACGGTGATCGTCTTCGCCTCTTTTATGTTCTGTTCTTCCCATCCTGCCTTTTCACTCCTTGAGGTAATGCTACGCTTTAAGCAAACCGGCATTGAGGGCATTGACGATGGAGTTGACCCGCCAGCTATTGCAACAAAAAATTTCACATCTGGAAGCATCCACTGGCGATGATACGGCAGAATTTGCCCTGTGCGTTTCGCGTGCTTTGCTGGATTACATGAGCAAGATGGAAACACTGGAGAAAACCATCGCCACGCCGATTAGATTACCTTTCTGTAATGCCAGCCCGGTTTGTGAAATCGAAGCGGGTTACGCCGCAGGCGTTAACGACTGCCGGGAGGCAATCCGTCGGACGGGTTATCCCCTCGATGGTGATGACTAGCGCATTCATTTGTTAACAAAAAGTATTCTTTTTTTGAATAATTCTGTAACTTTAGCGATCGGGAGAGCGTGTGGTTTCAACGTATTATCACGAACAGAATAATGGGTGTTTTTTATAAGCGTTTAGGGCTGTTATGCAACAATGTAAGCGGGTAATGGGTTTGGCAATACGGTTAACTATCAGGGTGGACTCGTGAAGATTGTGCAGGATAAGCTCAGAAACAGGCAGGCGCTGCTGGTCTCGGGTCTGATTACTCTGATATTTACCTCGTTGTTCCTGTTTATCATTTACGAACAGCGGATGGCGACGGCAAACGAAGGGATTAACCGCCTGCAATCTCGCATGATGGACATTTTTAATGATAATGAACTTCTTTCCGATGCCATAGGTGAACGATACCACCACATCAGAAATGCCGGGCAATGTGGTGACATGTCGCAATTTGTTCCACGAAATGCGGAAGAATGGGGGATCAATGCCGATCGGGCCCGGATTCATTCGGCATCAGGAACCATTATCGCGAAACAAACCAGTCTCAAAGCGCTGTGTATGTACGCGGCGGCGGAGTTTATTCGAGGTCGGGTTAATGAACTGAATCCGGGCACCTTCGATGCGCACCGTTACATCATTGCCAAAGATGCTGATTATTTTTACTGGTTTATGCCTGCGGATGCGCGCAACTTTAATTTTTCTGATTCTGAGATGGCGAAGGATATATCCAGTTTTTTCTATCCACCGGTCGATTTTTATACCCGTCTGCTGCAAAAAAATGTCAAAAACAAAGCCCTCAGCTCAACGAATTTCTATGTTGATAAAATTACCGGAGAGAAGGCGTTTAGCGTAGTGAGTTATATCTACGATCTCTCGGGTAAAGAGGTCACAGACCATATCGTGGCGTATCTGGTCTATGATCATGCGAAACCAGAGCTTATAGAAGCGCTGGCAAACGCGTTTGAATATCAGATCCCACCGGGGCTTAACGTGGCGTTGGTGAACTTACTCGACCAGGAGAGCCTCTGCTTATCGGGGAAGTGTGATGGCGCCAAATACGCGGTCAGATATTTGTCAGAAAAGTATGCGCTGCATTATTCGATCTCACTGAGCCGTTTCATGGTGCGTGATACGCATGCCGGAATTGTTATTCTGCTGGCTCCCTTCTTCTTTATTATCATCAGCTTTTCGTTAAAGACATGGCTAAATGAGAGTGACCTCAAGGTGTATATCGACTCCCTGACCGGTTGTTTTAATCGCAAAATCCTCGACATTATCAGGCGGCGGGATTTATCACACTGCTCGGTCGTATTGCTGGATTGCAATAAATTTAAGGCCGTTAACGATACCTGGGGGCATGCCGCGGGCGATCGTGCCCTGCAAACTATTGCCAACCGAATGCTGTCTAACACCCGAACCAGTCACGATATTGTGATCCGCACCGGTGGGGACGAGTTTATGATCCTGCTGTTTCGCTCTCAGGCGAGTGACGCGGTTGCCATTGCTGAGCGGATTAGCGGGCAGGTTAATAACCACGTATTTGTGGTGGAGGGGCATACGGTGCCACTGTCAGTGTCATGGGGGATTGCAGAGGTGAAGGGCGAACTGGATACCGCAATCCAGAATGCGGATAACGAAATGTATAAAATGAAGCAGGCAAAAGGATAACCACCGCCAGAAGCGCTCTGGCGGTGGTTACAGATTACTGACGGGTAGCGGCTTTCATCGCGCTGACAAAGGTTTTCAGCTCCGACAGCATTTGCTCGGGGGCCGCAACGTTTTTCTCAATGATTTTGACAATTGCCGAGCCGGAAATTGCTCCGGCAGCGCCGGCCTCGAGTGCGCCCGTGACCTGTTCCGGCGCGGAGATGCCGAAGCCCTGTAAAGCAGGCGGTGCATTGTACTCTTTCAGTTTTTCCACCAGATGATGCAGCGGTAGCGCCGCACGGTTTTCTGCACCGGTGACGCCAGCACGTGACAGCAGATAGGTATAACCTCGACCATTGGCGGCAATCTGGCGCAACAGTTCGTCGTCGGCATTTGGCGGACAGATGAAAATAGGCGCAATGTTGTGACGCAATGCGGCCGCTCTGAACGGGGCGGACTCCTCAACCGGCACATCAGCCACTAATACAGAATCGACACCCACTTTTTCACACTGCGCGTAGAATTCGTCAATGCCCTTGTTGAACACCAGGTTGGCGTACATCAGCAGTCCAATAGGGATGGTGGGGTGTTTCTGGCGGATCAGCGCCAGCATTTCAAAACATTGTGACGGTGTCACGCCTGCGGCAAACGCACGTAAGGTCGCTTCCTGAATCGTCGGGCCGTCAGCCAGCGGGTCAGAGAACGGAATACCAAGCTCAAGCGCGTCAGCACCGGCCTCGATCAGCGTATCAATAATGTTCAGTGACTGCTCAACAGAAGGATCGCCGAGGGTGACGAAAGGGACAAAAGCGCCTTCCTTGCGGTCATTCAACTGGGTAAACAGGCTTGCATAACGTTCCATCAGATTTCCCCTCGCGCTTTCAGAATATCGTGTACGGTGAAAATGTCTTTGTCGCCGCGACCGGAGAGATTGACCACCAGTAACTGCTCTTTTTCCGGATCTTCACGCATCATTTTCAACGCGTGCGCCAGGGCATGAGATGACTCCAGCGCCGGGATAATTCCCTCATGGAGACAGAGTGTTTTAAAGGCTTCCAGCGCTTCATCATCGGTGATTGAGACATAGTCCGCGCGGCCAATACTGTTCAGGTAAGCATGCTGCGGCCCGACTGACGGGAAATCCAGCCCTGCAGAAACGGAATACGATTCTTCAATCTGCCCCTCTGCGGTTTGCATCATGGGGGATTTCATGCCGAAGTAAATGCCGACGCGACCATGCTTCAACGGCGCGCCGTGTTCACCGGATTCAATGCCGTGGCCTCCCGGCTCAACACCAATCAGTCCGACGCTGGTGTCGTTAATAAAATCAGCAAACATACCGATCGCGTTAGAACCTCCACCGACGCAGGCGATAACGGCATCCGGCAGGCGACCCTCTTTTTCCAGGATCTGCGCTTTAGTTTCTTCGCCGATCATACGCTGGAATTCGCGCACAATGGTGGGGTATGGATGCGGGCCGGCCGCCGTACCGAGCATATAGTGCGCGGTATCGTAGCTGCCAGACCAGTCACGCAGCGCTTCGTTGCAGGCATCTTTCAGCGTGGCGGAGCCGCTGTGTACCGGGATCACTTCGGCTCCCATCAGACGCATACGGAAAACGTTGGGTGACTGGCGTTCAACGTCTTTTGCACCCATATAAATGCGGCACTTCAGACCCAGCAGGGCGCTGGCAAGCGCTGACGCAACGCCGTGCTGTCCTGCACCGGTTTCAGCGATGATTTCTGTTTTCCCCATGCGTTTTGCCAGTAACGCCTGGCCCAGCACCTGGTTGGTTTTGTGCGCGCCGCCGTGCAGCAGATCTTCACGCTTGAGATACAGCGTGGTGTTGGTGCCAGCAGTAATGTTCTGGCATTTCGTCAGCGCAGTCGGGCGACCCGCATAGTTTTTCAGCAGATCGGTAAATTGCGCCTGAAACTCGGGATCTTTCTGCGCACTGACGAAGGCTTCTTCCAGTTGACGCAGCGCAGGCATCAGAATCTGTGGCACATACATGCCGCCAAATTCACCAAAATAGGGGTTGAGTAATGTTGTCATGTCCTTTTCCTTAATATGCGCGCAGTGTTTGAAAGACCGAAGCCAGAAGACGTGCATCTTTAATGCCCGGCTGCGACTCTACGCCAGAATTGAAATCGAGACCGGCACAGCCGGTTTTTGCCGCCTCAACGCAGTTATCTGCACCGAGTCCGCCAGCCAGTAGAACGTTATCCAGCACTTGTCCACCCAAAAGTGACCAGTCAAAACGTTGACCGCTACCGCCCAGGCCGTTGTCGAAAACGTATTTATCGATATGTTGATAATCACGAGCCGGCAGCGATTCGCCAACGCTCAACGCTTTCCAGATTTGCACCTGTTCCGGCAACGCAGCACGCAGCGTATCGACATAGTGCTGATCTTCGCTACCGTGAAGTTGCACCGCCGTCAGCGCCAGATTTTTAGCCGTGGCGCACACCGCATCGATTGCACTGTCACGAAACACGCCGATATACTGTAGCGGAGCGCCAGAGATGACTTCACGAGCTTGTTCAATACTGACGACGCGCGCAGACGTGGGGACAAAGATTAATCCGCCATAGATTGCGCCAGCTTCGTGTGCCGCTTTTGCATCTTGTGCGCGAGTCAGGCCGCACACTTTATTCTCGCCGAGCAGAACGCGACGTACTGCGGCATGCAGGTCGTCATGGGACATCAGCGCAGAGCCAATCAAAAAGCCATTGGCGAAGTGGCTAAGTTCACGGACCTGACCGTAGGTATTGATCCCGGATTCACTGATAACGGTCACGCCATGGCCCAGTCGCGGCGCCAGCTGGCGAGTGCGGTTCAGATCAATCGACAAGTCACGCAAATCACGGTTGTTGATGCCAACGACTTTTGCGCCAAGCGCGATCGCGCGTTCCAATTCCTCTTCGTTACTGACCTCGGTCAGTACGCCCATTTTCAGGCTATGCGCAACGGCAGAGAGCTGGCGATATTGTTCATCGTCTAATACCGACAGCATTAACAAACAGGCGTCGGCCTGGTAATAACGCGCCAGGTAAATCTGGTAAGGATCGATAATAAAGTCCTTACACAGAATCGGCTGTGGCGCGATGCGGCTCACGATAGGCAGGAAATCAAAGCTGCCCTGAAAATATTTTTCGTCGGTGAGCACGGAAATCGCGGAAGCATAATGTTTATAGACCCCTGCAATGTGCGCCGGATCGAAGTCATCGCGGATCACCCCTTTTGACGGGGAGGCTTTTTTACACTCCAGGATAAACGCGGTACGCGCACCCTGCAGGGCATCGTAGAAATGACGCGTGCTTGGCTGAACGTCATTCTGAAAGCTGGCCAGCGGTTGTTGCTGCTTGCGGGCTTCTACCCAAATCGCCTTGTCTGCGACAATTTTCGCTAAAACGGTTTGCATCATTTACCCTCTTGCTGCCAGTGCAGTGACACGGTCATAGGCCGCACCGCTGCGCAGTACATTAATCACAGTTTGCGCATTGGCTTTTAAATCTTCTTCACCGTGCAGACGCATTAACATGGCGACATTCGCGGCCACAGCAGCCTCGTGAGCGGCTTCACCTTTACCTTGTAGCAAGCGGCTGAGAATGTCACGGTTTTCTTCTGGCGTGCCGCCCGCCAGCTGTTCCTGGTGGTATGGCGTCAGGCCAAAGTCTTCTGCCGTCAACTGATAGCTCTTGATTTCACCGTCATGCAGCTCTGCCACAATGGTGGGCGCATGCAGCGAAACTTCATCCATTCCACCGCTGTGTACGACGGCGGCACGCTGGTACCCCAGCACGCGTAGCGTCTCGGCAATCGGCAATACCAGTTCCGGGCTGTAGACGCCGATGAGCGCCAACGGCGGATGCGCCGGGTTAATCAGCGGCCCAAGCACGTTAAACAGGGTGCGGGTTTTTAGCTGCTGGCGAACCGGCATCGCGTGACGAAAACCGGTGTGGTATTTCGGCGCAAACAGGAAGCAAACGCCCAGTTCATCAAGCGCCAGTCTGGATTTATCGGCATTCATATCCAGATTGATACCAAAGGCCGCCAACAGATCCGAAGAGCCCGATTTACTGGACACGCTGCGGTTGCCGTGTTTTGCCACTTTTAACCCACAGGCGGCGGCGACGAATGCGCTGGCCGTGGAAATATTGATACTATTGCTGCCGTCACCACCGGTGCCCACAATATCGGCGAACAGGTAGTCCGGGCGCGGGAACGGCGCGGCATTTTCCAGTAAAGCGGTAGCGGCACCGGCAATCTCATTCGGATGCTCGCCACGCACTTTCATACTCACCAGCGCGGCGGCCAGTTGTTCCGGCTTCAGTTCACCGCGTACCACCGCGGAGAACAACTGGTGACTCTCCTGCTGCGAGAGCGTTTGAGCCTGGTACAGTTTCTCCAGAATGGGCTGCAGGGTGTTGGTTTGCTCGAGTTTCTGTTGCGCCCAGGCCAGCGTTTGCTCCAGTAAACGCGCGCCCTGGGTGGTGAGAATTGACTCAGGGTGGAACTGGAAACCGCACACGCGGTCGGTGTCATGACGTACCGCCATCACCATGCCGTTAAAGTGGGCGTTAATGGTCAGCCCGGCCGGGACATTGCTGCCGACCAGTGAATGATAGCGCGCTACCGGCAGCGGATTTGCCAGACCGGCAAACATCGCCTGACCATCGTGTTCAATGCTGGAGGCTTTGCCGTGCAGGATTTCACCTGCCTGACCCACATAACCGCCATAGGCTTCAACAATCGCCTGGTGTCCAAGACAGATCCCAATGATGGGCAGTTTGCCGCGCAGACGGGTTAACAATTCCGGCATGCAGCCCGCTTCGCTCGGCGCACCGGGGCCAGGGGAGAGCATCAGTACTGGGTTTTTCATCGTCGCTAAGCGGTCAATTAACGTCTGTGCCGGAAGATGATTACGGTAAATGACGACGTTGTGACCGTTAGTCCGCAGCTGATCTGCCAGGTTATAGGTGAAAGAGTCGATGTTATCGAGCAGCAGAATGTCAGCCATTAGAAAGTCTCCTGTGCATGGTGCGCGGTAGCGATAGCACGCAGAACCGCACGTGCTTTATTACGGGTTTCATCGGCTTCAGACTGCGGAACAGAATCCAGCACAATCCCGGCACCAGCCTGCACGGTGGCAATACCGTCTTCCACCAGCGCGGAGCGGATCACAATGCAGGTGTCCAGATCGCCATGGGCGGTGAAGTAGCCTACTGCGCCGCCATAACTGCCACGGCGACGACCTTCAGCTTCTGCTATAAGCTGCATCGCACGCACTTTTGGCGCACCGCTCAGCGTGCCCATGTTCATGCAGGCGCGGTAAGCATGCAGTACGTCCAGATCGTTACGCAGTTCACCCACGACGCGGGAAACCAGGTGCATAACAAAGGAGTAGCGATCTACTTTGGTCAGGTCAGCAACGTAGCGACTGCCCGGCGTACAGATACGCGCCAGGTCGTTACGTGCCAGGTCAACCAACATCAGATGCTCAGACAGCTCTTTGTGATCGGTGCGCATTTCCAGTTCGATGCGGCTGTCGAGGTCACGATCCAGTGATCCGTCAGCACGACGACCACGCGGGCGGGTTCCGGCAATGGGGTAGATTTCAATCTGGCGGCTGGTGGCATCGTATTTCAGCGAACTTTCAGGGGACGCGCCGAACAGCGTGAAATCGTCATCCTGCATGAAAAACATGTACGGGCTGGGGTTGCTCTTCTTCAGCACGTAATAAGCCGCCAGCGGTGACGGGCAGGGAAGCGAAAAACGACGGGAAGGCACAACCTGAAAAATTTCACCGGCGCGAATGGCTTTTTGCAACCCACGGACAACGTGACCAAACTCTTCATCGCTCTGATTGCACTCGCAGCGCATATCCGGTACGTCAGTGACCGGCAGCGGCGGCGCAGGTTCGGTTAACTGTTGGGTCAGTTGCGCCAGACGCGCGTTCAGACGCTGTTTTTCGTCTGCGCTGGGCGTAAATACGCTGGCCTGGATACGGGTACTTTTTTTCTGATGGTCGATGACCATCAGCGTTTCTGCCAGATAAAAGCAGTAGTCAGGACAACGGTTACCCGCTTCAAGCTGGGGTAAATCCTCAAACCCGGCGACCAAATCGTAGGAGAACAACCCGCCAAAGAACATGGCTTCACGCTCTTGTGCCGGTACGTTGACCAGGTCCTGCAATAAACGGAACGCGTCAAACACGGACAGTGAACATAAGCGGGCATCTTCATCCAGCAGCGGGCTGACGGCAGGGAAACGCAGCTGACGGACGTTCGGTTGTTTCTCGTTCTCAACGCCTGCGGGAAGGACTGCGTCCAGCAGAGGTAGCAATGACGCACCGTTAGCCGATAACGCCTTAATTGTGACGGTGTCACCCAGTGCAGTAATGCGCAATGCGCTATCAACCAGCAGCAGGCTTTTCAGATCATCTTTGCTGTCGATATCGGCGGACTCCAGCAACAACGTTGCCGGGCGGGCGCCACAA
This sequence comes from Citrobacter sp. Marseille-Q6884, assembly GCF_945906775.1. NCBI lineage: Bacteria > Pseudomonadati > Pseudomonadota > Gammaproteobacteria > Enterobacterales > Enterobacteriaceae > Citrobacter > Citrobacter sp. Marseille-Q6884. Next base: position 1,112,901 of record NZ_CAMDRE010000002.1, read on the forward strand.
ACCTGGTGGAACAGCGCTGTCGGATTCTCACGATAGGCGGCATCGCAGGCCAGCAGTTCAAGTGTCGGTTTTTGTGTTTGCATCGTTATTCTCATTAATTTTGTTCAAAAAAAAGCCCGCTCATTTGGCGGGCCGGGTATCTGGTTGCATATTGCAGACGTAAGACACTGCCCGAAATCAGGAAGTGCGCCACCAACCGTGCAGTACAAATGTTGCTTTCATCTCAGATACCTTCTTCATGTGAACTTGCGTACTAGTTAACTAGTTCGGTGGAATAAAGTCAACACCTGATTTCAGTAAATTTGTCGAAACCGCTATGATGGGCGTGATACGACATTTATTGAAACGGGAGCCGCCTTGAGCGACACGAATTACGCAGTCATTTACGACCTGCACAGTCATACAACGGCGTCCGATGGACGATTGACGCCAGAAGCGTTGGTACACCGTGCGGTAGAGATGCGAGTCGGTACATTGGCGATCACCGATCATGACACCACGGCAGGCATTGCGGCGGCAAGAGAAGAAATTTCACGTTCGGGGTTGGCGCTAAACCTGATCTCTGGCGTTGAAATTTCAACGGTCTGGGAAAATCACGAGATCCATATTGTGGGTCTGAACATTGATATCGAACACCCATTAATGCGCGAATTTCTGGCAGAACAAACGGAACGTCGTCAGCAGCGTGCCCGGTTGATAGCTGAACGACTGGACAAAGCGCATATCCCGGGGGCGTGGGAAGGGGCTTTACGTCTGGCTGACGGCGGTGCCGTCACGCGTGGTCATTTTGCGCGCTTTCTGGTTGAAAGCGGAAAAGCCACCACGATAGCGGATGTCTTTAAAAAATACCTTGCCCGTGGGAAAACCGGTTACGTTCCGCCGCAGTGGTGTACAATAGAACAAGCTATTGATGTCATTCATCATTCTGGCGGTAAGGCGGTGCTGGCTCATCCTGGTCGGTACGATCTTAGCGCTAAGTGGCTGAAAAGACTGGTTGCACATTTTGCCGAACATCACGGCGACGCGATGGAAGTGGCGCAGTGTCAGCAGTCTCCCAATGAACGCACCCATCTGGCAACGCTTGCGCGTCAGCATCAGTTATGGGCATCACAAGGGTCTGATTTTCATCAGCCGTGCCCGTGGATTGAATTGGGTCGCAAACTCTGGTTGCCCGCAGGCGTTGAAGGCGTCTGGCAGCTTTGGGAACAGCCCGAGACTACAGAGAGGAAAGTATGAGCCAGTTTTTTTATATTCATCCTGATAACCCGCAGCAACGGCTAATCAATCAGGCCGTTGAAATTGTGCGTAAAGGTGGGGTGATCGTGTATCCAACCGACTCCGGCTATGCGCTTGGCTGCAAAATTGAAGATAAAGGCGCGATGGAGCGCATTTGTCGTATTCGTCATCTGCCGGATGGTCACAACTTTACGCTGATGTGCCGCGATCTTTCCGAGCTGTCTACCTATTCCTTCGTCGATAACGTTGCCTTTCGTTTAATTAAGAACAACACGCCGGGGAACTACACGTTCATCCTGAAAGGGACGAAAGAAGTGCCGCGCCGACTGCTGCAGGAAAAACGGAAAACCATCGGCCTGCGTGTACCGTCGAACCCGATTGCGCTGGCGTTGCTGGAGGCACTGGGCGAGCCAATGCTCTCCACCTCGCTGATGCTGCCTGGCAGTGAGTTTACCGAGTCCGACCCGGAAGAGATCAAAGATCGTCTGGAGAAGCAGGTTGATTTGATTATCCACGGCGGTTATCTCGGCCAGCAGCCGACTACGGTTATCGATTTGACCGATGATTCTCCGGTGGTCTTGCGTGAAGGCGTTGGCGACGTTAAACCTTTCTTATAAGGGCGCAACTCGTTATACTACGCGGCCTTAAAATGGCGCTGACTGGCGCCGTTGATTCTCCTGTTCGACGCCTGTGAAGGCGACACCTAAAGGAAGCTCTATGAGCGAAAAGTTACAAAAAGTGCTGGCACGCGCTGGCCACGGTTCTCGCCGTGAAATTGAATCGATTATTGCAGCAGGTCGCGTGAGCGTTGACGGCAAAATTGCCACGCTCGGCGATCGCGTTGACGTTACGCCGGGTCTGAAAATCCGTATCGACGGCCATCTGATTTCGGTAAAAGAATCTGCAGAGCAAATCTGTCGCGTTCTGGCGTATTACAAGCCGGAAGGTGAATTATGTACCCGTAACGACCCGGAAGGTCGTCCAACCGTCTTTGACCGCCTGCCAAAACTGCGTGATGCGCGCTGGATTGCTGTGGGGCGTCTGGACGTGAATACCTGTGGTTTACTGTTATTCACCACGGATGGCGAACTGGCAAACCGTCTGATGCACCCGAGCCGTGAAGTTGAACGTGAATATGCGGTACGCGTGTTTGGTCAGGTTGATGAAGCGAAATTGCGCGATCTGAGCCGCGGTGTTCAACTGGAAGATGGCCCGGCTGCGTTTAAAACGATCAAGTTCAGCGGTGGTGAAGGGATTAACCAGTGGTATAACGTCACGCTGACAGAAGGGCGCAATCGTGAAGTGCGTCGTTTATGGGAAGCGGTTGGCGTACAGGTTAGTCGCCTGATCCGTGTTCGCTACGGTGATATCCCGTTGCCGAAAGGCCTGCCACGTGGCGGCTGGACGGAACTTGACCTTGCGCAGACCAACTACCTGCGTGAACTGGTCGGGCTGCAGCCGGAAACGACATCGAAAGTGGCTGTTGAGAAAGACAGACGTCGTATGAAAGCGAATCAGATCCGTCGTGCGGTGAAACGTCATGCTCAGGTAGGCGGTAGCCGTCGTCCTGGCGGCCGTAATAACAACGGTTAATCTTGTTTGCAGGCCTGATAAGCGTAACGCTATCAGGCCATTGCGCGGTGCCTTATGGCGCCGCAGCGCCATCTCCCGGCTTTTTATCAGTAATCAATGCCCATCTGCGCTTTCACGCCTGCTTCAAAGGCATGCTTGACCGGACGCAGTTCACTGACCGTATCCGCTAATTCCAGAATATCGCGATGACATCCGCGGCCGGTAATAATGACCGTCTGATGCTCCGGGCGGGCGTTTAACGTGTTGATGACTTCTTCGAGTGGCAGATAGTCATACGCCACCATATACGTCAGTTCATCCAGCACCACCATATCCAGCGCTGCGTCGGCCAGCATCCGCTTTCCATGTTCCCAGACGGCCAGACAGGCTGCCGTATCTGCTTCACGGTTTTGCGTCTCCCAGGTAAACCCGGTCGCCATTACCTGAAACTCCACACCATGGGGTTCCAGTAGATTTCGCTCGCCATTTGGCCAGGTGCCTTTAATAAATTGCACTACACCCACTTTTTTACCGTGACCGACGGCGCGTGTCGCTGTGCCGAACGCAGCGGTGGTTTTCCCCTTACCATTACCGGTAAAGACGATGATAATGCCACGCTCGTCCTTTGCCGCGGCAACGCGTGCGTCAACCCGGTCTTTTACACGCTGCTGGCGCTGTTGATAGCGTTCTTCACTCATGAGGCAATTCCTGGTTTGCGGCCCGGTTGGGCATCGAAGGTCATACCGGTTTTCCGGCGACTGTCATCGCCCATCAGCCACAGATAAAGCGGCATAATGTCGGCGGGCGTTTTTAATTTCTGCGGATCTTCTGTCGGGAATGCGTTGGCACGCATACTGGTACGTGTACCGCCCGGGTTGATACAGTTTACGCGCAGATGACGGTTCTGATACTCATCTGCCAGTACCTGCATCATCCCCTCGGTCGCAAATTTTGAGGCCGCATAGGCGCCCCAATTGGCCCGACCCTGGCGGCCCACGCTGGAGGAGGTGAAGACCAGCGAGCCGGAATCAGACTTAAGTAGTAAAGGAAGCAGCGCCTGGGTCAACATAAAGGTGGCATTCACATTAACCTGCATCACGTCCTGCCAGACCTGCGGGTTTTGCTCACTCATGGGACCGATATCACCCAGCAATCCGGCATTATGCAGAACGCCATCCAGACGCGGGTAATGGGCGTCGATACGCTGCGCCAGGTGGTGGCATTCTTCAGAGGTGCAGGTGAGCAGATCCAGCGTAAACCACTGTGGCTGTGTACCCCTTTCATCGTTGATGGTCCGGGCAACCTGACGAAGTTTCTCTTCATTACGACCCAGCAGAATCACGGTTGCGCCGTAGCGCGCATAGGTAAGTGCGGCTTCACGTCCGATGCCATCACTGGCACCGGTGACCAGAATAATACGATCCTGCAACAGGTCTTGTTTAGGTTGGTAATGCACGGCTACTCCTCGGTAACGCTCTGACCATTCCGTTCGCGATAACTTTCGGCTTTATGCCTTAAAGCCTGCTCTTTTTCAATCAGCCAAAGGTAATAACACCGCAAAATGAACGCTTTGTCATGCTTTTTGCTGATTCTATTCCAGAATGGATCAAGCAAGACGGGCACACACGCCTGTTGTACACTGAGCGAAAGTAGCGTTGTTTAACCAAGGTGGGTCTCGTGGAATTGTTGTCTGAATATGGGTTGTTTTTGGCAAAAATTGTCACTGTGGTGGTCGCGATTGCGGTCATTGTCATGCTGATTGTGAATGCGACTCAACGCAAGCGTCAGCGCGGGGAGTTACGGGTCATTAATCTCAGTGACCAATATAAAGAAATGAAGGAAGACCTGTCGATAGCCCTGCTGGATGGACATCAACAAAAGCTGTGGCATAAAGCACAGAAAAAAAAGCACAAGCAGGAAGCGAAGGCTGCCAAAGCAAAAGCGAAGCTGGGAGAAAGTGCATCATCGGATAAGCCTCGCGTCTGGGTGCTTGATTTTAAAGGCAGTATGGATGCCCATGAGGTCAGCGCATTACGTGAAGAGGTGACTGCCGTTCTGGCGGTCGTCAAACCGCAGGATCAGGTTGTTGTGCGTCTGGAAAGCCCTGGCGGCGTGGTGCATGGTTATGGACTGGCGGCATCGCAATTGCAGCGTTTGCGCGATAAGCAAATCCCGTTGACGGTTACTGTGGACAAAGTCGCCGCGAGTGGTGGATATATGATGGCCTGTGTGGCAGATAAAATTGTCTCCGCACCGTTTGCTATTGTTGGCTCGATCGGCGTGGTTGCCCAGATCCCCAACTTTAACCGTTTCCTGAAAGACAAACATATTGATATCGAACTGCACACCGCCGGACAGTACAAACGTACGCTGACGTTACTCGGAGAGAACACCGAAGAAGGCCGGCAGAAGTTCCGTGAAGATCTGAACGAAACCCATCATCTGTTTAAAGATTTTGTTCATCGCATGCGTCCGACGCTGGACATAGAACAGGTTGCTACCGGTGAACACTGGTTCGGCCAACAGGCGCTGGAAAATGGCCTGGTCGATGAGATCAATACCAGCGATGAAGTGATTCTGGGACTGATGGAAGGGCGTGAAGTACTTAACGTACGCTATATGCAGCGCAAAAAACTGATGGACCGATTCACTGGCAGTGCGGCTGAAAGCGCCGATCGCTTACTGCTGCGCTGGTGGCAAAGAGGGCAAAAGCCGCTGATGTAATCCATTGCGCGGCAAAGGATAAGACAAAAACGCGAGGCCTGAGCCTCGCGTTTTGTTTTTAATCGATCAGGTGATACTTCTCAGAGAGTACATGCGCTAAATGTTTAAACATATTAAACACCGCAGTACTTTTGGGCGTCGGCAGCCCTTGTTCGTCTAAAAAGTAATCTCCGCTGAAAACCAGCACGCCATTTCGCTGCGTAACGCCGGTGGCGACAATCCCCGCCAGCGTGTCCTCATGCTCACGAATGATTTTGTTGGCTTCAATCAGCAGTGTTTCGCGATCGATGGGTTGAGTGTCTTTATGCATTATTTACTCCTTAAACAAGGACATTAGTCTACGCTGAGCCCGGCTTATGGGCAAATATTCCCTGATAAAAACGAAGGTCTTACGACAGCGTTGCCACTGGCGAGATTTGTTTTTGCATGCTAATAAAGTTGCGTAACGCATTTTATCAGGTACAGTGTGACGCTTTCGTCAATCTGGCAACAGATTTGCTTGACATTCGACCAACACTCCGTCGTGCCATAGCATTTGCGTGCAGAAAAGCCTGTTAACTCAGCGACATGAGAGTTACAGTACGAGCGCGCAATCCGTTTAAGGTGTTGATATCCACCGACACAGAGACCCAATCGATGTCTCGTCGCCAGTGGAAGGTGAACAACGTGCGACGCATTCCTGGAAGAATCAAATTAGGTAAAGGTGAATATGGGTAAAGCTCTTGTCATCGTTGAGTCCCCGGCAAAAGCCAAAACGATCAACAAGTATCTGGGTAGTGACTACGTGGTGAAATCCAGCGTCGGTCATATCCGTGATTTGCCGACCAGTGGCTCAGCAACTAAAAAGAGCGCCGACTCAACCTCCACCAAAACGGCTAAAAAGCCCAAAAAGGATGAACGTGGCGCTCTCGTCAACCGTATGGGGGTTGACCCGTGGCACAACTGGGACGCGCGTTATGAAGTGCTGCCCGGTAAAGAGAAGGTTGTCTCTGAACTGAAACAGTTGGCTGAAAAAGCCGACCACATCTATCTCGCAACTGACCTTGACCGCGAAGGGGAAGCCATTGCATGGCACCTGCGGGAAGTGATCGGGGGCGATGACACCCGCTACAGTCGCGTGGTGTTTAACGAAATTACTAAAAACGCGATTCGCCAGGCGTTTGAAAAGCCAGGCGAGCTGAATATCGACCGCGTTAATGCGCAACAGGCGCGCCGCTTTATGGACCGCGTAGTGGGCTATATGGTGTCCCCGCTGTTGTGGAAAAAAATTGCGCGTGGTCTTTCTGCGGGGCGTGTACAGTCGGTTGCTGTGCGTCTGGTCGTTGAGCGTGAGCGTGAAATCAAGGCATTCGTGCCTGAAGAGTTCTGGGAAGTTAATGCCAGCACCACGACGCCATCCGGTGATGCGTTGCCGCTGGAAGTGACGCATCAGAACGATAAACCGTTCCGTCCGGTCAACCGCGAACAAACGCTTGCCGCAGTAAGCTTGTTGGAGAAAGCGCGTTATAGCGTGCTGGAACGTGAAGATAAGCCCACCAGTAGCAAACCGGGTGCGCCGTTCATCACTTCCACGCTGCAACAGGCTGCCAGCACGCGTCTGGGCTTCGGTGTGAAGAAAACCATGATGATGGCGCAGCGCTTGTATGAAGCGGGCTACATCACCTATATGCGTACTGACTCAACGAATCTGAGCCAGGATGCGGTTTCGATGGTTCGTGATTACATCAGCGATAATTTTGGCAAAAAATACTTGCCGGAAAACGCAAACCAGTACGCCAGCAAAGAGAACTCACAGGAAGCGCACGAAGCCATCCGTCCTTCAGATGTCTCCGTTCAGGCAGAATCACTGAAAGATATGGAAGCTGATGCGCAAAAACTGTATCAGCTGATCTGGCGTCAGTTTGTGGCCTGCCAGATGACCCCGGCTAAATATGACTCCACCACGCTGACCGTGGGTGCAGGTGAGTTCCGCCTGAAAGCGCGTGGTCGTATTCTGCGCTTTGATGGTTGGACGAAAGTGATGCCAGCCCTGCGTAAGGGCGATGAAGATCGTATTTTACCGGTTGTGGATAAAGGTGATGCACTGACGTTAGTCGAACTGACGCCTGCACAGCACTTTACCAAGCCGCCGGCGCGTTTCAGTGAAGCCTCGCTGGTAAAAGAGCTTGAAAAACGTGGGATTGGTCGTCCGTCCACGTATGCATCGATCATTTCTACGATTCAGGATCGTGGCTATGTCCGTGTTGAGAACCGTCGTTTCTACGCTGAAAAAATGGGCGAGATCGTCACCGATCGTCTGGAAGAAAACTTCCGCGAATTGATGAATTACGATTTCACCGCGCAGATGGAAAACAGTCTCGACCAGGTGGCGAATCACGAAGCCGAGTGGAAAGGCGTACTCGACAACTTCTTCAGTGATTTTACTCAGCAACTGGATAAAGCCGAGAAAGATCCTGAAGAGGGCGGCATGCGTCCGAACCAGATGGTGCTGACCAGCATCGATTGCCCGACATGCGGTCGTAAGATGGGTATTCGTACTGCCAGTACCGGCGTTTTCCTGGGATGTTCCGGTTATGCGCTTTCACCGAAAGAGCGCTGCAAAACCACCATTAATCTGGTGCCGGAAAACGAAGTGCTGAACGTGCTGGAAGGCGACGATGCGGAAACCAACGCGTTGCGTGCTAAGCGTCGCTGCCAGAAGTGTGGCACGGCGATGGACAGCTACCTCATCGATCCTAAACGTAAACTGCATGTCTGTGGTAACAACCCGACCTGCGATGGTTACGAAATCGAAGAGGGCGAGTTCCGCATCAAAGGTTACGATGGTCCTATCGTAGAGTGTGAGAAATGTGGTTCAGAAATGCACCTGAAAATGGGGCGTTTCGGTAAGTACATGGCTTGTACGAACGACGAGTGTAAAAACACCCGTAAGATCCTGCGTAACGGTGAAGTCGCGCCGCCGAAAGAAGATCCGGTTCCGTTACCGGAGCTGCCATGCGAGAAATCGGATGCGTATTTTGTGTTACGTGATGGCGCAGCAGGTATCTTCCTGGCCGCTAACACGTTCCCGAAATCACGTGAGACCCGTGCGCCGTTAGTGGAAGAGTTATATCGCTTCCGCGATCGTCTGCCGGAAAAACTGCGTTACCTGGCTGACGCACCGCAGACCGATCCCGATGGCAATAAATCAATGGTTCGCTTTAGCCGTAAAACTAAGCAGCAGTATGTTGCTGCGGAGAAAGACGGTAAAGCGACCGGATGGTCTGCCTTTTTCGTGGATGGTAAATGGGTAGAAGGTAAGAAATAACAGCCTGTCAGCTGTATTTCACCTGAAAGGGTCGCGCAAGCGGCCCTTTTTTATTGTCGGGCTATTATTTTTTGTCATCTCTATACAGCTCAGATTTAAATGATATAGTGGTTATAGTTAACAGGGTTTTTATTATTAAATCGTATTAGCAGCGCGTGAGAGCCTGCGCATTAAACGATGATCTGATGGCGCTAATCTGGATGGTTTAACATGAAATTACAGCAGCTTCGCTATATTGTTGAGGTGGTTAATCACAACCTTAATGTCTCCTCAACGGCCGAAGGGCTTTATACCTCTCAGCCTGGTATCAGTAAGCAAGTTCGTATGCTGGAAGATGAGCTTGGCATCCAGATTTTTGCCCGTAGTGGTAAGCACCTGACGCAGGTGACTCCGGCAGGGCAGGAAGTCATCCGTATCGCGCGTGAAGTTTTGTCTAAAGTGGATGCCATTAAGTCTGTTGCCGGTGAACATACCTGGCCGGATAAAGGCTCGTTATACATTGCCACAACGCACACCCAGGCACGTTATGCATTGCCAAATGTGATTAAAGGTTTTATTGAACGCTATCCTCGGGTGTCTTTACATATGCATCAGGGGTCGCCGACGCAAATTGCCGAAGCCGTTTCTAAAGGAAATGCGGATTTCGCCATTGCTACTGAAGCACTGCATCTGTACGACGATCTGGTCATGTTGCCGTGCTACCACTGGAATCGTTCGATCGTCGTCACGCCGGATCATCCGCTGGCGGGCAAATCCTCCGTGTCGATTGAAGAGCTGGCACAATACCCCCTTGTGACCTACACCTTTGGTTTTACCGGCCGTTCAGAACTGGATACGGCATTTAACCGGGCGGGTCTGGAGCCACGAATTGTCTTTACCGCGACCGATGCGGATGTGATCAAAACCTATGTCAGACTGGGGCTGGGCGTGGGCGTGATTGCCAGCATGGCTGTCGATCCGATTTCTGACCCGGACCTGGTGCGTGTCGATGCGCATGATATCTTCAGCCATAGCACCACCAAAATCGGTTTCCGTCGTAGCACCTTCTTACGCAGTTACATGTATGATTTTATTCAACGTTTTGCGCCGCATTTGACACGTGATGTGGTTGATACGGCGGTCGCGTTACGCTCTAACGATGACATTGAAGCAATGTTTAAAGACATTAAATTGCCAGAGAAATAATAACGAAGATTATCTCGCCAGTATTGCTACAGATATAGCGGTACTGGTGGGTGAGTCTGAATTTATTATCATTTCCCATAGCGGCCATTAACCGCAGATTATTTATGGGAATATTCGCTAAAGTAGTTTTAAATTAACGGACCCGCCAAAAAACCTTTCAAATATTGATATTCGATCAAACAATTGCGTTATTTATAAGTCCAGGTCAGAAAATTATCTGGCTTTTTTCCACGGCTTTAATTAGGATTCCTCTTATCTGGTGATTAATTGTACCGATTGTTTGGTGCCTAAATGATAAGTGATTTCGATAGTATGAGGTTAGCGATGCCTTCAGGAAACCCGCCGCCACGCCGGGATCCCGCGTTGAAACGTAAAGCCTGGTTCACCGTTTTTCTCGGCTCAGCAGTATTCTGGATTGTGGTTGCGCTCGTGATTTGGCAAGTGTGGGGGTAAACCATGACCGCACAAGAACAACACGCTTCCTCTGAGCCTGCTCAATGCAACAAAGAACAAGAACATGAGAAGGCGACGACCACGGAATGCGGGGAAGATATTCCTGCTTCGTGGCAGTTGTCACCGCAACAGCGGGCATTCATTGATTTATTCGCAGAGGATGACCCGCAAGAATAATCTCCACGTTTTTGATCATTATTATTTGCAGCAAGAATGAAATCCAGTATCGCGTATTACGTCATCCTCGCTGACGTCGTACAGGGTTAATGACTGTGTTAAACCCGCCATTCAGATTCTCCCTCACTATGCGTTGCTTCATGATTTTATCGCTCTCCCTTTTATCAATTTGAGTTGTTATCAAAGCGTTACATTTTGTTTGTGTTATCTTTAATACTAACCCTGAGGAGAGTCCGGGGATCCAACCCTGTCATTTAAGGAGGAGCTATGTCGTCGATACTACGAGAAGCCAGTAAGGACACATTGCAGGTTAAAGATAAAACCTACCGCTACTACAGTTTGCCTCTGGCTGCAAAATCACTGGGTGATATCACCCGCTTACCCAAATCATTAAAAGTCCTGTTGGAAAACCTGCTGCGCTGGCAGGACGGTGACTCTGTAACCGAAGATGATATCCATTCTCTGGCCAAATGGCTAAACGACGCCCATGCCGATCGTGAGATTGCTTATCGTCCCGCCCGTGTACTGATGCAGGACTTTACCGGCGTACCGGCGGTGGTCGATCTGGCAGCCATGCGCGAAGCCGTCAAGCGCCTGGGAGGGGACACGGCAAAAGTGAACCCGCTTTCCCCCGTTGATCTGGTGATTGACCACTCGGTGACGGTGGATCGCTTCGGTGATGATGATGCTTTCGAAGAGAACGTCCGGCTGGAAATGGAGCGTAACCATGAACGCTATGTGTTTCTGAAATGGGGACAACAGGCGTTCAGCCGTTTTAGTGTCGTCCCGCCGGGGACGGGGATCTGTCATCAGGTTAATCTCGAATATCTTGGGAAAGCGGTATGGAGTGAATTGCAGGATGGCGAGTGGGTGGCGTATCCGGACACACTGGTCGGCACGGATTCGCATACCACGATGATCAACGGCCTTGGCGTGCTGGGCTGGGGGGTTGGGGGGATTGAAGCCGAAGCGGCCATGCTCGGCCAGCCGGTTTCGATGCTGATCCCTGACGTTGTGGGTTTCAAACTTGTTGGAAAACTGCGTGAAGGGATCACCGCCACCGATCTGGTATTGACAGTGACCCAGATGCTGCGTAAGCACGGCGTGGTCGGAAAATTTGTTGAATTTTATGGCGATGGTCTGGATACCTTACCGTTGGCCGATCGGGCGACCATTGCGAACATGGCGCCAGAGTATGGCGCAACCTGTGGCTTCTTCCCGATTGATGGCGTGACCCTCGAATACATGCGACTGAGCGGACGCAGCGAAGAGCAGGTTGAGCTGGTGGGCGCCTACGCTAAAGCGCAAGGGATGTGGCGCAACCCGGGTGATGAACCTGTCTTTACCAGCTCGCTGGTGCTGGATATGGCCGATGTGGAAGCCAGCCTGGCCGGACCGAAGCGTCCGCAGGATCGGGTCGCGTTAGGCGATGTTCCGAAAGCCTTTGCCGCAAGTAATGAGCTTGAGGTCAATAGCTCGCACAAAGACCGACAGCCCGTGGATTATGTTCTGAACGGTCATCAATATCAGCTACCGGATGGCGCGGTGGTCATTGCGGCGATCACCTCCTGTACAAACACCTCAAACCCGAGCGTATTGATGGCGGCGGGCCTGCTGGCGAAAAAAGCGGTCACTCTTGGCCTCAAACGCCAGCCCTGGGTGAAAGCCTCGCTGGCGCCTGGTTCAAAAGTGGTTTCTGATTATCTGGCGCAAGCGAGACTCACACCGTATCTCGATGAACTGGGATTCAATCTTGTCGGCTATGGCTGTACAACCTGTATTGGTAACTCTGGCCCGTTACCTGACCCCATTGAAACGGCAATTAAAAAAGGGGATCTGACGGTCGGGGCGGTACTTTCCGGTAACCGTAACTTCGAGGGGCGTATTCATCCGTTAGTCAAAACAAACTGGCTGGCATCGCCGCCGCTGGTGGTCGCTTACGCGCTGGCGGGAAATATGAATGTAAACCTGACCAAAGATCCGCTGGGCCATGACAGAAAAGGCGATCCCGTTTACCTGAAAGATATCTGGCCTTCAGCCCGCGAGATTGCTCGTGCCGTTGAACAGGTCTCTACCGCAATGTTCCATAAAGAGTATGCCGAAGTGTTTGAAGGCACACCGGAATGGAAAGCCATCAATGTTGATCGCGCAGACACCTACGGCTGGCAGTCTGACTCGACCTATATTCGTTTGTCGCCGTTCTTCGACGGAATGCAGGCTACACCGGACCCGGTACAGGATATTCATGGGGCGCGGATTCTGGCGATGCTGGGCGACTCTGTGACAACAGACCATATTTCACCGGCGGGCAGCATTAAGCCAGATAGCCCGGCAGGACGCTATCTTCAGGGCCACGGAGTTGAACGTAAGGATTTTAACTCCTACGGGTCGCGTCGCGGAAACCACGAAGTGATGATGCGCGGCACATTTGCCAATATTCGCATTCGCAATGAGATGGTGCCGGGTATTGAAGGCGGGATGACTCGCCATTTACCGGGAACGGAAGTGATGGCTATCTACGACGCCGCTATGCGCTACCAGCAAGAGCAGGTTCCGCTCGCGGTGATTGCCGGCAAAGAGTACGGTTCTGGCTCCAGCCGTGACTGGGCCGCGAAAGGCCCGCGTTTGTTGGGGATTCGTGTGGTTATCGCGGAATCCTTTGAGCGAATTCACCGTTCCAACCTGATTGGGATGGGGATACTGCCGCTGGAGTTCCCACAAGCCGTCACGCGCAAAACGCTTGGTTTAACCGGTGAGGAAGTGATTGATATTACGGATTTGCAAAACATTAAACCGGGAGCCGTTATTCCGGTGAATATGGTGCGTGCAGATGGACGTAAAGAGGTGATTTTGTGCCGCTGCAGAATTGATACCGCAACGGAGTTAACCTACTACCAAAACGACGGCATCTTGCACTATGTTATTCGTAATATGCTGAGTTAAATGTGAAAAAAGCCTGCATCAGCAGGCTTTTTATCGCGGATGCGTAGGCATCACTCGCTCAGGAGATGGCCCATCTTGGCGGCTTTGGTATCCAGATAATGGGCATTATTCGGGTTACGACCAACAATCAGCGGGACACGTTCAACGATATTGATACCGGCTTCTGTCAGAATTTCCACTTTCTTCGGGTTATTGGTCAACAGACGCACTTCGTCTACACCCAACAGCTTAAACATATCCGCACACAGGGTGAAGTCACGTTCGTCTGCGGCAAACCCTAACTGATGGTTGGCTTCGACAGTATCATAGCCTTGATCCTGCAACGCATAGGCGCGAATCTTGTTAAGCAGACCGATGTTGCGTCCTTCCTGGCGATGATAGAGCAGAATGCCGCGTCCTTCTTCAGCAATATGCGCGAGCGCCGCTTCCAGCTGGAAACCGCAATCACAACGCAGGCTGAACAGCGCGTCGCCGGTCAGACATTCGGAATGGACGCGTGCCAGAACCGGTGTTTGGCCTGATATATCGCCAAAGACCAGCGCGACATGATCGTGTCCGGTTGCCAGTTCTTCAAATCCCACCATCAGGAAATCACCCCAGGGGGTTGGCAGTTTGGCTTCTGCCACACGTTTAAGCTGCATGTAATTCTCCAGATTATGCTGGCACTCGTCGTGCCGTCGCCTGTTGGCTTCTGTATTGCACTATTTTGCCATAAGGCAGCGGTGTTCACCTAATTGCGACAACGCATTCGCTTTTTGAATGGCACAAAATTGTCAATTTTCCCGACCTGAACATTTTTCAGTTATGATTGTGAGACTTATCGACGAAAGGAGAGGCAATGCTGTCTATTGCAAAGCGCACCGCAGTGGGTGCCGCACTGTTGTTGGTCATGCCCATGGTTGTATGGGTATCCGGCTGGAGCTGGCAACCCGGACACAATGTCTGGTGGCTAAAAACCTTATACTGGATAACCGAAACGGTGACCCAGCCCTGGGGGATCATTACGCATGTTGCGCTTTGTGCGTGGTTTCTGTGGTGTCTGCGATTTCGTCTGAAAGCGGCATTGATGCTGTTTGCGATCCTTGCGGGCGCAATATTACTCGGCCAGGGTGTGAAATCGTGGGTTAAAGAGAGGGTGCAAGAGCCGCGGCCCTTTGTTATCTGGCTGGAAAAAACGCACCATATTCCTGTCGATGAGTTCTACACTTTAAAACGTAAAGAACGCGGGCACCTGGTCAAAGAACAATTGGCCGGGCAGCAGGATATTCCCACTTTTTTACGTAAGCACTGGCAAAAAGAAACGGGGTTTGCATTTCCCTCCGGGCATACGATGTTTGCCGCAAGTTGGGCATTGCTTGCCGTGGGATTGCTATGGCCGCGCAGGCGTACGCTGACGATTGTCTTCCTGCTCATCTGGGCAACGGGTGTGATGGGGAGTCGCTTACTTCTGGGCATGCACTGGCCACGCGATTTGGTCGTCGCGACATTGATCTCCTGGCTGCTGGTCACGCTGGCAACATGGCTTGCACAGCGGGTATGCGGGCCATTGACACCGCCACCACAAGAGAAGCAAGAAATCGCACAGCGTGAGCAAGAAAGCTGACTACGATTGATTTTTTGAATTTTGCCCTTAAATCATAACGGCTATGGCGCTTTTCCGTTTCGCACTCGTCGTGAAAATGGTAATTTAAAAGGCTTAACGCGGTAAGTTGTACACGATTTATTCGCTCCAACCACATAACGGGAAGTAATGTGAAATATTTACTCATTTTCTTACTGGTGTTGGCGATTTTTGTTATTTCGGTGACATTAGGTGCGCAAAACGATCAACAGGTCACGTTTAACTACCTGCTGGCTCAGGGTGAGTATCGCATCTCAACTCTGCTTGCCGTGTTGTTTGCCGCAGGCTTTGCGATTGGCTGGTTGATTTGTGGACTGTTCTGGCTGAAGGTTCGCGTGTCTCTTGCGCGTGCTGAACGTAAAATCAAACGACTGGAAAACCAGCTTGCACCTGCGACCGACGTTGCGGTAACTGCCGATTCGTCGGTTGTGAAGGAATAATTATTTATGCTGGAGTTGTTGTTTCTGCTTTTACCTGTAGCCGCTGCCTATGGGTGGTATATGGGTCGCAGAAGTGCGCAACAAACAAAACAGGATGAAGCTAACCGTTTGTCACGCGACTACGTCGCCGGGGTAAACTTCCTCCTGAGCAACCAACAAGATAAAGCGGTGGATCTGTTCCTCGATATGTTGAAAGAGGATACCGGCACCGTTGAGGCTCACCTCACCCTCGGAAACCTGTTCCGCTCGCGCGGTGAAGTCGATCGCGCTATTCGTATCCATCAAACGCTGATGGAAAGTGCATCTCTGACCTATGAACAACGTTTGCTGGCAGTTCAGCAACTGGGCCGTGACTATATGGCCGCAGGGCTGTACGACCGTGCGGAAGACATGTTCAATCAGCTGACTGATGAAACAGACTTTCGCGTGGGGGCGTTGCAGCAATTATTGCAAATCTATCAGGCGACCAGCGAGTGGCAGAAAGCCATCGATGTCGCTGAGCGTCTGGTTAAACTCGGTAAAGATAAGCAGCGCATTGAGATCGCGCATTTTTACTGTGAACTGGCCTTACAGCAAATGGGCAACGACGATATGGATCGCGCCATGACGTTGTTGAAAAAAGGCGCGGCCGCCGATAAAAACAGTGCGCGCGTTTCCATCATGATGGGGCGCGTGTATATGGTGAAAGGGGAGTATGCGAAGGCTGTCGAAAGCCTGCAGCGTGTGATCTCCCAGGACAAAGAACTGGTCAGCGAAACGCTGGAGATGCTGCAGAGTTGCTATCAGCATCTGGGCAAAAATGACGAGTGGGCAGAGTTTTTGCGTCGCGCGGTCGAGGAAAATACCGGTGCTGCTGCTGAGTTGATGCTGGCAGATATCCTGGAAGCGCGCGAAGGAAATGAGACTGCACAGGTCTATATTACCCGCCAGTTGCAGCGTCATCCAACGATGCGTGTTTTCCATAAATTAATGGATTATCACCTCAATGAAGCAGAAGAAGGGCGTGCAAAAGAGAGCCTGATGGTTCTGCGTGATATGGTTGGGGAGCAGGTACGCAGTAAGCCGCGCTACCGTTGCCAGAAATGTGGATTTACCGCCTATACGTTGTACTGGCATTGTCCGTCTTGCCGTTCATGGTCAACCATTAAACCGATCCGCGGCCTCGACGGCCTGTAATTTAAAAAAACGCCCACTTTAGTTACAACATACTTAGTAAGTTTTCATCCCTCCACGGTCCAACTCCGCTGCCACATCGCCTGGCAGAAATGTAATCGCGCCTGTTAATTTTCTATTACCACAGGTAGAATGCACGCCGTTTACCCATTTTGCGCCGCTTACGGTGCCCATCATCAAGAAGGTCTGGTCATGACGTTTACTGCTTCATCTTCTTCCCGTGCTGTTACTGATTCTCCTGTCGTTGTCGCGCTGGATTACCATAATCGTGATAAAGCATTAGCTTTTGTTGACAGAATTGATCCCCGTGATTGCCGTTTGAAAGTGGGCAAAGAGATGTTCACGCTTTTTGGACCTCAGTTAGTTCGCGATCTGCAACAGCGTGGCTTCGACGTCTTTCTGGATTTAAAATTTCATGATATTCCCAACACCACGGCGCATGCTGTTGCAGCGGCAGCAGACCTTGGCGTATGGATGGTAAACGTCCATGCCTCCGGTGGGGCACGTATGATGACAGCCGCGCGTGAAGCATTAGTGCCGTTTGGCAAAGATGCGCCGCTGCTTATTGCCGTGACCGTTCTGACCAGCATGGAAGCCAGCGATCTTGCCGATCTCGGCGTGACGTTGTCACCTGCAGAGCATGCTGAAAGACTGGCGCGCTTAACCCAACAGTGCGGACTGGACGGCGTGGTATGTTCAGCTCAGGAAGCCGTGCGGTTCAAACAAGAGCTTGGTCAGGCGTTTAAGCTGGTCACGCCAGGGATTCGCCCTGAAGGCAGCGCAGCAGGTGATCAGCGCCGTATCATGACACCAGAGCAGGCATTGGCCGCAGGGGTGGATTACATGGTGATTGGCCGCCCGGTCACGCAGTCGGAAGACCCGGCGCAGACGCTGAAGATGATTAATGCCTCACTGAAACGAGGTGCGTAAATGAACGATACCCATTCCCGCCTGGTTTACTCAACGGAGACCGGACGTATTGATGAACCCAAGGTTGCGCCAGAACGCCCGAAAGGGGACGGCATTGTCCGTATTCAGCGTCAGACCAGCGGTCGAAAAGGTAAGGGCGTCTGTCTGATTACCGGTATTGATCAGGACGATGCTGAACTGACTAAACTGGCGGCGGAACTGAAGAAAAAATGCGGTTGCGGTGGCGCGGTGAAAGATGGCGTGATTGAAATACAGGGTGATAAACGTGACCTGATTAAATCACTGCTGGAAGCCAAAGGCATGAAAGTTAAACTGGCTGGCGGCTAATAGAAAAGCCACGGAATATCTCCGTGGCTTTATATCGATCTATTTATAAACAATAAGTTATAAAATTTGTCTCAGTGTATAGACTTAGTACTGCCTGAATAAGAAACGTATTATTATATCGAGCCGGTCAACCGTAGATTATTTACCTACCTGGTGACCGATGATACCACCGACTGCAGCACCACCCAGTGTTCCCAGTGTGCTACCGTCGGTCAGGACTGCACCACCTATCGCACCCGCACCTGCGCCGATTGCCGTGTTACGGTCTTGTTTAGACCAGTTGGAACAGGCGCTCAGAGACATTGCCAGAGTAATTGCCATAATGGCAGCGGTCATTTTTTTGCTCGTTACTAACATAATACTTTCTCCTGAATTATTGATTCACGGAATCCAGTTCCCTTTAATGATAGCGTTAAATGTGGATCACCAAAGATATATCCGTGAAACGTGTAGCGAAGGTCGTTACAATCTCTATTCTGCAGATGACAGTTCGCTTCTGTTATATCGCTAACATTAATTTTACGATTTTATCCTGTTAACAACAGGTAAAAAGTCTTAATTGGGCTGTCGGATAAGTCTCAGAGAGAAGATGATTTGCCGGATGGCAAATCATCTGGTGAAATATTATGCGTGGGTATCAATGATATTGACGGTCAGCCCGGAATGCTCAAGCTGCATCTGAACGCTGGCGCTGAGTTTGGCATCCGTCACGACGCGGCTGAAGCGATCTAACGGGCCGAGCGTATAAGGATGAATCGCCTCAAATTTTGAGCTATCCGTAAGCACTATAACCTCGGCGCCTTTTTCCAGCACCGCATTCACCACGTCTGAGCGCATCATGTCGCGTCCGGTAAACCCGGTGTCAGCCTGCCAGCCATCGATGCCAATAAATGCCTTACTAAAGTGCACCTGTTGAATAAACTGGCGAGTTAACGGACCGACCATACTTTCGCTTTTTTTCTGGTAGATCCCGCCGAGCAGAATGACCTCACACGGAGTTTCTTTAAGCAGATGCGCGATGTAGCTGCTGACCGTAATGATGGTGACATCTTTTTGTTCTGCCAGCGTCCTGGCAAGAAGCGCGTTGCTACTGCCGTTTTCAATAAATACAGATTCACCTGGATTCACCAGCGAAGCCGCGAATTCAGCCAGCTCACGTTTTAACGTGAAATTGGTCATCATGCGCGTTTCTACATCATCACTGTTCAATGACACTGCGAATCCGTGGGCACGGCGTAAATAACTCTGTTTTTCCAGCGTGTTCAGATCCTGTCGAATCGTCACTTCTGAAACGCCAGTGATTTTCGCCAGCTCAGCCACACTCATCTGGCCTTTATCGGTCACCATCTGCAAAATAGATTGTTGTCGGGAATTCATAGTATTAATTTTTATAGCGATATCGTATCGGAAATTAAACGGAGGCTGCGTTATCTGATGTCAGAGGATAGCAGCCACATAAAGAGAATGATGTCTTCAGATCTCCCACGGAGCCTTCTGCTTTTTTGACAGAGACTCTGTATCTTCTTTGACTGTGTTTAACAGTTCAGCCTTCAGAATTTCAAGGTTATGGATGGCTGAGTGGTAATCGCCTGCAACGAGGATATCCAGCACGGTATCAATGCGTTCGGCCAAACGTTGTGCGTCGATGTCAGACATGGTCGTCATCCTGATGTCAAAAGAGTTTGAATTTCATGATGCAGAAATTCATGCCAAAAGAGAAGGGAAAAATAGTATTAACCTGAGCGAATGGAGAATATTATATATTGTGTGATTACATACAGATATGATTGTCACGCAGTGTCCATTTTTCGCTATTCAATACGTTTGCTCTTTCTGCATTATCGCGATTTTTTATTCAGGTGTCGCTTATACCAGCGTTCAAATGCGGCGGCAGGCATCGGCTTGGCGAACAAAAATCCCTGACGCTCATTAACACCATTTTTGGTCAGAAAAGCATCCTCTTTCGCGCTTTCAACACCCTCAGCAATCACCTGCAGGTTGAGCGCCTGTGCGACGGCCACAATGGCTCGTACCAGCGACTGTGAAATAGATTGTTTGTGAATATCCCTGACGAAGGCCTGATCGAGTTTTATGGCATCGAGCGGGAAGCGGGCAAGTTGCGAAAGCGATGAATATCCTGTACCAAAATCATCTAAATGGATCTGTGCGCCTAGCTGACTAAATTGTTGAATAACGGACAACGCAAGTTGTTCATTTTCAATCAAACTGCTTTCTGTTAATTCGACATCGATGGGGCAATACTCAAAATTCAGGTCATGCAGAACCTGCTTCAGATCGGTAAAAAGCGTCTGGTCGGCCAGCTGACGCGCAGAAACGTTCACCGCCACGCGCAGGTTTATCCCTTTATCACGCCATTTCGCCACCTGGCGTACAACTTCCAGAATGACCCAACGACCCAGAGGAACGATAAGCCCGGACTCTTCGGCGTAAGAAATAAACTCCATTGGCGGGATTAACCCGCGCTCCGGGGACTGCCAGCGAACCAGCGCTTCCAGGCTACGTACTTCGCCGCGCCAGGTTATTTTGGGTTGGTAGTGGATCAATAATTGATCGTTTTCCAGCGCTTTACGCAGGTTGGTATCCAGCCAAAGATATTCGAAGACCCGCTGATTCATTTCTGGCGAGAAGACACAAAACTGTCCGCGTCCGCCTTCTTTCGCGGTATACATCGCCGTATCCGCATTGCGAATCACGCTTTCGCTGTCATTTCCATGCTGCGGCGCGAGGGAAATACCGATAGAACAGCCGGTATACACTTCAATCAGGCCAATGCGAAAGGGGAGACGCAGGCGAGTCAGAATACGCGAGGCGGTGGCCTCAAGCGCGCTTCGGGAGGTTTGCGTGGCAAGGACAATAAACTCATCCCCTCCGAAACGGGCCAGCAACTGATCATCTTCAAGGCAACTGAGGATCGCCAGTGAGACGCTTTGTAGCAGCTGATCGCCAAACATGTGACCATAGGCATCGTTGACCTTTTTGAAGTTATCCAGGTCGAGATAGACAATTCCAACCTGTGAATCTTCCGCATTCTCAATCGCTTCGCTAATCAGTTCATGAATGGCGTTACGGTTAGGTAATCCGGTAATCGAGTCGGTATTCGCCAGCACGCGCAGACGCTCCTGGGCGCGCCGCTCTTCAGTGATATCCGTTCCTGAACAGATCAGGAAAATTTCGTTCTTACCGCTGCCGTTATGCACAAATTTATTGCGAAACAAAAACAGGCGTTGCCCCTTACAGGTATTTACCCATCGCTCGACCTCATAGGAGTTACCTTCGCGAAAGAAAATATCAATGTTGCGTCTTGAGGCTGCGGCTTCGCGACGGCTCATAAACAGCGTAAACACGCTTTGGCCGATCACTTCGCGTTCTTTCAGACCGGTATATTCTTCGCACAATCGATTAAATCGCTGAATGTTACCCATGCGATCAAGGATGACGATAACGGAATTGGCTTCAGAGACAACCTGTTCGGCAAACGATAAGCCGTGTGCCAGATCGCGTGCAACGGAAGGGGTATCATCCCAGGCGGATGCGCTTCCACCCCATTCTCGTTTATTAATTTTTCGTCCGACCAGATGCACGGGAATGTCATCATCATCGATGGGAAGGGTCATGAGCAAACTTGAGGTAATAACCGTCATCTCCCGAATACGATCGGCCTGCTCAGGAGATAATTCGATGGTTTGTTTTGCGTCAGCGGCTTCGTCAACAGAGAAATGCAGGGTGTTGCAATCCTCTGACAGACGCCAGTATGGGTTGTGCGTACCCGTGTAACTATACAACGTTACCCGTTCCTGAACGTCTTTCATGATGTGAACTATCCCGTTTAAAGCGCATAGAGCCTCAAAAGTAAGGGTAGCCATGATTCATACAGGGTGATTATGGCTGAACATATTGTTTTATTTATATATTTATGTGTAATCCAGATTCGGGAAAAAGCAAAGCCAGAGAACTGAAAATCGTAAAAAATAAATCCAGATGAATGAAGTGTAGTGTGTGGCGGAGTTGTCGAGGGGAAAAAGAAAACGGCCTTCCTCTAAAGAAAGGCCGTCGAGCCTGAATCAGTTACATGGCTGGGCGTGCGATAACGCTGCGGGTTTCCATGCGAACTTCGGCGATGGTGACATCAATCACGTCGGTGACTTTGTAGGCCACTTCACCTTTGATCTGCACGGTGCCGTTTTCCTGGCTACATACCAGTTCATCACGCACTGCATGCAGGAATGGCGCGGGAATAAATGCAACAGCACCATTATCGACCAAACGAACGCGCATGCCGCCGCGGCTGATATCAATGATTTCGGCTGCAAAACGGGTATCGGTACCGGTTTTGTCATTCAGGAAACGTGCATACAGCCAGTCACCCACATCACGCTCAGCCATGCGGTTCAGACGACGGCGTTCTGCCATCTGCACGGTGATATCGTCCTGTGGACGGGCGATCGTTTCACCTTTGATCACCGCTTTCAGCAGGCGGTGGTTGATCATATCGCCATACTTACGGATAGGAGAGGTCCAGGTCGCGTAAGCCTCCAGACCCAACCCAAAGTGCGGACCCGGTTCGGTGCTGATCTCAGCATACGACTGGAAGCGGCGAATACGGCTATCGAGGAAACCAGAAGGCTGCGCATCCAGTTCACGACGTAGCTTGCAGAAGCCATCCAGCGTCAATACCTCTTCAGCATCAACGTGCATACCATGGGTTTTCAGCAGCGTAGCCAGCGCTTCCGCATTGGCCGGGTCGAATCCCATGTGTACGTTATAAATACCGAAGCCCAGTTTGTCGCGAAGCACGCGTGCCGCGCAAATGTTCGCCGCAATCATCGACTCTTCGACGATACGGTTGGCAATACGGCGCGGCTCGGCCACGATATCCAGCACTTCACCTTTTTCACCCAGTACAAACCGATAATCCGGCCTGTCTTTAAAGACCAGTGCGTGGTTGTGACGCCACTCACCGCGGCTCAGGCAGATGCGCTGCAGCAGACGGATCTGCCCGGCGATGGCGTCGTTCTCAGGCTGCCATTCGCCCGTACCATCCAGCCAGTCAGAGACATTGTCGTATGCAAGCTTAGCTTTGGATTCGATGGTCGCCGCGAAGAAAGTGATGTTGTCTTCAATTGTTCCATCAGCCGCAATGACCATGCGGCAGGCCAGCACCGGACGCACTTCGTTAGCGCGCAGAGAGCACAGATCATCAGACAGTTCGCGCGGTAACATCGGGATATTGAACCCCGGCAGATAGTTGGTAAACGCGCGAATTTTAGCGGTGTTATCCAGCTTGCTGCCTTCCGCAATCCAGGCGGTAGGATCGGCAATCGCGACAGTCAGCTGTAATTTGCCGTCTGCCAGTTCTTCGGCATACAGCGCATCATCCATATCTTCAGTGCTGGCACTGTCGATAGTGACGAAATTGAGTGCGGTTAAGTCCTGACGCTCCAGACCTTCATCCAGCATTTCAGTGGCAACGCCGTTTGGTGCTTCTTTTTCGAGGTTATGGCGCGCCAGTGTTACCCACCATGGGACGAAGTGATCGTCAGCAAACGTGATGTATTGCGTCAATTCGGCGTAGAAGGTGCGGTCGCCTTTCAGCGGATGGCGTCGCATTTCTGCCACTACCCAGTCACCTTCTTTAAATTCATGTTCCACACCGCGCGCGGCACGGCAGGGAATGGCATCTTTCAGTAACGGATGATCCGGTACCACGGAAAGACGATCGTTCTTGCCCTGAACTTTACCCACGAAACGCGTCAGAAACGGCTCAACCAGTTCTTCCGGCTCGGCAGACTCGCGATCTTTTTCTGTATGGATAACCGCGATAATGCGGTCGCCATGCATCACTTTCTTCATCTGCGGCGGTGGAATGAAATAGCTTTTTTGTGCATCGACTTCCAGGAAGCCAAAGCCTTTTTCCGTGGCTTTTACCACCCCTTCAGCACGTGGCGTTTGGGAATGTAGTTGCTGTTTAAGCTGCGCTAGCAGCGGGTTGTCCTGAAGCATAATTGTCTATTTTCGTGGCTAAAAGAGCGGCTGACAGTTTTACGCGATTCTGCCAGTTGCAGCAAGCGCTCTTTCAGTTAATGGATCGGTTAATGAGTCTCGCCGAGCGCAATTTTTAAGCGATTCAACCATCCGCACAATCCGCTCCAGGCCAGTAGGTTAATGACCTGCTCTGAAGAGAGACTCTGGTCGCGTAACGGGGTGAACAGTGCGGCGCTAAAACGATCGGGCGCCCTGGTGAGCCATTGTACCGCCTGCAGGGTAACGCGCTCAACCGGATGTCGTTGTTCCCAGCGCTGTATCTCACGTTCTTCTTTGCGAAGTATGGCAACGATATCCGCCATATCGTGCGCAGCCAGCGCCTGTTCATTAAAGCAGGCTACGCTGCCGTTAATGCGTGCAGTCAACAAGGCGGCGAGTGAGTATGTCTTTGATTGCGCGTCGCTGTGCAGACTGCTGGCAAGCAATGACAAGAGTAAATCCAGCACTGCGGGTGAATGTGCCAGCAATGGCCGCAGAGCACGCAGTTCGAGCGGGGAATGGCTGTCTAATGGTTCATCGTTGGCATGCCCGGTTTCGTGCGGGAAAGGTGCCGCATACCATTTTGCGTCGGTATTACGAAACGGTGGTGCGTGCGCGTACTGCTGCACGTCCAGACCGGGTATCCGACGAACCGGGTGGTCAAAATACGCCTGAAAAATAGCGACGGCACGGGACTGAAAACCCACAAAACCGATGATCTGATTTATCAGGACGATGTCGCTGGTGGTGAGTCCGACCTCATCCAGGTGCTGGCGATCGCGCGCATTGATCACGGCGGGCGAGCTGGCGAGTTGGCGAGCATACTGGGTAATTTGCGCCAACCGGCGATTACTCTCCCGTGAAGAGTCTGGACCCGGTAGCGGCGCCAAACGCGCTGCATAGTGATTAGATAATCGTTGGACGCCATAAACCTGGGCGACCGTTAAGGCGGTACTCAGGCGTTCATAGCCGCTGAACGTATGCAGTGGGCTTAGTGCAACATGTGCGGGAAAAAGAAGGTGAGCAAGTTTACGTGCAGGTTCTAACCAGGACTGAAAGGGCACAAGCGCAACGTCAGGGATCGCCAAATCCAGCAGAAAGATGTCCTCGACGTTTGCTGCCTCTGGCACCAGCGGCAGAACATCTTGTGGATACGTACTGGACTGCGTTTCATGATACCAGTGGCTTTTGCCTTCAATTCGGCGTTGTTCCATGGGCGTTCCTTGGTCTAAAAAGTGGCGACCCGGATACGTCGTCATATCTGTACGCCGGATCGTTTGCGCTGCAATATCCTGACGTAAGCAGAGGGGGGGATAAAAGATTGTTACGTGATAATAAATATCCGAAAAGTATATATGGCAGGGGGCGTAAGGCGATAAGACGGAAAATGATGGGCGACAGAGTGCCGCCCATGATGAGGTCTGAAAGATTATTTCAGTTCCAGTTCGTTCATTGCCGCGATGCTGAAACCACCGTCAACGTGAACGACTTCACCAGAGATACCCGCAGACAGATCGGAACACAGGAATGCCGCTGAGTTGCCCACATCTTCAATGGTAACAGTACGGCGAATCGGCGTAACCGCTTCGCAATGCGCCAGCATTTTACGGAAATCTTTAATACCGGAAGCCGCCAGAGTACGGATGGGACCGGCAGAGATCGCGTTCACACGCACACCTTCAGGACCCATTGCGTTAGCCATATAGCGGACGTTGGCTTCCAGAGAGGCTTTTGCCAGACCCATTACGTTGTAGTTCGGGATAGCGCGCTCTGCGCCCAGGTAGGACAACGTCAGCAGTGCAGAACCTGGATTCAGCATCGAACGGCACGCTTTTGCCATTGCCACGAAACTGTAGGCACTGATGTCATGCGCGATCCTGAAGCCTTCTCGGGTGACTGCATTCACATAGTCGCCATCCAGTTGATCCGCGGGTGCGAAACCGATTGAGTGTACGAAACCGTCGAATTTCGGCCAGGTTTTGCCTAGCTCAGTGAACAGGGTGTCGATGCTGTCGTCTTCCGCCACGTCGCATTGCAGTACGATGCTGGAACCCAGTTGAGCTGCAAATTCTTCCACGCGGCCTTTCAGTTTGTCGTTCTGGTAGGTGAATGCCAGTTCAGCCCCTTCGCGGTGCATCGCCTGAGCAATACCCCATGCAATGGATAATTTACTGGCAAGACCGGTTACCAGAATGCGCTTACCGGAAAGAAAACCCATAGATTTAATCCTTACAGTCATTACTTATTTTTTAGCAATCAATGAGTTATGATTGCAATTTCAAGGTCACTCGAAATTGGACTGAAAGTCTATTCCGCTCTCTGCTTCTTGCGTCACGATCTTTCACTGCTATTCACCGTAAGGTTACCGGCGGTAAAAGCGCATTTCAGGGATCAAAGAATCACTATCAGTATTCAGTGGCCTGTCATTATTTATTGCACGTGAGGAGTATACCACCCACGCCAGGTTCTGCCTCATCCAACCAGAGTCAGGTAATACACGCTCTCAGAGGCGTATAAAAGCGTGATGATACCGCTAGTCGATGTTTATAAACATATCAATGTAAGAAGATTCTTAAAACAAAAAATATCTCCATATTCAGATTGTTATGATATATTGTTTTTATCGATCAATATCTATACATTGATCGATATTATTGATTGATTGTGTTTAGAGGTGCATTATCAGTAAGTTATGATCAATTGGAGTGGTCTTATGCACTATCATTTCATCGCGGAACCGATGAGAGACTCAATGAACATGTTGCTGGGGATCGAGATGGTTACCCGGTTTTCTTCAGATACGGTTCATCCGTTACATTCAGATTTCATCGTGAGTGCATGGAATGGCGAACAAAAACGAAAATTCATGCTTGAACAATTGCAATTCGTTGCGGATAAACGAGAGTGGTTCGAGAAAAATACGCTTTTCTGTACGATAAAACTCATTGATGAAATGGCGCTTCTGGCGATCGGCGATCCTGAAATTAAATCGGTCTTATATTCGATGCCCTTTATTGCGCTGGAACTTTCTGAACGCTTCCTGTCAAATACGGCTTGCCTGAATAACCTGCTGATTAATTCTCTTCGCGAGGGGCCGAATGCCTTGTGGCTGGGCGATCTTGGCTCTGGGTGTCTCAGCGCAGGCCCGTTAGTGAGTGGCCATTTTGGTGTTGTGAAAATGGATCGCGGCTTTTTTATGTCGCAGGTAGAAAAACCGATGTTCCCGGTACTTATCAAAAATATCCGGGAATATTGTGATCGCGTGGTGATTGAAGGACTGGAAGATACCCGACTCATCGACGACGCGTTCAATGCTGGTATTTGGGCGATTCAGGGCGGTATTTTTTCTGCTGTCACGTTTGATGAAGTTGATACGCTGATACCGGCAGAAATCCTGCACTAACGGCAAATTAGCCCTCCAGACGAGGAGGGCGCTCTTCTGTTAACGGTCTTTTCGCCATGCATCCGCGGTGAGCGCTTCACCGAAGTGCCCGGCTATCAGACGGCGGGTAAGCTCATGAAGCGGGGAGGCGAGCACGTCAGCTGTACTGCCGCGTTCAACCACTTCGCCCTGATGCATCACCAGCACCTGATCGCTGATGTGTTTCATCATTCCGATATGCTGGGTGACATAAATATAGGAAATGCCTTGTTTTTCCTGCAGTTCCAGCATCAGATTGATCAGCTGCGAGCGCATCGACATATCCAGCGATGCCAGCGCTTCGTCCGCGATGATCACTTTAGGTCGCAGAATCAACGCACGGGCAAGCCCCAGACGCTGCTTTTGTCCCGGTGCCAGCATATGCGGGTAATAGCTGACATGATCGGGAAGCAGCCCAACCATGCGCATGGTTTCAATAATCTGCTTACGGCGCTGTTCTGGCTCCAGGTCGGTATTCAGTCGCAGCGGAAAATCAAGGATCTGCGAGATACGCTGACGCGGGTTAAGCGACGTTGACGGGTCCTGGAAAATCATGCGAATACGCTGGCTACGAAATGAATAATCGCCATATTTTAGCGGATGGTCGTCAATCAGCAGCTCGCCGCTGGTGGGTTCAACCATCCCCGCCAGCATTTTCGCTAACGTCGATTTCCCTGAACCGTTCTCGCCAATGATGGCGAGGGTTTGTCGCTCACGCAGTGTAAAGCTCAGGGGCTTTACGGCCTCAACGGTCTGGCGGCGGAACAAGCCCGTGCGGTAGCGAAAGGTTTTGCTCAGATTACGGACTTCGAGCAGTGTCTCTACCATCTCACTCTCTCTCCATGTTCAGCGGGAAATGACAGGCGTAGAGATGATTCTTGGCTCCGGTCAGTCGTGGGGTTTCAATACACTCGCGCTGCGCATAAGGACAGCGTGGCCCGAGGCGGCAACCGATGGGTAATTGTTCTAACAACGGAATGGCTCCCGGCATGGTATTAAGGCGGCTTTTGTGTGGCATTGGACTGCCAAAATCAGGAATGGCGCGGATCAACGCTTGCGTATAAGGGTGATGCGGGATCGTCACCAGATCTTTGCTGGGGGCGGTTTCCACCGTTTGTCCGCAGTACATCACGTTAATTTTGTCCGCCCACTGACTGAGCATTTGCAGGTCATGGCTAATCAGCAAAATGGTGGTGTTGCTGTTTTGATTCAGCCGGGTCAGCAGGCGAAAAATTTGCGCCTGCGTTGTTGGCTCCATGGCGTTGGTCGGCTCATCCGCAATCAACAAACGCGGTTGATTAGCCAGTGCGATGGCAATCATCACTTTCTGGCACTCGCCATCTGTCAGCTCATACGGGAAACTACGCATCGCGTCTTTATGATCTTTTATCCCGACGCGGTGCAGTAGCTCAATGGCACGGCGTTTGCGCCAGCCAATGCGTTGCCACCAGCGCCCCTTGTAGGTCCAGGCCGGGATATTTTGCATCAGTTGCCGCCCGATACGTTCGGACGGGTCAAGACATGATTGCGGCTCCTGGAAGATCATGGAAACGTTATGGCCCACCAGTTTGCGCCGTTCACGGGCGGAAAGGCGCAGCAGATCGATATCGTCAAAGCGCATGCGATCTGCGGTGACACGCCAGTTATCTTTGGCAACACCACAAATCGCTTTAGCGATCAGACTTTTACCGGAACCTGATTCACCCACCAGCCCGCGAATTTCGCCTTCATTCAGCGTCATGCTGACGCGGTCAACCGCCTTTACCCAATCGTCGCCGGTCCTGAACTCAATCGTCAGGTTGCGGATATCCAGTAATGGCATTATTCCACCCCCGCAATGATCGCACGGCGCACGCCGTCACCGAGCAAGTTAACCAGCAATACACTGATCATAATCGCCGCACCCGGCAGCATGACCGTCCACGGCGCGACATAAATCAGCTCCAGCGCGTCGCCGAGCATGGCTCCCCATTCTGGCGACGGTAACTGCGCGCCAAGATCCAGAAAGCCCAGCGCCGCAATATCCAGAATCGCCATCGATAATGCGCGCGTAATTTCCGTAATCAGCCCGGCCGTAATATTGGGCAGAATGGCGAACCACAGAATATTGAGCGTAGTTGCGCCGTCCAGTCGGGCGGCGATGACATACTCTTTTTCCAGCTCGTCATGCACCATGCTATAGACGGACCGCACCATACGCGGCAACAGCGCCAGCCAGACAGCAAACATCGCGTGAGTCAGGTGAGGGCCAGCAAACGCCACCACAATAATCGCCAACAGCAGCGAAGGAATAGAGAGCAGGGTGTCGAGAATATGGTTCAGTACGGCAGAACGTAAACCGTGCGTTGCCCCGGCGACAACACCCAATACCAGACCACACAGCGTGGCCGCGAGAGTCACGACAAACGCGCCTCCTACGGTAGGCGCGGCACCGCTGAGCAGACGGCTTAATACATCACGACCCAGGTCGTCGGTACCGAGGAAAAAGGAGACCTCGCCGTAACGCGACCAGGAGGGTGGCAGTAACTGATAACCTAAAAATTGCTGATCGATGCCATAAGGGGCGAACCAGCTACCAAAAACACACAGGATCAGCAATCCTGCGCAGCCATACAGGCCAACCATCGCAGAAGCGTCACTGTAAAAATTGCGCCAGGCAGTGCGCAGCGTGCCGGGCGGGCGCTTTTCGCTGTACACACTATCGTAAGGCATACCATTCCTTATGTTTCAGAGGGTTAGCCATAGCACCCAAAATATCAGAGATAACGTTAACAATAATAACCAGTGAACCAATCACCATAACGCCGGCAGAAATTGCGGCGTAGTCCTGCTGGCGAATCGCATTGATCAGCCAACGACCAAGTCCTGGCCAGCTAAAGACCATTTCGGTGATCATCGCCAGCGTCAGCATGGTGGAAAACTGCAGGCCAAGACGAGGGATCACCGGCGGGAGGGCGTTGTGCAACACGTGACGGCGCAGAATAGTTAAACGTGACAGACCCCGTGTGGCTGCCGCTTTTACGTAATTCTGATCGAAAACCTCGATAGTGCTGATACGCATCAGGCGGATGACCTCTGTGGTCGGCGCAACGGAGAGTGTCAACACAGGGAGAACCATATGTCGTATTGCGCTTACCAGCATTTCATCGCGCCAGGGCGAATCGGAGAGCCATGCGTCAATAATGGCAAAACCGGTGACCGGTTTCACTTCATAGAGCAGATCGAAACGACCAGAAACCGGTAGCCAGCCGAGCGTCAACGAAAAAAGTAAGGTGAGCAGCAGCGCCAGCCAAAAAACCGGAATGGAAAAGCCCATCAGCGCCAGCGCACTGATGCACCGATCTGGCCATTTGTTCCGCGTGATCCCCGCCAGCATGCCGATGGGGATCCCCACCATCAGGGCAAAGCCAAAGGCGAGAATGCACAGCTCCATCGTCGCCGGGAACACCTCTTTCAGCTGTTCTGAGATCAATTGCCCGTTAATGCTGGAAACACCAAAATCCCAGTGAATTAAGCCATTGAACCAAAATACCCAGGCGTTCCACAGGGATGCGCCTTGCAAAGGCGCATGAGGCGTGAAGTAGCTCAGACTGAACCCAATAAAGGTCAGAAAGAACAGGGTAACCAGGAGCAATAAAACACGACGCAGGGTGAAGATAATCATGGTTTTTTCACCTCATCTTTCTTTTCCCTGGAAACCCCGGCAAAGGAAGCGTTACCGAACGGGCTGAGAACCAGCCCTTTGATGTCATAGCGATAAGCCTGCAGGCGCAGCGAAGAGGCCAGCGGCAGGATCGGTAACTCTTGCGCCAGAATATTTTGGGCTTCGTCATAGGCATCAATGCGCGAAGAAAGCTGCTGCGAAGACAGGGCTTTTCGCAGAATGCTGTCAAACTCCGGGTCGCACCAGTGCGCAAAGTTGGTTTGCGAGTCAATCGCGGCGCAACTGAGCAGTGGACGGAAAAAACTGTCAGGATCGTTACTGTCTGTCGCCCAGCCGGACAACGTCAGATCATGGTTCATGTCCATTAACCGCGCCTCCTGAAAACGACCTTCAACCGGGACGATGACCACTTTTACGCCAACCTGCGCCATATCTGCCTGGATCAGTTCTGCGGTTTTCAGTGGGCTTGGGTTCCAGGCCTGTGAACTGGTTGGTACCCAGAGCTTTAACGTTAAGTTCTCCAGCCCCAGCGCTTTTAACTGTTCGCGTGATTTTGCCGGGTTGTATTCTGTAATTTTAGCTTCGTTGTCATAGGCCCACGAGGCGCGCGGTAAAATAGATGCCGCCGTTTCTGCCGTACCGTAGTAGATAGACTGCATCAGACGCTGATTGTTGATTGACAGCGCAAGCGCATGGCGCACGGCAGGGTTGTTCAGCGGAGGTTTATTGGTATTGAACGCCAGGTAGGCAATGTTCATACCCGGGCGTAGCGTCAGGCGCAGACGGGGATCGTCACGCAAAATACTGAGCTGACTGGCTGCAGGCCAGGCCAGAACGTCGCACTCACCGGTGAGCAGTTTCGATAAACGACCGGTTCCGCCAGAGCCGAGATCCACAACCACCTGCGGCATGAGAGGTTTACCGCGCCAGAAATTGTCGTGACGCTGTAGTCGGATATATTGTCCCGCGCGATTTTCCGAAAGCTGGAATGGACCGGTGCCGACCGGTTGCCTGTCGAGCAACTCCTGGCGATCCTCTTTTGCCAGATTCGCGGCATACTCTGCTGACATCACGGAAGCATAGTGTGTGGCCAGGTGCCACAGGAAGGAGGCATCAGGCTGGGTCAGACGAAATTCAACGGTGTTGTTGTCCAGCTTACGGACGCTTTGTACGTTATCGGCGAACTGGAGGCTGTCGAAGTAGGGGAAACTGCCGCCATTAACGTTATGCCACGGATGTTGACGGTCAAAGATGCGCTCGAAGGTGAACACGACGTCGTCTGCATTCAGTTTACGCGTTGGGGTAAACCAGGCGGTCTTTTGAAAGGGCACGTCGCGGCGCAAGTGAAAACGGTAGGTTGCACCGTTATCCAGCACCTCCCAGCTTTCGGCCAGTTCAGGCACCAGTCGATAGGTGTAAGGATCGACATCAAGCAGCCGGTCATAGAGCTGGGCAGCCAGTGTATCGACAATCAGACCACTGCTCGCTTTTTGCGGGTTGAACGTATTGACCTGCCCGCTCACGCAATAGACAAACCCGCTGTCGCGAATATCCGCGTGCGTGGTCTGTTCCGGCGCAGCAACTGCCTGACCACACAGAAATCCAGCCATCACGATCAGAGATGATAAAACCAAGCGCATAATTTTTAAGAGATTATGTATAAAGAAGCTATCTTACTAATATTTAATGACATTCGCCATTACCGTTTGTGTTTGGGGACATCATGGGGGCTGTAGAGTTGGTCACCGCGCAGTGAACTTCGCGAGTTGGTCAACATTCATACGCACTAGCCACGTTGAATATACCTCATAAACTATCTTAGCATTTTCATGACCTGTCTGACGCGCAATAAACGATTGATTCGCCCCGTTAGAGGGTAACCCTGGTGTGTAACGTGTCATGTATGTACAGTAAATATCCAAAACAGGGCGTTGGATTGGGAATGCACAACGATTAATAGGGGGGGTTTTTATGCAGTCAAAACAGGTGAGTTTTATTTTTTGTTATGTCTGAGATGACATCTTGTTCACCCGAAGGGTAATTTGTAAACTCAGTACGATTAATATGTCATGGTGCAGATTGGCTGCGTTGTTACACTATCCTGGAATCCGGTCGATTATGGTTAATAAGTCGTCCCGTCCTGCCTCACCCGCCCCTAAAGCATTTCGCCATGATATCAATGGACTGCGAGCATGGGCAGTATTGGCGGTCGTATTTTATCACTTTGGCATACCCGGATTCAGCGGCGGTTTTGTTGGCGTTGATGTGTTTTTTGTCATATCTGGTTTTTTGATGACGGCCATCATCGTTAATGGACTGGAACGCGATAATTTCTCATTGTGGGGATTTTATCTGGCGCGAGCCAGACGAATTATTCCGGCCTTAATAGTGCTATGTGCCATATTGCTCATTATTGGCTGGTTATGGTTGCCCACAGCAGATTATCGCGTTCTGTCGATCAACGTGGTAACCGCACTTACTTTTATTTCCAATCTGAAGTTCTGGCGCGAGGCCGGTTATTTCGATATCGCTTCTCGCGAAAATTGGTTGCTGCACACCTGGTCACTCTCACTGGAGTGGCAATTTTATATTTTGTTGCCTGTGGGCTGCCTGTTTATTTGGCGTTGGTTTGGCTGTCGGGGCCTTAAGTTTGTGCTGCTCGCCGCAGGTCTGTTGTCACTCGCGCTTTCTATTTACGCCAGCCCTCGGTTCCCTGGCAGCGCATTTTATTTATTGCCCACGCGGGTTTGGGAATTGTTAGCCGGAGGATCAGTATGGTGGCTAACGCGTCGGCATTCCATGCCACAACTTCCTGCGCGTGCGGTAGAGTGTGTCGGTTTTCTATTAATTGCATTGTCGGTCACTTTACTTGATGCAACCCGGCCATGGCCCGGGGCTTATGCCATGGTGCCGGTGCTGGGTGCTATGCTCGTTCTGGCGGCTAATCGTCAACAATCTATTTTTACATCAACCATTCTCACCCGTCAGATAGGGGCCAACTCTTACTCTATTTATCTTTGGCATTGGCCGTTGGTGGTACTGCTAAGCTATGCCGATAAACAGGACAATCCCGCGTGGATTGTGGGCGGAATAGTGGGCAGTGTACTGTTGGGAAAAGTCTCTTTATTACTCGTGGAAACACCGGCGCGTAGGCAACTTGCGCGAGTCTCTATGGGTAAGCAGATCGGGGTGTTAGGGCTGGTCGTGTTAAGCGTTGGATTGATGGCCGTGGGAGCACGCTATCAACAGGTTGAAGGTCGCATTGACCCGGCGATTGAATTAGCGATGATCCCGAAGCTTGATTATGCTTCCCGATTCGAAAAGTGTTTGCTGGTACCGGGAAAAGGGAGTGAATCGCCGATGTGTAGCCATGGCAAAGGTGAGGTAACGGCAATTCTATTAGGTGATAGCCATGCGAGTATGCTGGTTTCTGCTGTCGCTGATGTTGCTCCCGGTTCTGTGATTGAGTTGACCTATGCGAGTTGCCCGACGGTATTAGGTATGAAACGTCGGGAAGATAGTCATGATGACTGTAAGCTTTTTAATGATAGCGCTATTAATTTGCTTAATAACGAATACAAAAATAATCAGGTCATTATTGCAAACAGAAGCAGTCTGGCTATCCTGGGGCAAAATGAAAAGGACGCCTTTTTCAATATCCCGATGGGATTCTTTGATACTCCGTACGAACATCCAAACCCGGCGTTAAATAAACAGTTTACTCAGCAACTGATCAAAACCATGTGCTCAATTGAGAACCGCGAGAGGGTATTTTTGGTGCGTCCAATCCCTGAAATGGCGACTGATGTTCCCAATACCATGGCCAGAGCACTGATGTTTGGCAAACCTCCCCACAAAATATCTATTTCACTGACAGAGTATCGCCAGCGCCAACAAGTCATTTGGGCGGCACAGGATGAGGCTGCGCTACGTTGTGGCGTCAAGATTCTCGATCCTCTCCCTTATCTTTGCCACGACGGACGCTGTTGGGCAGAGGCAGAGGGACGCCCGCTTTACGCAGATAGTAATCATCTGAGTGAGTTCGGGAGTTCGCTGTTGAAGCCGATGTTCCGGCAAGCATTTAAGCCAGCGTCAGACACTGAGGCGACACAAGCGCCTCAACGTTGACGGATATGATCCAATGAATTGTTGTCAGGAACGCTAAAGCTGATGCTTTTTAAGTAATGCGCGGAGCTGATGGTAGGTGAGTCCGAGTAATTCAGCCGCTTTTTTCTGGTTAAATTTTGCCTGTTGCAAACTGGATTGCAGAAATTCTTTTTCCTGACGCTGCTGAAACTCACGTAAATCCAGCGGTAATGATGGCCGTATTTCGCTGTCGTCCTGGGGCTGCGGTGAAGTGATATTTCGTTGAAAAGGGTCAATCACAATGTCATCCAACGGGTAGTCACTGGTGCCATGTCGGTAGACTGAACGCTCAACGACGTTTTTCAGTTCTCGAATATTACCCGGCCAGCGGTAGTGCAGCAGAGTGTCTCTGGCGTGCGTGGTAAATCCTGGAAATAACGGTAAGCCCATCTCCCGGCACATCTGGATGGCAAACTGCTCGGCCATTAACATGATATCGCTTTGCCGCTCACGTAAAGGAGGCAGTTGCACCACATCAAACGCCAGTCTGTCGAGAAGATCCGCGCGGAAAGTACCTTCACTCACCATCTTTGGCAAATCGGCATTCGTTGCACAGACCAGACGTACATTGACTTGCAGCGGCTGACTACCGCCGACACGTTCCAGTTCCCCATACTCAATGACACGCAGGAGTTTTTCTTGTACCAGCATCGGGGCGGTCGCCAGTTCATCGAGGAACAGTGTCCCGCCATCGGCGCGCTCAAAGCGGCCCGGATGGCGTTTTTGTGCGCCGGTAAACGCGCCCGCTTCGTGGCCAAACAGTTCAGAGTCGAGCAGGTTTTCATTGAGTGCAGCACAGTTCAGTGAAATAAACGGCCCTTGCCAGCGAGAGGAGAGGTAGTGTAAGCGGTTGGCGATTAATTCCTTGCCCGTCCCCCGTTCGCCGATAACCAGTACCGGTTTATCCAGCGGGGCCAGCCGGGAAACCTGTTCCAGCACCTCAATAAAACTATTGGCTTCGCCAAGAAGATTGTCTTTGTATCCGGCCATGATGAAATTCACCACTTGTTAGTGTTATTCACCAATTTAACCTAATTTTGTCGTCAGGTAAAATTTACCATTTGATGGATAATCAATGAGTTAAAAAGTTGGCACGCAATCTGCATTACCTCAGCAGCAGGGCATTGCCCACTATCAGAACAGTCAGTGAGGATTACATTATGGGTATTTTTTCTCGTTTTGCCGACATCGTGAACGCCAACATTAATGCGTTGCTGGAAAAGGCTGAAGATCCGCAGAAACTGGTGCGGTTAATGATCCAGGAAATGGAAGACACGTTGGTCGAGGTTCGCTCAAATTCGGCGCGTGCGTTGGCGGAAAAGAAACAGTTATCCCGTCGTATTGAACAGGCCACCGCACAACAGGCTGAGTGGCAGGAAAAAGCGGAGCTGGCGCTGCGTAAAGAGAAAGAAGATTTGGCGCGTTCTGCCTTAATTGAAAAGCAGAAACTGACCGATCTGATCACCTCTCTGGAGCATGAAGTGACGCTGGTGGACGATACGCTGACGCGGATGAAAAAAGAGATCGGTGAGCTGGAAAATAAACTCAGCGAAACCCGTGCGCGTCAGCAGGCGCTGGCGCTGCGTCATCAGGCGGCGAGTTCTTCCCGCGATGTGCGTCGTCAACTGGACAGCGGTAAGCTGGATGAAGCGATGGCACGTTTTGAATCTTTTGAGCGTCGTATTGATCAGATGGAAGCAGAAGCTGAAAGCCACAACTTCGGTAAGCAAAAATCGCTGGATCAGCAATTTGCTGACCTGAAAGCAGATGATGAAATCAGTGAGCAATTGGCGCAGTTGAAAGCCAAAATGCAGCAAGACAAGCAATAATAATACCTGGCGACGCCCGAACGCGTCGCCGCTCATCACCTGTAAGGAGTACTCATGAGCGCGCTATTTCTGGCCATACCGTTAACCATCTTTGTGCTGTTTGTTTTACCGATCTGGTTATGGCTGCATTACAGCAACCGTTCCAGTCGCGGCGAGTTGTCGCAAAACGAACAGCAACGCCTGGTGGAACTGAACAATAACGCGCAGCGTATGCGTGAGCGTATTCAGGCGCTGGAAGACATCCTTGATGCTGAGCATCCGAACTGGAGGGATCGCTAATGGGAGGCGTTAATCTGAACAAAAAGTTATGGCGTATCCCGCAGCAGGGCATGGTTCGTGGGGTCTGTGCGGGTATCGCACAGTATCTGGACGTTCCGGTAAAACTGGTGCGGATTCTGGTCGTATTGTCGATCTTCTTCGGCTTGGCCTTTTTTACGTTAGTGGCTTACATCGTACTGACGTTTGTACTGGACCCGATGCCGGATAATTATGCGTCTGGTGAGCAACAGCCTTCCAGCGGTGAACTGTTGGATGCTGTGGATCGTGAACTGGCCGCGAGTGAAACGCGTTTGCGGG
Organism: Citrobacter sp. Marseille-Q6884; assembly: GCF_945906775.1. NCBI lineage: Bacteria > Pseudomonadati > Pseudomonadota > Gammaproteobacteria > Enterobacterales > Enterobacteriaceae > Citrobacter > Citrobacter sp. Marseille-Q6884. The sequence goes on from NZ_CAMDRE010000002.1 coordinate 1,150,667, forward strand.
AAATGGAGCGTTATGTGACGTCAGATACCTTCACATTGCGCAGCCGCTTTCGTCAATTGTGAGGATTGAGATGAATAATCGCTGGCAACGTGCCGGGCAAAGGGTGACGCCGGGCTTTAAAATAGCAGGTAAGCTGGTTCTCCTTACTGCGCTTCGCTACGGTCCGGCGGGTGTCGCGGGGTGGGCGGTAAAATCCGTCGCCCGACGCCCTCTGAAAATGGTGCTGGCATTGGTGCTTGAGCCGTTGTTGAGTCGTGCCGCGGCAAAACTGTCTAAGCGCTATTCGAGCAAACAATCCTGATCGTCAATACAGCATAATCAAGCAACAATTCATCAACATCCCCACTATTAATTTGCGGCAGCTCACAAATACGATTTTTTGGCTGCCAAAATTCTTTTATACCCCCCTCCAGACCGCCTCGTCTGATTGACAGCTTATTTTCTGCAGAGTAGTCTCTTGCGTCATGGGACCGCTACCACGAGAAATTAAGGTGAACCAAGAAATCCAAAAATGCCTGAGTGAAGTCTATGGAGATACATTTACTCCGAACCACTATGAGGCGTTAATTAAACGTTTAGAAAAATCTAAAGAATTAATTAATAAAGTCCGTAAAGCGCATTGGGATGAGAGCGATGTCGTGCTCATTACTTACGCTGATCAATTTCACGGAGCAGATCAAAAGCCACTTCCTGTGTTTAATCACTTTTATAATGAATGGCTTAAGTCAACCTTTTCTCACGTCCATCTTTTACCCTTTTATCCGTGGTCATCGGATGATGGTTTTTCAGTAATCGATTACCATCAGGTTGCCGAAGAAACAGGGGACTGGAATGATATTAAACAATTAGGCCAATCCAGTCGACTGATGTTTGATTTCGTTTGTAATCATATGTCAGCTAAAAGCGAGTGGTTTAATAATTATTTACAACAGGTAGAGGGCTACGACAATTTCTTTATTGCAATGGACCCCAATACGGATCTGAGCAATGTTACTCGTCCTCGTGCATTACCTTTATTGACGCCGTTTACAGTGAAAGATAATACGGTGCGTCATTTGTGGACGACGTTTAGTGAAGACCAGATTGATCTCAACTATGAAAATCCGGTTGTGCTGTTGGCCATGGTCGATGTGCTGTTGAGCTACCTTGAACAGGGTGCAGACTATGTGCGCCTTGATGCTGTGGGTTTTATGTGGAAAGAGCCCGGCACGTCCTGCATCCATCTGGAAAAAACACACCAGCTTATCAAACTGTTCCGCGCGATTGCTGACTGTGCTGCGCCAGGCACCGCCATCATTACTGAAACGAACGTCCCGCATAAAGACAACATTTCCTACTTCGGAAATGGGCAGGATGAGGCGCACATGGTGTACCAGTTCTCGCTGCCGCCACTGGTTCTGCATGCGGTACAACGTCAGGATACAACGGCATTGTGTCAGTGGGCGCAATCACTGGAACTGCCATCCGACGACACCACCTGGTTTAATTTCCTTGCCTCGCATGACGGCATTGGACTTAACCCATTACGTGGTCTGTTACCAGAAGAAGAAATCATGAAACTGGTGACGGAATTACAACAGGAAGGCGCACTGGTTAACTGGAAAAATAACCCTGATGGTAGTCGCAGTCCGTATGAAATTAACGTGACCTATATGGATGCGCTCACGCCGGGCAATAGCAGCGATGCTGAGCGGTTTGCCCGTTTTATCCTTGCTCACGCTATTTTATTGAGTTTCCCGGGTGTACCTGCGGTGTACATTCAAAGCATTCTGGGCTCCCGTAATGATTACAAAGGTGTGGAAACGCTGGGATACAATCGAGCCATCAACCGTAAGAAATATCAGGTAGAGCAAATAGAAGCTGAATTGTCAGATGAGAACAGCTTACGCCATGCTATTTATCATGAGTTATCCAGGTTGATCGTTATTCGACGGAATAATAAAGCATTCCATCCAGATAGTGATTTTGAAATTAGCAGTATCACGCCAACCGTTATGCAAATTAAACGCACTGCGAAAACGGGCGAAGAAATTACCGGGTTATTTAATGTCAGCGCTCATGATCAAACCGTCCATATTGATATGGAAAATGGATTTGATCTGATTAGCGAAATTAATATTCCGCGTGGGGAATTAACGCTGCACGCCTGGCAGGTTATGTGGGTTAAAATATAATAAGGAATATTTCATGCTTAAAGCAAAAATTGTGCTGATGTCAGCACTGGTATCCTGCGCCCTGATATCAGGATGTAAGGATGATAAAAAATCCTCTGTCGCGATTGAATTTATGCACTCTTCTGTTGAACAGGAGCGGCAGGCGGTTATTGCGAAACTGATTGAGCGTTTTGAAAAAGAAAACCCAGGCATCACGGTTAAGCAGGTTCCTGTCGAAGAAGATGCTTATAACACCAAAGTGATTACCCTCGCGCGCAGCGGTTCGTTGCCTGAAGTGATTGAGACCAGCCATGACTACGCCAAGGTGATGGATAAAGAGTCACTCATCGATCGTAAAGCGGTGGAGAAGGTGATCAACGGTGTCGGCGAAAGCGCATTTTATGACGGTGTGCTGCGTATCGTACGTACTGAAGACGGGACTGCATGGACTGGCGTTCCGGTTAGCGCCTGGATTGGCGGGATCTGGTATCGCAAAGATGTGCTGGCAAAAGCCGGTCTGGAAGAACCGAAAAACTGGCAGCAACTGCTGGACGTGGCGCAGAAGCTAAACGATCCCGCGAATAAGAAATTTGGTATCGCACTGCCGACCGCTGAAAGCGTATTGACCGAACAGGCCTTCTCTCAGTTTGCTCTGTCCAATAAGGCTAACGTGTTTGATGCGCAAGGCAAGATCACGCTCGATACCTCTGAAATGACCCAGGCGCTGCAGTATTACCGTTCGCTGGCAATGAATACGATGCCGGGCTCTAACGACATCATGGAAGTTAAAGATGCGTTCATGAACGGCACTGCGCCGATGGCGATTTACTCCACCTATATTCTGCCTGCGGTGATTAAAGAGGGTGACCCGAAAAACGTTGGCTTTGTAGTCCCAACAGAAAAAACATCCGCTGTTTACGGCATGCTGACGTCACTCACTATCACGGCGGGTCAGAAAACCGAAGAGACAGAAGCGGCAGAAAAATTTGTCACCTTTATGGAGCAGGCCGACAACATTGCTGACTGGGTAATGATGTCCCCGGGTGCGGCTTTGCCGGTCAATAAAGCGGTGGTGAACACGGCGACCTGGAAAGAAAACCCGGTGATTAAAGCGTTGGGTGAATTACCGGATCAACTGATTGCCGAGCTGCCCAATATTCAGGTGTTTGGTGCCGTCGGCGATAAAAACTTTACCCGTATGGGCGATGTGACGGGCTCCGGTGTCGTGAGCACCCTGGTACATAACGTCACGGTAGGAAAAGCCGACCTTTCAACGACGATCAAGGCAAGCCAGACAAAGCTGGATGACCTCGTTGAACAGCGCTAAAGGGGAAAGAGAAAGTCGTGATGAATAAGTTATTTTCAGGTCGATCGGATATGCCATTTGCCATGCTGCTGCTGGCACCCAGTTTGCTTTTGCTGGGCGGTTTAGTGGCATGGCCGATGATATCAAACATCGAAATCAGCTTTATGCGTTTGCCGCTCAATCCGAACATTGAATCTACGTTTGTCGGTCTGAGCAACTATATCCGTATCTTATCCGACCCCAGTTTCTGGCACTCACTGTGGATGACGGTCTGGTATACCGCGCTGGTCGTGGCGGGAAGTACGGTGTTAGGGCTGGGTGTGGCGATGTTCTTTAACCGCGAATTTCGCCTGCGTAAAACGGCGCGCTCGCTGGTGATCCTCTCCTACGTAACGCCTTCTATTTCGCTGGTGTTTGCCTGGAAGTACATGTTCAACAACGGCTACGGCATAGTGAACTACCTCGGCGTGGATCTGCTGCATCTCTACGATCAGGCGCCGTTGTGGTTCGACAATCCGGGCAGTAGCTTCGCGCTGGTCGTGTTGTTCGCCATCTGGCGTTACTTCCCGTATGCCTTTATCTCGTTTCTGGCCATTTTGCAGACGATTGATAAATCCCTGTACGAAGCGGCAGAAATGGATGGCGCTAACGCCTGGCAACGGTTTCGAATCGTCACGCTGCCCGCGATTATGCCGGTGCTGGCGACCGTCGTCACGCTGCGTACTATCTGGATGTTCTATATGTTCGCCGACGTTTATCTGCTGACAACGAAAGTCGATATTCTCGGGGTGTACCTCTATAAAACGGCCTTTGCATTTAACGACTTAGGTAAAGCGGCAGCCATTTCCGTTGTCCTCTTCGTCATTATTTTCGCTGTTATCCTGCTGACCAGAAAACGGGTGAACCTCAATGGCAACAAATAAGCGCACACTTGGCCGCATTGGCTTTTACTGTGGACTCGCCGTCTTTTTGGTTATCACGCTATTTCCGTTCTTTGTGATGCTGATGACCTCGTTTAAAAGCGCGAAAGAGGCGATTTCACTGCATCCGACGCTGTTACCGCAGCAATGGACGCTGGAACATTACATCGACATCTTTAACCCGATGATCTTCCCGTTCGTTGATTACTTCCGTAATAGCCTGGTGGTGTCGGTCTCCGCATCTGTAGTGGCCGTCTTTCTTGGGATACTCGGCGCTTATGCCTTGTCGCGCCTGCGTTTTAAAGGACGGATGACCATCAACGCCAGCTTTTACACGGTGTACATGTTCTCCGGGATCCTGCTGGTGGTGCCGTTATTCAAAATCATTACGGCACTCGGGATCTATGACACCGAAATGGCACTGATTATCACCATGGTGACTCAGACGCTGCCGACGGCCGTGTTCATGCTGAAAAGCTACTTCGACACGATCCCGGATGAGATCGAAGAGGCGGCAATGATGGATGGCTTAAATCGTCTGCAGATCATCTTCCGCATTACCGTTCCGTTGGCGATGTCCGGTCTGGTTTCGGTGTTTGTTTACTGCTTTATGGTGGCATGGAACGACTATCTGTTTGCATCGATTTTCCTTTCCAGCGCCAGCAATTTCACCTTACCGGTCGGTCTGAACGCGCTGTTCAGTACGCCTGACTATATCTGGGGACGCATGATGGCCGCGTCGTTAGTGACAGCATTGCCGGTCGTCATTATGTACGCGCTTTCCGAACGTTTTATTAAGAGTGGTTTGACCGCAGGCGGCGTGAAGGGCTAAGCGGCCAGTTTAATTAAGGAGTTGTAAATGAAAAAGTTAGTTGCCACAGAACCGCGTGTCGCGGCACTGGTGGAATATGAAGATCGCGCGGTTGCAGCCAACGAAGTGAAAATCCGCGTCCGCTTTGGCGCACCAAAACATGGTACTGAAGTGGTCGATTTCCGCGCAGCCAGCCCGTTTATTGATGAAGATTTCAACGCCGAATGGCAGATGTTTATGCCGCGCCCGGAAGGCGCGCCGCGTGGAATCGAATTCGGCAAATTCCAGCTTGGCAATATGATCGTCGGTGATGTGATTGAATGCGGCAGCGATGTGACGGATTACGCTGTGGGCGATTCTGTCTGCGGTTACGGCCCGCTGTCTGAAACGGTCATCATCAACGCGGTTAACAACTACAAGCTGCGCAAAATGCCTGAAGGCAGTTCCTGGAAAAACGCGGTTTGCTACGACCCGGCTCAGTTCGCCATGAGCGGCGTGCGTGATGCCAATGTGCGCGTGGGTGATTTTGTAGTCATCGTGGGCTTAGGCGCGATTGGTCAGATTGCGGTGCAACTGGCGAAGAAAGCGGGGGCGTCGATTGTTATTGGCGTTGACCCGATCGCCCATCGCTGCGATATCGCGCTGCGTCATGGCGCAGATTTCTGCCTCAACCCGTTTGGCACCGATGTGGGTAAAGAGATCAAAGCGCTAACCGGTAAGCAGGGCGCTGATGTCATTATTGAAACCAGCGGCTATGCGGATGCCTTGCAATCGGCGTTACGCGGTCTGGCCTACGGCGGCACCATTTCTTACGTCGCCTTCGCTAAACCTTTTGCGGAAGGTTTTAACCTCGGCCGTGAAGCGCATTTCAACAATGCCAAAATTGTCTTCTCCCGTGCCTGCAGTGAACCGAATCCAGACTATCCGCGCTGGAGCCGTAAGCGTATTGAAGAGACCTGCTGGGAACTGCTGATGAACGGTTACCTGAACTGTGAAGAGCTTATCGACCCGGTAGTCACGTTCGCGAGCAGCCCGGAAAGCTATATGGAGTATGTCGATCGCCATCCGGAAAAGAGCATCAAAATGGGCGTGACGTTTTAACTAAGGAATACAGAACATGAAAATCGGAACACAGAATCAGGCTTTTTTCCCGGAAAATATTCTTGAGAAATTTCGCTATATCAAAGAGATGGGTTTTGACGGCTTCGAGATTGACGGCAAGCTACTTGTCAATAACCTGGAAGAAGTGAAAGCGGCAATCAAAGAAACGGGTCTGCCAGTAACCACCGCTTGCGGGGGATATGACGGCTGGATTGGCGATTTTATCGAAGAGCGCCGTCTGAACGGATTGCAGCAGATTACCCGTATTCTGGAAGCGCTGGCCGAAGTGGGCGGCAAAGGGATCATCGTACCTGCGGCATGGGGCATGTTTACCTTCCGTCTTCCACCAATGACCGCGCCGCGCAGCCTGGCGGGCGACCGCAAAGCTGTAAGCGAGTCATTGATTTATCTTGATAAAGTTGCCGAGCGCACGGGGACCGTGGTCTATCTGGAGCCGCTCAATCGCTATCAGGATCATATGATCAACACCCTGGCTGATGCTCGCCGCTATATCGAGGAAAACAACCTTCAGCATGTGCAGATCATCGGTGATTTCTACCACATGAATATCGAAGAAGATGATATCGCGCAGGCGTTGCATGATAACCGGGATCTGCTGGGTCACGTCCACATTGCGGATAACCATCGCTACCAGCCAGGAAGTGGTTCGCTGAATTTTGCCGCGTTGTTTGATCAGTTGCGTGAGGATAATTACCAGGGATACGTGGTGTACGAAGGACGGGTACGGGCAGAGAACCTGCCGGAAGCTTACCGTCAGTCGCTGGCCTGGCTGCGTACCTGCTAAGAGGATTTCCGTGAAAAGTGCAATGACAAGCTCTTCGCTGCGCGTCGCCATTATTGGCGCCGGGCAGGTAGCGGATAAAGTTCACGCTTCGTACTACTGCACTCGCGAGGATCTGGAACTGGTGGCTGTCTGTGACAGCCGCCTGTCTCAGGCTCAGGCGATGGCAGAAAAATACGGCATGACCGAGGTTTGGGACGACGTTGCGGCGATGCTGAGTGCGGTAAAACCGGATATCGTCAGCGTCTGCTCGCCCAACCGCTTCCATTACGAACACACAATGCAGGCGCTGAAAGCAGGCTGCCATGTGATGTGCGAAAAGCCACCGGCGATGACACCTGATGAAGCGCTGGAGATGTGTAAAACCGCGCGTCGGATGGGAAAAGTGCTGGCTTATGATTTTCATCATCGTTTCGCGCTGGATACACAAATTCTGCGTGAGCAGGTGATGGCAGGCGTACTGGGTGAAATCTATGTCACCAATGCCCGTGCGCTTCGCCGCTGTGGCGTACCTGGCTGGGGCGTTTTTACCAATAAGGCACTGCAGGGCGGTGGACCGTTAATTGATATCGGCATTCATATGCTTGATGCCGCAATGTATGTGCTGGGGTTCCCGGCGGTAAAGCGCGTCAATGCACACAGTTTTCAGAAAATTGGCACACATAAGAACAACGGCCAGTTTGGTGAATGGGATCCGACGACCTATACGGTTGAAGATTCTCTGTTCGGTACGATTGAGTTTCATAACGGCGGTATCCTGCGCCTGGAAACATCCTTTGCGCTTAACATCCCTGAACAATCCGTGATGAACGTGAATTTTTGCGGTGATAAAGCAGGGGCAACGTTGTTTCCGGCTCAGATTTACACTGACAACAAGGGTGAGCTTGAGATGCTGCTGCAGCGCGATAAGGCTGATGATAACCGCCATTATCGCAGTATGGAGGCATTTGTTAATCACGTTAAAGGTGACCCTGTCACTATTGCTGACGCCGAACAGGGCGTCGTACTTCAACAATTGGTGGCGGCACTTTACGAGTCGGCAGAAACAGGAATGTGTGTGGAATTATGATTAAACCAGTAATGCTAACCGAACCGACTTTTAGCCCACACAGTCTGAATAAATACGCGTCACTCATGACCCTCGGCAACGGGTATATGGGGATTCGCGCCAGCCACGAAGAGGCCTATACCTTACAGACTCGTGGTATGTACCTTGCCGGGCTTTATCACCGGGCGGGAAAAGGCGAAATTAATGAACTGGTTAATCTGCCAGATATCGTCGGCGTGGAGATCACGCTGAATGGCGAAATTTTCTCGCTGACCAGCGGTGCCATTGAGCACTGGCAACGTGAACTGGATTTTGCCAGCGGTGAATTACGTCGTACGTTGACCTGGCGAGCCCCAGGCGGTGCGCGTTTCACCATTGAGAGTCGGCGCTTTGCTTCTGCGCAAAAACTGCCGCTGTTTGCCATGGAAGTGACCATTACGCCACTGGATGCTGATGCCAGCATTGTCATTTCCACCGGGATTGATGCCACCATGACCAACCACGGTCGCCAGCATCTGGATGAGACCCAGGTGCGGGTATTTGGCCAGCATTTGCTGCAAGGCATTTACACCACTCAGGACAATCGCAGCGATATTGCGATCTCTTCATATTGCGGCGTAGACGGTGACGCACAGCGTTGCTTTACCGCAAAAGAGCGTCGTCTGCTGCAACATAATAGTGTTCAGGCAAAGGCCGGGCAGCGAGTCACGCTGACGAAAATGAGTTGGATCGACTGGACAACGGAGCTCCACACCTCCTATGAGACCTGGGGACGCCAGTCACTGCGCCACCTTGAGGCTTGCGTGCAGCAGGGCTATGACGCACTGCTGGCTGAGTCCACGGCCAACTGGCAAGAGTGGTGGCAGGGGCGCCGTGTACAGGTAAGCAGTTCTGACGAGGCCGATCAGCGTGCGTTGGATTTCGCCCTTTATCATCTGCGGGTGATGACACCTGAGCACGACGAGCGCAGCAGTATCGCGGCAAAAGGGTTAACGGGAGAAGGGTACAAAGGTCACATTTTCTGGGATACCGAAGTTTTCCTGTTACCGTTTCATTTGTTCACGGAGCCGAAGACCGCCAGAAGTTTACTTCGCTACCGCTGGCATAATTTGCCGGGCGCGCGCGAAAAAGCCCGCCGCAACGGCTGGCAGGGCGCGCTATTCCCGTGGGAGAGCGCACGTAGTGGTGAAGAGGAAACGCCTGAGTTTGCGGCGATCAACATCCGCACCGGGCTGCGTCAGAAAGTGGCCTCCGCGCAGGCTGAACATCACCTGGTGGCGGATATCGCCTGGGCGGTGATCAATTACTGGCACGCTACCGGTGATATGCAATTTATGTCCCGCGAAGGCATGGCGCTGCTGCTGGAAACAGCAAAGTTCTGGATCAGTCGGGCGGTCATGGTAAACAAACGCCTAGAAATCCACGATGTTATTGGCCCGGATGAATATACCGAGCACGTTAATAACAATGCGTTTACCAACTATATGGCCGGGTACAACGTGGAGCAGGCGCTGCATTTTGCCCGCCAACTGGGCTGCAGTGATGAAACGTTTATTCATCGCGCCGAGCATTTTTTACAACATCTCTGGCGACCGGAAGTACAGCAGGACGGTGTTTTGCCTCAGGATGATACGTTCCTGAGCAAGCCGGCGATCGACCTGTCGAAATACAAAGTTAAAGCGGGTAAGCAGACCATTCTGCTGGATTACTCTCGTGCAGAAGTCAACGAGATGCAAATTCTCAAGCAGGCTGATGTGGTGATGCTGACTTACATGCTACCGGAGCAATTTAGCCCGCAGACGTGCCTCGCGAACCTGCGTTTCTATGAGCCACGAACCATCCATGACTCCTCGCTGAGTAAAGCGATCCACGGCATTGTCGCCGCGCGTTGTGGGGATTCAGCACAGGGCTACCGTTTCTGGCGCGAAGGGGCGCAGATCGATCTCGGGGATGATCCGCACAGCTGTGATGATGGTATTCATGCCGCGGCGACGGGCGCTATCTGGCTGGGTGCCATTCAGGGATTTGCGGGCGTCAGTGTACGCCACGGTGAGTTGCATCTGGATCCGGCATTACCTGAACACTGGCAGACGCTGACGTTTCCGCTGCGATGGCAGGGCATTGACCTGCAGATCACCCTCAATGCGACCGAAATCCATATTACCAGTACGGCGCAGATTAACCTCTGGGTTAATGGCACAAACGTCTGTGTACAGGGGGCGTCTGTTGTCCGTTACGGCAGCTTTATGACATCTAAAATTGGGACCGCTACCACAGAAAGGGGCGATGAATGAACAGCAAACCGCAGGCCATCATTTTTGATTTAGATGGGGTGATCACCGATACCGCGCATCTGCATTTTCTGGCCTGGCAACAGATTGCCAATGAAATAGGGATTGTGATTGATGAACAATTCAATGACAGCCTGAAAGGGATTAGCCGCGGGGAATCGCTGCAACGTATTTTGCAACATGGCGGCAAAGCAGGGGAATTCGGTGCCGAGGCGTGTGCGCAATTGGCCGAGCAAAAAAACCGACTGTATGTCCACTCTTTGCGTCAATTGACGGCCGATTCGGTATTACCCGGGATCCGCGAACTGCTGGTCACCTTGCGTGAAGAACATATTCCGGTGGGGCTGGCTTCCGTGTCGCTCAATGCGCCAGCCATTTTGCAGGCGCTCGATATTCGTGCTTATTTTGATTTTTGTGCGGATGCGGCGCTGATCAGCCGCTCAAAACCGGATCCGGAGATTTTTCTGGCTGCCTGTGCCGGTCTTGGTGTTGACCCGCAACATTGTATTGGCATAGAAGATGCGCAGGCGGGCATTGATGCTATCAATGCTTGCGGCATGCTTTCCGTTGGTATTGGCGCAGGGCTGAACGGGGCCAATCTGCAACTTCCTTCAACCGAATTTCTGACGTGGCCGTGCTTATCGGCTTTCTGGCAAAACGACAAGTAAAGGATTCAACATGGCACAGCTTTCGTTGCAACATATTCAAAAAATCTACGATAACCAGGTGCATGTCGTTAAAGACTTTAATCTGGAAATTGAAGACAAAGAGTTCATCGTTTTTGTAGGCCCATCCGGCTGCGGTAAATCCACTACGCTGCGTATGATCGCCGGTCTGGAAGAGATCAGCGGCGGCGACCTGCTGATTGACGGCAAGCGGATGAACGATGTGCCCGCGAAATCGCGCAACATTGCGATGGTTTTTCAGAACTACGCGTTGTATCCGCACATGACCGTCTACGACAACATGGCGTTTGGCCTGAAAATGCAGAAGATTGAACCTGCTGTTATCGAAGAGCGGGTGAACTGGGCGGCGCAAATTCTCGGTCTTCGCGAGTACCTGAAGCGTAAACCGGGGGCGCTGTCAGGCGGACAGCGCCAGCGTGTGGCGCTTGGCCGTGCGATCGTGCGTGAAGCCGGGGTCTTCCTGATGGATGAACCCTTATCCAACCTCGATGCCAAATTGCGTGTTCAGATGCGAGCAGAAATCAGTAAGCTGCATCAGAAACTCAATACCACCATGATATATGTGACGCATGATCAAACTGAAGCGATGACAATGGCAACGCGCATTGTGATTATGAAGGATGGCATTATTCAACAGGTTGGCGCACCGAAAACAGTTTATAACCATCCGGCGAATATGTTTGTGGCCGGATTTATTGGTTCACCAGCGATGAATTTTATTCGCGGCGCGATTGACGGTGATAAGTTTGTTACAGAAACGCTGAAATTAACGATTCCACAAGATAAGTTAAATGTATTAAAAGCACAGGGCTATGAACATCACGCGGTAACACTGGGTATTCGCCCTGAGGATATTCATCCGCAGTCTTGTAATGAAAATAGTGTACCTGCAAAAATTAGCGTAGCGGAATTAACCGGCGCTGAATTTATGCTTTATACCATTGTTGGGGGGCATGAGTTGGTGGTCCGTGCCGGGGCAATGAATGATTATCACGCAGGAGAAAATATCACCATTCATTTTGATATGGCGAAATGCCATTTCTTTGATGCTGAAACCGAAGTTGCTATTCAATAATTATTCCGGGGGATAACCATCCCCCAGGTTTGGTGCGTTTTGAGAGTATTTTAACAAGGAATAAAAATGAAAACCCTACTGTCCTCTACTGCGCTAATGATGTGCGCAGGAATGGCCTGCGCGCAGGCCGCTGAAAATAAAGACTGGAATTTTAATATTGGAGCCATGTATGAAGTAGAAAACGTGGAAGGCTATGGCGAAGATATGGATGGACTGGCCGAACCGTCTGTTTATTTCAATGCTTCCAATGGCCCGTGGAAAATCTCCATCGCATATTATCAGGAAGGGCCGGTTGATTACAGCGAAGGTAAACGTGGTACCTGGTTTGACCGTCCTGAACTGGAAGTTCGCTATCAGTTTCTTGAAAGTGATGATGTTAATTTCGGTTTAACAGGTGGTTTTCGTAATTACGGCTATCACTATGTGAATGAAGAAGGTAAAGACACCGCGAATATGCAGCGCTGGAAAGTGCAACCGGACTGGGACGTTAAACTTACCGACGATTTGCGTTTTAGTGGCTGGCTGGCGATGTTCCAGTTCGTTAATGATTTAAGTACCACCGGTTATGCAGACAGTCGCGTCGAAACTGAAACCGGTTTGAATTATACCTTTAACGAAACGGTGGGCTTAACGGTAAATTACTATCTTGAGCGTGGTTTTAATATCGATAAATCACGTAATAATGGTGAGTTTTCCACGCAGGAAATCCGTGCTTATTTACCGCTGTCATTTGGCAATACCACCTTGACGCCATACACCCGTCTCGGTCTCGACCGCTGGTCTAACTGGGACTGGCAGGATGATACGGAACGCGAAGGTCATGACTTCAACCGTCTGGGCTTGCTGTACGCGTACGATTTCCAGAATGGAATATCGATGTCGCTGGAATATGCCTATGAATGGGAAAACCATGACGAAGGTGAGAGTGACCGGTTCCATTACGCAGGCATTGGCGTTAACTACGCATTCTAAAACGCGCTGGGGCATGATCATGCCCCAGTTTTTACACCAGAGATTCAGCCAGCGATATTTGGGTTTTTACGGTAATATCCTGAAGTCCTTTTTCTCCCGCAATCAGACTGAAGAGCAAATTACAACTTTGCTCCCCCAGTTGCTGCGTGGGAACATCAATTCCCCCCGGAACCGGTGTCAGCATAAAAGACAATAATTCATTACTGTAGCCAACAATGGCAAGTTGTTGCGGAATGTTAATATCTTTTTCGGCTGCAACACGATATAAGCTCATTAATTTTAAGCTGTCGGTGGCAAATACTGCATCGGGTAAAGGCTGTTGACTGAGTAATTTTCGCGAGGCGAGTAGCGCTGTTTCATGGGTATATCCACCATCAACTATCCATTCGTCGCGTATTTCAATGTTATGTGCTTGCAGGCTGGCTTTATAACCATTTACACGGTCAATAGAAACATGCACATCAAGCGGCGCATGCAAGCAGGCGATATTGTGATGACCGCTGTCGATGAGCGCGTTTGTCAGCGTTATGCTGTCGCGGAGATTATCCGTATCGACTGAATAGACGTTCGAGTAGTCACCTTCAACTTTACCAATGACCACCACGGGAACGTTGTATTTATTCAACCGCGCAAAAAAAGATTCATCCGCAGGCGAACTCAGCATAATAATGCCTTTGATCAATTTTTGCTTAATTTTACTTTCACATTTCTGAAGATCATCTTCAGTGCTTCGTGATGTCTGTAATATGACATCAAATCCCACTTCCTCGGCTTTTGCAGTAATCGCATGCAAAACTTCTGAGAAAAATGGATTACCTGCCGTGGTTTTTGCTGAACGGGTTGAGATCACCATTATTGCATCAAACCCGGAGGAGGTAAGTGCACGAGCCAGTTTATTCGGTTGATACTCTAACTCATCAATTGCACGCAGGACTTTTTCTCGCGCTTCTGGCGAGATGTTGGTTTGCTTATTAAGCACGCGCGATACCGTGGATTTTGATACACCCGCGACTCGCGCAATATCATAAATGGTAGGAGACATCGATCCCAAGCTCCGTCCGAGAGTCAATGGGGCACATATTATGGAGTTAAGTGGCGAATGACAACAATATCGGAATGCTGACAAGAAAATTAAAGCGCTTTGTGAACGAGCACATTGTCAGGGGAACAATCTGCTCAGTTCGCACCTATGATGATAATGTGATCGCAATATTTTCTTAAGATCTGACGTATAGTCTTTCTTCAATTCAGCAACCAGCCAGGATGAAAATATGTTGAAAAAAGGGGTATTAGCTTTAGCGTTGGTCATCGGCATGCCGGTTTTTGCGGCCGAGCATTGGATAGATGTCCGTGTTCCTGATCAATACCAGCAGGAGCATGTCCAGGGCGCCGTCAACATTCCTTTGAAGGATCTCAAAGCGAAAATCGCAGCTGAAGTGCCTGATAAAACAGACACGGTGAAGCTGTACTGCAACTCAGGACGGCAATCAGGACAGGCGAAAGATATGCTGACGGAGATGGGCTACACGCAGGTGACAAACGAAGGTGGCATCAAAAGTATCAATCTTCCGAAAGTAGAAAATAAATAATCCGCCCGGTTCCTTCTGTCACAGGCGGCATACATGATGTCGCCTGATACACCTCAGGTAGTTGATAAATAAGAATTGCCCCCTATCTTTACTTCCTGTTTGTTATAATTTCTTCGGTTCCTTCAGCATAACGGGATGGCGATGAAGCGACTTAAAAATGAACTCAATTCGCTGGTGAATCGCGGTGTGGACCGGCATCTGCGTCTGGCTGTCACCGGGCTTAGCCGCAGCGGTAAGACGGCGTTTATCACCGCGATGGTGAACCAGTTACTTAATATTCATGCGGGGGCACGTTTGCCGCTGCTCAGTGCGGTGCGAGAAGAGCGTTTGCTCGGCGTTAAACGGGTTCCACAGCGCGATTTTGGCATTCCACGCTTTACCTATGATGAAGGGCTGGCGCAGTTGTATGGCTCTCCACCGACCTGGCCTACGCCAACGCGGGGGGTGAGTGAAATTCGCCTGGCGCTGCGTTACAAATCCAATGACTCACTGCTGCGTCACTTTAAAGATACCTCCACGCTGTATCTGGAAATCGTGGATTATCCGGGCGAGTGGTTGCTTGACCTTCCTATGCTGGCGCAGGATTACCTGAGCTGGTCGCGGCAAATGACCGGATTGCTGCAGGGGCAACGGGCGGAATGGTCAGAGAAATGGCGGCAGTTAAGCCAGGGATTAGACCCATTAGCGCCTGCGGATGAAAATCGTCTGGCGGAGATTGCCGCCGCCTGGACGGATTATCTGCACCAGTGTAAGCAACAGGGGCTCCACTTTATTCAGCCTGGACGTTTTGTCCTGCCGGGCGATATGGCAGGCGCACCCGCGCTGCAATTCTTCCCGTGGCCTGATGTTGATGCGTATGGCGAATCTAAACTGGCGCAAGCGGATAAACACACCAACGCCGGGATGCTACGCGACAGGTTTAATTATTACTGTGAAAAAGTGGTGAAGGGATTTTATAAGAATCACTTCCTGCGCTTTGACCGCCAGATTGTGCTGGTCGATTGTCTGCAACCGCTCAATAGCGGGCCACAGGCCTTTAACGATATGCGACTGGCATTAACGCAACTGATGCAAAGTTTCCATTATGGCCAACGCACACTGTTTCGCCGGCTTTTCTCGCCGGTTATCGACAAGCTGTTGTTTGCCGCCACCAAGGCCGATCACGTCACGATCGATCAGCACGCCAATATGGTGTCATTGCTGCAACAACTGATTCAGGACGCGTGGCAGAACGCCGCGTTTGAAGGCATCAGTATGGATTGCCTGGGCCTGGCATCGGTGCAGGCAACCACCAGCGGCCTGATTGATGTAAAAGGGGAGAAGATCCCGGCACTGCGTGGGAATCGCCTGAGTGACGGCGCGCCGCTGACCGTGTATCCCGGCGAAGTCCCCGCGCGTTTACCTGGACAGGCATTTTGGGATAGCCAGGGTTTTCAGTTTGAAGCGTTTCGCCCGCAGGTCATGGATGTGGATAAACCGTTACCCCATATTCGTCTGGACGCCGCGCTGGAGTTTTTAATAGGAGATAAATTGCGATGAGCGAGCCGTTAAAACCGCGTATCGATTTCTCAGGGCCGCTGGAGGTGGAAAAGAATCCGCCATTTAAAGCGCAACAGATGTTTAACGAAACCCAGGCGCAGACGTTTTCTCCGGCGGCAGTGGATGAACCACTGGAAGACGAAGGGCAGGCGGAGGCCGTCATTGATGCTGCTTTGCGTCCCAAACGCAGCCTGTGGCGCAAAATGGTGATGGGCGGGCTGGCGCTGTTTGGTGTCAGCGTCGTTGCTCAGGGCGTACAGTGGACAATGAATGCCTGGCAGACTCAGGACTGGGTCGCGCTGGGAGGCTGCGCAGCAGGGGCGCTGATTATCGGCGCGGGTGTGGGGTCGGTGGCGACCGAATGGCGCCGCCTGTGGCGTTTACGCCAGCGAGCGCATGAGCGCGACGAAGCGCGAGATTTACTGCATAGCCACGGTAACGGAAAAGGGCGTGCCTTTTGTGAAAAGCTGGCGCAGCAGGCGGGAATCGATCAGTCTCATCCGGCACTACAGCGCTGGTATGCCTCAATTCACGAAACACAAAACGATCGGGAAGTGGTGAGTCTGTATGCCCACCTGGTGCAACCGGTGCTGGATGCGCAGGCACGACGCGAAATCAGCCGTTCAGCGGCGGAATCTACGTTGATGATTGCCGTCAGTCCACTGGCGCTGGTGGATATGGCGTTTATCGCCTGGCGAAATTTGCGTTTGATTAACCGCATTGCGACGCTGTATGGCATTGAACTGGGGTATTACAGTCGCTTACGTTTGTTTCGTCTGGTGCTGTTGAATATCGCCTTTGCCGGAGCCAGTGAGCTGGTTCGGGAAGTGGGTATGGACTGGATGTCGCAGGATCTGGCGGCCAGATTATCCACCCGCGCCGCGCAAGGCATTGGCGCGGGGCTGTTAACAGCGCGCCTGGGTATTAAAGCGATGGAGTTATGTCGTCCGCTCCCCTGGATAGACAATGATAAACCCCGACTTGGCGATTTCCGCCGTCAGCTGATTGGCCAGGTTAAAGAGACCTTACAAAAGAACGCATCTCCGCGCGAAAGTTAAGCAAAATTGGGCGTTGATCGTATAACTTTACGGCGCAGCGCCCAATTTTCCAGCGTGCTGTCAATATTTGTTGACAGAGTCCTTCCTGCTAACGAAATACTGGCTTATCATCTAACACATGATCCCTTGTTTAGGTGAAGGTTCCCATGCGTCTGGAAGTCTTTTGTGAAGACCGACTTGGTCTGACTCGCGAACTACTCGATTTACTGGTGCTTCGAAGCATTGATTTACGCGGTATCGAGATTGATCCCATCGGGCGAATTTACCTTAATTTTGCGGAACTGGAGTTCACCAACTTCAGCAGCCTGATGGCTGAAATCCGCCGTATATCAGGGGTTACGGATGTGCGAACCGTACCCTGGATGCCTTCTGAACGCGAGCATCTGGCGCTTAGCGCACTGCTCGAAGCGCTGCCTGAACCCGTCCTCTCATTGGACATGAAAAGCAAAGTGGAGATGGCGAACCCCGCGAGTTGCCAGCTCTTTGCCCACTCTCAGGAGCGCATGCGCAACCACACGGCCGCGCAGTTGATCAATGGATTTAACTTTCAGCGATGGCTGGAAAGTAACCCGCAGGATTCCCATAGCGAACACGTCGTCATTAACGGACAAAATTTCCTGATGGAGATTACGCCGGTCCATTTGCAGGGCGAAGACAACGAACAGATGCTGACCGGTGCGGTGGTGATGCTGCGCTCCACCATCCGTATGGGACGTCAGCTGCAAAACATGACCACACAGGATCTGAGCGCATTTAGTCAGATTATCGCCGTCAGCGCCAAAATGAAGCACGTCGTCGAACAGGCGCGTAAGTTAGCGATGCTGAGTGCGCCGCTGCTGATTACCGGTAATACCGGGACGGGTAAAGATCTCTTTGCACATGCCTGCCACCTTGCGAGCCCACGTGCGGCGAAACCGTATCTGGCGCTGAACTGCGCGTCGATTCCTGAAGATGCCGTTGAGAGCGAGCTATTCGGTCATGCGCCGGAAGGTAAAAAAGGCTTTTTCGAGCAGGCCAATGGCGGCTCGGTACTGTTGGATGAGATTGGCGAAATGTCGCCGCGCATGCAGACGAAATTGCTGCGTTTTCTGAATGACGGAACCTTCCGTCGCGTTGGCGAAGATCACGAGGTTCACGTGGATGTGCGCGTGATTTGCGCGACGCAGAAGAACCTGGTCGAGCTGGTGCAGAAAGGACTTTTCCGTGAAGATCTCTATTACCGGCTGAATGTGTTAACCCTGAACCTGCCGCCGCTGCGCGATTGTCCGCAAGACATTATGCCGCTTACCGAGCTGTTTGTGGCGCGGTTCGCTGACGAACAGGGCGTGCCACGGCCGAAACTTTCTGCCGATCTCAGCACTGTGCTAACCCGCTACGGTTGGCCGGGCAACGTACGCCAGCTGAAAAATGCTATCTACCGGGCGCTAACCCAACTGGAAGGGTATGAACTGCGTCCGCAGGATATTCTGTTGCCGGATTATGATGCGGCGACGGTCGCGGTTGGAGAAGAGGTCATGGAAGGGTCGCTGGATGAAATTACCAGCCGATTTGAACGTTCTGTGTTGACGCAGCTGTATCTGAATTATCCCAGCACGCGCAAACTGGCCAAACGGTTGGGCGTTTCACATACCGCGATAGCCAATAAATTGCGTGAGTATGGTCTGAGCCAACAGAAAAAAAGCGAAGAGTAGCAAGATAAATGAGAATGCCTCCATCCGGAGGCATTCTTGTCTTTAACGCGAATCAGGCTTTCAGTACGTTCAGCGCTGCAGCGTAGTCTGGCTCGTTGGTAATTTCATTAACCAGCTCGCTGTGAATGATGTTGTCATTTTCATCAATAACGACCACGGCACGCGCAGCCAGGCCTTTCAGTGGGCCTTCAGCGATTTCAACGCCGTAGTTTTTCAGGAATTCAGCGTTGCGCAGGGTGGACAGCGTGATAACGTTGCTCAGACCTTCCGCGCCGCAGAAACGAGAGTGGGCGAATGGCAGGTCGGCGGAAATGCACAGTACGACGGTGTTGTCGATTTCTGTCGCCAGTTGGTTAAACTTACGTACCGATGCCGCACAGACGCCGGTATCGATGCTTGGGAAAATATTCAGCACTTTGCGCTTGCCTGCGAACTGGCCCAGCGTAACGTCAGACAGGTCTTTAGCCACAAGGGTAAAAGCCTGAGCTTTGCTTCCAGCCTGAGGAATAGAGCCGGCGACTGCAACCGGGTTGCCCTGGAAATGAACGGTTTGTGACATGGTTATCTTCCTGTTTACATATAGTTAACGTCGGGGCTAGTTTATGCCATCAACAGTTAACACAGCAAACGCTATTTGCGGATATCCGCTTCCGGGACTGCATAAAGGAAAACAAATGAGATCAGTTAAGGTATATGAGGAAGCCTGGCCGTTACACACGCCTTTTGTGATTGCCCGTGGGAGCCGAACGGAAGCGCACGTTGTGGTGGTTGAACTCGAGGAGAACGGCGTGAAGGGGGTGGGAGAATGTACGCCTTATCCGCGCTATGGTGAAAGTGACGCGTCGGTTCTGGCACAAATCATGAGCATTACCCCGCAACTGGAACGCGGACTGACGCGCGAGGAATTACAAAAGCTGTTACCTGCAGGCGCGGCGCGTAATGCCGTTGACTGTGCGTTGTGGGATTTGAGTGCCCGGCAACAGCAACAAACGCTGGCAGAGCTTATCGGTACTGAACTCGACTCGACAATAACCACGGCGCAAACGGTGGTGATCGGTACACCGGAGCAGATGGCCGCGAGTGCACTGGCATTGTGGCAGAACGGGGCGACATTGCTGAAAGTTAAACTGGATGCGCATTTGATCAGCGAACGAATGGTCGCTATCCGTTCCGCTGTCCCCGAAGCCACGCTCATTGTCGATGCCAATGAATCCTGGCGTGCTGAAGGTCTGGCCGCCCGTTGTCAGCTACTGGCCGACTTAGGCGTTGCGATGCTGGAGCAACCGCTGCCGGCGCAGGATGATGCAGCCCTGGAGAATTTTGTTCACCCGTTGCCCATCTGTGCCGATGAGAGTTGCCATACCCGCAGTAGCCTGAAAGCGCTGCGCGGGCGATATGAAATGGTGAATATCAAGCTGGATAAAACAGGCGGGCTGACGGAAGCACTGGCGCTGGCGACAGAAGCCCGTGAACAGGGCTTTGCTCTGATGCTGGGATGCATGCTGTGTACATCCCGGGCTATCAGTGCGGCATTACCGCTGACGCCGCAGGTGAGTTTTGCCGACCTGGATGGTCCAACCTGGCTGGCGAATGACGCGCAGCCAGCCCTGCATTTTACGACCGGACTGCTCCATCTCTAGGGTGCCAGCGCAGGAGATTGGCCATCGCTAACAGGTATTTTTCGCTGGCTTCATCCGACGAGATCGGCGGAAACTCAGCGGTGATGCAGTGTAAGTTCAGGTCTGCGCACCAGCTCCCAAAAGAGCCGGGTGTTTCATAACCCACGCTGGTCACCAGAGGTAATTCGAACGACTGCGCCAGCCATTCACCTAATTCACTGTGTCTGGGATCCTCAATACAGGCCAAAGGGTCGTGAAAAGAAACCACCCAGGCGGGATGAATACGGTGAATAAGCTGGCACAACGCCTGGGTTTCTGGCTCGGAACCCGGGTGTTCGCCCGTCAGTAAAACCACATCGCGTTCTTCGGCGCTGCTGTTCCAGCGGTATACCGTTTCGCCCGCCTTCCAGTTTGCAGCCGGAAAATTACGGTTAAGATCAATGCCGTTCGCATTCGCACGTAGGCCAAGCTGGCAGCCGTCAGGGTTCACCGCCAGCACCACATGGTGGCGACGCAGGGAAGGGTTAAGCGTACGTAATGCGCAGGATAGTGTGACCACGGATGCGTTTTCGTCCCCGTGAGTGCCTGCCAGGATGAGCCCGCTTTCGCGATCGGCCGCCGGTGCGGGAAACCAGATTAACGGTGCGCCCAGCAGTGAACGTCCATAATGTTCAGTTCCAGGGGGAAATGCGCCGCGTTCGGCACGGGGACGGGTAACGGTCATAGTCTTCTCAGAAAGCATAGATTGTTACTCGCAGTGTTGTGCAAAATGTATGGATAATCAAATCGTTTTCACACACTTATCTTTTCAGGTGTAATATCACTTTCTTGTCGGAAGTTAATTGCATTTCCTGCTGGCGATACAAATAATTACACATTCACTTAATGGCCGGATCTGAGGGTATTTTATGAGGCATTCTGTTTCAGTAACCTGTTGTGCGCTGTTGGTTAGCAGCATTTCTTTATCGCATGCTGCGGATGTTCCCAGCGGAACGGTACTGGCAGAGAAGCAAGAACTGGTGCGTCATATCAAAGACGAACCGGCGTCGCTGGATCCGGCAAAGGCCGTCGGACTGCCTGAAATTCAGGTTATCCGCGATCTCTTCGAAGGACTGGTCAATCAGAATGAGAAGGGTGAAATCATTCCGGGCGTAGCCACACAGTGGAAAAGTAACGATAACCGTGTCTGGACCTTTACGCTGCGCAATAATGCAAAATGGGCTGATGGGTCGCCGGTGACGGCGCAGGATTTTGTCTACAGCTGGCAGCGCCTGGTCGATCCGAAAACACTTTCCCCCTTTGCCTGGTTTGCTGCGCTCGCAGGAATCAATAATGCCCAGGCGATCATCGACGGCAAAGCCACGCCTGATAAGTTGGGTGTCAGCGCGGTCGATGCGCATACGCTGAAAATCCAGCTGGATAAACCGTTACCCTGGTTTGCGAATCTGACGGCGAATTTTGCGTTTTATCCGGTACAAAAAGCCAATGTTGAGAGCGGTAAAGAGTGGACTAAACCGGGCAACCTGATCGGTAACGGCGCCTATGTGTTGAAAGATCGTGTGGTTAACGAAAAACTGGAAGTCGTGCCAAATACGCATTATTGGGACAACGCGAAAACAGTAATACAAAAAGTGACGTTCCTGCCTATTAACCAGGAATCAGCCGCGACGAAACGCTACCTTGCTGGCGATATTGATATCACGGAATCTTTCCCTAAAAACATGTATCAGAAACTGTTGAAGGATATTCCGGGTCAGGTTTATACGCCGCCGCAACTTGGCACTTACTATTACGCGTTTAATACCCAGAAAGGACCGACGGCAGACTCGCGTGTACGACTGGCGCTGAGCATGACAATCGATCGTCGCCTGATGGCTGAAAAAGTGTTGGGTACGGGTGAAAAACCGGCCTGGCATTTTACGCCAGATGTGACGGCGGGCTTTACACCGGAACCCTCTCCGTTTGAGCACATGAGTCAGGAAGAGCTTAATGCTCAGGCGAAAACGCTGCTCCGCGCCGCAGGTTATGGTCCGCAGAAACCACTGAAACTGACGCTGCTCTATAATACCTCAGAGAATCACCAGAAAATTGCTATTGCCGTTGCGTCTATGTGGAAGAAAAACCTTGGTGTTGATGTGAAGTTGCAAAATCAGGAATGGAAAACCTATATCGACAGCCGTAATACCGGTAATTTCGATGTGATCCGCGCTTCCTGGGTGGGGGATTACAATGAACCGTCTACGTTCCTGTCGTTATTAACATCGACCCATACAGGCAATATTTCCCGGTTTAATAACCCTGCTTATGACAAAGTGTTGACTCAGGCCACCATGGAGAATACTGAAAAAGCACGTAATGCAGATTACAACGCGGCAGAAAAAATTCTGATGGAGCAGGCTCCTATCGCGCCGATATATCAGTACACCAATGGACGTTTAATTAAGCCATGGCTGAAAGGGTACCCGATTATGAACCCTGAAGATGTGGCGTATAGTCGTACTATGTATATTGTGAAGCACTAACACGTCTTAACGCTGGTGCGGATTTTCGCGCCAGCGTCTTCTGTTATTCCTCCGGGGGTTGATGCTCCCGGCAAATCAACATCGCATCATCCTCACTCAATGGCTCTTTTGTCAGATTACAAAATCCCTGGCCATTTATTTTTTGATGAAACCGGCAACTGTGGCAGAGACCAAAACCTGGCACATTGTGGGTTCTTTGGATTTCTCTTAGCAATTCGAACAGCAACGTTTTAAGCGTGTTCGCCCGTTCACCCATTGCTGACTCACCTGCCACCAAAAATGTGGGAGGAAGCAGGGCATCCAGCAGCGAATTGGCCGATTCCGTTAACTGTAGATGGACGCTGCGTTTGTCGCGGGCATCTTGAGTTCGTACAACCAAACCTTTTGTTTCCAGCAGTTTGAGCGATTGTGACACGGTTCCTTTGGTGAGCCCGAGATAGTCCGTCACGCCGAGCGGTGTATTGGAATAGCGGTTACAACGCGCGAGATACATTAACGCGCTGAGCTGAACCGGCTGAAGATCCGCCAGTAAGGGATGTTGGCGAAACCACATTCTCGTCAGGCTGGAAAGTCTGTCCAGTACATCGAAAAGTGACATGTCGTGCATAAAGAAATCCTCCTCGACATATAGTATCGATTAAAAACTACATTGACAAAGCTTAAAACTGACGTACTATGAATTATAGTATCGAATCGATACTATAATTCAAAAAGGAGATATACCATGACAACTGCCCGTTTTTATCATGCCGGCTGCCCGGTCTGTGTTTCCGCAGAAGAGGCATTGCTGCAATACCTGTCACCCGAAGTGAAAATCGACGTTATTCACCTTGGAGAGCAACCCGATCGAGTGACAGAGGCTGAACTGGCTGGAGTGAAGTCTGTTCCGGCGCTCGTGATTGATGGCAATGTATTGCATATCAACTTTGGTGCATCGATTGATGCGCTGAAATAAGCATTGCGTTCGGGAAGTCGCCTCGGCTATTTCCCGAACCTGTGAGTGATGGAGGGGAGATGAAATGAGTTACACAGATAAGTATTTTCCCATCGATTGCGATCTGCATGATTATCTGGAGATCGCTTGTCTGTACCGTTACATGCTGCGAATTGAGCTTGTCGATAGCACTTGTTTTGATGCCAAAGCATTGACGACGTGCAGCACCGAGGACAAAGCAGAATATCTGGTCGTTCAAAAAGGCGATAATCAACAGAAAATCCGCCTGGATTACCTGTCAGCCATCACTGTATTGACAGCAGGGGCGACATTTAACACAGTGATCTTTAATAGGGACATGTAACGACACGGCATTAAACGGTGTAAATACGAATATCGTGCGCCTCAAAGGCGGTTCCATACTCTTTGCTGATATTCTCCTCTACGACGATGACATCAATATTGTTGCTTTCGGTGACGATGTAGCGAGCAACTGCCGGAATTTTGTCTGCCGTCAGTGCGACGATGGTTTCGTTACACTGCTTAATGACGGCTTTTTTGAACTCACAATCGGCGTAATCAAACCCTGTCAGTCCTGACTCGGGCGCCATCGCACATCCCCCAATAAATCCCTGGTCAAAGAGAATGCCCTGCAATTGAGATATCGCTGAAGTGCCCACGCAGCCACCTGACGAGCGCTGCACCTGACCGCCGAGAATGATGACGTCGAACAGCGGCTTTTTTAGCAGAACCGCAGCAATTTCAGGGGAATTTGTGACAACGGTGAGCGCCAGTTCTGCGGGCAAGGCTTCCGCCATCGCCAGATTGGTGCTACCAGAATCGATGAATATACAGCTCCCGGATTTTACCAGCCGGGCACATCGTTGCGCGATACTGCTCTTTTTCGCCTTATTAATATTCTTGCGAACGGCGATGTCTTCCGAGACGGGCAACGAAATAACGGCGCCACCATAAACCTTTTTGCATACCCCATCTTTACTCAGTTCATGTAAATCTCGCCGGATTGTATGCTCTGAAACCCCCAGACGGCTGGCAAGTTCAGAACAGATTACTCTGCCGTTCTCCTGAAGGATCTGATAAATCAGCGCTTGTCGCTGTTCCGGGAATGCAGCGTAATCGAGCATAAGAACTCCTGGTAAAATAAAGATCGAGCAATACCACTCATAATCGTGCATTATGAGTGGGACTGTCAACGCCCCGCGATGGTGGGGCTGATTATTATCATAAACGCGTGGAGGTTCGTTATGAAAGTTGCCCATGTGGCGTTGTGGACGCAGGATCTCGAGCGGCAGGCTCATTTCTGGGTGACGTTTTTTGGTGCAGAGATTAACGAAAAATACTGCAGTAAAACGAATCCAGGCTTTGAGTCTTACTTCGTCAACGTTGGGGACGGTATCGCGATTGAATTAATGACCAAACCAGGGCTGACACAGAGTACACCGGATAATAACACCACCGGTTGGGTACACCTGGCTATTGCTGTTGGCGGCGCGGAGAAGGTTGATGAAATAGCGGGACGCGCACAAGAGCAGGGCATCTTAGTTTCAGTCCCACGTACTACTGGAGATGGATATTACGAAGCGGTCATACGCGATCCTGACGGTAATTTAATTGAGATTGTCGCGTGATTTTCGCTCGAACCGGTGAAAACTCACCACCCTGAATGGTGAGCAAATAAGACGCGAAATCTCGCGTCTTATTTTCTTTAGCGGTTAGCAGGTTGGGTTGCGGTGTCTTCCATATACAACGTCTGGCTGGGGAAGGCAAAGTCAGCGCCATGCGACTGGACGATAGCAATAATCTTTAAATAGACATCTTGCTGTACCGCAAGCCACTCCTGCCACACGGTGGTTTTGGTAAAACAATAGACCATGATATTCAGTGAGGAATCTGCAAAGGCGTTAAAATAGACCAGCAGGGTCTGCTTCTGGTCGATACCGGGATGAGCTTGCAACATCTGCCTGACCGATTCGACAACAGCGCCTATTTTATCAGCATCTTCATAACGTAACCCGATCACCGTTTTTATACGGCGGTTACTCATCCGGCCTGGGTTTTCAACACTAATGGATGAAAATATCGAGTTCGGCACATACAGTGGCCGATGATCAAAGGTATTTATTTTGGTCATTCTCCAGCCAATTTCGGTGACTGTACCTTCGATATTTCTATCCGGGGAACGGATCCAGTCGCCTATACTGAACGGTCTGTCGAAATAAAGCATAATGCCAGAGAAGAAATTGCTCAGGATATCTTTCCCGGCCATACCAACAGCAATACCACCGATACCACCAAACGTGAGCAGACCGGATAAGCTCATACCAAAATGTTCGCCGTACAGTAAAACGATGGCGACAACGATAGTGATCTTAATAATCCGCGACAGGATCCGGGCACTGGTGATATCTCTGCCTTTGTTGATCTGGGTTCTTTCAAACTGGTTGATAAGCAGAAAGAGTTTGATAGTCAGGATCAACGCAATCAACGAGGTGCAGAGAAAATCCACAACACTCGGGGAGATAAATTTTAGCTTGTAGCTTTCGATAACGTTATTGGTGATGCTACCTAATGTGCCAATGATAATGGCATAGACAAAAAATTGTGCCGCATGGAATATAAATCCTTTTTTGCCGTTGGCGTAGCGATGAAACCAGACGCTCATCAGAACTAATGCGGCGCAGCAACTGAGAATGACTGTCAGATTAAACGCATTATTGATAAAAAGTTCAGCAATCATGATTCTCCCTGGCGACTCCGTGTTAGCAAAATATGATCTGAGATTGCCACTTCAGATATTTTACCCAGTTCAGGCGGTCAGGTCATTAATCAAAAGGAGAGAGAAATAAGACAATCAGCGTTATTTTCCGGCGAATAATGCTAACGTCAACCTCGCAGAGAGTTTTATGTAGCAGACAGTGAGCTTATGTCATGGTATTGTTGCTGCAAAGTAACAGGTTTTTCATCTGCAAACGAAAAGGACGATACTATGATCATGGCTAAGCTGAAGACAGCGAAGGGAAAAAAATTTCTGTTGTGCCTGCTCGGCGTGTTTATCATCGCCGCATCGGTGGTCACGCGAGCCACCATTGGCGGGGTAATCGAGCAGTATGACATTCCGCTTTCCGACTGGACAGCCTCCATGTATGCCATTCAATCTGCAATGATTTGCGTCTACAGCATGGTGTTTACCATTCTGCTGGCGATCCCGCTTGGGATCTATTTCCTTGGGGGAGAGGAGAAGCACTAAGCGTTATTCATGCCGGATGACATCGCCACCCGGCATGTTTTCTACTGCGCGGTTAATCGTCTTCTTCGTCGTCCAGTTCGACCGGAGACTGGTACTGATCGGGTTTAATCACCAGCAAGTCACAGCGCAGATGGTCGATGACCTGTTCTGCGGTATTCCCAAGAAATGCAGCTGAAATCCCGGTGCGTCCAACGGTCCCCAGGACCACAATACCTGCCTGCAAATGCTCCGCTAAATCAGGAATAACCTCTTCAGGCAGCCCTTTTTCAACGTGGGTGACGTTCTCATCAATACTGAATTTCTGACGCAGCGCCTTCATGGCCAGCAGGTGTTGCCCGCGGATCGCATCGTTATAAACGCTGGGGTCAAATTCAGGAAGTTCAATCGCGATGTTGATGGGGGTTACTGGGTAAGCGCCTACCAGATGCACTTCAGTATGGTTAACCTGATCGGCGAGCTGGAGCGTTTCTTTGACCAGTTTTTCGTTCAGGGCGTTGTGATACGCTTCTTCACTGGCGAGGTTCACCGCAACCAGCGCTTTACCGCCTTCTGGCCAGGGTTGATCTTTGACCATCCAGACCGGGCATGGACATTTACGTAACAAATGCCAGTCAGTCGGGGTGAAGATAACGGCTTCCAGACGATCATGTTGGTGCGCCATCTTGAGGACCAGGTCATGCTTAGCACTGATAACTTCCTGGATAATGGCTTCAAAAGGACGGTTGTGCCAGACCACTTTTATATCTACAGGAATACCTGCTTCGATATAGTATTTCGCTTGTTCACGTATCCACGCAGTTCTCTGACTGATAACCCCCTGACGCATTGCCGTACGCTCATCTGGCGACAGCAGGGTAGTCATTTCGTAGGAAAAATCGTAGATCGGCAAAAAGGCTTTAATTGTGCCACCAATCCGTTGATGCAAATAAACAGCTCGCCGTAATGCTGGTTGATCATCCTGGTTCGGATCGATGACTACCAGCATGTTTTGATACATAGCCATACAGGGTCTCCTTACAACTGTCACCGCAGTTTGTAATTAAAAGAGTAACCCAATAATGGGGATTGAAACAGGGGAGAACCTCTTACCAGATCAATAAATCAGGAAAATCTATAGTTTTTATTGGCATCCCGCTAAAACTAAACGATTTTTCTCAGTATTTGTGCCCCTTTTGGGCGTTCTGGGAGCAACGCTGTCGGTATACGGTTATTGAGTATACTGATCTGATCCTGGCTCATATCACCAATCCATTTTGAATAGACTTCGTAAACCCTACGCGCATTTTCGTGTCCAATCTGACTGCCGATATTAAGTTTTAAAGCCAGCGGTCTTAGTATGGCTGAAAAACTCTAAAAATAGGTGCTGGGGTAATCAGGGTGCTGAGAATCCATTTGCTACTACTATTTCTGCCTTAGTCAGTACCCGTCCTACAGAATAGTTTGATTCTCTTCAAACTTTTAATTATCACATAGACCTTCTGATTACCGTCTTATCGGAGGATATCGCAGGGTGTGATGTCCAAAATTGTGACCCATCCCTCCCAAACCCCGTATTTCTTCCTGGCTGAGCCCAATTTTCTGATACTTCGCTGCCTGCAAATTGGTTTTTTTCTCACCGCTTAATGGTACTAACCTGCGCTTATACAGATACAAAGGGCACTTGTTATGACAAATGAAATTATTGCTAAAGCGAATATCGAGCTGCAAATCAGGGCGCTGGACTGGCGGCACTCCATACAACTTGCCGGGGATTTGCTGACTAAAAATGGTTACACAACAAATGATTACACTTTAGAAATGATCCTCGCGGTGGAGGATCTTGGTCCTTATATCGTGGTCGCGCCAGGTATCGCGCTGGCACATTCCCGACCGGCGACCAGTGTCATTAAAACCGGTCTAAGCCTTATTACACTCGCGGAACCCGTTCCTTTCGGCAGCGAAGAGAACGATCCTGTGGATATCGTTTTCGGCCTTTGCGCCACCGACAACGCCAGCCACATCCTGATTATCTCCCGCCTGGTTGAATACCTTGATGATGAAGTAAACCTCGAATTTTTAAGATGCTGTACCGACGTCTATGACGTCTGGCGCGCGATTAATCGTATTGACCAAGGAGTTTGAAAATGAAAATTGTCTGCGTATGCGGTATGGGCCTGGGTTCCAGCGTGATTGCCAAAATGAACATTGAGCAGGTGCTGAAGAAAATGGATATCTCTGCCACTGTCGATACCTGTGATTTGGGCAGCGTGCGCAGCGTGCATGCTGATTTGTATGTCACCACCCGTGAGTTGGCCGCGAATATGCCTGCCGAAGTGCAAAGTAAAACTATTGTGCTGACCAACTTTGTTCGCAAAGTTGAAATCGAAAGCAGCATCGGCGATTACCTCAAAAAACATGTCTAACAGACCGCCCTGGGGGGAACCACAATGAAAGAGATTGTCGGTTTTATTATTTTCCAACTGCTCGATAAAGCCCCGGTGTTTCTCGGGCTTATCGCAATGATTGGTTTGATTCTTCAGGGGAAGAAAACCAGCGAAGTGATTGATGGGACGGTGAAAACCATCATCGGCCTGCTGGTCATCACAGTGGGTTCAGGCACATTGCTAAAATCACTGACGCCAGTGATGGAAAACTAAACAGTACGCTCGGTATTCAGGGAGTACTGCCTGCAAATGAGGCGGCTTTTGGTGTTGCGATGCTGCATTTTGCCAATGATGTGACGATGACATTTATTCTCGGGTTCCTGCTGCATTTGTTATTTGTCTGGTTGATTCCGTTCAAGCTCTACAAAAACGTCTATTTAACGGTGCACATCCAACTCTTCCTGGCGACTTTTATGGTGCTTTCGTTACCCGGCGTATTGGGATTATCGGGCTTTCCGCTGATCTTAACCGGTGCCGTACTCTGCGCGCTGTACTGGACAATCACTCCGGCGATTACCCGCTCATTAGCACACCACTTTGTTGGCGATGATCTGACACTGGGTCATCACCAACAGGTCGGCGCGTGGGTGGCGAGCCGCATTGCGAAGGTGTGCGGAAATCCGGACCAGGATGCAGAAGAGATGAAATTGCCTGGTTTTCTGGCGATTTTCCGCGATAACACCATTTCGCTCTCGTTTCTGATGCCGCTTATTTTCCTGGGCATTGGACTGGCAGTGGGCGCTGATGGAGTTAGTCAACTGAGCGGTAAAACTCATTGGGTCGTTTGGCTGATCATGGAAGGACTGACCTTTACTGCCGGAGTCGTGATCCTGCTTATCGGTGTACGCATGTTTATTGGTTCGATTGTCCCCGCGTTTAAAGGCATATCGGATCGTTTGCTACCGAACGCTGTTCCCGCATTGGATTGTCCCGCGCTGTACCCTTACTCACCGACAGGCGCGATGCTGGGTTTTATCGCTTCGGTGGCCGGGGCGCTGGTGGTGATGGGAGCAACGATTGCCTTTAATAGCCCAATTATTGTGTTTCCAAGTCCGATCATCATGTTCTTTGACGGCTGCACCATGGGAGTGTTTGGTAACAAATACGGTGGTTACAAGGGAGCTCTGGCAGCCGGTTTTGTCACCAGTCTTCTTGCGCACGCGGGCATCATTTTGCTCTACCCGCTGATGGGCTCTCTGTTCGGTACTGGCCTGATGTTCTCCAATATCGATTTCACCCTCGTCTGGCTACCGCTGTTGTATCTGCTGAAGTTTGTTGGCACCGCGTTTGGCCTGGTGCTGTAACTGTTGTGGAGGTCGTAATGAAAATTCAACTGGCGCTCGATTTACTCGACCGCGATCAGGCACTGGATGTTGTGCGCGCCGCGGGCCCGTATGTCGATATCATTGAAGTAGGAACCTCACTGCTCAAGCTGTGCGGTATTCAGATTGCCACAGATATTCGGGCCATTTGCCCAGACAAACCATTGTTCATTGATATGAAAATTATCGATGGGCCAATGCGTGAAGCCACATTAATGGTCAGGTGTAAACCGGAAAGCTATTCAATGTTGGCAGTCTCCAGCGATACGGCTGTTAAAAAAGTGTTGGCCATTGCCAAAGAAAACAATGCAGAAGTGGTTTTCGATCTGCAATCTGTGCCAAATCCGGTACAGCGAGCCAAAGAGCTCAAAGCGTTAGGCGCCACGCATTTGTGCGTACACAAAAATTCAGACTGTGGTGACAATCCTGAAGAAGCCTTCCGTGAATATCTTGATATCCGTGAAGAAACCGGTCTGCCTGTCTCTTTGGCGGGTGGAATCAGCCTTAACACGCTCCCTGTAATTAAAAAACAACTCAACCCATCAGTGGCTATTGTGGGCGGTGCAATTTTGAATGCAGCCGATTGTCGGGAAGCGGCGATCGCTTTTCAGCGAATTGCCCGTATTAATGAAATATAAGGAGACCACTATGAGTCAACTTAATGAAATTACTCGCGAATCCTGGGCGAAGGCTACGTTCCCGGAGTGGGGGACCTGGCTGAATGATGAAATTAGCGCTGAGACAGTGGCGCCCAACTCCGTCACGATGTGGTGGTTGGGCTGCGTGGGGATGTGGGTAAAAACACCGGGTAACGCTAACATTTGCATCGACTTCTGGTGTGGTACAGGTAAGCGCAAAAAGAACCTGCCTGATATGAAGTCGAGCCACCAGATGGCTCGTATGAGTGGCGCTCGTGTTGCACAGCCAAACTTGCGTAGTACCCCATTTGTGCTCGATCCATTCTCGATAAAAGATGTTGATGCCGTGCTCTCGACGCACTATCACGCAGACCATATCGATATTCATGTTGCCGCCGCCGTGCTGAAGAATTGCGCACCTGATGTTCCGTTCATCGGCCCGCAGGCGTGTGCGGATCTCTGGATGCAGTGGGGGGTACCGGCTGAGCGTTGTAGAGTCGTGAAGCCTGGTGACACGATCAGCATTAAAGATATGGAGATAGTGGTACTGGAGTCTTCGGACCGCACTATCCTTATCACCGAACCACCAAAACCACTGGCAGACGAAGGCGCTGCTATCCCGGATATGGATCTGCGCTCGGTGAATTACCTGCTGAAAACGCCAGGCGGCAACATCTATCATTCTGGTGATTCCCACTATTCCAACATGTACGCTCAACATGGTAAGCAGCATCATATTGATGTCGCGCTGGGCTCATTCGGTGAAAATCCTATCGGCATTACGGACAAAATGACCTCTGTCGATATCCTGCGAATGGGAGAAGCACTGCGTGCCGATGTGATGATCCCTTTCCACCATGATATCTGGTGTAACATGCTGGCGGACACTAATGAAATTCTGACGTTGTTTGAGATGCGTCGTCACCGTCTGCAATACCAGTTTGTCCCTTTTATCTGGCAACCCGGCGGAAAATTTACCTACCCGCAGGATCGAAACCGTCGTGTCTATCAGCATCCACGCGGCTTCCCGGATATTTTTGAAGCGGAAACGGATTTACCTTTCCCTTCGTTCCTGTAGGCTGCTTATAGTGAGGACTGGCACCCAAGGTGCCAGTTTTTTCAGGAGGAAGCATGCAGCTTGATCACCTGGCCGTTGAGATCCTGAAAAGGGTTGCTACAGAACCTGGCATACCCCTGAAAGCGCTATGCGAGCGTATTGGCCTGTTGCCGCGCAATTTTTATTACCGACGAACGCGGATTGATGACTGGCTCGCTGCAGAGGGTTTCTCACCTTTACGTTGTGATGCGCATTATGGCGTGAGGCTGAACGAAGCGGATGTAGCAAAAGTTGTAGCGAAACTCAGCAGCCTCCAGACCCGGCATTACAAACTAAGAGCTGAGGAGCGACACGACAATCTTCTACTTCATCTTGCCTGTCGAATAAAACCTGCCTTTACGCAACACCTCAGCGAATTGAATAGCGTCAGTCGTAATACCACTCTCGATGATCTCGGGATAGTAAAACGCTATCTCCAACAGCAGCAGCTGAGTTTATTGGTTGATAAGAAGCAGGGATACCACATTGCCGGTTGCGATTTGGCTTTACGTCTGGTGGTTCAACATATGCTTCAGCGAACATTGAAATATGCCGATCATCAGGCTGAAAACCGAATTATGCAGACGATGTTTCACTATTTTCAGGCAGTTGGGCTGGAGGCGAATGAAGTACATAGAAGCATCGAACAGGAATTGTCGCGGGTGGAGAAGCATATTGATTGTGTTTTCTCCGATAAAGACAAGCGCTTACTGCATTACATTATTATGTTCAGTATTCTTGATACTCACAAAGGACATACTCCGCAATTTACGCCAGTACAAACCCGCTACCTGCGAACGCAGGCGGATTGCCAGGCCGCTGCCAGCCTGAATGCTGCCTTGTCACAGAGACTGGTGATGCAGGAAGTCTCAGGCAATACCTTATTCTATTCACTTCTGCTTTCCACCAGTAAAAAAGTAACGCCACATAAGGTTTTAGTCGGAGAAGATGTTCACCTGATGGCATCTGTGAAACAGTTGATCCTGCAGTTTCAGGCTTTGTCCGGCACCTATCTTCAGGATACTGAGCAACTCGAATCCTGTCTTTTTCAGCATCTGGGACCTGCGATCCAGCGTTGTTTATTCAACATGCGCAGCGAAAATGTTTTGAGGGAAGAGATAGTCCAGCGTTACCCACTGCTTTTCCGTTTTTGTAGACGCATTATCGTCAGGATTGAACAGGAGTATCAGATCGCTTTTTGTGATGACGAATTGAGCTATATCGTCATTAGTTTTGCTGCATGGATGGACAGAAGACCTGAGACGGCAGAACAACACATTTTGCTGGTTACTGAAGGTGGGCTTTCTTCCACGTCGATTCTTGAAAATCAGATCCGAAATCTGACAGTACTACCTGTGAATATTGAACGCATCTCCGCCAGCCAGTTGTTACAGCAAGGTGTGGGGCAGCACATCCGTCTGGTGGTCAGTACCACAGCATTAAGTTGCCCAATTCCTCCTAAGGTAGGATTTATTCAGACTCAGCATATGATGAGTGAAAGTGAGAAGCAGCAATTACGGTTGATGCTGGAGCGTAATATTGATGCTACTGAGATCAATGCGCTAGTGGAGTCTCTTGTGGTTTGCGTGGGTAGGCAGGCTCCACACTTAATGGCGTCCCTTCATCATGAGTTTCGCCAGATAATTAGTCAGTTCATAAAAAAGCAAAACCCGACATTGCTCTCTTCTTCACAAACTGACCAGCGACTATGCTTTGTAAACTTCACATCCAGTCAATTGCCGTGGCCCCAACTTATTCGTAAAGCAGCGCAACCGCTAAGGGAGAGAAAAATCATTGATGCGCAATACGTGCGTAATATCGTCAGGCAAATTGAGCAACAGGGTATCACTACATATCTAACACCGGATATCTTGCTGCTGCATGACGTGCCTCCCGTTGGCTTGACCGAAGGCGCATTATCGCTGCTGAAGCTTAAATATCCGCTTCATTTTGAACTACCTGAAATGACCATTACACCAAAGATGATCGTGATTCTTGTGCCAACGGCGTCGCTGACTCATATTCCTTTGTTAGAGGCATTAAATACGTTGATCAGTGATGATCCAATGTTAGAGCGCCTATTGAGTGCTAACTCACTTCTGGAAGTTGAGCGTTGTGTTCACGACAGCGGTATCTTTTAAACCCAGTGATTTTAAAGACGTCAGTTCTTTATTACGTGGGTGGGTAATAAAGCAATCCCCAGAAAGTTAAATGATGTAGATGTCAGGGGCGTAATATAACGTTCTGTTCCCAATGTTGCGTTCATTGTAAATCAGAAATCAAAAATATAAGGCGTTAATTACTGAGGGTGACAGGGCAATACACTGCGAAATGAAATATTCCGCAGTGTGATTTTTTATTTATGCACTAGAGAAACTAAGTTAACTTTCATTGCTTTTGTTATTGATTATTCTCCAGATAACACCAGATCAGATGAGGTGTATTCTCTTGAATTCCCATCGAAATCAGAGAAAGGAATAAAGTAAATGTCAGAAGGCAAGCTGGCGTTGGCTAAAGCATTGTCAACCATATGGTCCCCTCCATTGCTTAAATAAATATCCGGGTTGGTTGTGCCTGCATCACTAAACTGAATACTATCGAGAACAGGTGCATAACTGAAAAGTTGCACAGCCGCAATAGTATCATTTAATGTTGGTTCGCCTGCAGGCATAAATACGTATTGCATTGCTAATGTGCAAATTCCGGTGGTCGCGTCGAGGCTAAAAGTGTCAACAAGACAATCGATATAATAAAATGCGGATGGAATAGTAATTCTTGTATCATTCAGCAATGGAACCATCACGAATTGATACTGACTAAAAGATTGGTTCATTCCAGTTTCCAGAATTTTAGCTTTTGTCAGGCCACCGGTGGCTCGGCCAAAGTAAAATTGAAAGAAACTTTCATATGAATAATTCGGGTACTGGTTAATAACATCATTCAGTACTACAGAAGGGTCTTTAAACTGTGTTGTAACTTTAATAACGGGAGCGACTTCCATAACAGGATAGGAAATAGACGCCGATACAAAGGTTGAATCGAGCGCTGCAAGGTGAAGCATATTTGACATGTTTTCTGCATTCATATTATGTACCTTAAAGTGAAATTGATAATATCAACACTATGTTGATGTTTATACTCTATCTCTTAGACACAATGTGAACTGACTAAATAGAAACAATAACCTGCATATTATTTGGTCAGTTAATGGTGGTGTCGAATTAATCGCAAAGAGGCGGCAGAAGTTAGATTGCCTGATTTTTGGCAGCTAACAGATAAAACTATCCATCCGACAGAAACAGAAACAAGACTGAAAAAGGAAAGGGGGCTCACGCTGAGCGGTTCAAGAAGTGTGTTGCGTCCATCGATTGAACTCATAGTCCAACGCAGTCAAACTGAAATGCTGTCTGGTCTACTACGAGTAAAAATATGGATTTATCATGACAGATTCAATACCTCCTGTATTGGAGAATCGGTATACTCGTATACATATTTATGCTGGCGCATTAGCATACACATCCAGCTGACTGTAAAACTGCTGATCCAGTTTCATTTCCAGTATCGAACGAATCTCAAACGCCAGATTTTTATAAAAACCCGAAAGCTCATCATTCTTGCACAACAATACAATTTTACGACGCTCTTTGCGTTTTTTGATCTGAATGATCTTTAGCGAGTCAGAAAAGGCAGGAATAGTAGTAATAAACAGCGGTGTCGTTAACGTCCACCCGTAACCGCAGGTTACTAGTTTTAAAATTTCATCAGCATTGTCCATTTCAAACTGAATGGCAGGAGATAAATTTTGCCATTTCAGCCAGTTGAGCGTTTGGATTCCCGTTGGCGTATTTTGTGTATAAGCAATGTAGTTCCGCTGCTTACATAATTCTTCCAGTTCTGTTTCCGGCCATGCTTTGGGGCAAATACAGAGAAATTCTTCCTCAATCAACGGATACATTCTAACATTGGGCGGCATTTCAGTATGTAACATCGTTACCGCCAGATTAATATCACCCTTATTAAGCGCAGAGAATAATCCCGATGCTGTGCCAGTTATCTGAAAGATATGTTTCACCTGTGGTTGAAGGAGCTTAAGGATATCCAGGCCAACTGTTTTGCTAATTGAATCTACAAAACCGATTTTCAGACTTGAAATATTCCCGTCGCCGATCGCATTAATATGTTCTTGCAGGTAGACACCGCTATCAATCATTTTTTTCCCGAGCGGGTAGAGTGCTTGACCGGCTATTGTCATCTGGATTGGTCGCTGTGAACGGTTGATCAGAGCAGTATTTAATCCGAGTTCCAGGTTTGCAACCTGCTGCGAAATTGATGACTGAGTTACGTTGAGCTTCCTGGCTGCAGCTGTAAATGAGCCCGTGTCTATTACGGCCAGAAATGCCTGTAATTGCTTAAAATCGAAGTTAATATCGTTCATTTACACCCCTGAGTATTACTGTTTTTAATAGTATCTATCTAACTTTTAAATGGTGTTTTTTCTTTGAGCTACTTCAAACTATCTGTCATAACGGCAAATTAATGTATAGGTAACCTTAATACACAAGAGAAACAGTTATGCGTGAAGAGAAGGACTTATTAGGAACTTTAATGGTGCCAGAAGAAGCTTACTACGGTATTCAAACACAACGTGCGGTGCTGAATTTCTCCGTGTCGGGCAAAACAGCAGGAGAAATCCCTCACTTTTTATGGTCTATCGCCGCCATCAAGCAAGCGGCAGCACAAGCGAACAGACAAATTGGTGCGCTCGATCACCATAAGGCGTCGGTCATTGTTACAGCATTGAAGGAGGTAATGGCCGGCGATTATGATGCCCATTTCCCTATTGATGTTTTTCAGGGAGGAGGCGGTACTTCAACCAATATGAACATGAATGAAGTGGTCGCTAACCGTGCTAATGAGCTAATCACTGGTAAACGCGGATATGATGAGATTCACCCGAATACCCACGTTAATATGGGACAATCTACGAATGACGTCATCCCTGCGGCGATGAAAATGACCAGCCGCATGAATATCAATCAACTGTTGGTTCAATTAGAAAAACTTGAAGCAGTGCTATCAGAAAAAAGTTGCCTGTTTGCTGACAAGGTGAAGTTGGGGAGAACCTGCTTACAAGATGCCGTGCCGATGACATTTGGCCAGCAATTTGGCGCTTATTGTACGCAGGTCAGCAGACTTAGAGCAAAAATGGTGGAAGTAAGCGAAGAAGCATTGTTTTTACCGCTGGGCGCGACAGCAATAGGTACCGGTTTGTCCACTCACGAAGGATATATCCCGGCAGTTTATCAGTGGCTGGAAAGTATTACTGGGGATAAATATACACCAGAATCGGATTTCTTTGACGGTCTCCAGCATGGTGATTTTTATATTGAATTTTCCTCTCAGCTTAAAAAAATCGCTGCATTTCTATCAAAAATGGCTACCGATTTTCGTATTCAGGGTTCAGGACCAAGAGCAGGCTTTAATGAAATTATTGTTCCTGCTGTTCAACCAGGTTCTTCAATTATGCCCGGGAAAATTAATCCAGTGATGCCTGAACTGATAAATCAAATTGCGTATCAGGTGATTGGCAATGACCTCACTGTGACGATGGCGGTTGAGGGCGGTGAACTTGATCTGAACGTGTGGGAACCGGTGTTGTTGAAAGCGCTCTTTGAATCGTGCTCGTTATTAAGTAACGGGATACCGCTATTTATTGATAAATGCCTGAAGGATATCGCGATCAACGAAGAGGTGAGCGCTCGTTATGCAGAGGAAAGTACGGCGCTTGCGACCATCATCGCAACACTATTTGGCTATGAGGTTGGATCCAGAATTGCCAAAACAGCATTTCAGCAGCAGATCAGTGTAAAGCAGGTCGTGTTAGCGGAAAAGCTGCTAACGCCAGAGCAGGCAGCTTATTTGCTTGATCCGATGAATATGACTGACCCACAAAAAAGTACAGCAGTGATTAAACGCTATCAAAAAGAAATGAATATTTCGTAGTTAGCTGATTCAATAAATGTATAGGTAAATCATTGAAACAGGAGAAAACCTTCTGCCAGATCAATAAATTGGGAAAATTTAGCGATTTGACAGAAGGATAACTGAGATGCTTGCAGAAAGATTACGCAACGTTGCGTGTGTGACCGGCAAGAACCGCCAGCGCGTCGCTATTCTCGATAGTGATATATTTGCCTTTCACTGCCAGCATGCCACTTTTCTGGAATCGACCCAGCAGGCGGCTAATGGTTTCGACCGTCAGGCCGAGGTAGTTACCGATATCACCACGGGTCATCGTCAGACGGAATTCGCGTGGTGAGAAACCACGTTGTGCGAAGCGACGGGACAGATTGTAGATAAAGGCGGCTAAACGCTCTTCTGCATTTTTCTTTGACAGTAACAGGATCATATCCTGATCGCCTTTGATCTCACCGCTCATCAGACGCATCATCTGCTGACGCAGGTTAGGCATCTTACCAGACAGGTCATCCAGCGTTTCGAACGGGATTTCACATACCATTGAGGTTTCAAGCGCCTGGGCAAAGCTTGGATGATGGCCGCTGCCGATGGCATCAAAACCCACTAAATCACCTGCCAGATGAAAACCGGTGATTTGCTCATCGCCTTGCTCGGTAATGGTATAGCTTTTAATCGTTCCGGAGCGGATAGCATAGAGTGATTTAAGCTCATCACCTGCTTTAAAGAGCGTCTGCCCTTTTTGGATAGGCTTTTTGCGCTCGATGATATTGTCGAGCTGGTCAAGCTCATGCTCGTTAAGTGTGAACGGGATGCAAAGCTGGCTGATGCTGCAATCCTGGCAATGGATAGCACAACCGCCAGACTGAATGCGCCGTATAATTCGCTTTTCCGGGATCATAGGTCTGCTCAAGCCGTAATTGATATTTGTCAATTTTAACATCTTTTTGGTGAGCACGTAAGCCTGAGCGACTCCCAATAGAGAATAATTCAGGCATAAGCCGGTTGAATGTTTGTATCTGTTTGATTAACCACAGTTTATCTGCGGTTGTTTTATATGAAAGTGTGATGAATAAGGCATTAATTGCCTGGAGACTAGAGTAGCAAATAGCCTTCGTGGCGTAATAACCACTCTTTTCGCTGCACGCCTCCGGCATATCCTGTCATCGTGCCGTTGCGTCCTATGACTCGATGACACGGCACCACGATGCTGACCGGGTTAGCGCCATTTGCGGCTCCGACAGCTCTGGCTGCGCCTGGGCGTCCCAACTGTTCCGCCAGTTGACCATAATGCATAACCTGTCCGCAGGGGATGGTGCGTAGCGCTTGCCAAACTTCACGCTGGAAAGGCGTTCCTGCTGTTGCCGTTTCAAGTGAATCAATAATGCTGAGATTTCCCGCGAAATATTCAGACAGTTTATCACTCAGCCCGCCGGGGTTTTTGGCGGTGGTTCGCTGAAACCCCTCAGCACGGTAATGGATATCCAGCAGTTGCTCCATGCGATCGCGGTGCTGGTCCCATTCGACGGCACGCAGGCGAAATTGCTCATCGCAAATAACCCAAAGCGGCCCCAGTGGTGTTGCAATCGTGTCTTCAAGTAAATTCAGCATCCGTTTCTCTCATTACTGGCGGGGTAATACCCGGGCTAATCAGCGAATTGACACAATATCACGCCACGGATATGCACAGCTATACCCCCTAAGATCCACCTGATATCCTGCGAGTTATTGGAAATTACCGTAAACCGTTGTCGGTATAATAGTGCGCGGTTATGATAATGGTCGTCGTAAAAATGCTGGAGGATGAAACATGAGCCCTGATGACGCATCGCTATTTCTTGACGCAATGGGAGATGTTGAACCTCTGAAGGGGGCCGCCAATGTTCACTGGCAGCCTGTGCGTAACCTTCGCGCGCCGACGCGGATCGATACGCTGCAGCTGGATAATCCTCTTTCGACGGGATTTCTTGATATCGTGCCGTTGAGTGTACCGTTAGCGTTTCGCCGCGACGGCTTGCAGCATGGCGTTATCGACAAATTACGTAGCGGAAAATATCCCCAGCAGGCAAGCCTCAATCTTTTGCGCCAGCCCGTTGAAACCTGCCGCCAGATGCTGTTTAGCTTTATCCTCCAGGCGCAGGAGGATAATTTACGTAATGTATTGGTGATCCACGGTAAGGGACGCGATGATCATTCCCATGCCAACATTGTACGCAGCTATGTGGCGCGTTGGCTGACAGAACTCGATGACGTACAGGCATATTGTACGGCGCTGCCGCACCATGGCGGCAGCGGGGCATGTTATGTGGCGCTTCGTAAAACGGCACTGGCAAAACAAGATAACTGGGAACGCCATGCGAAGCGTAGCCGCTAATGGGCTACTCAGGCTGCCAGTACGCGGTTTCTGCCTTCATTTTTCGCTTTGTACAACGCTTCGTCCACGCGTTTGAATAACTCATCAATGCTTTCATTCGGTGCGTGACGCGCCACGCCGATGCTCACGGTAAAGCGGGGAAGACCTGGGATTGTTACCCTCGCTACCGTCGCGCGGATCGCTTCTGCCAGGCTCAGGGCGACATCCAGTGAGGTTCGTGGCAATAGCAGCACAAATTCTTCGCCTCCCCAGCGAAAAACCAGATCGTCTTTTCGCGCGCAGGATTCCAGCGTCCGCGCCAGCGCACACAGCACCTCATCACCTTTTAAATGTCCGAAGAGATCGTTGATGCTTTTAAAACGATCGGTGTCGATCAGCAGTAAACAGTAATCCTGCGTCAACGACAGCATGTGCGTCTGTTCCGGCTCGGTAATCTGATAAAAATGTCGGCGGTTCAGCAGTCCGGTGAGGACATCATGCAAGGCCGCCCGTTCCAGTTCCTGCTCAAGACGCTTTTGTTCGGTAATATCGTGAATAATGCACAACATCAGTTTATTACCGTAAATCTCGAGCGGACCGGCATACGTTTGTACGTGGCGGGTAGTGCCATCGGCAAGTTTGTGGACAAAATGTAAGGGCTTATGGCCGCCTGGCAGATGCGCGATTTTGTGCATCACCGGTAATATCTGACGGCCAAGGGTGTTTATTTCCCAGGTGTGCTTTTGGCACATGACGTCATGGCTGTAACCATAGAAGGTAAGGGCGCTCAGGTTTGCATCGACGATCAGCCCATCACGCGACGGATCGATAAGCAACATAGGCGCTGAGTTTGTCAGGAAAAAACGGGCGTAGAATCCCTGTTTTTTACGCTGATAGGTGGCTGAACGACTCGCTTTTAGCCCCTGTGCGCCTGGGGTTTCAATGCCTTCGAAAACGATTATCTCCCCTATGTCGGGGAGAGACTTTATAGACAACCGGCAGGCCAGCGCGATTTCCTCACTCTTTCTGTAAACCGTGAGAATCTCCACAATATCATGGTGGTTTCGCAAATCGCTGAGATACATAGGCAAATCATTTTGGGCATGGGTTGAGAATTTCCC
This sequence comes from Citrobacter sp. Marseille-Q6884, assembly GCF_945906775.1. Taxonomy (NCBI): domain Bacteria; kingdom Pseudomonadati; phylum Pseudomonadota; class Gammaproteobacteria; order Enterobacterales; family Enterobacteriaceae; genus Citrobacter; species Citrobacter sp. Marseille-Q6884. Next base: position 1,192,981 of record NZ_CAMDRE010000002.1, read on the forward strand.
CTTTCTGAGGTGGGGAAAACCCAGATCCTGCATGACTTCCTGCGCAACGGTATTGGCGAAAATGAGTTCTTCGGTATAGGGCGAAACGATCCAAACCGGAATGGTTAATAAATCCAGCGAATGCAGTTCGTTTATGCTCATCGATAATCCCGTTATCTTCATATGCTGTGTGCCAGTGATTGGCGAATAATTTTTAATTATTCAGTCTCACAATGTTATTGAGTGCCGGTGAGACAAGGGTTGCACGATTGGTTTTGCTTTAACGGTATTTTCTATTGGTATCAACTCATGAATTCTGTGTGCAGGTAGTGGTCTCGCAAAAAGGAAACCTTGTAGTACGCCGCACCCCATTTGAGTCAGCAGGGTTTCTTGCTCCTGGGTCTCTATTCCTTCAGCAACCACACACATATTCATCGCGTGGGCTATGTCGATAATAGTAGACACAATTTTTGTGTTTTTGCTGTTCTCGCTAATATCTTTAACAAATATTCTGTCAATTTTTAATTCGCGTGCCGGAAGCGATTTCAACATCAATATATTTGAATAACCGGTGCCGAAATCATCAATAGAAATGGTGATCCCCAGCGCCGAAAACGCATTCAATACTTCTGCGCTGCGTTTTAAATTTTTTAACGCCGTGCTTTCAGTCAGTTCCAGCGTTAATTGTGTCGGTGAAAGTTGATACAGCGTCAGGGCGTTGCTGACAATGTCGACGATATCATGCTGTTCAAACTGCGTAGGGGAAAGATTAATCGCCAGCGTCCATTCTGTATGCCCCTGCAATTTCCATTGATTCAACTGACAACACGCCTGTTGAAGTGCCCAGGTACCAACCGGGATAATAAGCCCCGTTTCTTCCAGCGCCGGCAGAAACTCAGCGGGTAGCAGTATTCCGCGTTCGGGGTGATGCCAGCGTAACAGCGCTTCAAAACCGGTCAGTGTGTGCTCCCCGGCGGTATATTTGGGCTGGTACCACAATTCAAATTGATTGCGCTCAAGCGCTTGCGACAGTTCCTGTAGGAACGTTGGTGGCGTATCCGCAATGGCTTCCATTTCAGGTGTATAAACGGCCCAACCGTTCCTGCCGGCCTGTTTCACATGGTACATCGCCATATCGGCCTTCACTTTGAGTTCATGCAGCGTGGTACCGTGTTCGGGGTAAATACTGCTTCCTGCGCTCAACGAGACCCGAATCGTGCGTTCAAATAACGTAAAGGGTTCTTTGATAACATTGGCGATACGCGTCAGCAGTGGGGAGATAGCTTCGCTGTTACAGTCCGGGATCAGAAGAATAAATTCATCACCGCCGAGCCTGGCGAGCGTCATTGTGTCATCAAGGCAGGTATAGATCCGCTGTGTACTGGCGATGAGCAGTTGATCGCCAATGTGATGGCCCCAGGTATCATTGACGACTTTGAAGCGATCCAGATCGATAAATACCAGTGCAAAGTGGCGTTGATGAAGTTTGGAATGCTGCAGACAGGCCTGTAAGCAGGCATCAATCTGTGCGCGGTTAGCTAGGCCGGTCAATGAATCAAAGTGAGCCTGATGCTCAAGCTGACTGTTCAACTGGTGCAAATTATCAGCCAGTCGGGATGTTCGCAGTTGAGAATCAACCATCGAAATCACCAACATGATCCCCAGAATAACCAGAGTTATGGCGGAAACCCAGATGGAGAGTTCCAGCGCACTTATTCCCTCATGATGCGTGTGGCCTACGTGCGTAAAGGTTGCCGCCCCCATTCCGGTGTAATGCATTGAGGCGATTGCCAGCGCCATAATGAATGCGGCAATAAGGCGATTAATTAATACGCGTCGGGTGTTTTGGCGCAAATGAAAGGCCAGCCACAAGCCGACGCCAGACGCGCCGACGGCAATGATCACTGAAAGGAGAATGAGGGAGAAATCCCAGGTGATAGCCGCATGTTCAATAATGGCCGCCATGCCAACGTAGTGCATCGCCACCACGCCGGTGCTCAAGAGTCCGGTCGCGACGATAAGTCGTTTGTTTGATAACGTTTTACCGGCGATAGCGATACTGATGGCCAGTGTTGCACTCACCAGGGCGATAAAAAAAGAAAATGCGGTGAGTGGGAAATGATAATTTATCGGCATGCTCATTTTCATGGCCAACATACCGATAAAGTGCATCGACCATATTCCCATCCCCAGCGTCGCGCCACCCGATAGCCGCCAAAAGGTCGATTCTCGTCTGCTGGAGATCGCCACTTTACCCGCACTATCGAGAGCAATAAAAGAGGCGATGAAAGCAACAACAAAGGAAATCCCAATCAATACAGGGTCCCACGAAACATCCAGCATCTTACTACCCACTGAAAAAAAGCCGTGATGATAAATTTAGCAGGTTTTGTCCAGTTAACCTGGTAAAACCTGGAACGTTCTTATTTTTTTCTCTGCAGTATTAGAACGGCAGGTCTCACACTGTGAATAGCGAATATTTGCTTATGTATGTATTAATTATATTTACTGATTGGTAAGTGCGTATGGCAGACTCTGCGTGACAATACGTTGGCTTTCCCCCTGTTTCTTGTGCCTGTCAGAATATAATTCTGCATTAGTGTAAATTTAGCGTTTGAAGGTGTGCTTTAAGTGAAAAGGTCGCATGCTCTCATTGAATGTTCGGATTTTGTTTTGGCCTCATGGCATTCTGCTTCGCAAGTGCTATAAAAATAAATACCCCGCATTCTTCCTTGGTGAGCTGGATAATATGTTAAATAACATTAGCGTCAGGACATTTATTATTTTATTTTTGGTGTTTACTCTCTTTGTTATTAATGTGGTTGAAGTCATGTTGTCTGCCGGCCTTGATGTTATTATTTACGCAGATGTTGTAAGTGTTATTTCTATTTTGTGTTTATGGTGGTACATGACCAAATATCTGGTGGTGCCGATTAACACCGTAAAAAAGAGTATTGAAGAGGTCACATCAGGAAATCTGGCGATAAGTATTCCAGAATTTGGAAATAACTGTGCGGGGCGGCTCATTCCGGGTATTAATAGCTTATCCAATAATATTTCAGCACTGGTCAATGAGATAAGAACGTCTTCGCAGACGGCGATGGCGCTCTCCGAACAGCTGGCGGAGCGTAGCGCCGAGCTTTCCGTTAAAACAGAACAGCAGTCAGGCGCATTGACGCAGACAGCCGCTAACATGGAAGAAATTGCGGTCAGCACACGTAATAACGCCGATAACACGCAAATGGCCAGCACTCAGGCCAATATTGCATCGCAGTCTGCTCGTCAGGGCGGTGAACTAATGATAAAGGTCGCGGCAAATATGCGCTCGATCACCGAATGCGCGGAGCAGATGACAGAAATCATTACGCTGATAGACGGCATTGCATTCCAGACAAATATTCTGGCATTGAATGCCGCAGTGGAGGCGGCAAGGGCAGGCGAGCACGGTAAAGGTTTTTCTGTGGTGGCGGGTGAAGTGAGAATACTTGCGCATCGCAGCGCTGAGGCGGCAAAGAACATTAAACGACTGATTGATGAAACCCACCACAATGTCCAACAAGGGGCGGGTATTGTGCGTGAAGCAGAAAAAAATATGCAGGATATTGTGGATGGCGCCGGGCAATTAAATCAGTTAATGGGAGAAATACGCAGCACAACGCAGGAGCAGGAAAAAGGGATCACCCGGATTACTCAGGCGCTGGCTGAACTGGAAAACGTGACCCAAAGTAATGCTGTCATGGTTGATGAACTCTCCGACTCGTCGGGCGTTCTGAAAAGTCAGGTGAACGATCTCCAGTCCCGAACACATAAATTTCGCTTAAGTAATACCTCGTCGAATGAATTGTTTGGGAGAGCGCGTGTAAGTTCAGGTATATCAGCCCGCGATAAATACGGCCATTCTTTCTAATCCTGGTGTCTGAAACGCCGAGATCGTCGGCGTTTCGCCTACGCAAACACTTTTCTGAATCATTTCAGCAGTATGGGACAATGAGATATTGCTTAACATATACTGAAGGCTAGACTAACGATAAAGCTGAGTGTACGTGGAGGCGATGTGGAAGCCATTAAGGGATCGGAAGTTAATGTGCCGGATGCCGTGTTTGCCTGGGTGCTGGATGGTCACGGTGGAGTAAAACCGCTCGATAACAATGATGTTATCGACAGTCAGCATCCTTGTTGGCTGCATCTTAATTATACACACCCTGATAGTGCGCAATGGCTGGCGACAACACCTTTACTGCCCAACAATGTGCGGGATGCGCTGGCGGGTGAAAGCACACGTCCACGCGTCAGTCGGTTAGGGGAAGGGACGTTGATCACGTTGCGCTGCATTAATGGCAGCACCGATGAACGTCCTGATCAACTGGTCGCGATGCGTTTATACATGGATGAACGTCTGATTGTCTCAACGCGACAGCGCAAAGTGCTCGCGCTGGATGATGTGGTCAGCGATCTGCAGGAAGGGACGGGGCCGTCTGACTGCGGCAGTTGGCTGGTGGATGTGTGCGATGCGTTGACCGATCATGCCAGCGAGTTTATCGAGCAACTGCACGACAAAATTATCGATTTGGAAGATAACCTACTCGATCAGCAGATCCCACCGCGCGGGTTTCTGGCATTGCTGCGCAAGCAATTGATTGTCATGCGTCGCTATATGGCGCCTCAGCGCGATGTCTACTCGCGTCTGGCGAGTGAGCGGTTGTCGTGGATGACCGACGACCATCGACGTCGGATGCAGGATATTGCCGACAGACTGGGCCGGGGCCTGGATGAGATAGACGCCTGTATTGCCCGGACCGGGATTATGGCGGACGAAATTGCACAGGTGATGCAGGAATCTCTGGCACGCAGAACTTATACCATGTCATTGATGGCAATGGTCTTCCTGCCCAGCACATTTTTAACCGGATTATTCGGCGTTAACCTCGGCGGCATTCCCGGTGGCGGGTGGCAGTTTGGTTTCTCGCTGTTTTGTATTCTGTTAGTTGTCCTGATTGGTGGTGTTACTTTATGGTTGCATCGTAGTAAATGGTTGTAACAACAACATTTTTTAGGGACTTTCATGCGTGAAAACGCCCAATATTTTGAGCGAAGTCAATAAACCAACTACCTATTCGGGGCAATATCTCTCTCGCAGGTGAATGCAACGTCAAGCGATGGGCGTTGCGCTCCATATTGTCTTACTTCCTTTTTTGAATTACTGCATAGCACAATTGATTCGTACGACGCCGACTTAGATTAGTCGGCTTTTTTTTGCCTGCAGAAAATCAGCGTCTACCCTAAAAGGGTCAACCTGAATGACTGGAGGGTATATGACCTGTCTTATCGCGCTGTTGCAGCTGCTAGCGCTGCACTCTGATTCAATACCAACCGACCCGGTTCCCGTTCCCGATCCGATTCCTCGTCCGCAACCGATGCCAGACCCGCCGCCAGATGAAGAACCGATTAAATTGTCGCATCGTGAGCGGAGATCTGCGAGGATACGCGCCTGCTGAATATGAGTTTCTACCGCGAGATTAAATTGTGACCGCTTTTTCAACCCTGAATGTTTTACCTGCCGCCCAACTCGAGAATCTGAATGAGCTGGGTTATCTTGAAATGACGCCTGTCCAGGCCGCCGCGCTACCGGCTATTCTGGCCGGGAAGGACGTTCGCGTGCAGGCAAAAACCGGCAGTGGTAAAACGGCCGCGTTTGGTCTTGGACTTTTACAGCACATTGATGCCGCGCTGTTTCAGACGCAGTCACTGGTACTGTGCCCGACACGCGAGCTCGCTGATCAGGTCGCGGGTGAACTGCGTCGCTTAGCGCGGTTTCTGCCAAATACCAAGATCTTAACGTTGTGCGGTGGGCAGCCGTTCGGCGCGCAGCGGGATTCTCTTCAGCATGCGCCGCACATCATCGTCGCTACGCCGGGCCGCTTACTTGACCATCTGCAAAAAGGCACCGTATCGCTGGATGCCCTGAATACGCTGGTGATGGATGAAGCCGATCGTATGCTGGATATGGGCTTTAGTGATGCGATTGATGAGGTGATCCGTTTTGCACCTGCGTCACGTCAGACGTTGCTGTTTTCAGCGACCTGGCCAGAAGCGATTGCCGCGATCAGTGGCCGGGTACAACAAAATCCGTTAACAATCGAGATCGACACGGTTGATGCGCTTCCGGCGATTGAGCAGCAGTTTTTTGAAACCTCCACGCAGGGCAAAATTGCGCTGCTGCAAAAGTTACTCAGCCAGCATCAACCTGCATCTTGCGTTGTTTTCTGTAATACCAAAAAAGATTGTCAGTCTGTTTGCGATGCGCTGAATGCGGCGGGGCAAAGCGCACTCTCTTTGCATGGCGATCTTGAACAGCGCGATCGTGACCAGACGCTGGTGCGTTTCGCTAACGGTAGCGCTCGTGTACTGGTTGCAACGGATGTTGCCGCTCGTGGCCTTGATATTAAGTCCCTCGAGCTGGTGGTTAACTATGAGCTGGCGTGGGACCCGGAAGTCCATGTACACCGTATCGGACGTACGGCGCGTGCCGGTAACAGCGGGCTGGCTATCAGCTTCTGCGCCCCGGAAGAGGCGCAACGTGCTAATATTCTTTCTGAAATGTTGCAGCTGAAGCTGAACTGGCTGCCTGCGCCAGGCAACAGTGCAATCGTGCCGCTTGAGGCCGAGATGGCGACACTGTGCATTGATGGCGGCAAAAAAGCCAAAATGCGTCCAGGAGATGTTCTGGGGGCGTTAACCGGTGATATAGGTCTGGATGGGGCCGATATTGGCAAAATTGCCGTTCACCCGGCGCATGTCTATGTTGCTGTTCGCCAGTCTGTCGCGCACAAAGCGTGGAAGCAACTGCAAAACGGCAAGATTAAAGGCAAAACCTGCCGTGTTCGTTTGCTGAAATAAATATCTGACCGGAGTGCCCGATGGCACTCCGCTTATCCGGTTACTTCACTTCGACAACGTTCAGTCGCAACTCATCGAGTTGGTTTTCATCTTCTTCTGGCTGCCAGCCTGCGGGTTGCAGTGGGATCTCTTCACGATCAAACG